>NZ_CM001486.1:1311801-1341801 GCF_000262445.1 Thermoanaerobacter siderophilus SR4
AGGGAAAGGTGAAAAGAACCCCGGGAGGGGAGTGAAAGAGAACCTGAAACCATATGCCTACAAGCAGTCAGAGTCTGCGAGAGAGCAGATGATGGCGTACTTTTTGTAGAACGGGCCGGCGAGTTACGGTAGCAAGCGAGGTTAAGCGTAAAGCGGAGCCGAAGCGAAAGCGAGTCCGAAGAGGGCGGGAGTTTGCTGCCGTAGACCCGAAACCGTGCGACCTACCCATGGCCAGGGTGAAGCCGGAGTAAGATCTGGTGGAGGCCCGAACCACGTTGGCGTTGAAAAGCCATGGGATGAGCTGTGGGTAGAGGTGAAATGCCAATCGAGCACGGAGATAGCTGGTTCTCCCCGAAATAGCTTTAGGGCTAGCCTCAGGGTAGAACCTATGGAGGTAGAGCACTGAATGGGCTAGGGGCCAAGTAGGTTACCGAACCCTATCAAACTCCGAATGCCATAGGAAGGAACCTGGGAGTCAGACTACGAGTGATAAGATCCGTAGTCGAGAGGGGAACAGCCCAGACCTCCAGCTAAGGTCCCAAAGGGCATGTTAAGTGGTAAAGGAAGTGGGACTTCGAAGACAACCAGGATGTTGGCTTAGAAGCAGCCATACATTTAAAGAGTGCGTAACAGCTCACTGGTCGAGAGGTCCTGCGCCGAAAATGAACGGGGCTCAAACATGCCACCGAAGCTGGGGCTACCGCGGAAGCGGTGGGGTAGGGGAGCGTACTGTACGGGTAGAAGGCAAAGCGTAAGCTAAGCTGGACTGTACAGTAGAGAGAATGCCGGCATGAGTAACGAGAGTAAGGTGAGAAACCTTACCGCCGGAAGCCTGAGGTTTCCTGGGGAAGGGTAATCCACCCAGGGTAAGTCGGGGCCTAAGCCGAGGCGAAAGCGTAGGCGATGGGGAACCGGTAGAGAATCCGGTACCACCGAGGGCCGCAAAGAGAAGTGGGGACGCAGCGAGATAGGTGGAGCGTGCGGTTGGTAGAGCACGTCCAATCAGGCACCGAAGGGTACGTAGGCAAATCCGCGTACTGGCAGGGGCCTGAGAAGGGGAGCCGGAAGGCGAAGCCACCGAAGCAGCTGCCGAGAAAAGCCGCTATCGAGGTCCAAGGTGCCCGTACTGCAAACCGACACAGGTAGGCGAGGAGAGGATCCACAGGCGAGCGGGAGAACCCTCATTAAGGAACTCGGCAAAATGACTCCGTAACTTCGGGAGAAGGAGTGCCGAAAGGCCGCAGAGAAGAGGCCCAAGCGACTGTTTACCAAAAACACAGGTCTCTGCTAAGTCGGAAGACGAAGTATAGGGGCTGACGCCTGCCCGGTGCTGGAAGGTTAAGGGGAAGTGTGAGAGCACTGAACCGAAGCCCCAGTGAACGGCGGCCGTAACTATAACGGTCCTAAGGTAGCGAAATTCCTTGTCGGGTAAGTTCCGACCCGCACGAAAGGCGTAACGACTTGGGCGCTGTCTTGATGAGGGGCCCGGTGAAATTGTAGTACTCGTGAAGATGCGAGTTACCCGCGATTGGACAGAAAGACCCCGTGGAGCTTTACTGTAGCCTGTCACTGGATTTTGGTAATTCTTGTACAGGATAGGTGGGAGACGGAGAAGGTAGGGCGCCAGCCTTACTGGAGTCGGCGTTGGGATACCACCCTGGGATTACCGGAATTCTAACCTATAGCCGTGGAACCGGCGTAGGGACAATGGCAGGTGGGCAGTTTGACTGGGGCGGTCGCCTCCTAAAGGGTAACGGAGGCGCCCAAAGGTTACCTCAGCGCGGACGGGAATCGCGCGAGAGAGTGCAAAGGCAGAAGGTAGCCTGACTGCGAGAGAGACATCTCGAGCAGGGACGAAAGTCGGGCTTAGTGATCCGGCGGCAGTGAGTGGGAACGCCGTCGCTCAACGGATAAAAGCTACCCCGGGGATAACAGGCTGATCTCCCCCAAGAGTCCACATCGACGGGGAGGTTTGGCACCTCGATGTCGGCTCATCGCATCCTGGGGCTGAAGTAGGTCCCAAGGGTTGGGCTGTTCGCCCATTAAAGCGGTACGCGAGCTGGGTTCAGAACGTCGTGAGACAGTTCGGTCCCTATCCGTCGCGGGCGAAGGAAACTTGAGAGGCACTGCCCCTAGTACGAGAGGACCGGGGTGGACGAACCGATGGTGTACCAGTTGCACCGCCAGGTGCACAGCTGGGTAGCCAAGTTCGGAGGGGATAAACGCTGAAAGCATCTAAGCGTGAAGCCCGCCTCAAGATTAGGTTTCCCACCCGAGAGGGGTAAGACACCTCGAAGACCACGAGGTAGATAGGCCGGGGGTGTAAGAGTGGAAACACTCTTAGCTGACCGGTACTAATCAGTCGAGGACTTGACCGAGAAGGCTTTGTGCAGTTTTGAGGGTCTAGATTTCCGGTGGCGATAGCGGAGGGGAAACACCCGTTCCCATTCCGAACACGGAAGTTAAGCCCTCCAGCGCCGATGGTACTGCTTTCGCGGGAGAGTAGGTCGCTGCCGGAATTAAAAATATTCCTCAGTAGCTCAATGGTGGAGCAACCGGCTGTTAACCGGTAGGCTGTAGGTTCGAGTCCTACCTGAGGAGCCAACTTTTAAGAGATGCGGATGTGGCTCAGCGGTAGAGCATCGGCTTCCCAAGCCGAGGATCGCGGGTTCGAATCCCGTCATCCGCTCCATAAGAAAATGAGAGGTTCTGCGAGGTAAATGCAGAACCTTTTTTAGTATTTTTTATTGATATTGACATAATTTTATTTTTTATAAAATTACAAAAAGAAGTGTCAATTAATTTAGAAGGTGAAAGAGATGTTAAATGGCAAAGTAGCGATTGTAACTGGTGGTGCTGGGGATATAGGAAGAGAAATTTGTATAGAGCTTGCAAAAGAAGGGGCTTCTATAGCAATACATTATAATAACAGTTATGAGCAAGCTGTTAAATTAAGAGAGTATATAAAAAGCAATTTTAGTTATGCGGAAATTTTTAAAGCAGATATTTCAAACAGACAGCAGGTAGACAATATGATTGATAGTATTTATAATAAATTTGGTCGCATTGACTATCTTATAAATAATGCAGGAATTGCCCAAATCAAACCATTTATAGAAATAACAGAAGAAGATTGGGATAGGATGATGAATGTCAATTTAAAAGGTCTTTTCAATTGCACACAAAGTGTTTTGAGACATATGTTGCCTCAAAAACATGGGAGTATAATAAACATTTCTTCAATTTGGGGTATTTCCGGTGCTTCCTGTGAAGTACATTATTCAGCATCTAAAGGAGGAATAATAGCTTTTACAAAGGCTTTGGCAAAAGAGTTAGGGCCTTCTAAAATAAGAGTTAATTGTATTGCTCCTGGAGTAATTGATACTCGAATGAACAACATTTTAAATAGGGAAGAAAAGAAACACTTAATTGAGGATATACCACTTATGAGTATAGGGAAACCTCAAGATGTAGCAAATGCTGTACTGTTTTTATTATCTGACAAGGCAAATTTTATAACAGGGCAAGTTATAACTGTAGATGGGGGATTTATATAACAAGGCTTTGGTGAAAGCCTTGTTTTTATATCGACTTTTTCAGGAAAGATAGCTCTTCTTCAGACAATTCTCTCCACTCCCCAGGTTTTAGATTTTCGTCAAGGGTGAGACTACCCATTGCCAATCTTTTAAGGTATATGACCTTTTTACCGACTGATTCAAACATCCTTTTTATTTGGTGATATTTTCCTTCTCTTATATAAACGTAAACTTTCGACACATCAGAAGAAGAAAAAGAATTTCAAGGTTTGCGGGAAGAGTTTTATACCCATCTTCAAGTATAATGCCTTCATTGAAAGCTTTAATGTCGCTTTCATTGACAAAGCCTAATATTTCAGCATAATATTTTTTTATAACATTCTTTTTTGGTGATAAAAGCTGATGTGCCAAGTCTCCGTCATTAGTTATAAGAAGCAATCCTTCTGTATCTTTATCAAGTCTTCCTACGGGAAATGGATTTCGAGCTTTTAATTCTTGAGGAAGAAGGTCAATAACTGTTTTTTCAACTTCGTCATATGTGGCGCTAATAACTCCTTTTGGCTTATTTATCATGATATATATAAATTCTTTGTAATTGATCTTTTCACCATCAAATAAAATTTCATCAGATTCAGTATCTACAATTAAACCAGCATCTTTTACTGTATTTCCATTTACCAATACAAGACCTTCTTTAATGAATTTTTTAACTTCTTTTCTCGTACCAATGCCTATATTCGATAAAAGTTTATCTATTCTCATTTTTGCCATGTAAATTACCTCCAAAAAGAGTCTATGATGTAATTATAACACGAAATTTTGTATTTTTAGAGTATATAATATTGGTTTATTCAATTCACTTTAAATTACTTGAATTATAAATTAGACAAAGTGCTGTGTTCTCTACTTTATTGTGAATATATTTCAAGTAATCGTTAAGATAAGATTATAACAAACAAAATTCAAGTAAAATCTATAATAATTCAAGTAAATTTTGCTTGATAATTAAATTCAAATGATTTATAATCTATTACAAGAAAACGATTTTTAGAGGTGTTAAGTTTGACGGCAATTAAAAGGAAAAAAGTGACCATGAAAGATATCGCTGAAAGGTTGAACTTATCAATTAATGCTGTGTCCCTGGCTTTAAATGACAAGGTGGGGGTGAGCGAAGAGACAAGAAAAATAGTTTTAAAAACAGCTGATGAAATGGGGTATTTTGATGAAAATCCCTCTTTTATTGCTAAAAATCATTTCAGAAATATTTGCCTACTGATTGAAGAGAGAAATTTCCGCGATACTCATTTTTATACAAAAGTAATTTTAGGTATAGAGAATGAAGCAAAGAAAAATAATTACGATATTTTAGTAAACTTCATGAATCAAGATGATTTTCAGGTACCTTCCAGTGTTGAAACGAGAAAAGTTTCAGGAATTTTAGTGGTTGGTACTATTAAAGATGAACATCTTGAAAAATTATTGAAGTATGATATACCAACTGTCCTTGTAGACCATGCTTCATTTACTATAAGTACAGATGCTGTATTAACTCAAAATATGCCTGGCTCATATATGGCAACACAATATCTTATTCGAAAAGGCCATACTCAAATAGGTTTTTTTGGTGAAATAGATTTTTCTTTAAGTTTTAAAGAAAGATGGTTAGGCTTTAACGAGGCGATGAGAAATGCAGGACTTAATGTAGATCCCATATTTAATGTAAATCCTGGATATTGTGTAATAGGACAGGTAGAACAATATGTTTTAAGCAAAAACTACAAAGAGGTAGCAAATATTATCTCGAAGTTAGATAAACTTCCTACTGCATGGGTATGCTCCAACGATAGTGCTGCTATTACCTTGTACAATGCATTGAGTATCTTGGGTATTAAAGTACCTGACGATATCTCTGTAGTTGGCTTTGATGATATTGATATATGTAACATTGTGACACCGCATTTGACTACTATCCGCATAAATAAGGAACTCATGGGAATAAAAGCTGTAAAAAGACTTTTGTGGAGGATGGAAAACCCAAAAGAGCCCTGTGACCACATACGGATGGAGGTTAAGCTGATAGAGAGGGAATCAGTAAGGGAAGTTAGAAATTAAAAACTTTTAGAGGACATAAAAACAGCATTAAGCTGTTTTTTAAATAAAATTAATTTTTGGAGGTGTGTTTTATGAAAAAAATAGCTAAAAGTATTCTAATTTTACTTCTTGCTGCATCACTTTTGGCAGGCTGTGGGACTAGTACAAGCCAAAAGAATGAAGCATCACAGACAACAAAAGAAAAAGTTATTACAATCGATTTTTGGGCTGCTCCAAATCCTCCGCAACAGACTTTCTGGAAACAGATGGCTGAAGAATATGCAAAAATTAATCCAAACATCAAAGTAAATGTTAGCCCGATGCCTGAATCACCAACATCTGAAGCTGGAATTCAAGCAGCTCTTGCTGGTGGTAATGCTCCTACAATTTCAGAAAACATTTCCCGTGGTTTTGCGGCACAACTTGTAGACAGTAAAGCTTTAGTACCTCTTGATACAATGGATGGATGGAATGACATTGTAAAAACTAGAAATATGGAAAACACAATTCAGGCATGGGAGTTTGCGGATGGGCATCAATATGTATTGCCTATATATTCAAACGCGATGCTTTTTGCATGGAGGATCGATATTTTAAAGCAATTGGGATATAATGAACCTCCAAAAACTTATAGTCAAATTATTGAATTAGGGAAAAATTAAAAGAAAAATATCCTGACAAGTATTTATGGGCAAATCCAGATTTAATTGACTCTACCTGGTGGAAAAGATGGTTTGACTTCTTTATGCTTTATGATGCAGCTTCAAACGGTAATAAATTCATAGAGGGAAATAATTTTGTTGCTGATGATAAAGCCGGAGTTGCTACACTTAAATTCCTTGAGGATATGGCAAAAAATAAGCTTATATTAACGCAAAAAGCTACGGATCCTTTTGAAACAGGAATAAGTGTATGGACAACAATTGGTCCTTGGACGTTTAATACATGGAAGGACAAATATCCAGAACTTAAGCTAAATGAAACTTATGTGCTTGCACTACCTCCAGTGCCAGATGGAATGAGTACAGATAATGTAAAAACATTTGCAGATACAAAAGGCCTTGTAATATATGCACAATCAAGTCCTGAAAAGCAAAAAGCAGCAATGGAATTTATAAAATGGGTATATTCTAATCCCGAAAATGATATGAAATGGTTTGAAATTACTAATCTTCCACCAGCAAGAGATGATGTCAATACAAACGAACAATTTAAAAATTACTTAAAAGATCATCCTGAGCTTCAACTGTATGCTGAATCTATACCAAATGCTATTCCGCCTATTGATAATGCTAAATTTAACGATATTCAGACATTAATTGGCCAAAAAGCTGTAAATCCTGTTGTGGCAGGACAAGTAGATGCACAAAAGGCTTGGGATGATATGAAAAAGGCGATTCAGGGGGTTCTTAAATGAAAAAAGGACAAGAGAAATTGGGTTGGCTTTTTGCCAGCCCATACCTTGTATACAGTTTAATATTTTTCGTAATTCCGCTTTTTGGAGCATTATTTTTATCTTTTACTAACTGGAATCTTATTTCACCTCAATATGAGAATGTTGGTTTTTTAAACTTTATTCAAGCAGTTAAAAGTCCAGGAGTAAAAGCGGCATTTTTTGTAACATATAAGTTTATGATAATATTTGTGCCTATGGTATTAATTGGATCTTTGGTAATTTCTCTTATTATAAACAGTTTGCCAAGATTTAAAAGTTTTTTTTCTGTAGGATATTTTCTTCCCTATCTTGCCTCTGGTGTTGCTACATCAGTAGTGGTAAAGGGAATTTTATCATATAACAGTGCTTTAAATGTGTGGTTAAGAAATTCGTGGCATTTAAACATTGATTGGCTGGGTTCACAGATACTTGCTCCATTGATTATTGCTGTTATGATATCGTGGAAATTTATGGGTTATTATTCGCTTATACTGACATCTGGATTAGAGAGCATACCGGGTGAGGTATATGAAGCTGCTGCTATAGATGGTGCAACAGGTTGGATAAAATTTTTTAAAATTACGCTGCCACTTTTATATCCAGCTATGTTTACAGTGACTATATTGGCAGTTGGACTTGTATTTGGTATATTTACAGAACCCTATGTATTAACAGGTGGAGGACCTGGATTTTCAACAAATACATGGCAAATAGAAATATATAACCAAGCTTTTAGCAAGCTAAATGCGGGTTACGGCTCTGCAATTGCAATTATTGATTCTGTAGTGACTTTTGTGACCATAATAATTGTTCGGAGATTGCTAGAAATTTGGGGGAAGAGTTATGGTTGGGAGTAAAAATAAGAAATTGCAACTTATATTATTGTATACAATAGCCATTATTTTTTTAATTATAATGGTATACCCATATTTGTATATGGTATTAAATTCGCTTGCACCATGGGATCAAGTTGATAGAAAAATAATACCAACAGGAATTACATTGAAATCTTATATTTGGCTTTTACGTGGAGGAGAAGATGTTACACCACGTCCGTGGCTCAGAGCCTTTGCTAACAGTATTATTGTAACAGTTTCATCAACATTTTTAATGATGGTTACAGCATTATTAGTTGCATATGCCTTGTCAAAAATAGTTTTTAAAGGAAGCAGAACAATAAATAACATTATAATGTTTCAGATGTTTTATCCATCGATTATTCTTTTGATACCTACGTTTTTGCTGGTGAGAAAATTAGGATTATATGATACTTATTGGGGTATGATTATTCCAAAGTCTGTAAGTTTATGGGCGATATTTATGTATACAAATTTTTTTAAAGCAATACCAAACGAGTTAATTGAGGCTGCAAAAATAGATGGTGCAAATGAAATTAAAATACTTTTTAAGATTGTTTTGCCAATGTCAAAATCAATTACAACAGTTATTTTCCTGTTTTTATTTATGGAAAGATGGGTAGAGCTTTTGTGGGATATGCTCGTCGTGCATGATCAAAATCTTCTTACTCTGAATGTTATGCTAGCACAAATGTTTGGACCATATGGTGCATATCCGGGACCAATGTATGCTGCTTCTGTAATTTTGACAATGCCAATACTTATTTTGTTTATAATTTTTAGCAAGAATTTTAAAGAAGGTATACAGTTTGTTTTAAAATAATATGACGGAGGTAGAAAAATGGCAAAATTTGCAGATGAATTTATAATAGGAGCTAATTATTGGCCTAGGAATCATGGCATTGAAATGTGGAAAGAGTGGAATTATGATGAGATAAAAAGTGAATTTATTGAAGCGAAAAGCTTAGGCATTAATGTAATGAGAATAAATCTTTTTTGGGAGGATTTTCAGCCAAAGCCTGATGTAATATCAGAGGAAGCGGTGAAAAAGTTTGACGAGCTTATTAAAATATGTCATGAAGTTGATATGAAAATCGCGCCTACTTTTTTTGTGGGGCATATGAGCGGTGAGAATTGGGATGTGCCGTGGAGAGAAGGTAGGAATATATACAGTGATTCATTTATGTTGAGGTATCAAATTAAATTGGTACGCTTTTTTGCTGAGAGGTACAAAGATGAATCTGCTATTTTGTTTTGGGACCTTTCAAATGAGCCAGATAATTATGTAAAAGCAGAGTCAAGACATGATGCTTGGCTGTGGAACTATGTCTTATCAAATGAGATAAAAAAATACGACAAAAATCATCCCGTAACACTTGGAATACACCAGGCATCTCTTCTTACCGATAATAATTTTTATCCTGAAGACTTGCAAGAAGGAAATGATTTTCTGTGTATGCACGCATATCCAATTTATACAGATACATGTATAGACCCTGTAAATTCTATAAGAAGCACTTATATGGCACCTTTTGCTTCTAAACTCACCCAAGCTATGGGTGGCAAGGAAGTGCTACTGGAGGAATTTGGTGCAACTACACTTATGATGAGTGAAGATATAGAGGGAAATTATTACAAGGTGGTTCTGTATAGCCTTCTTGCGAATGAATCGATAGGTGCAATAGCCTGGTGCTTTGGAGATTTTTCTGTTGGCGAAAGGCTTCCCTATAATTCTACCCCCTTTGAAACGCAATTTGGTATAACAGCAGTTGATGGAAGAGTTAAAAAAGCAGGACTTGAAATAAAAGCTTTTTCTGAATTTATGAATAAAATTGAGTATAAGGATTTAAAACACAAAAAGTGTGATGCCGCGATAATCATTCCGGATAAGTATTATAGTGCTTTATTTGTAGGTAACGATTATACTCCAGAGAGAAATTTTAGGATTCTTTTAAATAGTTTTATACTGGCAAAGGAAGCAGGTATAGATGTTGAATTGGTAAGAGCTGATGGAGATTTTAGTAAGTATAAAATGCTTATACTACCTTCCGCTTATAGAAAAGGGCATTTAAATTATGACCAATGGGTAAAAATTATGGATTTTGTTAAAAATGGTGGCACTTTGTATGTATCATACGATGGAATTTCTGTAGAAGGTTTTGATGAGGTTTTTGGAGTTAAAACGCAATATTCTATGGTGCCCAAAAATGAGACAGTATCAATGCATTGTGAAGAACTTGGAATTGATTTAAATTATAAAGCTCTTAAATTTAATAAAAGACTTATTGCAAAGCCGACAACAGGCCGTGTAATTGCAAATGATGATGAGAATAACCCGGCAATAGTTATAAATAAATATGGCAAAGGGAATGCTATTCTTGTTACGTATCCTATTGAGCTCTATTTAAGTTATATGCCCGATGTATATAAGACTGACAGGTCTTATTTGATTTATAAGTATGCTAAAGAGCTGAGCAGAATAGAATACAACGTAAAAGTAGAATCTCCTTATATTGAAGTAAAAGAGTTTGATTATGGCAGGAAAACCCTTGTGTTCTTTATAAATCATGAAGACATAGATATTCATACTAAAATAAGAATAAGTAGAAAAACAAAAAATAATGAGAAAATACAAGATTTAATCAGCGGAAGGCAGATTAATTTAGAAAATTTCACAATAGAGGCTAATGGAGTAGTTGCAATTTTGCTGGAAAAGGGGGTATAAAGATGTTCAGGCTAACAAGACTTAGTAACAAACCTATATTGTCGCCAATAAAAGAGCATGAATGGGAAAAGGAGGCTGTTTTTAATGCAGCAGTAATATATGAAGATAATAAATTCCACTTGTTTTACAGAGCCTCTAATAATAAATTTGTTTTGAATACTGAAAAGCCAGAAGAAAAATATAAATTTGTATCCTCAATTGGGTATGCTGTAAGCGAAGATGGTATAAATTTTGAAAGATTTGACAAGCCTGTTTTAGTGGGGGACCCCCCACAAGAAGCGTGGGGAGTAGAAGACCCAAGAATTACAAAAATTGACGACAAGTATTACATGCTCTATACAGGTTTTGGAGGAAGGGACTGGCTGGATTTTAGAATATGTATGGTTTGGTCTGATGATTTAAAAAATTGGAAAGGACATAGAATTGTTCTTGATGAACCCAATAAAGATGCGGCGCTTTTGTCCGAAAAAATAGATGGAAAGTATGTGCTTTTCCATAGAAGAATGCCCGATATTTGGATTGCTTATTCTGATGATTTAGTAAATTGGTATGACCATAAGATTATAATGTCCCCTAAACCTTACACATGGGAGTCAAAGAAAATTGGCATAGCAGGACCTCCTATAAAAAGAGAAGATGGATGGCTTTTAATATATCACGGGGTGGATGACAACAATGTGTACAGACTTGGTGCAGCTCTTTTAGACTTAAAGGACCCATCAAAGGTTGTTGCGAGACAAAAAGAGCCTATTTTAGAGCCAGAGTTGGATTGGGAAATAAATGGGCTTGTGCCTAATGTGGTATTTAGCTGTGGAGCAGTTGAAGTGAATGACATGTATTACGTGTATTACGGAGCAGCAGATACCCATATAGGTGTAGCAGCCATTGAAAAAGAAAAAGTAAAATTTTAAAAGGAGTGTATGGAGTGATAAAATTAAAGAGATTATCAGATAAGCCAGTATTGATGCCAAAAGCAGAAAATGAATGGGAAAGAGCAGCAGTTTTTAATACTGCAGCAATTTATGACAATGGACTGTTTCACTTGATTTATAGGGCTACTGACATTGGACCTCACGCCAAATATGGGAAATATACTTCTCGCCTGGGGTATGCAGTTAGCAAAGACGGGATTAATTTTATGAGATTAGACAAACCAGTGATGAGCAATGAGACAGAACAAGAGCTCAGAGGATTAGAAGACCCAAGGATAGTCAAAATTGACGGCATTTATTATATGATGTACACAGGTTTTGGGGACAGGTTTCATGATGACTATAGGATTTGTTTGGCTACCTCCAAAAACCTTATAGATTGGGAGAGAAAAGGAGTAGTTTTAGATGAACCTAATAAAGACGCCTCTTTATTTCCTGAAAAAATCAATGGAAAGTATGTGATGCTTCATAGAAGGTATCCAGATATATGGATTGCCTTTTCAGAAGATTTAAAAAATTGGTATGACCATAAGCCTATCATTAAGCCAATTCCTGGAACGTGGGAAAGTGCGAGAGTCGGAATTGGAGGGCCGCCTATTAGGACAAAAGATGGTTGGTTTTTGATATACCATGCAGCTGATGACAATAATGTATATAGATTGGGAGCAGTCCTTTTAGATTTAGAAGATCCATCAAAGATTATTGCAAGGCAAAAAGAACCTATCTTAGAGCCAGAACTACAGTGGGAAAAAGAAGGATACATTCCTAATGTTGTATTTAGTTGTGGTAATGCAGTAAAAGATGATACTATTTACGTTTATTATGGGGGCGCGGATACTGTTATAGGCGTGGCGATATTAGAGATGAAAGATATCAAATTTTAGCAGGCTTTTAAAAGGCCTGTTTTTATTTACAGAAAAGTACTTGACATGCCAAAAAGGATTAATTATAATACTTATTAGCAGCCGAATTTCAAGAGTGCTAATATATTTCTCCTCTTCTTAGTTCTTATCGTTCTTATAAATTATATCACTTGTATCACGCCCTTCTTTTGTTTTTAAGGTTAATTTTTGAAAAACTTCATAAAGGAGGGGTCTTTTATGAAGGCGTTGTTATTGGCAGGAGGTTTGGGAACAAGGCTAAGACCTCTTACAGATGACCTGCCAAAACCAATGGTTCCTATCATGGGAAGACCTCTTTTAGAAAGGATTATTTTAAACCTTAAAAAAAGTGGAGTAGATGAAGTTGTAATAAGTACTTATTATAAGTCTCAGTACATTGAAGATTACTTCAAGCCAAAAGAGGACTTAGGTGTAAAAATACACTATATTACAGAAGAATCTCCTTTGGGGACTGGTGGGGCAATAAAAAACGCCGAAAAATTTTTTGATGATACTTTCCTCATTTTAAACTCTGATATCGTCAGTGATATTGACTATGCAGATTTGATAAAATACCACAAGAGAAGAAGAGCTCAAGTAACTATTGCATCTATTGAAGTAAGAGATACTTCTCAGTACGGAGTTATAGAATTTGATGAAAAAGGCTTTATAACTGCTTTCAAAGAAAAGCCCAAACTAGGCGAGAGTAATTCTAAGTATATTAACGCAGGAGTATATGTATTTGAACCTGAGGTGTTAAAAGAAATTCCTGAAAATACAGTAGTATCTGTAGAGAGGGAGACATATCCCAAACTTTTGGAAAAAGGGTATAGAATGGCTATTTATAAATTTAACGGCTACTGGATAGATATAGGTACAATAGATAAATACAAAAAAGTTCATGAGGACATTTTAAAAGGAAAATCAAAATTTGTAAGTACTACTTCCTCAAGAGGTATAATTTTAGGAGACAATGTTAAAATTCATCCTACCGCAAAAGTGATAGGACCTGCTTATATTGGAAATAATACTGAAATTGATGCCTATGCTACAGTTGGTCCGTATACAGTAATTGGGAATAACTGTCGAATAGGTCAAGAGAGCAAAGTATCACAAAGTGTATTGTGGGATAATGTAAAAGTGCGCAGGTTTGCAAGATTAGAGAATGCAGTTGTCACTTCAGAATGTATAGTAGAGGTGAATATGGAAGTTAAAAATACAGTGTTTACAGCTAATAGATTGGCAAGTACTACGTTGACAACTTAATACTAAACAAACTAAGAAGGGGGCGTGATATGATGAGCGTATTGGGGAGAAATGTAGCATTTTTGAGCACTTATCCACCAAGAGAGTGTGGCATTGCTACTTTTACTCAAGATTTAGTTAATGAAATAAAAAAGATAAAACTTATTAATTTTGCAGGAGTAATTGCAATAAACGATAATAAAACTTACGAATACGATAGTGATGTTAAATATCAGTTACAACAATTTGTAAGAGAAGATTATGTAAGATTAGCCCGTGAATTAAATGAATCTGACATAGATTTGCTCATTATAGAACATGAATACGGAATATTTGGAGGAGAAAGTGGAGAGTACTTATTAGATTTGGTAGACAATTTAAATATACCCTTTGTTTTGACAGTCCACACAGTATTATCAAATCCAAATGAAAAACAACTTATGATACTTAAAGAATTAGGTAAAAAAAGTGTTAAAGTAGTTACAATGGCTAAAAATACTATACCACTTCTTGAAAAGATATATCACATACCTTCTAATAAAATCACTGTCATTCCTCACGGTGTGCCCAATCTTCCAGTATTACCCAAAGAAACATTGAAAGAAAGATATGGATTTAAAGGCAGAAGAATAATAAGCACTTTTGGTCTTATAAATCCGGGCAAAGGAATAGAGTATGGCATAGAAGCAATAAGTATTGTGGCTAAAAAATACAAAGATGTATTATACCTAATTTTAGGGCAAACCCATCCAAACATAAAGAGAGAATTTGGGGAAGAGTATAGGGAGAAACTTCAAAAACTAGTTCATGACCTTGGAGTAGAAGATAATGTAAAATTTGTGGACAAATATCTTACGAAGAAAGAGATTTTGGAGTATTTGAAGATGTCAGATATATATATGACTCCATACTTAAACAAAGAACAAGCTGTAAGCGGTACTTTAGCATATGCAGCAGGTTTAGGGAAAGTGATTATTTCCACTCCTTATATGTACGCTGAAGAAATTTTAGGAGAAGGAAGAGGATTGCTTGCTAATTTCCGTGATGCAAAGTCTTTAGCTAAACATATTGAGTATATATTTGAAAACCCTGAGAAAAGGCTGCAGATAGAGTCAGAAATTAAAAAATTAGGGAATACAATGATGTGGAATAACGTTGCTTACAGATATGTCATAATGATTTTGTCTGTATTGGACATTAAATCAAGGGAGGAAGTTGTGATATAGAGGAAGGGGGAATTGAAATAATGAAACTAGCAACTAAGTTTCAGCATCTTTTCAAGCTAACGGACGATACAGGCATTTTACAGCATTCCCTTTACTCTATTCCTGATTTGACAAAAGGTTACACTACTGATGACAATTCAAGGGCTCTCATTGCTGCTTCAATGCTATATGAAGTTTACAAAGATGAAAAATACCTTGATCTTTTAAAGAGATACCTTTCTTTCTTGATTTATGCCCAAAACGGCAAAGGATATTTTAGAAATTTTATGAACTACAATAGAGAATTTATTGAAGAAGTTGGCTCAGAAGATTGTTTTGGCAGAACTTTATGGGCATTAGGATATTTATTAAATACTAATTTGTCTAATGGTTATCAAAGTGTTGCTGTGACATTAATCAAAAAAGCTTTGCCCAATGTAGCAAATTTAAATTCTCTTCGCGGTAACGCTTATTTGTTAATAGGATTAAGCCTTTTATACAGTTCTGATGTTACTGAATTTAACAAAGAGAAGATAAAAAATTTGATAACTTCTATTTCAAAAAAAATAGTTCAAAAATATAGGGAAAACAAAGATGAAGAGTGGAAATGGTTTGAAAATATAATGACTTACAGCAATGCCGTACTTCCTTGGGCTCTTCTTAGGTCATACACTATTACAAGAGATGAAGAAGTCTTAGATGTTGCAAAAGAGAGCATGGAATTTTTAGAGAAAGTAACTTTTAGAAGTGGGTATTTTAAGCCGATAGGTTGTAAAGGTTGGTACAAAAAAGGAGATGAAAAACCTGCAGAATTTGATGAACAACCAATAGAGGCTTGTGAGACTGCTCTTATGTATACAGAAGCTTATAAAATTTTTAAAAAAGAAAAGTACAGAGAAAAAGCTATAAAATGTTACAAATGGTTTTTGGGAGAAAATTCAAAGAATGAAAGCTTAATAGATGAGGAGACAGGGGGTTGTTACGACGGTATAACTAAAGAGGGAGTAAATTTAAATGAAGGAGCGGAAAGCTTGATTTCACTGATTATAACTGACATGGTGGTGAATCACACAGAAACTGTATTTAAGTAGTTTTTCCTTTTCCTTTCAAAAATTTTTATAAAAATTGAAAAGGGTGATGCCATATGAAAATTGGTGTGCTTTGGAGGAAATTCAGGAATGTCGAATTTCAGAGGAAATTGACACCAGACAAAGTATATGACGATGCCTATGATGAAGCATACCATCATTATATGGCCATAAAAGAAGCTGGATTTGATTCAGTCCTCATAGAATGGAAGGAAGATCCATTAGAAACTTATGAAACTATAAAAAAGAAAAGGTGGATTTAATTTTTAATGCCTCAAGTATGAAAGAAGTAGCATTTTTAGAAGTATTCAACATACCATATGTTGGATCTGGATTGGACGTAGTAGCAACTGATAAGAGAATGAGGAAGGACATTGTGGCTTCTCACGGTTTGCCTACGCCTAAATATGTAATTGCACAAAATCCTCAAGAAATTCCTTCTGTAGACCATCTTGAATTTCCTCTATTTGCAAAACCTATAAGTGGAAGAGGAAGTGCAGGTATAGATGAAGAAAATATAATTTATGATAAGGACAAACTTCCACAAGTAGTGAGCAAAATAACCGATAAAATAGGACAAGCAGCTTTAATTGAAGAATTTATTGAAGGAAAAGAAGTGACCGTTGGAATAATTGGATATAAACACCCACAAGTATTGCCTTTATTGGAAGTAGGATATAATAACGTTAAAACTAATACTTATGAACATAAAATGTTTGACAATGAGATAATAAAATGCCCTATGGAAGTATCAAAGGAAGTGGAAGAAAAGATTAAAGAGACGGCTTTAAATATTTATAAGGTTTTAAATGCAAAGGATTTTGCGAGAATTGATATGATTCTAAGCAAAGATAATGTTCCTTATTTCTTAGAATTGAATACATTTGCGGGACTTACAATGTCAAGTAGCAAAGGTGAAAAACATGTTCATCACGGATACATGGGTTATATGGCAAAAGCGGCAGGTTTAACAAGAGGAGAATTTATTAGGAAGATTATAGAAAGTGCTATAGAAAGGTATAAGTTAAAATAATTTATGCAACCCATTTATTTGATTTTTATAAAACTTTTAAGTTATACTATTTATGATAAGGTAAACCTCTTTGCTTTTTTAATTTTAATCATGAGGTTACCTTATCTTCTTTTATAATTAAAAATTGGAGGGTTAACTATGGATTTTAATGGGAAAGTAGTGATAGTGACAGGAGGAGGACAAGGAATAGGGCGGTGTATTGCGCGAACTTTTGCTGAAAAAGGAGCAAAAGTAGTTATAGCTGATATTGACGATGAAGCTGGCATAGAAAATGAAGAATATATAAAATCTAAAGGTGGAGACTCACTTTTTGTACATACAGATGTTTCTTTAGAGGAAGATGTTAAAAACATGGTAGATAAGACGATAAAAGCATACGGCAAGATCGATATTTTGATAAACAATGCAGGTATTGGAGCAGGAGGGACGATTTACACAAGGCCCATGGAGGAATGGGATAGAGTCATAAATGTGAACTTAAGAGGAACATATATGTGTTCAAAATATGTTGCTCCTCACATGAGAGACAATGGCGGAGGAGTCATAATAAATATAGCGTCTACAAGGGCATTTATGTCTGAACCTCATACAGAACCTTATTCTGCTTCAAAAGGTGGTATTATAGCCTTAACCCACTCTCTTGCAATAAGTTTAAGTTATGATAAAATAAGGGTGAATTCTATAAGTCCCGGATGGATAGAAGTGTCTGAATGGAAGAAAAGTAGAGAAGCTAAAAAGCCCCAATTGACAGAAGAGGACCATTTGCAGCATCCTGCAGGACGGGTAGGTAAGCCAGAGGACGTAGCAAATGCATGTTTATTTTTATGTTCGGAAGAAGCTTCTTTTATTACAGGAGCGAATCTCATTGTGGATGGCGGAATGACAGTTAAAATGATATATGTTTAATTTCTTAAAAAGGGAATGAAGGAGAATGAATAAGACAAAAGAAAAGATTTTTAAAGCGGCGATAAAGACCTTTTCAAAAAGTGGATTTTACAAAACCACAATGGAAGAAATAGCGGAAAATGCTGGAGTAGCAAAAGGGACCTTGTATTATCATTTTAAAAGCAAAGATGACATATTGGAGTTTTTAATTGATGAAGGTATAAAGATTTTGAAACAAGAGGCAATAGAAGAGATAGGCAAGCTAAATAATGCTGTAGAAAAACTACGGAAAATCATTTTTGTACAGACTAATTTTTTGTACAGAAATCACGACTTTATAATAGTTTTGCTAAGCCAAATATGGGGTCATGGGGAAGTTCCTCGCAAATTCAGGGAGAAATTGTATACTTATCTTGAGCTAATAGAAAATATTATTAGAGAAGGCAAGGAACAAAAACTCATTGCTGATTGCGATGAAAAGATAGTAGCAGCAGCTTTTTTTGGCATGATAAGTTCAATTTTGGCTTTGAAAGTAGTAGAAGATAGTGACGAGAAATTTAATCCACAAGATATAACAGATAGTGTATTTAATTTTGCATTAAAAGGGCTTCAACTTCAAGGATAATATACACCTCAAAGGAGGTGTTTTTATTTTTAAAATCAAAGGTACTTTTTTATTGACACATTGAGAAGAGGAGAATATAATAATAACTGTACTGACTGGTCAGTCTAAAAATCGATGAAAGGAGGAGAAACATTGAAAGCATTTAAAGTTGCAGCAAAAGAAATAGAAAAAATAATTAAAAGCAGGTTTATAAGGGTTGCAGTTATTGTTGTTGCCTTTATGCCTTTACTTTACAGCTTTCTATACTTATACGCTTTTTGGGACCCTTATTCTAAGTTAGATAAACTCCCTGTTGCAGTTGTCAATGAAGACAAAGGCGGAATATACGATGGCAAACAAGAGAACTTTGGAAATGAAGTTGTACAAAAGTTAAAAGACAACAAAGAATTCAAATGGGATTTTGTAGATTATAAAGATGCTATTGATGGACTCAAAGGGAGTAAATATTATTTTATTATTAAAATTCCGCAGGATTTTACACAAAATCTTATAAGTGTTGATTCTCCTACTCCGAAAAAAGCTTCTATTGAGTATATAACCAATGATAAGAAAAATTTCCTTGCAACACAGATTGGCAATAAAGCTATAGAAAGTTTACAAACCCAAATAGAAAATTCTATAAGAAAAGGGTATATTGATTCTATTTTTAAAAGTGTTGATGAATTAGGCAGTGGTTTAAAAGAAGCCTCAGAGGCAGAGAATAAACTCGCAACAGGTACCTTAGAGTTGTATAATGGTGCACAAAAATTAAATAGTAGTATGAATACAGCTTTAGATGTAAGCAAACAAATAAAAGATGGTGCTTTAAGCTTAAATAATGGTATCAGTCAAGCGTTAAATGGTTCTACAGCTTTATACAATGGAGCAAATCTCCTTTCACAAAAATTTTCTGATGCAAGCAATACAGAAGCCTTATTAAATGGAATGAATTCATTACAAAATGGAATAACAGGAATTAATCAAGGATTAAATGATGCTTCTAATAGTGCCATTAAACTAAAAGATGGAATCAATTCTCTTGTCAATGGATACAATCAAGTAGGGCAAAATGTTTCTTCTTTTGCTGGCAGTATTTCACAACTGAAAAGTGGCTTGAGCCAAATTTCTACAGCTTTAGATAGTGCGCAGGTTGCTTTGAAAGATTATATTGCAAAACATCCTGAAGCAAGTAGCGACCCTGAACTACAAAAAGCACTTATTGCGATTGCACAATCTAATGCAGGGATTAATAGCATGAGTCAAAACTTAAATAGCGGTTTGACCCAAGTTCAGCAATTAAATACTGTTCTCGCACAATTGCAGCAGGCTTCCAACACAATTAATAATGGTATGGATTCTTTAGCATCAGGTCTTTCATATATGTCTCAAGCGTCAAGCCAACTTGTAGACGGTTCAAATAAATTGTACAGTGGCGTAGCACAGCTTAGTGTAGGCATAAATACAGCAGGAGAAAAATTAAAAGAAATTTCAAATGGCTTATACAGTCTCAATAATGGGATAAAAAGTTTAAGTGATGGATCCTCAAAATTATATAATGGTGCTAATTCGCTATATAATGGTATGGCACTTCTTAAAGATGGAACTAGGCAATTTGCAGATGGAGCAAAAAGTTTATATGATAATCAGAGGCTTTTAGCACAAAAATTAAGTGATGCAGCTGAGAAAATAGATTCATCAGGAATTACAACGGCTAAAAAGGATATGATTAATGAACCTATAATACTTGATACTAGAAGGCTTTATCCTGTTAAAAATTATGGAATTGGTTTTGCACCATATTTTATACCTCTATCCTTGTGGGTAGGCTCATTAATACTTTTCTTCTTGATAGATATTTTTGATAAAGAAAAATACGAAGGAATGAACAATGTCTCTATACAATTAGGAAAATTTATGTCTTTAGCATTAGTAGGCATATTGCAATCTGTGGTATCAAGTTTTGTGCTTGTAGAAGGACTAAAATTAGATGTGCATAATTTATTCTACTATTACCTGATAAATGCTGTGATGTCTCTTACCTTTATCGCTATAATTCAGCTTTTTGTGATGCTCTTTGGCATTGCAGGTAAATTCTTTGCAGTAGTATTATTAATGCTTCAACTTACCTCCTCAGGAGGAACTTTCCCAATGGAACTTTTACCTAAGTTTTTCAACGTAATAAATCCTTATCTGCCTATGACTTATGGAGTTGCAGGACTTAGGGAAGCAATATCTGGGAACAATATTAGCGCAATACTGCACAATATCTCTATAATTGCAGGATTTGGAGCGCTGTTCTTACTGTTTACAATACTTTTAGCAGAAAAAGCAGATAAAATGGAGATAACACAAAGGTTAAAGCAAATATGAATTTTCAAAGAGGGATGTTTAAATGCATCCTTTTCTTTTTTGCAAGGTATTGACAAAATATATGGGGTTGGCTATAATAACAATAAGATAGCGAAAACGATTGCGCAAAAATTTGCACAAATAAAATGTGTTTTTATCACATTTATCTTTTTGCAATTTGTGAAAGCGATTGCCCAAAAGAAACGGAGGTGGGATTGCAAATTAGTTTTTTAAAAAATATTTAAGGAAATATATAGCGAAAAGGGGGATTATAGGTGTTTAAAAGGAGAGCTTTAGGATTTTTGCTGGCTTTTCTTTTAGTTTTTACAGTAGTATTTGGCTCAATGCCTATGGAATTTGCAAAGGCTGAGACAGATACAGCGCCAGCGATAGCCAATGTTGTTGGCAATTTTCAATCCAAACTTGGAGATTCTGACTGGAATATAAACAGTGACAAAACGATAATGACATATAAAGGTAATGGCTTTTATGAATTTACTACCCCAGTTGCGTTACCTGCAGGTGATTATGAGTATAAAGTTGCTCTTAATCATTCATGGGAAGGTGGAGGAGTTCCTTCACAAGGTAATTTAAGCTTTCATCTTGATTCAGATTCTGTAGTGACTTTTTATTACAATTACAACACTTCAAGTATTACCGATTCCACAAAATATACACCAATTCCCGAAGACAAGCTTCCAAGACTTGTAGGGACTATACAGCCTGCAATAGGAGCAGGTGATGATTGGAAACCTGAAACATCGACTGCTATAATGAGAGACTATAAGTTTAATAATGTTTACGAATACACTGCAAATGTTCCAAAAGGGAATTATGAGTTTAAAGTGACTTTAGGGCCCTCATGGGATATAAATTATGGCTTAAATGGTGAACAAAATGGGCCAAATATTCCTTTGAATGTAGCCTATGATACTAAGATTACATTTTACTATGATTCGGTTTCACATAATATATGGACAGATTATAATCCACCTCTTACAGGACCTGATAATAACATATATTATGACGATTTAAGACATGACACCCATGACCCATTCTTCCGCTCGCCTTTCGGTGCAATAAAAACGGGAGATACTGTGACATTAAGAATACAAGCAAAAAATCATGACATTGAGTCAGCTAAAATTTCTTATTGGGATGATATTAAAAAAACAAGAATAGAAGTCCCTATGTACAGAATTGGTCAAAGTCCTGACGGGAAATATGAATACTGGGAAGTTAAGTTAAGCTTTGACCATCCCACAAGAATTTGGTATTACTTTATACTTAAAGACGGGACAAAAACTGCTTATTACGGAGATAACGATGAACAATTAGGTGGCGTAGGTAAAGCCACAGATACAGTAAATAAGGACTTTGAACTTACTGTCTACGATAAAAACTTAGACACCCCTGATTGGATGAAAGGGTCAGTAATGTATCAAATATTCCCTGATAGGTTCTTTAATGGGGATTCTTCAAATGACTATTTAAAGAAATACAGCAGAGGTTTTGATCCTGCCGAATATCATAGCAACTGGTACGAACTTCCAGATAATCCGAATGATAAAAATAAACTAGGATATACAGGGGATGGCATATGGTCAAATGACTTCTTTGGCGGTGATTTACAAGGTATAGATGATAAATTGGATTATTTAAAAAGCCTTGGAATATCAGTCATTTATCTCAATCCAATTTTTCAATCACCTTCTAATCACAGGTACGATACAACCGATTACACAAAAATAGACGAACTATTAGGAGATTTATCTACCTTTAAGAAGCTCATGGAGGATGCCCATGCAAAAGGGATTAAGGTAATACTTGATGGCGTCTTCAATCATACAAGTGATGACAGCATTTATTTTGATAGATATGGTAAATACTTAAACACGGGAGTTTTAGGTGCTTATCAAGCATGGAAACAGGGAGATCAGTCAAAGTCTCCATATGGTGACTGGTATGAGATAAAGCCTGACGGTACCTATGAAGGATGGTGGGGATTTGACAGTTTACCTGTGATAAGGCAGATAAACGGCAGTGAATATAATGTCAAAAGTTGGGCGGATTTTATTATAAATAATCCTAATGCAATATCTAAGTATTGGTTAAATCCTGATGGGGACAAAAATGTAGGTGCAGATGGTTGGAGATTAGATGTTGCGAATGAAGTTGCTCACGATTTTTGGATTCATTTTAGAGGTGCAATTAATACTGTGAAACCGAATGCTCCGATGGTTGCAGAAAACTGGAATGACGCTTCACTGGATCTGCTTGGAGATTCTTTTAACTCTGTTATGAATTATCTCTTTAGAAATGCAGTAATTGACTTTATATTGGATAAATCATTTGATGACGGAAATGTGGTTCACAATCCTATAGATGCAGCAAAACTCGACCAAAGGCTTATGAGCATATATGAGAGATATCCTCTTCCAGTGTTTTATTCTACTATGAATCTTTTAGGTTCTCATGACACCATGAGGATATTGACAGTATTTGGATACAACTCTGCGGATGAAAATCAAAATTCTCAAGCAGCAAAAGACCTTGCGGTTAAAAGACTTAAACTTGCTGCAATACTGCAAATGGGTTATCCAGGCATGCCTTCTATTTATTACGGAGATGAAGCAGGACAATCTGGAGGAAAAGACCCGGACAACAGAAGGACATTCCCTTGGGGAAGAGAAGATACTGATTTGCAAACTTTTTTCAAGAAAGTTGTAAATATAAGAAATGACAATCAAGTTTTGAAAACAGGAGACCTTGAGACACTTTATGCAAATGGCGATGTTTATGCCTTTGGAAGAAGAATCATAAATGGAAAAGATACTTTTGGGAAATCGTATCCTGACAGTGTAGCTATTGTCGTAATAAATAAAGGTGACGCAAAACAGGTTTCTATAGATACCACTAAATTTATAAGAGATGGAGTTGCTTTTACAGATGCCTTAAGTGGCAAGACATACACGGTTCAGGATGGTAAAATTGTTGTAGAAGTTGGATCAATGGATGGGGCAATACTCATTTCAGATCCAGAGCAAAATTTGACAGCACCTCAGCCAATAACAGACCTTAAAGCAGTCTCAGGGAATGGCAAAGTAGACCTTTCCTGGAGTGTAGTAGATAAAGCAGTAAGCTATAATATTTACCGTTCTACAGTTAAAGGTGGGTTATATGAAAAAATAGCTTCAAATGTTACGCAAACTACCTATACTGATACAGAGGTTACCAATGGTCTAAAGTATGTGTATGCTGTAACCGCTGTAGATAGTGATGGAAATGAAAGTGATTTAAACAATGAAGTTGAGGCATATCCAGCATTTCCTATTGGCTGGGCAGGAAATATGAACCAAGTTGATACCCATGTAATAGGCGTAAATAATCCAGTTGAAGTGTATGCTGAAGTGTGGGCAGAAGGATTAACAGATAAACCTGGCCAAGGGGAAAATATGATTGCCCAGTTAGGATATAGGTATATTGGAGATGGTGGGCAAGATGCTACACGCAACAAAGTGGAAGGTGTTGAAATAAGTAAGGACTGGACATGGGTTGATGCACAATATGTAGGGGATTCTGGGAATAATGATAAATACATGGCTAAATTTGTACCTGATATGGTAGGCACATGGGAATACATTATGAGATTTTCTTCTAACCAAGGCCATGATTGGACGTATACAAAAGGACCAGATGGGAAAACAGATGAAGCAAAACAGTTTACTGTCGTGCCATCAAATGATGTAGAAACACCTACAGCTCCAGTCTTACAGCAACCAGGAATTGAATCCTCAAGAGTTACACTTAACTGGAGTCCGTCAGCTGATGATGTTACTATTTTCGGCTACGAAATCTATAAGTCTTCAAGTGAGACAGGACCATTTATAAAGATTGCAACTGTGTCTGACAGTGTGTATAACTACGTAGATACAGATGTAGTAAATGGCAATGTGTATTATTATAAAGTTGTGGCAGTTGATACCTCCTATAATAGGACAGCATCAAATACAGTAAAGGCGACACCTGATATAATACCTATAAAAGTGGCATTTAATGTCACAGTACCAGATTATACTCCTGATGATGGTGTAAATATTGCTGGAAACTTCCCGGATGCTTTCTGGAATCCAAGTGCTCAGCAAATGACAAAGACAGGACCTAGCACATACAGCATTACCTTAACTTTAAATGAAGGTACACAAATTGAATATAAATATGCGAGAGGAAGCTGGGATAAAGTAGAAAAAGGTGAATACGGCAATGAAATTGACAATAGGAAGATAACTGTTGTTAATCAAGGTTCAAATACAATGGTTGTAAATGATACAGTGCAAAGATGGAGAGATTTGCCGATATATATCTATTCTCCAAAAGACAACACTACTGTTGATGCAAATACGAGTGAAATAGAGATTAAAGGCAATACTTACAAAGGCGCAAAAGTAACTATAAATGATGAATCTTTTGTACAACAAGAAAATGGTATATTTACAAAAGTAGTTCCTTTAGAATATGGTGTAAATACTATCAAAATACATGTAGAGCCAAGTGGTGACAAGAATAATGAACTTACAAAAGATATAACAATAACTGTTACAAGAGAGAAGCCCGGCCAGGAGACAGAACCTACTCCTACTCCACCAACAGAAACAACAAAACCATCTCAAGAAGTATCACAAGGCAAAATAGTTGTAGAAAATAACACAACAACACTTACAATAGACGAAAACAAAGTAGCAAAAGACATAAAAGACACTTCAAAGAAAGAAATACGATTTGACTTAACAAATATAGGAACTACACCTCAAAAAGCATTAGAAATACCTGTAACTGTACTTAATTTAATAGCAGAGAACAACAAAAACGTAGTAGTAAAATCAGACGAAGTAGCTCTTCAATTTGATGCAAAAACTTTGACAGTCTCACAAGAAGCAATTGACCTCATAAACAAAGCAGGAACAATAAAACTTAACATACACAACAAAGGCAAAAAGGAAGCATCATCTTTCGAGCCAATAACAAGCGCCTATGACATAACAATAAAAGCAGGAGACAAAGACATAAAAATAGGGTCACCAGTAAAAATGACATTTAACATAAAAGGTGGAAAAGACATAAGAAAAGCAGGAGTATACTACTTAAACGAGAAGACAAATCAATGGGAATACGTAGGAGGAAAAATTGACAAAGGAACAAACACAATAACCTTTGAAGCCAAACACTTCTCAACCTATGGAGTCTTTGAATACAACAAAGAATTCAAAGACGTAACAAAAGACAATTGGGCATATGACGTAGTAAATGTCCTTGCATCAAGGCACATAATAAAAGGAGTAGACAGTGAAACATTTGTACCGAACGCAAAAATAACAAGAGCAGAATTTGCAGCATTAATGATAAGGGCATTAGGAATAGAAGAAGAGCCATACAAAGGAGAATTCAATGACGTAAGAGAAGGAGCATGGTATGCAAACGCGATAGAAGCAGCATACAAAGCAGGGATAATGTTAGGAGACGGCAAGAATATGAGGCCGGATGACCCAATAACAAGAGAAGAGATGACAGCAGTAATAATGAGGGTATACGGAAAGCTTGCAGAGTACAAAGAGGACAGTATAGGGAATACCACTTTCAGTGATAACAACAAGATAAGCGAATGGGCAAAGAATGTAGTAGCGAATGCAGTAAAACTTGGAATAGTAAGAGGATATGAAGATAACACTTTCAAGCCAAAAGACAACGCTACAAGAGCAGAGGCAGCAGCTATGCTTTACAGAATTTTAGAGAAAACAGGAAATATATAAATGAGAAAAATGCGCCCATTGGGCGCATTTTTCTCATTAGTCAGTTTTTACCCATGTGCGGCAGAAGGTACACACGGGAGAAACAGAAGGAAAACCACATACCTCACAATTTATTTTTGGAGGACGGGCAGAAGTACCAGCAAATAGATGGGCATATTTTGTGTAGTTTTTATAAAAAGACCTTTTAATTCCTGGGGAATTTTCCTCTAACATATCTAAGGCTTCTTGATATCTTGTATATTTTGCTTCTCTTGAATAAGGACATACTGCGGTTACAGGTTTTATATTGTGAAGTTTTGCAAAAGCAATTATCTCTTCTTCTGCTTGGAAAGCGAGAGGTTTAATTTTTCGAGCAAATCCCGGTTCTTCAGGGAGTACAGGAGTTCCCTTTGATAAATGATGAAGGTCCCATCGGAATAGATTTGCTAAAAGCAACTTAGCCATGTCGTCTAATGTATGACCTGTTGCTAGTGCATCAGCTTTTACAGATAAAGTGTATTCATTCATAAGATGCCTTTTAGTGACTCCACATAGAGCACATATCCTGTCTTGGTGTTTAGCTACATCCGGGATACCTTTTCGAAATTTTTCTTTTAAGCTTACTATTTCTAAAGGAATATCATTTTCTTTGCAAAAGTTTTCCACAACTTCTCTAGATCGAGAAGAGAAGTTGTTTTCTTCTATTCCTAGATCTATAAAAAAGCCCAGCACTTCATAACCTAATCTTTTTAAGACAAAAGTAGTGACTAAGGAATCTTTTCCTCCTGAGATTGCAACGACTACGCGCCCTTTCGGAGGCAGCATTTTATATTTTTCAATAGTTTTGGCAACTTGTCTCATAAAAAAAGCATCCAAATGTTCTTCGCAAAAGGCGGAATTATGAGCGGGGAATTTTACAATTGCTGGTTTACGGCATACAGTACATTTCAATGGCATAACCCTCCTTTACTTAATAAATTGTGTACTACAATCAAAGCTATACCTTAAATTATAAAAAATTTAAAAAGAAATAGCAAAAACGCTATTACTTCAACAAGTTTTCCTTAAAAAATTTCTAAAAAAATAGTATTATATACTTGTGAAGAACTTAAGAGGGAGTGAAAAATTTTGAAAGTGATAGAAGCAAAGAAAATTACTGAAATAGTAAAATTGCTTTGTATTGAAGCTAATTATGAATTACCTCAAGATATATTTGAAAGTTTAAAAGAAAGAATAAAAGAGGAAACAAGTCCTTTGGGTAGAGAAATTTTAAAAGATATAGTTGCAAATGCTGAAATAGCGAAAACGCAAAGAATGCCTATATGTCAAGATACAGGAATAGTGGTAGTTTTTGTAGAGATAGGACAAGAAGTACATATAGTTAATGGCAATTTAGAAGAAGCGATAAATGAAGGTGTAAGACTGGGGTATGAAGAGGGGTATTTGAGAAAATCTGTTGTAAAAAGCCCTATTTTGCGAATAAATACTGGTGACAACACTCCTGCGATAATACATTATCATATCTGTGAAGGGAATAGATTTTCAATAACTGTAATGCCTAAAGGTGCAGGAAGTGAAAATATGAGTGCTTTAAAAATGCTAAAGCCTTCTGACGGAGTGGAAGGGATTAAAAATTTTGTTATTGAAACAGTTGAAAAAGCAGGTCCTAATGCTTGCCCTCCCTCGATCGTGGGAATAGGAATTGGAGGGGATTTTGAACTTGCTCCTTATCTTGCTAAAAAGGCGTTATTGAGGAAAGTGGGAGAAAGAAATACTGACGAAGTGATAGCTCAATTAGAAGAGGAATTACTGCAAGAAATAAATACATTAGGTGTTGGTCCGCAAGGGTTGGGAGGAAGTACTACCGCTCTTGATGTTCATATTGAAACTTATCCTACCCATATAGCTTCTCTTCCTGTAGCTGTCAATTTAGGATGCCATGTTACAAGACATGCTACTTTTGTATTATAATATTGTTGGGAGGAAAAATGATGTACAAGAAAGTAACTACTCCTTTAGATGAGGGAATAGTAAACCAGCTTAAAGCAAGGGACTTAATTTTGCTATCAGGAGAAATTTATACAGCAAGAGATGAAGCTCACAAGAGAATGATAGAATCATTAAATAGAGGAGAAAAATTACCTTTCGAAATAAGAAATAGTGTAATTTATTATGTAGGTCCCTGTCCTCCTAAACCGGGACAAGTTGTAGGAAGTTGTGGGCCTACTACAAGCGGAAGAATGGATAAATACACACCGGTATTAATTGAATTAGGATTAAAAGGCATGATAGGAAAGGGATATAGGAGTAAAGAAGTTATAGAAGCTATGAAAAAGTATAAAGCAGTCTATTTCACTGCTATAGGAGGAGCAGGAGCACTACTGGCACAAAAAGTAAAAAAAGCAGAAATAGTAGCTTATGAAGATTTAGGTACAGAGGCTATCTATAAATTTTTAGTTGAGGATCTTCCTGTTATTGTTACTATAGATATCTATGGCAATAATTTGTATGAGATTGAGAGAGAAAAATATAAGACTAATTTAAAAAGGTGAGAGAAATGGCACTTCTACCCTTAAAAGAACTATATTTAGAGTGTTTACATTGTACAAAATGTGACCTTAGTAAAACGAAAACTAATATGGTTTTTGGAGAAGGAAATTTAAGGGCAAAAGTTATGTTTGTGGGAGAAGGACCAGGAAGAGACGAGGATTTGCAAGGGAGGCCTTTTGTAGGAAGAGCTGGTCAACTTCTCAACAAAATGCTTGAGGAGGTTGGATTAAAAAGAGAAGAAGTCTATATTGCTAATGTAGTAAAGTGTAGGCCGCCAAACAATAGAGTGCCCTTGCAGAGTGAAATTGACGCTTGTCTTCCCTATTTGAGAAATCAAGTGGCTATAATAGCTCCGAAAATTATTGTTTGTCTTGGAGCTACTGCAGCAAAGGCTATAATAGATAAAAACTTCAAAATAACAACAATGAGAGGACAATGGTTTGAAAGAAAAGGCGTTAAAATAATAGCGACTTACCATCCAGCTGCAATTTTGAGAGACCCTGAAAAATTAGAACCTGCAATGGAGGACTTTAAAAAAATTAAAGAAGAGTTAAATAAATTATTGTAATTTAAAGCATTTTAAAGCATAACCAAGCATAGTCGGTATAATTACGAATAATGGCTTTATATAAGGTTATACAGAGATTGAAGTGACAGCGTAAAAATGATATATTAATAAACGTCGCTGTTGAGGCGACGAGACAGCAAGATAAGGTATTGACAAAGGTAATAGAATTTGATAATATAGAGAAGCTGCTGAGGGGCAGCGGAGGGACCTTGAAAAATGAACAGTGAGGC
>NZ_CM001486.1:1344301-1449321 GCF_000262445.1 Thermoanaerobacter siderophilus SR4
AGCAGATGATGGCGTACTTTTTGTAGAACGGGCCGGCGAGTTACGGTAGCAAGCGAGGTTAAGCGTAAAGCGGAGCCGAAGCGAAAGCGAGTCCGAAGAGGGCGGGAGTTTGCTGCCGTAGACCCGAAACCGTGCGACCTACCCATGGCCAGGGTGAAGCCGGAGTAAGATCTGGTGGAGGCCCGAACCACGTTGGCGTTGAAAAGCCATGGGATGAGCTGTGGGTAGAGGTGAAATGCCAATCGAGCACGGAGATAGCTGGTTCTCCCCGAAATAGCTTTAGGGCTAGCCTCAGGGTAGAACCTATGGAGGTAGAGCACTGAATGGGCTAGGGGCCAAGTAGGTTACCGAACCCTATCAAACTCCGAATGCCATAGGAAGGAACCTGGGAGTCAGACTACGAGTGATAAGATCCGTAGTCGAGAGGGGAACAGCCCAGACCTCCAGCTAAGGTCCCAAAGGGCATGTTAAGTGGTAAAGGAAGTGGGACTTCGAAGACAACCAGGATGTTGGCTTAGAAGCAGCCATACATTTAAAGAGTGCGTAACAGCTCACTGGTCGAGAGGTCCTGCGCCGAAAATGAACGGGGCTCAAACATGCCACCGAAGCTGGGGCTACCGCGGAAGCGGTGGGGTAGGGGAGCGTACTGTACGGGTAGAAGGCAAAGCGTAAGCTAAGCTGGACTGTACAGTAGAGAGAATGCCGGCATGAGTAACGAGAGTAAGGTGAGAAACCTTACCGCCGGAAGCCTGAGGTTTCCTGGGGAAGGGTAATCCACCCAGGGTAAGTCGGGGCCTAAGCCGAGGCGAAAGCGTAGGCGATGGGGAACCGGTAGAGAATCCGGTACCACCGAGGGCCGCAAAGAGAAGTGGGGACGCAGCGAGATAGGTGGAGCGTGCGGTTGGTAGAGCACGTCCAATCAGGCACCGAAGGGTACGTAGGCAAATCCGCGTACTGGCAGGGGCCTGAGAAGGGGAGCCGGAAGGCGAAGCCACCGAAGCAGCTGCCGAGAAAAGCCGCTATCGAGGTCCAAGGTGCCCGTACTGCAAACCGACACAGGTAGGCGAGGAGAGGATCCACAGGCGAGCGGGAGAACCCTCATTAAGGAACTCGGCAAAATGACTCCGTAACTTCGGGAGAAGGAGTGCCGAAAGGCCGCAGAGAAGAGGCCCAAGCGACTGTTTACCAAAAACACAGGTCTCTGCTAAGTCGGAAGACGACGTATAGGGGCTGACGCCTGCCCGGTGCCGGAAGGTCAAGGGGAAGTGTGAGAGCTCTGAACCGAAGCCCCGGTAAACGGCGGCCGTAACTATAACGGTCCTAAGGTAGCGAAATTCCTTGTCGGGTAAGTTCCGACCTGCACGAATGGCGTAACGACTTGGGCGCTGTCTCAACGAGGGGCCCGGTGAAATTGTAGTACTCGTGAAGATGCGAGTTACCCGCGATTGGACAGAAAGACCCCGTGGAGCTTTACTGTAGCCTGTCACTGGATTTTGGTAATTCTTGTACAGGATAGGTGGGAGACGGAGAAGGTAGGGCGCCAGCCTTACTGGAGTCGGCGTTGGGATACCACCCTGGGATTACCGGAATTCTAACCTATAGCCGTGGAACCGGCGTAGGGACAATGGCAGGTGGGCAGTTTGACTGGGGCGGTCGCCTCCTAAAGGGTAACGGAGGCGCCCAAAGGTTACCTCAGCGCGGACGGGAATCGCGCGAGAGAGTGCAAAGGCAGAAGGTAGCCTGACTGCGAGAGAGACATCTCGAGCAGGGACGAAAGTCGGGCTTAGTGATCCGGCGGCAGTGAGTGGGAACGCCGTCGCTCAACGGATAAAAGGTACCCCGGGGATAACAGGCTGATCTCCCCCAAGAGTCCACATCGACGGGGAGGTTTGGCACCTCGATGTCGGCTCATCGCATCCTGGGGCTGAAGTAGGTCCCAAGGGTTGGGCTGTTCGCCCATTAAAGCGGTACGCGAGCTGGGTTCAGAACGTCGTGAGACAGTTCGGTCCCTATCCGTCGCGGGCGAAGGAAACTTGAGAGGAGCTGTCCTTAGTACGAGAGGACCGGGGTGGACGAACCGATGGTGTACCAGTTGCACCGCCAGGTGCACAGCTGGGTAGCCAAGTTCGGAGGGGATAAACGCTGAAAGCATCTAAGCGTGAAGCCCGCCTCAAGATTAGGTTTCCCACCCGAGAGGGGTAAGACACCTCGAAGACCACGAGGTAGATAGGCCGGGGGTGTAAGAGTGGAAACACTCTTAGCTGACCGGTACTAATCAGTCGAGGACTTGACCGAGAAGGCTTTGTGCAGTTTTGAGGGTCTAGATTTCCGGTGGCGATAGCGGAGGGGAAACACCCGTTCCCATTCCGAACACGGAAGTTAAGCCCTCCAGCGCCGATGGTACTGCTTTCGCGGGAGAGTAGGTCGCTGCCGGTAAAATTTTATAAAGCCCCCTTTATGAAACTCCTGTAAAGGAGTTTATTTTTTTATATATACTTCCCAGACGCCAGTTAACACTTCCTCTATTTTTAAAGTGCAACCTATTTTAGAAAAGTATGTTTCTATATTGTCCAAACTACAGCGATGGTCTACAACTACTTTTAATACATCCCCTTCTTTCATTTCTTCATATTTTTTTCTGGTTTTTAAAAGAGGCAAAGGACAGATTTCCCCCATACACATGATTTCATGAACCATTTGCATCACCTTTAGCAGAAAAATTTTTTACCGCTGTTTTTTATAAAGTCGATGAAATCAGACTTGGATTTTTTGTAAATCTTTTTATTGTATATGATTGAATAAGTGTAATTAAATTCTATGTCTTCAACCTGAACTATGGACAAGGTCTTAGTATATAATTCTTTCTTTATGGCTATATAAGGTAAAATAGACAGACCGTGTCCTGCTGCTACAGAGGACTTTATCGACTCAATAGAGGGAGATTCAATTTCAATTTTTAGTTTTTTGATGTCAATTCCATTGGCTAGAAGTGTTTCTTCAATTACTTTTCTTAGAGCGCACTTTTTGTGTATTATAAAAAAATTATAACGTAATAATTTGTTTTTTAACAAGCTTTTTTCTTCCCAATTACCGCTTGCAACAAAATGCATTTTGAATTCTCCCAAAGGTATACAGGAAATATTTTCATCGACATAACAGCCTTCTATAAACCCAATATCTATTCCTCCTTCTTTGATGTTATAGATTACTTCTGGTGTGAAATTGTGTTCTACATGAACTGTCACATTCTTATACCTTCTCTTAAATTCGTGAAGAGTGCAAGGGAGAGCATATTGGCCAATAGTGGGGCAAGAAGAAATTGTAAGCCTATTTATGCAGTCGTTTTCGCAGCACTCTAAGTCCTTAATCATATTATCGCATAGATTTAATATCCTCTCTGCATACTGATACACCAATTCCCCAGCTGGGGTAGGAATGACTCCTCTGTTACTGCGCTTTAAAAGAGTAACTTTTAAGTCTTTCTCTAACGCTTTTATTTGTTGACTTATAGCAGGTTGTGAGAGATACAATTCTTTTGCTGCGGAAGAAATGCTCTTGTAGTATACGGTTTTATAAAATGCTCTTAAATTTTCAATATTCACAATACCCCCCCCTGTTTGTTAAAAAGCTATCGCAATACAACGTTTCGTTTCGTTAAGTTTTATTATACTACAAAGTTTGTTATAAGTAAAACTAATATTACATAAGAATTTCAAATGATATGAGAAGAAAATTTTATAGTATAATGAAACTAGAATGTTAAAATGATAACAAAGTGAGGAGGAATGTAAAATGGGTAATGATGTTAAACCTACCTATACTTTAGACGAAAGAGGTGAAGTGTGTCCAGTTCCAGATGTAGACACGAGAAGGAAGCTTAAGGAGATGAAATCAGGGGAAATTCTTGAAGTGCTTATTGACTATGCGCTTTCCAAAGAAAGAATCCCAGCTGGAGTTAAAGAAGTAGGAGGGGAAGTCATCTCTATTGAGGAAATTGGACCCAGTGAGTGGAGAATTCTCATTAAAAAGCTTTGATAAGTTGAGGGGGAGATTTTATGGATCCGAGGTTACAGGGGCTTTTAGTTGGGATTCTTTTTGGAATTGTTTTGCAAAGAGGTAGGATGTGTTTTAACTCTGCTATTAGGGATGTCAAAATGACAAAAGATAATTATCTCATGAAAATGGCTCTGGTTGCAATACTTGTAGAGACGATTGGCTTTCATCTGGCGGCGCAACTGGGTTGGATTAAATTAAATCCAAAACCTTTGATTCCTCTCGCTCAGATCATAGGCGGTTTCTTATTTGGTATGGGCATGGTTCTAGCAGGTGGTTGTGCCAGCGGTGTTACTTATAGGATAGGCGAGGGATATATAACAGCATTTATTGCAGCAGTCTTCTACGGAATCACTGCAGCAGCTGTAAAAGGTGGTCCTCTATCATTTGTAAACAATTGGCTGGGGAAGCCTATCACTACCACTAACAATCCCGGTGGATTGTATGGGGCAAAAGATGGAGCTGTAAATCTAACTGTTGCAAATCTGCTTAATATTAATCCATGGATTGTTGCAATCATTTTTGCAGTAATACTTTTGATCATAGTTATTGTGTGGAAAACAACAGAGAGAAAAGTGTCAGGACTTGATTGGATTACAGGTGGCATTGCTCTTGGCCTTGTAGGAACTATAGGATATATTTCACAAAAAACTTATGCTCTTGGAATTACTGGGGGTTGGGTAAATCTTTTTAGAACTACAACTGCAAATATTAATCCAACAGAACCAATTCCGTACAACTGGGAAGGAATGGAAGTATTAGGGATTATAATTGGTGCATTTATAGCGGCTCTTCTTACAAAAGAATTTAGATTAAGAGCTCCAAAAGACCCAAAAACTTTTGTACAAGTTGCAATAGGTGGCGTTCTAATGGGACTTGGTGCAGGAAGTGCAGGAGGATGCAATATAGGGCACATTCTTTCTGGACTTCCCCATCTAGCTATAAGCTCAATTGTTTTTGCGGTATTTGCAGTGCTCGGAAACTGGTTTATGGTGTGGTACCTTTTTGAAAGAAGATAAATTGTGGAAGGGCTTTGCCCTTCCCACGAAATTTTAAGAGGAGGGGATAAATATGCATATAACAATACAGGTAAATGTACCACCTTATACAAATGAGGATATGGATACAGCCATTAATTTAGCGCAAACCCTTGTGAATAGGGGGCATAAAGTTTCAATATTTTTGTTTGCTGATTCTGTTCTTGCAACAAATAAACTGGTAAAGCCCATGAAAATTGATAGGAATATTCCGTTAAAACTTCAAGAACTTTCCGTTAAAGGGATAGAGGTTCACATTTGCGGCCTTTGTGCGCAGTATAGGGGAATTACAGAAGATATGAAAATTGAAGGTGCAGATTTTTCCGGAGTGCCGGAGATGGCAGCACTTATTTACAATTCCGATAGATACATCAATTTACTGCCATAGGAGGTGTAAAGAATGAAAAAAGTTTTATTTGCAGTGTACAATTCGCCTGTTGGGAGCATCTGGATAAATGAGGCTTTCAGAAGTGCTTTTGGCATGTATGGAGAAGACCTTGAACCGGTTGTACTTTTTGTAAACGAAGCAGTTCTTGCAGTTCGTAAACAATGCAAACCAGAAATAACTGGATGTTTACCGCTCTCTATTACATTTAAATATTTGGAGAAATACAATACTCAAGTATATGCAGTAAAAGAAGACCTTGAAAAATATAGCATAAAAGAAAATGAGATTGAACCTCATTGGAATTTAAAGACGATAATAAAAGAAGAACTTCCAGAGTTTGTACATTCTTTCGATAAGGTAGTATTCTTTTAGGAGGGAAAAGATATGGCGTTAGTAATTGTTAAGAAAAGTCCAGCTGATAAACTTTCAGAATTTTTGTTGAAACTTGCACTGCCTCAGGATAAAGTTATTTTCATACAGGATGGGGTCATTTTTGCAATTGAAAAAAATCTAAAGGGCCTTGTAAAAGAAGGGGTTGAGCTCTTCGCGCTTAAGGAAGATTTTATTGCAAGAGGATTTGAAGAGAGTGAAAGCCAAATTCCTTTGATAGATTATGAGGGATGGGCTGATCTTATAGAAAGGGATGAGAAAATAATTTCTTAGAGGTATGATTGGCTATCACGCTGGAGGTATGTCAAATGAATGGAGAGATAAAAGTGGCTGAATTCTCAGATGTCAAGGAATATGATTTAGCTGTAATAGGGGCAGGTCCTGGAGGATATGTTGCTGCTATTAAAGCTGCTAAAAAAGGTGCAAAAGTAGCTTTATTTGAAAAAGATAAATTAGGTGGTACCTGTTTAAACAGAGGATGTATACCGACAAAAGCTTATGCAAGAATTGCAGAAGTGTATGACATTTTAAAACGAGCTGGAGAATTTGGATTTGATGTAAAAGTGAACTCTTTTGATTATACTCAAGTTGTAAAGAGAAAAGATGATATTGTAGGGGAGCTTGTTGAAGGCATTAATGCTTTGCTGAAGGCTAATGGAGTAGATGTTTTTAATGCTGAAGCAAAAGTTGACAAAGAAAAGAATGTACTATTTGGAGAAAACAAAATCAAAGCGAAAAACATTATTATTGCAACTGGGTCATCACCTGCTGAACTTCCTATTGAAGGCATTAACTCCAAAAATGTCATGAATAGCGATACTATTCTTGAAATGACCTCTTTACCTCAAAGTTTATGCATTATAGGTGGCGGAGTAATAGGCATGGAATTTGCTTTTATAATGAATCAATTTGGAGTAAAAGTGTCAGTTATTGAAATGATGCCTAATATTCTTCCTACACTTGATAAAAAGATAAGCTCATCTATTAAATTCGTTGCACAAAAAAGAGGAATCAAGATATATACTTCTTCAACGGTTGAGAGAATAGATGAAGAAGAAAACGGTGGGAGTATAGTAACAGTTAAAAATGGTGAAAATATAAAGCGCATATACGCAGACAAGGTATTTGTGTCTATAGGGAGGAAGTTAAATACGGATATTGGTCCAATTGTAGAACTATTAGAATTTGAAGGAAAAGCTATTAAAGTTGATGAGCACATGAAGACAAATGTAGAAGGAGTTTATGCAGTAGGTGATGTCACAGGCAAGATGATGTTAGCTCATGTTGCTTCAGCACAAGGGGAAGTAGCAGTTGACAACATTTTTGGTGAATCATCTACCATAGATTATATGAAAATACCTGCTGCAGTATTTACAGAACCAGAGATTGGATATTTTGGTTATACCGAAGAAGAAGCGAGAAAGAAATTTAAAGAAATAAAAGTAGGAAGATTTGATTTCAAACACAATGGAAGAGCTAAAACTTATGGAGAAACAGAGGGCTTTGCAAAGATAATTTCAAATGAAAATGGAGAAGTAGTTGGTGCATGGGTAGTAGGTAGTGGAGCTTCTGAACTTATTCACATACTTTCAACGGCTTGTCAAGAAGGTGTGGATGCAGAAGCTTTGAAGAAAGCGGTTTATGCCCATCCTACCCGAAGTGAAACTATTATGGAAGCTGCTAAGGACATCTTTGGGGAGTCTATACACAAAGTGTAATTTTCTTAAATACAACTATTATTAAAAACTAAAGTTTGGTAGTTTTTTAAATGGACAAAATATTTCATGAAATAGGAGGTTTTCCAAAGTGGAAGTTTTGGAAGGATTGTACTATTCGAAAGACCATGTATGGCTCAAAATAGAGGGAGATAAAGCATATATAGGAATAACTGACTATGCACAGGATTCTGTAGGAGATATAGAATACATTGAATTGCCAGAAGTAGGGACGGAATTCACTGCTGGCGATGTACTTGGAGTTCTAGAATCAGCAAAAGCAGCCTCTGACGTTTATATACCAGTGGATGGAAAAGTGGTTGAGGTAAACAACAATATTGTTGATGACCCTTCTCTAGTAAACAGTGATCCTTATGGTAGTTGGCTTGTATTAGTAGAACTTAAAAACAAATCACAACTTGAGGATTTAATGACAGCCGAAAAATATAAGAAATTATTGGAAAAAGGATAAAAGAGAATGCCTGAAAGGGCATTCTCTTTTTGTGTGCGTGCGCCCGGCATGGGCGATAACTAGGCGGTGAAAGTCCGCTGTGGGCTTGGTAGTGGGAACCACTAGCCAAGAGCAAGGGTGTCCATCGTGAGGTGGAATCTGAAGGAAGCTTAAGGCAAAATCTCGGTCTGATGAACAAGAACCAGATAAGAGGCTGAATTGGGATGGATGAGTTTGCGTAACAAAACGAAGTCCAACACTACCCGAATCCCATACAGTAAATCTGGCAGATATATGAGATGAAAGTTATCGTTCTTACCCGGGGAGGTCTCAAGGATAAGTCATGGAAGTAAAATCTGAAGTGACAACCCATACAGTGATGTATGGTTGAACCTTGAGAAGTCAGCAGAGGTCATAGTACTTATCTAGACATGAATAGATAAGGAAGGACCGAACGTTAGGAGGTTTTGGAAATCTTATGGACTCGAAAGATATGCAGAGACTGCAGACAACTCAACAAAGAGGCTATCCGTTGAATAGAGAAATGGAATTTCAAAAGACAACGGAAGTGCATAGTATATCATCGGCGTCGGAAGATGGAAGAAACGAGGTACAAAGATATACCGGCAAGATGCTTGAAATGATAGTAGAACGAGGGAACATGGAAGCAGCATACAAGCGCGTTGTTGCAAATAAAGGAAGCCATGGAGTCGATGGGATGGAAGTAGATGAACTTCTACCGTATCTCAAAGAAAACTGGCCAACCATAAAACAACAACTGCTGGAGGGGAAATACAAACCACAACCAGTGCGAAGAGTAGAAATTCCCAAACCAGATGGAGGAGTAAGACTACTAGGAATACCTACAGCACTAGATAGACTAATACAACAAGCAATAGCCCAAATACTGAATAAAGTCTACAACCATACATTTTCAGATAGCAGTTATGGATTCAGACCAGGACGCAGTGCAAAAGACGCAATAAAAGCCGCAGAAGCATACATAAATGAAGGATACACATGGGTTGTAGATATGGACTTAGAAAAGTTCTTTGACAGAGTAAACCACGACATAATAATGTCCAAACTAGAAAAGCGGATAGGGGACAAAAGAGTACTAAAGTTAATACGAAGATACCTAGAATCAGGAGTAATGATAAACGGAATCAAAATATCAACAGAAGAAGGGACACCCCAAGGAGGGCCATTAAGTCCCCTATTAGCAAACATAATGTTGGACGAACTAGACAAAGAACTTGAAAGGAGAGGGCACAAATTCTGCCGATATGCAGATGACTGCAACATATATGTAAAAAGCAGGTCTGCAGGAAACAGAGTAATGAAGAGCATAAAGAAATTCATAGAAAGCAAATTAAAACTAAAAGTCAACGAAGCAAAAAGTGCTGTAGATAGACCATGGAGAAGAAAATTTCTTGGATTTTCATTCTACACAAAAGAAAACGAAGTAAGAATAAGAATCCATGAAAAATCCATCAAAAGGTTTAAGGAAAAAGTAAGAGAAATAACCAATCGGAACAAGGGAATAAGCATGGAAAACAGAATAAAAAGACTAAATCAAATAACAACAGGATGGGTCAACTATTTTGGATTAGCAGACGCGAAAAGCATAATGAAAACCCTTGACGAATGGATAAGGCGAAGACTAAGGGCATGTATATGGAAACAATGGAAGAAGATAAAAACGAAGCATGATAACTTAGTAAAACTAGGAGTAGAAGAACAAAAAGCCTGGGAATACGCCAATACAAGGAAAGGCTACTGGAGAATATCCAATAGCCCAATCCTAAATAAGACTCTTACAAATAAATACTTTGAAAGCATAGGTTATAAGAGTTTATCCCAAAGATATCTAATTGTACACAATTCCTAATGAACCGCCGTATACCGAACGGTACGTACGGTGGTGTGAGAGGACGCTGAATAAAATAATTATTCAGCTCCTACTCGATTGACTTTATTAATAATTTTAGTAATGCTATAATTATTTAAAGGTTTTTTATCCAGAATGGTATATATAATTCTTTAAAGGTAAGAATATGGCAATGGAGGGATAAAAATGGTGAAAATCCTATGCGGTGTGGACTTAGGGGGGACAAAGATAAGTACAGGGCTTGTAGATGAGAAGGGCAATATCATAAAGAGCATCAAAATACCTACTATGGCAGAAAAAGGGCCAGAAGAAGTAATTAAGCGAATCGAACAAAGTGTTTATGACGTTTTAAAAGAAGCAGGATTAAAAATATCTGATTTAAAAGGAGTTGGGATTGGATCTCCAGGGCCCCTTGATGCCAAAAGGGGGGTAGTTATAAGCCCACCTAATCTTCCAGGTTGGGACAATGTTCCCATTGTGGATATTTTATCTCATAAGCTGGGAGTTGAAGTAAAATTAGAGAATGATGCAAATGCTGCAGCTATTGGAGAACATTTATTTGGCGCAGGAAGAGGTATAGACAATTTTGTTTATATAACTGTAAGTACTGGGATTGGTGGTGGCGTGATAATTCAAGGAAAACTTTATAGCGGAGAAAATTCTAATGCAGCTGAGATTGGGCACCATACTATAAATTTTAATGGGCCTCGATGTAATTGCGGAAATTATGGGTGCTTTGAGGCTTTTGCTTCTGGTACGGCTATTGCGAGATTTGCTCAAGAAGGAATTCAAAATGGGAAAGATACAATGATAAGGGATTTAGCCAAAGATGGAGTAGTAAAATCGGAACATGTATTTGAAGCGGCAAAATTGGGAGATGAGTTTGCGGAAGAATTGGTTGACAATGAAGCTTTTTATCTTGGAGTGGGAATTTCAAATATCATGGCTTTTTATAATCCAAAAAGAATTGCCATAGGTGGTGGCGTATCCACTCAATGGGAGATGCTTTATGATAAAATGATGGAAACAATAAAGAAAAAAGCTTTAAAGCCTAATGCCGAAGTATGTGAAGTAGTAAAAGCAGAGCTTGGAGAAAACGTGGGTGTTTTAGGAGCGGCAGCATTACTTTTATAAGAGGTGAAATATGAATAGGTGTCCTTGGTGTCTTAGTGACGACATTTACATAAAATATCATGATGAAGAATGGGGAGTGCCTGTTCATGAGGATAAAAAACATTTTGAGTTTTTGGTTTTAGAATCGGCACAAGCAGGTCTTAGTTGGATTACTATTTTAAGAAAAAGAGAAAATTACAGAAAGGCCTATGCTGACTTTGACCCTATAAAAGTGTCACAATATGACGAAAAGAAAGTAGAAGAACTCATAAAAAATAGTGGAATTATAAAAAACAGAAAGAAAATAGAGGCTTCAATACACAATGCAAAAAGGTTTATAGAAATACAAAAGGAATTTGGAAGTTTTGATCAATATATTTGGGGTTTTGTAAATTATAAACCTATAATAAATGCGTGGGAAAAAATTGAAGATATACCTTCTAAAACTGAATTATCAGATAAAATCAGCCAAGACCTTAAAAAGAGAGGATTTATTTTTATAGGTTCTACTATTATATATTCCTATATGCAGGCGGTTGGAATAGTAAATGATCATTTAATAAGTTGCTTTAGATATAAGGAGTTAGTTGAGACTTTTAAATAATACAGGCAGGGCTTGGTGCAATTTGCATTGAGACTTGCTTTTTTTCTTTTACGAAAAAATATAATGAAATTAGGAAATACAAAAAAGGGTGAATATATTTTTGCACAAAAGGGAATAATTACATTAGAAAATTTTGAAAGATGGTGTTGCATATGGAAAGTATAGCAACGAAAAGGAAATGCTTTATATGCGAACAGGAATCACAAGATGGAATAGAAGTGTTAGGAAAATTTCTTTGTACAAATTGCCAAGAAAAATTGATAAACTTATCTCCTTTTGATGAAGGTTATGATTTTTACAGGCAAAAAATGATAGACATATGGGAAGGCTATATGAAAGACATAAAATATGAAAACCGGATATGAATCCGGTTTTCATATTTTTATGGTATAATCAAAATAACGAAAAATTATGATTATACGGAGGTATTGTATGACAGCTCCATTATATGAAGCACTTATGGATTATGCAAAAAACCAAATTATACCTTTTCACATGCCAGGTCATAAACAAGGAAGGACTTTTCCAGGAGAATATCTTGTTAATTTGGCAAAGATTGATCTAACAGAGGTACCAGGACTTGACAATCTTCACAACCCTGAAGGTCCCATACTTGAGGCACAAAAACTTGCAGCAAAAGCTTTTGGGGCAAGAGAGTCTTTTTTTCTTGTAAATGGGACGACATCCGGCATATATGCAGCGATGTATGCAGTGTTAAATCCTGACGATAAAATACTTATAATGAGAAATTCTCACAAATCTGTGTACAATGGCCTTGTATTGACAGGAACAGTGCCTGTCTATATAAACCCGGAAATTGATTATGAAGACGGTATTCCAATGGGAATTGACATAAACAAATTGGAAGAATATTTAAAAAAAGATGAGGCTATAAAAGCAGTTGTGATGACTTATCCCAATTATTACGGGTTCTGTAGCGATATCACAGGAATTTCTGACATTGTTCATAAATACAATAAAATTTTAATTGTAGATGAAGCCCATGGAGCTCACTTTCCTTTTTCTAATAATTTGCCTCTTTCTTCTATACAGGCAGGAGCAGATATTGTGGTACAGAGTGTACACAAAACCTTGTCTTCTTTTACTCAAAGCTCTATACTTCATTTGAATTCTGATAGAGTAGATACAAATCGACTAAAATATTCTTTAAGCCTTTTTCAATCAACATCTCCTTCTTATATTCTCATGTCCTCCCTTGACATTGCAAGAGATTACATGGAGAAAGAAGGTAAAAATAGATTAGAAAAAGCGATTATTCTTGCTGATTATGCAAGATATGAGATAAACACCATTGAGGGAATAAGATGTTTAGGTAAAGAAATAGTAGGCAAATACGCCATTGTTGACTTTGACAAAACCAAACTTACTATAAGTGTAAAGAACTTAGGTATAAAAGGGCCTGAAGCAGAAAAGTTTTTGAGAGAGAATTTTAATATACAGGTAGAGATGGCCGATACTTTTAATATACTTGCTATGGTTACATTAGCGGATGATAAAGAAAAGGTTGACCTTTTAATAAAGGGGATAAAAGGGCTTGCAAATGTAAAAAAAGATAAAAAAACAGCTGAAGAAGTAGCAGCTTATCCTGATACTCCAGAAATGGTTTTAAAACCTTCTGAAGCAGTAAGGCAAAAGACTAAATTAATATCTTTAGAAGAAGCAGAAGGCCGTGTTTCTGCAGACTTTATTATCCCTTATCCTCCAGGTGTTCCACTTATTTGTCCGGGAGAGCGCATAAAAAAAGATATGGTAAAATATATAAATGTATTATATAATAAAGGTATTAAGATATTAGGTCTTAAAAATAACAGCCTATTGGTGTGTGAAATATGAGAGGAAAATTTATAAGCTTTGAAGGAATAGATGGATGCGGTAAGACTACTCAGATAAAATTTCTGGAGGAGTATCTTTTAAAACAGGGTTATAATATTTTGGTATTAAGGGAGCCTGGAGGCACAAAAGTTGGAGAAAAAGTTAGAGATATTTTATTAGATAAAAATAATTTTATTTCTCCAGTTACAGAAATGCTTTTATACGCTTCTTCTAGGGCTCAGCTAGTGGAGGAGAAAATTTTGCCCGCCCTTGAAAAAGGCCAAATTGTAATTTTAGACCGCTTTGTAGACAGTTCATATGTGTATCAGGGATATGCAAGAGGTTTAGGGATAGAAAAAGTTAAGTTAGTTAATGAAATAGCTACAATGGGGATTTTGCCTGATGTAACAATTTATATAGACATTACTCCTGAAGAAGCAATGAAAAGGCGAGGAAAAAGAGAAGCAGACAGATTAGAAAAAGAAAGTTGGGAGTTTCACAAAAAAGTGAGAGAGGGGTATATTAAATTAGTTAAAGAATTTCCTAAAAGGTTTGTATTTATAGATGGAATGCAAGAGCTTATGAAAGTGCACCAAGACATAATTGATGTAGTAAAAAAATATTTATAAGGAGGGCAATAACATGAAATTAGTGTTAGCTATTGTGCAGGACGAGGATGTAAGAAGACTTATGGATGGCCTGACTGAAGGGGGATTTAGCTTTACGAGAATAGCATCTACTGGTGGATTTTTAAGGTCTGGCAATACAACTTTGATAATAGGTGTAGAAGACGAAAAATTAAATGATGTTATCAGCATAATAGAGAAAAAATGTAAAACTCGCGATAGAATAATTACTTCTCCTACACCTATGGGTGGTGCTACAGACATTTTCCTGCCACAAGCCGTTGAAGTTACAATTGGTGGAGCTACAGTTTTTGTATTAAATGTAGAAAAATTCCTTAGAATTTAGGGTGTTTGACATGAGAATTGAAGAGGTAAAATCTCCAAAGATTTCATCTGATATAAAAAGTGAGTACAATAAGTCTTATAGAGTTTCTAAAAAATTTATTGATACCTTTGACGAAGAATTAGAGCAATTTCATCAAGATAAATTGAATGGGATTTTATCAGAGATAGACAGTGCAGCACAAAAATTAAAAGAAAATTTAACTTTGCAGGACTTAATTAATTACAAAAAACTTGTAAAGAAGTTTTTACAGGAAGCGACAAATGGCATGTTAAAATACACCAAAAAAGAATACGTCGACTTAAGAGGTAGGAAGAAAATTTATTCTCTAGTGGAAAAAGTAAATGACAAACTAGAAAAGCTTACAGAGGAGTTTTTAAAAGATTCCAAGCACTTGGAACTTTTGAAAATGATAGATGATATAAGAGGATTATTAATAGACATATATTCATAGGTGATAGCGTGTATAGGATTTATGGGCATGAAGCCGTATTAAATATTTTTAAAAATGTAATATCTCAAAATAAAATTTCAAATGCTTATTTGTTTGTAGGAGAAGAAGGATTAGGGAAAAGATTTATGGCAGAGTATTTTGCCATGATGATAAATTGCAAAGGGGAAACTGCAAAGCCTTGCTTTAGGTGTAGTTCTTGCCTAAAGATAATGGATAAAAATCATCCAGATGTGTTTTTTATAGAGCCGGAGGAGAATTCTATAAAAGTAGATACTATAAGATATATAACTAATGAAATCAATATAAGACCCTATGAAGCTAACAAAAAGATTTTTATTATAGACCAAGCTGATAAAATGACTGTAGCAGCTCAAAATGCCTTTCTCAAAACTTTAGAAGAACCTCCCTTATATGGCCTTTTTATATTGATTGCACCACAACAAGAAGAGCTTTTGCCTACGATTGTCTCTCGCTGTAATATAATTCGTTTTAATAAGGAAAATAAAAATACGATAAAGAACTATTTAATGTTTGAACACAATATTCCTGAAAAAGAAGCGGAAGTGTTAGCTCATATTGCTGATGGTAATTTTGCTCAAGCTAACAAATTAGCTAATAAGGAATATTTAAATTTTAGAAGAGAGGCAATACAAGAAATAGAAAAAATTCTTGCTACGAAGGGATTTGAAGTGATAGAGGAGTTTGAGTTTTTTGATAAGAATAAAGACAATATAGAAGAAATTTTAAAAATTCTACTTTCCTATATGAGAGATTTGTTAGTTTTTAAGGCTACAAAAGATGCCTCTTTCATAAAAAATATAGATTTTTTAAATAGAATACAGAAAATGGAATCTCGATTGACTATCAATAAGCTTAATAATATAATTAATAGAATAGAGCAGTTTAATTCACAGATTAATTCAAATATAAACTATCAATTAGCAGTAGAGAATCTACTTTTAGATATGGCGGGAGGTTTATAATTTTGGTTACTGTTGTGGGTGTGAGATTTAAAAAAGCAGGGAAGATATACTATTTTGACCCAGGGGATTTGCCAATAAAAGTAGGAGATAAAGTTATAGTTGAAACAATAAGAGGGATAGAATTTGGCGAAGTAGTTGTCGGTATAAAAGAGGTGCCAGAAGAAGAGATTGTGGCTCCTTTAAAAAAAGTAATAAGGATTGCGACACCAGAAGATGTAGAACATTATTATGAAAACAAGAAAAAAGAAGCTGAGGCTTTTGAAATATGTCTTCAGAAGATACAACAGCATGGTTTGGAAATGAATTTAATTGATGTAGAGTACACTTTTGATAACACCAAAGTCATATTTTATTTTACTGCAGAAGGCAGAGTAGACTTTAGAGAATTAGTGAAAGATTTGGCTGCAGTTTTTAGGATGAGAATAGAACTAAGGCAAATAGGAGTAAGGGATGAGGCAAAAATCATAGGAGGTTTAGGACCTTGTGGAAGGCCTCTATGTTGTACCGCCTTTTTAGGGGAATTTGAGCCTGTTTCTATCAAAATGGCTAAAGACCAAAATTTATCTTTAAATCCCACCAAAATATCGGGTATTTGCGGGCGATTGATGTGCTGCTTAAAGTATGAACAGGAGATGTATGAAAAAATTAGAGCAGAGCTTCCTAAGGTTGGCAGCATAATAAGAGTTGGAGATAAAGAAATGAAGATTGCAGAAGTAGATGTGATTAGACGAAAACTCAAAGTAAAAATGAAAAATGTAGAAGGAATAGAGATAATAAAAGAGTACGATCCTGAAGAAGTGGAAGTTATAGAAGAAAGAGAAGAAATTGAAGGAACCTACGAGGATGAACTATTTGAGGAGGACTTAGAAAAAATAGAGGAATAAATTTCCTCTATTTTTATTCTACTTTTCCAAGTATGAAGCTTATTATTAAAATTATAAAAACGAGTGTAGTGATACCCGCATACAAATAATCTTTTTCGTACAAAAAAGTAATTATAGATACGGCCACCCGAAATACAGGCGTTAATATAAGTAATAAAAGTCCTGTAAGGATGATAGCATAAGGCTTTAAAGAGATGAAACCTTTTAAAATTTCACCTGGTGAAGTGGGATAATAACCAATAGGATATCCACTTTTCCCTGTTATTATAAGCATTAAAAGGCCTATAAGAATGACAATTGCGCTGGTGGTAACCCCTATATTTAAAGCCTTGCTTATTATAAGTTCCATAGCCATTATTTTTTCATTTTCTTTATTTTCTTTTTTTAACATTAAATCTTTATTACTTTCTCTTTCCATGGTTTTACACCCCTAAGCCTTTTATAAGCATTTGAATAGAAATATAGGCGAGCACTGGTATAAATATTTTCCTTATAGTAGTATTTTTAAGTTTTTCCATTATTCTTGTTCCCAACATTGCTCCTAATAGAACTCCTAAAGCTACTGGACCGGCTATTTTTGGGTCTATATAACCTCTCATTAAATACACACCTGCACTGGCTGCAGCAGTCACTCCAATCATGAAATTGCTTGTAGCGGTAGAGACCTTCATAGGCAATTTCATAAATAAATCCATTGCCATAACTTTAAAAATACCACTTCCTATTCCTAGAAGTCCTGATAAAACGCCAGCTACATACATTGTTCCAAAACCGCTGTAAACTCCCGCTACTTTGTATTTTACTTCTTTATTTAACACTTTGTCAAAATAAGACCCTTCTAATTTCAATTTTTTAGCTAAAGGGTGAGATACGACATTTTGAGGCAATTCTTCATGCCTTTTTCTAAGCATAGCCAAAGCCGAATACAAAAGCACAATGCCAAAAATTATATAAAGATATTTTGGGCTTATCAATCCTGCAATGTAAGCTCCTGTTATAGCTCCTGTAGTTGTAGCGATTTCCAAAAACATCCCTATTCTCAAATTTGTAATTTTGTCTCTCACATATGCAACTGCTGCCCCACTGGAAGTTGCGATGACTGAAACTATACTTGCACCTATAGCGTATTTGATATCTACACCTAATAACAAAGTAAGAGCTGGAATTACAATTATTCCTCCTCCTAATCCTAAAAGGGCTCCAAAAATTCCTGCTATAAAAGAAAAGGCGAGAATTTCTAGAGAGGTTAAAACCACATTATCATCTCCTTGTTTTTGTTGGGTCAATTGCTACAATAACAATTATAACATACCCTTTAAAAGGAGCCAAATATAAAGGCTACAGTGATTATTTATTATACCTTCCTTTAAAGGAGTAGTAAAATAGGAGGTATTGCGTATATACAGGTAGTGGCTGCTGCTACAATGCCAGCATCGTTGAAGGCAAGAGCAAAAAGCATACCTACGATACTGCCAAAAAATCCGTAATACACGTATTTATAATTTTTGAAGATGTTTTTAAGTACTCCCGTTGGTCTATAAGATAGTATAAATAGTACTAAAATAGATATTATAAGTACCCATGACCATATAGTGTATCTTATAAGGTTAAGCTCCATTTGAAGCTTTCTTGTAAAAATTTGGAACAAAGAATTTATACCTTCACTTTTTACAATAATAGCTGTTTGGGCCATATGGGTAGTAGTTCCAAAAAACATTGAAGCTATAAACATCAAAAATAGTAATATTACCATAGAGATAAACATTATTAAAAAGGTCTTTTTATTTATTTTTACTCCAAAGAGCATCAAAATTGTGGAACCAAAAGCCATAAAACCAGTTATAAATCCACCGACTTTTGCTCCAAATTGTGGTAGAACCATTAACCAAAATGCAACAGTAAAAAGAATAAAGCCTAAAATTTTTACGCTCTTGGTTTTATATTTTTCAATTAATGCCATAGTTCCCATAATTGAAGAACCTATCAAGACTCCCATGTATTCATTTCCTATTCCATAGAACCTAGCTCCGCTTATGACGTCATATCCTAATATAGAGTTTTTCATCAAAGGAGAATTAAGTAACAAATCTATTATTATTGTGATTGTGGTTACCAAACTTATTACCATTAGTCTATCTAAATCATTTTTTACAAAATACATGATTAACCCGTCAATTAATCCAGTTAAAACAACAACAGCCACAATGTTTAAGTAAAGAGATAAGGGGCCTAATAAAGGCAGAATTAAAAATGTCAGAGGAACAGTCATTACTCCTAAAATTATAGGTGTCAAATACTTTAAATATTCTTTTTTCAAGAACAATAGGCCTATATAAAGTATTAGCACAATGACTAAAAACAAAACGTAACTTTTCAATACCAATGGTCTAGCATTGTGGACAGAAACTATCATTTTATCTGCGTTGATAAGATAACCAAGGGCGTTTTGGTATTTGATGCTTTCAATTGGATGTCCCAACATTTCTACAGGGGGTTCTATGTTAAAGTATGATAATATTGTTGGTGCTATGTCTAAATTTGTAATAATTCCTTGGCGCTTTGTAGTATTAGAAGTCGCAAAGCCTTGTGAATAAGAAGGACCTGCTATTATTACAGGGGTAATTAAATTGTTAATTTGTATATCTTGATTAGAAGGATAAGGAGTCACGACAATAAATAAATCTTTAGACAAATCCAAATCAGATAATATTTTACCTATAAGTTTATCAGATTCATATAATGCCTTTTCTCTGTAACGCTGAGCCAAGGAAGGGGAAGTATATTTAGAAAATACATCTGCCCTTAAAATATCTCCAGGGTCTATAATAATGAGGCCACCATTTTTACTGTATTCTACAAATTTATTGTAAAGTTTTTCATAATCGGCTTTTACCATGTAAGGACTATTGTCATCTTTTACTAATAAATCTTCGCTAATATCTCCCTCAGATATCCCGTTTTTGTCCATGCCAATTAAAGGGGCATATCTTTTATAGGATATTCCTGAGGGAGTCTTTATGTCAGAGTTCCCTAATACGTACACGTTAATTTCATTTCTTTTTAAAAGTTCACCTAACAATCCCGGCGTAACAGTATAATTTAAAGTAGAAGCTTGATTTATTAAATCTTGTATTCCTAAGTTAACTATATTACCTTCTTGTGGAAGTTTCCCAGTGTAAAGGTGATATAATTTTTCTGCAGAAGTATAGCCATAAACTTCATCCTTGTTAAAACATAAGCTACCCATTTCACCAGCCGAAGCTCGGCTACCTGTTCCTATGGTGAGATAAGAAGAAGGTTCTGAATAACTTCCGGCTGCTCTTGTATTCATAAGTGCTAAGGAACCTATGTCTAATAACTTTTTTATATTTGGAAGATTGTATTTAGCAAGGTCATTAATACTTGTCCTATCTAAAATAAAGAGCACTGCTATTTTATTCTTTGTTGGAGATGCAAAAGAAATTGAAGGGGAAACTGCAAAGAAAATAAACACAAGACATAAAAAAATTGCAAAAAACTTTTTCATAGATTATCCTTCCTTTTCAATTAGTAAATTGACACCCAAACATTATACCATTAAATTATTAAAAATTTATTAACAACAGAAAGGTTAAATCTGTTAATTTGTTAATAACTTTTCAATGCAAATTAAAAAATCCCCTTTTTTATGCTTTAAATTTGTGCATAAAAAGGGGACTGTGATTTAATTTATTCTCTTAAAAGGGGCATAGTCATACAACGAGGGCCGCCTCTTCCTCTTGAAAGTTCCGACCCTTCAATAGGGATTACCTTTATTCCTTCTTTTTCCATTATTTTATTAGATATTTCATTTCTAGAATAGGTTACAATAACTCCCGGAGCGATAGCTAAAGTGTTTGTACTGTCATTCCATTGTTCTCTTGCAGAAGTTATTGCATTTAACCCGCCAGTTGGTATTATATCTATTGTGTAGAGATTTAGCGCATTTTTTAATGCTGTTTGCAAATCTTTTTCCTGATGTATAGAGAAACCTTTTTCCTCTTTTATGATGCTAAATACTCTCAACTCGTTTTTTATTCCTGGATAAAAAACAAATCTGTTTGTGTCAACCATGGTGAAAACTGTATCTAAATGCATATAAGAACGGTTTATAGGGATTTGCACTACCAATATTCTTTCGACAGAGGAACCTTTTTCAAATAAATTATGGGCTAATTGTTCTATTGCCTGAGGAGTTGTTCTTTCACTACATCCTACTGCAATTACTTTTTCGCTTAATACCAGCACATCTCCGCCCTCTATGGAATGAGGATAGCTATCATCATACCACCAAGGAATATTATTTTTTCTAAAAATTTCATGATATTTATAAATGTATTTTAATATTAGAGTTTCTGGTTTTCGCGCTGCTGTTTTCATAGAACTTATCATTAAGCCGCCATCTATCATTGCTCCGGGGTCTCTTGTAAAATAAAGGTTTGGTAAGGGCTTTATATAAAAATAATTATCTTGGTATATGTATTCTGCTAAACCCATCATAGATTTTTTTATCTTTATTTCATTTAGAGCCAAACCTGCAATTGCTATTTCGGCAACCTCGTTTGAAGATTTTTCTTTAAGGAATTCTTTTAAATAGTTATTGATTTTTGGAGAGGTAACTCCATTTACTTGAAGTAATTCCTCAATAAATTTTTCTTTTACATCTTCTTCTTTTAATATTTCTTCTAAGAGATTTTGTAAATACAGTACTTGGACTTCATTTTGCTGCAATACTTTTGCAAAGTTGTCGTGTTCTTCTTGGATCCTTCTAACCCAAGGGATATCGTCGAAAAGAAGCTCGGATAAATTTTGAGGGGTCAATCTTTCCAATTCTTTCCCTGGCCTGTGCAAAATCGTTGTTTTTAATTTATTTATTTCTGAATTTACGCGGGGAGCAGTAACTACTTTTGTCAACTTTTCATCCTCCTAATGTTTAAATTCTTTATATAGTATACTGTGCACTACTTCAATTTTCAATACGTATTTAAAAAGTTAATAAAAACTTTTGGCAATTGTGATAAAATAAATCAAGAATATTATAGAGGTGATAAAATGTTAAGAGATGGGGAAAGATTAGATGAATTAAACTTGAAAGATTTAGTTATAATTCAACACAAGGATAAATTTAAATTCGGAATGGATGCGGTATTGCTTGCTAATTTTGTTACTGCTAAAAAAGGAGATAAAATTGTAGATTTAGGATGTGGGTCTGGCATAATACCTATTTTAATTGCTGCTAAAACTCAAGATACCTTTATTTACGGTGTTGAGATACAAGAAGATATGGCGGATATGGCTACAAGAAGTGTAGTTATTAATAAAATGGAAGAAAGAATAAAAATAATAAAAGGCGATGTAAGAGGATTAGAAAAGATATTAGGATATGAAAAATTTGATATAGTGACTTCAAATCCTCCCTATATGCCAGTAAAAACGGGATTTGATAAAAAACAAAAGTCAGAAAATATCGCGAGATACGAAATATATGGAGGACTTGAGGAATTTATAAAGGCTGCTTCGAAACTTTTAAAATTTGGAGGAAAATTTTTTATGATTCATAGAACAGAAAGATTAGTTGACATTTTGTATTTTTTGAGAAAATACAATTTAGAACCTAAAAAATTGAGATTTGTGCATCCTTATGTAGATAGTAAACCCAATCTTTTGCTAATAGAATCAAAAAAAGGTTCTCAGCCAGGTTTAAACATATTGGCTCCCCTTTATGTGTATGAAAAAAGTGGAGAGTATACAAAAGAAATTATAGAAATATACTCTAAAACGCAATTAGAGGAGGAATAAAGATGGAAAATTATGGGGTATTATATTTATGTCCCACTCCTATTGGTAATTTAGAAGATATAACTTTAAGAGTTTTAAAAACTTTAAAAGAAGTTGATATTATAGCTGCCGAAGATACGAGGCAAACTCTTAAACTTTTAAATCATTTTGACATAAAAAAACCTCTTACCAGTTACCATGAACATAACAAAAGGACAAAAGGGGTAAAACTTATAGAGGAATTAAAAAAAGGGAAGTCAATTGCCTTAGTTACAGATGCAGGTACACCTGCAATCTCAGACCCTGGGGAAGACCTTGTGAAACTTTGCATAGAAGAAGACATAAAAGTTGTGTCATTGCCTGGTCCAATTGCTGCAATTACCGCTTTAGTTGCTTCAGGATTAAATACTTCTTCCTTTGTTTTTGAAGGTTTTTTGCCGACAAAAAATAAAGAAAGAGAAGAAAGGCTAAACCGTATTTCAAAAGAAGAGAGAACTGTCATACTTTATGAGGCACCTCATCGTTTAAAAGAAACTCTCCACGAATTGAAATCTTATGTAGCTGAAAGAAAGATTGTCATAGCAAGAGAACTTACTAAAATTCATGAAGAATTTATAAGAGGGACAATAGATGAGGTTTTAACGAAACTGGGGGATGAAATAAAAGGTGAAATTGTACTAATTATTGAAGGAGCACAAAAACAACAAGTTGAAGAAAAACCAGAAAAATTAATTCAAAAATACCTTGAGGAAGGAATGGATAAAAAAGAGGTTATTAAAAAAGTTGCTAAGGAATTGGGAATACCCAAAAGTCAAGTGTATAAACTTACTATAGGAAAAAAGTAAAGAAGTTGGAAATAATAGTTATTATCAATTGAATTTGATTTTCAATATCCCAAATTAAAAATATTTGCATATTTTTCACCAATAAACTATAATATATATCAACAGTGAAATTTCAATTGAGAATATGGAGGATGTTATGAATAAACAAAACGCAGCTTTGCTATCTGTGGTTTCTAACAGTGTATTGATAGCTATAAAATTGTTGGCAGGTATACTAATGCATTCAGTAGGGGTAATTTCTGAAGCCATACATTCTTCAATTGATTTAATTGCTAGTCTAATTGCCTTTTTCTCCATACGAGTAGCAGTAAAACCCGCAGATGAGGACCACCCTTTTGGACACAGCAAATATGAGAACGTTTCTGGCTTTGTGGAAGCTATTTTAATTTTTTTTGCAGCTATACTTATCATATATGAGGCAGTGCGAAGAATAATTACTGGTACTTATGTAGAAAATTTAGGAATGGGCATTATTGTCATGCTTTTTGCATCTTTTGTAAATGGAGTAGTATCATATTTTTTGTTTAAAGTATCTAAAGAAGAAAATTCTATTGCCTTAAAAGCAGATGCAATGCACCTTTTAACTGATGTATTTACGTCTTTGGGAGTTACACTAGGACTTGTTGCCATAAAAGTCACTAAATTGGATATTTTGGATCCAATCATAGCTATTTTTGTTGCATTGCTTATTATAAAAGCATCAATTGAGTTGACAAAGGAAGCTTTAAAAGATTTGACAGACACTAGTCTTCCAGAAGAGGAAGTTAAAGAAATAGAGAATATAATAAAATCAAATTCTGAAATTACAAGTTTTCACAAATTGAGAACGAGAAAATCGGGGCCTCGAAGAGAAATAGACGTTCATTTGAGAGTGGACAGAAATTACAACATAGTAGACGCCCATGAATTGTCCCATAAGGTTTCAAAACAAATAACTGATAAATTCCCTGATTCCCATGTGATAATCCATGTAGAACCGGAAAGAAAAAAAGAAGAGGATAAATAATAGGAGGACACACCCTCCTATTATTTATCCTGCTATTAGTCTACAGATTTCTTTAACTCTTCAAGGCAATTTTTACATATATTTTTGCCTTTGTAGTTTATTACATTCTCAGCGTTGCCGCAGAAAATGCAAGCAGGCTCATACTTTTTGAGGACTATTTGTTCCCCATCAACATAGATTTCAAGAGCATCTCTTTCTGCTATGTTAAGTGTCCTCCTGAGCTCGATTGGTATTACTACCCTTCCCAATTCGTCTACTTTTCTTACAATACCTGTGGATTTCAACATTTTTCTCCCCTCCTGAGTTACAAAATTCGACAACTAAACTTCACTTATAATAATACCAAGTTTTGAAAAATAAGTCAACACCTTTTTTGGAATTTTTTAAGGTTAATAACATAAATTTTATTACATAAGAAGAAAAGCATAAACGAAGTTTTTTTGGTAATTTGGGAGGGCTATACCATGATAAATTACATATGGTTTTTTATGATAGCGATAGGAGTTTTAGTAGGAATAATAAATGGCAGAATGGCAGAAGTATCCAAAGCTATAATTGATTCAGCACAGACTGCTGTTGCTATTTCGATAGGGCTAGTTGGTGTAATGTCTTTATGGCTTGGAATAATGAAAATTGCAGATAAGTCAGGCCTTACAGATATTATCGCAAAATTACTAAAACCTACAATTATAAGGCTTTTTCCTGATGTGCCAAAAGATCACCCAGCTATTTCAGCGATGATAATGAATATATCAGCTAATATGTTGGGATTAGGTAATGCAGCAACACCTTTTGGGATTAAGGCTATGGAATACCTTCAAGAGCTTAATAAAAAAGACAGTGCTTCAAATGCTATGTGCCGCTTTTTAGTGATAAATACAGCTTCAATACAGCTTATACCTGCAGTGATGATTGGAATAAGGGCTTCTTTGGGAGCTAAAAATCCTGCGGATTTTGTGATTGTCAGCGTACTTTCAACCAGCACTGCTCTTGTAGCTGGCCTTATTTTGAATAAATACCTTGAAAAAATGCCTATATTTAAGGAGTGAAAATAATAATGATTAAAATTATATCTGAATGGATTATCCCCATACTTGTTTTTATTATTCCTTTTTATGGAATCATAAAAAATGTCAAAGTGTATGAAGTTTTTGTTGATGGGGCAAAAGAAGGAATTTCTGTAGTTGTAAAAATATTTCCAGCTCTTGTAGCGATGCTTGTGGCAATAGGCGTATTAAGAGCGTCAGGCGCCCTTGACTTGTTAGGGAAATTTTTAATGCCTCTTACAAATAAAATAGGCATGCCACAGGAGCTTGTGCCTCTTGCTTTAATAAGGCCCCTTTCGGGAAGTGGTGCTTTGGGGATTGCGACTGAGATTATAAAAACTCATGGTGCCGATTCTCTAATCGGGAAAATGGCTTCTGCTATGTATGGATCTACTGAGACCACTTTTTATGTTCTTGCTGTTTACTATGGGGCAGTGGGAATAAAAAAGATGAGACATTCTGTTATCTCTGGAATTTTTGCAGATATTGTTGCAATACTTTCGTGTGTATTTTATAGCAGATTATTTTTTTAATACTTGTATACTTTTTCACTTTTGTTATACTATATAGTGTAATGTTGTTTTGCCTTTTAAAAGGAAAGGAATGATTTTTTGTGTCAACAATACCAAAATTAATAAGAAAATTAGGAAAAGAAGCATATAATTTGTATATTGTTGGGGGATACATAAGGGACAGGATTTTAAATAGAGAAGCTAAAGATTATGATTTTGTAGTTCAGGAAGATGCAGAGAAAATTGCCAAATTAGCGGCAGAAAAATTAGGGGGTACTTTTGTGCCTTTTATGGCTGAAAAAGGCACATATAGGGTTGTGGTAGGAGATGAAATATTGGATTTTACTAATTTAAGAGGTGAAGACATATACATCGATTTGGCTCATAGAGACTTTACAATGAATGCTATGGCTATAAAACTGACGGATTATTTTGAATTTGAATATATTATTGACCCTTTTGGTGGCGTGACGGACATAAAAAACAGGAAAATAAAGCATGTTGGTGTGATGACTTTTAAAGAAGACCCTTTAAGGGCTTTGAGAGCTGTGAGATTTGCTGCGACTTACAAATTTGATATTGATGAGGGCACAAAGGCTAAAATAAGAGAAGAAGCAGAGCTTATAAAACAAGTGGCGCCAGAGAGAATAATGAATGAAATTTTTATAATATTAAAAGAAAAGAATTCTCACAAATATTTAAGAATGATGGAAGATTTAAAGCTTATGGAAAATATATTTGAAGAAGTTGCTAAAATGAAAGAAGTAGGAAAGTGCTATTATCACCTTACAAATGCTTGGATACATTCACTAAAAACTGTAGAAGAATACGAAAATATCATAAATTCTATGAGATTTCCCAAAGACGTATATGATATAGTTTCGGAGTATTTAGATAGAAAGCTTTCTTCTGACAACAAAGTAAAGGACATAATAAAACTTGGAGCTCTTTTTCACGATATAGGCAAACCAGAATCCATATACATTGATACTGAAAATAGAGTACATTTTTACAACCACGAGACAAAAGGAGCAGAAATCGTAAAAAAGATAGCATCAAGGATGAAAATGCCCAAAAAAGAGTCTTCTTTGCTAAAGAAGCTTGTCCTTTATCACATGAAGCCTTTAATGTACTATGTAAATGGCGGACCAACGAATAAATCTCTTTTTAGATTTTTTTCCGAACTTAAGGATGATTCAATAGCGATTCTACTTTTATCTCAGGCTGATTTTACTGCTACAAGGCTTAATTTAGGTAAAGAGGAAGAGATACCAAAGTTTACAGATTATATTACCAAGCTTTTAAAAAGATATGTAGAATTTAAAGAAACAGAAAAACCATTACTTTCGCCGCTGGATATAATAATAAATTTTGATGTAAAAGATGGGAAAAAATTAGGACAGATTTTATATGAAATAAGGAAAAATAGATTTTACGGAGAAATTCAAGATAAAGAAGATGCTGTAGAGTTTGTAAAAGAAAGAATGAAAATAGAGAAAATATAATTTAAAAAGAGATGCAAAAATTTTCGCTGCATCTCTTTTTTATAAGAGTTATTTTTTATGTAGTTCAGAGAGAGGGGTTCCTCCTACGCCTATATTGTCTGGATTATTTTCTTTTATAATCACTGAGAATGCATTTATAGGAATATTGAGTACTTGTGAAGCTGCTTTTGTAAGTTCAGAAATAAGTTTTGCTTTTGTTTCCTTACTTAAATTGTCAGGTCCTTCAATTGTTATAAAAGGCATTGCAATCCTTCCTTTCTATATTTTTTTGATGTTCTCGATATTTATTTTAACACTTTTTTGTGTAAGAAACCAAATTATAAGAAAAATTTATGATGACAATTACTAAAAATCAATTATATAATATTGTTAGCATTTTTGGGATAGAGAGGAAAATGAAAAAGCTTTTATTTTTGTATAATTGCTTTTTTCTTTTGGATTTTTTTGACCCTTACCTATTTCGATTAAAACATCAAAAGAATAGTTTTTACTTTTTGTAAAATATTTTACATCTGAAGCGGCTTCTATATCAAAAAGTTGTTCATTTTTTTGAGGTTTGATTTCATAAATGTGATATATTGCGACGAGTGTAATTGTAAAAGCTATACTAATGCAGAAAATATACTAAAAAGGTAGTTGACAATACTTTTTATAAAGGGTATATTAAAGAATAAATAGATATAGTAAAAGGCGATGAAGGAAAGAGTAAAAAGCTTGAACTTTCACAGAGAGTCGGGCGAGGTGCGAACCGATAAAGTTTGGGCTTTTGAAGATGGCTCCGGAGCCGTACTGCCGAAGGCTAGTAGGTTTTACCGGGAACTCCCGTTACAGGGTAGGAGTGTGTTAGCACTCTGTGAGGCATGCGTCGTGAGGCGCATGTGAAGAAGGGTGGTACCGCGACAATCTCGCCCCTTATGTGGAGGCGAGTTTTTTATTTACAAAAAAAGAGGAGGATGGATATGAAAAAGACTTTTTACATTACGACACCTATCTATTATCCCAGTGATAAATTACATATTGGTCATTCATATACTACAGTTGCTGCAGATGCGATGGCAAGGTTTAAAAGGCTTACCGGATATGATGTCAAGTTTTTGACCGGTACTGATGAACATGGGCAAAAAATTCAAAGAATAGCAAGAGAAAAAGGGATGTCTCCTAAAGAATATGTAGACGGGATAGTTGAATGGATAAAAGATTTATGGAAGACAATGGATATAAGTAATGACCAATTTATTCGCACAACCGATAAATATCATGAGGAAATAGTACAAAAAATATTCACGAAATTGTATGAAAAAGGAGATATATACAAAAGCGAATATGAGGGATGGTACTGTACTCCTTGTGAATCTTTCTGGACAGAAAGCCAGCTTGTAGATGGGAAATGCCCAGACTGTGGTAGACCAGTAGAAAGGGTAAAAGAAGAAGGGTATTTTTTTAAATTGTCTAAATATGGGGATAGGCTGTTACAATATTATGATGAACATCCTGATTTTATACAGCCGGAGTCAAGGCGCAATGAGATGATAAACTTTATAAAATCAGGTTTGGAGGATTTGTTTGTCTCAAGGAGTTCGTTTGACTGGGGTATAAAGGTACCTTTTGACCCAAGACATGTGATTTATGTTTGGATAGATGCTTTGTCAAATTACATAACTGCTTTAGGATATTCTACAGACCATGACGACGACTTTAAAAAATACTGGCCAGCAGATGTTCATTTGGTTGGAAAAGAGATAATGAGGTTTCACACAATAATATGGCCAGCAATGCTTATGGCTCTTGACTTGCCCCTTCCTAAAAAAGTGTTTGGACACGGTTGGCTTATACTGGAAGGAGGCAAGATGTCAAAATCTAAAGGCAATGTAGTAGACCCTAAAGAGCTGGTTAGGAAATATGGCGTGGATGCTGTAAGATATTTTCTTTTGAGAGAAGTTCCTTTTGGGGCGGATGGAGTGTTTTCTAATGAAGCTTTGATAAACAGAATAAATTCAGACCTTGCTAATGACCTTGGAAACTTGCTGAGTAGGACTGTTACAATGATTGAAAAATACTTTGAGGGCATTCTGCCAAAGCCTTCACAAAAAGAAGAAGTAGATGATGACCTTATAAATACTGCACAGAATCTACCTAAAACTGTTGAAGAGTACATGGATAAACTTCAGTTTTCCAACGCTTTAATTGAAATATGGAAATTAGTAAGACGAGCTAATAAGTACATTGATGAAACAATGCCTTGGATTTTAGCGAAAGATGAAAGCAAAAAGGAAAGATTGGGTACTGTTTTGTATAATTTAGCGGAAGCTTTGAGATTTATTGCAATACTTATATCTCCTTTTATGCCAAATACCCCGCAAAAAATGTTTGAACAATTAGGAATAGAAAAAGATTTGACGACTTGGGAGAGCTTAAAGTTTGGCTTGTTAAAAGAAGGTACAAAAGTAAAAAGAGGAGAAATTATTTTCCCGAGAATAGATGTAAATAAGGAACTGAGTGCTATAGAAGAAAAAGCAGAGGAGGAAGAGAAAAAGATAGATTATATCACTATTGAGGATTTTGCAAAAATTCAGCTTAGGGTTGCAGAGATTTTGGAAGCCGAAAAAGTGGAAGGCTCTGACAAGCTTATAAAGATGAAGCTTAAAGTGGGAGAGGAGACAAGGCAAATTGTAGGAGGAATTGCTCGTTATTACACTCCTGAAGAGCTTATAGGAAAGAAAATAATTATTGTATATAATCTGGAGCCAAAGAAACTAAAGGGTATTGAGTCTCAAGGAATGCTTTTAGCAGCATCTACCGAAGGAAAAATGTCCCTTCTTACAGTGGACAGGGATATAGAAAGTGGGGCAAAGATAAGCTAAGGAGTGATAAAATTGTTGGTAGATTCTCACGCTCATCTTGAAGATGAGAAATACGATAGAGATAGAGAAAAAGTTATTGAAGAATGTAAAAAAGACCTCACATTTTTAATAAATGTGGGGTCTAACCTCTTAACTTCTAAACAGTCTATTGAGCTAGCTCATAACTATGACTTTATATATGCTTCTGTTGGAATTCATCCCCATGATGCACAAAGGGAATTTGACAAAGTGGAAGAAATAGAGAGATTAGCTTTACAGGAAAAGGTTGTAGCAATAGGAGAAATAGGGTTAGATTATTATTACGACGACCCTCCCAAAGAGTTTCAAAAAGAGATTTTTATAAAACAAATAAGGCTTGCGAAAAAGCTAAATCTTCCAATAATAATACACAATAGGGATGCTCATGGAGATATACTAGATATATTAAAACAGGAATGGACAAAAGATTTAAGAGGGGTTTTTCACAGTTATTCGGGAAGTGTTGAAATGGCTTTTCAAGTAATTGAAATGAATTTTTACATTTCTTTAGGAGGGCCTGTGACATTTAAAAATGCAAAAAAACCTAAAGAAGTAGCAAAAGCTGTTCCCTTTGAAAAACTTTTAATTGAGACAGATAGCCCTTATCTTACTCCTGAGCCTTATAGAGGAAAAAGGAATACACCGGTGTATGTGAAATTTGTAGCGAAAAAAATTGCAGAATTAAGAGAGATGCCTTATGAGGAGGTTTGTAGGATTACTGCTGAAAATGCTATAAAACTTTTTAACATCCCTCTCAAATAAAAGTTTTAAAAAACAACCTCCTGTTTTGAGGGGAGGTATCAAAAGTCAAAAAAATGCGTATAATATCATTGAGTTTGGTTTCCCCATAAATGAAAAATTGTGTATAAAAATTTGACAAATCAATTTAATTGGATTAAAATTACTTACGACTCCCCTAAATTAAATTTTTAACAGGAGGCTATGGGATGGATACAGACAAGTTTAGAAAGCGACTTGGTGAAATAGTTAAAAAACCAGTTGCTCTTCTAACGTTGGCTGCAGTATTCCTATTGATTGTCGGAGCTATAACATACGCAAGCTTAAAAAAGGAAATAACCCTTCAGGATGAAGATAAAAAAATGGTTGTTACAACATTTAAATCAACAGTTAAGGATTTGTTAGAAGAGAAAGGAATTAAGCTAAGAAAAGAAGATGTAGTAACGCCTTCTTTAGACACTGCTTTAAAAAATGGCATGAAGGTGACTATCAAAAGAGCAGTTCCTATCACTATCTGTGTGGGTGGAAAAGCAAAAGATATTTACACTGCTGCATCTAATGTAAAAGAAGTATTTCAACAAAATAGTATAACTTTAGGACCACAAGACAAAGTAAATATGAGTTTAGATACGCCTGTGTTTAGGTACATGTACATCGACGTTACAAAAGTAACAGAAAAAATTGTTACTCAAGAAGTAGATATACCATATCAAACAGAGACAGTAAAGAATGACAATATGGAAAGAGGACAAGTAAGAGTAGTTCAACAAGGAGAAGTTGGGAAAAAACAAATTGTGATGAAAGTTACTTATGAAAACGGCAAAGAGGTAGCAAAAAATATAATAGAGGAAAAGATAATAAAAAATCCGATAAACCAAATTGTGCATGTTGGAACACTAGGAGTTTTTACTACTTCAAGAGGAGAGACTTTTAGGTATAGGGAAATTAGAACTATGGTTGCTACTGCTTATACTAATAGCGTAACAGATACCGGTAAAAAACCAGGAGATCCCAATTATGGGATAACTGCTACTGGTACGAAAGCTACAAGGGGAGTAATAGCTGTAGATCCAAGGGTTATACCTTTGGGCACACGACTTTACGTAGAAGGATATGGATTTGGAATTGCTGCAGATACAGGTGGAGCTATTAAAGGGGATAAAATTGATGTTTTTTTCCCGACTCTTGAGGAAACAATTAAATGGGGAAGAAGATACGTGAAAGTTTATATTTTAAAGTAGACAGGGTTTCCCTGTCTTATTTTTTGAGGTGGAGCTATGAAAGTAAAAGGGGTTAATGTAAAGAAAAAATGGGGACAAAATTTCATATTTGACAAAAATATTTTAGCAAAAATTGTGACTGCTTCGGGAGTTGCTTCTGAAGATTTTGTACTAGAAGTTGGAACAGGATTAGGGACTTTGACAGAAGAACTAGCTAAAAGGGTTAAAAAGGTAATTTCTTTTGAAATTGACAGAGAGCTTTATGAAGCAACAAAAGAAAAACTTAACATTTATAACAATGTGATTATCATAAATGAAGATATAATGAAGGTGGATTTAAATAAAATAGCTAATGAATATTTTGAAGGGAAGCCTTTTAAAGTGGTTGCTAATCTTCCTTATTACATAACTTCTCCTATAATAATGATGCTTTTAGAGTGTAAATTTGTGAAAGAGATAACTGTGCTAGTGCAAAAAGAAGTTGCTGAAAGAATTTGTGCTCTGCCGGGTACTAAGGACTATGGGATACTTACAGTTTTTATAAATTTTAAAGCAAAGCCTAAGATACTTTTTAATCTACCACCAAGTGTTTTTGTTCCTCCACCTAAGGTAGATTCTTCTCTGGTTAAATTAGAGATACTTGATAAATCTTTAGTTGAGGTAAAAGATGAAAGGTTATTTTCTAACGTGGTAAAAGCTGCTTTTGGACAAAGGAGAAAAGTCTTGTCCAATGCTTTAAAAACTTTAGGACTTCCAAAAGAAATTATAGATAAAGCTTTTACTCTTTCAAACTTATCACCTCAAAGGAGAGGAGAAACTCTTAGTATAGAGGAGTTTGCTGCTTTGGCAAATGTTATTTATGATTTGACAAAGCAGTAATAATAATCCCCCTCTTTTCATAATATATATTGCAAAGTTATATTTAAGATAAATGAGGGGGAAGAATAAATGCCAATAAATATATATAAAAGGTTTTATATTGTTTATAATCAAGAAGACAAGGGATGTTCTATTGAAGGAAAAGAAGTGACAGGTTATTTAAAAGTGGAGTTTAGAGGAAGCAGAGGAAGAATAACAGCGGCTTTGCAAAATCTTAATCCCACGTATTCCTATAATGTGAAATTGCTAAAAGGCGAGGGAGAAGTTACTGTTGTAGATTTTGGAGCAATAAAAGTAGATGATAAAGGACGCGGTGGAGGAGAATGGACTTTTAATGTAGAGAATGTAAAAGATTCGGGAATTAGTTGGGAGGAATTTTCTGTAGCATTTATAGAAGCCCATGATGGCATAAAAACTTTAGTACCTTTGGCATCTGTTATAAACAAGAAAACTACAAACTGGAAGGCTGCTTATAAAAAATATCTGTTAAAGGTAAAACAAGAAGAAACATTAACAGAGAAGAGTGATAAGAATGATAGGGAAATTAAGCAAGAGGAAACTGAAACTGCGATACCCCAAGACTATGAAAGTGCGGAAGATGAAAATATTAAAAATGAATTTACTAAAAAAGATGAAACTTTACAAAATGTTTTGGAAGAGACTCAATTTGAAACCAATTTTTATATTTCTGCCCCTGAAGAAACTCCTAAGCCATTGATGCATTCTTCTAATACTCAACAACAGAAAACTTCTTTTAAGTTTGAGGAGGAAGTAGAGGAAGGATATATAAAATATTTAAGAGAGTATGTTAACAATATAGTGAGTTTTTTGGAGGAAGTTCAGCCTTTTGAAAAAAATTTTGAAGGTTATAGGTGGTGGAAAGTTAAAACGGGTTACAGGGAGGGAAGCTTTGACCATTATCTTGTGGGATTTGTAAATGATGAGGAGGGTGAATTAAAATACATTGTGTATGGAATGCCAGGATTTTTTACTCTTGCAGACCAGCCTTTTGGTGGTATGACAGGGTTTGTAGTTTGGAAGCCAGTTAAAGAAAATTTAAGAGGCGCGAGGGATGAGGGATATTGGATTTTGCATATTGATGCAAAGACAGGACAAATTGCTGTGCCTATAGAACCAACTCCACCGCCTTTGATATAAAAATAAAAGCGTAGTCTCTACGCTTTTATTTTTATACTATTATACTATGAATTCTTTTAAATCTTCTTCTAATTTTTTCAAGCTTTCTTCATCAGTTGTGTGAGGTATTACTGTAAGGACATTTTCTAAATTAAGGCTAAAAAGGCCCATTATTGATTTTGCGTCTATTACATAGCGACCAGAAGTCACGTCTATGTCAAAAGGATATTTTGAAGTTTTTTCTACAAAATTTTTGACACTTTCAATTGTAGTTAATTTTACTTTTATTTCTTTCACGGATAATTCCCCCTTTTATGGATTTAACTTTATCGTATATGATTTGTGGACTTTTATCAATTAGCTTTTTTCACAAAAATTTTATGCTTATTTTAGTAATTGTTTTCAAAAGTAAAATCCCTCCAATGAGGGATTTTACTTAACATCTGAGGCTAAATCAATATCAACAGAAACATTTATATTTTTATCTGTTTTAACACTTATTTGTGTAATTTTACCATCGTAAGTAAAACTTTTTATGTCATATGGATAAGTTATAGCTTGTGTCACAATTGCATCGGGAGAAGGGTCTATATATTTTACTTCAACTTCTAATATGGTATCTTTTGACGTTTTTATTATTTGAGCCTTTTGTATATTTACGATATATCCACCTGTTCGCATCATACCGCGAGTTGCGATTACATAATATATTCCATTTTCTTCTACTAGTTTAACAGCAGGCTTATTTTTAATAGCTTCCACAGCTGATGATACTTTTTCAGGAGGATTTTTAACATCTTTAAGTTCTATAGGAATCACTTCCTCACTTTTATTGTTTAACACTTCCACAAATATTATATTATTTTTGAAATCTAATATTAATCTTATTTGATAGCCGGGCTTTAGATAATCTATTCCTACATACTCATTTCCGTTGTAAACTGGCACATTTTTTAATATATTGAAAGTCTTTAGTCCACCATTGACTTTTACAGTTATAGTATTGTTATCTATAGCATAAACAGTAGCAACGACATCACGGCCATTGAGGTTATTTTGTACCTTTTCGTCAAGCCTTTCCAATAAAACAGCCATTTCTACTCTTTTGATGGGTTCGTTTGGCTTGAGCTTTTCTCCATCTCCTTTGATGAGGTTCTTTTCTACAGCTACGTACATATAACCTATAGCATCTTTAGGGATCTTATCCCAGTCTTTGTAGTTCAAAACTTTATTCATATTTTGCTGAGCTTGGTTTTCCAAGCCTAAAGCGCGAACTAAATATTTTGCTATTTCGTATCTTTTTGCCTTTTCATTTGGATTAAACCTTTTTAACTCGTCATAAGTTAATATGCCCTTTTGGTATGCCAGCGTAATAAAGCCTTTTCCCCAACTAAGTTTTGGGCCTTTGTACTCTTTAGGTAGCTCAGTTATTTTATTAGCTTGTTCTTCATAACCCATCGCCCGTAAAATCATTACTAATGCCTCTAAGTGAGTGACAGGCTTTGAAGGGTTAAATTTTTTATCTCCAACTCCTTTTATAAAACCTTTTGCATACATTTTTTCAATTGCTTTTACTGCCCATGTGAATTGTTGAATGTCGTCAAAAGAGTATTTTGGCTGCGATTTTGCATATGCTGTCGTGGAAAACAATAGTAAAAAGATTAAAACTACTGAAATAAAAAAACGAGATTTTTTTAGCATTTAATCTTTCACCTCCATCATTTTTTCATTATATTTTTCGCTATTTTTGTCATCTTTTTGGGGGTAGTTTTCAATTTCTTTTACATTTTTGTAAGGATTTTTATCAAAGCTTTTATCAAGACTTTTATCAGAATTATTCAATTCTTTATTATCAGAATTGGATTTTACTTTATTTTCTTCTTTTTGATCAAAAACATTATTGGTGTTGCTTTTTTTTGATTCTGTATTTTCTGTGGCTCCGCTATCTTTCTGTGTAGGTTTATTATCAATATTCTCATCTTTTTTAGTTGATTTGTTTTGATTTTTTGCTTCTTCTTTTTTTACATTTTTTATAGTTTGAGTAGGTTCTTCTTTATAAAGGTCTTTTGTATTTATTTTAGCAGGTTTATCAGTGGTAATTTTAACTTTAGGAATACCTTTATCTTTAGAATCTTGAGAGGTAGTATTCATCTTTTTTTCATCCTGTTTTTCTTTTATTTTTGTATAAGCTTGTTTTAGTTCTTTAAAAAATTCGGGACTATTTAATTTATCTTTTGGTATGTTTATTCCTTCATTTTTAGCTTTTTCCCAGAGGATAAGCCTGCCAGGTGATGTTTTTCTTTTTTAGCCTCTTCTCTTTGTACTTCATTGGATTTCAAAGTTTCTATTTGAATTTTAGCATTTGTTTTTTTTATGTCATTGATGGCTTTTTGTATATCTTCATTTATAACATGTGAATTTTTTATGTTAACGGTAGTTATTACTATGGTATCTTCTTCTTTCAAAAAACCAAGTTTTTGTGATTCTTTTACTGTTTGATTTATAAACGTTGTAATGTCAAGGCCTTTATAAGAGAGATTTTTTAAGATTTTTTTTCCATCTTCATTTAAAGGATTGGCACTTATTATTTTGGCGTTTTTATCTATTAAAACTTCAATACTTGGATTTATATCTATATACACATAGGCGTAAACTTCTGGTGATTTAAAATTAATAATAGTAAATATTAATGCGAGAAGAAGAGAAGCAGCTATTAAAATTTTAGCAGTATGCCTTAAAGCTAAAAAGTTTTCATTGAGTTCGATAGTTTCACCTATATCTACATTTTGCAAATTTTTCAAACACTTAAATTCCCCTTTTTCAGTCATTACATAAGTTTTATTTTTTCTTTTTGAACTACAACGGCCTTCATATTTTTGACACCTCACTTTCGGGGCTTATGTATTGTTTTAAAAGAGGCAAGTCTTCAGAAATGATTATTACTAGCGCTATTATGTATTTTCTGTGTTTTTCTATAGTCTTGCGGCTTACTTTTAAAATATTTACTAAATCTTTTATAGGAAGATTCTTTTTGCTTTTTAAATATTCCAGTAAGCCCCTATTTTCACAAATTGTATAAGCAATTTTTGTAGCTATTTTTCTTGTGTCTGCGTGCTTGGGAGATTGTTTGACTAAATCATCTAAAGTTATGTTGTAAAGACTTAGCAAGTTTACAAAAGAAATCATTTCTAGTTTTCTATTTTCCGCTTCATAATCAGTGCTTTTTTCTACATATAGTTCTAAAGGAATAGTATTTTGCTGATTTTGCCGTAAAAAATCTATAAGTCGCCTTTTAATAAGCAAACTTGAAAAGCTTAAGAATGAGCCTTTTGTATCATCAAAGCTGTCTATGGCTTCGTTAAAAGCTATAAGTCCTATGCTTAATTCATCACTATTTTTTTCATCTATGTATTTGTTTGTAAATAAAGACAATTGCTTTATGATAAAGGGGGTATATTCCTCAATTAATTTTTCTCTTTCAGAGGGGTCTTTTTTAGCTACGTATACTCTGTCGTTTATATCCAACTTAACCACCCCACTATATTATTCGCATCGACAAAATTTTTTGAGGGTATTCTATTAATAATGATTATATATTATAATATAAATGTCAACAAAAAATACCAATGGGAGGTATAGAGTTGCTTACAAAAGAACAAGTATTAAACGCTCTAAGAAAGGTTTATGACCCAGAAATAGGAAGAAGTATAGTTGACCTTGATATGGTGAGAAATATTCAAATAGAAGGGGATAAAGTTACAATTGACATAAACCTTACTGTGAAAGGTTGCCCTCTTCAAGATACTATTAAAAAAGATGCTATCGAAGAAGTATCCAAACTTGAAGGAGTTTCAGAAGTAATAGTAAATTTAGGTAGCATGACAGAAGAAGAAAGACAAAATTTAGCAAGAAAGCTTAGCGGTGGCAGAAAACCTATATTTGAAAATACGAGAGTAATAGTAGTAGGTAGTGGAAAAGGTGGAGTAGGTAAATCAACTGTTGCAGTTAATTTGGCTGTGGGCCTTGCTAGATTAGGTTTCAAAGTAGGGCTTTTGGATGCTGATGTATTAGGATTTAGTGTTCCAAGGCTTTTGGGTATTGTGGATGAAAGACCTTATGCATTGGATGAGCATACTATTTTGCCATTAGAAAGATTCGGGGTAAAAGTGATTTCGATGGGTAATTTTACTGACGAAGATACACCTTTAATATGGAGAGGTCCACTTTTGTCAGGAGTGCTTGATCAGTTTTTCAATGATGTGTATTGGGGAGAATTAGATTATTTAGTATTGGATTTACCACCAGGAACAGGAGATATACCTCTTACAGTGATGCAAAAATTACCCGAGTCAAAATTTGTGCTTGTGACAACTCCACAAGCTTCAGCTTCTCACGTAGCAGGAAGAATCGGTTATATGGCTAAGAAAGTTAATTTAGAAGTTATAGGTATTGTGGAAAACATGTCATATTTTGAATGTCCTAACTGCCACCAAAGATATAATATTTTTGGTGAAGGGGAAACAGAAAAATTAGCGCAAGATTTAGGAACAGAAATACTTGTAAAGATTCCAATGATGGTTAAAGTCAGAGAATTAAGCGATGTAGGTATACCACCTGCTCTTGATGATGGACCAGAGGGATTGCCCTATATTGAGCTGGCGGAAAAAGTTGTGGAGAAAGTAAGGCCTATCAAATAAAAAGCCTCTTTGTAAGGCGCCAGACTGTAGACAAAACTTTTTTATAAAGGAGGCATTTTGCATAGGCTAAGCGACTTGTTACAAAGCGGCAACTAAACTTAGCGAGACCGAGGAACGGAGGCAGGGCCGAAGCCAAGGAGGGCGGAGGCGGGCACCTGAGGCAAGGACGCCGAATGTGCCCGGAACCCTGCCGGAGTCCGAGGGGAAGCTTATGTTTAGTCGCTTTGTAACTCTGGAGCGAACAATGCAAAATGCCTCCTTCAAAGAAAATAACTTTGTCGACAAACTGAAGCCTCTTTGTGAGGCTTTTTTATTTGGCAAGTTCATCTTCAGGAATTGTATCAGTCAAGTTTTCAACATATTTTGAGAGGTTCTTTATAACTTCTTCATAAGGCAAACTTTTCTCAAGACGTATAAATTTTAGCCCTTTTTGCTTTGCCTTTCCATAAGAAAGACTGCAAAAAGCTTCAGGCACAGTTATTACTACATCGGTTTTTTGGTCAAGGAGAAAATCTACAATAGCACTTCTTCTTCCTTCTTTTAGAAAGTATCCCGGATTATCGTACTTTTCAGTATTTTCTTTTTGTGTATCAAAAATAATTATATATGGCCCGTCGGGAAGTTTTTCAATATAGCCCTCCTCTGTTATTGTAGCAGCTATTCTCATACAAATTTGCCTCCTTATTTTTTACGTATTTTCTATAAATTAATTATATTCCTTATAAGAGAGAAAACAAAATTTTTAATATTGTACTCGATATATATTCTATGATATAATAAAGTATATCATAGACAAGGAGTGAGAGTTTTGCTCAAGGGGATAAAATGGCAGATTGTTTTGATAACTTTTGTGGTAGTTTTTGGATTTTTATTTGCCAGCTTTCAATTGTATCAAAATAAAATTCTGCCCGATAAGATTTCAAAAGATGTAAGTACAGTTAAATTTGTTAAAATGGCAACAATTTCAACTGATACCAATGGATATACTATAAAAGTTAGATTAGGAGAAGTAGAAAATTTAATGGAAACTTATAAAGAAATAGAAAATAAGGTAAATAAATATCCTGTTAAAATAAATATTTTACTTATTGACAATCCTAATGAGAAGTTAAATAATGTTTATTATAACTGTCAGTTTTCAATTTACGAAGGCATACAAAAAGGCGATTATATGAAGATGTATGATACAATAAAAGAGATTTCAAGTAAAAATAATGTAATATCTTATGTATATATTGATAAGCAAAACATCTATTTAGATTTAAGAGATGGTTCTCATTATTTATATAAAATAATACCGCGTGAGGCTTACAAGGGGGAAAGCTAGATGGTCAAAGAAATTTTACTGGGAATAACTATCGCGTTTGCTATATTTGCAGCTTTTCTTGGTATAAATGTTACTCCTTTACTCTTTCTGGCAGGTGCTTTTTTGCTTTTTAATTATATTATGGAAAATAAAGGGTTAATACCAGGGAGCAAAAATATTATAAAACCCGAATCGGAAATATCCTTTGAAGATATTGGAGGACAAAATACTGCTATTTCTGAGTTAAAAGAAGCCTTGGATTTTGTAATAAATAGGGAGAAAATATCTAAAATGGGTATACGGCCTATCAAGGGCATATTACTGACAGGACCTCCTGGAACTGGTAAGACTTTATTAGCTAAAGCAGCTGCAAAATATACAAATTCCAGCTTTATAGCTACTTCAGGTAGTGAATTTATAGAAATGTATGCAGGAGTAGGTGCTCAAAGAGTTAGAAATCTTTTTGAAACAGCAAAAAATCTTGCTAGAAAAGAAGGCAAAAACAGTGCAATAATATTTATTGATGAAATTGACATATTAGGTGCTAAAAGAGGAACTAATGAAAGCCATCATGAATACGACCAAACCCTTAATCAATTGCTAGTGGAAATGGATGGGATTAAAAGCGATGGAGAAATAAATATTTTAGTAATTGCTGCAACAAACAGGCCAGATTTATTAGATCCTGCTCTTTTGCGACCTGGCAGATTTGACAGGCAAGTAGTTGTGGACTTGCCTGATAAAAGTGGAAGGCTGCAGATTTTAAAAATTCATACAAAGAATAAGCCTTTGGGGGGAGATGTTAATCTTGAAGAAATAGCTGAAGATACTTTTGGTTTTTCTGGAGCTCATTTAGAGAGCCTTTGCAATGAGGCAGCAATTCTTGCTATGCGAGATAATTCAGAAGTTATTTTACAAAAGCATTTTAAAGAGGCTGTAGATAAAGTTATATTGGGAGAAAAAAGTGATAGAAAACCTACAGAAGAAGAAATATTTAGAGTTTCTGTTCATGAATCGGGACATGCTATAATAAGCGAAACAGTAAATCCAGGTTCTGTTGCGACTGTGACAATTGTACCAAGAGGTAAAGCACTTGGATTTGTGAGGCAGACAGACAAAGAAGACATGCTCATTTATACAAAAGAACAGTTGGAAAAAGATATAATGGTGGCTTTAGGCGGTACAGTAGCTGAGCTTTTGGTTTTGGGCAATAGAAGTACTGGTTCTGCTAATGACTTTGAACAGGCGGTTGATATTGCAAAGAAGATGGTATACACTGGATTGTCCGATTTAGGGATAGTAAGTAAGGAAGATGTTCCTAAGGAAAAGGTCAATGAGGAAGTAAATAAAATTATTCAGGTCCAAGAAGGAAAAGTAAAAGAAATTTTAGAGGGAAAACTGGAAGTATTAAAAGCGATTGCAGATATTTTAAGAAAAGAAGAAACTATATCAGGAGAGAAACTAAGAGAACTGATAGGTGAAAAGGAAGTTGCTATAGCTTGATTTGCATAAAAGAAGCGTCTGATAAAAGGCGCTTCTTTTATATGATAAAAATAAAACGAATCATAAGAAAAAATAAGAGTATTATGAATTCTAATAAGTGGAGATTTAAAAGACAGTTAAGAAAGGAAGAAGCCTAATTTGTTAAAATAATAACAGAAAAAATTATCATTATTTCATGATAAATATTATCTATTGTTATTGACTTTATACACATGAAACCGTATAATCATTGTAGAAGGTTTATCAATTAATTAGGATTCTGTATACAATATGTAAGTTGCAGTTAGTTAAATTTTTAAGAGAGGTGTTTTTATGCAGTCAAATTTATTACTGCTAAGCATTATATTTCCTATTATAGCGGGTATTATTGTTCTTTTTTTGAGGCAATCTTCTATTAGAAAGGCTTTTATTGCTGCATCTTTAGGTGTAATCGTTTTACTATCTTTAATTATGTTGGCGACCTTAAAAGTACCTGATATTTTTAATTCCCCGGCTTATTACAATGGTATGGATGTGGCCATCAAGATAGGGGACTTTGCTCTTTTGCTTTATGTTCTTTATATTTCTTTTAAAATTAAAGAATGGAGAGCGACTTTTTTTGCAGTATTACAACTTGTTCCTTTAATATACTTTGAGTTTTTTATGTTAAAGGAACACGAAGTTGCAATGTTTTTAGTAGATGAACTGTCTATTATAATGAACTTGATTATATCAATTGTTGGTTCTCTAATAGCTCTTTATGCCTTTGGATACATGGACCATCATGAAGAAGAGAAACATGTATCACCCACAAGACAGCCGAGATTTTTTGCTATTATACTTATATTCCTAGGGGCAATGAATGGAGTAGTATTTTCTAATAATTTGATGTGGATGTATTTCTTCTGGGAAGTAACTACATTAAGTTCCTTCATGCTGATAAGCCATGACCAAACAGAAGAAGCTATTAGAAATGCAGCAAGAGCTTTATGGATTAACATGATGGGTGGTTTTGCACTTTTACTGGGGATAATATTTATTTACACTAACTACAACACTATATCTTTAGTTGATGTATTAAGCATAAAAGATACTGCGTATATACTTTTGCCAATGTTCTTTATAGCATTTGCAGCTTTTACAAAATCTGCGCAACTGCCCTTCCAGAGTTGGCTTCTTGGGGCAATGGTGGCTCCCACGCCGGTTTCTGCGCTTTTGCACTCCAGTACAATGGTTAAAGCAGGTATATACGTTTTATTGAGATTTTCACCGCTTTTTAGGAGTACATTGTTAAGCGACTTTATAGCGATATACGGTGCGTTTACTTTTCTAGCTACAGCTTTCCTTGCTATAAGTCAAAGCAATGCCAAGAGGATACTGGCATATTCTACTGTATCAAATTTAGGGCTTATGATAGCAAGCATTGGAATTAATACTTCAAGTGCTATTGCTGCAGCTATATTGCTTTTGATATTCCATGCAGTGTCTAAAGCTTTGTTGTTCTTGTGCGTTGGAACGATAGAGCAACATATTGGAAGTAGAGATATTGAAGATATGAAGGGTTTGGTAAATAGGATGCCTGTAACAGCGGCAATAACTTTTATAGGAATTTTAACTCTTATGGCAGCACCCTTTGGAATGCTTGTATCTAAATGGCTTATAATAGAAGTAGCAGCTAATCAAATATGGATCTCTGTCATATTAGCGATAGGAAGTGCTTTGACAGTACTTTATTACACCAGATGGATAGGAAATCTTTTATCGGGAACGTATTTTAGTAAGCGCTCAGAGGAGCATATGAATACCACAATTGGTGTTTCTCTCTACAGCTTAACAGCTATAGCTATTGTATTAAGTTTTGCAATTTCAACTTTATATAATATGTTAGTAATGCCTCAAATATTGAATATGAAAATGGATGTGGCTCTCAAAGCTGTTAAAGGCTATTTATATACTTCAAACGGAGGATTTACCATTTATCCTATTTTCATAACAATTGGTATAGCGATAGTGTTATCACTAATTTCCATAAGAAAATCTACACGAGTTGCTGTAAAAACTACTCCTTATACAGCAGGACTTACTTATGTAGAAGAGGATGGGTATGATGTAAAAAACTACTATCTCACGACTTTTGCAACTGAAGGGATATTGACAAAATATTTTAATTATATTTCTGTTGCTTTAATTGCTGTGATTCTGGGAGGTGCTATCCTATGATAAAAGAAATTGGGATATTTGTTGTTGCAGTGATTTTAGCTCCTTTAATCGGCGGTTTTTTATCAGGGATTGACAGAAAACTAACAGCATTTATACAAGGAAGATATGGGCCTCCCATCTGGCAGCCTTTTTACGATGTAATAAAACTTTTATACAAGCAAAGACTATTAGTAAATGACTTTCAAGTGTTTTCTGCCTATATGTATCTTTTATCAGCGATTCTTTCTGTGGGGCTTTTTGCTATAAAAGCAGACCTTTTGATGATTTTGTTTATAATGTCTGTAGGACTTGTGTTCTATATAGCGGGAGCTCTTTCAACAAAATCTCCTTACAGCCAAGTTGGGGCTCAAAGAGAGCTTATGCAGATGTTAGCATATGAACCGATGTTGATATTTTTTGCTATAGCAGTCTACAATGTGACCGGAAGCTTTAATTTAGCTCAAATAATGACCCATGGCAAATTGCTTTTAGATTTGCCTTTGATGTTTATACTTTTGGGCTTGGTTTTGACAATCAAGTTAAAGAAATCACCTTTTGACTTATCAGCTTCAGAACACGCTCATCAAGAGTTGGTACGAGGCATTTTGACGGACTATTCAGGTCCTTACCTTGCTTTGATTCATATTGCTGATTGGTATGAGTTGGTTTTGATATTAGCTATGATTGCTATATTATGGTCTCAAAATCTTGTAATAGGTGCTCTTATTGCTTTGGCGGCATTCTTTGTGGATATAGTTATAGATAATATAACAGCAAGAATGACAGTAAAATGGATGTTAGCTTTTAGCTGGAGTATAAGTATTCTATTTACAATTGTGAATATAGCTTATATATATTTTAGGAGATGATTGGTATGGGTTTAAAAGAATTTGTAGAAAAATCTTTTAAAAAGTCACCGTGGGTTTTGCATTACAACTGCAGCAGTTGTAATGGTTGTGATATTGAAATCTTAGCTTGTATGACTCCGCTCTATGACATGGAGAGGTTTGGAATGGTAAATGTAGGAAATCCAAAACATGCGGATATTTTAGTAGTTACAGGCACTGTAAACCACAAAAATAAAGAGGTCTTGAAAAATATATATGACCAAATGCCTGAACCTAAAGTGGTAGTAGCTGTTGGAGTTTGTGCTGCTACAGGAGGCATTTTCAGAGAGGCTTATAATGTGCTAGGCGGTATTGATAAGGTGATTCCCGTAGATGTCTATGTGCCAGGCTGTCCTGCAAAACCGGAGGCAATAATAGATGGATTGTATAAAGCTGCGGAAATTTTAAAAGAAAAATATGAGAAAATGGGAAAAGCTGAAGAGGTGTTAAAATGATTAACAGTAGAGAAGTAAAAGTTGATGAGATTGAAAAAGAAGCAAAATACTATTATGACAATGGTTATAGATTTGTTACAGAAACATGCCTTGAAGAAGATGGTAAATTCAAAATAATTTATACTTTTGAAAGAGAATATGAATTGGAGAATTTCCACGTATATGTAAATCCTGCAGAAGAAGTGCCTAGCATTTCAAAAATATACTTTGCTGCACTTTTAGTAGAAAATGAGATACAAGAGTTGTTTGGCGTCAAGTTTAAAAACTTGGCTATAGATTTTGAAGGATTATTATTTTTAGGAGAATACGCTCCTATATCTCCGCAAGCGAGTATAGAAATTATGAGAAGGGATAAAGGTGATAAGAATGAGTGACAAAAGTACTATACCGTTTGGGCCACAACACCCAGTTTTGCCAGAACCTATACATCTAAAACTTGTTGTTGAAGATGAAAAAGTGGTAGAAGCATATCCTTCTTTTGGATTTGTTCACAGAGGACTTGAAATGTTAGTTCAGAGAAAAGATTTTAATCAAATGGTCTATGTTGTTGATCATATTTGCGGTATTTGCAGTGCAATGCATGGTCAGGCGTACTGCCAAGCAGTAGAAGAATTGATTGGCATTGATGTACCAGAGAGAGCAAAATATTTGAGAGTTGTTTGGGCTGAACTTCACAGAATCCACAGCCATTTACTTTGGTTTGGTCTTTTAGCAGATGCTTTTGGCTTTGAAAATCTCTTTATGTTGTCTTGGAGAATAAGAGAGAAAATTATGGATATACTTGAGGCTACTGCAGGGAACAGGGTTATTATCTCTGTAAACATCGTTGGTGGTGTGAGAAGAGATATAGACACTGAACAAGCAAAATGGCTCTTAAATGAACTTAAGGAAGTTGAAGAAGGGTTAAAGGAATTAGAAAAAATAGTAAAAAACAATTATACAATTAAGCAAAGGACAGTAGGAATTGGTGTACTTTCTAAAGAAGATGCTTATATGTTTGGAGCAGTAGGGCCTACATTACGAGGAAGTGGTGTTCCTATAGATATGAGAACGACAGGATATGCAGCTTATGGAAATTTAGACTTTGAGCCAGTTGTAGAGACTGACGGAGATACCTATGCGAGGACGATTGTTAGAGTTAGAGAGATGTTCCAGTCCATAGACCTTGTGAGACAGGCTCTAAATAAAATGCCAGAAGGTGAAATAAATGTAAAAGTAAAACCAAATCTACCTGCTGGAGAAGTTATAACAAGGGTAGAACAGCCAAGAGGAGAGGTGTTTTATTACATTAAATCTAGTGGAGGCAAGAACTTAGATAGACTTAGAATAAGAACTCCTACCTTTGCGAATTTGGCATCCCTTTTGCACATGCTGCCAGGCAGTACTCTTGCAGATGTGCCAGTGTTAGTGTTAACTATTGACCCTTGTATAAGTTGTACTGAAAGGTAGGTGGTATAGGTGTTAGATATGCTCAAAAATGTTGTCAGCAATCTTACCCACAAACCTGTTACAAGGAAGTACCCTTTTGAAAAGCGAGAGCCCTTTGAAAAAGCAAGAGGACATATAGAGAATGATATAGACAAATGCATTTTATGTGGTATATGCCAAAGAGTTTGTCCTTCCAATTGCATACAGGTTAACAGAAAAGAGGGTACGTGGGCTTTTCAACCCTTTGAGTGCATAATTTGTGGTGTATGTGTTGAAAGTTGTCCTACAAAGTCTTTGACTATGGCAAAAGAATATAGACCTATTTCTAATGAAAAGTATGAAATAGTGCAGAAAAAAGAGGTACAAAACCCTCCTAATAAGGATAAAAAGGAAGGGGCATAAAAGTGCATGAATTATCTGTAACTCAAAGTTTGGTAGACATCTTGCTAGAAGAAGCACAAAAAAGAAATGTAAAAAAAGTTACAAAAGTCACTGTTGTGATAGGAGAGCTTACAGGACTTGAAAGTGAAAGCATACGGTTTTACTTTGATGTACTTTCTGAAAACACAGTGGCAGAGGGAGCTGAATTAGTATTTAAAATGATAAAGGCACAATTTAAATGCAGACAGTGTGGCAATATTTTTGAACGTACAAATTTTACTTTTAATTGCCCTGTATGCGGTGCAACAGGGGTATTAGTGGACAAGGGAAAAGAATTTTATATAGAAAGTATAGAGGTGGAGTAGTATGGAGGAAATAATTGTAATTATTAGAGATGTTCTCGAGGCAAACAACAATGTTGCCAGTGAGAACAAAGCTATAAAAGATGAGCGAAATATTTTGATGGTGAACATAATAGGTTCACCAGGAGCAGGGAAAACCAGCTTTATCTTAAGAGCAATAGAACATCTCAAAGTACCTTGTGGTGTTATTGAAGGAGATGTCACTTCAGACATTGACGCTAAAAAGATGGCGGAGAAAAAAATTCCTGTCGTTCAAATAAATACAGGAGGCTCTTGTCATTTAAATGCTGGCTCAGTAAACAGAGCGCTTCAGAGTTTATCTTTTGACAATGGCATAGTGTTTATTGAGAATGTGGGTAACCTTATATGTCCGTCAGAATTTGAATTAGGCGAAGACTTCAAATTGGCAATGGCTAACGTTCCAGAAGGTGATGATAAACCTTATAAATATCCAGCACTTTTTACTAAAGCGAAAGCTGTAGTTTTGAATAAAATTGACATGCTTCCTTATTTTGAATTTGATAAGAAATTCTTCTATGATGGGATAAGGGCTTTAAATCCGGATGCACCAATTTTTGAAGTTTCTGCAAGGACTGGAGAAGGATTTGGTGAGTTTGCAAAATGGTTAGAAGAAGAGTATCAAAAATTCAGGCAAAACAAATAGATATATTTGGTATTGTACAGGGCGTAGGTTTTCGCCCTTTTGTATTTACAACTGCACAAAAATATAATTTAAGGGGTATAGTCTATAATACCTCTTCGGGAGTTTATATAGAAGTGGAGGGGGAAGAGGGGGATATAAATAGTTTTATAAAGGAACTGAAAGATAATCCTCCTCCACTTGCCGTCATAGATGAAATAAAAGTGAAAGATTTAGAAATTAAGAATTATGAGGATTTCAAAATTATATCCAGTCAAGAAAATGATGGATTTGTACCTGTATCTCCTGACATGGGAGTTTGCGAGGACTGCTTGAGAGAAATGAATGACCCAAATGACAGGAGGTACAAATATCCTTTTATAAATTGCACTAATTGTGGCCCTAGATTTTCTATAATAGAGGATATTCCCTATGACAGGCCTAAGACTTCTATGAAGGTATTTCCTATGTGTGAAAAATGTGAAAAAGAGTACAACGACCCTCATGACAGAAGATTTCATGCACAGCCAGTTGCTTGTTTTGACTGTGGACCCAAATTGGAATTTGTAGGAGGAAATTGCGAAGAGGATGAAATAAAGTGTGTTGCTGATGCTCTCAAAAGAGGTAAAATTGTAGCTATTAAGGGAATCGGAGGCTTTCATTTAGCAGTAAATGCCTTAAGTGATGAGGCTGTTTTTACTTTGAGAAGCCGAAAAAAAGATATGGAAAGCCTTTTGCTGTTATGATGAAAGACATAAATCAAGTAGAAAAGTATTGTTTTGTAAGTGATGAAGAAAAAAAGCTTCTTCTAAGCCAGAGAAGGCCGATTGTGCTTTTGAAGAAAAAAGGAGAAAAACTTGCGAAAGGCGTTGCTGATGGCTTAGATACTTTAGGAGTAATGCTTCCATACGCTCCAATTCATTATCTTTTAATGGATCAAATTGATTTTCCTATTGTGATGACAAGTGGAAATGTTAGTGAAGAGCCTATTTGCAAAGACAATGAAGAGGCTTTAGAAAAATTAAAGGATATAGCTGATGCTTTTCTTTTAAATAATAGAGACATAGTCAATAGAATAGATGATTCAGTTACTTCTTTTAATGGAGGTGCTGAGAGGATTATAAGAAGGGCGAGGGGATATGCTCCTCAGCCAATTTTATTGAAAAAAGATGCCAAAGTAAATGTACTGGCGGTTGGTGGCTTTTACAAAAATACCTTTTGCATGACTCGCGGTCAATATGCTTTTATAAGCCATCACATAGGAGATTTGGACAATGAAAAGACTTTTGAATATTATAAAGAGCAAATAGAAAGGTATAAGAGGCTTTTTAGAGTAAATCCTGAGGTAATAGCTCATGACATGCATAAAGGTTATCTTTCTACTCAGTACGCCTTGTCATGTGACTTGCCCCGAGTTGAGGTCCAACACCATCATGCCCATATTGTCAGCTGTATGGCTGAGTACAATCTTGAGGAAAAAGTTATAGGAATAGCTTATGATGGGACTGGATATGGCACAGACGGCAACATATGGGGTGCCGAATTTTTGATATGCGATTTAAAGGATTTTTTAAGAGTAGGGCATTTAGAATATAAACCGCTTCCCGGCGGTGAACTGGCAATAAAAAAGATATACAGAACAGCTTTGGGGTTTATTTCAAAGGATATAAATTTTTATAAAGATTTTGTAGAAAAATTTGATTCTAAAGAGATTGATATAATTTTAAAGCAAATTGAGAGAAAGATTAATACACCTTATGTGTCTAGTATGGGAAGGTTTTTTGATGCGGCAGCTTCTTTACTTGGCCTGAGAGACCAAGTACTTTTTGAAGGACAGGGTGCAATGGAATTAGAAAGCTTAATAGTTGAGAATGATGATTTTTATGATTTTGAAGTTTATCGAGATAGGGAATATATAATAAATCCAGAAGTAATATTGCACCAACTCTATGAAGATTATAAAAAGGGAATTAACAGAAAAATAATTGCGACGAAATTTCACAATTCTATTGTAGAGTTTACACACTATTTGGCATTGGAGTTGAGAAAGGAATTTGGTATAAATAAAGTAGTATTAAGCGGTGGAAGTTTCCAAAACAGGTATTTATTAAAAAAACTACTGGCTAAGCTTACTGCTTCAGGGTTTGAAGCCTTTTCTAATAGTAAAGTTCCCTGCAATGATGGAGGGATTTCCTTAGGTCAGGCTGTTATTGCGAATAAAAAGTTGGAGGGATAAAAATGTGCATTGCAGTTCCATCAAAAGTGATAAAAATTGAAGGTAAAGTTGCAGAGACAGAGTTAGGCGGTGTCATCAGAAAGGTATCAATAGAGATGGTGCCAGAGGTCAAAGTGGGAGATTATGTAATGGTTCATGCAGGTCTTGCTATAAGCATTGTGGATAAAGAAGAAGCGGAGATGGAAAGGGAGCTTTGGGAAGAGCTTATGGAGGTTTTAAATGATGCAGCAGACAGAAATGATTGAAAAGGCAAAAAGAGCAATTGAAGCGTTAAATCCGGGTGGTCCTTTTAATATCATGGAGGTATGTGGTTCCCATACAATGGCTATCTCAAAATTTGGATTAAGACAGCTTTTGCCTAAAAATATAAGGCTTATATCAGGCCCAGGATGTCCTGTGTGCGTGACAGCGCAGAACGAAATAGATAGTGTAGTAGAACTTGCTAATAGAAATGTTGTAATTGCTACTTTCGGGGACCTTATAAGGGTGCCAGGTAGCAAGTCATCATTGCAGTTAGAGAGAGCAGCAGGCAAAGAGGTAAAAGTGTTTTATTCACCTCTTGATGCTTTAAAATACGCTGAGGGAAATCCGAGCAAAGAGGTAGTTTTTATAGGAATAGGATTTGAAACAACTGTTCCGACTGTTGCTGTTACTATAAAGGAGGCGAAGGAGAAAAATATAAAAAATTACAGTGTATACTGCCTTCATAAGACAATGCCTGAAGCTTTAAGAGCACTTCTTGAAGGAGGTTCAAACGTACAAGGTTTTTTACTTCCAGGACATGTGAGTGCAATAACTGGAAGCAAGATATATGAGTTTATTCCTAAAGAATTTGGAGTTGGTGGTGTAATTTCTGGCTTTGAAGCAATGGATATTCTGATGAGCATTATAATGCTTCTTAAAAATTATAAAAATCCTGCTATTGAAATTCAGTATAAAAGAGTGGTAAGAAAAGAAGGAAATCTTGAAGCACAAAAAATAATTGAGGAGATTTTTGAACCTTGTGACAGCACTTGGAGAGGTCTTGGAGAGATTAAAGGTTCAGGACTTAAGATAAGAGATAAGTATAAGGACTTTGATGCAGCGTTAAAATTTGATATAAGACCGATTGGAGAAGAAATCGAGATAAAAGGTTGCAGATGTGGCGATGTTTTAAAAGGGAATATATATCCTAATGAATGTCCTCTTTTTGGAAGAGTATGTACTCCAGAAAATCCTGCGGGACCATGTATGGTTTCTTCAGAAGGCTCTTGTGCGGCTTTCTATAAGTACGGTGCTTAATGAAAGGATGATAAAAGGATGGACAAAGTTTTGCTATCCCATGGCGGCGGCGGAACAATGATGGAAAGATTAATTGAAGAAGTTTTTGCCAAAGCCTTTGACAATGAGCATATAAATGCAATGGAAGATGCAGCATTGCTCTTTGGAAACATTGCCATTACTACTGATAGCTTTACAGTAAAACCTATTTTCTTTCCCGGCGGAGACATAGGGCGGCTTGCAGTGTGTGGTACAGTGAATGATGCCTCTATGAGAGGAGCAAAGCCTTTATATTTGACTTCAGCTTTTATAATAGAGGAAGGTTATCCTATTGAGGATTTGAAGAGAATAGTAAAATCTATGGCTGAAGCAGCAGAAGAAGCAGGTGTGAAAATAGTTGCAGGGGATACAAAGGTAGTAGAAAAGGGTGGAATTGACGGGGTATTTATAAACACTTCTGGTATAGGTGTAGTGTATGAAAATGTAGATGTGTCAATTAAAAATGCCAGACCTGGAGATGTAGTGTTAATTTCTGGAACAATAGGAGACCACGGGATGGCTATTATGAGTGCGAGAGAGGAATTGCAATTTGACCCTCCTATTTTGTCGGACGTTTCACCTCTTAACAAGTTGATAGAAAAGCTCATGACTTTGGGGAAAGCCGTTAAGGTATTGCGGGACCCTACAAGAGGTGGCGTTGCGGAAGTTCTTTATGAGATATCAAAAATGAGTGGTGTTGGTATTAAAATATACGAAGATAAGTTGCCTGTAAAAGAAAGTGTAAAATCTGCTTGTGATTTGATGGGATTTGACTTTTTGCACTTAGCAAATGAAGGAAAGTTAATTGCGGTTGTTGACAGGAAATATGCGGAGGAAGCTCTAGAAATCATGAAATCAGACAAATATGGAAAAAATGCAGCGATAATAGGTGAAGTGAATGATTCAAAACTTGTCACAATCAATACAGTTTATGGAACTTCGAGAATTATAGATAGACCTATAGGGGAACTGCTTCCTAGGATATGCTAAACTGCTTGTAGGACAGGAGATATAAGGTGTGTTGAGGCAGAGACTTTTTAGAGATGGCAAATATTACGACGAGTATATAATGAGCATATTAAAAGAGGAATTTGATGAGAAATATGGAAGGAGATAGACAGGAATTTAAAGTAAGTGGGGAAACTAATTCATAAATTTTTTAATAAATTTTTAATTTAAAAAGAGGAATATTTATTTTTTTGTAGAATATTAATTATTGTGTGTGCTAAAGAAAGATTTATGGGTGTAAAAGGTGGCATAAAATGAGTAGAATTTTAGTTTTAGATGATAATAAGGGAATCTGTAATTTAATAGAAGAAATTTTCACGATGGATGGACATGAAGTGAGAACTTACAGTGATATTAGCCATTTTGACAAAGAGATAGAAAAATTTAGACCTGATATAGGCTTGTTTGATTTACACATGGCAAGCGATATGTTAAAAATTATCAGAAAGATTAAAAAAATTTATCCCAATATGAAGAGTATTATAATGTCAGCGGAAGAGCCACAAGAGCCTTTTACGGAATTTCCTTTTATATCTAAACCTTTTGACATAACAGCGCTAAAAAATTTAGTTTATGATAATCTAAGGCAAGAAATGGCTGTGTAAAAAGGTACGTTTGTACCTTTTTTTATAATTTCCTTGAGCTAACTTTAAACAAATGTTATAATGAAAGAGAAAAGTTACATAATATAGGTAGTATTTTGAAAACCAGTTATAATAAAGGAGTTGTTGGCAATGTTAGTAACAGGTATAGAGATATTAGAAAAAGCCCACAAAGAAGGATATGCAGTTGGAGCTTTTAACACCAGTAATTTAGAGATTACCCAAGCCATTGTGGAGGCGGCAGAAGAAACTAAATCACCAGTTATAATACAAGTTAGTGAGGGAGGATTGAAATACGCTGGTATTGAGACGATTTCTGCGATCGTCAGGACAATGGCTGAAAAGGCATCAGTTCCAATTGCTCTACACCTTGACCATGGTACAGATTTCAATACAGTCATGAAATGCTTGAGAAATGGCTGGACTTCTGTAATGATGGATGCTTCTAAATTGCCTCTCGAAGAAAATATAAAAGTGACGAAAACTGTGGTGCAAATTGCTCACGGAATGGGAGTTTCTGTTGAAGCTGAAATCGGAAAAATCGGTGGTACGGAGGATAATATCACAGTAGATGAAAGAGAAGCGGCCATGACAGATCCAGAAGAAGCTTTAAAATTCGCAAAAGAAACAGGAGTAGATTATTTAGCTATAGCTATCGGGACGGCTCATGGACCTTACAAAGGGGAACCTAAGCTGGACTTTGATAGACTTAAAAAGATAAAAGAAATGCTCAATATTCCTTTAGTTTTACATGGAGCTTCAGGAGTTCCTGAAGAGGCTATAAAAAAAGCTGTAAGCCTTGGCATAAATAAGATAAACATAGATACAGATATAAGACAAGCTTTTGCACGAAGGCTAAGAGATTTGTTAGAAAAAGATAGAGAAGTATACGACCCAAGAAAAATTTTAGGTCCTTGCAAAGATGCGATGAAAGAAGTAATTAAACAAAAGATGATTTTATTTGGAGCAGCAGGAAAAGCATAAGTTAAAGCGGGGTTTCACCCGCTTTTTATATTTTATGTATAAATTTTCTATAAATTGTCAATTATAAATTTTGGGACTGAAAATAACTACTTGACATTCCAAAAAAATATAAATAAAATAGAGTAAGATTATACGTATTCATTTCTTTTAGCATTTTCTTTTTGTGCTTTTTAATAGTATCCTTTGCGAGAAGTGTGTTGTGCAGAAATTCTCATTTTTATCCTCCAGGTAAGTTCCCTCTTATACTTTTTTAAAAATGAGGTAATGAGGACTTAGTTTGTTAAAATTCTACTTTTGGGAGGTGTACCTTTGCGTTTTGATATTAATACTTTGGAAAATTTGAGTTTGATGGAACTAAGAGAAATTGCAAAAGAGCTAGGCATTAAAAGTATTACGAAATACAGAAAACAAGAACTGAGAGAAAAAATTTTGGAAAAAGCTAGTAAATTAAATGGAGAAAATTTAATTCAAGAGGATAACAAAAAAGAGGAAGGTTTAAATGAAGGGCAAACAGAAGGATTACAAGAAAGTACGATAGAGAAAAGTACAGATGATACTTCAAATACTAATTCTAACATATCGAAAAATGGTTATGCAAAGTCTATTGTTACTGAAAATAGCGCAAATGGTTTACAAGCTCAATCAACTTCTTCAAAAGGGAACTTGCCAATTGCTAAAGAACTTTCCGATCCGTTGAAAGAACTTATACAGACACAAGGAGATGTAGTGGCAGAAGGCATTCTTGATATTTTGCCAGATGGTTACGGATTTTTAAGAGTGGAAAACTTTGTCCAAGGACCCAAAGATATATATATTTCTCAATCGCAAATAAGGCGCTTTGGCTTAAAAGTTGGCGACAAAGTAAGAGGTATTACAAGGATTCCTAGAGAAGGGGAAAAATATTCTGCAATTCTTTATGTGGAATCTATAAATGGTGAAGATCCCGAAAATGCCAAAAAAAGGATTCCCTTTGATGAATTAACTCCTATTTTCCCAAATGAAAAATTGAGATTAGAGACTTCACCTACAGAATTTTCCATGAGATTGGTAGATATCATTGCTCCTATAGGTAAAGGGCAAAGGGGTATGATTGTTGCACCGCCAAAAGCAGGAAAAACCACTTTACTTAAGCAAATTGCCAATAGCATTTCACAAAACCATCCAGAAGTTATTCTCATTGTGCTTTTAATTGATGAACGCCCTGAAGAAGTAACTGACATGAAACGTTCTATAAAAGGAGAAGTAGTATATTCTACTTTTGATGAACTCCCAGAACACCATACTAAAGTGGCTGAAATGGTATTAGAGCACGCTAAAAGACTTGTGGAGTATAAAAAGGATGTGGTAATTCTTTTAGATAGTATTACCAGGCTGGCAAGAGCTTATAACCTTATTACACCTCCTTCAGGAAGAACTCTTTCTGGTGGCATTGACCCTTCTGCATTACATCCTCCGAAAAGATTTTTTGGAGCAGCCAGAAATATAGAAGAGGGTGGAAGTTTAACTATCCTTGCTACTGCTTTGATTGAAACGGGAAGCCGTATGGATGAAGTTATATTTGAAGAATTTAAAGGAACAGGCAATATGGAACTTCATCTTGACAGAAAATTACAAGAAAGAAGGATATTCCCTGCTATTGATATATACAAATCGGGTACAAGAAAAGAAGAATTGCTGCTTACAAAAGAAGAATTGGAGGCCATGTGGATATTAAGGAAAGCTATGTCAAATTTACCGCCTGCAGAGGTTACAGAGATGTTAATTGAAAAATTAATACGAACTAAATCTAATGCGGAGTTTATAAATATGATAAGGGCACAATTATATAAATCTTGATATTGTGTATAACTTGTGTTATAATTTCTCCGTATGAGTTTTGGTTGAAAGAGGTGAAAGCTGTGAAACCGAATATACATCCTACCTATTATCATGATGCGGTTGTAAGGTGTGCATGTGGAAATACTTTTATAACAGGTTCTACAAAGAAAGAAATTAGAGTAGAAATATGTTCCAAATGCCATCCCTTCTTTACAGGCCAGCAGAAGATTGTAGATACAGGTGGAAGAGTCGAGAGATTTAGAAAGAGATTTAATTTAGAAGAAAAATAATTTGGGGGTTAGAGTGGTGAAGACTCTAACCTTTTGTTTTTAATTTGACATTAAGAAAGGTGGTTTTTATGATATACGGTTCTTTGGATCATGGTTTTATAGAGGCTATAGTTGGTCCTATGTTTAGCGGTAAAAGTGAAGAACTCATAAGAAGGATTAAAAGAGCCCAAATTGCCAAACAAAAAGTACAAGTCTTTAAACCGGCTATTGACGATAGATATTCTATTGACAAGGTGGTATCTCACAATGGCACTAATATAAATGCTATTAGTGTAGTAAAGGCTTCTGAAATAATTGAGCTTTTAGAAGAAGACACAGAGGTTATCGCAATTGATGAAATTCAGTTTTTTGACCATTCGATTGTGGATGTTGTAAGAGAAATTGCAGATCTAGGCAAAAGAGTCATTTGTGCTGGCTTAGATATGGACTTTAGGGGGGAACCTTTTGGCCCTACTCCTGATATAATGGCAATTGCGGAGTCTGTAGATAAACTGACGGCTATATGTGTGAAATGTGGCAATCCTGCTACTCGAACTCAAAGGCTTATCAATGGGAAACCTGCAAAATACGATGACCCAATCATTTTAGTAGGGGCCCATGAAACCTATGAAGCAAGGTGTCGAAAATGCCATGAAGTTCCCCGTACATAGAAAAGAGGTGTAGAGATGAAGAAAACCGATATAGGTGGTCAAGCAGTAATTGAAGGAGTTATGATGAGAGGACACAATAGCGTAGCGACAGCTGTACGAAAAGGAGATGAAATAATTATAAATAAAGAGTATGTAAAACCCTTGACTAAAAGGAATAAATTTTTTTCACTGCCTTTTATAAGAGGTACTTTTGCTCTTTTTGATTCTCTTATCATAGGTATAAAAAGCCTTACTTATTCTGCAGAACTTTTTGAAGAAGAAGATGAAGAAAATATTTCAAAATTTGATTTATTTTTACAAAAAATTTTTGGAGATAAGTTAGATGATGTTTTGATGTATTTTTCTGTCGCAATATCTTTAATTTTATCAATTATCATATTTTTTATCGGGCCGACATATGTAGCCGATTATATCAAATTATTTACAAAAAATACTGTAGTTATAAATTTTGTCGAAGGATTGTTAAGAGTTGCTATTTTTATTTTGTATCTTGTATTAATATCACAGATGAAAGATATAAGAAGAATATTCGAATATCACGGGGCAGAGCATAAAGCTATTCATTGCCTTGAGCATGAAGAGGAATTGACAGTGGAAAATGCTCGCAAATATACTACTTTACACCCTCGATGTGGGACAAATTTCCTCTTCATAGTCATGATAGTTTCTATAATAGTTTTTTCTTTTTTAAAATGGCCTACTCTTTATATAAGGATACTTAGTAGAATTCTTTTGCTTCCTGTAGTTGCTGGTATATCTTATGAAATAATAAAATTAGCGGGGCGAAGTGACAATAAAATAATAACGGCTTTTGTATATCCTGGCTTGCTATTACAAAAGCTTACCACAAGGGAGCCTGATGACAGTCAATTAGAAGTTGCTATTGCATCACTAAAAAGTGTTTTAGAAGATGAGGGAGGACGTGAATTTGAAAATATATGAGGCAATAAATTTGGGGGCAAAAGAACTTAAAAATATTTGCGAAAATCCTAAACTTGAAGCGGAACTGCTCCTTGCTTACTGTTTGGGGATGGATAGGATAAATCTAATAATTAAAAGAGAAGATGAAGTGGAGGAAGGGGAGTTAGCAAAGTTTTTAGGACTTTTAAATATGAGAAAATCTCACATTCCTTATCAGTACATTGTAAAAAAGCAGCATTTTATGGGATTAGAGTTTTTTGTAGATGAGAACGTGTTAATTCCTAGGCCAGAGACAGAGATTCTTGTAGAAGAAGTGTTAAAAAGGGTGGAAAGAGGAAATGTAATTTTGGATATAGGTACTGGTAGCGGTGCTATAGCTGTAAGCATATCTAAATATTTTGCAGATTGTACTGTGTACGCAGTTGACATCAGCAAAAAAGCTATTGAAGTTGCAAAGTACAATGCTGAAAAGCAAGGAGTTTTAGATAGGATATTCTTTATAGAAAGTGACCTCTTTCGTAATCTTCCGCCAAATTTAAAGTTTGACTTTATTGTGTCAAATCCTCCCTACATTAAAAGAAATGAAATTGAGCTACTGCAGGAAGAAGTAAAAAAAGAGCCTATTGTCGCGTTAGATGGAGGAGAAGACGGACTTTTCTTCTACAAAAAAATTATAAAAGAAGCTCCTTTTTATATGAAATCAGGCGGAAAAATTGGCTTTGAAATAGGATATGGCCAAAAAGAAGAAATAACTAATTTTTTAGAAAAAGATGGATTTAAGGATATTGAAATAATTAAAGATTTGGCGGGTATTGACAGAGTGATAATAGCGAAGTATAAGTTATAGTTTTCACAAAAGATAATATGTGGTATAATCAATCTTTGAGGTGAGATAATGATTGATAAATTGCAAGCAATAGAAGATAGATATGTAGAATTAAGTCAAAAAATAAGTGACCCTAATATTATTTCAAATGTAAATGAATGGAGAAAGTATGTAAAAGAGCATGCGGCTATTGAAGATATTGTGTTAAAATACAGAGAATACAAAAAAGTTTTGGAAGATATAGAGGCTACAAAAGAGTTGTTGTCTTCAAATGATGAAGAACTTAAAGAGATGGCAGGGGAAGAACTTTCTCAATTAGAAGAAAAAAAGAAAAATTATTAGAGGAGATAAAAATTCTTTTAATACCAAAAGACCCAAATGATGAGAAAAACGTCATAATGGAGATTAGGGCAGGAGCAGGAGGAGAAGAGGCAGCTCTTTTTGCCCATGACCTTTTTAGGATGTATTCCATGTATGCAGAGAAAAAAGGTTGGAAAGTAGAAATAATGAGCTCCAATGAAACAGATATCGGAGGGTTTAAAGAAGTAATTTTGAATATTTCTGGAAAAGGGGCTTACAGCAGGTTAAAATACGAAAGTGGTGTTCATAGGGTTCAAAGGGTTCCAACCACTGAAGCCGGGGGAAGGATTCACACTTCTACCGCTACAGTGGCAGTTTTGCCTGAAGTAGAGGAAGTTGATGTAGAGATAAATCCAAGTGATATAAAGATAGATGTATTTAGGTCAGGTGGTCATGGAGGGCAGAGTGTAAATACGACTGATTCCGCAGTCAGAGTTACCCATATTCCAACAGGAATTGTCGTAACTTGCCAAGATGAAAGGTCACAGATTCAAAATAGAGAAAGAGCTCTTAAAATTTTGCGAGCAAAGCTTTATGAAATGGCTCTACAAGAACAACAAAGAGAAATTGCTGAGACACGGAAATCCCAAGTAGGTACTGGGGAAAGGAGCGAGAGGATAAGAACTTACAATTTTCCACAAGGTAGAGTCACTGACCACAGAATAGGTTTAACTTTATATAGATTACAGGAAGTTCTTGATGGGGACTTGGATGAAATTATAGATGCTTTAATTTTAAATGACCAGGCAGAAAAACTTAAGAATATGAATCTAAATTAAAGGAACGGGGAAACCTGTTCTTTTTATTCCTTAAAAGGATATGAAGTGTGTATTATCAAAAAATATAGGTATAATTTAAATTTTTGTGCTTGACTAAATAATCGTTATAAATTATAATTATAAAAAACACTTTATTAAGTTAAACTAAGAAATAGCAGTATGTGACAAAATACATACAATTTAACATTGCCCCCCAGCTGTCCTCTATAGAGGACGCTTTATTCGCTCGATGGTCCTCCTACCTTCGAGCGAATTTTTTTGTGCTAAGCATAACTTCAATAACGATTTAATACATTTGAAGTAGATTTAAAAATTAAGGGGATGTTTTTATGTCTACCTTCAATGCTATGATAATAGGCTCTTTGGTTGGAGTGATTGGCACAGGGCTGGGGGGAGCAGCTACATATTTTTTCAAAAACCCTTCTGCTAGATTTTTTAGTGGAATTATGGGGATTACTGCGGGCTTGATGCTCTCTATTGTAGTTTTTGACCTGTTGCCTCATGCTTTTGATATAGCAGGTCTTGCATTGGGGACAATTGGGATATTAATAGGAGCTATTTTGATTTCTTTTTTTGACATGATAATAGAAAATATGGATATCGCTGGAGGCTTCATAAAAGAAGGTGTATTATTAGGAATTGCAATTGCTTTACATAATTTTCCTGAGGGACTTGCAGTGGGCTCTGGTTTTATGGTATCTCAGTCATTAGGTATTAACATCGCATTGGTTATTGCTTTGCACGATTTTCCTGAGGGTTTAGCAATGGCAACGCCATTTTCTGCAGGCGGCATACCTCCTTATAAAAATGTAATATACACCGTATTAGCTGGGATTCCTACAGGAATAGGGGCTTTAATTGGAGTTTTGACGGGTGGTATATCCCCTTATTTTATTGGACTTAATTTAGGTATAGCAGGAGGAGCTATGTTGTATGTGACCTGTGGTGATATAATTCCTGAAGCCAGAAATATTTATAAAGGAGAAATTTCTATTTTGGGGATGATATTAGGTATTATAGGTGGTATAATAATAACAAAGCATTTGTAAGTTTTAATTCTACAAGGAGTGCCTTAAATGACAAAAATAGTACGCATTAATAAAAATGATCCAGAAATTGAGCTTATTGATTTTGCAGCAAATGTGATAAGAGAAGGGGGACTTGTGGCTTTTCCTACAGAGACAGTTTATGGAATTGGAGCTAATTCTTTTAATGAAGAGGCTGTAAAAAAAATATTTATAGCAAAGGGAAGGCCTCAAGATAACCCTCTTATTGTTCATATCGCAGAACTAGAGCAGATTTATGACCTTGTCGAAGATGTACCTCAAAAAGCTAAAACTCTTATGAAGAAATTTTGGCCAGGCCCTTTAACACTTATTTTTAAAAAATCAGAAAAAGTACCCTATGTTAATACGGCTGGCATGGATACTGTAGCTATAAGGATGCCTTCAAATCCGATTGCTCATCTTTTAATCAAAAGGGCAGAAGTACCTATATCTGCTCCCAGCGCTAATGTTTCAGGTAAGCCTAGTCCTACTGATGCTTCTCACGTTATTGAAGATTTGTATGGAAAAGTAGATGTAATAATAGATGGAGGAAAATGTGATGTTGGCGTAGAATCTACTGTTTTGGATTTGACAGAAAAGGTGCCGGTCATTTTAAGACCGGGAGCAGTTACTTTGGAAATGCTTAAAGAAGTGATAGGAAATGTTGAAGTGGATCCTTCACTTTTAAAAAAGCCAAAGGAAGATTTAAAGCCTAAGTCTCCTGGCATGAAGTACAAGCATTATTCTCCTAACGCGGAGGTCTATATAGTGACAGGAGACCTTGAGAAAGTTGTAAAAAAAATTCAAGAATTGACAGAAGAACAATTGAAATATGGTAAAAAAGTTGGTATAATGGCAACGGTACAAACTTCGACACAATATGAAAAAGGAGAAATTATTGTCGTAGGGGATAGAAATAGACCAGAGACGATAGCGAAGAATCTTTTTGCAGTTTTACGACAATTTGACAAAAAGGGAGTAGATGTCATTTTTGCTGAAAGTTTTGAATATGACAACATTGGACTTGCTATTATGAATAGATTAGAAAAAGCTGCCGGTTATAAAGAAATAAGTGCTGAAGGAGAATTGCCATGAAAGTATTATTTGTGTGCACTGGGAATACCTGTAGAAGCCCTATGGCAGAGGGACTTTTTAATGACAAAGCGAAAGCTTTCGGTAAGGACTTTGAAGCAAAATCTGCTGGAGTATTTGCTCCAGAAGGTTTTCCAGCTTCACAAGAAGCAATAGAAGTATTAAAACAGGATTATAATATAGATATTTCAAACCACAGGTCAAAAAGTTTAAGACGTCAAGATTTAGAAGAGGCTGATTTAATTTTAGCTATGTCGAATTCTCATAAACAGAGCATACTTTCTAAGTACCCAGAATATTCCAATAAAGTTTTTACTATAAAAGAATTTGTAGGGCTAGAGGGAGAGGTTGAGGACCCTTACGGCATGCCTATAGAGGTGTATAGAGAGACAGCTCGAGAGTTAGAGGATTTAATTTCAAAGATCATAACAAAAATTTCACAAGAAAGGAAGGGTAAAATGGTGATTGCATTAGGAGCTGACCATGGTGGCTATGAACTTAAAGAAGCTATAAAAAAGTATTTAAATGAAAAAGGAATAGCCTATAAAGATTTTGGAACTTTTAGTACAGAATCTGTCGATTATCCAGATTATGCCCTCAAAGTAGCAGAGGCTGTTGCATCTCATGAGTGCAGCGAAGGAATTTTAGTCTGTGGGACAGGCATTGGTATGTCAATAGCGGCAAATAAAGTACCAGGAATTAGAGCTGCTCATGCAGAAGATGTTTTTTCAGCAAAAGCCGCTAAGGAACACAACAATGCTAATATTTTGTGCTTGGGAGGACGCATTACAGGACCAGGACTTGCTGTGATGATGGTGGAAGAATGGTTAAATGCAACTTTCCAAGGAGGACGTCATCAGAGAAGGATTGACAAAATAGCGGAAATTGAGAAAAAGTATAGCAAATGATATTAATTTGTGATTAGAAAAGAAATTTTAAACTTACAGGAGGTAAAAAATGTATAAAAATGTATTTGTCATTGACCATCCACTTATTCAACATAAAATAAGCCTTATAAGAGATGAAAATACAGGTTCTAAAGAATTTAGAGAATTAGTAGAAGAAATTGCTATGCTTATGGCATATGAGGTAACAAGGGATTTACCTCTTGAAGAGATAGAGGTAAAAACTCCAGTGGCAGTGGCAAAGACAAAAGTGATTGCAGGGAAAAAATTAGGAATAATCCCTATATTAAGGGCAGGATTAGGAATGGTGGATGGAATGTTAAAACTCATTCCAGCTGCTAAAGTAGGACATATAGGAATTTACAGGGACCCTGAAACTTTAAAACCTGTAGAATATTACTGTAAACTGCCTTCCGACATAGCAGAAAGAGACCTCATTGTGGTAGACCCTATGCTTGCGACAGGAGGTTCTGCTTGTGCTGCTATACATTTTCTCAAAGAAAGAGGCGCACAAAATATAAAATTGGTGAATTTAATAGCTGCTCCAGAAGGGATTGAGGCAGTTCACAGAGACCATCCAGAGGTTCCAATTTACGTAGCCAGCATAGACCAAGGTTTAAATGAACATGGTTATATTGTACCGGGTTTAGGAGATGCAGGAGATAGGCTTTTCGGCACAAAGTGATAGCGAGGGATGTACAAATGAGACCCTCATGGGATGAATATTTTATGCAAATTGTAGATGTTGTAAAAACTCGCTCTACTTGTCTTAGAAGACAAGTAGGGGCTATTTTGGTGGTGGACAAACACATAATTTCAACAGGATATAATGGTCCTCCTACAGGGCTTGCCCATTGTGAAGAGACAGGCTGTTTGAGGGAGCAATTAGGAATACCGTCGGGAGAAAGGCCAGAACTTTGCAGAGGAGTACATGCAGAGCAAAATGCGATTATACAAGCAGCATTGCATGGAGTAAGTACCAAGGGGGCTACTTTATATGTAAGCGCTAGCCCCTGTGTTATATGCGCTAAAATGCTAATCAATGCAGGAGTTAAGCGGATTGTATATGAAGAGGAGTACCCCGATGAGTTAGCTTTTAAGCTTCTAAAAGAAGCAAATGTTGACTTAGTAAAAATTGAGAGATAAAATAATAGTGGTGTATATTAAATCAAATGAATAAGATAGAGTGAAAAACTCTCAAGGAGTGTTAAAAAATGAAGGTATACCTCCTATCTTTTATTGTGGCATTTATAGTGTCACTTATTGCTACTCCCATAGCGAAAAAATTGGCTTTTGCGATTGGAGCCATTGATATACCTGATGAAGAAAGACGCATCCATACAAAACCTATACCCAGATTAGGTGGATTGGCTATATTTTCTGGTACGATAATAAGCATATTACTCTTTTTGCCCAAAACTTCTGAAACCATTGGTATAGTCTTAGGAGCCACAATAATTGTAGTCTTGGGATTGTTTGACGATAAGTACAGTCTTAGTGCAAAAATTAAACTTTTAGGACAAGTTGTAGCAGCCGTAGTACTAATAATAAGTGGTGTGAGAATAGATTGGCTTTCTAATCCTTTGGGAGATGGAATGATATATCTGAAAAGCTGGGTAGCCATTCCTCTTACGCTTTTTTGGGTAGTAGGGATTACAAATACTATGAATCTCATCGATGGCCTTGATGGACTGGCAGCAGGAATAGCAGTCATATCATCGGGTTCTCTTTTTATAGTCTCTCTTTTAAATGGCAGATTTGCAACCGCTGTTATTTCAATCGCTATTGCTGGTGCTGCTTTAGGTTTTTTGCCTTACAATTTTAATCCTGCAAAAATTTTTATGGGAGATACAGGGTCTATGTTTTTAGGATTTGTGCTGGCAGCTATATCCATACAAGGAGCAGTAAAATCAGCAGCGGCAATCGCCATTGCAGTGCCAATTCTTGCCTTAGGAGTTCCGATATTTGACACAGCCTTTGCAATTATTAGAAGATTAATAAACGGCAAACCAATTATGGAAGCAGATAAAGGACATTTGCACCACAGGCTTTTAGAAAAAGGCCTTACACAAAAACAGGCTGTGCTTATAATGTACGGCGTAAGTCTGTTGCTAGGAATAAGTGCTATATTGATATCTTTCAGTAGCGAATTAAAAGGACTGATAATCCTTTTAATTTCAATTTTGCTTGTAATGTGGGGTGCAGATAAACTTGAGCTTTTAGAAAGGCAAAAAAAAGGTACACAAGCTCGTTGATAATTGCAACATATTAAGGAGTGTAAAATTATGACATTAAAAATCATATCTGTTTTTGGGACAAGACCTGAAGCTATTAAAATGGCACCTCTTATTAAAGCTTTGGAAAGAGAAAAAGATTTTGAATCAAAAGTTTGCGTTACAGCCCAGCACCGGGAGATGCTCGATCAGGTGCTGAGGCTTTTTAATATTACTCCGCATTATGATTTGAACATCATGAAAGAAAAACAGACATTATCTGAAATTACTACTTCTGCCCTTATAGGGCTTGAAAGAGTCTTTAATAGCGAAAAGCCGGACCTTGTACTTGTACACGGAGATACTACAACAACTTTTGCTGCTGCATTAGCAGCTTTTTATCACAAAATTAAGGTGGGACATGTAGAAGCAGGGCTGAGGTCTTTTAACAAATGGTTTCCATATCCCGAAGAGATAAACAGAAAGCTTACAGGAGTTTTGACAGATTTACACTTTGCTCCTACAAGCAGGGCAAAATTGAATCTTTTAAAAGAAGGAGTAAGTGAAGAAAGCATTTTTGTTACAGGCAATACTGTCATAGATGCAATGGCATATACTGTAAAGAAAGATTATGTTTTTAGGGATGAACGGCTCAACCAAATTGATTACAATGATAAAAAAGTTATTGTAGTTACAGCTCATAGAAGAGAAAATTGGGGTAAACCTCTTGAAAATATATGCAATGCCCTCAAAAGGATTGCTCAAAATTACAAGGATGTTTATATAGTATATCCTGTCCATAAAAACCCTGTAGTGAGAGAAACTGTATTTAGCATGTTGGGGGAACTTGGCAATGTGCTTCTTTTGGACCCTCTTGATACAGACGAAATGCACAATCTCATGGCAAAATGCTATATGGTGATGACTGATTCGGGAGGCTTACAGGAAGAAGTACCTTCTCTGGGCAAACCCGTGCTTGTTTTGAGAGATGTTACAGAAAGACCGGAGGCTGTTGAAGCAGGGACAGTAAAAGTAATTGGAACAGAACAGGAAGTTGTATACAATGAAGGAACATTGCTTCTTGAAAACAAGGAAGAATATGATAAAATGGCTAATGCGGTAAATCCCTATGGTGATGGTAAAGCCTCTTTGAGAATAATTCAGGCGATAAAATATGCGTTTAACTTGAGTGACACAAAGCCAGAGGAATATAAAAGCGGGGAGTAAACCCCGCTTTTATGAATTTATTTTATTTATTAGCTTCTGCCTTGGTTTGACTTTTAGCGATTAGGTACCAGAGATAACCAATTACTATTGCTCCGATGAATCCACCTATTACGTTGTAATCAGCGACTATCCAGCCCCATTTGCCAAGATAAGCGCCGCCAAGCCATGCTCCTATTAGATGTGCAACTAGTGCTGCCCAGTATGTTCCGTAGATTTTATTTAGCTTTTCGCCGTAAGATTCTCCAGCTTTGGAATTGAACAAAGGATGAAATACAAGACTAGATATAAGTCCTACTACAATAAGTGTTACCCAGAACATATACTACACCTCCTTTTTGAGAGATTTTTCCTTCCACTTATAATTTTACTTTATAAAAATTATAAAACAAATTTGATTTTTGACCTTATTTGACTAAAAAAGTTCACCAGGAAAATTTATCTACACATATCTGACCTTTTCTGACTTATTCTCTTTTTATCTAATTATTTCTAATAGATGTCCGTTTTTCCTATTATGTAAATAATGAAATTTTTTAGATTGATGAATAAATCTTGTTATTTCCGTTAATAATTAAAAATAGAAGGGCGGTAAAAATCGGCGGATCCATTCTCCCCCTTGTGGATTCGCTGATATTTTACCGCCTTTTCTCTTTAAGGAAGTATATATGGAGGTATGAGGTATGGTTAAGAGGATAATTATAGGAATAATAATTTTTACAGTTTTATTTTCATTGAGTGTCCAAAGACAAGCTTTTCTTTCTTTTGATGATAATGTAGAACTTGTAAAGATGACTTTCTTAAATACGGGTGCAAAATATGAATATGCAAATATAAACGCATGGGCAAAGATTAACAATGATTTTACATCTTTTTACAAAATAAATGAATATGTCGAAATAGCGATAAAAAACATGAATATCAATAAGCAAAAAACCAAAATATCTCGCATTGAAGAAAACAATTTTAGACAAGTGGAAGTGGAATATACGGAAAACACTAGACATATAAACATAGCAGTTCAAAGTTTAAAGAATGGTTCAAATAGCGAAACTTATATGTTAATAGACGAATATCTTATTAACGGTTATGACAATGCTTTAAAAGAGAAGGCACTTATAAATAATACTTTTAAAATATTCAAGCTAAAACCTAAGGTAACAGTATGTTTTGTCGGAACTTTTAAAGGTAAGTTGAATAAAGAAAAAATAGTAGTATAGTTAAATTAGTACTTGACAAATTACATGCACAAAAAGTAGAAGGAATGGAAGATGAAAACATAATAAGTGTTTCTGCTTATTCGAGCAAATTAAAAGAATATATTAAATTAGGAAGTGAAAAAATAAATTTAAACGTAGCAATAAGATATAGTTCTTTTGATGATAAGACTTATTTGTGGGTTGCAACACCTATTATAGCTATAGAATATTAAAAGAAGGTGATAAAAACGAAATTTATTGTTGAAAAAAGTCCACCACTTAAAGGAAGTGTAAAAATAAGTGGAGCTAAAAATTCTGTATTACCTATAATTGCCGCTTCTTTATTATCATCAGGAGAAATAGTGCTAGACGACATACCTACTTTAGAGGATGTCAATGTCATGATAGAGTTAATTAAGCATTTTGGTGCTATATGTGACTTTGAGAATGAGAAATTAAAAGTAAAAGTAGATATTAAAGATATAGAAGCCCCCTATGATTTGGTGAAGAAAATGAGAGCATCGTTTTTGGTGATGGGACCTATACTTGCTAGGCTTGGGCATGCTAAAATTTCTATGCCAGGTGGGTGTGCTATTGGTTCTCGCCCAATAGATTTGCATTTGAAAGGATTTCAAACTTTGGGAGCAGATATTACTATAGGACATGGTTATGTAGAAGCACGAGCTAAAAAATTGACAGGCAAAAAAATTTATTTAGATTTTCCAAGCGTTGGAGCTACAGAAAACATCATGATGGCGGCAGTTTTTGCAGAAGGAGTTACTATAATAGAAAATGCTGCGGAAGAGCCGGAAATTGTTGACCTTGCCAATTTTCTCAACAAGATGGGAGCGAATATTAAGGGTGCTGGTACAGATACAATAAGAATTGAAGGAGTAAAAGAGCTAAAAGGGGCTGAGCATACTGTCATACCAGATAGAATTGAAGCGGGGACCTTTATGGTAGCAGCTGCAATGACTGGAGGAAATGTTCTTATAGAAAATGTCATAGTGGATCACGTCAGGTCTATAATTGCGAAATTAACAGAATGCGGAATTAAGATAACAGAAGAACCTAAAGGACTGCGAGTCAAAGGAATTAAAAATTATAAAGCGGTGGACATAAAAACTCTTCCTTATCCAGGCTTTCCTACAGATATGCAAGCTCAAATGATGGCTATGATGACAGTGGCAAAAGGGACAAGCGTTATAATAGAAACAGTTTTTGAAAATAGATTTATGCATGTGGATGAGCTAAAGCGTATGGGGGCAAATATAAAGATAGAAGGAAGAAGTGCTGTTGTTACAGGAGTAGAACATTTGACAGGTGCAGAAGTTAAAGCAACGGATTTAAGAGCGGGAGCAGCCTTAGTATTGGCTGGACTTATTGCAGAAGGTAAAACTGAAATAAATGATATTTATCATATTGACAGAGGTTATGTAAAAATGGAAGAAAAGTTAAAAAATCTTGGAGCAATAATATATAGGAAATAGAGGCGTCATATTGACGCATTCAGACTGTAGACAAACTTTCGAAAATAGGATATTTTGCAATCGGTGCGACTTGTGACAAAGCGGCAACAAAACTTAACAAGACCAAGGGTGGAGGCAGGGCCGAAGCCAAGGAAGGCGGAGGCGGGCACTAAGACAAGGATGTCGAATCTGCCCGGTACCCTGCCGGAACCCGAAGGTCGAGTTTAGTTTTGTCGCTTTGGAACATCGGAGTGACGATGCAAAATATCCTATTTTAAAAATTTTTGACTTTGTCAACAAACTGGAAGCGTCATATTGGCGCCTTTTTTGTATGCAAAAAATTTTTAAGAAATAGAAGGATTTTTTTATATTTTGAAGAATAATATAGTGTAGTATAAATTGTGTATAGTTTTTAAATGTAAATGTTTAATTAGACACAAATAGAGGGGGGATGACATAAAAGGACAAAATTTGTTAAATTTTGTTCAAAATCATTTTGAATAGGAGGATTAAAATGGCCAAAGCACAAGGTTCAGAAAAGAGAAAATTGTCTCATGATGCTTACGGTGGAGTGCATGGTAGTGAATATATTCCCTTTATACCGGCAGATAAAGCACTTCCAGAACTTACAGCTGTGGCAGTCATAGTTGGCAGCTTATTTGCTATACTTTTTGCTGCTGCAAATGCCTACTTAGGTTTAAAAGCTGGTATGACAATTAGTGCCGCTATCCCGGCTGCAGTATTAGCAACGGCTTTATTAAAAGGTGTTTTTAAGCGAGATAGCATATTAGAGTCAAACTTAGTGATGGCTATTGCTGCAACAGGTGAAAGCCTGGCGGGTGGCATCATATTTACTCTTCCTGCTATTATTTTGTGGGGATTCGAGGACCAATTTACTTTAATTAGAATTGTTTTTGTCGTTTTAGTAGGTGGACTTTTAGGTGCTTTATTTGTAATTCCTTTAAGAAGATATTTGACAGTTGAAGAACATGGCAAACTTATCTATCCTGAAGGAATGGCTGCTGCTGAAGTACTTGTGACCAGCAATCAGGGTGGAACAGGCTTTATGACAGTTTTATCAGGCATGTTAGTAGGTGGAATTTACAAGCTTTTATCTGGTGGCTTTGGAATATGGTCAGAAAACCCTTCTTGGGTTATAAAGAGGTTTGAAAGTACGGAAGTAGGTGTAAATGTACTTGCTTCTTTAATGGGTGTTGGCTTTATTGTTGGTTTGGATGTAGCACTTTACATGTTGGCTGGTAGTGTTCTTGCTTGGTTAGGGTTAATACCTCTTATAAAATTCTTTGGGGCAGGACTTACCACCCCAGTATACCCTGCTACGGACCTTATTAAAGATATGTCTGCGGGTGCCATATGGAGTAAATATATTAGGTATATAGGTGCAGGTGGCGTTTTAGCAGGAGGTTTCATAAGTTTAATAAAAGCTCTTCCTACTATAGTAAAAGCTTTTAGAGAATCAATGGTAGGGTTAGGAATGAAAGGCAAAGATGTTAAAAGGACAGATATTGATGTTTCCTTAACGTGGGTAATATTTGGAGCGGCCTTTGTATTTTTTGTAGCATGGTTAGCACCTTCTCTTGGTGTTACTGCATTAGGAAGTTTGTTAGCAATATTGTTTGCCTTCTTCTTTGCAGTTGTATCCGCAAGAATTACAGGACTGGTAGGAGTTTCTAACAATCCTGTGTCTGGTATGACAATAGCTACATTGCTCATTGTAACATCTGCTTTGAAACTTATTGGGGTTGTTGGAAACGAAGGGATGGTAATAGCTATTACCATTGGGGGTATAGTATGTGTTGCTACTGCTATAGCTGGAGCAAATGCACAATCTCTGAAGACTACTTTTATTATAGGTGGAACTCCCAAATATGTTGAGATATTTACCTATGTTGGTATAATAGCCGCCTCAGTATTTGCTGGATTAATTTTAATACTTTTAAATAATGCCTACGGTTTCGGCTCAAAAGATATTCCAGCACCTCAAGCTACCATCATGTCAATGGTTGTAAAAGGCATTATGACAGGTGACTTGCCTTGGACCTTTATAATAGCAGGTGTTTTTATGGGGATAATGGCGGAGATGATGCACGTTCCTGTACTGCCATTTGCATTAGGACTTTATTTGCCTTTTGAATTAAGTGCCGCTATTGCAGTTGGTGGTATAATAAGATGGATAGTTGATCAACGTTACAGGAAAAACGAAAAATTGCAAAAAGAAAAAGTGGAAAAAGGTATTCTCATTGCCTCAGGACTTGTTGCTGGAGATGCCTTAATGGGACTTATTATTGCTGCTTTTGTGGCTTTAAAGATAAATATAGATTTTGCTTCTAATTGGATTACAAATACCTCATCGTTTGCACCGTGGTTTTCATTAATAATGTTCTTGTTAGTTGGATTGTTCCTATATTTATACACTTGTAAGAATGATAAAGAAGAGGCTTAAAAAATCAACACTCCCATCTAAAGTGGGAGTGTTGATTGTAAAGGGTGGAAGAGATGAAAAGCAAAGGAAAAAAGAGCGACAATTTCTTGCTTTATGTACCTCATCGTAGTGATAAGGTAGAATGGGAAAATAGGAAAGGAAAAGTAGTGTTTATATTTCATCATAACAAATTGATTGAAAAAACAGTGAGGCTTTTTGTTAAAAGGCCAAAGACCACTACTTTAGAGTTAGATGAAATAGGAAGTGCTGTATGGAATTTAATAGATGGTGAGAGGAATGTTTATGAAATAGGGCAAAAACTAAAAGAAAAATTTGGAGATGAAGTTGAGCCTCTTTATGAAAGGTTGATAATGTTTATAAGATATCTTAACAGAAGAGGATGGATATATTTTTCAAGGAGTGGACATTCTAAATAAAAAGATAGTATGTTGTTTGCTTAAAAATTTTTATGATTTCTATTTTTTGTTGAAGGATTTTTAGTATTTTTGTAGAATTAATATATTGAAAAGGTTTTGGCAAAAGATTGATAAAGGGGAGATAGAATATGAAAATTGGTGTTCCCAAAGAGATAAAAACTGCAGAAGCTCGTGTGGCTATTACTCCTGCGGGAGTGGAAGCTTTTATAAAAAATGGACATGAAGTATATATTGAAAAAAGTGCAGGAATGGGAAGTGGCATAACTGATGAAGAATATGCAAAGGCTGGCGCTAAAATACTTTCTACTGCAAAAGAAGTATTTGATGTAGCAGATATGATAATGAAAGTAAAAGAACCGCAGCCAAGCGAATATGACTATTTCAAAGAAGAACAGGTTCTTTTTACTTATCTTCATTTAGCTCCTGATAAACAACAAACAGAAGCTCTATTGAGGAAAAAAGTGGTAGGTATTGCTTATGAGACAGTACAACTAGATAATGGAGCTCTTCCTCTCTTAACTCCCATGAGCGAAGTAGCTGGAAGGATGTCGGTGACAATAGGAGCTTATCTTCTCACCAACATAAATGAAGGAAGAGGAATTGTAATGGGGGGAGTCCCAGGAGTAGAGCCAGCAGAAGTGGTAATAATAGGTGGGGGAACAGTAGGTACAAATGCAGCCAAGGTAGCTGTGGGGATGGGAGCAAGAGTTACAATATTGGATGTAAATCCTGCAAGACTTGCATATCTTGATGACATATTTGGAGGACGAGTTACAACTTTGATGTCAAATAGTTTTAATATTGCTCAGAGTGTGAAAAAAGCTGACTTGTTGATAGGAGCAGTTTTGATACCTGGAGCAAAAGCACCAAAGCTTGTGACAGAAGAAATGGTAAAGACGATGAAGAAAGGTGCAGTAATAGTGGATGTTGCAATAGACCAAGGTGGTTGTATAGAGACCTGTGATAGAACGACTTCTCACAAAGACCCGTACTTTATAAAACATGGAGTAGTACATTATTCTGTGCCTAACATTCCAGGAGCTGTTCCGAGAACCTCTACTTTTGCTTTAACTAACGTAACATTGCCTTATGCTTTAGAAATAGCAAATAAAGGATATAAGAAGGCTCTACTTGAGAATAAAGCTTTATTAAAAGGATTAAATGTTTATAAAGGAATGGTAACATACAAACCTGTTGCAGATGCTCAAGGTTTAGAGTATGTCGATCCTGTTGAAGCTTTAGATAAAGAGTAAGATTTTCTGAATGAAAATATCTACCTCTCACAAAGAAATTTTGTGGGAGGTTTTTTGTTGTTTACTAAAAAATCTCATGTTATAATTTGTGTAAAGTTAAAATGTCAATAGGCGGTGAAAAAATGGTTGGGACTTTATTATATAAAGATTATGATCCTCGCTTGAATAAAAAAATAATGAGAGAATTTTTGGAGAAGGGCATATTGGAGGGAAAGCTTCGGGACTTTGTTTTGCAGAAGAAGTATTAGAAAAATATAACGATGTTTTTAAGCAAAGTGTAAAAATACCTGAAAGCTTTTTTATAGCTACTGATTATTATCAAATGTTTTTAGATTATAATAATTTGAATGATATAACGGAAGATACTCCTTATGAGGAAGTAGAAATGAGATTTAGAGAAGCTAAATTTCCTCCAGAATATAAAAAAATGCTGACAGAGATTTTAAATAAAATGTATTATCCTTTAGCTGTGAGGTCTTCTTCTTTATTAGAAGATAATGTAAAATATTCTTTCGCTGGCAAGTATTATACCACTTTTATTCCTAACAAAGGTACAGATAGAGAAAGGCTTAAACAATTAGAAAAAGCTATTAAAGAGATTTATGTAAGCGTATATGGCCCAGATGCTGTCGCATATAGGAGAAAACATGCTCCTGATCAAAAAGAATTAATGGGGGTAATTGTGCAACAACTGATAGGTTCACAAAAAGGCATGTACTTTTATCCAGAGGTTTCTGGAGTAGGCTTCTCTCGAAACTACAGACGGTGGACTGACAGAATTAAAATAGAAGATGGAGTTGTGAGATTAGTTTTTGGCTTAGGGACAAAGTGTACAGGTAGAGGATATGCGAGAATTTTTTCTCTAACTAATTTGCGCTTACGACCCGAAGGCAATAATCCTAAAGAAATTGCCAAAAATTCACAAGAAGCTTTTGATGTATTAAATTTAATCACAGGAGAAGTAGATACTTATAACATCAATGAAACACCTCAATTTTTAGCTTATCATGAAAAAATAGGTGATATTGCTCAAATATATTCAAAAAGAGAAAATGCGATTTTTGACATAAATATGCTAAATAGCAGTGATGCCTCTAATAAATATATCTTTACATTTGAAAATTTTTCCAGAAGGCATAAAGGATTTTTTAATATAATTTCTAAACTATTTAAGTATCTCGAAGAAGAGATGGAAATGGCGGTTGATATTGAATTCACTTATGACTTAAAAAAAGGCGAATTTTATCTTCTTCAAACACGACCATTGAGTTCTTACGAAAGTTTCAGAAAAGTCCACATTCCTAAGGATATTGAAAAAAAATGTGTCTTGTTGAAAGGGGATAGGATGCTTACAAATGGCATCTTGAAAAACATAAGATATATAGTATACGTAGACCATGAAGTTTATAGCCAATATAAAGATAAACATGAAATTGCGAGAATAATAGGTAGACTCAATAAAAGTATAGGAGACAAATACATTCTTGTAGGTCCGGGAAGATGGGGGTCCTCCAATCCCTATTTAGGGGTACCTGTTATATACAACGAGATATCTAATGCCGCTATGATTGTAGAACTTGGAATAAAAAATGGCGATTTTATGCCGGAACTTTCTTATGGTACACACTTTTTTGCTGATTTAGATGTAGACAATATTTTGTATATGCCAGTTTTTGATGGATATGAAAATAACATTTTTAACGAAGAATGGTTTAAAAAAGGGGCATATATCGACACAGGAGTAAAAATTTTTGAAGGACGGTTCGACGCCTATTTAGATGGAGATAAAATGATAGGATATGTGATAGCACAAGAAAAATAAAAAAGTCGATTTATGTATAAAAAGATATAAAAATAACAAAAAATGAGACTTAAGTCCTATTTAAAGTACCAAAATAATGTAATATAATTTAAACTGTAAGAATGATTCCCCTTTTCCCCATAAAATTTAATATATTCTGCACCCCCAACCCATATAGGCTGCTTTAAAGCAGCTATTTTTTTGTTTTTGCTAAAGTTTAGCCTTTAAAATGCCGATAAATAAGGTTAGAGTGGTGTTTTGAGAATTGTTTCACATAGAACATTTTACCATTTATTCATAAATCTGAGAGGAGCATGTCGAATGAAGAGATTTTTGTCATTGGTTATTGCTGTAAGCATGATATTGTCACTTTTCCCGGGAAATATGTCGAAAGCATATGGAGCATATTCTCCAAATATAACATCGGTAGCTTCTTTGAGATTAGATGGGACAATGGCATCTCCTGCTAAAGGTCCTGTTGACCAATACACTGACATAAAAATTACAGGAAGCGGTTTTGTTACATACGACACAAATGGCAATGTAGTCTCTTCTGTCAGTGCAGTTTACATTGATTCACCCATAGATTCCAATAAGCTCACAATACTAAGTGCAAATGAAAATACAATTTATGCAAAAGTTCCCCCAGCGTCTAAAATTGGTCTTAGCCCAGATACTCCTTATACTATAATAGTTCAGCGAAGTGACGGACAGAGTGCAGCTATATTTAATGGCTTTACATATATAAATAACCCATATATTTCAAAAGTAGCTCTTGATAACTTTATTACACTTGTCAAAGATTCCAATGGCAATATTATAAGCAGAACTACAAAGTCATATATAAGAATGGAAGGAAGTTATTTAAATGACATAGGATTAGCTCAGATCAACGGAGAAACAGCTTCAGTTGTTTCGCAAAGCGGTTCTGTGCTTATTACGACTATTCCTCAAAACATTAACATAGACCCTACAACTTTATACACTGTAAATGTCACAAATATATACCGTGGGCGTTCTAATACAGTGCAAACGAATATTTATGCTGTAAATCAAGACATAACAGGATTATCTCAGTATACTGTCATTGTAGGAGATACAATTACTATATATGGTCATGGTTTTTCCACTCTTGGTAGCGGATTTAAAGTGTATGTAGGAGCGAATCTTGTAAATTCTTCAGATGTAAATATAGTAAGCGATACTGAAATGACTGTAAAGGTTCCTGCTCCTAAAGATACGACACTTGAGTATCAAAATATTGATATTGTCGCAGCTGACGGTTCTACTGCTACTCTTGTGAATGCTTTAAAAATAATACCTACACCTGCTGTAATTACTATAGATAATATTACTCCAAATGCAGGTTCTGTATCAGGAGGAACAAAAGTTATAATTGTAGGACAAAATTTAAGAGAAGATTTAATAGTAAAATTCGGTGGGGTTGTAGCAAAAAGTGTACAAAGTATCACTTTGCCTGGTCTTACAGCAAATCAGCGTGCTATACAAGTTACTACGCCTCCTTACAGTAAGTCCGGTCCTGTGGATGTGAGTTTAGTTGACCCTATTACAGGGTATACTGTAACCAAACAAAATGGATTTTTCTACCTTGCTGTTGAAGATACTATGGTAGTTGTTGATATGAATCCCGACCACGGATATGAAAACGGAAACACAGATGTAACACTATGGGGATTTAATTTTCAAAGAAGCGATGACCCGTCCACTTACACTGCTAATTCTGACAACACAGAGATAACTTATACCAATACAAATTACACTTACAAAGACCCTGCAACAGGAAATTTAGTAGAAGGTTCCAGAGAAAGAAAACTTTATGTCACTTTTGGCGGTAACAAAGCCCAGATAAAAAGCATATTCAATCCTGGAACAGGACAACAAACTTTGAATGTGTTGTCTCCTAGTGTGACACTTAATCCCCCTGGACAAGATATGCCAGTAGATGTGGTTGTTACAGTGGAAACGACTATAAAAGATGCTAATGGAAATGCAGTTATGCACTACTCTGAACAGAGTTCTCCACCTACAAAATTTACTTACAATCCATTGCCTTCAAATCCCCAAATTTTAAGCATATCACCCAGTTCGGGAAGCCGTGCCGGTGGAGATACAGTGATTATTCAGGGATTTGATATAAGGCCAGGTGTAAAAGTGTACTTTGGGGATAAATTAGCTACTGTTAAAGATTTAACAACTGGTGGAGACAATAAGTCAGTGCTTACAGTTATTTCGCCACCATCTACTGCTTTGGGTTATGTAGACGTGAAAGTTGTAAATAAGGATGCGGATGCCAATAGAGGCTTTGCAATTTACCCAAAAGGCTATTATTACTATACTGCTCCTTCTATAAGCAATATTTTTACAAATTTTGGTTCAAAATATGGTGGTAACTTTATTACAATAACAGGTAGTGATTTTTATGTAGGGCAGACAGTCATAGATGGGGTGTATATGGCTAAATATCCTGATGTAAGAATTGGAAATATTCAATTAAAAGTAATTTCTGTTGAAGACAAAGATGGCAATATAATAGATGGAAAGAAACTTAACATTGGTACAAAGATTAAAGCTATAGTACCTGAAACACAAATGCCTTATACAGTTGGATGGCAAGACGTGACAATTCAAAATTACGATGGCATAAGTGGTACTGTAGGCGGAAGTGTGACTTTGCAAAATGCTTTTGAGATAAAAGATACTCAAAAGAATCCGACTATTACCTCCGTTGACCCTAGTAAAGGTCCTACAAAAGGTGGCACACCTATCAAAATCATGGGAAGCAACTTTGAAAAGGGAAGCATAGTTACAATAGATGGAGTGCAGGCAACCGTCACAAAAGTCTTAAGTGGCAATACTGAAATAGATGCGACTACTCCACCGGGGACATTGGGCAAAAAAATAGTTCAAGTTGTAAATCCTTCTGATGGCGGTACAGCGACATTAGTAGATGGATTTGAGTATCTTTTGATTGAGACAAAGCCCCAGATAACTAAAGTTGTTCCTAATTACGGCGGCAAAGGGACGCTTATATACATTTTTGGAAGCGACTTTTCACTGAAAGCTGGGGATAGCGAAGGAGCAAAAGCTTATATAGGAGATACTGTTCTTGAAAATGTGTATGTAATAAATGACACGACAATTACAGGAATAATACCTGACATGAGGTACTCTGGCCTTTACGATATAAAAGTTGTAAATCCTGATACTGCTCAAGCTGTGGCTCCCGAAAAGTTTCATTTCCTTGTACCAGAAAGTAGCCCAATAATAACTTCTGTATATCCGAACTTTGGTACAGTAAAGGGTGGTACTTCTATCTTGATTGAAGGAAGTGATTTTAGAAGGGGTGCAGAAGTATTTATAGGAGGCAACAAAGCCACAAACGTAACTGTAAGTTCTGATGGAAAGACGATAACTGCTACTACTCCTCCAGGAGTTCCAGGTAAAACTTATGTAACTGTTGTAAACTATGATGGTGGCAATTACACTTATGGATTTCATGAGGGGGAAAGCGGGTTTACATATGTTGTGCCCAACAGCCAGCCTGTCATTACAAAGATAGAACCTAATAGCGGCTCTACTTATGGAGGACAAGAAGTGACCATATATGGTCAAGACTTTAGAATTTCTAAAGACGAAAATGGAAATATACTAAAAGATGAAAACGGCAATCCAATAGGCCCCGAAGTGTATTTTGGAAATGTCAAAGCGGAGAAGGTCACTTATATTGATTATGGAACTTTAAAAGTTATTACACCTCCTAACGCGCCTGGAAAAGTCAGAGTAACCGTTGTAAACTATGATGCAGGACTTGGCTACCTTGAGAATGGATATACCTATATTCAATCTAAACCTCAGATTAAAGAAGTTATACCTCCAAAGTTTGACAAGGCTGGAGGAACTTATAGTATTATCATAGGAAGTGATTTTGCAGTTCCTGTATATGATAACGGCAAATTAGTAGTACCGGGTTCTTCTGTTTATATTGATGGAGCTTTAGTGCAGGATGTAAAAGTTGTAGACAGTACAATGATAAAATTTACTGCTCCTCCAGTGGACAAAGTAGGCATGAAGGAATTAAAGGTGGTAAATCCAGATGGAGGGACTGCTGTATTTAAAATAGAGTATGTATCTCCAAACTCACATCCTTTAATAACTTCTATAACTCCAAATAAAGGCAGTATTAATGGGGGCACTTATGTAACTATCAAGGGACAAGACTTTAGAGAAAAAGTTAAAGTATATTTTGATGCTTATGAAGCGAAAGTAGTTGCGAATACCTCTGATACTATTACTGTAATCACTCCTGCCGCAGACCCGCAGAAAGACTTAGACCGTCTTGTGGATGTGACAGTGTTTAATATTGATGACGGAGGAAGTTATACTTTAAAGGAAGCATTTATGTATATCGCTACAGAGTCCAACCCGAAGATAACTTCTATTACTCCTAATACAGGGTCTACAAAAGGAGGAGAAACAGTAACCATAACAGGTAATGACTTTAGACAGGGTGCAAGGGTGTTTTTTGGAGATGTAGAAGCTTATAATGTAATTGTGAAAAGTTATAACACGATTGTCGTGACAACCCCAGGGCATGCAGAGGGAAAAGTAGATGTAATTGTGAGAAATCCCGATTATGCAAATGCTGTTTTGCCTCAAGGTTTTACCTATGTGCAAACAGTACCGGATAATCCAGTAGGCTTTTGGGCCGAATCAATAGCCGGTAACGACCATACATTATATTTACATTGGTCAGAGGCAAAAGGAGCAAAATACTATGAAATCTATGGTAAGACAGCTAATTCGGCAGATTACAAATTCATCGCTGCAACAGATAAATTGGAGTATTACGTGACAAATCTTTTGCCAAATACTACTTACTCCTTTGCCATGAGAGCTGTAAATGATTTGGGCCCCAGTGATTTTGTATACACTTATGCTACTACTGATACTTTTTCTAACAGCAAATATGACACTTCTGTTACAGGAGTAAAAAATGACACTACTTATGCAACAGCAAACGGCTCGCTGGTCATTACATTAGGAGATGATATTTTAAATACGACTACTTATAAAATTGATTTGACAGGCAACCAATATAAAAATATAAGCAAATGGGTTATAAACATACCATCTAAAAATAAAAATAAGACTTTTACCACTATATGGGTTATAATGCCTGGATTTAATATAAAATTTACCCTTAACAGCCTCTACCTATCAGGAGATTATGACAGAATAACAATAAATAAGCTATCGGATAAGACTTATGACGAAATATCAAGAAATATGCCAAAAGGGTATAAGATATTATCTGACATTTATGACATGAGTTATGAAAAAATTGACGGAAGCAAAACAAGTAATTATGCAGCTTTTTACAATAAAGTAAATGTAAATATAAATGTTGACAAAAATAGGCTTGGCAACAAAAATATAAGCTTTTCAAAGCTCATGTATATAACGGCTTACATGAGTAGTGTACCAGCTACGGGGCTGTCAATAAACAATAATGGTATATCAAATATGATAGTAGATAGCGCATCGAATAATGTATTAGGTGATATATCTTATCCAGGCAGGTTAGCTGTTATTTATTGAGGAGTGAGAAAGTTGAAAAAGATATTTACAATTTTACTTACAATAATTCTATTTGTTTTAAATAGTGTTTATACTTATGCTTCGGACAATCCTGTATATTACGGTACGGACAATGTGCAAAGCATCTATTACAATATGTCCTTCAAAGATATAAAAGATAGTTTTGCTAAAAATGACATAATGAAAATGACTGCTCTTTCAGTTATTAGAGGTGGAGGAAGTCAAAAATTTTATCCTAAAAGCTATTTGAAAAGAGAAGAGGCAATAGCATATATTGTAAGACTAATGGGACTGGAAGAACAAGTACAAAAAACACCTATATCCTCCTCTACTGCAGTAGGGGGGAGTAACCCTCCTACTGCTAATTCTAATCAGACTGGGCAAAATAATGCTTCTTCTCAATCAGGTCCCAAAGTAGATTCGTGGGCACAAGGAATAATTGATGTGGCAGCGAAAAATAATCTTTTGAGGAAAGAGGATATGGCTTTGGATTTTACAGCAAATGCAACAAGAGAGGAAGTTGCTTATTGGATAGCAAAAGGATTGAATCTTGCGCCGATTTACGGAAAAGATTTACAAAAAGTTTATGCTTTTTCGGATGCTAAAAGTTTTAATACTGATTATATGCCATATATTGAAGCAGTTTTAAAAAGTGGAATAATGACAGGTTACAATGATAGTAAATTTGGACCTAAAGACAACATAACCAGAGAGCAGATGGCGTCAGTTTTGAGTAGAGCTTTTAACTTAGGGTATAATTTAATGGGCTATTCAATAATAAATGCTACAGTGCAGGATATACTTTACGAAGAGGTTGCTGGGAAAAATAGTATAAAGAAAACTTTTGTTCTTCTCAATAATAAAGGGCAAAATGAGTATATTGTGGTTCAACGAACATATTCTTCAAAAGGAATAGTTCATAATTCAGATTTTTTGACTATTAGCAATGGAGTTCCTTCTTTTTCTGATTCTATTGAAAAAGGGGATAATGTGAATTTTTATATAAGCGGTCAAAATGTGATATTTGCTGAAAAAAACCCTGTATTTCAGAGCACTTTGTACGGAGAGATAAAAGACATATCAGCTTCTAACATAACACTTACATCTGAATCAGGAGTTGAATATGTATTTTCTTATAACCCTAATACAAAAATCTATATAAATGATTATCCTGCTTCTATAAAAGATTTACGATATGGTCAAACTGTCACAGTATACCTTAATGGTAACACGGCTTATGCAATAAATGTTGATTATGAAGATTTGGGAAGTGGGAAAATCGATACAGGCTCAAGACAAGTAACAGGAAGCATAATGGCTATAGATAAACAAGATAATGGCATAAATATTAAATTAGACAATGGACAGTTTTATTCTATTGCTTATGATGTGCCTGTTATAAAAAATGGAAATGCTGTGCCTTTGTCTTCAATAAAAGAGGGAGACTATGTAAATTTGTATTTTGATGACCCTTATACAAATGTACCCATCAAGGTATTAGTAGAAAATGGATATCACAAAGTCTACTATATCATAAGAGGAAATCTCGGAAGTTTATTGGCTTCCAACAATTCTATTTCAATAAACAATGTGGAAAAGTATTATCAAGGTACATGGCAAAGTGCAAATAATTTTGCTTATTATCCTTTAGATGAAGCTAAAATATATTACAATGGCTTTGAGGTCAGCAAAGAAGACCTTAAAAATTACAAAGGAAATCAAATATATGCTGCAGTTGAGAAGCACTTTGGAACAGATTCGATTACGTTTATAAACATAACCCCAAGTTTTACAATGAGTTACAGTGGCATTGCAAGTTTTGATACTCAATCGATGATTCTTACATTAAATGATGGCAGAAAAGTAACTGTAAACGACGGCACAATTATTTTAAAAGATGGAATGAAGATACCCTATACTTCACTTATAGGAAATAAACAAGTATATGTATCTTTTTCCCAGACGGATAGAAGCTTATATGCTAATTTCATCTCAGTAATTGATAGTGTATATCCAGAATATTACTATGCGAAAGGTTTTATAACCAGTGCAACATCAAATTCTATCACTATTGGTAACTTATATACAAGTTGGTGGTATCAAGCATATGGGTATTATGCTATACAAAACAATCAATGGAATATTGTAGGAGGCACAAAAACTTTCTATGTGGGAGATAAAACTTATATAGTTGACAATAGAGATAAAGATTCAAAAGTTATTCCCTACACAGAGCTTTTGGATGTAAAATATGGAAAATCTAAATACACCTCTGCCCATGTGTATGTGGTATCACAAGGAGACAATGCTATTGCAATAAACATTATGAATTCAACGGGGCAAGAAAGAGTGTCTACTGCTGATGTTGTATCTATTGATGGTACCAAGTTAACTCTAAATAATGTAAATGATTGGAATGAATTAAATGGGGTTTGGAATCTGAATACCTCTCTTGATACAGTAGATGTATCAAAAACGGTAATAATTAAAAATGGACAGGCAGTCAATATAAGTTCTATAAATCCGGGAGATTCACTCTATATTATAAGAAATGGGTCATCTGCTGTTATTGTAACGGTGAAGTAAGAAAAACATTGGGGGAATTGCAATGAAAAAAATTATAGGGTTAGTTATAATATTCACCCTTTTGATTCCTTTTCCTGTCCAGGTTTTTGCCAATGATGCAGGTTTTGAAGGTGGTATTGCCAATGAGCAAGAATACAAAGAAGTTGTATTTATAACGGGACAACCTATTATATTTAGTGGTGTTCTTAAAATTAATCAATCTGTAAGAGGTGATACTACTACAACAACATATAGGTATGACCTTGCTTCCGATTCAGGAGACAAACTCACACGTTCCCTTACTTTTGTTACCCAAGAAACAAAAAAACCTGAATACAACCAAATGATTAGTCAGACTACTCTTAAGACATATACTGAAAACATAAAAATAGGGGGAAATACTTACACTTTAGACAGAAATAATGGATATATATACTCAGGCTCTGAAGTAAAAAGCATAAACCCAGGTGTAACTTACTATGCTGGTAACTATTCAGGCGTAAAATTATACAGGGTCAATGGCAATAAAGGGACTGTAAAAGTGACTATAGATGACAAAACAGTAGGATTTATTCATAAATACGGAAGTGCTGATACACATCAAATAAATTATTTAATCGAAAGCACAATGGGGTCAAATGGAGAAGTAAAAAAATGGGTTGGAGAGGCTCATGTAAATGTATCTTTTACTGATAAATCCAGTATTGAATATGTGGAAAATGACCCTCAATATATAAGTTTTAGGGGTGGATATCTTTTAAGGCGAAATAGCGGTGACATGATGAATTACACTTATAATCTCCCAAAACTAGATGATAACGGCAACGAAATAGGAAGAAACATAGGAAATGGAAGTTTGAAACTTGATGGTGTGTCATTCGAAGATAGATTGGTGGTCCCACAGGCTAAAGACATAAATGGAACATGGGGAAAAGAGGATATTAAAAAATTGATGAGCATGGAAGTATTTCCTAATGACTCAGAATACTTTGGTCCTAAACTTCCCATATTGCGCTCAGACTTTACCGTTGCAGTTGCAAAAGCAATTGGATTAAAACCGTATGAACCGCCCAAGAGTACGCTTTATTCAGCAAGAAACAAAAGCGCTATAGAAATTTCACCTTTTATTGATATATCTACTACTGATCCGAATTATGGATATATAAAAGCAGCCAGTGATGCAGGGCTTATCTCAGGTACTGCTCCAAATCAGTTCAGTCCCTCAAGGTCTCTTACTCGTGCTCAAGCGGCAGTGATATTTATAAGAGCTTTGGGGCTTGAGAACCTCGCTCCTTCAGGAAATTTTGATACCGGTTTTTTAGATGACTACGCTATACCATTGTGGGCAAAAAGGAGTATTTATGTGGCGCGGGAGATAGGACTTATATCAGGCGATGAATATGGAAGGTTTAACCCTGATGGCTATGTTACGCGAGAAGAAGCTGCTTCAATGATTTCGAGGATGATAAATTTTATGATGAACGACCTTACTTTTGATTATGTAATGAGGATATTAAATTATCATAATTAAGACAAGGGATAAGTCTATTGTTCAGACTGTAGACAAACTATTTTGTAAGATTGGCATTTTGTAAAGTAATGCAACTCGCGACAAAGCAGTAACTAAACTTAGCAAGTGTGATGACGGAGGCGGGGCTGGAGCCACGGATGGCGGAAGCTGCCACCTGAGACAATAGAATAAATATATACATAAGGACATATATTTTATTTAGTAGTTCACAATCGGAGGGGAAAAATGAAATATGCCATTTATGGAATTTCTTTAATATTTTTTAGTTTAATAATTTTGCCTTCTATAATAGTTTTTGGCTTTAATTCTCACAAAACTTCCTCAACGCTTGCGAGTGAGGTCAAACTTATTGATGGAGGGAAGCTAGTAAAATTAGACAATTTAGATAATACAGATTTGTACCATACCGTGAATGTCTTTATAACAAATCAAAACAAAATCCAGAAAATGGATTTAGAGGAATACGTAAAAGGAGTAGTTGCTGCAGAAATGCCTGCAGAATTTGAAATGGAAGCTTTAAAGGCACAAGCTGTTGCAGCGAGGACTTATGTGCTCTCGAAAGAAATAGCTTTGGGAGGAAAAGGCTGTGATTTACATCCGGGGGCTGATGTGTGCACTGATTCGGAACATTGCCAAGCATGGCAATCTGAGGGGGAGCTGAAGGAAAAATGGGGAGAAAATTTTGATAAATACTATGCAAAAATATCTCAAGCAGTAGAAGATACAAAAGGGCTTGTATTAGTTTACGATGATGCTTTAATTGTGCCAGCTTATCATGCTATAAGTGGAGGAAAAACAGAGAATTCTGAGGACGTATGGCAGAGCAAAATTCCCTATTTAAGAAGTGTGGTTTCTCCTGGAGAAGAGGCAGCATCAAAATATAAAACTACTGTTATAGTGTCAAAAGAAGAATTTATAAATAAATTAAAGCAAAAAGAGCCTTCTTTGAAATTGGATAATAGCAATATTTTAAATCAAATAAAAGATGTAGAAAGAACACAAGTTGGGCACGTTAAAACTTTAAAAATAGGGAATATAACTTTTAATGGTAAAGATATAAAAGAAATTTTTAATTTAAATTCTACAAATTTTAGCTTTGAGGCACAAGGAAATAACATTGTAATAACCGTCATAGGTTATGGTCACGGAGTGGGAATGAGTCAATATGGAGCAAATGCAATGGCGAAACAAGGGAAAAAGTTTGACGAAATATTGAAATATTATTATACAGGGATAGAAATAGTAAAAATTGAAAATTTATTGAAAATACAGCACTGATAAAGTGCTGTATTTTTTGTATAAATAATTAAGTTGATGGTTAAAATACCATTTGGAGGTGAAAAATATGAGAATAAACAGGGAAAATTTAATAAGATTTTTTGATAGAAAGGGTTTTTACATAGTATTATTTTTATCCGTAGTAGTGATAGCCGCTACATCAGTTTATGTTACTAATAATAATTTAAAAAAATTAGAAGAACTCAGAAAAGCACAGCAAGAAGAAATTAATTCAGCTATTGAAAGTGATTGGGGTTATGAAGAAGAACTAGCGCAAGCTCAGGAAGAAAAAGAACAGCAAAATAATTCTACAGCTGTTATCAGCCAACAACAAGAAAATAACGTATCTGACAAAAAAGAAAATCCTCAACCGGCAACAAAAAATAGTGACGAGGTTAAAAGTTCAGGGAAAAATGATAGTTTAACAAACAGCAAAGTAGCAACTGTTATGGCAAGTACTACATCCACAATAAAAAAAGATAGTAATTTATCTTCTACGATGTTAGTTTTATTGAAGCCTGTAAATGGAGACATAATATTAGAATTTGCTAAAGATAAGCTTGTATTTTCAAAAACCCTTCAAGAATGGACAACTCATAAAGGTGTAGATATTGGATCAAACTTAGGAGAACCTGTATTGTCAGCTATGGATGGAATTGTGACAAAGGTATATAAAGATCCAAAATTAGGGAATACTGTTGTTATAAAAAATGGAAAATGGGAAACACGGTATGCAAATTTAGGCGATGAGATTTTAGCAAAGGAACAAGAAAAAATAGTAAGAGGACAGCAAATAGGGAAAATAGGAGAATCAGCAAAGTTTGAAGTTGGGGAAGGACCCCACTTACATTTTGAACTTTTAGAAAATGGAATACCTGTTGATCCAATAGCATATTTTAAATAAGAACACCTGCTTAAAAAGACTTGGATACTTCCCGTATTCAAGTCTTTTTTGTTTTTATAAATATTCTAATGGCTTTGTTTTGGCATATACATATTAATGAGATTTGAAAAATTTAAAGGGGGTTTTGGGTTTGAAAGATTACATAGAAGAGAGAACACTAGAAATATCAAAATATATAGTAGAACACAAAGCAACTGTAAGAGAAGCTGCGAAGGTTTTTGGAGTTAGCAAAAGCACAGTTCACAAAGATGTGACAGAAAGGCTTCCAGATATAAACTTTGAATTATATAAAGAAGTGAGAGAGATTCTAAGCAAAAATAAAGCGGAAAGGCATATAAGAGGAGGAAAAGCAACTAAAATAAAATATCAAAAAACGAACAATAAATTTTAAGAAAATAAAAGAGGATTTTGTAAATTTGTAGCGAATTAATAAATTGATAATAAATTAAACATTTCGGCATCAATGTCGATAATTTAAGTGGATGCCATTTTTGTCGAAATACATAAGAAAGGTGTGTTTGGATGTTTGCGATCTCTAAGGATATCGGAATTGACCTTGGCACGGCATCTGTCCTGGTCTACATCAAAGGGGAAGGAATTGTTTTAAAAGAACCATCAGTTGTAGCAATTGATAGAAATACTAATAAAATTCTTGCAGTTGGCGAAGAAGCACAAAGAATGGTAGGCAGGACGCCAGGGAATATATTAGCCATGAAGCCTATGAGGGCGGGAGTAATTTCTGACTACGACGTTACAGAGAAAATGCTTAGGTATTTTATAAACAAAGCCTGCGGGGGAAGGTTTTTATTAAGACCCAAAATAATGATTTGTATTCCAAGTGGCGTAACACAGGTAGAAAAAAGAGCTGTCATTGATGCAGCATTACAAGCAGGAGCGCGAAAAGCTTATCTCATCGAAGAACCTATTGCGGCAGCCATAGGAGCAGGATTAGATATATCACAGCCTAGTGGAAATATGATTGTAGATATTGGGGGAGGCACCACTGACATAGCCGTAATTTCTTTGGGGAGTTCAGTGGTGTCTAAAAATATTAAAGTAGCGGGGGACAATTTTGATGAGGCAATTATAAGGCATATGAGAAAAAAACATCATATAATAATAGGAGAAAGAATGGCAGAAGAAATAAAGATAAATATAGGTACTGCCTACTTTGACGGTAAAGAAGAGAAAATGCTAGTAAAAGGGAGAAGTTTAATGTCAGGTTTGCCTCAGAATGTAGAAGTGACTTCCAGTGAAATATGTGAAGCATTAAAAGAGCCTCTTGAAGAAATTGTTGAAGCTGTCCACAGTGTATTAGAAAGAACACCTCCTGAATTAGCGGCGGACATAAGTGACAAAGGGATAGTACTCACGGGGGGCGGAGCATTGCTAAAAGGAATGGACAGGCTTTTAAGGGAAAGGATGAATACACCTGTATATCTTGCAAATGACCCTGTAAGTTGTGTGGCTTTAGGTGCAGGGAAAGCATTGGATTCTCTTGAATTATTAGAAAAATCAGAAACTGTAATAGACGTATACAAAATCAATAAGTAAGAAGGTGATTTTATGTTAAGAGGGCTTTACACTGCCTCTTCGGGGATGATTACCCAAACTAAGATAATGGATGTTTTGGCGAATAATCTTGCAAATGTTAATACAGTAGGATATAAAAGAGATGTGGTAGTTACTTCCTCTTTCCCAAATTTTGAAGTAACAAGACATGGTGGCGATAACACACCGCCTAACGGGAAAATTGGAAGAATGGATTACGGCGTGTTAGTTGACACTTTTCATACAAATTTTGAAGAAGGTGCTTTTTCTCAAACAAATGGTAAGTTAGACTTTGCGATAGATGGCAATGGGTTTTTTGTGGTAAATACCCCTAATGGTCAAAGGTATACAAGGGATGGCTCTTTTACTTTATCCAAAGATGGGTATTTAGTCACACAAGAGGGATATATTGTAGAAGGGGAAAATGGGCCTATACAGTTGTCACAAGGAGACATTTCTGTTGATGAGATGGGCAATATTATAAACAATGGTCAATTGGTGGACAGGCTTAGAATTGTGGATTTTGATAATTATGATGGTTTAAGAAAAGAGGGCAATAATTTATTTTTTATAGATAACAGTGCCAATGTACAAGTTATTCCTGCAACAGGGAAAATAAAGCAAGGTTTTTTAGAACAGTCAAATGTGAATTCCGTTAAAGAAATGGTAAATATGATAAGCGTGATGAGAAATTATGAATCAAATCAGAAGGTTGTAATTGCTTTTGATGAGACTCTTGGAAAAGCTGTCAACGAAGTTGGAAAAGTATAAGGAGGATGAAAATTATGATGAGGGCATTGTGGTCTGCAGCAACTGGCATGACTGCTCAGCAACTTAACGTAGATGTTATCGCGAATAATCTTGCGAATGTAAATACTACTGCTTTTAAAAGAGATAGGGCCGAATTTAAAGATTTAATATATCAAACTTTACAAAGAGAAAACGTATATGGTGGACAAGGTAAACCTGTCAATATGCAAGTAGGGGTAGGCGTGAGACCTTCAGCAATTGTAAAAGATTTTACGGAAGGAAGCCTCCAGCAGACAGAGAATCCTTTGGATTTGGCATTGGATGGAGAAGGCTTTTTTGCTGTGTTAGGACCGGATGAAAAAGTTTATTACACGAGGGATGGAAGTTTTAAATTAAGTGCTGACGGTAACACTTTAATGCTTGTAACTGCTGACGGCTATCCTGTATTAGATGACAGCGGTAATCCCATAGTTTTTGACAGCACTGAAAAAGATATATCAGTATCGCCAATGGGTGTAATAAGCGTAAAAAATCCTGATGGAACTACTCAAGAAGTAGCTACTTTAGGAATCTATAATTTTGTCAATCCTCAGGGACTTTTAAGTGTGGGTAGTAATCTCTATGAGCCAACAGAAGCCTCAGGGCAGCCTGGTACAAGAGATGACTTTCAAGGAAGAATGGGCAAAGTCATGCAAGGATTTTTAGAAACCTCAAATGTCCAAGTTGTAAAGGAAATGGTGGACATGATTGCCGCACAAAGAGCTTATGAAATAAATTCAAAAGCTATACAAGCAGCTGATGAAATGCTGGGAATTGCAAATAATCTGAGAAGATAATTTATTGAAAGGGATGACCTTGCATGGAAATAAATCCTATAAATAACAGTGACATAAATAAATTTCAAATTGATTTGCAAAAAGATGGAAGTGATTTTGAACGAATAATACAACAGGCGATAAAAGACAAAGACAGTAAAAAGCTTAAAGAAGCATGTCAGCAATTAGAGGCAACTTTTATAGGGCTTATGTTAAATGAGATGATAAAGACAATTCCAGAAGACCCATTGACGGGAGATAGCCTAGCAAATGATGTTTTTACTTCTATGCTGTACGATAAATATGCTGAAATATTGGCGCAAAATGGTTCTTTTGGACTGGCTGACCAAATATATAATCAACTTTCTAAGAAAGTGTGAAAGGGCGCTTGCCCTTTTTATTTTTCATTTTTTTGTGATATAATCAATGATAAGCCACTGTTTTGTCATATCTTCTAATTCCGCTAAAAAGAGGTGAAACATAGGGTGGAAAATAAAGACATAAGAAAAATTCTTCCTCATAGATATCCTTTTTTATTAGTGGATAGAATAATAGAAATTGAAGAAGGTAAAAAAGCTGTTGGAATAAAAAATGTGACCGCTAATGAACCTTTTTTTCAGGGGCATTTTCCAGACAATCCTATAATGCCAGGAGTTCTTATTGTTGAGGCATTGGCACAAGTAGCCGGGATTGCTGTTATGAATATAGAAGAGTTTAAAGGTAAATTAGGGCTTTTTACAGGTATTGATAAATGTCGCTTCAAAAAAGTGGTAAGGCCTGGTGACCAACTTGTTTTAGAAGTTTTAATAGATTCTATAAAGATGGGGCTTGTAAAAGCTAAAGGTGTTGCAAAAGTTGGAGATGAAGTTGTAGCTACTGCAGAGCTTATGTTTATAATGACTGAAGAAAATTAAGGAGTTGTATGTATGTCGACGGCTAAAAAAACTGTAAAAGCGGCTAGCGTCATAATGATAATAACTCTACTGAGTAAAGTATTTGGATTTTTGAGAGATATGGCTTTAGCTTCCCAATTTGGTACATCTGTTTCCATGGATGCATATAATATGGCGACTGTCATACCTATGATACTTTTTGCAGCAGTAACTGCTTCAATAGCTACTACTGTTGTGCCAATATTTACCGAATATTTACAAAAAGAGGGGAAACAAAAGGCTTTTGATTTTATAAATAACCTTTTAGGTGTGGTATTAATTTCGACTGTAATTTTAACTTTCTTGGGTTTTATATTTGTACCTTATCTTGTAAAATTTGTAGCGCCAGCTTTTACAGGGGAAAAATTTGAGTTGACAGTAAAACTTACGACTATATTATTACCTACAATGGTGTTAATAGCTGCATCTAATATTTTCACTGGTGCTCTTCAGTCGATGGAACATTTTACTGTTCCTGCTATGATTGGTATACCTTACAATATTATCGTAATAACAGTAGCAATTTTATATGGGAGCAAATTTGGGATTACGATAGTAGCTTATTCTATAATTATTGCTACTTTCATACAAGCATTAATGCAGTTGCCTGTTTTATACAAATTAGGTTACAGAATCAAGTTAAGAGTGAATTTTAAAGATGAAGGAGTAAAAAGAGTCATTTTATTGGCAATGCCTGTACTTATGGGGACAGGGATACAGACTATAAATGTTTATGTGGATAGAGTGATAGCTTCTTTTTTGCCTGATGGGAGTATTGCAGCATTGAATTATGCCAATAGGCTTAACATGTTTGCATTGGGGATTTTTTCAACAGCAATTGCAACTGTTATATACCCTGTTTTATCGAAACATTCAGTAGCTGACGACAAAGAAGGCTTTCTAAAGAGTTTAAATTTTGCGGTAAGTGGTATTTTATACGTATTAATACCTGTATCAGTTGGTGCAATGGTACTCCGAGTGCCTATAATAAAAGTATTATTCGAAAGAGGAGCTTTTGATGAGAGGTCGACATATCTTACCTCAATTGCCCTTTTTTATTTTGCCATAGGAATGACTGCGTATGGCCTTAGAGATGTTTTAAGTAGAAGTTTTTACTCTATGAAAGATACAAAAACTCCTATGATAAATGGTGCTATGGCTGTATTACTAAATATTGCACTTAATTTAATTTTAGTTAGATATTTAAAATTAGGTGGACTTGCACTTTCTACTTCTATTGCAGCCATATTTACTACTTTTCTTTTATTTACTTCTTTAAAAAGAAAACTTGGGAAAATAGGCGGGAAATACATGTTTATGAGTTTTATAAAGGCAATGTTTGCAGCAATTGTAATGGGGGTGATAGTGCATTTTATGTATAATAATTTAATTGTTAAGATGCCGTCAGATAAAAGAATTTATGAGGTTATAGTCCTGTTTATAACTATATTAGTGGGGGCTATAATTTACTCTACTATTGTATTGGTTACTGATAAGTCTGCTTTTTCTTATCTCAAAAAAGGCATAAAATTTCTAAATTCTAAACTTGTACGAAATTAATTTTGTAAATGAGGTGGTATTATGAAATCAAAAGTATATTTTTACAATCTGAGGGCAAACAAAGCTAGCAGCAGTTTGTCCTCTAAAGTAGCGAGAATTTTTGATGTAGCGGGTTTTAAAAACATTATTGATAAAAATGATTTGGTAGCTATAAAAATTCACTTTGGAGAAAAGGGAAACAACGCCTACATAAACCCTATATATGTAAGAAAAGTGGTTGACAAAATTAAAAGTTATGGGGGAAAGCCTTTTTTAACAGATACAAATACTCTTTACAAAGGCAGTCGTTCAAATGCAGTTGACCATTTGGTGACAGCGATTGAAAATGGTTTCGCATATGCTGTTGTGAACGCACCAATAATAATTGCTGACGGTATTTTAAGCAAAGATTCTGTAGAAGTGAAAATTGATAAAAAGCATTTTGACACTGTAAAGATTGCTTCAAATATTTTCTTTGCAAACTCAATGATTGTGATGTCACACTTTAAAGGTCATGAATTGGCTGGCTTTGGAGGAGCTATCAAAAACTTAGCTATGGGGTGTGCACCTGCAGCAGGAAAACAACAGCAGCATTCAACAGTGCAGCCTGTCGTAGGAAAGGGATGTACCGCATGTCAAATGTGCATCAGGAATTGCCCCGTAAATGCGATATCTTTGGTCAATGGTTCAGCTTATATTGACCCTTCTATATGTATAGGGTGTGGAGAATGCGTGTCTATTTGTCAATATGGTGTCATAAAGCCTCAATGGGGAACTGATATGGATGCTTTTGTAGAGAGAATGACGGAATATGCTTATGGCGCTTATTCTACAAAAAAAGGCAAAATTGCGTTTATAAATTTTGTCATGAATGTTACACCACTTTGCGATTGTACGCCTTGGAGTGATGCTCCTATTGTTCCTGATATAGGAATATTAGCTTCCTTTGACCCTGTTGCTATAGATCAGGCAAGCTATGACCTTGTGAATCAGCAATTTGGTCACAAAGGCACAGCTTTAGAAGAAGCGGGATATGGCATGAATCCTGGAGAAGACAAATTTAAAGCTTTGCACCCTGAAACAAAAGGAGAACTACAATTAAAATACGGCGAAGAAATTGGCTTGGGTACAAGAGATTATGAACTTATTGAACTAAAATAGCAGGTTAATCCTGCTATTTTTTTAAAATTTTTAATGATTTTTGACAACGTTTATAGTATTATATTATTAGAGAAATCAACGGGAGATAAAGGAGAGAAATTTAATGGAAAAGTATTTTGTTATAATTTCCATAATTTCGGTGGTAACACTAATATTGCTTTTATTAGTTCTGATAGCTTTTGTTAAATGGACGGATAGAATTTTTGGAATTGAAAACGAGAAAGAAGGGAAAAATGACAAAGATAAAAAGAAAAAATAATTAATATGGCATATAAAGGAGCTGATACTTTGGAAATAGGTTTTAAAAGGAATGAGGTAAAAGGAGTAGTTTTTTACACAATACCTTCTTTTGAAAAGACAGGGCTAGTCAAACACCTTTTTACTACTAGAATTGGCGGTGTAAGCAAAGGCAAATACGCTTTCTTGAATTTAAGCTTAAAAAGATATGACACTAAAGAGGAAGTCTATGAAAATTTTAAAATAATATGTGATATTGGCGGTTTTTCATATGAAGATATGGTTTTTTCAGACCAGGTTCATGGTGATGTTATAAAAAAGGTGACTTACGAAGATAAAGGCAAAAACTTTGGTGGAAGTGATATCTCTGGTGTAGATGCCCTTATGACTAATGAAAGAGGCATTCCTCTTGTTACATTTTATGCCGACTGTGTGCCTTTGTTTTTCTTAGACCCTGTCAAAAAAGTTATTGCCCTTGCACACGCAGGATGGAGAGGCACAGTGGCCTACATTGGGCCTAAAATAGTTAATGCCATGAAAGAAGAATACGGCTCAAATCCCAAAGATATACTTGTAGGGATAGGCCCTTCTATATACAAATGCTGCTATGAAGTAGGTGATGATGTTGCGAATAAAATTAAAGATGTTATTGATGAATGGGAAAAAGTTCTTGTGAAAAAGGCGGGGGGCAAATGGATGCTGGATTTACAGCTTACCAACTACATTGAACTTATAAATACTGGCATACCAGATGAAAACATTACAGTAAGCCAAATGTGCACCCATTGCAATAGTGAATTTTATTCCTATAGAAGAGACAAAGGCATGACAGGCAGTATGGCAGCTTTTATGGAACTTAAGTAGTTTTTCTTTTATGATATTTGTTCTAATATATAAGTTAAAGAAATGGTTATTTATGTTTTTTGCATATTGACTATTTCTATATTGGATAATATAATCAAATTGAATAATATGATAATATAGTAAATAAAAATAGTGAAAGAGGTGGTAAGAATGAGAGTAAATGCTACAGAATTCAAAACAAGAGTTGGTAAATATTTAGAATTAGTTGATAAAGAAGAAATTATTATAACGAAAAATGGACGTGAAGTTGCAAAACTTATTCCAGCAAAAAAAGAAGGTACTCCAAATGCAGATTTTTTGTATGGAATTTTATCTGACTATCCTAACAAAAATATATCTGCTGAGCAAATACGGGAAGAAAGAATAAGAAATAAATACAATTAAAGGGGAGGGAAGATTACCCGTTAAATAACAATATGGGTATAATAGGTTAAATGATGAAAGTGTTAATTGATACTAACGTTATTCTTGATGTTTTATTAAAAAGAACTCCCTTTGACGTAGATGCTTATAACATATTAAAATTAGCGGAAGAAAAAAAGATAAATGCTTATTTAGCTGCTTTTTCAATTACGGATATATATTATTTCATAAATAAAAACCTTTCTCACAATGAAAGCATAAAAGCATTAGAAGCTTTGTTAAGTATAGTAGAAGTAGTGAGTATAACAAAACATGATATAAAGAAAGCAATGAATTTTAAGGAGTTTAGAGATTTAGAAGATGCTTTACAAATGCAATGTTTGAAAAAGTTAAAGGGTGATTTGATTATTACAAGAGATGAGGAATTCCAAAAAATAACTAATAAAGCAATATCACCAAAAGATTTTTTATCCAATGAGAGCTTAAATTAAAAACTAATACAAATGCTACCATACTTTTTATGCCATAAGACCTATTAAGGTCTTTTTTATTTTATCTAAAAACTTTTGTTCACAACTTATGCAATTTACTAAATATTCCGCTACAATTCCTGCCATATTTATGGTATATTTTTTGCATAATATACATTGAAGGGAGGCTTGTCACTATGATTGAAAGGATTTTTGAAATTATACAAAAAGAGGATAAAAAGAATCCTTTAACAGATGACCAAATAGCCGCAATTCTCAATATTAAAAGAGAAGATGTGACACAATTTAGACTGAAAAATAATATTCCTGACTCAAGAGAAAGAAGAAAACCTTACCTTTTAGAAGATGCAAAAAAAATAATTTCAAAGGACCCAAATATTTCAGATAGAAATTTGACAAAACAATTAAATAATTTAGGATATAATATTTCTCGTTTTGTAGCTACACAAATAAAAAAGGAAATTTTAAAAGATAAAATTGCAGATAATTTAGTGCAACAAAGTACTATTAAAAACGATAATGTAAATTTTGAAACTCCTAAAACAGCTAAAAGCTTACTCTCATTTAAAGAGATTATTGGAAGCGAAGGAAGCCTTAAAGTGCAGATAAGCCTTGCAAAAGCTGCAGTACTTTATCCTCCCCATGGATTGCATACTTTAATAGTAGGACCATCAGGATCTGGAAAAAGCCAGTTGGCTGAAGCAATGTACAACTATGCAATAGAGTCTGGAAAATTTAATGAAAATGCGCCTTTTGTAGTTTTTAACTGTGCTGATTATGCGGATAATCCACAACTACTCATGGCGCAACTTTTTGGTTATGTAAAAGGCGCTTTCACAGGGGCTGATACTGCAAAAGCGGGATTGGTAGAAAAAGCTGATGGTGGAATTTTGTTTTTGGACGAAGTCCACAGGCTTCCAAGTGAAGGACAAGAGATACTCTTTTATTTGTTGGACAAAGGAAAATTCAGACGATTAGGGGAAACAGAAAGTACTAGAGAGGCACAAATTATGCTTATTGCTGCTACTACTGAAAATCCTGAATCTTCGCTATTACTTACTTTTAGGAGAAGAATTCCTATGGTGATAGAACTTCCTTCTCTTTCAGAAAGACCTCCCCAAGAAAGATATGAAATTATACATCATTTTTTCTCAAAAGAGTCTTTTAGAATTAATAAATCGATTATTGTAAAAAAAGAGGCAGTAAGAGCTCTTATGCTTTATGACTGTCCGGGGAATATAGGGCAGCTAAGGAGCGATATTCAAGTTGCTTGTGCGAGGAGCTTTTTAAATTCATTAGGGAGTAAAAGCTCTTCATTGACAATAGACCTTTCAGATTTACCTAACCACGTAAAAATGGGGATAATCAGAGTAAATAAAAGAGATCCCGAAATAGAAAGATATTCAAATGAAGACATTATGGTGTATCCTGACAAGGAAATTAAGTTATATCCAAAAGAAGATAGATATATGCTGCCTGATGAAATATATCAATTTATAGAAGAAAGGTTTATTGACTTAAAAAGACAAGGACTTACAAAAGAGGAGATAGATAAAATTCTCGGGAAAGAGATAGAGGCGGAGCTGAAGAAATTTGCTGTAAATGTAAAATCTAACATAACAATTTCAAAAAAAGAATTGACAAACATAGTAGGAGAAAAAATTGTAAATGCTGTTGAAAAAGCATACGAGATTGCTAAAAAAGTTTTAAAAACTTAGAGGATAATCTCTTTTATTCCCTTGCTATACACTTAAGTGCTGCTTATGAAAGAATATTAAGCGGCAAACCAATAATTAATCCTCAACTTGAAAACATAGTGAAAGAATATCCTGTTGAGTATTCTATTGCTAAAATTATGGCAAAACAAATTAACAAAGAATTAGAAATACAGCTGCCTGATGAAGAAGTGGGCTTTATTGCTATGTATCTAAGGACATTCTCAGGGGACAAAGAAATAACTAAAGGCAGAGTGGGCGTAGTTGTGCTTACGCACGGCCATGTTGCAAGTGGCATGGCAGAGGTGGCAAATAAACTCTTAGGGGTAAATCATGCAGTCGGTATAGATATGGCTCTTGATGAAAGCCCAGAATCTGTTCTTGAGAGGACAATTGAAGTAGTGAAAAGAATAGACGAAGGCAAAGGCTGCATTATTTTGGTTGACATGGGTTCATTAATTACCTTTGGTGAAATTATAACCAAAAGGACAGGGATACCTACAAGAGTGGTAGGAAGAGTAGATACGGTTATGGTGTTGGAAGCTGTCAGAAGAGCTATTATACCGGATACTAATTTAGATGAAATAGCAGATGCGTTAGACGTAGATAAAACATATATAGGAAGAGTTGAAGGTATAAAGAGTAAAGATAAGCTTCCAAAAGCAATTGTAACTGTATGTATTACAGGAGAGGGAACAGCGTTAAAAATAAAGAAATATATTGAAGATGTCTTACCACAACTAAAAGATGATTACAAAATAATACCTGTTGGAATGCTCAGGCAGGAAGATATTGAAAAAGAAATTTCAAAAATAAGAGAAGAAAATGAAGTGGTAGCTTTTGTTGGTACAATAAATCCCGGCATAAAAAGTATACCTTTTATATCTGTTGAAGATATTTTACATGGCACAGGGATTGAAAAATTCAAAAAAATTGTCAATTTAGAGAAAGAAAATCCTTTAAAAGAAGTAATACAGGAAGACCTTATTTTTCATGATTTAGATACTTCTATGAAAAGTGATGTTATAGATAAATTGGTGGAGATATTGCAAGATAAAGGCTATGTAGATGAAAGGTTTTTACTAAGTGTATACAAAAGGGAATCTATGGGGGCGACTTTTTTAAAAGGAGGAATCGCGATACCCCACGGTTATCCAGAACATGTCACAAAACCTGCCATCGCAATTGCAAAATTGAAACAACCTATTTATTGGGAAGGAGAGTTTAAGGCAGATTTGGTGTTTATGATAGCGCTGAAGGAAGATTCAAAGGATTACTTTATGCATTTGTATCAAATTTTAACGGAAGAACAAAGCATCAATGCCATAAGAAAAGCTAAAAAGTGCTCAAGAAATAAAAAATATCATTACAAAATAGCACAAAACATGTCAGATAGTTGGCACGGCTCTTGCAATATTTTAATGGTGAACCAGCAAGGAGGTTATATACAATGAAAATTTCAGAGCTTTTTCACAAGGAAATAATTGTTACAAATTTGGAGGCAGAAAATAGAGAGGAAGTATTTAGAGTTTTGTATAAAAAATTGCTCGATAATGGATATGTTAAAGAGAGTTTTTTAGAAGGAATTATTAAAAGAGAAAATACTTTTCCAACAGGATTACTTCTCAATAATTATAATGTAGCGATACCTCATACTGACGCAGAACATGTTTTAAAGCCGGCTATTGCAGTTGCTACTTTGTCAAAACCCGTTATATTCAAAAATATGGCTAATCCACAAGAAGACGTAAACGTAAATATAGTGTTTATGATAGCTTTAAATGAAAGTCATAGTCAAGTTGAAATGTTGCAACAGTTAGTAGAACTTATTCAAAATGAAAGTTTCTTAAATAGTATTCTAAATGCGAAGGGTGGTGATGAGGTAATTGAAACTATAAAAAATTATGTTGTGTTTGGCAAAATTGATTAATTTTTAAAGAAAGAAGGAGGACGAACATGGAGAAAGACAAGAATGGAAGAAAAATTGTTTTAGTGGCTTGTGGCACAGGAATTGCTACTTCAACTGTCGTAGCAGAGAGGGTAAAGAAATTAATAGAAGAAAATGGGCTAAATGCGGAGGTTATCCAATGTAAAATGGCGGAAGTTGCTTCAAAAGAGAATGAAGCTCATCTACTTGTTACAACATCCATATTACCAAAAACTTATTCGATCCCAGTAGTTAATGCAATGGGATATTTGACAGGAATGGGTTCTGAAAATATTGACAAAGAAGTTATAAAATATTTAAAAGAGTAAAGGGGGAAGTAAGGTGGATAATTTGCTTCATGTTGTTCAATATATTTTAAATTTAGGACCAAGTGTAATGTTACCATTAGCATTAACAATAATCGGATTAGCATTTGGGCAAGGATTTAGTAAAGCTTTTAGATCTGGAATTACCATAGGTGTTGGCTTTGTAGGTATAAATCTTGTGATTGGTCTTCTTGTAAATAATTTAGGACCAGCAGCTCAGGCAATGGTGGACAGATTCGGTTTACATTTACAGGTAATAGATGTAGGATGGCCAGCAGCTGCTGCGATAAGTTGGGCTTCTCCGGTAGCAGCTTTTATAATACCTCTGGCATTAATAGTAAATTTAATCATGTTAATGACACGTACAACAAAGACGATGGATATAGATATTTGGAATTACTGGCATTTTGCTGCAACAGCAGCTTTTGTATATGTAGTAACAGGCGGAAATGTACTTCTTGCTCTTGTAGCAGCAATTCTTCGTGAAATAATAGTTTTAAAAATAGCTGATTGGACAGCACCAATGGTTCAAGGATTTTTTAAATTGGAAGGTATTTCTCTGCCTACAGGTTCTACTGTAGCTTATGCTGTGCTAGGTATACCACTTGGTAAGCTCGTGGGTAAAATACCTGGACTTAAAAATATAAAAGCAGATCCTGATACAATTCAAAAAAGATTTGGTATATTTGGCGAACCAATGATGATGGGTTTAATATTAGGGTTATTATTAGGAATTCTTGCAGGGTATGATTTTGCTAAAATTACACAAATAGGTATGTCAATGGCTGCTGTAATGCTTCTTATGCCAAGAATGGTCAGAATTTTAATGGAAGGCCTTATACCAATTTCCGAGTCTGTAAGGGAATTTCTACAGAAAAGGTTTAAAAATGCAGGTGAGCTGTATATAGGATTAGATGCTGCTGTGGTGGTAGGACATCCTTCAGTAATAGCAACAGCTTTAATCTTGATTCCTATAACAATTTTCTTAGCAGTAATTTTGCCAGGAAATAAAGTATTACCTTTTGGGGATCTCGCTACGATAGTGTTTTATATAGCATTTATAGTTGGTTCTACAAATGGAAATATAGTTCATTCTGTTATTACAGGTATAGTATTAATGGCTTCAGCTTTATATATGGCCACTAATTTGGCACCCCTCCATACAATGATGGCACAACAAGCACACTTTGCTATACCAAAAGGTACATCCTTAATATCGAGTTTAGACGAGGGTGGTAATTTGTTAAATTGGCTTATTATCAAGATATTCCAAGTGTCATGGGGATGGGTAATATTAGCTACAGCAATTGTTGCAGGTTTAATATACTATTTTATTACTAGAAATAAAAAAGCAATAGAACAATAATATAAGTTTCAAATTTATTGAAGAAAATATGTTATTATAACATTTTAAATAGCAGTCTAATATTAAAGATACATTCTTGTCAGTAATTAATATCTAAACCATGTTTTTGATGAAGGCTTCAATGAAATTAAAATGTACTTTGAAAAAGGTACCTCCTGATAGAGTGCAGAGAGTAAATTGCAGAATTTATTTCGGCTTAAACCTAAATTACAGGAGGTACCTATACATTTAATTTAAAGAATTAGAATTATCGGATAAAAGTATTGGCCATAAGGATTAATAGAGGGGAGAGATATAGGTATTATGAAAGCAGCAGTATTATATAAAGTAAATGATATTAGATATGCTGATTTTCCTGACCCAATTTGTGGTGAAAATGATGTAATTGTTAAGGTAAAGGCTGCTGGAATTTGTGGTTCGGATCCACCGAGAATATTAAAAAATTGGAGATATAGTTTACCGGCAATACCAGGTCATGAATTTTCAGGTATAATAGCGGAAAAAGGAAAGAATGTAAATAATGTTGGCTTAGGAGATCCAGTTGTGGCTATACCTTTTATACCTTGTTATAAATGTGAAAACTGTTTAAAAGGAAATTATTCTTTGTGTGATAATTACGATATGCTGGGTTCTAAGTCTTATGGTGGATTTGCAGAATATGTTAAAGTACCTTCAACTAATGTGTTAAAAATTGATAGCATAGATTTTGAGAGTGCTGCAATGATAGAACCACTGGCAGTGGCATTACATGGTGTTTTAGGTATCAGACCCATAATAGGTGATACAGTAGCTATAATAGGAGCTGGAACTCTTGGACAGCTTGTAATCCAATGGCTTAAAGTTGGAGGAATTAACGATATTATTGCAGTCGATATTTCGGAAAAGAAACTAAAAGAGGCAGAGAAATTAGGAGCTACTATATGTATTAATGCAAAAGAAAAGGACCCTATTGAGGAAATAATGAAAATAACTGATAACCAAGGTGTAGATATCGCTTTTGAATGTGCCGGTTCGCCGATAGCTCAAGAACAATGTTTGTTAATCACGAAGAAAAAAGGTAAAGTAGCGTACCTTGGTATTGCATATTCAGATATTCATTTCTCAGAAAAATCTTTTGAGAATATTTTTAGAAAAGAACTTACGGTAAAGGGGTTTTGGAATTCCTATTCAGCACCTTTTCCGGGACAAGAATGGTATAAAAGTATTCAATATGTAAGAAATAAAAGTATTAAATTGAATGAAATGATTTCGCATAGATTCAAATTAAGTGAAATTAGAGAGGTGTTCGATATGATTGCTCAGAAAAAAGAAGAATATAACAAGATAATAATTATTCCATAAAAATCTGTTTTTCAAGAGAAATGAAGCTTAAATTTTTGAGGAAAGGTGATCTAAATGAAAGCACTTTTAAAAAAGGAAAATGGATATGGAAATATGGAGCTAGTAGATATTGATGAACCTATTATAAACAGTGATCAAGTTAAAATAAAAGTTGCTTATTCTGGTATTTGCGGTTCTGACATTCATTCATATAAGGGTGAATATAAGAATATAAGACCACCTATTGTTTTGGGCCATGAATTTTCTGGAGTAGTTGTTGAAGTAGGGAGTAATGTAGAAGGAATTAAAGTTGGTGATAGAGTAACAAGTGAGACGACATTTTATGTTTGTGGAGTATGTGATTATTGCAAAAGTGGGGATTATAATTTGTGCCCTTATAGAAAGGGGATAGGTACCCAAGTAAATGGAAGTTTTGCTGAATATGTTGCTGTTAGAAAAGAAAGTGTACATGTTCTTCCACATAGTATAGATTTACTTTCAGCTTCTCTTACAGAGCCACTTGCTTGTGCTGCACATGCTACATTAGAAAAAACTAATATTGAATTGGGCGATATTGTTCTAATATTTGGACCAGGACCTATTGGCCTATTGACTGCTCAAATAGTCAAAGCAAGAGGTGCATATGTAATTCTTGCTGGACTTACTAAAGACAAGGATAGATTTAAAGTAGCCCTTGAATTGGGTATTGATAAAACTGTTGATATACAGCAGGAAAATTTAGAAGATATAGTTAAAGAATTAACAAATGGTTATGGGGTAGACAAGGTGTTTGAATGTTCTGGTTCAATAAGAGCTGTAAATTCTGGACTCTCGCTATTAAGAAAAAAAGGTACGATAATACAAGTTGGGTTATTTGCAAAGTCGTTTAATGAGCTTGACCTTGAAAAGATAATACAAAAAGAAATCTGTTATATTGGTTCTAGGAGTCAAAAACCAAGTTCATGGAAATTAGCTTTATACTTATTAGAAACTGGTAAAGTAAATACTAAGGCAATTATTAGTGATATTTATAGTTTAGATGACTGGGCTAAAGGGTTTGAAAAAGTAATGAATGGCGAAGGTCTCAAAATTGTTTTGAAACCTTAACTGTTTAGGAGGAATGGTAAATGAATACTGTATTATTAAAACAAAAAGCGAAAGAAATCAGAAAAGACATAATAACTATGATAGCAGAAGCAGAGTCCGGCCATCCAGGAGGATCTTTATCCTGTACTGATATTCTTACTATTTTGTATTTTGATAAAATGAACATAGATCCTGAAAATCCAAAATGGGAAGAAAGAGATAGGCTAGTATTATCGAAAGGACATGCAGCTCCAGCTTTGTATGCGGTACTAAGCGAAAGAGGATATTTTCCAAAAGAAGAATTAAAAACGTTAAGACAACTTCATTCGATATTGCAGGGACATCCAGACATGAAATCCACACCAGGTGTGGATATGACAACAGGTTCCCTGGGTCAAGGCTTGTCGGCGGCGAATGGTATGGCGATTGCGGGTAAACTTGATAATAAGAACTATAGAGTATATGTAATACTAGGTGATGGAGAAATACAAGAAGGGCAGATATGGGAAGCTGCAATGACTGCTGCTCACTATAAATTGGACAACTTAACTGCAATATTAGATTACAATGGATTACAAATTGATGGCAAGAACGAAGATGTAATGAATATAGTACCAGTAAAAGAAAAATTTAAAGCATTTGGATGGAATGTAATTGAAGTAGATGGCCATAACTTTGAAGAACTTGATAAAGCAATCGAAGAAGCGAAGGAGACAAAGGGGAAACCTACGATAATAATAGCAAAAACTATAAAAGGAAAAGGAGTATCATTTATGGAAAACAGGGTTGAATGGCATGGAGTTGCACCTAAAAAAGAAGAAGCAGAAAAAGCTCTAGCTGAATTGGAGAGGAGTGAAGCAAAATGAACAAAGCAACAAGGGAAGCATATGGTGAAGCACTAGTAGAACTAAACAAAAGAAATAAAAATGTAGTTGTACTTGATGCAGATTTATCAAAATCAACAAAAACGGCAGAATTTCAGAAGGTATGCCCCGAAAGGTTCTTTAATATAGGAATAGCAGAAGCAGACATGATAGGGACGGCAGCAGGACTTGCTACATGCGGCAAAATACCATTTGTAAGTACATTTGCCATATTTGCGGTAGGGAGGGCATATGAACAAATTAGAAACTCAGTAGCATATCCAAAACTAAATGTAAAAATAGCAGCTACACACGCGGGGATAACAGTAGGAGAGGATGGCGCAACACATCAATCAATAGAAGACATTTCTCTGATGAGGTCAATACCCAATATGGTTGTAATAAATCCATCCGACGATGTGGAAACCAAATACGCAATATTACAGGCAGCTGAGTACGAAGGTCCGGTTTATATCAGATTAGGGAGGATGACTGTACCCACAATACACGATGAACATTGCAAATTTCAGATTGGAAAAGGCGAAATATTAAAAAGCGGGAATGATGTAACAATAATAGCTACAGGGATAATGGTTGCTATGGCATTAGAAGCAGCGGAAGAATTAAAAAATATGGAATAGATGCAGAAGTAATCAACATTCATACAATAAAGCCAATAGACAAAGAATTAATAATTAGCTCTGCAAAAAAGACCGGCAAAATTGTGACAGCAGAAGAACACAGCATAATAGGCGGATTAGGGTCGGCGGTATGTGAAGTCTTATCGCAAGAATATC
>NZ_CM001486.1:1449421-1601045 GCF_000262445.1 Thermoanaerobacter siderophilus SR4
GGTAATAGGACCTGGTCTTGCGACAATGATTGTAGATGAATGGCTTGATGCCGAATTTCAAGGAGAAAGACATCAGAAAAGAATAGATAAAATAAGTGAAATTGAAAAAATCAAAAAGAGAAACTAAATCATTTTTATAACTGAAAATCTAAATATAAAATTAATTTTGAAAACGAGTTTTAAGCCATAGCTTGAAATCTTATAGGTGTAAAGATTTCTGCTATGGCTTAAAATAATAATATACCATACCATATATTACATTATTAATTACAAGTTATTTTTGCTTATCCAGGAAACGTTTTTTTAGACGTCAATTTACAATAATTAAGTATTAGTTCAAGAAGGAGAAGGGGACAGGGACCTGTCTGAAAAATAAGAAAATGAAAAAAATATTGTAACAGGGACTTGTTTAACAATATGATATAATATATATATAATTTACGATAGGAGGTAGGAAATGCCAAGGAAAGCGCGAGAAAAGAGCAAAACGGGGATTTACCACATCATGCTAAGAGGAATTAATCGTGAAACCATATTTCAAAGTGACGATGATTATATTAAATTTATTAGCATAATACAACAGTTAAGGAATAATGTTGAAATAATATGGTGGAGGTGGGTTAATTGACAACAATTTATTTTATTCGTCATGCAGAATCAGACTATACAGAGCACAATGATGAGTTAAGACCTCTTACAGATAAAGGCTTAATCGATAGACAACTTGTTACAGCTTATTTGATGGATAAAGATATTAAAATTATTTTATCAAGTCCATATAAACGAGCAGTTGATACTTTAGTAGACTTTGCCAATAAAGTTAACCTACCAGTAATTACTGTTCCGGATTTTAGAGAACGCAAGGTTGATAGTGAATGGATTGATGATTTTGATTCTTTTGCGAGACAGCAATGGCAAGATTTTAATTTTAAATTATCAGATGGAGAAAGTTTATCAGAGGTACAGCAACGAGGCATTGCAGCACTGAAAAAAGTTTTAGAGAATTATAAAAACCAAAATATTGCAATAGGGACTCATGGTACTATATTGAGTACTATTATCAATTTTTATGATAAATCATTTGGATATAATGAATTTAATGAAATCAAACATGTTATGCCGTGGATTGTAAAGTTTAAGTTTGATGGCGACAAATGTATAGAGATCGAAAAAATTAATATTTTTAAATATAAATATAAATAAACATACTATGTTTCAGACTGTAGAATTAAATATCATCTATTTATTTTTTTAAATGTAAAGCCTTTAAATGAGATTTTATAAACTTTATTTTACATCTAACCTATTAATATGAAAAGAATTATCCAAAAAATCAAAGCCTTGGCTTTTAAAAAAATTCCATATCCATTCATTCATTCCGATCATTTCGATAGGGTTGTAGTGTAATCCAAAGAGTTTTTGAGCAGCATTAATATAACCTTTTTCTTTTATATAATTTTTTACTTCATTAGCAAAGCTATCGCTTTCTACTTGTTTTGAAATTTCAAACAATTTTTCTGCCAAATTAAAATTTTTATCATTAATGTTAATTTTTATATTATTATATTTTTCGTTATCATAGTATTTTATTATTTCCTCGTCGCTTAAAATTTTATACTTTTCTTCAAAAATTACAGCGTTCTTATTGAGTTTTTTATTAGGTTTTCCAGAATTTTTTGGATAGCCCAGACACATTGCTAATACGGGTATTGTAAGTTCTGGTAATGACAATATTTCTTTTAGTTCTTCATATCTCAAGTTTGGTGTACCTAGATATACACATCCGATATCTTTCAAAGTGCAGGCACTTTCGATGCTTTGTGCTGTGCACATAACATCTTCAAGGCTTATTATAAATTCTAAAAATGATCTGTGGCGCCCGTAAGGAGATTTGCTTAATTGACACCATTTGCGTTGCTTGTAAAAATCTAAAATAAAAAATAGTATGGTGTCTGCAGTTTCTATAAAATTTTGTCCTAATATTTGACGTAAAGTCTTTTTTGTTTCTTTATTTCTTACTTTTATTATGGTAATTGGTTGAGTATTCCCACCACTTGCGGCTGCAAGCCCAATATCTAATATTTCATCTAAATCTTCATCTGATATAGGCTTTTCTAAAAAGCTTCTGCAACTTTTTCTATTTTTAAGTTTGTCTAGTGCATCCATTGAAAGCCCTCCTTTTCATTTGATTTGCTAATGTTATTATAACATAGATATTGATATAATTAAGCCAATGAAACCTTTAATGAAAAACTTTTATTTGCCTCTTCACTTTATCAGTTCAATTTGATAAAATATGTACTATACATAAAAAAGGTATAAAGGGGGATGCATTGTGAAGAGTATACGGATATACGACACAACATTAAGAGATGGAGTTCAAGGACAAGGTATATCTTTTACTGTGGAAGACAAATTAAAGATAGTTAAAGTTCTTGATGAGTTTGGTGTAACCTATATTGAGGCAGGTAATCCTGGGTCTAATCCTAAAGATATTGAATTTTTTGAAAGAGTTAAAAATATTAAGTTAAAAAATGCTAAATTAATCGCTTTTGGCAGCACAAGAAGAGCGAATACAACTACCGAAGAGGATGCTAATGTGATTTCCCTTTTAAATGCTGACACAGAGGTAGTAACTATTTTTGGCAAGTCATGGGACTTTCAAGTTACAGAAATTTTGAAAACTACTTTAGAAGAAAACTTAAAAATGATTTATGATACAGTAAAGTTTTTTAAAGACAAAGGTAAGTCAGTTATATTTGATGCAGAGCATTTTTTTGATGGTTACAAACAAAATCCAGAGTATGCTTTAAAGACATTAGAAGTAGCATTAGAGGCGGGCGCAGACAGTGTATGCTTGTGTGATACAAAAGGCGGAGCTTTTCCTATGGAGGTTTATGAAATAACAAAAACTGTTGTGGATAAATTTAATACAGAAGTAGGAATACACTGTCATAATGATAACGGAATGGCTGTCGCAGATTCTATAATGGCAGTACAAGCAGGGGCAATACAAGTACAAGGTACAATAAACGGTTATGGTGAAAGATGTGGCAATGCGAATTTATGTACCTTGATACCGAATTTGCAATTACTTATGGGATATAAATGTGTGCCTGATGAAAATCTAAAACAATTGACTCATTTAGCCAGATTTGTAAGTGAAATTGCAAATGTCACTTACGATGAAAGGGCGCCTTATGTTGGGAAAAATGCTTTTTCCCACAAAGCGGGGATGCATGCTGATGCTGTAAATAAAAATACTTATTCTTATGAACTGATTGACCCTTCTTTAGTGGGAAATAGTAGGACCTTTTTGATTTCTGAAGTTGCAGGCAGAGGAACAGTGCTAAATGCCATAAATGAAATAGATCCAACTATTACAAAGGATTCTCCTGAAACAAAGTTAATTTTAGATAAATTAAAAGAAATGGAGTATTTAGGGTATCAATATGAAAATGCAGGAGGTTCTTTAGAACTTTTGATAAGAAAGGTTCTTGGAAAATATAAACCAGCATTTAATTTAAAAGAGTTCAAAGTTATTGTAAATGAGCCTTCTGTAAATAGTGTTAATTCTTCAGCACTTATAAAAGTGGAAGTCGATAGTATAGAGGAGATAGCTGCAGCTGAGGGAGATGGGCCAGTACATGCTCTTGATAATGCTGTAAGAAGAGTACTGGAGAGATTTTACCCACAGATAAAAGAAATGAGGTTGACAGATTATAAAGTGAGGGTTTTGGATTCTAATTCTGCAACTGCTGCTAAAGTTAGAGTTATAATAGAGTCGACAGACGGAAAAGATTCATGGAGCACAATTGGGGTTTCTACAGATATTATTGAGGCCAGTTGGAGAGCCCTTGTTGATTCAATAGAGTACAAACTTAACAAAGAAAGTTAATTCAAAAGCGGAGAAATTGACATGAATTGTCATTGATGTTAAAGTAAAAATGAACATGTCAATTTCTCTTTTTTTGAAAGGAGAAATTTGAATGATAATAAGTGCAAGCAGGAGAACGGATATTCCGGCTTTTTACAGCGATTGGTTTTTTAAAAGAATTGAGGAAGGCTATGTTTTGGTGAGGAATCCTTTTAATTTTCATCAAGTCAGTAAAGTTTCTTTAAAGAAAGATGCAGTAGATGGCATTGTGTTTTGGACAAAAAATCCAGAAAAAATGATACCGAAATTGCATTTGATAGAGGACTATGCTTATTATTTTTTATTTACTTTAAATCCCTATGATAAAAGAATAGAGAGGAATGTGCCAGAAAAATCACATATAATTGAAGTTTTTAAAAAGCTGTCTAGCAAAATAGGGAAAGAGAGGGTAATTTGGCGTTATGACCCTATTATTTTAATTCCCGAATTTGATATAGAATACCATGTAAAAAGCTTTAAGGAAATAATGTCTGAACTTTATGGATATACATCAAAATGTATAATCAGTTTTGTGACTCTTTATCCTAAAGTTTACAAGACTTTAGAAAAAATAGGGGCTTATGAGATAAACAAGGAACAGAAGTTAGAAATTGCATATAGATTTTATGAAATAGCGAAAGAGCACTCAATTAAACTTGAGACTTGTGCAGAAGAATTGGATTTATCGCCATATGGTATAGAGCATGCGAGATGTATAGATAAAACTTTAATAGAAGAGCTTTCTGGTAAAAAACTCAATATAGGAAAGGATAAGAATCAAAGGAAGTTTTGTGGTTGTGATGAAAGTATAGATATTGGTGCCTATGATACTTGTCTACATGGCTGTATTTATTGCTACGCAAACAGTAGTATCAGTACTATAAAAAGAAATACAAAGCAGTACAATGTAAATTCTCCTTTGTTGTGTAGCAAATTGACAGAAGAGGATGTAATAAAAGAAAGGGAAGTTAAATCTTGTGCTGTTTGGCAAACTTCAATTTTTGATAGATAAAAAATCTGTCTATGTGGAAAAGTTTTCTTGACTGTAGTATAATTGAATTATGAAATATTTGGAGGTGTTATTATGCAAAAGGCTGTTGAAATTACATATAACGGCAAAACTTTAAGAGGAATGATGCATTTGCCTGATGATGTTAAGGGTAAAGTGCCTATGGTAATAATGTTTCACGGTTTTACAGGCAATAAAGTAGAGTCTCACTTTATTTTTGTGAAGATGTCAAGAGCTTTAGAAAAAGTAGGTATTGGGAGTGTAAGGTTTGACTTTTATGGTTCTGGAGAAAGTGATGGGGACTTTAGTGAAATGACATTTAGCAGTGAATTGGAAGATGCAAGACAAATTTTAAAGTTTGTGAAAGAGCAACCTACGACTGACCCTGAGAGAATAGGACTACTTGGTTTGAGTATGGGAGGAGCTATTGCAGGGATTGTAGCAAGGGAATATAAAGATGAAATAAAGGCGTTGGTGCTATGGGCTCCAGCTTTTAATATGCCTGAGCTTATAATGAACGAAAGTGTAAAGCAATACGGAGCTATTATGGAACAATTGGGCTTTGTAGACATAGGAGGACATAAACTGAGTAAAGATTTTGTTGAGGATATTTCAAAATTAAATATATTTGAGCTGTCAAAAGGATACGATAAAAAAGTGCTTATAGTTCATGGGACAAATGATGAAGCGGTTGAATATAAAGTTTCTGATAGAATCTTAAAAGAGGTTTATGGGGATAACGCTACAAGAGTGACAATCGAAAATGCAGACCATACTTTTAAGAGTTTAGAATGGGAGAAAAAGGCGATTGAGGAGTCAGTAGAGTTTTTCAAAAAGGAATTGTTAAAGGGATAGCTCCATCGCTATCCCTTATTTTTCTGCGTAAAGCTCAATTATTTTTATTATTACTTCGACTGCTTTTTCCATTGCATATGTCGGTATAAATTCATATTTACCGTGAAAATTATGCCCTCCTGTGAATAAATTAGGTGTTGGAAGCCCCATATAGCTTAATCTTGCTCCATCAGTGCCTCCTCTTATAGGCACTATTTTAGGTTCCACTCCTACTAATTTCATTGCTTCTAATGCTGTATCGACTATGTGCATATGCTTTTCAATTATTTCTCTCATATTGTAATACTGGTCTTTAAGTTCAAGCTCTAGTGTGCCTTCACCATATTTTTTATTTAATGTTTCTACAATGCTTTTTAGGTATTCTTTTTTATCTAAAAAAGTTTGCTTATTAAAATCTCTGATAATATAATACATTTTAGTTTGTTCTACATTGCCTTCAAAATTGTTCAAATGATAAAAACCTTCATATCCTTCAGTATGGGCAGGAGTTTCATGTTCAGGTAACATATTTTGGAGTTCTATTCCAATCAAAATGGAGTTTTTCATCTTGCCTTTTGCTGTTCCAGGATGCACATTTCTGCCATTAATTTTGATTTTAGCACTGGCAGCATTGAAATTTTCGTATTCTATTTCTCCAATTCCACCGCCATCTACAGTATAAGCAAAATCACAATTAAATTTTTTACATCAAATTTGTCTACACCCCTACCAATTTCTTCATCAGGTGTGAAGGCTACTTTTATATTGCCATGCTTTATTTCAGGATGATTTATTAAATATTCCATAGCTGTTATTATTTCTGCAATTCCTGCTTTATCATCAGCTCCCAAAAGAGTTGTTCCGTCTGTGGTGATTAAAGTTTTTCCTATGTAATTTTTAAGCTCTGGAAATTCAGTAGGAGATAATACTATGTTTTTTTCTTTGTTTAAGATTATATCTTTGCCATCATAATTTTCTATTATCTGAGGCTTTACGTCTTTGCCGCACATGTCAGGACTTGTGTCCATATGAGCTATAAATCCTACTGTAGGGAGTTTTTTGTCAGTATTTGAAGGAAGTAAAGCCGTAACATAACCGTTTTCATCTACATTTACCTCTTTAAGGCCTATTTCTTCAAGCTCATTTGCTAATTCTTTTGCAAATATTACTTGTCCCTCAGTGCTGGGATAAGTTGTTGAGTTTTCATCCGATGTTGTATGATATTTTACATATTTTAAAAATCTCTCCACTACTTTTGACATATTATAACCCTCTTTCATTTAAAATTTTTCCCAATGTAACACTTCAGATAAAGCTTTTTTATATTTTGGTTGTGGCTCTTCTGCGGGATATCCTAATGATATAATAGAAATCATTCTTAAGTTGTCAGGAATGTTGAGGTATTCGTTTATTTCTTTTTCATAGGTTCTGTTATACCCAGCTACCCAACAGGAACCTATGCCGTAGGCAGTAGCTGCGAGTAATATATTTTCTGTTGCTGCTGAACCATCTTCTAAGTGATGTCTGTTATTTTTATCGCAGTAGACGATGACACAAGCTCCTGCATCTTTAATAAATTTCCCATATGTAGCTTTTTCTGCTATGAATTTAAGTCTTTCTTTGTCTGTTATAACGACGAAATGCCAAGGCTGTGCGTTATTTCCACTGGGAGCAAGCCTTGCGCAGTCTATTATGTCTTCTAATATTTCTTTTGGAATAGGTTTATCTATGTATTTCCTTATACTTCTTCTCTTTTTTAAAGCCTCTAATGCCTCCATAACTTTTGCACCTCCTCTTTATATTATATCCCATAAAGTAAAAATTCCAAAAAGATTGACAAAAATCTATTACTGTATAAAAATAAAGCTAAGTAAACTTATACATACTTTTGAAAAACTTGAATAAGATAGATTTATGATATAAAATATGAGTATGTAAATAAAGAATGGAGGTTTACATATGAGGAAATTGATAGGTTTTGATTATTCAAAAGCTCTACAATTTGTAAGTCAAAAAGAAATTGAATATATGGAAAAGCATGCAAAATTATCTCTTGATATGGTGCTTAATAAAAATGCTCAAGGGAATGACTTTTTAGGATGGGTAAGTCTTCCCAAAGATTATGATAAGGCAGAGTTTGAACGCATTAAAAAAGCAGCAGAGAAGATTCAATCAGATTCTGATGTGCTTGTGGTTATAGGTATAGGTGGGTCTTATTTAGGGGCAAGAGCGGCAATTGAAATGCTTTCTCATTCCTTCTATAATTTGTTGCCAAAAGGTAAGAGGAATATGCCGGAGATTTATTTTGCTGGAAACAGCATAAGCTCTACATATTTAAGTGATTTATTTGAACTTATAGAGGACAAAGATGTATCAATAAATGTGATTTCTAAATCTGGTACTACCACAGAACCGGCAATAGCTTTTAGGGTTTTTAGAGATTTTCTTGAGAAAAAATATGGAAAAGAAGGGGCTAAATCGAGAATATATGTGACAACAGATAGAGCGAAAGGAGCTTTAAAAAAATTAGCTGATGAAGAAGGATATGAAACATTTGTGATTCCTGACGATGTTGGAGGAAGATACTCAGTTTTGACAGCTGTAGGCCTTCTACCAATAGCAGTAGCAGGCATTAGCATAGACGATATGATGCAGGGTGCTTACGATGCTTCAACAGTCTATACCAAAGACAACCTTAATGAAAATATAAGCATGCAGTATGCAATTTTGAGAAATATTTTGTACAGAAAAGGCAAAGCTATAGAAATACTTGTAAATTATGAGCCAAAGCTTCACTATTTCTCTGAATGGTGGAAACAGCTTTTTGGAGAAAGTGAAGGTAAAGACAATAAGGGAATTTATCCTGCTTCAGTAGATTTTACGACAGATTTACACTCAATGGGGCAGTTTATACAAGAGGGAAGCAGAAATATTTTTGAAACAGTTTTAAATGTTGAAAAACCTGTTAAAGATATAGTTATAAATGAAGACAAGGACAATATAGATGGGCTTAACTTTTTAGCAGGAAAAACTATAGATTTTGTCAATAAAAAGGCTTTTGAAGGTACATTATTGGCTCATACAGATGGGAATGTTCCTAACCTTGTAGTAAATATCCCTGAAATATCAGCTTACTATTTTGGCAATCTGGTCTACTTCTTTGAAATGGCTTGTGCTATAAGCGGATATATAAATGGGGTTAATCCACTTGACCAACCAGGAGTAGAGGCTTACAAGAAAAACATGTTTGCACTTTTAGGAAAACCAGGATATGAAAAAGAAAAAGAATTGTTAGAAAAAGATTGGGAAAATAAATTAAAGGCCGGGCAATTGCGCGGCCTTTTTAAATAGGGGTTGACTTATTTTTTGTGTACATTAAATCGTAGTATTCTTTTAACATTCTATTAGCTGAGAAAGCTTCATAAGTCGTCCTTATACTTTCTCTCATCATATTTTCCCATTTTGCTTTATCATTGTAGTATGTGGGTACTACTTTATTTAAAAGAACGTCGTAGAGTGCTTCAAGGTCGTGTTTGTCTAATTCTTCTATATTGTCAGACTCAAAACCATCTCCAAATTGCCAGCCATTTACTCCGTCTATACAAGCTTCTGGCCACCATCCATCTAAAATGCTTAAATTTAGTACTCCGTTCATGGCGGCTTTCATGCCGGAGGTACCACTGGCCTCCATTGGTCTTCTTGGATTGTTTAACCACACATCAGCGCCTCGAGTAAGCATTTTTCCTATTGTCATGTCGTAATCTTCTAAGAATACTACGCTTTCAGGATATTTCTTTGTCATCTCTATTAATTTTGTGACAATTTTTTTACCCACATCATCTAGTGGATGACCTTTTCCTGAGAACACCATTTGTATTTTTTTAGACCTTAGATAATTACCTATGACTTCGTCATTTGTAAATATAAGGTCGCTTCTTTTGTAAGGAGCAGCTCTCCTTGAAAAACCTATCAAAAGCTTGTCAGCGTCCAATTTGACTCCTGTCCTTTGATATACAAAATCAATTAATTCTTGTTTTAAAATATTATGAGTTTCTAAAAGTCCTTCACCTTTGTTGTAGGCTTCTATTATCCTTTTATCTACCCAAGTGTTTCTGTCAATACCATTGGTTATGGAGATTATAGGTGCTTTGTTGTCAACATGTTGCCACATTTTGTTTGCAGTTTGCCCGTGAAGTTTTGAGACACCGTTTGCAATGCGAGAAAGTCTCAAACCTGCGACTGTCATATTAAAAGGAACACCACCGATTTGAGCCATTTGCTCAATTGAAAGACCATTGTTTGCACCCATGTACATGAGAAGTTCTAAATCGTGAGATTCGTTTCCTTCTTTAACAGGGGTATGGGTTGTAAATACTACTTCTTCTCTTGTAGCTTTCCACGCCTCTTCAAAACTCATATTTTGATTTTCCATTTTCTCTCTTATAAGCTCAATGGCTGCTAATACTGCATGCCCTTCGTTAAAATGATAAACATCAACATCAATTCCCAAAGCTCTTAAAGCTCTTACTCCGCCAATGCCTAATACCATTTCCTGTGAAACTCTTTCTTCACCAAACCATCCATAAAGCTGACCTGTTATCCATCTATCTCCATTTTCTGGTATATCTGTGTCAAGCAAATACAAAGGCGCATTGTCAAAGCTGTCTACCAACCATACTTTGCAGTATACATCTTTGTTTCTTATTTTTACTTTTACCTTTACTCCTGTGTCCTTTAAAAAGTCGTACTTACGTGTGTAATTGCGATAGGCATCATAAGGGTATCCGTCTTCACCGATATGTTGTTCTGTATAACCTTGTTTCCACAGTATGCCTATTCCTACTAAAGGCATACCTAATTCTTTTGCGGCTTTTAGATGGTCTCCTGCTAAAATGCCAAGACCACCTGCGTATAGTTTGAAATCTGATTGTAAGCCGTATTCCATGCAGAAATAGGCTACTTTTGGCAATTTTTCATTACTCATATTAAACCTCCTCATTTTCCAAGTATTAAGTATATTATAATATTAAAAAAATCATTATGCAAGTGGTTGCACAAGTATTAAAAATAAAAACAGTGTTATTGCTCAATAATTTTTATATCTATGTACGGGCCACTCAGTGAATGCTAATATTAAAAGCATTATAAAATTCACAATAGGTATAAACATCAAAAGACCATATATTCCTCCATAACCAGTTTTATCAAAAATTTTCCACCAGATTAAACCGTAAAGTATAATTGATCCAATAAAAAGGATACCAAAAATAAGAGATGAGAACATGCAAAACATTCCTTTCTCGAAAATTTATATTCTTTACAATTATAGTATAGCAAATAACATAAAAAATTTACAGATTTATTTTAAAAAAGTTAAAAGCCTGCAAAATCTTTAGAGAGGGACAAAAAAATTTCTATTGACATAGGAGTTAATCCATAGTATCATATAGCTTAAATAGTTTAACAATTTAATACTTTAAAATCTCTTATCGAGAGTGGTGGAGGGACTGGCCCGATGAAACCCGGCAACCGGCATTTTATATGCGTCTTGGTGCCAATTCCAGCAGCGTTTCGCTGAAAGATGAGAGAGTTTTGGTGTCTCTTCTTTTGGCGAAGAGACTTTTTTATTTTTAAAAATGGAGGCGATGTAGATGTTGAAAAATGAAAATTTGTGTACTAAACTTAAGAAAAGGAAGTTTGTTGTGACAGCAGAAATTTCTACGCCAAAAGGGGTAGATATAACGAAAACTATTGAAGAAGCGAGAAAATTAAAAGGCATTGTAGATGCCTTAAATATAACGGACTGTCCTATGGCGAATATGCGGATGAGTCCTATAGCAGTCGCTCACCTTTTACAAGACCACTTAAACATTGAAGCTATTTTTCATTTGACCTGTAGAGACAGAAATCTGATAGGCCTTCAGTCAGAGCTCTTAGGAGCTTATGCGTTAGGTGTGAGAAACATACTAGCCTTGACAGGAGATGACCCTTCCCGTGGAGATACTCCTCAGGCTAAAGGGGTATATGATGTAGATTCTGTTGGGCTTTTAAAGATTATCAGTGCTTTTAATAGAGGTTATGATTACAATGGAAATAAATTAGATTCCCCAACAGAATTTTGCGCCGGTACGACTGCAAATCCAAATGATTTAAGGGATGAAGCACTAGAGAAGCTTAAAGTTAAGATAGAGGCAGGGGCAGAATTTATTCAAACACAACCGGTTTATGATGAGGAAATTTTATTTAAGTTTATTGAAAAGATTAAAAATTTCAATGTACCACTTTTGATAGGCATATTACCTCTTAAAAGCTATAAAATGGCAGTCAATTTAAATGAAAAAGTGCCAGGTATAGATATTCCAGAAAAAGTTTTAGAAAGGCTAAAGGATGGAGGAAGAGAAGAGGGAATAAACATAGCTGTAGAGTTTATAAAGCGGATACGCAGTGAAGTTGCAGGAATTCACATTATGCCTTTAGGGAGTACAAATGTTGTGTTAGAAATAATTTCAAGAGTCGATGATTTAGTCTGTGATTTTGCAGAAAATAACGTACAGATGAATTAAATGGAGGTTAAAAATGTTAGACATTTTTAAAGAACTTTCAAATAGAGTGATTGTTTTTGATGGAGCAATGGGGACACAACTTCAAGAGAGGGGTTTAAAAAGTGGAGAGTGTCCCGAATATATGAATATAACCCATCCAGAAGTAGTATTTGATATCCACAGGTCCTATATAGAAGCAGGAGCGGATGTGATTGAGACAAATACCTTTGGCGCTAACAGGATAAAATTAGCAAAATATGGACTGGAAAATGAGGTTTTCAATATTGTCACTCAGGCTGTCAAAATTGCCAAAGAAGCTTCCAAAGATAAACCTGTGGCACTTTCTATAGGACCTATTGGAGAACTTTTGACCCCTTATGGAGACATGACTTTTGACGAAGCTTATGATGTTTTTAAAGAAGTAATTATAGCTGCAGAAAGAGCGGGAGCAGATATTGTTTTAATTGAAACAATGTCAGATATGCTGGAGGCAAAAGCTGCCATTCTTGCTGCTAAAGAGAATTCAAACATGAAAGTTATATGTACAATGACTTTTCAAGAAGATGGAAGGACTCTCATGGGGTCAGACCCTATAACTGTAGTAGTTAGTTTACAAGGGTTAGGATTGGATGCCATTGGCGTTAACTGCTCGACAGGCCCCGATAAAATGGTAAGTGTAGTGGAAAAAATGTCTCAAGTTTCTCGCATACCTATTATTGCACAACCTAATGCAGGTATGCCTGTCATTCGCGACGGCAAAACAGTTTACGACTTAAAACCAGAAGAATTTGCTAGTTTCTTTCCTTTACTTGTTGAAAAAGGCGCTTCTATAGTGGGAGGGTGCTGCGGTACTACTCCTCACTATATAAAACTTGTTAAAAAAGCTGTAAAAGATTTAAAGCCAAAAGTCAAAGTCAACAAATTTACAGCTGTAGCTTCCAATACAAAAACAGTTTTCATAGGTGAAAATTATCTTTTAAGGGTTATAGGGGAACGTATAAATCCTACTGGAAAAAAGAAGTTAAGTGAGGCTTTTTTTGGCGGGAGATGTGAGTTTAGCAGTAGAGGAAGCTATAAAACAGCAAAAATGCGGAGCGGAAATATTGGATGTAAATGTGGGAGTTCCTGGGGTAAACGAAGAAGAATTACTTCCTAAAGTAGTTTCTGAAATACAAAATGTGGTAGACATTCCTCTTCAAATAGATAGCACTAATATTAAAGCTGTAGAAAAAGCTATAAGAATTTTAAGAGGTAGACCCATAATCAACTCTGTAAGTGCAAAAGAGGAAAGTTTAAAAGAAGTGCTTCCTATTGTCAAAAAATACGGAGCTTGTGTTGTAGGACTTACTGTAGGAGATAAAGGGCTTCCCAAAGATAGGCATGAAAGAATTGAAAATGCGAAAAAAATTATAAAAAAAGCGGAAGAGTATGGCATACCTAAAGAGGACATATTGATAGATTGTATTGTGCTGACGGTTTCTTCTGAGCAGGAGGCTGCAATTGAGACTTTAGAAGCGATAAAATTGGCTAAAGAAGAGTTAGGAGTAAATACTGTTGTGGGACTTAGCAATGTTTCCTTTGGTTTACCTGAAAGAAGGTTGATAAACTCTACTTTTTTAGCAATGGCAGCATCTTATGGGCTTACTACTGCTATTATAAATCCCTGCGATGAAGCCATGATGGACACTTTGAGGGCTTCAATGGTTTTACTAAATAAAGATAAAGGCAGTGTGAATTATCTGAATATATATGGGAAAAAGCAAAAAGAGGAGATCAAAGAGAAAGAACAACAAAAAATTCAAGAAGAAGATTTAAAATCAAAACTCTATATCCAGATTTTAGAAGGCAAAAAGTCAGGAGTAGAAGATATAGTAAAAAATATTTTAGAGGAGGAAGTTCAGCCTCTTTCTATAGTTGATAACATAATAATTCCTGCCTTAAAAGAAGTGGGAGATAGATATGAAAAAGGCATATATTTCTTGCCACAACTTTTGAGCTCTGCAGAAGTGGTGCAAAGCGCTTTCAAGATAATAAAAGAAAAGCTTCCAAAAGGTTCAGTATCTAAAGGCAAAATAATACTTGCTACAGTTGAAGGAGATGTACATGATATAGGAAAAAATATAGTAAAAGTTTTGCTTGAAAACTATGGATATGATGTAATTGACTTAGGAAAAGATGTCAAAGGAGAAGTGATATTAGAGGAAGTAAAGCGAACAGGGGCACCGTTAGTAGGTCTAAGTGCTTTGATGACGACAACTTTGTTTAATATGGAGAAAATTATCAAACTGCTTAAAGCAAATACTGATGTGAAAATAATGGTAGGCGGGGCTGTTTTGACTGAGGAATATGCCTATAAGATTGGAGCAGATTATTACGGAAAAACGGCTCAAGATGCAGTTAAAATTGCTGATAAGTTTTTCTTAAAAAATGCTCTTTTATGTAAAACTTGTGGTATTTAAAGGTGGTGTAGAGGTGTCAGTAGAAGCGGTGAAAGAGTTTTTTAAAGAGAAAGGATATGATATTAAAATAAAAATTTTTGAAGATACAAGCACTGTGGAAAAAGCAGCTAAATCTTTAGGGGTAACTCCTGGGGAAATAGCAAAGTCTATGCTTTTTAGATTAAAAGATAAATATATTATGATTATAACAGCAGGGGATAGAAAAATAGACAATAAAAAATTTAAAGATACTTTTAAAACAAAAGCAAAAATGGCATCCCCAGAAGAAGTGTTAGAAGTTACAGGGCATCCTGTTGGTGGCGTTTGTCCTTATGGGCTGAAAAATCCGGTTGAAGTATATTATGATGTGTCTTTAAAAAATTATGAGGTAGTATATCCTGCAGCTGGTGATACAAATGCTGCTGCTACCATAAAAGTCGAAGACCTTGATAAAATAGTAGAAGGAAAATGGGTAGATGTATGCCAATAGACATACATCTACTTTTTTAAAAGAATTTTTTACTTTCCATATATTCTCTTACCTGTACTAAAGTTTCTCCAAATCTTTGAAAGTGTACAATCTCCCTTTCTCTCAAAAACCTTAGAGTATCTTTTACACAAGGGTCATCTGTGAGATTTATTAAATGTTCATAAGTTGCTCTTGCTTTTTCTTCGGCTGCCATATCTTCGTGTAGATCAGCGATTGCATCTCCTTTAGCCTGGATATAGGCGGCGGTCCATAACATTCCTGTTGTATCTGCATAGAATAGGCCTCTATCATGTTCTGTATAGTATTCCCCTAATCCTTCTCTTTTTAATATTTCTACTGGTACTCCCTTTAAAAGCTTGAAAACAAGAGTTGCTATTATTTCAAGGTGTGCTAATTCTTCTGTAGCAATGTCTGTCAAAACTGCTTTTGCTTTTCCTGTAGGCATGACGAATCGCTGAGTTTGATATCTTAAAGCGGCTGCCAATTCTCCATCAGGGCCTCCATATTGGGCGATGAGGTATTTTGCCATTTTTACATCTGGTTTGCATACTTTAGCAGGATATTGTAGTTTCTTTTCATAAACCCACATAACAAAGTCCTCCTCAATATTCTATTTCCCAAGGCCATGGGTCATCTACCCATTTCCAAGGATATTGACTTTGTGAATGACCAAAAACCATCAAGGGCCCGTAAAATTGTTCATATTGTTGTTTCAACATAGACAATTGGTTGGAATAATAGTTATAGTCTTGAAGGGCTTTTTGGTCATCGGGATGGGTGTCTAAGTATAGATTCAAATCTATACAGGTAAACTCTATTTCCATGATTTTCTTAAGCAAAGATATTTGATTGCCATCCATTTTATCACCTCATTTTTTCGCCTACATAAGGCATATCAAGTTCAGGGAAAACAGTGCCTTTTTTAATGGCTTCTTCCGGAGGATAAAGAGATACATACTTCTGTAAAGGCACATAAGCCTGTGCAAGCTTTAGAGAAGGAAAAGCATAATCTTGTACATAAGGATTATAGTCGTACATTTTTTAAACCTCCAAATCTGTAGTTTTACTAATATAATATTCTTGTATATATGTTTGTGATACAGTAAAAAAACAGCCATTTATGCTGTTTTAATGAACTCCTAATAGTACAAGCATTATTCCACCTGCTATTGCCGTTCCAAAAACTCCGGCAAGGTTTGGCCCCATGGCGTGCATTATTAAAAAGTTGTAAGGATTTTCTTTTATGGCTACAGAGTGGGACACTCTCGCAGCTATTGGAACAGAAGCTATACCTGCAGAGCCAAGAAGAGGATTTATTTTTCCACCAGAAAGTTTATTTAAAAATTTTGCTCCCAGTACACCTCCAGCTGTTCCTGTCATAAAAGCGATAAGCCCTAAGGTGACTATCTCTAATGTCTTAATGGTCAAAAAAGTGTCTGCTTTCATGGTGGAGCCTATGGAGACTCCTAATAATATCGTAATTACGTTCATAAATTCTCCACTGACTGTTTTTGCAAGCCTATCTACAACTCCCGACTCTTTTAAAAGATTTCCTAACATCAACATTGTTATAAGAGGAGCAATTGGAGGAAGTAGTAAATCTATTAAAACAGTTATTACAATAGGAAAGGCGATTTTTTCTGTTTTTGAAACGGGTCTCATCTGTTTCATCATTATTTGCCTTTCCTCTTTTGTAGTAAGTAACCTCATGATAGGAGGTTGTATTAAAGGCATTAACGCCATATAAGAATACGCAGCGACAGATATTTGAGCCATAAGGTGGGGAGCTAATTTTTGAGTTACGTAAATTGCCATTGGTCCATCTGCACCGCCAATAATCCCTATAGCCCCCGCTTCAAATATACTAAAACCTAAAAGTTTTGCGCCTATTAATGCTATAAATATTCCTATATGGGCAAAAGCACCTAAAATCATTAAACTAGGATTCGCAATCATAGGACCAAAGTCCGTCATGGCACCTACGCCGAGGAAGATAAGGGGAGGATAGATAACCTTTTCAACCCCTAAGTAAAAAAAGTGTATAAGTCCTCCAGGTTCCAATAAATCAGTAGCTGGTATGTTTGCTACAATACTGCCAAAACCTATTGGAAGAAGTAAAAATGGCTCATATTTTTTTACAATAGCTAAGTATATGAGGAATATACCTACCAATATTAAAAACACATTACCCCAAGTTAAATGAACAAGACCGGTAGTTTGTATCATATCTTTAAAAAGTTTTAACAGAAACTCCATTTGTGTCACTCCTTATTTTTTGTTAATAAATTTTTCGATTTTACTAAATAACGGAAATATCTTTGATAATATAGCACCAATTACTAACAGAAGCATTGACAACAAAACCATGTCTATGATTGACAAATAAATAGCTCCTAAAACTGTATCTGGTACCATTATTTCACCTCCTGAAAAAATAAAAGAGCCATAGTATTATGACTCTTTCCCTCTGTCTCCCCTTATGTACTTTATAAGTGCATTATTCCAAAACCCAACCTTTCATGATTTGTGAGAGGATGTAAAGCTGATTTTCCAAACATTGAAACTGCAATCCAAGTATTATCTGCTACAACTGCAATTTTCATCATAAGGCTTACGTCTAAGGGCAAAGTCAAGGATAAGGATTTTACAGCTTCAATTGTAGCATGTAAGAGGGCGTGCATAGAAGTTGGATTTTTTTCAATTACATTATTGTTTAAAGCTGCTCCTACCACTGCAGAGACTATTTTTTCATTGAATTCGCTACTTTTACCTCCCAGCTCTGTTACAGCGCATTTGTAACCTTTTTCTAAGAGAAGTTTTTTGATTTCTTCTTCTTCCTCTCTATTTGAGGAAAGAGACAATACCATGGCTCCTTTTGCAACTGTTAGGTTGTTTATAAACACTTTAATTCTTCATCCTTTCTCACTCTTTCACTCTCTCACCCAGTATTAGTATACAACGTTATTAAAATTATGTAAAGGTTATTTTATTTTTTGATGAAAACATTTTAATAAGTAATATTAGAATTATTGAGCAAAATAAGGTATAATCTAGATAGCAAAGGAGGAATGACAGTGAGAAAAAACGATGTTATCACAGTTGACGTAAAAGAGATGGAATTTGGTGGATTTGGGATAGGCTATTTTGAGGGGAAAAAAGTAAAAATAAAAGGAGCACTTTTGGGGCAAAAAATAAAGGCAAAAGTTAAAAAGTAAAAAAGGATATGGTAGAAGGCGAAATAGTAGAAGTAATAGAAAATTCTACTTTGGAGAAGCAAAGCCTTTGCCCTCACTTTGGAGATTGTGGCGGCTGTACTTATCAAAATGTTAGCTATCAAGATCAACTTAAGATAAAAGAAGATATTTTGAAAAAGCTTTTTGAAAAAGAAGGAATAACAGAGTACGAATTTTTAGGTATTGTAAAAAGTCCTAAAGAGCATGGTTATAGGAATAAAATGGAATACACTTTTGGAAAAGATAAAGAAGGCAATGCGGCGTTAGGACTTCATAGAAAAGGTCGATTTTATGAGGTAATCATGACAGACAAATGTAATATTGTTGAAGATGATTTTCTCAAGGCTTTAAATCTTACTTTTGATTATGCAATAAAAAAGGACTTCCTTTTTATGACAAAAAGACTCATGAAGGTTTTTTGAGACATTTGGTTGTGAGAAAGGCATCAAAATCAGGAGAGATTTTGTTAAACATTGTGACGACAACACAGTTGCAACATGACTTTACAGAGCTTATTGAAAGATATAAAAATGCGAATTTTGAAAGTCGGCTTGTAGGTGTACTACATACTCAAAACGATTCCTGGTCAGATGCTGTAGTATGCGAAAGATTGGAAGTGTTATATGGAAGAGATTATCTCATAGAAGAGATTTTGGATTTAAAATTTAAAATAAGTGCATTTTCTTTTTTCAAACTAATTCATACGGAGCAGAAAAACTTTATGAGACAGTGAGGGAATTTGCAGGAGATGTATCTGACAAAATAGTTTTTGATTTGTACTCTGGTACAGGAACCATAGGCATAATTATGGCTCCAATGGCTAAAAAGGTAATTGGGATAGAACTAGTAGAAGAAGCAGTTATGTCAGCAAGAAAAAATGCTGAGCTAAACGGCCTTGAAAATTGCACTTTTATTGCTGGCGATGTATCTCAAAAGTTAAAGGAGATAAAAGAAAAACCCGATGTAGTAATTGTAGACCCCCCAAGGTCTGGAATCAATCCAAAAGCGCTTGAAGACATTGTGAAATTTAACGCTGAAAAAATAGTGTATGTTTCGTGTAATCCTGAATCTCTTGTAAGGGATTTAAAAACCCTCAGTGAAGATGTATATAAAGTGAAAAAAGTAAAATGTGTAGACATGTTTCCTCATACCTATCATGTTGAGACGGTAGTTTTAATAGAGAGAAAGTAAGAATGAGGAGGTGGGCCGTTTGGCCAATCAGAATTTAAAAAGGATTATTTTAGAGGTTGTAAATAACCAGATTAGAGACAATAATCCACCAATTACCAAAGTGACACTGGAAAGACTAAAAAAATCAGGATACACAGAACAACAGGCAAAAGAAAAAATCGCCGCAATATTAATAGAAGAAATATACGATGTGCTAAAAAATGGTGAAGCCTACAATGAAGAACGATATGCTAAGAAACTGTCGACTTTGAAATAGATGTCATAGTAAAAAAATTGACACTCATGCTATTATATTTGACATCATGGAAAGAAGAAATTATGGAGCTAAAATATCGTAGAATTCAAAAAGCTTTAAAATAGGTATTGGAATGGAGTATAGTCCTTATAATCTTATGAATTTTGAATCTGAATTTGCTTTGCTTCCGCATCTTATACATTCAAAGAAAACCATAGAACATATTAAGAAATTGTTTCTTGAAAAAAATTCAGTAATTGCTGATGGTTATGGTCATAAAGTATATCGTTGTCCAAAGTGCGATGAGTTCTATGGAAGATTTTTCATACATTTAGATTATGATGGTGGCTGTTTTGAAGTGAAGTATAGATGTCCTAAATGTAAAGTTGTATTACACCCAATCGATTGTGATGTTGTAGAAGTCGATGGGGGAGAACAAAAAGCAATTAATCTTGAGAATTATCCTTGTCCTAAATGTGGTAAATATAGTCGTAAAAGGAGTTTTTAGAATTGAGCTTCGGTGAAAAAAAGAAATGGGTGTATGCCGATGTTGAAACGGCTTTATATGTCTATATACGAAAACTAAGAGAAGAAACAAAAACGTTTATTAGTGAAACATGCTCACAAATACAGGTAAAAGGCCAGCTTAGAAACCCACACCATTTAATTACTGAGCACAAGGAAGAAGTAATTTATAGGAAAAAGAGGGACAAGGCATTAAAACAGGCCAGCTTCAGTTCAAGCTATTATGCAAGTGTAAAAAGTAAATATCGAGAGAATAAAGCTATTCTCCCAATAAGTGTTTCAGAATCTAATATAAACAGGGCATATAGAATATTGGATACAATTATGAGCACGCTTGAGGATATGGAGGGTTATACTCAGGTTAGTATAGATTCAGGCAAGGATACAGCTTATTTTGTTGTTATGCATTCAGCGTTTTATTTTGAATTGAAAGAAGAAACAAGAAGAAAACGAGGTTCACAAAACAATGTTGAAGTCCAGACTTATTTGGTGTTGTCAATATCTGCAAAAAGCTGGTTTGGGAATAGCATCCAATATAAGATGGAATACAAAGATAATGACAATGAGCCTTTGGAAGCTCAAGTAGGAAAAATAATTTATGATATGTTTGTTGTTGCAAATAAACTTCGAGCTGCAGATGAACTGAAAGAAAGAGAAGAAAAGAGAGAATGGGAAGAGCGTGAAAGACAGCGGCGTTTGGAACAAATGAGGAAAGGAGAATTGGAAGAGGTAAAGCTATTGGAGCAGGCTGCTTCTGATTGGGATAAGGCAGAGAAAATAAGAAGATTTACTGACTGCATGGAAAGAAAAATAGCTGAGGTTGCCGACGAAGGAAAAAGGGAAAAGCTTTTAAAATGGTTGAAATGGGCGCGTGATAAGGCTGATTGGCTTGATCCTCTGACCGAAAAAGAAGATGAACTTTTGGGTAAAAGCAAACATATATTTGACCTCATAGAAGATGAGTACAGGGGTGTTCTTTTTTCATAATCTTTAATGACTTTATCAGTATTTAAACTAAATCTAACTTCTGTATGCTAGATGAGGAAGAAGTATTAAAAGAAACTGAAGTATTTAAGCATTTATTTATGGCTCTTCAAGATTTTATTGAAAAGGACATTAAAGTAGATTTTGAAGCAGGAGAAACCTTAGTTCATAGGTATGGTAAACAACAAAATACATGGATTACTCATGCTGCTCCTCTTGTTATTCCAGAAAGGAAATACTTAATTCCTGTATTAAAAGATGAATTGCTTTTATCGAGGATTGCCAAGCAAAAAAATACGGGGACTGACATAGAGATGGATATAGCTTATGTAAATAGTACAATAAGAGATAAACGGTATGAACGGCATAGCCATTCATTCTCCCAAAACTATCTGCTTTCTTATTAAAATTGAAATTCAGAAAAGCTTTCTACAAATCTATCAATAGCTTTTAACCTTTCTTTAACCTGTAAATCTATTTTTCCACGTTCACATAAATCCGTCAATAGATAAAGCAAATATTCATCTCTTACAAAAATCCTTCTGGGCTTTCCTATATTTAAAATATAATTGATTACCATATCTAAAACATATTGGACCTCATCATCTTCAGGAGCAAGTAAATATTGATCTATTACCATTTCTGTTCGGGAATCAGCTAAAATACAACTTCTAATAGCAATAGTCTGCTTTTATTTATTTTCTAGGTAATATATGGTATACTTAATAGTGCAAAGTAGCGAAAAGGCAGGGATATAAAATGTATGGAGTAGTATTAGAAGGTGGAGGAGCGAGAGGGGCCTATCAAATAGGAGTTTATAAGGCACTGATAGAGGAAGGAATAGAAGTAGGAGGAATTGCAGGCACTTCTGTAGGCGCTTTAAATGGGGCTGTATTAGTGCAAGGAGATTTTGAAAAGGCTTATGAGCTATGGTATGATATTTCTTATTCCAAAGTCATAAAGGCTGAGGATGAAGAGATAGAGAAATTGAAAAAGGGTAAGCTGGAAAGAGAAGATATCCTTTTATTAGTTCAAAGATTAAAAGGCATCATTGGAGATGGAGGCTTAGATATAACTCCTTTGAGGAATTTATTACAAGAAGTTATAGATGAAGACAAGATAAGAAGGTCAGGGAAGGATTTTGGCATTGTGACAGTGTCTTTAAGTGATTTAAAGCCGTTGGAATTATACATTGAAGACATTCCTCAAGGGAAATTGGTAGATTATTTGATGGCAAGCGCTTACTTGCCTATTTTTAAGAGGGAAAAAATTGATGGAAAAAAGTATATTGACGGAGGGATATACAACAATCTTCCTGCTAATTTGCTAATGGACAAGGGATATAAGGACTTGATAGTCATAAGGACAGGAAGCTTTGGAATCGTGAGGAAACTTGATTTTAAAGGCTTAAATGTTTTGGTCATTTCTCCAAAAGAGGATTTAGGAGGGATATTAGATTTTGATAAAAATCTTTCCAGGTATAATCTTAAATTAGGGTACTTTGATGGTCTAAAAGCTTTAAAAGGACTAAAAGGATATAAATATTATATACACCCAGAGGAAAAAGAAGAATTTTTTATAAATTATCTTTTAAACTTAGAAGGGGAGAAAATAAAAGATATAAAGGAGATTTTTAGAATCAATCAAGAAATACCTGACAAAAGGGCTTTGTTTGAATTTATAATACCAAGACTTTGTGGAATCTTGGACTTAAAAGATACTGCTGATTACGAAGAAATATTTTTAGCATTGTTAGAAAATTTAGCAGAAACCTATGATGTAGATAGGTTTAAAGTTTACACCTATGCTGAACTTATAGAAGAAATAAAGAGAAAAGTTAGAATAGAGGAAGAGGAAGAAGAGGGCAATATAATCGAGAAAATAATTAAAAAAGTGGATGTGCTTTCTTTGTTTACAAAAAGTGAAGTCATAAAAGAATTAGGTAGGATTATTTTTAGTTAAATTTATGACAAATTTTTTTATTCCAATAATAGAGTATAATAAGTGTGAATACTAAAATATAAAACTGGAGGTAGTAAAAGTGTCAGAAGAAAAGGCAAATAGAATATACGATGTAAAAACATTTTATAAGTTTGTAGAAGATTTATTGACCCATGGAGGGCAGCCTAAACCTTCTAAAAAAGTGAAGTTAAGCAAAGATTTTATGGAAAGGATTATGCTGGCGGTAACACAAGTGAATGGTTGCCCCTATTGCAGTTATTTTCACGCCAAAGAGGCTTTGAAGTCAGGTATGTCAAAGGAAGAGATAAAAAATTTGTTAAATGGAGAATTTGGAGATGTTCCGGAAGACCAAGTGGTAGCTTTAATGTTTGCTGAGCATTATGCTGAGACTGCAGGACATCCTGATCCAGATGCCTATAAAAGACTTTTGGAGACTTATGGAGAGGACTATACTTATAGCATTATGAACGCTATAAGAGCTATTATGGTAGGTAATACTCATGGCAATGCTTTTCATGCTTTAAGAAGAAGATTAGGAGGTAAACCTCTTCCTAACAGCACATTGGGAAATGAATTAGGAGTAGTGTTTGGCATATTTGTATTTGTACCGGTCATACTAATTAAACAGCTTTTTAGAAGAAAGAATTAGCTTCTTATTTTCCTTTTATATGGCACGGTTTTTTATAGCCTAGTGTCAATCATTATGTATTTTGCTTTCTTCCTTACAAAGGCTGATGGTATCCTGCAAGAGTAATGGAACTATGTTGATAATGAGTTTTTGGTGTGATATTGCGAAAATAAAGGAAAGGGGGATTTAATTTTATTTATTTTAAACTTATTCCAATGTAAATCAGTAAAGGTATAGCTATTATATGGATAAGAAGCCACCAACCCCAACCTATAGAAGGAGTCCATTTTGTCATGTTATCACCTCCTCTTCCTATACAAACCTTATTGTGTTCAGTATAAGAAGTATTTATTCATTTATTGGAAGGAGATGAAAAGACTAAAAAAGTGTTTTTAAAAAATTCCTAAAATTAAAATAAAAGAGGGTCTTGTATGACTGTTTTGATTTTATCAATTATAGGAGTTATTAGTGGTTTTATATTATTTTCACGAGTTATTATTAAAAATGGTGTTCAACATTATACTGGTAATGTAAGGGTTTCTGTAATTATTCCTGCTAGAAATGAAGAAAAAATTTACCATATCTTCTTGATAGTCTACAAAAACAAACTTATAAGCCTTATGAAATAATTGTAGTTGATGATTTTTCTGAGGATTATACAAGCGAAATAGCTAAAACTTTTGGAGCTAAAGTGATAAAAAATAGGGAATTACCCAAAGGATGGACAGGGAAAAATTGGGCTTTGTGGAATGGCTTTTTGGAGTCTAGTGGAGATGTACTTATTTTCCTTGATGCAGATGTGAGACTATCTCCTTTTGCAGTAGAGTCTCTTCTTAAGGAACAGGTGAAAGTTGGGGGAGCAATATCTGTAATTCCTTATCATTACACAGATAAGTTTTATGAAAGGCTTGCTCTTATAACTAATATTTTAGGGATATTTGCTTTTACTTCTCCTTTTGAAAGAAAAAGTCCAAAAGGCTTATATGGATCATGTATAGTAGTGGATAGGGAGAATTATGAGAAAGTTAAAGGGCACTATAGTGTAAAGGGAGAGCTATTAGATGACCTTAATTTAGGTAAAAAGTTCTCAGATGCCAAAATTAACATTAAAAATTTTATTGGATATGACCTTGTCTCTTTTAGGATGTACCCTTATGGTATTATAAGCGAAATACAGGGATTTAGCAAAGGAGCAATTTTGAGTGCAAATACTTTAAGTTTTGGAACGATTTTCTTGATAGTTTTATGGCTTTTAGGACTTGTATTAGTGGGATTTATAACTCCTTTTTTGGTTTTTTCTCATTCGCCTATTGCTATTTTTTACGAAATTGGCTATCTTTTTTATACTCTGCAAATACTATATTTTACAAAGTATACAGGAAGATTTGGTATATTTATTCCTATTTTTCATTTTATTTCGACAGCCTTTTTTATACTAGTAACTTTACATTCCTTTTATCAGGTGGCATTTAAGAAAAAAGTTTTATGGAAGGGTAGGGAAATAAGTGTAGAAAGAAGGAATAATGTATGATTATTCTGCTCAGCATATTGGAGTTTGGCTGTGGTTCATTGATGTTTTCATATTGGATGGGGCTTATGCTGGGAAAAAGATTAGAAGAAGTGAGGGATGGAAATCCCGGAGCTTTCAATTTAGGTCATGCAGCAGGCTTTAAAATGGGAGTCGTTGGCGCTACTTTTGATTTTATGAAGGGCTATTTTCCGCTGGTGTATTTTCTTGAAAAAGGGTATGTTACAGGAAATGCTATTGCAATTGTGGCAATAGCTCCTATTTTAGGCCACGCTTTTTCACCCTTTTTAAAATTTAAAGGGGGCAAAGCATTAGCCACTACTTTTGGAGTGTGGAGTGCCATTACTCGTTTTAAAGCTTCTTTGACCTATGCTGTCATTTTAGGTATTTTAAAATTAGGTGAGAGGCGGTATAATAGAGGAAAGCCTTCTATACCTGAAATAGATGCTGTATTAGACCTTGTAGGTTTTGGTATTCTAGGTGGGCTGTTGTTTTTGAGTAGTGTTGAAAGTTATTTACTTTTACTGTGGATGCTCAACTTTGCTGTGCTTTTATATAAAAGAAAGAATGATATGAATATTGTTTTAAAGGCCAAAATGGTAAAATAAAATATAATTTTAATTAAAATCAAGTTGGGAGTGTATGAGGTGGAATCTATTTATATTGCAATAACTGGATGTCAATATTATTACGGCACAAAAGTTTTGAAACCAGGCACGATTGTAAGATTAGAAAAGGATTTGTACAATGACTATGATGATGAAGCAATATCTGTTACCCTTGCCCCATTAGGACAAGTAGGATATGTAGCTAATAGTGTTGGAACTGTTCCAAGAGGTTGTTATAGTGCAGGGCGAATTTACGATAGATTTGGGAGTCATGCCTTTGCTGTGGTAAAATTTGTGACAAAGGACCTTGCTATTGCAGAATTTTTAGAAGAGGACTTTGTAAAAGTTACTATAAAGTTCCGACTAAAAGAAAAAAGAAAGAAAAAGTACAAAAATAAAACTTAGATGGTGAGAAAATATGGAATACAAACAAGCATCTATATTTGATAATGAAGTGAAAAAAATAAACCTTTGGCCGACAGGATGAGACCCAAAACTTTAGATGAGTTTGTAGGTCAAGAACATCTTTTAGGTAAAGGGAAATTACTTAGGGAATTGATTGAAAAGGACAATATTACTTCAATGATTTTGTGGGGGCCGCCAGGGGTAGGTAAAACTACCCTTGCTATGATTATAGCCAATATGACAAATTCTAAATTTATCACCTTTAGTGCTGTTTTATCAGGAATCAAAGAGATAAAGGAGATAATGGCAAAAGCTGAATTGGATGCTATGTATGGAACTAGAACTGTTGTATTTATTGATGAAATTCATCGCTTTAATAAAGCTCAGCAGGATGCTTTTTTGCCTCATGTGGAAAAAGGAAACATAATATTAATTGGTGCAACTACAGAAAATCCTTCTTTTGAGGTAAATTCAGCGCTTTTGTCTCGTTCTAAAGTTTTTGTCATGAAACCTCTTACAGAAGAAGATTTACTTGTACTACTTAAAAGAGCTTTAAGGGATAAAGAAAGAGGTCTTGGAATGTATGATATAGAAATTAGCGGAGATCAGCTTAAGAAGATTGCACTTTTTGCAAATGGAGATGCGAGAGTTGCTTTAAATACATTGGAGATTGCAGTTATGGCAGCAGAGGTAATTGAAGGGAAAAGAATTGTTACAGATGATATATTAGCAGATGCAATGCAAAAAAAGACTTTACTGTATGATAAAGAGGGAGAGGAGCACTATAATTTAATATCAGCTTTTCACAAATCTTTAAGAAATAGCGATTGGGATGCGGCAGTGTATTGGCTTGCAAGGATGTTAGAAGCGGGAGAAGACCCTCTCTATGTCGCAAGAAGGATGATACGCTTTGCCTCTGAAGATATTGGGCTTGCAGATCCTCAAGCTCTTGAAATGGCTGTTGCAGCATATAATGCTTGCCATTATATTGGAATGCCTGAATGTAGTGTAAATCTGGCACAGGTGGCAATATATTTAGCGTTAGCTCCTAAATCTAATGCGGTATACGTGGCATATAATAAAGCTAAAAAAGATGCAGAAGAGACAATTGCTGAAAGTGTGCCTATGCATTTAAGAAATGCTCCTACAAAGCTTATGAAAGAATTAGGATATGGCAAAGGGTATAAGTATGCACACGACTTTGAAGAGAAAGTAACAGATATGCAATGTCTACCGGATAATCTTAAAGACAGGAAATACTATGTACCGACGGATTCTGGTTTTGAGAAGGACATACAAAGGAGATTAGAGCAAATCACCAACTTAAAAAAGAAAGGAAAATAATTTTGAGCTGTTTAATAAAAAGGGGCAGTTGCCCCTTTTTATTAAACAGCGTTTTTAGGTTCTTCCCATATGATGATGCCAGGTACAAATAACAAAATTATCAAAATGATGATTATAATCCAAATCCATTGGTTTTCATGGTGTTTGTGTTTGTCAGACATAAACTTACCTCCTTTTTTAGGTTGACTTCTACTTTATAATATGAAAGATATATTATAATGGCTACAAATTATAAAAGTCTCCTAGCAGTACGCACTGCAAGGAGACTTTATGCTTTTAAACATTTGGGCCTGATTTTTTAATTTCTTCAGTTACATCTTTGTATTTTTTAAAGTTTTCTGCAAATCTAGTTGCTAAATTTTTTGCTGCTTTTTCATATGCTTCTTTATCGGCCCATGTATTTTTGGGATTTAAAATTTCAGAAGGTACCCCTGGACAAGAGGTAGGTATGCTTAAATTGAAGATAGGATCTTTTACAAATTCTACGTTGTCCAATGAGCCATTTAATGCAGCTGCCACCATTGTTCTTGTGTAAGTTAAATTAATGCGGCTTCCAATCCCATAAGGTCCACCAGACCATCCAGTGTTTACTAAATAGACTTTTGTATTGTATTTTTCGATTTTTTCTCCTAACATTTTTGCATAGACCATTGGCTTTAAAGGTAAAAAGGGTGCTCCAAAGCAAGTAGAAAAAGTAGCTTGAGGCTCTGTGATACCTCTCTCTGTGCCCGCTAATTTGCTGGTGTAACCGGATAAAAAATAATACATCGCTTGCTCTTTTGCAAGTTTAGCAATCGGTGGCAAAACCCCAAAAGCGTCTGCTGTTAAAAATATAATTGCTTTTGGATGCCCTCCCATTCCACTCGGGATGGCACCAGGTATAAAGTCAATAGAATAGGCTGCCCTTGTGTTTTCTGTAATTTTATCACTGCTATAGTCGAGCTCTCTTGTATTTTCATCATATACAACGTTTTCAAGTACGGTGCCAAACTTTATAGCATTCCAAATTTGAGGCTCTTTTTCTTTTGAAAGATTTATGCATTTAGCATAACATCCTCCTTCAAAGTTGAAAATGCCTTTGTCTGACCATCCGTGTTCATCGTCTCCAATTAAAAACCTCTGAGGGTCTGCAGAGAGGGTAGTTTTTCCCGTTCCTGACAAGCCGAAAAAGAGGGCGGTATCTCCATCTTTGCCAATATTGGCAGAGCAATGCATTGATAACACGCCTCGTTTTGGCATTAGATAGTTCATGAGGGTAAAGATTGACTTTTTGATTTCCCCTCCATACTGAGAGCCACCGATTATAATTAGTTTTTTAGTGAAACTTAATATAATAAAAGCTTCAGAATTTACACCGTCTAATTCAGGTATAGAGTTGAACTTTGGTGCAGCAATTAGCGTGTATTCGGGGATGTGATTTCTAAGTTCTTCTTCATTAGGGCGAATGAACAATTGGCGTGCCAGTAAACTCTGATACGCATATTCTGTTATAACTCTTATAGGAATTCTATATTGAAGGTCAGCACCTACAAAACCGTCAAATATAAAAATGTCTCGATTTTGTAAATAAGCAGTTAAGCGGTTGTACAACCTTTCAAATTTATCCATAGAAATAGCTTTATTATTTTCCCACCATATATCTTCATGAACTTCTGGTTCATCCACAATAAATTTATCATTTGGAGAACGACCTGTGTATTTACCGGTATAAACATTAAAAGCACCATTATTTGCAAGTACTCCTTCTCCTCTTTTTATAGCTTCTTCAACTAATTTAGGGACGGGAAGATTACGGTAAACGTTTTTAACATTGATTATATTTAATTTTTCAAGACCGTACATTTAATATGCCTCCTTTTAATTTTATAAAAGCTAATTTGCATTTTAATGTGTTTAAAATTGCAAAAATATCTTATAAAGTTTAAAATTAACATTTACAATAAAATTCTAACATTATTCAAATATTTTTTCAAGTGGTACAAAATTTTTGGCTAAAATTTAAGGGATTTATGTCGAAATTTATGATATAATAGAAAAAAGTCCTTATCAACTTGAAATCGACGTGACAAGGAGTGAAACTAATGGAAAAGTGCTTTTGTGGTGGCAAAATAGAGATACAAAATGTAGAATATAAGTTGGTAAGGGGGAAAAGGACTATAATAATTAAAGATGTGCCGGCATATGTTTGTCAAAAATGTGGTGCAGTCTATTATGATACAGAAGTGCTTGATGAGGCTTTTAAAAATAAAGATAAGTACGAATATATTTCAACAAAATAGCTTATAATTAAAATTGCCAAAAGGATAAAAGAGGTCAGGGGACAATTTATTATAAGTGTGTGTCAATACCTTTTTAATTAAATAGCGAGAAAGATAGACTACATTTTCATCATTTATGACTTTATCTATGTCAAAAAAAGCTGCGGCGTCATTTTCTATTCCGTCAGAAGTAGGAGTTCCTGAAACATAATCTAACAAAAAAACAATGTATATTTCCGAATTGCCATCGGGAAGTATTATACTTCTTATAGAAATGATATTTTTTACACGGGTTTCTATTGAAGTTTCTTCTTTTATTTCTCTTAAAACTGCATCGTCTATATTTTCACCGGTCTCCACATGGCCGCTGGGTATTATCCATTTGCCTTTAAATTGGCCGTAAGTATGCCTTACCAATAAAACTTTATTATCTTTTATGACAATACCGCCTACTCCTACAATTATTTGTTTCATAAAATCACCAACCGCTGTATTTTATTTATAAATTGATTATACCACATAAATTTTTTGCATTAAAATAAATTAGAAAATGGTGGGAAAATGAGATTAATCGTTGGAGAAAATGAAAAAGGCGTTATATTAGAAAATTTTTTGAGGAACAAAGGTTTTTCTAAAAGACTTATTAGAATTTATAAGTGGCAAGGAGAAATATTAGTAAATGGCGTAAAAGAAAATGTACAAAGAATTTTACAACCAGGGGATGTGATTGATTTAATCCTTCCCGAGGTAGATTCTGATATTGCCCCGGAAAAAATGGGTTTGGATATATATTATGAGGACGAGGATGTTTTAATAGTTGATAAACCAGCTGGAGTAGTTGTGCATCCAACAAAAAGATATCAAAGTGGTACTCTTGCAAATGGGGTAGCGTGGTATTTTAAAGATAAAGGAATAAAGGCTTTGATTCGACCTGTTAATCGCTTAGATAAGGGTACGTCGGGTCTGGTTGTATTTGCCAAACGTCCTTTTATGCAGTATTATCTTCAAATTGTAAAGCCTATGAGTAAACTTTATTTTGCAGTAGTAGAAGGAAAAATGGAAGGGGAAGGTCGAATTGACCTTCCTATATCGAGAAAACCACAAAGTGGCATTGAAAGAATGGTATCCGAGGAAGGAGATAGAGCTATAACCAATTACAAAGTGATAAAAAGCAGTGAAAGGTTTTCTCTTTTAAAGGTAAAAATTGAAACAGGAAGAACTCATCAAATAAGAGTACATTTGAGCCATATTGGACATCCTATTGTAGGAGATACATTGTACGGCTCTTCTGATGATTATATTAAAAGGCAAGCATTGCATGCTTACAGGCTTACTTTTGTACACCCTTTAGAAGAAAAAAGCATTTCTGTTTATTCGCCTTTGCCACAAGATATACAACATTTACTAAAATTATTCTAATCCTTCTAAATCAAAATCAGGGATGAAATCTTCACTGGCGCTTTCTATTTCTTGAATTAAGCCATTTTCAAGGCCTATCTCAAAGAAAAAATCTATAGCTTCATCATATTCTTGAGGAGTGATTTTTCTATTTATTTCTGGATACTTTTGAGCTTGATAATAAGGGGTATATTGACTCATTAAGCTTACATATATTTCTTTTGGGAGGTTTTCTTTAATCCACAAAAGAATTTTTTTAGTGTCCTCTACAAATCCCGGCATTATGAGATGTCTTATCACTAAACCTCTTTTTAATATTCCTTCTTCGTCAAATTGAGGTATTCCAACCTGCCTATACATTTCTAATATGGCTTTTGTTGCGTGTTCAAAATAATTAGGAGCTTTGGAATATTTTTTTGCAAGAGCGTCATTGTAATATTTGAGGTCGGGAAGATATATGTCAATTAATCCCTCCAACATTTTTAAAGTTTCTACATTTTCATAGGCGTTTGTATTATATACTATAGGTATTTGAAGCCCTTGCCTTTTTGCTAATAAAATCGCCTCTTTTATTGAGAAGACATGGATTGTAGGAGTAACAAGGTTTATGTTATGGGCACCTTGCTTTTGTAAATTTAAAAATACTTGTGCTAATTCTTCTACTGTTGGAAATTTACCAAATTGGTATTGACTTATTTCGTAATTTTGACAAAAGACACACTTTAGGTTACAACCACTGAAAAAAACTGTTCCAGAGCCTCTTGTTCCACTTATAAAAGGCTCTTCCCAATGATGCAAATAGGCTTTTGATACTTTTACCTGCCAAGGCATGTTACAAAGTCCTTTTGATTTTGACCTGTCTACATTGCAGTTTCTTGGACATATATTGCATTTTATTGCTGGTTCCATAGAAATTCCCTCCACTCAATATTATATCATTCTTTATTTTTTTGTATAAAGCTTGTATTTTCTATATTTTACACTTGCAATTTAGTAAGATTTGTCGTAAACTATAATTGTAAACGAAAAACCAAATGAATCCTGTGAAGTTTGTATTAGGCTAATTTGTTTTCAACCAACGCACCTTTTTCGGGAATCCGGGTTCATCAGTGGAAGAAATGCCTGCTAAGACAGGACTTCAGAAGCTGATGACAGGGTACCCACCTGCGAGAGCGGGTATGAAAACATAGCCTTACGGCTTCGTGGGACAAAAATTAAAAGTCCTTCTGGAAGGAAGGGCTTTTAATTTTTTGCTACGATAGTGTATAATCGTGTTGAGGTGATTTTTATGAAAATTGCTATCGCAGGTAATATTTATAAATACCCAGGAGGGACAAAATTAGAAAATATTGCAAAAAAATTTGAACATCTTTACAATGGGATAATAGTGGCTGCGAAAGTCGATAATGAATTAGTCGATCTGAACTGCACAGTTTCAAAGGATAGCACAGTGGAGTTTGTAGATACGACGATTGAGGAAGGTACGAGGATATATAGAAGAAGTTTGACTTTTGTTTTTATTAAAGCTGTAAAAGAGCTACTTCCTGGAGCTACAGTTACTATTGAACATTCTTTAGGGAAAGGATTGTATTGCGAGATACATGGTTATTCTCTCAACAATAAAATTGTTTCTATGATTAAAAAGAGGATGGAAGAAATAATAGAGAAGGATTTAAAAATCGAAAGAAAAATGTTGCCTAAAGAAGAGGCAATAAAGCTATTTGAAAAAGAAGGATTGACTGAGAAAGTAAAATTGTTTAAAGATACTGACAAAGACAAGGTTCCTGTTTATTATTGTGATGGTACAGTGGACTTTTTCTATAGCCCTTGTGTACCTTCTACAGGGTATCTAAAAGTATTTGATATACGTTTTTATTTTCCAGGCATTATTTTAATTGCTCCAGATGTATATAATCCCCGCTCTTTGCCTGCATTTGTGGATGTTCCAAAACTTGCTTCGATTTTTAAAGAGGCAGAGGACTGGGCAAGTATTTTAAACATAAGTTATGTTTCTTCTTTGAACGACATGATAAAACAAGGAAGAGGTAGAGATTTAATATTGGTTTCTGAAGCATTTCATGAGAAGAAAATATCCAAAATTGCAGATTATATAGCTTCAAACAAAATGATAAAAGTAGTGCTTATTGCTGGACCCTCTTCTTCAGGGAAAACCTCTTTTATTCATAGACTTAGTGTGCAGTTGAGGGTAAACGGACTAAAGCCTTTTCCGATATCATTAGACAATTATTTTGTGCCAAGAGAACTTACTCCGAAAGATGAGTTTGGAAATTACGACTTTGAGTCCATAGATGCATTAGATTTGCCACTTTTCAATGAGCATTTAATAAAGCTTATTCAAGGGGAAGAAGTAGAAATCCCTATTTTTAACTTTAAAACAGGGGAAAGAGAGCCAGAAGGAAGAAAAGTAAAACTTGACAAAAATCAAATTATTTTGATGGAAGGGATTCACGGTCTAAATGAAAAATTGACTTTGCAAATACCTAAAGATAATAAATATAAAATATACGTGAGTGCTATTACGCAGCTAAATCTTGATGAACATAATAGAATATCTACTACTCAGACAAGATTAATAAGGCGCATGGTGAGAGATAGCCAATTCCGTTCTAGTGATGCGGCAGAGACTATAAACATGTGGCCTATGGTCAGAAAAGGAGAAGAAAAATGGATTTTCCCTTATCAAGAACAAGCGGATGTCATGTTTAACTCTTTTTTACCTTATGAGCTACCTGTATTAAAAAAATATGCAGAGCCTTTGCTTAAGAAAGTTTCCCAAGACAATCCTGCTTATTCTATCGCTAAAGAAATATTAGAGTTTTTGAGTTATTTCCTTCCATTAGAAGATGAATTAGCAATACCTCCCAATTCTATCATAAGAGAATTTATAGGCGGCAGTTGCCTTGATGTTTAAGTTTAGGAATCTTCAATGGACTCTTGCTTTATTTTGTAGAATTTTTGCAAAAAAAGAAGGAATATTTAAGGTTTTGTAGAAATAATAAGAAAAGGCTAATACCTATGTTGTAATTAATGCAACCTAAAACAGGAGGGATTTTTATGCTCAAAAGTATCAAGTTTAGGCTGTTGATGTACGGTGTTATTTTGGCGGGTGTAAACAGTATTTTAGTTGCTTTTTTTGTGACCTATTTTGCAAGTAGAAATACAGTTGTGCCTTATGTAGAGGCTTTTATTGTAACAGTTGTTATAGCTGTTTTACTTCATTGGATAATGTTCGAAAAAAGTATGATTTTAGCAGTTGAAAAAATGAAGGAAGCCATTGAGGGAATAGCAAAAGGGGATTTGACGAAAAAAATTGACATAAAAGGTGATGATGAATTTGAAACGTTAGCTAAATCTCTAAATAGCTTTTTGAATAACTTTAAAAGATTAGTTACAGAATCTCAACAAACTGCGGAACAAACAGTTGTTGGGTCAAAAAAATTAACACATGAGATTGATAACGTTACCAATGCTGCAAAAGAGATTGCTGCTGCTTTAGAAGAAATTGCAAAGGGGGCAGAAGAGCAAGCAGAAGCTGCTCAGCAAACTGCCAAGGATGCTAATCAAGCTTTTGAGTTTAATAAAGAGATTAAAAGTAAATTTAATGAAACTAAAGATTTAAGCTTTGAGATGGGAAAAGTAATAAAAGAAAATGAAGCGATTATGACTGAATTGATGAAAAGGATAGAAGAAAGTGCTAACAAGAATAAGGAATTAATTAAAGAAGTATTGGATTTAAGAGAAAGAGCAAATAAGATAACAGATATAATTGGAATGGTGAATAAAATTGCAGATCAAACAAACTTATTAGCTTTAAATGCTGCAATAGAGGCAGCAAGAGCAGGAGAACAAGGAAAAGGCTTTGCTGTGGTAGCACAGGAAGTGAGAAATCTTGCAGAGCAGTCTGCTTCTGCTGCGGGAGAAATAGTTTTACTGACTAAAAACATTCAAGAAAAATTAAAGAAGTTTCGGGGAAATTGGAACAAGAAATTCAAAACGCGTTAGAAAATTTGTCTTATACAAATACTGCAAAAGAAAAGATAGAAAATGTAGTAAAATCTAGTAGCAGAGTTATAGAGGCGATTATGTCTGTAGACAACTTAGTAAACTCTCAATACGATAAAATTAAAGAAATTAAAGAACTCAATCACAAGATTGCAGCGGTTACACAACAAACTGCAGCAAATACCCAGGAGACATTAGCTTCTACTCAAGAACAAGTTTCTTCAATGGAAGAATTAAAAAAAATGATGGGAAAATTAAATAACTTTGCAGAAAAATTGCAGACATTAGTTAAAAAATTTTCTAGCACAGTAAAACTTACACAAGAGCAAAAAAGAAAAATTGAAGAGGCTAAAAAGATACTTCAGAGAATAATAGAAGAAAACAAGGAACAGCTGTTTGGGAATAGAGCAAAAGAGATAGTCATGGAAATAATAAAGAAATATCCAAATTTTGAGTTGGTATTTTCTATTCTAAATAATGGAGATATAAAAGCTATTTCAATGGAAGTAGGAATTTCTAATGTATATCACAGGTCTTGGTTTCAACGGGCTATTGAAGGGGAAATAACAGTGACAGAGCCTTACATTTCTTTAGCGACAAACGAAATTTGTACTACAATTGCAATTCCTGTTTACAATTCAGAGAAGAAAATAATAGGAGTTTTTGGAGGGGATGTACAATTAGGTAAATAAAATAGTACTTGTAAGCATAAAATATAATAAATATTACTTGAAATGTTATTTTTAAAGTGGTATAATGTTCTTGAAATGGAATTTTGGTTTTTTGGGTCAGTTTGATATTTTGGGATAAAAAATAAAGTAGAGGAGGAGTTATGATGAATGTGATTGACCCGCTTATCAGTGCTGTTATTAACTATGTAGAAAAAGACCCAGAGAAAAATTTAGACAAAATAGCTAATCTTCTGTCAAAAATTGCAATAATGCCCAATCATAAACAGCAAATAGAAAGTGTGAAGAGATTTTTAGATGACAAAGACAGCAATTGGTACAGATTTGCAATGAAACTTCTTAAAAATATTGACAAAAACATTATAAAAACTTTAGGTGTTAATTTCTTTATAAATGCTAGCTTGAAAGGAATTCCAAAACAAAAAGAATTAGAAAACAAATTAGATATTAACATTCCGTGGGCAATTTTGATGGATCCAACTGAGGCTTGCAATTTAAGATGTGTAGGATGTTGGGCAGGACAGTACAAACCTCACAATCTTTCTTTTGAAGTGATGGATAGAGTATGTACAGAAGCAGAAGAGCTGGGCATATATTTTATAGTTTTGTCTGGTGGAGAGCCTACTGTTAGGATGAAAGATATTATAAAGCTTGCTGAAAGACATAAAAACCAAGTATTCCACTTGTTTACCAATGGTACTTTAATTGACGAGGATATGATAAAGGAAGTTAAAAGAGTAGGCAACATTACTTTTGCAGTAAGTATTAATGGTTTTAAAGAAAGTAACGATGCAATACGTGGAAAAGGTACTTTTGATAAGATTATGAGAGCAATGGATTTGATGAGAGAAAATGGGGTGCTGTTTGGATATTCAGCTACATCTACAAGAACAAATGTAGAGGAAATTTTAAGTGATGAATTTGTAGACATGATGATAGATAAAGGAGCTGCCTTTGCTTGGTATTTTACTTATATTCCTATAGGCAGAGACCCTGATATCAGCTTCATGGTTACACCTGAACAGAGAAAGTATAGCTATGAAAGAATAAATTATATAAGGGCTACAAAGGAACTTTTTGCAATTGATTTCTGGAATGATGGCGAATACAGTGGAGGATGTATTGCAGGAGGAAGAAGGTATCTACACATAAATGCAGCGGGAGAAGTTGAGCCTTGTGCTTTTATCCATTATTCTAATGTAAATATAAATGAAGTAAGTTTATTGGAAGCATTACAGTCACCTATTATGAAAAGCTATAGAAAAAGGCAGCCATTTAATCTAAATCATCTAAGACCATGTCCACTTATTGACAATCCAGAAAAACTTTTAGAAATAGTTAGAGAATCAAAAGCAAAACACACAGAAGCCAGTGAAGCTGCTCATATAGAGAACCTCTACGATGATTTAACAGTGGTTGCTGATAATTGGGGTAAAGTAGCCGACGAAATTTTGGAGAAAAAAATGGAAATAAAAAAGAGGCTTGACATAAATATTAAAATCCCCTATAAATTTAGATAGTATTACTTAATGGGGTGTTGAGATGCTGACAAATAGGAGGGTGGAATTTTTAAAAACACTAACTGAACTTTATGATTCAAAAGGTGAGCCCGTTCACTATACAGATGTGGCGCAGGCAATGAAAATTAGCAAATGGACAGCTTATGATATTTTAAAGGAATTAGAGAAAGGTGATTTTGTTAAGACCGAGTATTACCTTGGGGAGGAAAAAAGCCAAGGAAGATCTACTTTAAGATTTCTACCAACAGAAAAAGCTTATGAAATATTTAAAAAAGCGAATAAAGATGAATGGAATTCCCTAAGAGATACTTTGATTAAAAAAGTAAAAAATAGTAAGCCTAATTCTCTTGAGGAAATATTAAATGAGATGTTTCAGGCTACTAAGCCTATAGAATTTTGTGCATATGCTATTACTGCATTTTTACTAAAACTTAGGATGGCGGGAGGCCTTTCCATGGAGAGTATAGAAAATTTACTGGCCTCTGTTAATCCTACTTCTTCTTTAGTTTTATTTGTAGGAGCAGTATTAGGTGTTTTGTTGTACACTAAAGTAAAGAGCGATATAGACAAAAAATTGGCTGAAAACATTCAAAAATTTTATATCAATTTAAATAAACTGAATTCGCAAGATGTCAATTTACTCAATAACTTTTTGAGAGAACTCCTTGCAATTGTATAAGGCTATATGCCTTATTTTTTTGCATATTTTCAAAGAGAAAGTTAAAAACTATTGAAGCAATGGAAGGTTAATGATATAATGTATGTGTAAAATTTTACATAAAAAGATTAGGAGGTAATGGTATGAAAGTTTATGTCGACCAAGACGAATGCATAGCTTGTGGGGTTTGTATAGACATGTGCCCAGATGTTTTTGACTGGAATGATGAAGGGAAATCCCATGCAATTGTAGATGAAGTTCCAGCAGACTTAGAAGATTGCGCAAGAGATGCAATGAGCTCTTGTCCGACAGAGGCAATAAAAGAAGAATAACCCGGATTTTTCCGGGTTTTTTTATACATTTTTAATGAAGCTTTAGGGGAAAATATTGATAAAACGAAACATGGAGGGTTTTTATGGGGAAAAGAAAAAAGTTATACCCTAAAGCTGAGGATGAGTTAGATTCTTTGAAGCAAGAAGCTGCTGAAGAGCTTAATTTAGATGATGATATTGAAAAACGCGGATGGGAAAACATGACTACAAGAGAAGTGGGTAAAATAGGAGGAAACATGGTAAAGAAAATGATAAAATTTGCAGAAAAAGAAATAGATGAAAGAGACGGAAAAATTGATGAAGAAGATTAATTGGCTGGAGGACTATCCTTCAGCCAAAATTTATTCTTTGTGTAAAAAGAGGAAAAATTGATTTGTTGGCGAATAATTATTATTAAAAAGATTGGGTAGGTGTTGTTATGGGAAAGTTGAGTTTTAACAGATTAAAAAGATATGTAAATCCAGAAGTTTTTGATTTTGACACAACTGAAGAAATCCCTCCATTAGAAGGAATAATAGGACAAGACAGAGCGAAAAAGGCAATGGAATTTGGAATTAAAATAAAACAGAAAGGTTACAACATATTTATAACAGGAATAACTGGAACTGGTAAAACTAGTTTTGCCTCCAGTTACATAAAGAAGATTGCAAGAACGGAAGAAAGGCCAAATGATTGGGTTTATGTATATAATTTTGAAAAACCTGCTCAACCAATAGCGATAGAATTACCAGCTGGAATGGGCAAGCAATTCAAAAAAGACATGGAGGATTTTGTGGAACAACTCCAAAGGGATATACCTAAAGCTTTTGAATCGGATTCTTATGATATGCAAAAGAGTGAGATAATAAAGAAATACCAAGAAAAAAAGAGTGAGCTAATGGAAGAATTAAATACGCTTGCAAAAAGTTTTGGATTTGTCTTAAAAGATACTCGCACAGGTATTATAAGCATTCCTGTTATAGAAGGAAGGCAAATAAGTCAAGAAGAGTTTCAACAATTAGATGAAGAAACAAGAAAGGAAATTGAAAAAAGAGCTGCAGAATTTGAAGTAAAAGCTCTTCAAATATGGAAGGAAATACAATCTATTGACAAACAAGCGAGAGATGAAATTAAAAATTTGGACAATAATATAGGTCTCTTTGCTGTAGGTCATTTGATTGAGGATTTAAAGGGGAGATATAAAGTAAATGAAAGTGTGCTAAAATATTTAGAAAGCGTAAAAAAGGACATCTTAGAAAATATTGGAAGAGGGTAAATAAGCTAGAAGAAAAAGTTTTAGAATATTTCAAAAGGGACATATATCTTGTTGATGTTGAGGGAGAAAGAGTAGGAGTTGTCAATGGATTAGCTGTTATAAATTTAGGGGATTATGAATTTGGTAAGCCTTCAAGGATAACTGTCACCACATACCCAGGGGAAGAAGGGGTTGTAAATATTGAAAGAGAATCAAAAATGAGTGGTAGAATACACGACAAAGGAGTTATGATATTGACAGGTTATTTAGGGAGTAAGTTTGCAAAAGATTTCCCTTTGACCCTTTCTGCTAGAGTTGTTTTTGAGCAGTCTTATGAAGGAGTAGAAGGAGATAGTGCTTCCAGTACAGAACTTTATGCACTCCTTTCCAGCCTTGCAGAAGTTTCTATAAAACAGGGAATTGCCGTAACAGGGTCAGTCAATCAATTTGGGGAGGTACAACCGGTGGGAGGAGTGACCCATAAAATAGAGGGATTTTACAAGGTTTGTAAAGAAAAAGGTTTGACAGGGGAGCAAGGAGTAATAATTCCTCATCAAAATGTCAATAATTTGGTTTTAACAGAAGAAGTTATAGAAGCAGTTAAAGGAGGGCTTTTCCACATCTACAGTGTAAAAACAATTGAAGAAGGGATAGAAATTTTGACAGGAAAAAGCTTTGAAGAAATTTACGATAAAGTTTATAGAAAGCTTAAATATTATTATGGATTATTGTCTAATAAAAAAGAAGATAAAGGGGATAAATAGTGGATTGTGTAACTAAGGAAGAGATAAAAAAATTTGCACAACAAATTGGCATTGACTTAGTAGGTTTTGCAAGTCCTGATTGTTTGAAAGAATATAACAATTTTCTAAAAGAAAGAGAAAATTTAGGCTATAGTTGTTCTATTGAGGAGAGAGATATTCAAAAAAGAATCTCTCCTGAATTTATTTTGCCTGAAGTGAAATCCATTATAGCCATAGCTTTGTCATATAATGTAGAATATGAGGTTAAATATTACAGTAGAAGCTTTGGTATAGTTTCAAGAAGCAGCTGGGGAGTAGATTATCATAAAGTTTTAAAAGAGAAGATGGAAAAAACTTTCTGAATTTATAAAATCAAAATGCCAAGAAGTAAAAACAGTATGTTTAGTGGACAATAACCCGCTTTTAGAAAGAGAAATTGCCTACCATGCAGGGATAGGGTGGTTTGGGAAAAATGGACTTATAATAAACGATGAATATGGTTCATATATTTTTTTAGGAGAAATACTCATAAACAAATATTTTGAGCCGGATGCACCGCAAAAAACTAAATGTGGGGATTGTAATTTGTGTATAAAAGCTTGTCCTACAAATGCTATAGTTGAACCTTATATAATAGATGCCAATAAATGTTTGTCTTATATTACAGTCAAAAAAGGCAAAATAGAAGAAAAAATAGCTAAAAAAATGGGCAGAAGAATATATGGCTGTGATACTTGCCAGCAAGTGTGTCCTTTTAATAAAAGAGCAAAAAAGGTAGTAAGGCCAGAATTTGTACCGGATAAGTTACTGCCAAGACATGACTTAATAGAAATTTTAAATATGTCAAAAAAGGAATTTGCAGAAATTTTTGGACCAACTTCTTCCTCTTGGAGGGGAAAAAGTATTATAATAAGAAATGCTATAATTGCTTGTGTCAATACAAAGGAAAAAAGTTGTATAGAGCCTATAAAAAACTTGTTAAAGTCACAAAGTCCTCTTTTGAGAGGATATAGTGCATGGGCTCTTTCTCATTTGTGCGACAAAGATAAAGAAGTCGTGGTTGAAATAAAGGAAGCGTTAATTGAAGAAAAAGATGAATTTGCTAAAGAAATGATGGCAAAAGCGATAAATAGGTTAAAAGGGTGAGGAAATTGCAAATAACAAAGGAAGAAGCCTTAAAAGTCATAGAAATACTAAAAAATACTTATCCTAATGCTAAGTCAGGGCTTAAATTTACTAATCCGTTTGAGCTTTTAATTGCCACAATTTTGTCAGCGCAGTGTACAGACAAAAGAGTAAATATAATTACTGACAGGCTTTTTAAAAAGTATAAAACGCCGGAGGATTTTTTAAAGCTTACTCCTGAAGAGCTTCAAGAGGAAATAAGGGAATGTGGTTTGTTTAGGAATAAATCAAAAAGTATATTAGAGACATGTAAAATTTTAAAGGAGAAATACGATAGCAAAGTGCCTGAAACTTTAGAGGAATTGTTGACATTACCGGGTGTGGGGAGAAAGACTGCCAATGTAGTTTTAAGCAATGCTTTTTCCAAACAGGCTATAGCAGTGGATACTCACGTTTTTAGAGTGTCCAATCGCATAGGTCTGGCGGACAGTAAAGATGTTTTTACAACAGAGAAGCAGCTTATGGAATTAATACCAGAAAACTTATGGTCTTTATCTCACCACCTTTTAATTCATCACGGAAGAAATTTGTGCACAGCGCGAAAACCTAAATGTGATGAGTGCCCTGTAAATCATCTGTGTTTGTATTTTAAAGGAAGGAAAAATTAATATTTTCGTAACCTTTTTAAGAAATTATTAATTGTATTATAAAGCTAATTGTAATATTATACTATTGTAAATGGAAGAAAGGAATAGGAGAGAAGCAAATGCAAGCAAAGGGTGGTACTAAAAAAATAATTATTTTTATATTGCAATTATTTTATTGCTTTTGGTTTTCTTATCATCTTCTTTTGCGTATTTTTATTTAATGCTTAATTCTAAAGTTATTGCAAAGGGGATTTTTGTAAATGGCATAAGCATAGGAGGGATGACAAAAGAGGAAGCGGTAAATTTTCTTAAAAATAAGATAAAACTTCCTTCTTTTTCCATTACAGCTAAGTATCAAGACAAAGATTTTGTTATCACATCAGAAGATATCAATTTATCTTATAGCTATCAAGAAATGGTAGATGAAGCTTACAAAATAGGTAGAGAAGGAAATCCTATTGAAAGAGTGAGAGAAATTTATGTGACAGAAAAAGAGGGAAAGTATTTTAGCTTTTATCCCAAGTACGATGAAAATAAATTAAAAGAGTTTGTTGATAAAATTTCTCAAGAGATTGATAAAGAGCCAGTTAATGCGAAAATAAAAATTACAGGAGGAGTAAAACAAATTACACCAGATGTAGAGGGTGTAAAAGTTGATAAAGAGAAAACTTTAAAAAATCTAAAACAGCTTATAGATGAATTAGTAAAAGGAAAGACAGAAAAGACAGAAGTAGAGATTGTAGCGGAGAAAGTTGAAGCAAAAATTTCAAAATCAATGTTAGAAATGATAAATGGACGAATTTCCACTTTTTCTACAGTATTTAATCTTCAAGATGTAAACCGTTCGGGGAATTTAGCAGTGGCGGCAAGAGCCGTAAATGGAACATTGCTTTTGCCAGGAGAGACTTTTTCTTTAAACAAAACTTTAGGTCCAAGAATTATAGAAAATGGTTATAAAGAGGCACCAGTGATAGTAGGAAACAAGCTTGTACCAGATCTCGGTGGAGGTGTGTGCCAAATTGCTACAACCTTGTATAATGCAATTTTACGGGCGGATATAGCAATTACTGAAAGATACCATCACAGTTTTCCGGTAGCTTATGTACCACCAGGACAAGATGCTACTATTTCGGGAGATGTTTTAGATTTAAAATTTAAAAATTCTACTCAATATCCCATATATATTGAGTCCTACATAGAAGGCAACAAATTAGTAATGAACATATATGGTTATGTGAAAAATCCTTCAAGATGGATAGATATTCAGTCAGAGATTGTTGAAAAATATGAGCCTAAAATAAAATATATAGATGACCCGACCTTGCCTCAAGGAGAAGAGGTTGTGGATATACAGCCCCATACTGGCTATAAAGTCAATACATATCGTTTGATTTATGAAAATAACAAATTAGTTAAAAGAGAATTTTTATATACAGATGTGTATAAGCCAGTAGATGGAGTAATTAAAAGAGGAACTAAAAAAGTAGAAAAATCTAAACCTATAGACGAGGAAAAAAAGGATGGAAGTAGTGATTTGACTCCAGAACAAGAAAGCCCACCTCAGGATAGTGCGCTCCAGCCTACCAACCCTTAATTTCTTAAAAAAATTCCCACTTTCTATTTAAAAAGTGGGAATTTTTTTAATTGCTAAGCTTCTTTTGACAAGCAGGGCAATAACCATAAAAATATAATTTTTGTTCTACCAGTCTGTAATCTGTGTGCTTTTTCACTTCTTCTATGAGATTTTGAAGAACAGATTCATCTAAATCTTCTACTTTGCCACAGCCCAGGCATACCAAATGAGGATGTGAGTTTGTATTAGCATCATATCGGAAACTGCCTTCTCCTACGTTTAATTCTTGAATGAGCCCTATATTTTTTAAGACTTCTAAAGTTTTATATACAGTAGCTAAACTCATTGTAGGAAAATCAGAGGCAAGCTTTTTGTATATAGTTTCTGCTGTAGGATGTTCTTTTGTATTTCTAAGCAGATTAAGTATTGCTAATCTTTGAGGTGTTACTTTAAGTCCTTTTTGTTTTAAGAGGGCAGCGGCTTCTTCCATTATATCACTCCATTTCATAAAAGATAATATTTTTCTTTTAATATTTTGTGTCTTAATTATATCTCTCTTCATTAATAATGTCAATTATTTTTGAACAAATCGACGATATGGCAATTTACAGTGATATAATGTATAATATAATTAAACACAATAAAATAAGGAGTTGAAAAGGATGCAATACAAACTAATTGCCGTGGATATGGATGATACTCTTTTAAGGCATGATAAGACTATTTCTAAAGAAAATATAAAAGCATTACATAAAGTTCGGGAAAAAGGAGTATATGTAGTAATATCTACAGGAAGGGTTTTTGCTTCCGCCTATGCCTACGCAGATATGATTGGTTTTAGAACTTACATAATTGCAAGTAATGGTGCTTTGATAAGGGACCCTAACAATAATACTATTTATGAAAGTATTTTAAACTATGACAGTATGGTAGAAATTATAAAGGTTTGTCAAAAATATAATACATATTTTCAGCTTATAAGTGACACGACAGTTTTTTCGCCAGAGATTACAAATAAATTTCAAAGATACGCTGAGTGGAATGAGCTTTTTAAAACAGAATTAAAAGTAAATGTTAAAGAGATAAAAGAGCCATTAGAAGACATAGATAAACTAAAAGACAGTGTTTTAAAAATCATAGTTTTTAATGATGATATTGAGGTATTAAAAAGCATAAGAGAAGAATTGTCAAAAAATGATTCAATCCAAATCACCAGTTCCTACATGGACAATATTGAAATTGTCAACAAAGGAGTTAGCAAAGGAAGGGCTCTTGAAATTTTGGGAGAATATTTAAGTATAAAAAAAGAAGAAATGATAGCAATAGGAGATAGTGAAAATGATATTGAAATGATCAAGTTCGCAGGGTTAGGAGTAGCAATGGAAAATGCGATTGAAGAAGTGAAAAAGGTAGCAGATTTTATAACAAAGTCTAATATGGAAGATGGTGTAAAGTACGTTATTGATAAATTTATATTAAAACAATAAAAAGAAAGGAGTATTTTTATGAAAAAAACTGTATACTTGCGCATAACCGGACATGTGCAAGGGGTGGGGCTGAGGTATTCTGTGTATCAAAAGGCAGTTTCTTTGGGAATTGCAGGTTATGCGGAAAATCTTTATGATGGCAGTGTAGAAGTTGTTGCAGAAGGGGAAGAGGAAAGTATTAAAGAATTGATAAATTTTATTAAAACAGGTTTGAGATGGGCAAAAGTAGATAATGTAGAAGAAAGATGGTCGGATTACAAAGGGGAGTATCGGGATTTCCGGATTTATTAGTTGCTCTTTTTTTTATTCAATAAAACGTTTAAATGTGATATAATAATTAAAAAATAGTTTTACTATTTTAATGAGTTAATTTATTAATAGCGATTGAGGGTGCATGAATATGAGGATGGAATTCGATTTAAAACTTCAACAAACTCAAAAACTTATAATGACTCCTGAACTAAAACAGGCTATTGAGATTTTACAATTAAATTCCTTAGAACTTAATGCTCTTATAGAACAGGAATTAGAGACTAATCCTCTTCTTGAAAAAGAAGAAGTTATCGAAGAAGATATATATGAATCTAATGATTTTACTGAGTTGGCTAAATATATACGAGAAACAGAAGAGAGAATGTATTATGATGATTCCGATGATGAAGAAATAGAAGAAGTCAATTATGAAAACTTTGTGTCCACAAAGCCTTCTTTGACTGACCACCTTTTGTTCCAACTTCACATAACCCCTGTTTCTCCTAAAATCCAGAAAATATGTGAATATATAATATTTAGTCTAAGTCCGAGTGGTTATTTGAGAGAGGATATAAAAGATATTGCGGAAATTCTGGAATGTACTGAAGAAGAGGTATTAGAAGGATTATCTATAGTTCAATCTTTTGACCCCCCAGGAATTGCAGCACGTAATTTGCAAGAATGTTTAAAACTTCAGCTTTTAGCCCAAGATAGTTACAAAGGCATTGTAAAAGAATTGGTAGACTATCATCTTGAGGAAATTGCTGAGGGGAAGTATTCATACTTAGCAAAGTTGTATAATATTTCCCTAAAAGAAGTACAACAAGCTGTAGATTTTATAAAAAAACTCAATCCTAAACCGGGAAGCAGCTTTTCTTCTACAGCAGATGTTAGATATATTGTACCAGATGTGGAGGTAATAAAAAGAGAGGGAGAGTATTTTGTTATAGTAAACGATTCAGTCACTCCTAAGCTCAAGATTAATAATTACTATCATTCTATTTTAAATAGCCATGATGAAGAAGCTAAAAAATATATAAATTCAAAACTGCAATCAGCCATGTGGCTTATAAAGAGTTTAGAAAGTAGAAAAGAAACTTTGTATAAAGTAGTTAAAGCAATAGTGGAGTTACAAAGGGATTTTCTTGACAAAGGTATCAATTACTTAAAGCCTATGACACAAAAACAAATTGCTGATATTGTAGGTATCCATGAATCTACTGTCAGCAGAGCTATAAATGGGAAATATGTTGCGACTCCAAGAGGGCTTTTTGAACTAAAATTTTTCTTTCAATCTGGAATTTCTAATAAAAATGGGAATGAATTTTCTGCTGAAACTATTAAAAATCTCATAAAAAAATTGATCGAAGAAGAAGATCCAACAAATCCTTTAAGTGACCAGAAAATAGCGGATATTTTAAAAGAAAAAATATTAATATTTCAAGAAGAACAGTGGCAAAATATAGAGAGGAATGCAACATTCCTTCTACTATCAAAAGAAGAAGATATTAAATGGGCATGTAAATGCCCATTTAGGCTATTGAAAAAGCTTTATTAATAGTATAAAATAGTTAATGTAAATACTTTTTATGAAATGTGGGACATTTATAGAATAACGGGACTTTAACCGTCCTGAAGAGGGAAATGGCATGAAAGATATTATAGCTTTACAACAAAAGATAGTACCAGAGTTAATAGATTTACTTCAAAAGAGATATACTATAATGCGAAACATATATTTTAATCAACCCATAGGGCGAAGGGCACTTTCACACCAGTTGAATATGGGGGAACGAATAATTAGAAGTGAGGTATCCTTTTTGAAGGCTCAAGGTTTGGTGGATATAAATCCGATGGGAATGACTATCACCAAAGAGGGAGAAGAATTAATTGAGAACTTGAAAGATTTTATACATGAGCTTAAAGGGCTTAACAATATTGAAAGTTTGTTAAAGGACAAGCTGGGTATTGAGAAGGTCATAGTTGTACCAGGAGATATAGAACAAGATCCTATGATAAAAAAAGAATTAGGAAAATCAGCGGCGAATTACCTAAAAACTATAATAAATTATGACAGTATTATTGCTTTAACTGGTGGTTCAACTGTGCTGGAAGTGGCTAATGGTATGCCTCAACTTTATTCCCAATCAAACATAGTAGTTGTGCCAGCCCGTGGTGGATTAGGCCGGGAAGTAGAAAAGCAGGCAAATACAATCGCTTCAATTTTAGCTAAAAAACTTGGCGGTACATACAAGATGTTGCACGTGCCGGATAATTTGGGCAAAGAGGCGGTAAAGAGTCTCATCAAAGAGCCGGATATAAAAGATGTAGTAGAAACCTTGAAAAAAGCAGATATTTTGATATTTGGAATAGGTCGCGCAGATATAATGGCAGAGAGAAGGAATTTACCACAAGATATTAGAGATTTTTTAGAAGGGAACAATGCTACAGCTGAAGCTTTAGGATATTATTTTGATAGAGAAGGAAAAGTGGTCTATGCAACGCCAAGCATTTTCTTGACTTTAGAAGACCTGAAGTTTGTTAAAAATTTAATAGCAGTATCTGGCGGAAAAGGTAAAGCAGAAGCTATTGTTTCTACTTGCAGAAGTGGCAATGTACAAGTGCTTGTCACTGATGAAGGAGCTGCATTTGAGATTTTAAAAATTGTTTAAAACACCTTTTCAGGTGTTTATAAAATAAAAATCAAGGAGGAATACATAATGGGTGTTAAAGTTGCTATCAATGGTTTTGGAAGAATTGGAAGAAATGTATTCAGAGCTGCATTTAAGAAAAATGTTGACCTTGAATTTGTAGCTATCAACGATTTAACAGATGCAAAAACATTGGCTCATCTATTAAAATACGATTCTACTTTTGGTAAATTTGAAGGAGAAGTATCTTATACGGATGATGCGTTAATTGTAAATGGCAAGGAAATTAAAATTTTCAAAGAAACTGACCCTGCAAAGCTTCCATGGGGAGAATTGGGAGTAGACATTGTAATTGAATCCACAGGAAGATTTACAAACAAAGATGATGCTATAAAGCACATCCATGCTGGAGCTAAAAAAGTTATAATTTCTGCACCTGCTAAGAATGAGGACATAACAATTGTTATGGGTGTTAATGAAAACATGTATGACCCAGCTAACCATCATGTAATTTCAAATGCTTCTTGTACAACCAACTGCTTAGCACCAATAGCTAAGGTTATTAACGACAAATTCCGCATTAAAAAAGGTATGATGACAACAGTTCACTCTTACACAAATGACCAAAGAATACTTGACTTACCTCACAGCGATTTGAGAAGAGCAAGGTCTGCGGCTATGTCAATAATACCTACTACAACAGGTGCAGCAAAGGCTATTCACTTAGTAATTCCTGAATTAAAAGGAAAAATGAATGGTTTTGCGATGAGGGTTCCAACTCCAGACGTATCTGTTGTTGACCTTGTTGCAGAAGTTGAAGTACCTGTTACAGTTGAAGAGGTTAATGCAGCATTAAAAGAAGCTTCTGAAACATATATGAAAGGCATTTTAGGTTATTCTGAAGAGCCATTAGTTTCAATGGACTATAAAGGAGACGACAGATCTTCTATAGTTGATGCACCTCTTACAATGGTAATTGAAGGAACATTAGTGAAAGTTGTTTCTTGGTATGACAATGAATGGGGTTATTCCAACAGAGTTGTTGACCTTGCAAAATATATTGCTGACAGACTCTAAGTAGTAAAGGGTCCGTGTCCTTTGTGGACCGGACCTTTAAATCCTAATATAAGGAGGTTTTTGTGATGAAAAAGACAGTGCGGGATATAGATGTGGCGGGAAAAAGAGTTTTAGTGAGAGTAGATTTTAATGTCCCTATGGATGAAAACAAAAATATAACAGATGACACTCGTATAAAAGCAGCACTTCCTACTATTGAGTATTTAATAAATCACAATGCTAAAGTAATACTGGTATCCCATTTAGGAAGACCAAAGGGCAAAGTAAATCCAGAATATTCTTTAAAACCTGTTGCAAAAAGGTTGTCAGAGCTTTTAGGCAAACAAGTCATTATGGCAGAGGATGTAATTGGAGATGATGCTAAAGCAAAAGCAGCTGCATTAAAAGAAGGAGAAGTATTGCTTTTAGAAAATGTGAGATTCCACGCAGAAGAAGAGAAAAATGACACTCAATTTGCAAAAGAGTTAGCTTCTTTAGCAGATATATATGTAAATGATGCTTTTGGCACAGCTCACAGGGCCCATGCTTCTACAGCAGGCGTTGCAGCTTATTTGCCGGCAGTATCAGGCTTTTTAATTGAAAAAGAACTTACTATTATGGGAGAAGCTTTAGAAAATCCAAAGAGACCATTTGTCGCTATATTAGGAGGAGCTAAAGTTTCTGACAAAATAGGGGTTATAACAAACCTATTAGAAAAAGTAGATAGCCTTTTAATTGGCGGTGGTATGGCTTACACCTTTATAAAAGCAAAAGGATATGAAATTGGTAAGTCGCTTTTAGAAGAGGATAAAATAGAGTTAGCTAAAGAATTAATGGAGAAGGCTAAGCAAAAAGGTGTTAATTTGATGCTTCCTGTTGATACAGTTATTGCTAAAGAATTGAAATCAGGCGTACCTTATGAAGTAGTCGATATAGACAAAATGCCTCAAGACCAAATAGGAGTAGACATTGGACCTAAGACTATTGAAGAATACTCAAAAGTGATAAAACACGCCATGACAGTAGTGTGGAATGGGCCTATGGGAGTTTTTGAAATTCCTGAGTTTGCAAAAGGTACAGAGGCTATTGCGAAAGCTTTGAGTGAATGCAAAGGTATTACTATAGTAGGCGGTGGTGATTCTGCAGCTGCTATAGAGCAATTAGGATATGCGGATAAAGTCACTCATATTTCTACTGGAGGAGGAGCTTCTCTAGAGTTTTTGGAAGGCAAAGTATTGCCAGGAATTGATGTTTTAAATGATAAGTAAAGGGGTGTTTGTTTTGAGAAGACCAATAATTGCAGGTAACTGGAAAATGCACATGACCCCTTCTGAAGCGGTGAAGTTAGTTGAGGAATTGATACCTCAAGTGAAAGACGCAAAAGCAGAAGTTGTAGTAATACCTCCTTTTGTGGACTTGACAGAGGTAAATAAAGTAATTCAAGGTACTAATATTCTTCTCGGAGCACAAGATATGTTTTGGGAAGAAAAGGGCGCATATACGGGGGAAATTTCACCTTTAATGCTTAAAGAGATTGGGGTGAAATATGTTGTAATAGGCCACTCTGAAAGAAGGCAGTATTTTGGTGAGACTGATGAAATGGTGAATAAAAAAGTTTTATCCGCTCTATCTCACGGCTTAAGTCCTATTGTGTGTGTAGGAGAATCTCTTTCTCAAAGAGAAGAAGGAAAAACTTTTGAAGTAGTTTTAAATCAAACTAAAGAGGCTTTAAAAGGTGTTTCCCACGATGATATTGTAAATGTAGTAATAGCTTATGAGCCAATTTGGGCTATAGGTACTGGCAAAACTGCTACAGCTAAAGATGCCAATGAAGTGATAAAAGCTATAAGGAATACTATAGCTACCATTTATGGAAAAGAAAAAGCAAGTTTAGTTAGGATACAGTATGGGGGGAGTGTAAAGCCCGAGAACATTTCTGAACTCATGGCAGAGAGCGATATAGACGGGGCTTTAGTAGGGGGAGCAAGTCTTGTAGCATCAGATTTTGCAAAGATTGTCAATTATTAAGGAGAGGATTATATGCCTGAAAAATTAACCATGCTAGTTATACTGGATGGGTTTGGACTATCAGACAAAAAAGAAGGAAATGCAGTATATCAAGCTAATACTCCAAATTTAGATTTTTACTTTAAAAACTATCCCCATACGACTCTTTCCGCCAGTGGCCTTGCAGTAGGACTTCCTGAGGGACAAATGGGAAACTCAGAAGTAGGGCACTTAAATATTGGAGCGGGAAGAATAGTATATCAAGAACTTACGAGAATTAGTAAAGATATCAAAGAAGGTACCTTTTTTAAGAAAAAAGAATTTTTAGATGCGATAGAAAATGTAAAGAAAAACAACTCAAAACTACATCTTTTTGGCCTTTTGTCAGATGGAGGGGTTCACAGCCACATAACTCATTTATTTGCTTTAATGAAATTGGCAAAAGAACATGGGTTAAAAGAAATATATATTCATGCTTTCTTAGATGGAAGAGATGTTCCACCAGCTTGTGCAAAGGAATATATAAAGCAGTTTGAAGAAGAGTCAAACAGGATTGGCATAGGAAAAATTGCAACGATTTCTGGAAGATATTATGCAATGGATAGAGACAAAAGATGGGATAGAACTAAAAAGGCTTATGATGCAATAGTGTTGGGAAAAGGTGTTTATGCTAATTCACCAATGGAAGCAATAGATATAGCTTATTCAAAAGACCAAACTGACGAGTTTGTAGAACCAACGGTAATTTTAGAAAATGGAAAGCCAGTTGCTACGGTAGAAGCGGGGGATTCTATAATATTCTTCAATTTTAGACCTGACAGAGTAAGGCAACTTACCAGAGCTTTTATTGACGAGGTATTTAACCATTTTGAAAGAGAAAAAGGGTATTTGCCTGTATTCTTTGTGTCTATGACGCAATATGATGAAACCTTTGAAAACATACATGTGGCGTATAAGCCAGAAAGACTGGAGAATACTCTTGGTGAATACTTAAGTAAAAAAGGGATTAAACAGCTTAGAATTGCAGAAACAGAAAAATACGCCCATGTGACTTTCTTCTTCAACGGTGGCGTAGAAGAGCCAAATGAAGGGGAAGAAAGAATTTTAGTTCCTTCGCCTAAAGTAGCTACTTACGACCTAAAGCCAGAAATGAGCGCTTATGAGGTTACAGATACTGTAATACCTAAGATTATGTCAGATCAATATGGCTTTATTCTTTTAAACTTTGCAAATCCTGATATGGTAGGGCATACAGGAGTTTTAAATGCTGCAATAAAAGCGATTGAAGCAATAGATGAGTGCCTTGGAAGAATAGTAAATGCTGTTCAAAGTGTAGGAGGAACAATAATTATAACAGCTGACCATGGCAATGCGGAAGAGATGATTGACCCTGTGACAAAAGAGCCACAGACAGCTCATACTACAAACCCAGTTCCATTTATTGTTATAGGTGAGGGAGATATTGATTTAAGAAAAGATGGGATACTGGCTGACATTGCTCCTACAATTTTGGACATAATGAAACTACCAGTTCCTAAAGAGATGACGGGAAAATCTTTAATCATTGGAAGAAGATAAAATTTAAAATAAAATTTAAAAAGAAAGGAGAAATTGTCATGTCATCAATAATTGATATTTTTGCAAGAGAAATACTTGACTCCCGTGGAAATCCCACAGTTGAAGTAGAGGTAGAGTTAGATAGCGGTGCCGTAGGAAGAGCTGCTGTGCCTTCAGGGGCTTCTACAGGAGCTTTTGAAGCAGTTGAGTTACGAGATGGAGATAAATCAAGATATTTGGGAAAAGGAGTGCTAAAAGCTGTTCAAAATGTCAATGACATTATTGCTCCTGAGCTAATTGGCATGGAAGCACAAGACCAAGTAGCAATTGACAAAGCGATGATTGAACTAGATGGAACTCCCAATAAGAGCAAATTAGGAGCAAATGCTATCTTAGGGGTATCTTTGGCAGTGGCAAAGGCAGCAGCTGAGGAATGTGGTTTACCTTTGTATCAATACATTGGTGGAGTAAATGCAAAAACTCTTCCTGTGCCAATGATGAACATATTAAACGGTGGAAAACACGCTGATAACAATGTAGATATACAAGAGTTTATGATAATGCCTGTTGGTGCTCCAAACTTCCGTGAAGCATTAAGAATGTGTTCAGAAGTTTATCACAATTTGAAAAACGTGTTACATTCTAAAGGGTTAAGTACAACAGTTGGTGATGAAGGAGGTTTTGCTCCCAACCTTACCTCAAATGAAGAAGCTATACAAGTCATATTGGAAGCTATAGAAAAAGCGGGATATGTGCCAGGAGAAGATATAGTATTAGCATTAGATCCTGCTTCAACAGAGCTTTATAAAGAGGATGGGAAATATCATTTTGAAGGAGAAGGAATTGTAAGAACCCCCGAAGAAATGGTAGATTTTTGGGAACAACTTGTTAACAAATATCCTATTGTCTCTATTGAAGACGGTCTTGCAGAAGAAGACTGGAATGGATGGAAACTATTGACTGAAAGATTAGGCAAGAAGATACAGCTTGTAGGAGACGACTTATTTGTAACGAATACTCAAAGACTTTCAAAAGGTATAAGCATGGGAGTAGCAAATTCAATCCTTATAAAACTCAATCAAATAGGAACTTTAACAGAAACTCTTGATGCTATTGAAATGGCAAAAAGAGCAGGATATACAGCTGTTGTGTCTCACCGCTCAGGAGAGACAGAAGATTCAACAATTGCAGACCTTGTAGTTGGAGTAAATGCAGGGCAAATTAAAACTGGAGCACCTGCAAGAACTGACAGAGTCGTAAAATACAATCAGCTTTTAAGAATTGAAGAAGCTTTAGGAAGCACAGCTCAATATCTTGGCAAAAATGCTTTTTACAATGTAAAAAAGTAATTAAAAGGGGATCCAAATGGGTTCCCTTTTTTAATAGTCTGTGTAAAATTATAAGTTAGGTAATATTGCTGACATTTTGCACAAGAGAAGCGACTTGACAGCCCGGCACTCAACCGAAAATGTTAAAAAAGGAGAATAAGAGAAAGGACCAGCCCGTTCAGTTGAGTGCCGGGAAACTTAGCGAGACCGAAAGACGGAAGCGGGGCCGAAGCCAAGGATGGCGGAGGCGGGCAACTATTAACTTTTGACACACACTTTTTAATAAAACCTCTTGATTAAGAGATACATTATGATATAATATAGTATGTGGTATTGTGTTTTTGACAGAGCAAAAATTAGAGATAAGGCGGTGTAAATATGCTAAAAACTGTACTTATGGTTATACAAATTTTGGTTAGCATTTTCTTAATAGTAGTTATACTTTTACAAAAGGGCAAAAGTGCAGGTATTTCTGGTGTAATTGCAGGAGGAGCAGAAACATTTTTTGGGAAAAATAAAGCTCGAACTATGGAGGGGACATTAGAAAGGCTTACAACTATAGCGGCGGCGTTGTTTATAATTTTGTCTATGGTATTGACTATAATGATGGCTAAATAAAAAAGACAGTGCATTTAGAAATTAAGAAACCCTTTATGGGTTTTTATTTTTACCACCATTAAAAAAGGCTAGGTGGTCAAATGAAAATTAGAGAAATTACAGAGGAATTAGAATATCAGCTGCTTTCTCCTTATGCGACAAAAAGCCGTGAAACTCGCGGCAGGGATAAAGAAGAGGAAAAATGCGATATAAGGACAGAATTTCAAAGAGATAGAGACAGGATTATTCATAGCAAAGCTTTTAGAAGATTGAGCCATAAAACACAAGTCTTTATTTCTCCAGAAGGTGACCATTATAGAACAAGGCTAACTCATACTTTAGAAGTAGCTCAGATTGCAAGAACAATTGCAAGAGCTTTGAGGTTAAACGAAGATTTGACAGAAGCTATTGCTTTAGGTCATGATTTAGGACATACTCCTTTTGGCCATTCTGGTGAGGAAGTTTTAAATAGACTTTTAAAAGATGGCTTTAGACATAATGAACAAAGCATTAGAGTGGTTGAGGTTTTAGAAAATGATGGAAAGGGTCTTAATTTGACTTGGGAAGTTAAGGATGGCATATGTAACCACTCTACCGCAGGAAATCCTCAGACTTTAGAGGGACAAGTAGTACAAATTTCTGATAAAATAGCATACATTAATCATGATATAGATGATGCAATAAGGGGAAAAGTTTTAAAGCCGGAGGATTTGCCAAAAGATTTAATAGGAATTTTGGGAGATAAGCATAGTAAGAGAATAGATACAATGGTAAAAGATGTTATAAATAATAGCTTAGGAAAGCCAAGAGTTTCAATGAGTAAAGAGATTTATGAGGCTACTTATAGCTTGAGGGATTTTTTATTCAAAAAAGTTTATATTGGGTCAAAAGCTAAAAAAGATGAGGAAAAAGCCAAAAGAGTAGTAGAGCAATTGTTTTATTACTTTTATGACAATATTGACAAGATGCCTCAAGAATTTATAAAACTTGCTGAGATTTATGGAAGAGAAAGAGCTGTTGCTGATTATATTGCTGGTATGACAGACAAATATGCTCTTTTAAAATACAAAGAGATTTTTTTGCCCAGTCCTTGGTTTGAGCAAAATATTTTTTGATTTTAATAAAAATTTAATAAAACCAAAGAAGGATTTTTAAATCTTTTGTCGAATATATATTGGTCGCTACTAATAAATTAATTTGGTAAAGAGGAATTTAACAATTTTTGTCGAATAGAATAATTAGGTGATATTGATGGCTTACTCAAGAGAAATGATTGAAAAGGTCATAGAAGCAAATGACATAGTAGATGTTATATCAGAGTATGTAGAACTAAAAAAAGCGGGAAAAGAATTTAAAGGTCTGTGTCCTTTTCATAGAGAAAAAACCCCATCTTTTATGGTCAGTCAAGAAAAACAGGTTTATCACTGTTTTGGCTGTAATGCCAGTGGAAATGTTGTTACTTTTATAATGGATATTGAAAATTTGACTTTTAAAGAAGCAATTGAATTTTTAGCAGATAGAGTGGGAATAACTCTTGAAGAAAGCCAACTAAGTGATCAGGAGTACCGAAGAAAGAAGCTTATTGACGAAATATATAAAATAAATAAATTAGCAGCTATGTATTTTTATAATAAGCTTTTTTCTGAAGAAGGTAGACAGGCTTTAGCTTATATAAGAAAAAGAGGTTTGACAGAAGCAACGATAAAAAAATTTGGAATAGGTTATTCACCACCTCAAGGAAATGGACTTTTAAATTTTTTAAAGGAAAAAGGCTATACAGAAAGTTTTCTGGTAAAGGCGGGACTTTTGTCTCAAAAAAATAACCGCTATTACGACAGGTTTAGAAATAGAGTAATGTTTCCTATTATAGATGTAAAGGGTAATGTTATAGGTTTTGGAGGCCGCTCTATTGATGATAGTTTGCCTAAATACTTAAACACTCCGGAGACAGAGGTCTTTAAAAAAGGCAAAACGCTATTTGCAATAAATTTTGCTAAAAAAACTCAACAAGACAAATTTATTATTGTAGAAGGATACATGGACGCTATTTCCTTACACCAAGCTGGAATAGATTGTGCTGTAGCATCTTTAGGAACCGCTTTGACAGGGGACCAAGCAAGACTCATAAAAAGGTATAAAGGAAATGTTGTAATTGCTTATGATGCGGATGAAGCTGGTATTAGTGCCGCATTAAGAGGACTTGACATTCTTGATGAATTGAATTTAAATATAAAAGTACTGACTATTCCTTATGGGAAAGACCCTGATGAGTTTATAAAAAAAGAAGGAGTAGAAGCATTTAATCAATTAATAGAAAATGCCGATAGTTTAATTGAGTTTAAAGCAAAGGTATATAGAAAAAATCTCGACCTTGATAACCCTCAAGATAGAATAATATATGTTAAAAAAATTGCAAAAGATATCGCAAAACTTTCTGATGAAGTGAAAAGGGAAGTCTATATTTCTTCAGTGGCTAAAGTTGCTCAAATATCTGAGAATGCAGTGAGAACAGAGGTTGCTCGTTTTGTCAATAGGGAAATTGAAAAAAATCAAAAAAATATGTATATGGCTGGCAAGATAAGGCATAATATATACAGTAGCAGTAGTAAAATATCACCAGAAAAGTACTTAATTGCATTGCTGCTGTATGATAATAATCTTTACAAAAGGGTGAAAGAAACAATTACTGCCGATATGCTGGAGAATGTTAAATTAAAGCCAATTTTTGAAGAAATAATGTCAAGGTTGGAGGATGGGAAAAAAACTCAAATAAATGATATTGTTTATTTATTACAAGACGAAAATCTCATATCTGATTTTAACGATATTATTAAAGCTTTTTACGAGAGTGAAAATATTACTGAACAAGCTATTGATGATATTATAAACAAGATTCTCATTAACAGTTTGGCAGTTAAAAGAGAAAAGATTAAAAGAGCCATCAATGAAGCTCATATGTTGGGGGATATAGATAAAGAAAGGCAACTTTTAATAGAATTACAAAATTGTGAAAAGGAGATGCTAAAGATAAAAAATGGCTAAAAAGAAAGAAACCCATAGGGAGGGGAAACCTATGAACAACGAAGAATTGTCTAAAGAAGCCATTACAGAACTTATCAATAAAGGAAAAAAACTGGGATGCTCACCTACAATGAGATAATGGATTCTTTAGAAGATATTGATTTAAATCCTGACCAAATTGAGAAGGTATATGATGCTTTTGAAGACATGGGAATTGAAATTGTTGGGGAAGAACCTCGTCAGGAAGAAATAACTGAAGAAGATTTAGACTTAGACCTTTCTCTTCCTGAAGGAATCAGTATAGATGACCCTGTGAGAATGTATTTGAAGGAGATAGGCAAGATTCCTCTTCTCACTCCTGAAGAAGAGATTGAATTGGCAAAAAGAATCGAACAAGGAGACGAAGAAGCTAAAAAAAGACTTATAGAAGCCAATTTAAGATTGGTTGTAAGCATAGCAAAAAGATACGTAGGAAGAGGAATGCTTTTCTTAGATTTGATACAAGAGGGAAATTTAGGGTTACTCAAAGCAGTTGAAAAATTTGACTATAGAAAAGGCTACAAATTCAGTACTTATGCCACATGGTGGATAAGACAGGCTATAACAAGAGCTATTGCAGACCAAGCAAGAACCATAAGAATCCCTGTACACATGGTAGAAACTATCAACAAATTGATAAGAGTTCAAAGGCAATTGCTGCAGGAATTAGGTCGCGAACCTACCCCTGAAGAGTTGGCAAAAGAGATGGGTATGCCAGAAGAAAAAGTAAGAGAGATAATGAAAATAGCGCAAGAACCTGTATCTTTAGAAACTCCTATTGGGGAAGAGGAAGACAGCCACTTAGGAGATTTTATACCCGATGAAGATGCACCAGCTCCAGCAGAAGCTGCTGCTTTTACAATGCTAAAAGAACAATTGATGGATGTTCTTGATACTCTAACGCCAAGGGAAGAGAAAGTACTAAGACTTAGGTTTGGCCTTGATGACGGCCGAGCAAGAACTTTAGAGGAAGTAGGAAAAGAATTTAATGTTACAAGAGAACGCATAAGACAAATTGAGGCAAAAGCATTAAGAAAATTGAGGCATCCCAGCAGAAGCAAAAAATTAAAAGATTTCCTTGATTAAATAAGCTTCTTGACAATGGGGCAAAAATCTGTATAATTATTATTGTATTCCTCAGTAGCTCAAGGGTAGAGCAACCGGCTGTTAACCGGTAGGTTGTAGGTTCGAATCCTACCTGAGGAGCCACTTTTTGGGCCTTTAGCTCAGCTGGCAGAGCGGTCGGCTCATAACCGATTGGTCCGGGGTTCAAATCCCTGAAGGCCCACCATTTAGAGAAAAAAGCATTTAGCTTTAAATGCTTTTTTATTTTTTTATACTTTTAGGAGGATTACATGAAACTTACAGAGCGATTAGGGAAAATTGCTGAATATATTCCTCATGGGTCAAAAGTTGCAGACATAGGTACTGACCATGGTTTTATTCCTGTTTACCTTATTGAAAACAAAATAGCTACCTATGTCGTTGCTTCAGATTTAAATAAAGGTTCCTTAAATAAAGCTGTAAAAGAAGTTCAGAAGCGAAATTTGCAATCTTTGATAGACACAAGGTTAGGGAATGGTCTTAATGTTTTATCTCCAGGGGAAGTAGACGTAGTTGTCATTGCAGGTATGGGAGGAATTTTAATTACAAAGATATTAGAGGAAGGAAAAGATACTGCAAAAACTATTAAGAAATTTATACTTCAACCTATGAGAGATTCAACATATTTGAGGAAATACTTAATAGAAAATGGATATAAAATTTGTGATGAGGAATTAGTGAAGGAAAATCAAAAATATTATGAAATAATCGTAGCAGAACATGGTAGACAAAAAGTCAAAAATGACATATATTATCAAGTAGGGGAAAAACTCATACAAAAAAAACATCCACTGTTAAAAGAATTTTTGCAGTATAAAATCGACAAAATGAAGAAAATCATAAATAAACTTCCTGAAACCAATGAAAAGCGTAAGCAATTAGAGGAAAAAGTAAAGAAATTCGAGGTGTTGATAAATGGGCTTGAAATGCCAAGTAATAGCTTCCATAATGGATAAACTTGCACCGCGTAAATTTGCTGAAGAGTGGGATAACGTGGGATTATTAATAGGAGATGGTTCTAAAGATATCTCAAAAGTTTTAGTAGCTTTGGATGCTACTTCTGAAGTAATTAAAGAAGCGGTTGACAAAAAAGTAGATATGATTGTAACTCATCATCCGTTAATTTTTAAGCCAATAAAAAATGTCAGAGCTGATAATCCAGTGGGCTCATTGTTAATACAACTTATTAAAAATGATATCTCGCTTTATGCAGCCCATACCTCTTTTGATATAGCTCCAAATGGGGTGAATGATATTTTGTGTAATGTCTTAGGAATATACGATAGGGAAGTTTTGGATGTCACTTATTCCGAAGGATATAAAAAAATTGCAGTTTATGTGCCACAAGGATATGAAGAAGTGGTAAGAAATGCTATGTGCAGTGCAGGCGCTGGTTTTGTTGGGAATTATAGTGATGCTACTTTTCAGGCGCGAGGCATTGGAACTTATAGACCTTTAGAAGGAACAAACCCATTCATTGGTGAAACAGGGAAACTAGAAAAAACAGAAGAAGTAAAGATAGAAACTATAGTACCTCAGAGATATTTAGAAAAAGTGGTAACTGCAATGCTGAATGTTCATCCCTATGAAGAGGTTGCTTATGATATTTATTCTTTGGAAAATGTTAAAGAAGAATATGGGCTTGGAAGAATTGGAATTATTTCAGAAACTACTTTGCAAGAATTAGCTTTACAAGTAAAAGCAAAACTTAAAATTAATAATTTAAGAGTGGTAGGAGACCTAAATAAAAAGATCAGAAAAGTGGCTGTATGTGGTGGAAGCGGTGCAAGTCTTATTCACAAAGCTGTTTCTAAAGGAGCGGATGTTTTAATAACAGCAGATATTGGCTATCACGATGCAGTAGAAGCCCAACACCTCGGATTGGCTTTAATTGATGCTGGACATTTTGCTACGGAGAATATTGCAGTCAGGTTTATTGCAGAATATATAATCGATGAAACTCAGAAACAGGGACACGAAATAGAAGTATTAATTAGTGAAAGTCAAAAAGATCCTTTTATGTATCTATAATTAGGTTGACAAAAACAGATATATATGATAATATATACTCGACTGATATTAGAAAAATATATATGAAATAACGCATGTGAGTAAGTCGGATGGCCGCGTGTGATTTCGCACGAGGAAAGTCCGAGCTCCACAGGGCAGGGTGCCGGGTAACACCCGGTGGAGGCGACTCCAAGGAAAGTGCAACAGAGATATACCGCCTGGCACTCAACTTGTTTAGTGCCAGGTAAGGGTGGAAAGGTGAGGTAAGAGCTCACCAGGGACCAGGCGACTGGTCTGCTCTGCAAACCCCACCTGGAGCAAGGCGAATAGGAGGGAGTAGGTGGCCCGCCGTTTCCCTCGGGTTATGCCGCTAGAGGTGTCAGGCAACTGACCCCCTAGATAGATGGCCATCCTCGACAGAACTCGGCTTATAGACTTGCTCACATGCATTTAAAATACCATGATTTTGTGGTATTTTTTATTTTTTATTTATACAAAATTAAAAAATTGTTTGGTCCATAAATTTTTGTTTGATTTAAAAGCTGTTTTTTGCTAATATTATATATGGGCAAAACTATTATAGAAGGAGAGATTCAGATGAGCATACATATTGGGGCTAAAGAAAACGAAATCGCTCAAACAGTGTTATTGCCAGGAGATCCTTTAAGGGCTAAATACATAGCAGAAAATTTTCTTGAAGATGTAAAATGTTACAATGAAGTTAGAGGAATGTATGGTTTTACAGGATATTATAAAGGGAAAAGAGTGTCAGTTCAAGGGACAGGCATGGGAGTACCTTCTTTATCTATTTATGTAAATGAGCTTATAACCAGTTACAACGTGAAAAATCTTATAAGAATAGGTACTTGTGGTTCTTTGCAGCCAGATATCAAACTCAGAGATATAGTAATTGCCATGAGCTCTTCAACAGACTCTGCAATAAATAAGATTAGATTTAATGGCATGGATTATGCTCCTACAGCAAGTTTTAAATTATTGAAAAAAGCCTATGATAAAGCAATGGAGTTAGGAATACAACCTAAAGTAGGAAATATTCTTACAACGGATACTTTTTATAATGATGACCCAGACAGTTGGAAACTATGGGCGAAGTTTGGTGTTTTGGCAGTAGAAATGGAAACTGCAGGACTATATACTTTGGCTGCTAAGTACAATGTAGATGCTCTTACAATATTGACAGTGAGCGATAGCTTGGTTACCGGAGAAGCAACGACAGCTGAAGAAAGGCAAAAGACTTTTATGGACATGGTGAAAATTGCACTAGAAATAGCTGAATAATTTTTTAAAAGAGGATAACCTTGTTTATCCTCTTTTAAAATAATTGAAAAAGGAGCTGATAGTTGATGAAACCTTTAAAATTTAAGCCTATTTTTATGGAGAGAATATGGGGAGGTACTGCATTAAGAGATAAATTTGGATTTGATATTCCCGAGGGTAAAAAAATTGGAGAATTGTGGACAATATCTGACAATAGAACAGCTGTTAGTGTAATTGAAGGTGGAGAATTTAATGGCCAAAAACTAAGTGATATAGCCTACAAATTTTTTGAGGATATATACGGTAAAGGGGTAAATTATGAGAGATTTCCTTTACTTATCAAAATAATTGATGCACAAGACAAACTTTCTGTCCAAGTTCATCCAGATGATGAATATGCTTTTAAATACGAAAATGGCGATTCTGGAAAAACAGAGATGTGGTATATAATAGATGCAAAACCAGGGGCTAAACTTGTATGTGGTTTAAAGGAAGGAACTACAAAAGAAGAATTTAAAAGGCTATTGGAGGAAGAAAGATTAGAAGAATGTTTAAAAGAAATAGAAGTAAAGCCAGGAGATGTGGTTTACATACCTTCAGGGATGGTGCATGCTATAGGTGAAGGCATACTTATTTGTGAAATTCAACAAAATTCAGACCTCACCTATAGAGTATATGATTACAATAGAGTAGATGAATTCGGGAGGAAAAGGAAGTTACATATAGAAAAAGCATTAGATGTTATAGATTTTAATTTAAAAACAGATAAAATAATACCTGAATTTAAAGGAATACAAGGCGGACGCATATCTCATGTTGTTAAATCTCCATATTTTCAGGTAAGTATAATTGAAATAAATGAAGAAGTAAAAATAGATACAGAAGGAAAATTTAACACTTTAACAGCTGTAGAAGGAAATTGTAAAATTGACTATTATGAAGGTACTGTTGAATTAAAGGCAGGAGAAACTGTATTAATACCTGCTTCTATTCCAAGTTATACAATAGAGGGCAATTGCAAGGTGCTCAAAGCTTATATATAGAAAGCGTAAATATTGACAACCTTTTATTAAAATTGTATAATAAAAAAGCAAGAAGTGGGGTTATAGCTCAGCTGGTCAGAGCGCTACGTTGACATCGTAGAGGTCACAGGTTCGATCCCTGTTAACCCCACCATTTTTTTATATGGGTTACATGGGGATATAGCTCAGTAGGGAGAGCGCATGCCTCGCATGCATGAGGTCAGGGGTTCGAATCCCCTTATCTCCACCAAACTGAAAATAAAATATTTTTATACATAAAATTTATTTTTTATCAAAAGATATAACCGAATCATAAAAATGAGGAGGTTATATCTTTTTATGTGGAAAAAATTGAGATTGATATCAATCTTGATAATTTTGCTATTAACCATATCAATATCTTTGAGCGGATGTAAAAGTACAGCTCAAAAACCATTTTTCAAACCTTTTAGTAAGATAGGAGTAAAAAAACTTCAAGTAGTAGGATTTTATGCTGATTCTGCTGGACCAGATAATTCATATCAATCATTGGTAAAATATTCAAGATATATTGATACACTTTCTCCCTTGTGGCTTACTGTAGAAGGAGACGGGACAGTAAAAGATTCTACAAACCCTCAAGCGCTGGATTATGCGAAAAAACAAGGGATAAAAGTAGTTCCTCTTGTTAATGTGGCTAACAGCAAAGATGAAGTTCTTTTGGATCCAAATATCCGAGAAAAGGCTATTTCTCAATTAATGGCTTTATTAAAAAAACATGATTTTGACGGTTACAACATAGATTTTGAGTTTATTCCTCATGGAACTAAAAATTATGTTCAGGACAAAGATTATCTTACGGCTTTTATAAGCAAAATAAGACCGCTTATCAAAAAAGAAGGTAAAATTCTTGACATTTCCGTTATACCTCATTATCAGGTACCTAAAGAAATATCAGGTATATACGACTATCACGAATTAGCGCCTTTAGTGGACCATGTCACCTTGATGACCTATGATAGGCATAATGCTTCTTCACCGCCGGGACCTGTTTCTCCTGAGCAGTGGGTGGAGTACAACGTCAAAGATGCACTAAATGAAGGTTTTAAACCTGAACAAATATGTTTAGGAGTAGCTACTTATGGATATGATTGGCCTGCAAGTAAAAGTGGTGGTTTCTCTCGCCCTACAAAAGAAATACTTACAAAAGCACAAATTCAAGGAATTCAAATAAAGTGGAGCGACCAATACCAAGAGCCTTATTATGTCTATTATGACAAAAACACGGGAATAACGAGAGAGGTATGGTTTGAAAACTCTGCCACTTTAGCTGAGAAGATAGAAGTTGCTAAAAGGTATAATTTACATGGCATATGTGTGTGGAGGATTGGCTTTGAAACCCCTTCTTTTTGGAATGTTATAGGTAAGAAAATAGGAAGCAGATAGAAAAATATTGAAAACATTTAAGTAAAGATATATAATAGAGGTGTGATTACCAAATTATTGGGGGGATTTTCATGAATTTAAATTCTTACATAGACAATATGAGAGACGACATTATAAAATCAGTTCAAGAATTGGTCAGGATAAAAAGTGTACAAGATGAGCCAAAACCAGGTATGCCTTATGGAGAAGGTGTTGCGAAGGCATTGGACAAAGCTTTAGAGATCGCACAAAGTTTAGGCTTTAGGACTAAAAACGTGGATGGATATGTAGGGTATGCAGAATACGGCGAAGGAGAAGAAATGATAGGAGTTTTGGGACATTTAGATGTAGTTCCAGAAGGTGATGGGTGGACCTATCCACCTTATGGTGCTGAAATACATGAGGGAAAGATATATGGAAGAGGTACTGTAGATGATAAGGGCCCTATAATTGCTGCTTTATACGGGCTAAAGGCTATAAAAGACGCTGGGTTAAAGCTTTCTAAAAGAGTGAGAATTTTATTTGGAACAAATGAAGAGACAGGTTCTCACGAAATTGCTTATTATTTAAAACACGATGAAGCTCCTACTATGGGTTTTACTCCTGATGCTCAATATCCAATTATATATGCAGAAAAAGGAATAACAATGTTTAATGTGGTAAAAGACTTTAATAAAAAGTCCAGCAACATTGTTATAAAATACATCAAAGGTGGAGAAAGGCCTAATGTAGTACCAGGCTATTGTGAAGCTGGATTAGATGTAAAAGAGGCAAATAAGAAGAAAGAAATTCAAGATAAGTTAGAAGCCTTCATAAAAGAGGCTGGTTACAATTTGAAGGCTGAAGAAAAAGACGAAATGCTTGTAATCAAATCAGTAGGGGTTTCGGCTCATGGCAGCCTTCCACACTTAGGGAAAAATGCTATAATGCAGCTATTTCTCTTCCTTGACAGAATAGATTTAGAGGATAGCGATGTCAAAGATTTTATACATTTCTTTGCTACAAATGTGGGAATGGAAACAGATGGAAAAACTTTTGGGATATACTTAAAAGATGAAACAGGAGAATTGACTTTTAACGTTGGTACTATTCAATTAGATGAAAACAAAGGAGTATTAGGATTAAATATTCGATATCCTGTAAAATATAAATATGAGGATTGGATGAATATTTTTGAAGAAAAAATCAAAACTAATGGGATGAGAATAGAAGACATGCTCCATCAACCACCTTTGTATTTCCCACCAGACCATCCTTTGATAAAAACTTTGAGCAAAGTTTATGAAGAACAGACGGGACAGAAAGCAGAGCTTTTAGCAATAGGTGGAGGAACTTATGCGAAAGAGATGCCTAACACAGTAGCATTTGGGCCTGTTTTTCCAGGCAAGCCAGAGTTAGCACATCAAGCGGATGAATATATAGAAATTGAAGATTTGATATTAAATGCAAAAATTTATGCTCACGCTATATATGAATTAGCAAAATAAAATCCCTCTTTTGAGGGGTTTTATTTTAAACTAAAATATAATTTATTTTCTTCTAGCATAAATCCTAATTCTTCCCAAGGCAAAGATGTATTATTAGAATATACTGAAATGACACCAATATCGCGTAAAAACTCAGAAACAGTTTTTATAATTTGTTTTTCTAGTTCTTTTTTGTCAATTTCTTTTTCAAAAGACACAGAAAGTTCATTAATTATAATTCTATTAACTGGTTCATAAGAGTCTTGGAAAATTGTCAGCCAAAGTCGAAAGTTTTTTTCTATTCCATTTAGAAGAATAAACCATTCAGTATCGTCTTCATATTTTAGAATATGTTTTATCAAGTTAATTTGTAAAATTTTTTCTATTTCCCACTTCATGAGGGAAAGGTATTCGTCGCTAAGAATTTCGCTCAAAGTAATGTTTATGCATCTCAATGATAATAAGTCATTCATGATATCCCTCTTTTTATAAAATGATATTCTTATTTGGTGATTTTTACTATATAGTATATGTTATTATGCAAGTAAGTGGTTTTATATTATAAATTCTATTAAAACGTTTAAAGTCCTTCTTTGTATTAAAAAATTTGTGATTGACATATTTTAGAGAGATGTATATAATAAAAATATAGAAAGTGGGGTTATAGCTCAGCTGGTCAGAGCGCTACGCTCACATCGTAGAGGTCACAGGTTCGATCCCTGTTAACCCCACCAATAATATGAAGATTTTCCGGCATTGTATAGATGCCGGGATTTTTATTTTTTGATGTTTATGCAGGAATGGTAATATTTTGCCCCTGTTGCCCAAGGAGGCAGCTCTATTCTTTTTATGTGTTTTCTTCTTCAATGTTTTTGTAATTATTCTCTAAGTGGTAAATATGTCTATACCTATTTGAGGGAGATACAAAAAGGTTCTTGACTTTACAGTTTTAAATTGATAACATAAATTACAACATGTTATACACAATAGTAATCATTACTTTCGTTATCCTTGGCTGGGATTATGGTTAAATCAACAGAACCGTAAATCCCCTTATTCTAAATGAAGAAATGCTTATAGACTGCTTAGTGATATTGATAAACATTTTTGTAAAATTCATATAGGTTAGGAAGGAGTTATAGGTGTGGAAGAATTGAAAAAGAAGGTCATTTCTTTTATCGATAGTATTAAGGGGGAGATTTTTGAAGTTGCTGATGAGATATACAAAAATCCTGAGCTTGGAAATCAAGAATTTAAAGCTTCAAAACTATTAAAGGAAAAATAAACGGTTATGGTTTTTTAGTAAATGAAGTCGAAGGCCTGCCAACTGCTTTTTTGGCACAGAAAAAAGGTAAAAAACCTGGTCCCAAGGTGGCGCTTTTGGCTGAGTATGATGCTCTTCCAGAAATAGGTCACGCTTGTGGCCATAACCTAATTGCAGCTGCAAGTTTTGGAGCTGCAGCAGCCTTAGGGGCATTAGATGAAGAGCTTTTCGGCGAAGTGATGTTAGTAGGTTCCCCTGCAGAAGAAACTGACGGTGCCAAGGTAATACTAGTAGAAAGAGGTATTTTTAATGATGTGGATGCAGCTATGATGGTACATCCTGGCAATAGAACTACTGTATATACTACTTCCCTTGCCATAGAACCTCTGGAGTTTACATATACGGGTAAAGCAGCGCATGCCGCCGCTGCACCTCACCTAGGCATAAATGCTCTGGACGCGGTCATCCTTCTTTTCAACGGTATCAATGCCTTAAGGCAGCAGTTGAGACCTGATGCGAGAATCCATGGGATAATTACCGAAGGAGGATACACTCCCAATATTATTCCCGAAAGAGCTGTCGCCCGCTTTTACGTGAGGGCAAAAGAAAAAAATATATGCTGGAGGTAAAGGAAAAAGTAATAGCCTGTGCCAAGGGTGCTGAGGTGGCAACTGGAGCAAAGCTTTCATATAGAAATTTTGAGCTTGGCTTTGACAACCTAGTAACCAATAAAACTATGGCTGAGACATTTAAAGCTAATTTAAAGGAACTGGGTTATCATGATATAAGCGATAAGGAAGAGAGCGTTGGCTCAACTGACATGGGAAATGTAAGCCAGGTTGTGCCTTCTATCCATCCCCACATTGCCATAGCTGAAGAGGACATAGCACCTCATAGCTTGGAATTTTTGAAAGCTGCAGGTTCAGAGAGGGGAAAGGAGGCAGCCGTACTTGCAGCCAAAGCTCTGGCTATGACTGCGGTAGATATAATGACAAAAGAGGAATTGCTAAAGAAGATAAAAGAGGAGTTTAAAAAAACGGTTGAAATTTCTTAAATATTCCTCGCGAGCAATTTCTTATACCAATCAGAGTAGAAGGAAGCTTGCTGCCTTTATTTTTATGTAATTTAGGTTTGGTGCCAAAACTTTTTATGTTGAGGATAGATTTTTTTATTTCAGAGTCATATAAAAGCATTATAAGGAAATAAAAGTCACCTCTTGACATATTATCGAAATGCTGTAGAATGATATTATAATGAAAATCTTATCAGAGTTTTCTGTTTAAAAACTATTGTATGGAGGTTGTATGATGTACATTCCGACAATTAGCCCTTATGCTTTTAAAATTGGTCCAATTGCTGTTCATTGGTATGGAATTTTTATGGCTATTTCTATTGCTATTGGTGGATATTATTTGTACAAAGAGGCAATGAAATTAAATTACGATGAAGACTTTTTATTAAATCTATTAATGATTGTAGTAATTTCTGGTGTTATAGGTGCTCGATTGATGTTTGTATTGGCAAATTATCCTGAGTGGTTTATTAAAAATCCTATTCAAGTGTTAAAGATTTATGAAGGTGGACTTTCATGGCATGGTGCAGTTTTAGGTGGTTTTTTAGCAGGGCTTTATTATTGTCGTAAAAAAGGTGTGAGGATAAATCCTCTAGAGGATTTCGCAGTTTTAGGACTTTCAATTGGCAATATATTAGTCAGAATAGGAAATATATTTAACCAAGAAGTATTAGGAAGGCCGACTGAGTTTGCCTTTGGGAGATGGCCTGCGCAATTAGTAGGAGTTGCTATGGGAGTAATACTTCTCATAAGATATTTTTATATACAAAAAAAGCACATGCCTGATGGATATCAATTTTGGTCTTTTATATTTTATTATCAATTAATGAGAGGTTTAATTGAAGAAACCGTAAGGGACAATCCTTTAATATGGCCTGTATATTTAAATGAAAAATGGGGAATAGGATTTTTTACTTTAACTCAGTTAGTAACACCTTTTATTTTGATATTGGCATACTGGATGATTAGAAGGGTTTTAAATGACCCCAATAAACAATTTTACAATTAAACTGCCTTTGAGGCAGTTTTCTTATTTAAGGCAAATTGAATTAATCTTTAACTATTGATAAATCTAAAAGGGAACTACTTTATTTTATAACATTTTAATGGTAAAATTATATTGATAAATTTTTTACAGAGGAGCTGAAAAGATGGAAAAAAGAAAAGTTTTTGATGACTTATTAGTTAGGATTGACCAAAAGGCAAGAGAAATTGATGATATGGATGAATTTTATGGTGAAGTTGTTAAGATATTAGCAGACAATGTTCCTTACTATAATTGGACAGGTTTTTATTTCATGAAGGATGGAGAGTTAGTAATAGGACCTTATATTGGTAGACCTACAGAACATGTGAAAATTAAAGTAGGACAGGGGGTTTGTGGAAGAGCTGTTGCAGAAAAAAATACTATAATTGTAGATGATGTAACAAAAGAAGATAATTATTTGGCTTGTAGTCTTGAGACGAAATCGGAAATTGTAGTGCCAATATGGGTTAATGGCGACATAATAGGAGAAATAGATATTGACAGCGATGATTTAGCTGCTTTTGATGAAGAAGACAAAAGATTTTTAGAAAAAGTTGCAGAAATTATAAGTCGAAAACTCAAAAAATAGATTTCCATTGATTTTTGTGGTATAATAATTGTGTCAGGAAGGAGGATAGGCTATGAGAGAAAGAGTAGAAAAAGTATTAGAGCTTCTAAGACCATCTCTTCAAGCAGACGGAGGAAATGTGGAACTTATTGACGTTACAGAGGATGGAATTGTAAAGGTAAGGCTGACAGGTGCTTGTGGAGGATGCCCTTTTGCTACGTTGACGCTGAAAGAAGGCATTGAAAGGGCTATCAAAGAAGAAATTCCTGAAGTGAGGGAAGTAATAGCAGTTTAAAAATCCGGGTTATCCGGATTTTTTTGTTATATAAGCAGGAATTTTTAACCATACATAGAATAGTATATATGGGAATATTTTCAAGGAGGTCTATGTATGGTTAAAAAATTTTGTTTAGCAGGATTGATTGCCTTGATATTATTTTTAAATTTATCAAGTGCCTATTCAGAAGCTAATCCTTATTCAGAAGAAAAAATATTACAAGAAATAATAATGAAGGTACCTTTTACAAGGGGATTAAAATTGGTAGAACATAAGTTGCAAAATGGGTTATATAGCTTTAAATTTGAAGGAAGTAATCCCTTTAAGAATTTAAAAATTGTATACAATAGTGACAATGATAAATTGGAGTATATAGATTACTATGAAAATACTTTTACACCTTTTGACAAAAATTTATCAGCAAAATATTCAAAAAGTGAGTCGATAATTTTAGCCCACAATTTGATATCTTCAATTACAGGAGAAGAATATCAATTTGTAAAAAGCCTTTCAGATGATGAGTATATTGATGAAAGTTTAGAAAAACCATATATTTATAAGTTAATTTTTAAAAAAGTGATAAATCACCTGATAGTGGATAATAGAGAAATAGTTGTGTACATAGATTCTCATTCAGGAGAAGTTGTTAAATTTTTTGGTGAAAATCTTTCGGAACAAGTGGAATATGAGGGTACAAAGGATATTAAAAGTATTGGCGAAATAAAAAGCCTATACCAAAGATATATTGTTCCTCAGCTTATGGCTTATAAAGAGGGCAAAAAGTATCAGTTAGTGTATATTTCCTCTTTGAATCCTTTGTTTTATGGGATTGATGCCAAAAGTGGTATTTTTATTGATTATAAGGGAAATGATATTAAAGAAGAAATGGTTACACTGGATTTTGCAAAGTTAAAAGACGATTGTTTTAATTTAAAAAATCCAGAGACAATTGCTCAAGATATAGCAAAAAATTTAAAAATAGATAAAATTTCTTTGCTCAAATCCGGTTATGTGAATAATTTTTATTTGACGGTTAAACCGGCTGTGACCTATGATTGGAATTTTACAAGTTTAAAAGACAAAATTTTAAATATAAATGTAGCAATTGATTCTCACGACCAAAATATTCTTCACTTAGGTTTTGGTTATTGGAATTATAATGAGAAAAATTTTAGAATACTTGATATGGAAGAGGCAAAGACATATGTGAAAGAACATCTTTATAATTATTTGTCTTGTGATTTTTTGGTAGCATATCCTATGAATTATCGAGATAATAAAATTTATACTTTTTATAGACAAACAAACAATACGATAATTTCTAATAATTATATAACCATTGAAACAAATGAGGAAGGAATAGTTAAAAAAATAATTTTTAATTGGGATTATATTGATTTTCCAAAGATAGACAATACTATCAATACACAAGTTGCTCAAAATATTTTTATAGATAGTGGTTTTAAACTGTACTATTTTATAACAGAGAATAAAAAAGGTAAATTAGTGTATATACCTAACTCTTTGGAGTTTATGATAGATGCCAGCACGGGGAAAAAGATATATTACAGTTCTTTAAATTGGGAGGAGGATTAGAGAATGGACAATGAAATTTTGAAACTTGAAGCGGCTGAAGAATTAGGACTTCTTGAAAAGGTAAAAAAAGTTGGATGGTCTAAGTTATCTGCCCAAGAAACTGGGAAGATAGGTTCAATAGTTAAGAAAAAGATGAAAATGCAACAGGAGGTAGGAAAAAAAGAAAAGTTGTGATATACTCTATTTGAGGTGAATTGCCATGGGGGATAAAAATTTGTTTGAAGAGGCTGCTCGCCTCATTAAGCAGTCAAGAAAAACTATTGTATTGACAGGAGCAGGTATATCAACGGAAAGTGGTATACCTGATTTTAGAAGCCCAGGAAGGGGTCTGTGGGAGAAGTTAGATCCAATGGAGGTTTTGTCAACGGGAGTATTGTACAATTTCCCGGAGGAATTTTATAAAGTTGGTTTCAAGATTTTGTCTTCAATGAGAAATGCTGAGCCTAATGAAGCTCATTACATATTAAGCGAAATGGAGAAAGAAGGTATAATTTTTGGAGTAATTACACAAAATATAGACAATCTTCATCAAAAAGCTGGTTCTAAAAATGTATTCGAAGTTCACGGCAATACGAGAGAAGGAAGTTGTTTACATTGTGGAAAAAAAGTCTCTTTTGAAGTTTTAGAGGAAAAAGTAAATAAAAAACAAATTCCTCCTCGCTGCGATGAGTGTGGTGGGTTACTGCGGCCTGATGTAGTACTATTTGGAGATCCTATGCCTTATGTTTTTGATTTGGCAGTAAAAGAAGTAAAGTCCAGCGATTTGTTAATAGTCATAGGTTCTTCTTTGGCAGTTTCGCCAGTGAACTTTTTGCCAGATATAGTAAGACATTTAATAATTATAAATGCGACAGAGACTCCTTATGACTATAAAGCTGATGTAGTTATAAGGGAAAAAGCAAGCTATGCGCTTAGAAATATATGGGATATTATAAAATTTCAATAAAAAATTTGACAATTCGATATATAAGTGCTATGATAGAGAAGTAAATTATTTATCAAGTTTGGAGGAAGATATAAATGGTAAGAGGTAAAGTAAAATGGTTTAATGCCGAGAAAGGCTATGGCTTTATTGAAAGGGAGGATGGCACAGACGTATTTGTCCATTACTCAGCAATTGAAGGTGATGGCTTTAAGACATTGGAGGAAGGACAAAAAGTTGAGTTCGAGGTAGTTGAAGCTGCAAAAGGACCACAAGCTTCTAAGGTAAGAAAGGTAAACTGACGTGAAATTAAACCCTAACATTTAAATATGTTAGGGTTTTTTGATATAGGAGGTATTTACTATGAGTGATTACATTGTAAGAGCTACAGCTTATAATAATAAAATATTAGCTATTGCAGCTTTTTCAACACAAACTGCCCAGAAGGCTAAAGAAATTCACAATCTCACACCTACCACTTGTGCAGCTTTAGGAAGAGCTTTGACAGCTGTCGCTATGATGCGAGTTATGATGAAGGGTGAAAAAGACAAGGTCACTTTAGTTATAAAAGGTGATGGGCCTATAGGGAATATTGTTGCAGTGTCAAATTACCCGGGAATTGTCAAAGGGTATGTAGGAAATCCTACAGTGGATTTACCACTGTCTGAAAAAGGAAAATTAGATGTAGGCAAAGCTGTTGGTAAAAATGGATATGTGACTGTTATAAAAGATATAGGTTTAAAGGAACCTTACATTGGAACTGTAGAGCTTCAAACTGGGGAAATCGGGGAAGATATAGCCTATTATTTTTATGCCTCTGAGCAGGTACCTTCTGCTGTTGGGGTAGGAGTGTTAGTGGGAAAAGAAGGAAATGTTTTAGCTTCTGGAGGCTTTATTATACAGTTATTGCCTAATGTTGAAGAAGAAGTTGTAGCAAAGCTAGAGGAAGTACTCAGGAATATTTCTTCAGTTACAGAATTGTTAAGGAATGGATATCTACCAGAAGATATATTGAACCATATATTAGGGGAGATGGGACTTAATATTTTAGAAAGAGTAGATTTAAAATATGAATGTGATTGTTCACAAGAAAGATTTGAAACTGCTATAATTGCTCTTGGAAAAGAGGAGATAGAAAAACTTATTTCAGAAGGACAATCTGTTGAAGCTGTATGCCATTTTTGTGGTAAAAAGTATTTGATAGAGGAAAGTAGGCTTAAAGAATTGCTGAGAATTGCAGAGGAATAAAGCAAATTTAAGAGAATCATCGATATTTTTTATTTTTAATTAGACATAAAGGCGAAAAAATCCTCAAAATAGTGTTGACTAATAGCAGTTTTTTATGTATACTATTACTTGCACGGCAGTAGAATGGTCGTATAGCTCAGCTGGGAGAGCACCTGCCTTACAAGCAGGGGGTCATAGGTTCGAGTCCTATTGCGACCACCACGGCCCAATAGCTCAGTTGGTTAGAGCGCCAGCCTGTCACGCTGGAGGTCGAGGGTTCAAGTCCCTTTTGGGTCGCCAGTTATGCCTCGATAGCTCAGTTGGTAGAGCAAGGGACTGAAAATCCCTGTGTCAGTGGTTCGATTCCACTTCGAGGCACCATTATGCGGACATAGCTCAGTTGGTAGAGCATCACCTTGCCAAGGTGAGGGTCGCGAGTTCGAGTCTCGTTGTCCGCTCCAATATGGCGACATAGCCAAGTGGTAAGGCAGAGGTCTGCAAAACCTTTATTCCCCGGTTCGAATCCGGGTGTCGCCTCCATAAAAATATGAAACTTTAGTGAATCAGGTTATGAAAAAGCCCTAGAAGGGGCTTATATTTTTTAATTTTAAAATCTAATCGTTTGTAGTCTTTTGGATAGGAGGGAAATTATGGATAAAATTAACGACATAGAAAATATAGAACAAATTATAAAGGAAAATGATATGGTATTTCTTTATTTTTCTACACAAGATTGCGGAATATGTACATCATTACTTCCTAAACTTGAAGAAATGCTAGTAAACTATCCAAAAATAAAAAGTTTTCACATTCCTATTGATGAGATTCCGCTGGCTTCTGGTAAGTTTTCTGTTTTTACTGTTCCTACTGTAATAGTTTATGTGGATGGAAAAGAGGCAATAAGAGAGGCTCGTTTTATAAGTATGGACACATTGGAAGAAAAAATTTCAAAATATTACTCTCTTTTCTTTGAAGAAACTGCATAAAATTTTATGTAAAATTTTTTCATTTTTAATTTAAATTTAATTTGCTAAAGTAGTAGTTTTTTTGCCAAAATTTTTATATAATATTATGGGGTTGTTAAATGTTTTTTTGTGGAGGAAGCATTGTGAAGGGGAGAAACATTCTTATTGTCGATGATAACAAACTTACAAGGAAAATTTTGAAAGATATTTTAGAAAATGCTGGGTATGGGGTGCTAGAGGCTAAAGATGGAGAAGAGGCTTTACAAATATACAAGAATAAACTACCTGATATGGTAATATTAGATATAGTTATGCCAGGCATGACTGGCTTTGACCTTTTAAGAATTTTGAGGAAAGAAGAAGAAAATTTGATGCTTCCTATAATACTTTTGACTTCACAGGACAATTTTGAAGAAAAAATTAAAGGGTTGGAATTGGGTGCAGATGATTATTTAGTGAAACCTTTTAATGACAAAGAACTTCTGTTTAAAGTCAATAATTTGTTTCAGCGGATAGAACACAACAGAATGGCCAACCCTCTTACTGGTCTTAGAGGAAATATTGACATTAAAGAAGAAATAAAAAGGCGAATTAAAGAAAACAAGCCTTATGCCATTTTGTATATTGATTTGGACAATTTTAAGTCTTATAATGATTACTATGGTTTTCTAAGAGGAGATAATGTAATAAAACTTACAGCCAAAATTTTATCAGATGCTGTAAATCTGATTGGAAATGAAAGAGATTTTTTTGGGACACATAGGTGGAGATGATTTTGTGATAATTACTACTCCTGATAAAGCTGAAGAGATGTGTAAGTATATAATTTCTCGCTTTGATGAGGAAATAAAGTATTTATATGACGATGAAGATAGAAAACGGGGTTACATAGAGACAATTGGTAGGACTGGCGAAAAGATGATGTTTCCAATGGTATCAATTTCTATTGCTATTGTCACAAATGAATTTAGAGATTTTAAAAATGATTTGGAAATAAGTGCAGTAGCTGCTGAATTGAAAAAGAAATTAAAGACAATGGATGGAAGTTGTTATTTAAAAGATAGAAGAAAAGGTTAAAGAAAAGGTTAAGGGCATACAACAGTATGCCCTATCTTTGTATAAAAGAGGTGAAAAAATGTCTAATCCCTTTGTTCCCCATGGCAATTTTAAATGGGTTGTAATTGATGGAAGAGAGAGGGAAATTGGAGATAGTTTGTCTAAGTTAGGGATAAAAGTCTTATACACTGAAAAATGTGCAGATTTATACGATGCCATTTCTTTTCATCCCGATATACTTTTGCATCCCTTAGGAGACAGAGAAATCATTGTAGCTCCCAATGTGACACCAGAGTTTATACGCAAATTGAAATTAATAGGTTTAAAAGTAAAAATAGGACAAACTTTTTTGAAACGTAACTATCCTTATGATATCGCATATAATGTAGCAAGATTGGGAAACACAGCTTTTCACAATTTCAAGTACACAGATCCTGTTTTGAGAGAGTCCTTAGAAAAAAAAGGTGTCAAGTTTTTAAATGTAAAGCAAGGTTATACAAAATGTAATATGGCAATCATAGATGATAATAGCTTTATAACTTCAGACAAAGGAATATTTGAGGTAGCAGTTAGCAATGGTTTTGAAGCGCTTTTGATAGAACCCGGAGGTGTTTTTTAAAGGGTTTTGAATACGGGTTTATTGGCGGTGCAATGGGGCTTATAGGAGAGAAAAAATTAGCAGTAACTGGTGTATTCAATTCACATAAAAATTATGAAAAAATTATTGAATTTTTAAATAAAAAAGGAATTGAAATTGTTTATCTTACTTTTAAACAAATAAAAGACATTGGTTCCATCATTCCACTGATTTAAAACAGATAAAAATGATAAAAAGACACATATACTATTAACGAAGGGAGTGAGAAAATTGCAACTATTTTCCATAGGTGTTTCAAAGGATTTAAAACTAGATGTAGAAAATTTAAAACATGGCTTAAAAAATTTAGCTGAAAATGGTATAAAGATTGCGATAAATTCTAATGTGTGTGGCTCAGTTACCTATTATAGCTTAAAAGTGGAGGATAAACAAGGCTTTAGCAATGTTGCGAGAATAAGAAATTATATAGCGGAAGCTATTTCAGATATAATTGTTAACCAAATTGACAAACGGATAATAAAAAATTAATCAATAAATATTACCATTATTTTTCAGAAGATGAAAAGGAGGAAATAGAAAAAATCGCTTACAATATTTTAGAAGATGATGTGAATAAAGAGACATTTAAATTAGCAAAAAAAGAGCAAATTTTTGTATTGGTAAGAGATTTTTTAAAAGAGAGTGATTATATAGACTTAGAAGGGTTTGTGAACTTTAGACTGAGGGATTTTATTGGTGAACTTAGCGAAGTAACAGATAAGGCTGTTGATGAATTTTTAATGAAAAAAGAGTACAATGAGTTTATAGGTTTACTTAAATACTTCGTCGAATTACAGGATTCAAAAGTTGAAATATTGAATATCATTGTCGATAAAAATGGCAAATTTAAACTTTATGATGAAAATGACAAACCAATATCTAATGATTTTATTAATGAAATAGTTGCTGAATTAAAAGATGGTGTTATAAGTGATGAAGATGCTTTGATAAGCACGCTTATAACCATTGCTCCTAAAAAAATATTTTTTCATTCTATTAACAATATGAGAGATAATGAAATTCTAGAGACGGTTAAAAAAGTTTTTAATGACAAAGTAGAAATTTGCTATGGCTGTGAATTGTGTTCAAAGATTAAATGTGAAAAATAGCCCAGCTTAAGGCTGGGTTTTAAAATTCGTCAAAATCTGATATTATTATATTTGTGATTTTTTAAAATTTAGAGGTGGTGGAATGCAATTTTTAACAAGGATGCTATTTTTAGCTTTTGTAGGAGCAGCTATTGGATGGCTTACGAATTTTGTCGCCGTTAAAATGCTATTTAAGCCTTTGAAACCTGTAAAAATTTTCGGTATTACGTTACAAGGACTTATCCCTAAAAGAAAATATGAAATTGCTAAATCAATAGGTGAAATTGTGGAAAGGGAATTGTTATCTTTTAATGATTTATGGGACAGGCTTTTAACAGAAGAAAATCGCAAGTTTCTATTATCGAATTTGGACTTAAAAGTTAAAGAAGTTACAGAAAATAAACTTCCTTCTTTTCTTCCCAAGGCTATAAAAGAGATGATATCAAACTACATTGGTGATATTATAAATAGAGAAGTAGAAGTATTTTTAAATTCTCCTTCTAATGAAGTGGTAGAGATTATTTCAAAAAAACTTAAAATATCAGAAATTGTAGAGGAAAAAATAAAAAGCTTCAAATTAGAAAAATTGGAGGAGGTGGTGATAAAAATTGCTCACAGTGAACTTTATATGATAGAGATTATGGGGGGAGTTTTAGGGTTTCTAATAGGAGTATTGCAAGCAATTGTGATACAATTTTTATAAATTATTATTGACAAATGTCCGAGAGGAAGATATAATGATTAAAAAATTAAATATTAAAGCAATGAGGGGGAAAGTAGATATTTAAAGAACATCACAGAGATTGAATGACATAGGCTGAGATCATTCAAATGTTCTGAATATCGAAGACCACCCCGGAGCTGCGGATGATGAATCCGAACGGTTATTCCGATATAATACCAGAGTATAAAAAAGAGTGGAACCGCAGATAACCTCTGCCTCTTTACGGGGTAAGAGGTTTTTTATTTAAGAGAAAAATTTTACAAAGGAGGTAATTGAATGATTATAACATTAAAGGATGGCACACAAAGAGAATTTGAAAAGGGTATGACAGTTTATGAAATAGCTAAAAGTATAAGTGAAAGGTTAGCAAAAGAAGCCGTCGGTGGAAAATTTAATGGCAAAGTGGTGGAACTTAATACAAAAATTGAGGAGGACGGAAAATTAGAAATTTTGACTTTTGATGATGAAGAAGGGAAAAAGATTTATTGGCACACTTCTTCCCATATTTTAGCACAGGCTGTAAAAAGGCTTTTTAAAGATGTGAAATTGGCAATTGGTCCGGCTATAGACAATGGTTTTTATTATGACTTTGATACAGAAAGGCCTTTTACCACAGAAGACTTTGAAGCTATAGAACAGGAAATGAATAGAATTATAAAAGAAGATTATAAGTTGGAAAGGTTTGTCCTTCCAAAAGATGAAGCGATAAAATTGATGAAAGAAAAAGATGAACCTTATAAAGTGGAGCTAATTGAAGAAATACCAGAAGGAGAGGAAATTTCTTTTTACAAGCAAGGAGAATTTACTGACCTTTGTGCTGGGCCCCATCTTATGTCAACAGGCATGGTAAAAACTATTAAATTGTTGTCAGTTGCTGGAGCCTACTGGAAAGGCGACGAAAAAAATAAAATGCTTCAAAGAATATATGGAATAAGCTTTCCCAAAAAAAGCATGTTAGATCAATATTTACATATGTTAGAGGAAGCTAAAAAGAGAGACCATAGAAAATTAGGGAAAGAGTTAGATTTGTTTAGTATCCACCCTGAAGGACCAGGTTTTCCTTTTTTCCATCCTAAGGGAATGATTATAAGAAACATTTTAGAAGATTTTTGGCGAAAAGAACATATAAAGCATGGTTATCAGGAAATAAAAACTCCTATAATTTTGAATGAAGAATTATGGCGTAGGTCAGGACACTGGGACCACTATAAAGAGAATATGTATTTCACTGAAATAGACGGAGAGACTTATGCAATAAAGCCTATGAATTGCCCTGGAGCAATGCTTGTTTACAAGTCTACAATGCACAGTTACAGGGATTTGCCTTTGAGACTTTGTGAATTGGGTTTAGTGCATAGACATGAACTCTCAGGAGTTTTGCATGGGCTTATGAGAGTAAGAAGTTTTACTCAGGATGATGCTCACTTGTTTATGACTCCTGAGCAGGTTGAAGATGAAATTTTAGGGGTTATAAATTTAGTGGATTATTTCTATAAAATTTTTGGCTTTGAGTATTTTGTTGAATTGTCTACACGTCCTGAAAATTCTATGGGGTCTGATGAAGACTGGGAATTGGCTACAAATGCTTTGATTTCTGCTTTAAATCGCGTGAATTTACCATATAAAGTTAATGAGGGGGATGGTGCATTTTACGGACCCAAAATAGATTTTCATTTAAAAGACAGCATAGGTCGTACATGGCAATGTGGAACTATCCAATTGGATTTCCAGATGCCTGAAAGGTTTGAACTGGAGTATATAGGCCCAGATGGAGAAAAACACAGACCTATAATGTTGCACAGGGTAATTTACGGAAGTATAGAAAGATTTATTGGAATTCTTACTGAACATTTTGCAGGGGCTTTCCCAACTTGGCTGGCGCCAGTACAAGTTAGAGTTTTGCCTATATCTGATAAACACTATGCTTATGCCCAAAATGTATACGGGCGTCTGTTGGAAAATGACATAAGAGCTGAATTAGACGACAGGAATGAAAAAATAGGATACAAAATACGAGAGGCACAACTTCAAAAGATTCCTTACATGCTGATTGTAGGGGATAAAGAAGTGGAACAAGGAACAGTATCTTTAAGGTCAAGAAAAGAAGGGGACTTAGGCGCTATTTCCTTAAATGAGTTTATAGAAAAAATTCTTAAAGAAATCGCCACAAAAGCTTTATAAAATCAAAATGCTCCTTTAAAGGGGCATTTTGATTTATTGAAAGAATTTAAAAAACGTGGTAATCTAAAATTAAAATATTAATTTTGAGGGAAGAGGTATGAAAAAGGACGCAGAAGTTTACAAATATTTAAGACATAACATAAAAATGAATATGATAAATGGTCTTGCATGGGCTATAGGCTTTAATATGGTCAACCCTTTTATTGGCATATATGCTATAAAATTAGGAGCAAATGACTTTCAAGTGTCTCTTTTAAATTCTTTACCTGCCCTTATGGTGGTAATTGGAGTTATTCCTGTAACATATTTGATTAATAAATTAAAAGAGGTTCACAAATTTTCTTATATTGTACTTTATATCGCAAGAACTTTTTATTTTTTACTTGCTCTTGCTCCGCTTTTTAGTAAACAACTTCAACCGTGGATTGTAGTTATATTAGTGGGAATAATGAATTTACCTTCTATGACAGTTGGCATGTGTTGGCAATCATTTATGAGTGAATTAATTCCTCCAGAATATAGAAGTAAAGTTTTCGCTGACAGAAATTTTTGGACGACAATTGTGGCAACAATTACAGTTTTGGTAACAGGATGGTTGCTTGATAAAATAGTTTTCCCTATTAATTATCAAGTAATATTTACTGTTGCATTTATTTTCGGATTAATAGAATCTTATTATTTTTCAAGGTTTCATGTGGTAAAAAGGGATTTGGATGAAGCCAAGTCCGGAAGTTTTTATGAAGCTTTTAGAAACATGTTTGAGTCTAAGAAATTTATATATTTTAATGTAACTTCTTTTATATATTATTTTGCATGGATGATGGCTTGGCCCATTTTTACCATATATAAGGTAAATTTTTTGCATGCTAACAATGCATGGATGAGTATATTTACTATTGTTTCCTCTATTGGGTCTATTTTAGCTTTTTATAAATGGGCTGACCTGTCCAACAAAAGGGGAAACGGATTTGCTGTTGCATTAAGTGCATTGCTTCTAGGATTTATTCCCCTCATGTGGGCTACAGCTAAAAACCTTTATGTTGGCGCTATTTTTGATTTTTTAGGGGGTATAGCTGTAGGAGGTTATAACATGTTGCTCTTAAATTGGCTGTTAGAGCTTTTACCTCCTACTTCAGAAAAAATGAGTTACATCGCCGTGTTTACACTAATTACTCAAATTTCCGCTTTTATTGCTCCTATGTTTGGAATGTGGCTTTATACACAAATGGGTTATGTAGCTTTTATGATTTTAACAGGTATTGCAAGAATAGTAGTGAGTATTTTGTACTTTTTAGTAGCTAATTATGAAGATGAGATTAAAGAAATTGAAGCAAAGCAAGGAGGAAAAGTATGAGATATATTACTGCAGGGGAATCCCATGGGGAAGCTTTAATTGCTATTATTGAAGGCCTTCCATCAAATCTCTTTATTGACGTAGAATTTATAAATAATGAGCTTAAAAGAAGGCAAGGGGGTTATGGAAGAGGGGGAAGAATGGCTATTGAAAAAGATGAAGTACACATCTTGAGTGGAGTAAGACATGGCAAGACTATCGGAGCACCTCTTACATTGGAGATTATAAATAGAGATTATACAAATTGGAAAGATAAAGAAATTCCGCCTATAACAAGACCACGCCCTGGTCATGCAGACCTTGCTGGTGCTATTAAATACAATCAAAGAGATATTAGAAATATTTTAGAGCGTTCTAGTGCCCGTGAGACCGCGGCAAGAGTGGCTATAGGAAGTGTGGCAAAATTGCTTTTAAAAGAACTAAATGTTTCAGTAAAAAGCAAAGTATTAGAAATAGGTGGTGCAAAAACAGAGGAAGAGTGGATTAAAGTAATTGAAGAGGCAAAGGCTAAAGGCGATACTTTAGGAGGTATAATAGAAATAGTAATTGAAGGGGTGCCTATAGGATTAGGCAGCCATACTCAATGGGACAGGAAATTAGATGCTCTGCTTTCTTATCATATAATGAGTGTTCAAGCAATTAAGGGAGTAGAATTTGGTTTAGGCTTTGAGGCAGCCAAAAGACCCGGTTCCTTAGTCCATGATGAAATTTATTATGAGGGAGATAAAGGTTTTTACAGAAAGACAAATAATGCAGGAGGAATTGAAGGAGGAATATCTAACGGTAGCCCTATAGTGATAAGAGCTGCCATGAAACCAATTCCTACTCTTTTAAAACCCCTTACTTCTATTGACATAAATACTAAAGAGGAAGTAAAAGCTGCTTATGAGCGTTCAGATGTGACTGCTGTTGAAGCTGCTGCCTGTGTTTTAGAAGCAGTTTGTGCTTGGGTGATTGCTGATGAAAGCCTTAAAAAGTTTGGTGGAGACTCTATAGAAGAGCTAAAAAGAAATTATATTTCTTACTTGGAGTATGTGAGAAATTTTTAGGGTTTAGCAAACATAAAAATAAATATTGACAAAAAAATAAAATAATGATAAACTAAAAAAGCGAATAAGTAGAAGCGCCCGCTTCTCACCTTTCACCGAAGGTGCAAAGGTTTCTTCAAAAGTATTTATCTTTGTTTTATTGTAAAGAAGCGGGTATTTCTATATCCGCTTTTATTTTTTCATAATTTTTAGGAGGTGCGTATTTATTAACAAAGAGCTGCAGGTCAATGAGGAAATAAGGGACAAAGAGGTAAGGCTGATTGACCAAGACGGTAAGCAAATAGGTATAATGTCGGCAAAGGAAGCTTATAAAATTGCTCAAGAGCGACATCTTGATTTGGTTAAGATTGCCCCTCAAGCCAATCCGCCCGTGTGCAAATTGATGGATTTTGGTAAGTATAGGTATGAACTTAGTAAAAGAGAAAAAGAGGCAAAGAAAAAGCAAAAGATTATAAATGTAAAAGAAATAAGGATGTCCCCGACTATTGAAGACCATGACTTTGGTGTAAAGTTAAAAAGTGCTATTAAGTTTTTAAAAGAAGGTAATAAAGTAAAAGTTACTATAAGATTTAGAGGAAGGGAAGCAGCTCACACTTCGCTGGCAGAAGACCTTTTAAAAAGGTTTGCAAATGAGCTCAGTGAGTATGGCGTTATAGAAAAAGCTCCTAATATTGAGGGGCGAAATTTAATGATGGTATTAACACCAAAAAGTTAGCAAAAATTACAGAAGGAGGATATATTTATGCCTAAAATGAAAACACATAGAGGAGCAGCAAAAAGGTTTAAAGTGTTAAAGTCAGGAAAAGTTAAAAGGTCGAGAGCTTATAAAAGTCACCTTTTAACACATAAAAATGCAAAAAGAAAAAGAAGATTGAGAAAAGCTACTTATTTGGTAGGTGCGGATGCTAAAAATATCAAACGCTTATTACCTTATTCATAATAGATTAGGAGGTTTTTAAAATGGCTAGAGTAAAATTTGGGAAAGTGACGAGGAGAAGACGTAAGAAAATATTGAAGCTTGCAAAAGGTTATTTTGGAGCTAAGAGCAAGCTTTTTAGAGTTGCCAATCAAGCAGTAATGAAATCTTTAATGTATGCTTATATTGGCAGAAAATTAAGAAAGAGAGATTTTAGAAAGCTTTGGATAACAAGAATAAATGCTGCTGCAAGAGCCCACGGAATTTCCTACAGCAGGTTTATAAATGGTCTTAAAAAGGCTGGAATAGAAATTAACAGGAAGATGCTTTCAGAAATGGCGATAAACGACGAAAAAGCCTTTGCAGAATTAGTAAATATAGCTAAGCAGCAGTTAAACGCATAAGGCCAGTTTGTATGGCCTTTTGCTTTAACTAATTTTGTAAAAGAGTGGTTGAAATGTTAATTACGAGTGAAAACAATGACCTTATAAAAAAATAAAAAAGCTAAAAGACAAAAAGGGCCGATACGAAGAAGGACTGTTTTTTGTAGAGGGTACTACAAGTGTATTGGAGGCTTTAAAAAGTGACTTTGAAATAGAGTACATAGTTATGGGGGAAGGGGTTAAAATAGATATTCCCAAAGGTGATTTTGAAATTGCACATACTACTGAAAGAATCTTTAAGAAAATAAGTGATACAGTAACTCCACAAATGGTGATGGCGATTATAAAAATACCAAAATATGAAGAAAATACGTATATAAAAGAAAAGGGTGTATATGTTATAGCAGACAATATTCAAGACCCAGGAAATTTAGGTACTATAATACGTACGGCTGATGCATTTGGGGTTAGTGCTATTTTTACTATAAACAACTGTGTGGATATTTTTAATCCAAAGGTTTTAAGAGCCTCTATGGGTTCTATTTTTCACATTCCTGTCATAGCTACTACTTCACAAATTTTGTTAAAACTTAAGCGAAGAGGAATAAAAGTTTTTGCAACTCACTTAAAAGCTCAAAAATTAGTTCATGAATGCAATATTTCGGATAAAGTAGCTTTTGTTTTGGGAAATGAAGCAAAAGGTGTCAGTGTTGTAGATCTGGTTGATGACTTTGTGAAAATACCTATGACAGGGGAGGCAGAGTCTTTAAATGTTTCAATCGCTGCTAGTATATTTTTATACGAATCTCAAAGGCAGAGGTTGATAAAAAATAATTAGGATGGTATAATCTTAAAAAAATATTTCAAAATGCTATGAAGGAGTAAAGTACATTATCGAAAATCACAGGGAGATAACACCGTAGACTGAGAGTGTTATCGTTAGGTAGATAATGGAAAGTTCCCTCCGGAGCAGCGTGCTGAACTAATAGTAGGCATTGCCGGTCATACCGTTATCCAAATGAGTGAGCATTTTTTATAAAATGCTAATTTAGGTGGTACCGCGGATTCTTCGTCCTATTGACGGAGGATTTTTTATTTTAACTAATACACTAATACACTAAAAGAGGGGTTGGTTTAAAGATGGAAGAATTGTTGCGCAAGCTTTATGAAGATGCACAAAAAGAAATTCTGTCAGCTGATAGTTTACAGCAAATTGAAAACTTAAGAGTTAAATACTTAGGTAAAAAAGGCGAATTGACGCAAATTTTAAGGGGAATGGGAAGTTTAAAGCCTGAAGAAAGACCTGTAATTGGCCAAATTGCCAATGAAGTTAGAGAGAAAATTGAGGGTTTACTCACAGAAACAAAAATAAAATTGCCCAATTAGAAAAAGAAAAGAGGATAAAAAGTGAGTACATAGACATAACTATGCCGGGTAAACCTTATGAGTACGGTCACAAACATCCCATGACACAAGTATTGGATGAAATTAAAAAGATATTTTTAGGATTAGGCTTTTCTATTGCAGAAGGGCCAGAAATAGAGTTTACTTATTACAACTTTGAGGCATTAAATACTCCAGAGGACCATCCAGCTAGAGACTTACAGGATACCTTTTATGTGACTTCTGATATACTTTTGAGGACTCAAACATCCCCGGTACAAGTAAGGACTATGGAGAAAAATAAGCCTCCAATAAGGGTTATATCTCCTGGAAGGGTTTATAGGTCTGATGAGATAGATGCAACTCACTCTCCAGTATTTCATCAGATGGAAGGGCTTGTAGTAGATGAAGGAATAACAATGGGAGATTTAAAAGGAGTTTTAAATATATTTGCGAAGAAATTTTTTGGGGAAGACACTCAAACCAAATTTAGACCTCATTATTTTCCCTTTACAGAACCCAGTGCAGAAATGGACGTGAGCTGTTTTGCTTGTGGTGGAAAAGGTTGTAGAGTTTGCGGTTATACTGGTTGGATTGAAATTTTAGGTGCAGGCATGGTACATCCTAATGTTTTGAGAATGTCTGGTATTGATCCTGAAAAATACAGTGGATTTGCTTTTGGATTGGGGATAGATAGGATTACAATGCTGAAATACGGAATAGAAGATTTGAGACTTCTTTTTGAAAATGATTTAAGGTTTATACAACAGTTTTAAAGGGGTGGTCGCATGTTAGTGTCACTTTCGTGGTTGAAAGAGTTTGTTGACATAGATGAAGATGCGAAAATTATTGCTGAAGGCCTTACTATGTCAGGGTCAAAGGTAGAGACTATAACAAGTTATGGGAAAGAAATTTCAAATGTGGTGGTAGGGAAAATTATTTCATTAGAAAAACACTCTAATGCTGATAAATTGTTGGTTGGTATTGTAGATGTAGGCACTGAAAAACTACAAATTGTAACCGGAGCACAAAATATTAAAGTGGGGGACTACATACCAGTAGCCCTTCATGGCGCAACTCTTCCTGGAGGAGTTAAGATAAAAAGAGGCAAATTAAGAGGAATAGAATCAAATGGCATGATGTGTTCTGCTGAAGAGTTGGGACTTGATGAAAGCTTGCTGCCAGAATCTCAAAGAAACGGAATTTTTATATTACCACCTTTCCCATTAGGAATGGATATAAACGAAGCTCTTCAGTTAAAAGACGATGTATTAGAATTTGAAATAACTCCCAACAGGCCTGATTGTTTGTCAATGGTAGGAATAGCGAGAGAGACAGCTGCGACTTTTAAGAAAAAATTTAAAATGCCGGTGGTAGAAGTTAATGAAAGCGAAGAACAAAATCCTGCAAAAGTGACTATTGAGGCTACGGATTTATGCTTTAGATATGTGGCAAGGGTCGTTAAGAATGTGAAGATAGGTCCTTCTCCTATGTGGATGCAGATGCGTCTTTTAAAAGCTGGAATAAGACCTATAAATAACGTGGTGGATGTTACAAACTATGTGATGTTGGAATTAGGTCAACCCTTACACGCTTTTGATTTGGACAAAGTTGAAAACAAGCACATAATAGTGAGAAGGGCAAGAGAAGGAGAAAAATTAGTTACATTGGATGGAAAAGAGAGAACTTTAGACAGCTCAATGTTGGTTATTGCTGATGAGAAGAAAGCTATAGGTTTGGCAGGTGTAATGGGAGGAGAAAATACGGAGATAACTGACACTACTGTAAATATTTTAATAGAAAGTGCTAATTTTAAAGGAAGCAATATAAGGCATACTTCTAAGAAATTGGGTTTAAGAAGTGAAGCTTCTTCAAGATTTGAAAAAGGTTTAGACCCAGAGATTACAGTTTTAGCTTGTGAAAGAGCAGCACAGCTTATGGAAAAATACTGTGGTGGTACAGTTTTAAAAGGGCTTGTGGACGAGTATCCAAAGCCAATTGAAAAAACAGTTTTAACTGTAAATCCTCACAGGATTAATAGATTTTTAGGCACAGAGCTTCCGACATCTCAAATGATTGAAATATTGGAGTCTTTAGAGTTTAAAGTTCTACAAAAAGGCGATGACCTTGAGATAACAGTTCCGCATTTTCGCAGAGATGTGACAATGGAGGCAGACATTGCAGAAGAAATAGCGAGGTTATTTGGATACAACAACATACAAGATAGCTTAATGAAAAACGCTCAAACGACATTGGGGGCAATGACAAAAGAACAGGAATTAGAGGAAAAAATAAAAGAAGTGCTGTTGGCTTGCGGATTGAATGAAATAGTTACGATATCTTTTATGGGAAGCAAAGACTTAGATAAAATCAATGTGCCTTTAGACAGTCCATTGAGGAAAGCAGTTAAAATTATAAATCCTTTGGGAGAAGACCAAAGCCTTATGAGAACTACTCTACTGCCTTTTATATTGAATGTAGCTTATACCAACTATAGTAGAAAAGTACAAGATTTCAAAGTTTTTGAAATATCTAAAGTCTTTATGCCAAAAGAATTACCCTTAAAAGAATTACCACAGGAAATAAAGACTATTGCAATAGGAATGTACGGGAAAGATGTGGATTTTTACTCATTAAAAGGAGTAATAGAAGCACTTTTTGAAGTAATGGGTATAAAAGGAGTAGAATATGTAAGGGCAGAAGATCCTTCCTATCATCCAGGAAGATCGGCAAAAATTCTCCTAGGTGACGAAACATTAGGTATATTTGGAGAGATACACCCTGATGTTTTAGAAAATTACGACATACCTGTTAGAGTCTACGGTGGAGAAATAAACTTAGATAAAGTAATACAATATGCTAATGTAGAAAAGAGGTACATGCCTCTTCCCAAGTATCCAGCTGTAGAAAGGGATATAGCAGTTTTAGTAGATAGAGATATTTTTGTAAAAGATGTGGAAAAAGTTATACTTGAAACAGGAGGAAAACTTATAGATAAAGTCGAATTGTTTGACGTCTATAAAGGTCCTAACATCCCTGAAGGCAAAAAAAGCGTTGCTTTCTCTATCTGGTATAGGTCTTATGAAAGGACTTTGACAGATGAAGAGGTAAATGTAATTCACAACAACATTGTAGAGGCTCTTGACAAAAAATTAGGAGCCAAATTAAGATAAAAAAGGCAATTTTACAGCCTTTTTTATCTTTTATCTTAATTAAGAAGGAAATTGCACTTTAATGTAGAAGTAAATAAAATAACAAAAGATTAAGGGGATGTTTTTGTGGAGTTAAATAAAGTTACCGTGATTATCAATGGGAATGAATATATTTTAAAATCTGATTATCCTGAAGAGCATGTAATAAAACTTGCCAATTATGTAGACAATGTAATTAAAGAATTGCTCCAAAACTACGAAAAGTTATCACAAATGCAACTACTACTTTTGTCGTCTTTAAATATTGCAGATGAACTTTTTATTGCAAAAGAAGAAAATAATGCTATCAAAAAGGAATTGCTTTCTTTAAAAGCAGAATTAGAAGAAAAAAATCGCTATATAAAACAATTAGAGGAGGAGCTTACTAAAACTAAACAACAGCTTTTAGAGACAGAGGAAGAGTTTCGGCAGTTTATAGAAACTTTTGATGAAGAAAAGTAAAGGTGATTGGATGAAAAAAGTTGAATTATTAGCTCCAGCAGGAGATTATGAGGCTTTAACGAGTGCAGTTAATGCAGGATGCGATGCAGTGTATCTAGGAGGAAAAAATTTTGGTGCAAGAGCTTATGCAACCAATTTTGACTATGATGATTTAAAATCTGCTGTAGAATTCTGCCATTTAAGAGATGTCAAGGTATACGTTACTGTAAATACCCTTGTAGCGAATGAAGAATTTGAAAAGCTGGTGAACTATTTAGATTTTTTGTATTCTATAGGTGTTGATGCAGTTATAGTGCAGGATATGGGAGTATTAAAGTTTTTACGAGAAAATTATCCTGATTTAAAAGTTCATGCGAGTACACAAATGACAGTTCATAATTTAGAAGGAGTACAGGAATTAGCTCAAAAGGGAGTTTCCCGGGTTATTTTATCAAGAGAGCTTACATTAAAAGAAATAAAGGATATAGTTCAAAATTCTAACATTGAAATAGAAGTTTTTGTTCATGGAGCTCTCTGCGTCAGTTATTCCGGACAGTGCTTTATGAGTAGTATACTAGGAGGAAGAAGCGGAAACAGGGGAAGATGTGCACAACCCTGCCGTTTAAAGTATTCTCTTGTAGATAAAGAGGGAAAAGTTTTAGAAAAGGATTTACACCTTTTGAGTATGGCGGATTTATGTACTATAGAACATATACCAAAACTCATTGAGGCGGGAATCACTTCTTTTAAAATAGAAGGTAGGATGAAAAATGCCGAGTACGTCGCTTCGGTTGTAAAAGCCTACAGAGAAGCTATTGACAGTTTTTATGAGAGCAAAGCTTTTGATTCAGGTAAAGCTATAGAAGAGATGTCTCGAATTTTTAATAGAGGATTTTCTACTGGCTATCTTTTTGGAGTTAAACCCTCTAAAATGAGTTATATTTCCCCTAAAAACACGGGAGTTGCTGCTGCAGAAGTGATAAGTGTAACTTCAAAAACTTCAAAACTGAGGCTTTTAAGAGATATCGCAAAAGGTGATGGAATTTCTGATGAAAAAGGAGAAAAAGGACAAAAAGTTGAAATAATATTTAAAAATGGGAAGAAGGTAGATAGAGCTTATGAAGGAGACATAATAGAACTACCCCTTAAGTTTTATGTAAAAGAAGGAGAAATATTAAATAAAACTTATGATGCATTGTTAAATGACAAGCTGAAAAACTTACCTTCCAAAAAGATTCCTATAAAAATTTATGCGGAGTTAAAAAAAGGCAAACCTTTGTATATAAAGATACAAGAAGGAATTCGTACAGTAGAAGCTTATAGTGATGAAATAAGTCAGATAGCAGAAAAAGTTTCTATTGATGAAGATTTTTTGAAGGATAAACTTACTCAAATAAATGATACAGCCTTCTACGTAGAAGAAATAGAGGTAGTAGTTGAAAAAGGCCTTTACATGTCTGTAAAGGGAATAAAAGAGGCGCGAAGAAAAGCAATAGAAATGTTAGAAAAGAGAAAGTTAGACTATTATAAAAGAGAAGAAAAGCATACCTTTTTTATTCTGCCTTCTTTCAAGGAGAAAAAGGAAGAAGTAAGTTTAACTTTTTATACTGATAAGCTTGAACATTTGAAGATGGCCAGCCAATTGGGTATAGAATACGTCTATTTCAATTACAAGCTTGATATAAAACTTTTTAAAAAAGGTTTAGAACTGACAAAAGATTCAAAGACAACGGTTATACCTGCTTTCCCTTCTATATTGAGGGAAGAGATGAAGGTAATAAAGCCTCAATTAGAATTTTTACAAGATATGGGGATAAACAAAATTTTGGTTTCAAATTTAGGGCTTTATCATATTGCAAAAAATTATGACTTTGAGATATTTATAGATTATCCTTTGAATATTTTTAACAATTTAGCTGTAGATTACTTTAAACCTTACGCTGTGACTTTATCTTATGAACTTACGCTGGAGCAGATTAAAGATATTGCCAAAAGAAGTGATGTAAAATTTGAAGCTTTAATATATGGTAGACTGCCTCTTATGACAATGGAATATTGTCCAATAAGGAATTTAGTAGGCTGTGACAGAGAAAGGTGTGAAAAAGGTTATTATTTTCTAAAAGACAGAAAAGGCAAATTAATGCCTCTTAAAAGCAATGGTTTTTGCAGGATGCAGATTTTAAACGCAGATGTGCTTTTAATGTTAAGCATAAAGGAGCTTAAACAAGCTGGACTTTCTTTTTTGAGGATACATGATACAATAGAAAAAGATGAAGAAATAGAGAAAGTTTTAAAAATGCATATTGAAGCTTTAAAAGGGAATGAAATTGAAATTTTAGAAGGAAAATATACAAAAGGACATTTTTACAGAGGAGTTTTGTGATGGTGAGAGGAATTAATAGTAGAGCAATAAAAAGTCTTGAATTTGACAAGATAGTGGAGTTTATTGTTGGCTATTGTGATTCGGATTTAGGCAAACAAAAAGCTTCAGATATTGTCATAAAAAAAGACATAGAGGAAATAGAGAGGGAATTAGATTTACTGAATGAGGCAATTAGCTTTATTTCCTCCTATGGAGGTATTTCTTTTGCTTTTGAGGACATAAGGGATTATATAAAAAAAGCACAAATAGATTCCGTGCTTTATAACCAAGAGCTTTTAAAGATAAAGAAATTTCTTAACTTGGTAAGCCAAATAAAAGGCTATTTTAAAAATCTTCAAGAAAGTGATAGATTTGTAAGGTTAAAAGAATATGATAAAAAAGTCTTACCGATAAAAAATTTGGAAAAAAGGATTGAAAATATAATAATTTCAGAAGATGAAATAGCAGATGATGCTTCTCCAATGCTTAAAGCTTTAAGAAGGCAGAAATTGAGCATAAATGAAAAAATAAGGGCGACATTGAATTCAATAATTTCTACACGTCAAAAAGAATTGCAAGAGCCTATTATAACTGTAAGACAGGGAAGATACGTTGTACCTGTAAAACAAGAATATCGCAGCACTTTTAAAGGTATCGTCCACGACCAATCCTCCAGTGGTGCTACTCTTTTTATTGAACCTATGCAAGTGGTTGACTTAAACAACGAATTGAGACAAGTGGAATTAAAAGAGAAGCAGGAGATACAGAGAATACTTTTTGAACTTTCTCAAGAGGTCAAAAAGTATTCACAAATTTTATTTGATGACATTGAAATAGTTTCAGACTTAGATTTTATATTTGCTAAGGCTAAATATTCTTTAAAGCTAAAAGCCGTAAGGCCAGAGCTAAACACAATGGGATATATTAATTTAAAAAAGGCAAGACATCCTCTCATAAATCAGGAAGTAATTGTCCCTATAGATATATATATAGGAGACCAATTTAATACTTTAGTCATTACTGGCCCTAATACAGGTGGGAAAACTGTAACTTTAAAGACAGTGGGACTTTTAACTTTAATGGCAATGGCGGGGCTTAATATTCCTGCGGAAGAAAGGTCACAGGTTTCAATATTTGAGGAAGTTTTTGTGGATATAGGAGATGAGCAGAGTATTGAACAAAGCTTAAGCACTTTTTCTTCTCATATGACGAATATTGTAAGTATACTCCAAAAAGTAAACAAAAATTGCCTTGTTTTATTAGATGAATTAGGGGCAGGTACAGACCCTATAGAAGGTGCTGCTTTGGCTATGAGTATTCTTGATACCTTGCATAAGATTGGTGCGAAGACAATAGCTACTACCCATTATAGTGAGCTAAAGCAGTATGCCTTAAAAGCACCAGGAGTAGAAAATGCCAGTGTGGAATTTGATGTTGAAACTTTAAAGCCTACCTATAAACTTATAATAGGCCTTCCTGGCAAAAGCAATGCCTTTGAAATATCTAAAAGATTAGGACTTCCTCAGCAAATAATAGAAAATGCGAGAAAGTATATTTCAGGAGAAGCTTTAAAATTTGAAGACATAATTGCAGACGTCGAAAGTAAAAGAAGGGAATTGGAAAAGGCAAATCAAGAAATAGCTTTTTTAAAGAAAGATGTAGAAATTTTAAAAGAGGAATTAGAAAAAGAAAAGAAAAAATTGCAAAGTGAAAGGGATAAAATATTAAAAGAGGCGAAAGAAAAGGCGAGAAAAATAATACAAGAGGCGAAATTTACCGCCGAGGAAATAATTAAAAAATAAAAGAGGCAGAAGAAAGCACACAAAATAAAGACAGGATAATACAAGAAGTAAGAGAAGAATTAAAGAAAAATTTAGAAGAATTAGAAGAAGAAGTTTTAAAACCTAAAGAGGCTCACTACAGCAGAATCCCTGATAATTTAAAAGAGGGACAGACAGTCTATATAGTACCTTTGGACCAAAATGGGATTGTACTTTCTCTTCCTGACAAATCGGGAAATGTAGAAATACAGGCAGGAATTTTAAAGATGACAGTTCATATAAGTAATTTGAGGGTAGCAGAGGAGAAAGAAGATGAGGAAGTAAAAAAAGGCTACAGCAAATTTGTACACGAAAAGTCTCAATCTATAAGCACTTCCATAGATGTAAGAGGTAAAAACCTTGACGATGCTTTATTAGAGGTGGAAAAATATATAGACGATGCTTATTTAGCCGGACTTAAGGAGGTGACAATTATTCACGGACGTGGTACAGGGGTGTTAAGGACAGGGATATCACAATTTTTAAGAAGCAATAAGCATGTTAAATCTTTTAGATTAGGTAAATACGGTGAAGGAGGAGACGGCGTTACTATAGTAGAATTAGCTGATAAATAGGGGATGGTAAAATGTATTTGGTAAGTGCTTGTCTTGCCGGAGTTAACTGTAAATACGATGGGGGAAACAATGAAAAAGAAGAAATAAAAAGATTAGTAGAAGAAGGGAAGGCTATTTTAGTTTGTCCTGAGCAATTAGGTGGACTTCCAACTCCGCGTCTACCCTCTGAGATAAAAGGTGATAAGGTTTTTAACATTGAAGGAGAAGAGGTTACAGAAAATTTCTATAGAGGAGCCTATGAGACTTTAAAAATTGCTAAAATGTACAAGATAAATGAGGCAATTTTTAAGGCTAAAAGCCCTTCTTGCGGCTGTGGAGAAATTTACGATGGCACTTTTTCGGGAAATTTGATAGATGGAAATGGAATTACCACAAGGATTTTAAAGGAAAATGGGATATCTGTTATGACAGAACATGATTTTTATAAAAAATAAAAAATGAGTAACCAAAACACCTCCTCTAACATAAAATATAGGGGAGGTGTTTTGCTTGAAAAGGAAAAAATGGGGACTGAGGCGCGTTAATTCGTTTTACATATATTTGATTTACATAGTTGTTTTATTTGCGATTTTATACTATTTTACAGAATATCGATTAAAACCGGCTATTATAGCAGTAAGTGAAACTTTAGCAAAAGAAACAGCTGTAAATACTATAAATGATGCTATAAATGAAAAAGTGTTAAAAGGAATAGAGTATAAAGATTTAATCTATGTGAGAACTGATAACAATGGCAAGGTATCTATGCTTCAAGCAAATACTATTGAGATGAATCTTTTAGCTGCCAAGATAACAAAAGAAGTCAAGGAAAATTTAAACAATATAGGACCTTTGCATGCCAAAATTCCCTTAGGTTCTGTGTTTTCCAGTGATTTATTTGCAAATGTAGGACCTAAAATAAAAATTGGGCTTTTGCCTGTGGGAGCAGTGGATGTGGATTTTAGTTCAGAGTTTGAACCTGCAGGGATAAATCAGACAAGGCATAGAATATATTTAGACATACAAACTACAATACGCATAATTGCACCATTAGCATCAGATAAAGTAGCAGTTACACTTCACATGCCAATAGCAGAAAGTATAATAGTAGGAGATGTGCCTGCCAGCTATGTGGATGTAAATGGCGACAAATTTACGATTCCTGTACCTCAATCACCAAATTCAAAAGTAGAAATACAAAAATAGCTATTGAATTTTTAAAAGGATGTGGTATAATAAAAAACGTGTGATATGTGGGGGTGTAGCTCAGTTGGGAGAGCACCTGCCTTGCAAGCAGGGGGTCAGGAGTTCGAATCTCCTCATCTCCACCAATTAAAGATAAAGATTACCCGAGAAGGGTATTTTTTTTGCTTTTTTTCTTTACCTTAGCAATTTTTTCTTTAAAATGCAGGATTTTTTTGTTCTTTGTCGAATTATAAAAGAAGTGAGGCTCAGGAGGTGAAATACATGAGTCTTAACATGGAAGTTGCTTATAAAAAGCGATTAGATAATATCGTAGAAAAAACTATTGAAGTGATTGAAAACAGCAAGGAGCAAATTTTTGATATTTTAGAAAAAGCAAAAGAAGAAGCGAGAAAGTTAGAAGGGCAATTAGAAGAGCTAAAAGTCCAAGTTGTAAATGTGATAAAAGAAGTAGAACTGTGTGAGAGAAGAGAAAAAAAGTGCAGGTTAAAGCTGGCATTCGTAAGCAAACAATTTGGCCACCTCTCTGAGCAAGCTATAAAAGAAGCCTATGAAGAGGCAAAAGAAGCACAAATAGAGTTGGCATTAAAAAGACGGGAGGAAAAAGAATTAATTGAAAAAAGGAATGAATTAGAAAGGAAACTTTTAGATACCAAAGCCATTATAGAAAAAGCTGAAAAACTTGCATCACAAATTAATATAGCTCTTAATTATTTAAACAGTGATTTGAAAGAAATGAATATGCGGTTTGAACAGTTAAAGGACAAGCAAGCTTTGAGCGTAAAAATTATTGAGGCTCAAGAAGAAGAAAGAAAAAGAATTGCAAGGGAAATTCACGATGGTCCCGCACAAGCTATGGCAAATGTGCTTTTAAAGTCTGAGCTTTGTGAAAGGTTGATAACTAAAGATGTTGAACAGGCGAAAGTGGAGCTCAAAAATTTAAAGGATATAGTGCAGCAGTCGTTGAAAGAAGTGAGGAAAATAATATACGATTTAAGACCTTCAGCTCTTGACGATTTAGGACTTATTCCTGCTCTTTCAAGGTATATAAAAAATTTTTCAGAAGAAACGGGCATTGCTGTTGATTTTACTGTTTTATCAGATTATAAAAGACTCAGTCCTGAGATTGAGATAACCTGTTTTAGGGTTATTCAAGAAGCTCTTACAAATATAAAAAAGCATTCTAGGGCGAAAAATGCCTCTGTTAAATTTGAATTTGGCATGCGATTTATCAGCATAATTATCAAAGACGATGGCATTGGATTTGATAAAGAAAATATTGGGCAAGGATATGGTCTAATGGGCATGAAGGAAAGAGTAGAAATTTTAAATGGCAAATTTGAAATAAGCAGTTTTAAAAATAAAGGGACTCAAATTTATATTTCTATACCTGTAAGGGGTGTTGAGGATGATCAGATTATTAGTGGCTGATGACCATGCCTTGATAAGAAAAGGATTAGTCCAGCTTATTGAAATGGAAAATGATATAAAAGTTATCTCTCAGGCTTCGAATGGGGAAGAGGCTTATAAACTTGCAAAGAAATTTATGCCTGATTTAATACTTATGGATGTGAATATGCCCGTGATGAATGGTATAAAGGCAGCAAAGATGTTAAAAGAAGAAAAACATCCAAGTAAAGTGTTGTTTTTAACTATTTACAATGACAGAGAGTATCTTTTAGAAGCGCTTAAATTAGGAGTAGAAGGGTACATATTAAAGGATGCGGAATATGACGATTTAATAAAAGCGATAAGGACTATTTACAATGGAGGAGTTTATATTCATCCTTCTTTAATGGAAGAAATAGACAACATAGACCATGAAAACTTGAAAAAAGACCTCACACCAAGAGAGATAGAGATTCTTAAACTTATTTCTAAAGGGTATAGCAATAAAGAAATTGCACAAAAACTATTTTTAAGCGAGAAAACTGTCAAGAACCACGTTTACAATATTTTCAAAAAATTAGATGTGAAGGACAGAACTCAAGCTGCTATTTATATGCTTAAAAATGAGACAATTTTACAAAACTAATCTTTTATAAGGCTAAATTTGACTTTTATACAAAAAAAGCGTATCATATTGTTGATACAGAGTGTCATCCATACAAAAAACCACGGGGGGGTAATTTCATTGGAAGAAAAAGATTTAAAGGAAATTGAAAAGCGTTTAGGTTACAAAAACGTAGATGCATGGACAAAAATTTCTGATGAGGAAAAAGAAAAAGTTTATCAGTTTGGAGAAGACTACAAAGACTTTATGACAAAATGTAAGACAGAAAGAGAAACGGCAGAGAAGATTATAGAAATAGCAGAAAAGAATGGCTTTATCAATATTGAAAAAGTTACAAATTTAAAGCCGGGCAGCAAAGTGTATTACAACAACAAGGGGAAATCAGTAGTTTTAGCTGTAATTGGTAAAGAGTCAATGCAGAAGGGGATAAAGGCGGTAGCATCCCATATTGATTCTCCGAGAATTGACCTAAAGCCTAATCCAATGTATGAAGATGGCGGCTTGGCTTTATTTAAGACCCATTACTATGGCGGTGTTAAAAAATACCAGTGGGTGACAATTCCTTTGGCTCTCCATGGAGTAATTGTCAAAGCAAACGGTGAGAAGATAAACATTGTAGTGGGAGAAGATGAAAATGACCCTGTCCTTTACATAACAGATTTATTGCCTCACTTAGGGAAAGACCAGATGGAGAAAAAAGCAGCAGAAGTGGTTACAGGAGAAGCATTAAATGCTGTAATTGGAAGCATTCCTCTTTCTGAGGAAGTCAGCGTGAAACCTAATATTTTGAAATATTTAAATGAAAAATATGGCATAGTGGAGGAGGACTTTTTAAGTGCTGAGTTAGAATTAGTGCCTGCCTATAAGCCTCGCGATATAGGTTTTGACAGAAGTATGATTGGGGCTTATGGTCAAGATGACAGGGTTTGTGCTTATACTTCTTTAAGAGCTATTCTTGAGCTTGAGGTGCCAGAGAGAACGGCTGTTGCGATATTTACTGATAAAGAAGAGATTGGAAGTATGGGCAATACTGGTTTGCAATCAAGATTTTTCGAAAATGCTATTGCAGAAATATTAGAAAAATACGAAGGAAGTACAGATATCAAATTGAGAAGGGTTTTGGCTAATTCTGAACTGCTATCTGCTGATGTAAATGCTGCATTTGATCCTACTTATCCAGAAGTCAGTGAAAAGCAAAACACTGCTTATTTAGGAAAAGGCGTATGCATTACTAAATACACTGGTTCAAGAGGAAAAGCAGGGTCAAATGATGCAAATGCTGAGTTTGTCGGCAAAGTGAGAAAACTCTTCAATGAAAATGGAGTAGTATGGCAGACAGGTGAGCTGGGCAAAGTTGACATGGGAGGCGGCGGTACAGTTGCCCAATACGTTGCAAATTATGGCATGGAAGTTTTAGACTGTGGCGTTGCACTTTTAAGCATGCATGCGCCTTATGAGTTATCTTCTAAAGTAGATGTGTATATGGCTTATAAGGCCTATAAAGTATTTATGGAAAAAGATTAAATCCGGGATTTACCCGGATTTAATCTTTTATAAACATTTCTACCACTATTATGCCATTGCCTTCTTTATTTTTTACTATCCCAACTCCAATTTTATTATAATAGGAATTTAAAATGTTTGCCCTGTGTCCTTCTGAGTTCATTAAAGAATAGTGAGCTTTTATAACATTTGAATTTAAGGCTATATTTTCACCTGCCAAGTAATGATTTATTCCAAATTTTTTCATCATGTCGAAAGGTGAGCCGTAGGTTGGAGAAGTATGAGAGAAATAGTTATTTTCTTTCATGTCTTCTGCTTTTAGTCTGGCAACTTTACAGAGATTTTCATCTACCTGAAGAGGATTTAAGTTACGGCTTATTCTTTCCTGATTTATTAATTCTATTAAAGTTTTTTCCTCTTGGGAAAGAGAAATATTTGTTGTTTGAAGTGTTACCCCTTTATTTTGCGAAGTAGAACCATTGCTAGTAGTGGTATTAGAAGAATTTGATGGGTTTGATGTTGTTTGTTTAGCTGTGACATTATAAGAAACTGGTTGTTTTATAGTTATTAAGTTCTTTGAATTAGAAAATCTTATTGAATTATTTGCTACAGTATTTTTAGTGAAATATCCATAAGAATAAAAAATTGAAGCACTGGCAGGATTTAAAGAAAAAATTATAGTTATTGCTATTAATACTGTTATTATTGATTTTATTTTCATTTTTATTACCTCCTCAAAATCATATATTCTACAGACAGCTGTAAATTCCTTCAAGTAATTTATGGTGAGATAGGAACATTGTATCAACTTTTGCTTTGTTGGAATATACTGATTTTGAGGTGGTATTAGTGAAATATGGATTGATTGTCTTTTACTCTTATCAGCATGGTTTAATGGCAGAAAAAATGTTAAAGAAAAATAATATTCCGGTGGAATTTGTACCAACTCCCAGAAGTATCACGGAAAGCTGTAGCCATTCTCTCAAGTTTGGATTGGAATCTTTGCGAGTAGTACAAAACCTTTTGCAAAGGCTCAACATTCCTTACAAGGGGATATACGAAGTAGAAAGAATTCCTGCAGGATATAAAATAGTCAAAATTATTTAATGTTCATCACTTTTTATAAATATACTTTTTATTTTTGAAAAGTGCTGACATTTTGTAGATTTTCCAGTTTAGCATTTAAAATTATTATTTGATTTTGTAAGTCTTTTATTTGTTTTTTAAGATTTTCATTTTCTCTTATCAAACTATTTACCATTGTATTGTAATTGTCCGCTTTAAGGGCAATTTTCATTTTTTCATCATTTATTTGTTTTAATAATTCTTGTAAATCGGCTATATTTTTGTTTTTTATTGTAATTTCAACATTTTTTCTGCTTAGTTCTTCTTCTAATCTTGTTTTTTCCTCCTTGATAGTTTCCAGTTTTTTTATTAGGATGTTTAAATACTCCTGAACTTCTTTTATATAAAAAGTGAAGTAAGAATCTTTTTCTCCGTTTTTCCTGGTTAATTTGTATTGCAAAGAAGGAATTACTTCTCCGTTATCGTTTATAAATAAATAATTGCTTTGAAATTTGTCTATTGGGCTTTTTAACTTAAAAAAGTTGTATTCAGAAAAAGAAGGAGGAATTTTAAAAGGCTTGCACCAACTATTTCCTCCATCAGAGGAAATGGTGGCAAAAAAGCTATCGTTTTGAAGGTAAGTGCACCATAAAGTATTTTCTAAAAGGGAGATATAGCAATTTTTAATATTTGTAGAATAAGCCAAAGTTATAGGACTACCCCAACTGCCTTTTGGCCAGCTTCCAGGGGTTTTCTTTCTATATTTTATTTCTTGAATTATATCTTCTTCTACCCATAAGGTATGTACATTTTTTTGCGAATCTACCGTTATTGTAGGATAGAATATTCCTTCTGCTTCTGAAATTAGAAATTTTGGCGACCAGTTATCTTTTACGTAGTAAAGATAATAAAGTTGGTTCTTATTTTTTTCTTTTGTAACATAAATTAAATGAATATTTTCCTCTTCATCAATGAATAAGTCATAAAAAGGGGTGAAAGAAATATTTTTTATAACAGCTATATTATTGCCCTTCCAATTTTTGGCCCATTTTTGGTGTATTAAATGGACTTCTCTAGGATTATTAGAATTACTGATTGTGAAAAATATGTGAAGTGTTTTATTTTTTATAAAGAGGCTAAAATTGCTTATATACGTTTTTTTATCTTTATAGGTGTATAAAGCTTTCCCTACCCATCCTTCTTTCTTTTGAATTAAAAAAATTATTTCTCCTTGTGAATTAAAGTATATCAGGTTTAGATTTCCTTCTTCATCGTAACAAGCGTCAAAATCACTTAAACAGTCTTTTACAATGATTTCTTCTGTTGTTTTTCCATTTTCTATAGTGTTCAATAGGATTTTTCTATCTTTAAGATAAAGATACTGTAAAAAATCCTCATCTTTTTTAGTCACAATCTTGTCCATAAATTTCCCTCCCTTTGCTAAAATATATGCATAATGATTATTGAATAGAATTGACATGTTATTGACATGATGAAAGAAGGATTTTTGAGGTTAAGTGTAGAAATAAATAAAAAGATAAATCAAGCATCAATACACTCAAAAAGGAGGATAAAAATGGATTACGATGTAATAGTTTTAGGCGGAGGGCCTGGTGGCTATACTGCTGCTATTAGACTCAGCGAATTAGGGAAAAAAGTCGCTGTTGTAGAAGAAGATTCGTTAGGGGGTACTTGTTTAAACAGAGGTTGCATACCGACGAAAGTCTATTCTCATGCGGCAGAGCTTATAAATGCCATAAAAGATGCTAAAGACTTTGGAATAATGGCACAGTATACATTGGATATTGCAAAACTTCGTCAGAAAAAAGAAAGAGTAGTAAAAAGACTTGTCGGTGGAGTAGGTTATTTAATGAACTTACACCATATAGATGTTATAAAAGGGAGAGGTAGGTTTGTTGATGAAAACACTATAGAAGTTGATAAAAGATACACAGCAGAAAATTTTATAATTGCAACAGGTTCAAAGGTGTTTTTACCTCCTATTGAAGGGATTAACTCAGAAGGTGTTATTACAAGTGATAAAGCGTTAGAACTTGAAAGAATTCCTGAAAAAATTGTCATCATAGGGGCGGGAATTATAGGATTGGAATTTGCAAATATTTATTCTGCTTTAGGAAGTAAAGTTGTCATCATTGAAATGCTTCCTCAACTTTTGCCTATGTTAGATAGAGACATAGCAGATACGATGGAAAAAATTTTGAGGCATAAAAAAATTGAACTACATTTAAACAGTAAAGTAGAAAAGATAGAAGAAGGTTTAAAGGTAGTTTATACCACAGAAGGGAATACTCGGGTAGTGGAATGTGATACTGTTTTAGTCGCTGTAGGAAGAGTTGCCAATGTAAATGGAATTGAAGCTTTAAACCTTGATATGGATAAAAAGGGCATAAAAGTGGACTCTCACATGAGGACAAGCATAAAAAATATATATGCAATTGGAGATGTTACAGGAGGTATACAACTGGCTCACGTGGCTTCTTATCAAGGTATTGTAGCTGTTCACAATATAGCAGGAGAAGAAAAGGAAGCGGATTTAAATGCAGTGCCTAATTGCCTTTATACAAGTCCTGAAATAGCGTGGGTAGGTTTGAATGAAGTTCAAGCAAGAGAAAAATTTGGAGATGTAAAAATAGGCACTTTTCCTTATACGGCTTTAGGACGAGCTATGACTATGGGGCAAAACGATGGATTTGTTAAAATAATCGCAGAAGCAAAATACAATAGGGTAGTGGGGATGGAAATAATAGGGGCTGGTGCTACAGAGATAATTCATGAGGGTGTACTTGCCATAAAAGAAGAGTTCACATTAGAAGAATTAGCAGATGCAATTCATGCTCATCCTACGCTTTCAGAAAGCGTAAAAGAGGCAGCAGAAGACGCATTAGGAATGCCTATAAATAAAGGATAAGTTAAAGGAGTGATTATGTTGAGAAAGGGAGAAGTTTTAAAACTGGGAATTGTACCTTATATGGAAGGAAAAGAGATACAGCTTAAAGCCTTTGAAAGAGTTAAAAAGGGCGAGACGGACGGGATTCTTATATTGCTTCAACATCCACCAGTATATACTATAGGAGTTTCAGGTGGTTTTGACGAAAACATCCTTGTGCCTTTAGAGGAACTTATGAAAAAAGCGGAGCTTTATAAAGTAGAAAGGGGAGGTAAAATAACTTTTCACGGACCAGGACAAATAGTTGCCTATCCTATATTTAATTTGGCAAAGTGGCAAAAAGATGTTCATCTTTTTGTTTATAAATTAGAAGAGACGATTATAAAACTCCTGGAGGAGTATGGTATAAAAGCGGGAAGGAAGCCTAAATACACCGGAGTATGGGTAGGAGATGAAAAGATATGCGCCATAGGTATCGCTGTTAGGCGCTGGATTACTTGGCATGGAATAGCCTTTAATGTAAATACTGAACTTTCATATTTTGGCTTAATAAATGCCTGCGGCATTACTGAGTTTGGAGTTACTTCTATGCAAAAACTTGGAATAAATGAAGACATAGAAAAAGTAAAAGAAAAAATGGTTGATAAATTTAGTGAAGTATTTGGTATACACTTTAATGAGATAACTTTAGATAGATTGGCGGTGATTGATAATGCAAAAGCCTGAATGGCTCAAAGTAAGGCTATTAAACGAAGATTTAAACAGGATGGAAGCTTTTTTAAAAAGTATGTCTTTAAACACAGTTTGTCAAAGTGCCAATTGTCCCAACATGGGGGAATGCTTTGCGAGAAAGACAGCTACTTTTATGATTATGGGAAATATATGTACACGAAACTGTAGGTTTTGTGCGGTAGAAAAAGGCCATCCTCAGCCTCTTGATGAGGATGAACCGAGAAGAGTAGCTGAGGCTGCTCAAAAATTAGGATTAAAGCATGTGGTGGTTACTTGTGTTACAAGAGATGATTTGCCGGATGGTGGGGCATCACATTTTGCAAAGACAATCTATGAACTTAAAAAATTGCCAGGAGTTACAGTCGAGGTACTTGTATCTGATTTCATGGGCAAAGAGGAGTCTATTGCTAAAGTAGTAGAAGCCAAGCCAGATATAATAAATCACAATATAGAAACAGTGCCTAGACTTTATTCAAAAGTGAGGCCAAAAGCTGATTATTCAAGGTCTTTAAACCTTTTAAAAAAGTCAAAAGAACTAGACCCTTATATTCTTACTAAGTCAGGAATTATGGTGGGGCTTGGGGAAACAGAAGAAGAGGTTATACAAGTTATGAAAGACTTAAGAAGTGTTGATTGTGACATGATGACTATAGGACAGTATTTGAGACCTTCAGCAAAACATATAGAAGTAGCAGAATATGTTACTCCACAGCAATTTGAGAGATATGAAGAGATAGGATATGAATTAGGTTTTAAATACGTAGCTTCTGGTCCCTTAGTCAGAAGTTCTTATCATGCTGATGAGGGGTTGAAGGTGACAAAGGCTTAGTTTTTAAGCCTTTGTTTTTGCTTGAGGAGAATTTTAAAATGATTTAAGGGGGAGTGTCATGAAAGATTTTATATCTTTTATGGAGAGGGCTTGGTGGAGATACGTTAATGAGGGGGTAATTACTGAAGGTGTTAAAGAAGAGGTCAGAGAGTCATGGGAGCTTTGTAAGTTCTACGGTGTAGACCCTTTTGGAGGCGTTGGAGAAATATTAGATGAAGATAACATGAAAATAAGGTTGAGGCAAAATGAGGATTTAATATCTGTTGCACATCCTATTATGGAAAATGTATATAAACAAGTAACTGGCTCGGGTTTTTTGTTTGTTCTGGTGGACAGGGACGGTTATCTTATTGACAGAATTGGCGATGATAGTATAATGGGAGAGACGAGAAAATTAAACTTTGTTGAAGGGGCTTTATGGACAGAAGAGGCAGTGGGGACTAATGCGATTGCTTTGGCTTTAAGACTTAATAAACCTATACAACTGGTGGGAGCCGAACATTATTGCATTACCCATCACATAGCCACATGTTCTGCAGCACCTATTCATGATGAAAACGGCAATATTATAGGATGCCTTGATATGACTGGATTAAAAGAAGACGCACATCCACATAATTTAGGTATTGTACTTGCTGGAGCTTGTTCTATTGAAAAGCAACTTGCGCTTATCAAATCTCATAAACTTATAGACGCTACTTTTGATTCTATTCACGAAGGCATGCTTATAATGGACCATAATTTTGTTGTTCAGAGGGTTAATGAAATAGCATTAAAGATATTAAATATTTCAAAGAAGGAAATTATAGGCATGCATATACAGTCCATACTTGAAGATGTGGATATAATTGAAGATATACTAAGTCAGACAGAACCCTATTACGATGTTGAATGTGTTTTTTATGGTCGAAACCAAAAAATACCATGTCGTATAAATGCTGTTCCTATAGTAGCTAACAGAAAAATTATAGGTACTGTTATAACTTTTAGAGAAGAGAAATATGTTCGTAATGTTGTTAATAAATTAGCAGGATTTAAAGCGAGTTATACATTTGAAGATATAATCACAAATGATGAAAATATGAAAAAAATCATAGAAACTGCTAAAAAAGCTGCGAGGAGTGATTGCAATATCCTTATAGAGGGTGAAAGTGGAACAGGTAAAGAACTTTTTGCGCAAGCAATACATAACTATAGTAAACGTTCAAAAGGGCCATTTATTGCAGTAAACTGTGCTTCTATACCACGAGAATTAGTAGAAAGTGAGCTTTTTGGGTACGAAAGAGGAGCGTTTACTGGGGCAAATAAAGAAGGTAAACCTGGTAAATTTGAACTTGCTGACAATGGAACGATATTTTTAGATGAAATTGGAGAGTTGCCCTATGAGGTGCAATCTAAACTTTTAAGAGTGCTGGATAACCATAAAATTGTAAGGGTAGGCGGTACTGAGGAAAAGAAATTGAATGTAAGGGTTATTGCGGCAACTAATAGGAATTTAAGTGAAGAAGTGAATAAAAAGAATTTTAGAAATGATTTATATTATAGGATAAATGTCATAAAAATAAACATCCCTCCTTTAAGAGAGAGAAAAGGAGACGTTGAACTTCTTGCTAAAGTGTTTGTAGAACGACTTAATAGATATAATGCTTTAAGCGTTTCAGATTATAAGGTTTTAAGCGAATCGTTTATAGAACGATTGATGAATTACAACTGGCCAGGAAATGTTCGAGAGTTACAAAATGTTATCGACAGGGCGTATTACCTTACGGAAGGCAAAGTAATTATCGAAGAGTATTTCCCTGAAAATATAAGTGAAAATAGTAATGCACAACAGGAAAATAATACTACAGTCTTTCCAATTGAAGTTATTGAAGAAAAAACATAAGAGAAGCACTAAAAATAGCCAAGGGTAATATATTGAAGGCAGCTGAAATGTTAAATTTGAGTAGAGCTACTATTTATAGAAAGATAAAAAAATACAATATAAGTGTAAAGGAATTGCTGTCTCAAATTGAGACTAAATAAAAGGAATCTCAAAATGAGACAAATGATTTTGTATAAATATGAGATTGATAATTTATTAACCCTTAATTTAAGGGGTTTTTATTTTGGCATGAAATTTGAATATTAATTTTAATAGCATTGTTTTTGATAAAAAATTTTAAGAAATGGAGGCGGTACTTATTAAAAGGTTTATAGTCGAGTTTGGATATGGAGTAGATTTACACGGTCAAGATGTCAATAAAGCTGCTCAAAAGGCAGTAAAAGATGCGATATCTCATAGTTGTCTATGTGGACTTACGGAAATATTGGGTGTTGACTTAAATGAGATAGTTGTAGAGGCTACAGTGGCAGTATCAAGGCCAGAAGAAATTGAAGAAGAAGGAATAAAGACTGTACTTCCCATTGGGGAAAAATATGTAAAAGCAATAAAAGGGGGGATGAGGGTAGCAGGAATAAAAGAGCCGGAATTTGGAGACAAAGATGACACCATTGAAGTTGCAGTGGCTTGCATAACGGTAAATATAAAATGAGGAGGAGATGAATAGTTATGGAAATTTCAAGAGATGTTCTTCTTGATATGTACACCAGAATGGTTAAAATCAGGAAGTTTGAAGAAAAAGTCGCGGAACTATTTGCTCAGGGGAAGGTTTTAGGTTTTGTACATTTATACATTGGTGAAGAGGCTACAGCTGTCGGTGTATGCGAAAATTTAGAGGATAAAGACTATATTACCAGTACTCACAGAGGTCATGGTCATTTAATAGCAAAAGGTGGCGATCTAAAATATATGATGGCCGAATTATATGGCAAAGAAACGGGATACTGTAAAGGGAAAGGCGGATCTATGCATATAGCGGATGCCACTAAAGGAATTTTAGGAGCTAATGGTATTGTAGGTGGAGGTTTTCCTATTGCAGCGGGTGCAGCTCTTTCCGCTAAAATGAGAGGAACTGATCAGGTGGCAGTATGTTTCTTTGGTGATGGCGCCTCCAACCAGAGTACTTTTCACGAGGCGTTGAATATAGCCTCTATATGGAAGTTACCAGTAGTGTTTGTCTGTGAAAACAACCTTTATGGTATATCTATGAGGCAGGATAAGCACCAAGCTATCAAAGATGTAGCTGACAGAGCTATTGGTTATGGTATTCCTGGGGTTACGGTGGATGGAAACGATGTATTGGCAGTGTATGAAGTAGCAAAAGAAGCTATAAACAGGGCTAGAAGTGGCGCCGGTCCGACTTTAGTTGAATGTAAAACGTATAGATATAGAGGGCATTTTGAAGGGGATCCTACTATTTATAGGTCTAAAGAAGAAGTGGAAGAATGGTTGGCAAAAGATCCAATACTTCGATTAAGTAAACATATACTCGACAATGATGTGGCAACTGAGAAAGAATTAAAAGATATAGAGGCAAGGATAGTTGAAGAGGTAGAAGAAGCGGTAAGGTTTGCTGAAGAAAGCCCATATCCAAAAGAAGAGGCAGCGGTAGAGGATGTTTATACAGATATAGTAGAGGAGGTAAGGGTAAGATGAGGAATATGACGTATGCAGAGGCTTTAAGAGAAGCTATTTTAAATGAGATGAGAAGAGACCCGGCAGTGTTTTTATTAGGAGAAGATATTGGGAGATTTGGAGGGACTTTTGGCGTAACTCGCGGCTTGATAGATGAATTTGGAGAGGACAGAGTAAGAGATACTCCTATTTCAGAAACAGCAATTACAGGTGTTTCGATAGGAGCTGCAGCTACTGGCATGCGACCTGTTGCTGAGCTTATGTTTATGGATTTTGTAACAGTGGCAATGGACCAGCTTGTCAATCAGGCTGCAAAAATGAGGTATATGTTTGGCGGGAAAATCACAATACCTATGGTTTTAAGAATGCCAGCAGGTGCAGGAATACAAGCAGCAGCTCAGCATTCACAAAGCCTTGAAGCGTGGTTTACTCATGTGCCGGGATTAAAGGTGGTTTATCCTTCTACTCCTAAAGATGCTTTAGGTCTAATGATATCTGCAATACGTGATGACAACCCGGTGGTTTTTGTGGAACATAAAGTTTTGTACAGTATGAAAGGGGATGTTCCTGATACTAATGAACCCATACCTCTTGGAGTAGCAGATATCAAAAGAGAAGGCAGCGACGTTACCGTAGTTGCAACAGGTCTCATGGTCCATAAAGCGTTAAAAGCAGCAGAAATATTGTCAAAAGAGGGTATAGAAGTGGAAGTAATAGACCCGAGGACTTTGTTCCCTCTTGACAAAGAAAAAATTTTTAATTCCCTAAAAAAGACTCACAAGATAGTAATAGTTACAGAAGAAGTTAAGAGGGGTAGCTGGGGCGGTGAGTTAGCAGCATTGATAGCTGAAGAAATGTTTGATTATCTAGATGCACAGATAGTACGCATTGGAGCTTTAAATACACCAATTCCATTTACGACGGTTCTTGAGAATGTTGTAATCCCTAATGAAGAAGATATAATAAAGGCGGTAAGGGCAATAGCATAGGACGTAAAGCATTTTGTTTGATAAATATAAGGAGGCAGACATGAAAACCATAGGGATAATTGCAAATCCGTCATCGGGGAAAGATATAAGGCGATTGGTTGCACATGCGACGGTAATTGATAATTATGAAAAGGTAAACATAGTAGAAAGAATTATATTGGCTGCTCAAAAATTTGGTACTGAGAAAATATATATAATGCCTGACACTTATGAAATTGGATATAAAGCCAAAAATAACTTAATTTATTTAAAACAATTGGGAATAGATGTGGAGATACTTGATATGACTATAACTGGTAGTTTTGCAGATACAATGGTAGCTACGAAAATAATGGAACAATTTGGTGTGGGATGCATTGTTTCATTAGGGGGGGATGGAACCAACAGAGTTATTGCAAAAGTGATTAACGAGACACCACTTTTGCCAATTTCGACAGGTACCAATAATGTATATCCTATGATGTTGGAAGGAACTATAGCTGGCATTGTAGCTTCTGTAGTATCTTCTGGTAAATTTGACAAAGAGATATTGTGTAAAAGAGATAAAAGATTAGAAATATACAAAAACGGTAAGTTAATAGACATTGCTTTGATAGATGCTGTAATCTCTAAAGAGAACTTTACAGGTACTAGGGCAATTTGGGATATATCGACAATAACTGATATTTTTGTTACAAGGGCTCACCCTAATAACATCGGCTTTTCTTCTGTAGCTGGTTATAAAACAACATTGTCAGAAGATGAGGATGGAGGTATATATGTAAAAATAGGGGAAAGCCCGGAGTCGGTCATGGCGCCTATAGCTCCGGGCGTCGTTGAAAAAGTAGGGATAATTGATTGTAAAAGATTGAACATGGATACAGATTATTCTTATGAGGTGATGGAAAAAGGTACTATTGCGTTGGATGGAGAAAGAGAAGTGATAATAAAAGAAGGTGATATATTAATTTTTAGAATATCGCGGAATGGACCTTATCGAGTTAATGTAACAAAAACGCTTGAAATTGCACAGCAAATAGGATTTTTTGTAAAGAGGTGATTTTATGCCGGTAAATGTAGTGATGCCTAAATTGGGACTTACAATGAAAGAAGGCAGAGTAGATAGATGGCTTAAAAAAGTTGGTGATATTGTAAAAAAAGGAGAAGAGATTGTCGAGGTTTCTACAGATAAGATTACCAATGTTGTAGAATCTCCAGCGGATGGAATTTTGGCGAAGATCTTAGTAAATGAAGGAGAAATTGTACCAGTAGCTACTCCTATTGGAATAATTACAGCTGAAGGGGAAAAGTTAGAAGAAGTAGAAAAAAGTGAGGAAAAGTTTATAAAAGCTACTCCAGTAGCAAAAAGGTTGGCGAAGGAGAATAACATAGACCTTTCTTTAATAACTGGAACAGGACCAGGTGGAAGGATTACTGAAGAAGACGTAAAAAAGTTTATTTCTGAGCAAAAAGTAAAAACAGAAGAAGAGGGACCAAAAAAGAAGTAGCAATAATAGAAGGTCAAGCATTGGAAAAAGTTGAAAGAATGCCAATGGACAATATTCGCAAAACCATAAGTCAAAGGATGAAAAAAAGCTGGTCAGAAATTCCTCATGTTACAGAAGATATTAAAGTGGATGTCACAGAACTGGTTAACTTAAGAGAAAATTTAAATCATATTAGCGATAATAAATTTACTTATACCGATTTAATTGCAAAAGCATGTGTAATAGCTATAAAGAAAAATCCTGTAGTTAACTGGTCTATAGAAGGAGAATATATAATTAAAAATAGCAGTATAAATCTCGGAATTGCAGTGGCTTTAGATAATGGTTTAATAGTTCCTGTAGTGAAAGAGGCGGACAAAAAGAGTCTATTAGAATTGTCAAAAAATATAAAAGAATTAAGCGAAAGAGCGAGAAATAATAAGCTTACTCCAGACGAAATAATCGGAAGTACATTTACTATCACTAACCTTGGAATGTATGAAATAGATAGTTTCACGCCTATTATAAATCCGCCCGAAAGTGCTATATTGGGTGTCAACAAAATATATAAAGAACCAGTTGTTCTAGACGACAATATTGTTATAAGGCATATTATGAAACTTAGCCTTTCTTTTGACCATCGATTAATAGATGGGGCTACCGCTGCTAAATTTTTGCTTGACTTAAAGAAAACATTAGAGAATCCACTATCTTTACTTATTTAAATTAAAATTTTAAATAAAGCAAGCTGATGTTGAAAATAAAGTTATATTTTCACATTGGCTTGTTTTATTTGATGCTGAAATAAATAACAAATACGTTGAGTTGATTCGACTTTTTGAAATTTTTTGATATTACATGAATTTATGATATAATAAAATCAATACATAAGGAGAGGGGATGTTAGTTATGCCTGAGTTTGGAACTCCTTTTTCTGGACTCACTGAAAAAAGGAAGGTCACCCATGAAGAGTTGGTACGGGCTATACGCTTTATGGTGGCGGCAGAGTATGAGGCAATTCAACTTTATACTCAGTTGGCAGAAGCTACTGATAATGAATTAGCAAAAGCAGTTTTAATGGACATAGCAGATGAGGAAAAAGTGCATGCGGGAGAGTTTTTGAGGCTTTTGAAAGAACTAGCTCCTGATGAGGAAAAATTTTACGAAGAAGGGGCAAAAGAAGTAGAAGAAATGATTGAAAAGATTAAATAAAAGAAGGAGTTTGCGTTTATAGATGATTGAAAAATCAGGAACAATTTATGTGGCAAGCTAAAATAAGTGCCTCAATCGAGGTACTTATTTTTTTGATTTTTTGTAACAGTCTAATACATTAAAACGTATATTGTAGATAGATAAGATAATTTAAGTTAATAAAAGCTGTAACTGTAAAGGGGGAAATAATATGGCTTTTTCTAAAAAGATGATAGGGCAGCAAGAGATAGTGCCAGGCCCTGTACAGCCAGGGCAACTTCCTGAACCTACAGAAATAGCTTGCATTGAAGTGACTAAGATATATGATGCTTGTTCTCAGAGAATATGTTTAGATAATATACCACCCATTACTTTTCATCCTTCTAACCCACAATTAACTCCTACTTTTGGCGAAATAACAAATATTACTGTATCGCTTATTACACCTCCTGGCTTTGTTATAACTCCAATTGCAGATAGGCCAGGATTTGCAAGAGTAGAAGCAACTTTTCAAGTGACTTTTGACATTGTGATTAACTATCCGGATGGAACCACACAAACATTACCAGGTAAAACTACTACTTTCAACAAAGATATTGTACTTTACGTGCCAGACCCAAATGTAGCAATAATGAAATACGAAGCGTTGGCAGAAGGGTTATATGGAAAGGTTACTACAGGAAAAAAGGAAATTTCAGAGGGGGAAAGTTCAGAGGGGATTCCTAAAGCTACCGTAGAGGTAATAATAGGGGTATGGATTGTGATAAAATCCGCAGTAGATGTGCAATTATTAGTTCCTTCTTACGGTTTTTGCCCTACTCCAGCAGCTTGTGAAGAATTTGCAGCAGATGTGTGTGAAATTTTCAATCAAAAGCCTTTCCCATCTTTTGATCCGCCTCAAATGCAACAAAATCCTTATTAAAAGCCAGCAAATTAGCTGGCTTTTTACGTGCGCCCGGCATGGGCGATAACTAGGCGGTGAAAGTCCGCTGTGGGCTTGGTAGTGGGAACCACTAGCCAAGAGCAAGGGTGTCCATCGTGAGGTGGAATCTGAAGGAAGCTTAAGGCAAAATCTCGGTCTGATGAACAAGAACCAGATAAGAGGCTGAATTGGGATGGATGAGTTTGCGTAACAAAACGAAGTCCAACACTACCCGAATCCCATACAGTAAATCTGGCAGATATATGAGATGAAAGTTATCGTTCTTACCCGGGGAGGTCTCAAGGATAAGTCATGGAAGTAAAATCTGAAGTGACAACCCATACAGTGATGTATGGTTGAACCTTGAGAAGTCAGCAGAGGTCATAGTACTTATCTAGACATGAATAGATAAGGAAGGACCGAACGTTAGGAGGTTTTGGAAATCTTATGGACTCGAAAGATATGCAGAGACTGCAGACAACTCAACAAAGAGGCTATCCGTTGAATAGAGAAATGGAATTTCAAAAGACAACGGAAGTGCATAGTATATCATCGGCGTCGGAAGATGGAAGAAACGAGGTACAAAGATATACCGGCAAGATGCTTGAAATGATAGTAGAACGAGGGAACATGGAAGCAGCATACAAGCGCGTTGTTGCAAATAAAGGAAGCCATGGAGTCGATGGGATGGAAGTAGATGAACTTCTACCGTATCTCAAGAAAACTGGCCAACCATAAAACAACAACTGCTGGAGGGGAAATACAAACCACAACCAGTGCGAAGAGTAGAAATTCCCAAACCAGATGGAGGAGTAAGACTACTAGGAATACCTACAGCACTAGATAGACTAATACAACAAGCAATAGCCCAAATACTGAATAAAGTCTACAACCATACATTTTCAGATAGCAGTTATGGATTCAGACCAGGACGCAGTGCAAAAGACGCAATAAAAGCCGCAGAAGCATACATAAAATGAAGGATACACATGGGTTGTAGATATGGACTTAGAAAAGTTCTTTGACAGAGTAAACCACGACATAATAATGTCCAAACTAGAAAAGCGGATAGGGGACAAAAGAGTACTAAAGTTAATACGAAGATACCTAGAATCAGGAGTAATGATAAACGGAATCAAAATATACAACAGAAGAAGGGACACCCCAAGGAGGGCCATTAAGTCCCCTATTAGCAAACATAATGTTGGACGAACTAGACAAAGAACTTGAAAGGAGAGGGCACAAATTCTGCCGATATGCAGATGACTGCAACATATATGTAAAAAGCAGGTCTGCAGGAAACAGAGTAATGAAGAGCATAAAGAAATTCATAGAAAGCAAATTAAAACTAAAAGTCAACGAAGCAAAAAGTGCTGTAGATAGACCATGGAGAAGAAAATTTCTTGGATTTTCATTCTATACAAAAGAAAACGAAGTAAGAATAAGAATCCATGAAAAATCCATCAAAAGGTTTAAGGAAAAAGTAAGAGAAATAACCAATCGGAACAAGGGAATAAGCATGGAAAACAGAATAAAAAGACTAAATCAAATAACAACAGGATGGGCCAACTATTTTGGATTAGCAGACGCGAAAAGCATAATGAAAACCCTTGACGAATGGATAAGGCGAAGACTAAGGGCATGTATATGGAAACAATGGAAGAAGATAAAAACGAAGCATGATAACTTAGTAAAACTAGGAGTAGAAGAACAAAAAGCCTGGGAATACGCCAATACAAGGAAAGGCTACTGGAGAATATCCAATAGCCCAATCCTAAATAAGACTCTTACAAATAAATACTTTGAAAGCATAGGTTATAAGAGTTTATCCCAAAGATATCTAATTGTACACAATTCCTAATGAACCGCCGTATACCGAACGGTACGTACGGTGGTGTGAGAGGACGCTGAATAAAATAATTATTCAGCTCCTACTCGATTTTTAATTTGTTAAAAGATAGTATATAATAAAGTTATAACGAGTGGGGTGAGAATTGGTGAAGAAGACTTATATTTGCAAAAATAAAGATGAGACCATTGCCTTAGGAGAAAAATTAGGAAGGCTGTTAAGGAGTGGAGATATAATTCTTTTATATGGCGAGCTGGGAAGTGGCAAAACTGTTTTTACCAAGGGAATTGCAAAGGGGTTAGAAATAAATGAACCAATTACCAGCCCGACTTTTACTTTAGTCAATGAACATAGAGGCAGGATTTCTCTCTATCATTTTGATTTATATAGGTTAGATGATTACACAGCCCTTTATGACATAGGTTATGAGGAATATTTTTATGACGAAGGAGTTTGTGCAATTGAATGGCCTGAAAGGTTAGGACCTTTACTTCCGAAAGAAAGGTTAGAAGTGATAATTCAAAAAGGAGAAAAAGAAGATGAAAGAGTTATTTTATTTAAAGATTTTGGGAGACGATATGAGGAGCTTTTAAAGGAGATGGGGCAATGAAAATTTTGGCAATAGATTCTTCTTCTAAAACTGCTACTGTTGCATTAGTAGATGAAAAGGGGATAATAGGAGAATATTCTATAAATTATCTAAGGCATTCAGTAATTTTAATGCCTATGATAGATGAATTGCTTAAAAAGTGTGAAGTACCGATAAATCAAATAACTCATGTGGCTGTTTCAGAAGGACCGGGCTCTTTTACAGGGCTTAGAATTGGTGCTGCCACTGCAAAAGGTTTGGCTCATGCTCTTAACATACCTATTGTAGGAGTATCTTCTCTTTTAGCTCTTGCATATAATGTCAGTGAATTTGAAGGATTAATATGCCCTGTCATAGATGCTTTAAATGAAAATGTTTATGGAATGCTGATAAGAGGTGGTAATTTTGAAGTTTTAATAGATGCTGGGGTGTATTCTTTAGAGGAAATTACGGAGTTGGTAAGCAATTATTCTGACAAAGTGTTGTTCGTAGGAGATGGTGTTTATTCCTATAAAGATAAATTACAAGAGATGATAAGGGGTAAAGCTTTATTTGCAAAGGACAAAGATAACATGGCAAGAGCAGCTTCCATAGGAGAGCTTGCTATTCAAAAGATAAAAAAAGGAGAAGTGATTAGTTACTTTGATTTCAAGCCGATGTATATAAGGAAATCGGCTGCTGAAATTCGTTTAAGTGGCGAGGGGAGTTAATTAATGGATGTTATTATAAGGCCTATGAGGAAAGAAGATGTGGAGGAGGTCTTGGAAATTGAAAAGCTAAGTTTTAGCACTCCTTGGTCTAAAGAAGCTTTTATAAGTGAAGTTACAAAGAACAGCTGTGCTAAGTATATAGTGGCGGAAGTTGACAACAAAATTGTGGGTTATGGAGGATTTTGGGTGGTTGTAGATGAAGGTCATATAACCAATATAGCAGTTCATCCGGAATACAGATCTAAAGGAATTGGAAGTAAAATTATGGAAGGTTTAATTGACCTTGCTAAGAAAAATGGAATAACTGCCATGACATTAGAGGTGAGAGAATCAAATATAACAGCGCAACATTTGTATGCAAAATATGGCTTTAGACAATTAGGTAGAAGAAAAGGCTATTATCAAGATAATAATGAGGATGCAATTATAATGTGGAAATACGACTTGTGATGGTGGTGAAATAATGGAGAAAGACATAATTATTTTAGGGATAGAATCTTCCTGCGATGAAACAGCTGCAGGAGTTGTAAAAAACGGCAAAGAAGTATTGTCGAACGTAATATATTCTCAAATAGAGATTCATAAAAAATATGGTGGGGTAGTGCCAGAAATAGCTTCAAGAAAGCATATTGAAGTAATATCTTTCGTAGTGGCAGAAGCATTAGAAAAAGCCCAGCTAAGTCTTGATGAAATAGATGTAATTGCGGCTACATATGGACCAGGATTAGTAGGTGCTCTTTTAGTTGGCTTGTCTTATGGTAAAGCTTTAGCCTATGCAAAAAATAAGCATTTTGTAGGAGTAAATCATATAGAAGGCCATATAGCTGCGAATTACTTAGGGGGTGATTTTGCTCCTCCTTTTATTTGCCTTGTGGCTTCCGGTGGACATAGCCACATTGTTTTTGTAAAAAATTATGGAGAGTACGAAGTAATGGGACAGACAATGGACGATGCAGCAGGAGAAGCCTTTGACAAAGTAGCAAGAGCTTTGGGCTTGGGATATCCTGGAGGGCCTGCTATTGAAAGGGCTGCAAAGCTGGGGAATATGGAAGCTATTGAGTTTCCCAAATCTTTTATGGAGGAAGGAAATTTTGATTTTAGTTTTAGTGGGCTTAAAACAGCAGTTTTGAACTATTTAAACAGGCAAAAGCAAAAAGGAGAAGAGGTGAATATTTATGATGTGGCGGCTAGTTTTCAAAGAAATGTGGTGGAGGTCTTGGTAAAAAAATTAATTGATGCAGCAAAGAGGAAAAATATTGGCAAAATTTCTATAGCAGGAGGGGTAGCTTCTAATAGTTTTTTGAGGGAAAAATTAGGAGAAGAAGCGAAGAAAATTGGAATAAGAGTCCATTATCCTGATAAAATTTATTGTACAGACAATGGGGCAATGATAGCTGCTGCCGCTTATTATGACTTTATAAAAGGGAAAACATCTGGCTTGGATTTAAATGCCATTCCTTACTTAAAGATTGGGGAAAAAATTTGACTGTTGAAAATGTGGAAATCTGTCGAAGTTTATGATGTACTGCCCTTTAAGGTCTGTGGATAACCTTGTGGATATTGTGCTTAAATATATTTCATTGTATTTACTGTAATAAAATAGAATGAAAATATATTAAAAATAAATCAAAATTTTAAAGCTTAGGGGGGTTATTATGAGAAATATTTTGCTTTTCACAAAATTAAATGACAATTACATAAAAGAAATTAAAGAGCAAATGGAGGGATATGACGTTCTTTACGTTCAAAATGAGGAAGAGGCTGAAAAGTATGTAAAAGATACAGAGATTATCATAAGCTTTGACTTTGAATTTTATTCCAATATTGTGGACAAGGCTTCAAACTTAAAATGGATTCATCTTTTGAGTGCAGGTGCAGATACTCTTCCTTTTGAAAAACTGAAAGAAATGAAGGTAATAGTTACTAATTCTAGAGATGTCCACAAATATCAAATTTCACAACAAGTCATAGGCTATATGCTTATGTTTGAGAGAGCCCTTAACGTTTTTGTAAGAAATCAAATGAAAAAAGTATGGGATAGATCTGTTAGGGTTTCAGAGCTTACAGGTAAGACTGCTTTGATAATAGGAGTAGGAAGCATAGGAGAGGAAATTGCAAGACTTTTAAAAGAATTTGGCATGAAGGTCTATGGTATAAGAAATTCGGGCAAACCTTCTTTGTATGTGGAAAAAATGTATACCTCTATTGAAGATTGTGATATATTGCCACTTGCCGATTATGTAATTTCTATACTTCCTTTGACTAAAGATACTTATCATTTGATAGGAGAAAATGTGTTTAATAAAATGAAAAATGATAGCTATTTTATAAATGTGGGAAGAGGCAAAGTAGTAGATGAATCAGCTCTTATAAATGCCCTCAAGAATAAAGCTATAAAGGGAGCTGCGTTGGATGTGTTTGAAGAAGAGCCTTTAAGTGAGGACAGCCCTTTGTGGGATATGGAAAATGTGATAATCACTCCTCACATGGCAGGGGTCACGCCTTTATACATGAAAAGAGCGATGGAAATTTTAAGAGAAAATTTGATAGCTTATAAAGAAGGAAGACCTTTGAGAAATATTGTAAATTTAGATAAAGGATACTAAAGCGGGTTTTTACCCGCTTAAATTTTCCCATTCTTCATACATTTCTTCTAATTTGCTTTTAAGGGCGTTGTATTCTTTTTGTATTTCTACAATTTCTCCTGTTTTATAAATTTTAGCATCACACATTTTTTCTTCCAAATATTTTATTCTTTCTTCAGCTTGATAAATTGAATTTTCAAGGTTTTTCAGATACTCTTTTTGCTGCTTTAACTTAAGTTTAGCTAATCTTTCTTTATACCTTTCGTTTTTTATCTGTGTTTTTGTTTTTTGATTGTTTCTTCTTCTTCGTTAAGCTGGTTTTTCTTTTCTATATAATAGCTGTAATTACCTAAGTATACTTCTACACCTTGAGGTGTCAAAATCATCACTTTTGTAGCAATTTTGTCTATAAAATATCTGTCATGGGAGACAAATAATAAAGTTCCAGTATAATCTAACAAAGCTTCTTCTAATACTTCTTTTGCTTTTAAATCTAAATGGTTAGTTGGTTCATCCATAAGTAGAAAATTCGCTTTTGAAAGGATGAGCTTTAGCAATGAAAGCCTTGCCTTTTCACCACCACTTAGTGTAGAGATAGTTTTAAAGACATCTTCTTCTCTAAAAAGAAAAGAAGCTAATAATGTCCTCACTTCTGTTTGAGTAAGATATGGATTTTCATCCCATATTTCATCAATGACTGTTTTTTCAGCATTTAAACTTTTAAATTCTTGTTCGTAATAACCTGTTATTACGTTTGTGCCAAATTTAATTTCCCCTTCAAAATTGTCAATTTCTCCCACTAATATTTTTAAAAGAGAGCTTTTTCCTATTCCGTTTGGCCCTAAAAGGGCAATTTTTCCCCTTTTTTATTTCAAAAGATACATTGGAGAAAATTTGTCTATCAAAGCGTAAAGACAAATTTTTGACTGTCAATACATCATTTCCGCTTTCTAAATCGAAATCAAAACGCAAGTTGATAGATTTATTATTTATCACTGGCTTTTCTATTATTTCCATTTTTTTCAATAGTTTTTGCTTGCTTTCTGCCATTTTTACTGACTTTTCTGTTCTACGGTTTTTTTGAATCTGTATAATTGATTTAATTCTTTTTATTTCTTTTTGCTGTTCTTCATAAGCTTTTAACTTTGCTTCCATTTCCAATTTTTTCTTTTTAAATATTCTGTGTAATTGCCTTCGTAAACACTTAAATGAGTATTTTCAATTTCAAATATTCGAGTGACAATTTTATCCAAGAAATACCTATCATGGGATATAATTAAAATTGTACCATTATAAAATTTTAAATATTGTTCTAGCCATTCTATTGAGTTTATGTCTAAGTGATTGGTAGGTTCGTCTAATAATAGGACATCTGGACTTAAAAGTAAAGTTTTTGCCAGCATAAGACGGGTTTTTTGACCGCCGCTTAAAGTTGATACAGGTGTATCAAATTGGGACACGTTAAATCCTAATCCATTTAAAACCCCTCTTATTTTACTTTCTACAGAATAACCATCTAATTCATTGTACTTGTCTGTTAAAAAGGAATATTCCAAAAAAAGTTTATCAAGTAGATGTGAATCTTTTGTTTGTGAGATTTTTTCCTCTAGAGATTTAATTTGCTTTTCTAATTGGAATATTTCATCAAAAACTGTTTTTACTTCTTCATATATACTTTTTTCAGATTCAATTACAGTATTTTGCTGTAGATATCCAATTTTATTCGCAGAAATTGAAATTGTTCCACTGTCAACTTCAGTAAAACCGGCTAAAAGGTTAAAAAGAGTGGATTTTCCAGCACCATTTTCGCCTATTACTCCTATTTTGTCTCCTTCATTGACTATAAAAGAAATATTTTGTAGAATTATATCGATACCGTAACTTTTTGTCACGTTGCTTACTGTTATGATTGCCATAAATATAACCTCCTGTTCATATTAAATATATCAAAAAAAATTTATTTTGTAAAAGTGTAGTAAACTATAACTTTTTTTAATATGTGTCGATAAAAATTAATGAGTGTATTTTTAAATGGAAGGTGATGGACTTGGATATAGCCACAATAGTGGGTATAGTGCTTGGAGTAGGTTCTTTGATTTATGGATTTACATTAGAAGGCGGTACTGTTGCTTCGTTAATAGGGGTTTCTGCTGCTATAATAGTTTTTGGGGGTACTATAGGGGCTACTATAACTTCTTATTCTATGGATGAAATTAAAAAAGTGCCGGGACTTTTAGTGAGAGCTTTTAAAAATGAAAAGGATAATTACCTTGAGATAATAAAGTATTTTACTTATTTGGCCCAAAAAGCAAGAAGCGAAGGACTTTTAAGCCTCGAATCAGAGATTGAGTCTGAAGAAATAAAAAAATTTGACCCTATTTTAAAGGAAAGTTTAGAATTAGTTGTTGATGGTTCTGATATGGAACTTATTAGAACGACAATGGAGAATAAAATATATATAGAGGATATGGAAGCAAAAAAGGAAGCAGGTATTTTTGAATCTGCGGGTGGTTATGCACCCACAATGGGTATCATAGGAACAGTTATGGGACTCGTTCACGTGTTAAGTAATTTAAGTGAACCAGACAAATTAGGTCCTTCTATAGCGGTAGCATTTATAGCTACACTGTATGGTGTCAGCTCTGCAAACTTGTTGTGGCTTCCTATTGCGCAAAAATTAAAAAATAGGGCTCATATTAAAAGGACGGAAAGAGAATTGATATTAGAAGGAAGTCTTTCACTGCAGGCTGGTGAAAATCCAAAGATTTTAGAGAGAAAGTTAATGACATTTATTACACAAGCGCAGCGCAAAAATATACCTCAGAAAGGTAGTGTTGAATTAAATGAAGAGGTTGGAAGATGAATCAAAGCCAAATCACGAAAGATGGCTGCTTACTTATTCTGATATGATTACTTTACTTTTAATATTTTTTATAGTGATGTATACTATAAGTACTATTAATGCTACCAAATTTGCTCAAATTGCCAGTTCTTTAAGCAAAACTTTTACTGGAACTGATTACGTGATAGGCCAGTATAGTGGGAGCAGCTTTGTTCAAGGTAATAGTGGAGACAAAAATAGTTTGGGAGAAATTGAAAAGCAATTGAACGGTTTTATAAAAGAAAACAATCTTCAAGGTATGGTAACAAGTTATATAGATGAAAGAGGACTTGTAATAAGTATGCAGGATTCTCTTCTTTTTGATTTAGGTTCTGCTGATGTACATCCGGAAGAGAAAGATGTTTTAATAAAAATAGGTAATATGCTAAAAACTCTTCCAAACCATATTAGAGTGGAAGGATTTACTGATGATCTCCCTATACACAATAGTAAGTTTGATTCAAACTGGGAACTGTCTGTTATAAGAGCAACTAATGTGGTAAAAATATTGGTAAATGAAGTAGGAATAGAACCCCAGAGAATTTCAGCAGTAGGATATGGGGAATACAGGCCTGTTGTTCCAAATGACTCAGAAGAACATAGAAGACTTAATAGAAGAGTAGACATTGTCATTATGAATACAGAATATAATAAATGGGAGCCTAAAAGCCAGCAAAATTAAAAAATTTTACTGCTATTACAGAAATTTTTTAGAATTCCTCATATTCTACTATGTTTTTGTTACGTTGACAAAAAATTTACAATATTATATAATTCAATTACATAGTAGAATGAGGTGAGGACAGTGAGCAAAAAGACTATAGTATCAATGGCTGTAATAAGAAGGCTCCCAAGATATCATAGATATCTTGAAGAACTTCTTAAAAACGATGTAAAGCGTATTTCTTCTAGAGAATTAAGCGAAAGGATGGGAGTTACTGCTTCTCAAATTAGACAAGATTTAAATAATTTTGGCGGTTTTGGACAGCAGGGATATGGCTATAATGTAGAAGAGCTTTATAATAATTTGACTAAGATTTTAGGCCTTGATAAAACTTATAATACTATCATCATAGGAGCAGGAAATCTTGGTCAAGCGATTGCCAATTATACTAGCTTTGAAAAATCTGGCTTTAATTTAAAGGGGATTTTTGATATTAATCCTCGTTTATTTGGGCTTAAAATTAGAGATGTTGAAGTGATGGACGTAGAAACAGTAGAAGATTTTATAGCCCGTAATAAAATCGACATAGGTATTTTATGTATTCCCAAAGATAATGCTCAATATACTGCTGACAGACTGGTGAGAGCGGGAATTAAGGCGATTTGGAATTTCTCGCCAATAGATTTAAAGGTACCTGATGATGTAATTTTAGAAAATGTTCATTTAAGTGATAGTTTATTTACTGTATCATATAGATTAAATGAAGAAGAGCTCTTTAAAAAGTTAAAAGGAGAAACTGCTAAAATAGATGGGTAGTGTAAATTTTCTATCCATCTATTTTAATTTTGGCATGAATTTTGCTTTTAAATTTTAATGATAAAACAAGAAGGAGGGTTTTTTATGGAATTTAAAAATATTAAGCTAGAACTAAATGAAGGCGTTTCCCTCATTGCTATTGACAGACCTAAATCTTTGAATGCGTTGAATTTAGAAACTCTTAAAGAAATAGACCAGGCTTTAGAAGAAGTTAAGGAAAATGAGGAGGTGAAAGTAGTAATAATAACAGGAGCAGGAGAAAAAGCTTTTGTAGCGGGAGCGGACATTTCTGAAATGAAGGATATGAATCCACTTAAAGCAAAAGAATTTGCTGAGTTTGGCCAAAAAGTGTTTAGAAAGATTGAACTTATGAAAAAGCCTGTTATTGCTGCTGTTAATGGTTACGCTCTTGGAGGAGGTTGTGAACTGGCAATGGCTTGTGACATAAGGATTGCAAGTCACAATGCAAAATTTGGGCAGCCAGAGGTGGGACTTGGTATTATACCGGGATTTGGAGGCACACAAAGACTACCTCGAATTGTAGGCATGTCAAAAGCGAAGGAGCTTATTTACACAGGGGACATGATAGATGCTGAAGAAGCTTTAAGAATAGGACTTGTTTCAAAAGTAGTAGAGCAAGAAAAACTATTGGAAGAAGCTTATAACATTGCGAAAAAGATAATGTCAAAGGGGATGATTGCTGTAAGGCTTGCAAAAGAAGCTATAAATATAGGGATTAATGCAGATATTGAAACAGGTATGAGTTATGAAGCAAAGGCTTTTGCGGTTTGTTTTGCTACAGAGGACCAAAAAGAAGGTATGGCAGCTTTTTTGGAAAAAAGAGCTCCTAAATTTGTGGATAAGTGATACGTGGTGATAAAGGGTGATAACCCTTTATCTGTAATCTTAAGTGTTAAAAAAATATCAAAAAAGGAGGAGTTTTAATGGATTTTTCATTGACGAAAGAACAACAAATGGTAAGGAAAATATTAAGAGAATTTGCTGAAAAAGAGATTGCACCTAAAGCAAAGGAAATTGATTTAACGGGTGAATTTCCCTGGGATAATGTCAAAAAAATGGCGAAAGCTGATATGATGGGAATTCCATATCCAAAGGAATATGGAGGAGCAGGAGGAGATTATATAAGTTATATTATTGCAGTGGAAGAGATATCACGCGCTTGTGCAGCTACAGGCGTAATATTGTCTGCTCATACATCATTGGCATGTTTTCCTATTTTCCAGTGGGGAACAAAAGAACAGAAAGAGAAATACTTAATACCATTGGCAAAAGGAGAAAAGTTAGGGGCTTTTGCGCTTACAGAGCCTAATGCTGGAACTGATGCAGCAGCTCAGCAAACGACAGCAGTATTAGAAGGAGATCATTACATTTTAAACGGCTCTAAGATTTTTATAACCAACGGCGGAAAGGCAGATGTATATATAGTTTTTGCTATGACCGATAAATCTAAAGGTACTAAAGGAATAAGTGCTTTTATTATAGAAAAAGATTTTCCCGGTTTTTATATAGGAAAAGTAGAAGAAAAAATGGGCATAAGAGGCTCGAGGGCAGCAGAATTGGTATTTGAAGACTGTGTAGTGCCTAAAGAAAACCTACTTGGCAAAGAAGGAGAAGGGTTTAAGATAGCAATGGTGACTTTGGACGGCGGAAGAATAGGTATTGGCGCTCAAGCCTTAGGAATAGCTCAGGCAGCGTTAGACGAGGTCACAAAATATGTAAAAGAGAGGCAACAATTTGGAAGGCCTATAGGGAAATTTCAGGGCTTACAGTGGTATATTGCCGAAATGGCTACAAAAGTAAGTGCAGCTAGACATCTTGTTTACTACGCTGCATGGAGAAAGCAAAACAATTTAAGTTATACGATGGAAGCAGCTATGGCAAAGCTTTTTGCTTCTGAGACAGCCATGGAAGTTACTACAAAGGCAGTACAAATTTTTGGTGGATACGGCTATACAAAAGATTATCCAGTTGAGAGATTAATGAGAGACGCAAAGATAACAGAAATATATGAAGGTACTTCAGAAGTTCAAAAGATGGTCATAGCCTCGAATTTATTAAAGATGTAAGGAGGAATTGCCATGAATATACTTGTGTTTATAAAACAAGTGCCTGATACTAATGAAGTCAAGATAGATCCGGTTACAAAAACCCTTATAAGAGAAGGAGTTCCCAGCATAATAAATCCAGATGATAAAAATGCTTTAGAAGAAGCTATAAGAATTAAAGAAGAATATGGAGCAAAAGTTATTGTCATAACAATGGGACCTCCACAGGCTGAAACTGCGTTAAGAGAGGCACTGGCTATGGGTGCCGATGAGGCATATCTTTTGACTGATAGAGTATTTGCGGGTGCTGATACTTATGCAACTGCCAAAACTTTGTCAAAGATGGCTAAAAAATTTGACTATGACATAATATTCTGTGGTAGACAAGCTATAGATGGGGATACTGCGCAGGTAGGCCCCCAATTGGCTGAACAGCTTAATATTCCTCAAGTGACATATGTTAAAGAAGTAGAAATTGAAGGTGATACACTTATCGTAAAAAGAGCACTTGAAGACGGATATGAAGTCATAAAAGTCAAAATGCCTGTGCTTTTAACAGCGATTAAAGAGCTTAATGCTCCAGGGTATCCTTCTATAAAGGGAATATTTGAAGCGTATAGAGAAAAAGAAGTTAAAATTGTGACTGCTGCAGATTTAGGAGTAGATCCTCAAGAAGTTGGACTTAAAGGGTCTCCTACAAAAGTTATTTCCACAACTACTCCAGAGACACAAAGGGCAGGAGAAATTTTTACAGGCAATGTAAAGGAATGTGTGCAAAACCTTGTCCAAAGATTAGTTGAAAAGCATGTTATATGAAGGAGGCTGGAAAAAATGAATGAATACAAAGATATATGGGTGTTCGCCGAGCAAAGAGAGCAAAGATTAATGAATGTATCTTTAGAGATATTAGGAGAAGCGAGAAAACTTGCTGATAAAAAAGGTGTAAAAGCTTGTGCAGTGTTAGTTGGATATGGTGTGAAAGGGCTGGCAGATGAATTAATCAAATATGGTGCTGATGTAGTGTATGTAATAGATAATCCCCTTCTTAAAAACTATACGACAGAAGGCTATGCAAAAGTCATTGCAGACCTTGTAAATGAGTTAAAGCCAGAAGTGATTTTGTATGGAGCCACATATATAGGAAGAGACCTTGCACCAAGAATTGCTTCACGATTGCACACTGGCCTTACAGCAGACTGTACGGGACTTGATATAGATGAAAATGGATTGCTTTTACAAATACGTCCTGCTTTTGGAGGCAATCTCATTGCCACAATAATATGTCCAGAAAGAAGGCCTCAGATGGCGACGGTGAGGCCTGGAGTTATGAAAAAAGCTCCAAAAGACGGAAAGCGCAAAGGAGAAATCATAGAAATACAGGCAAATATTAAAGAGGGTGACATAAGGACCCAAATATTTGATATAATAAAAGAAGCGAAGAGTAAAGTAAATATAGAAGAGGCAGATATTATTGTTTCTGGAGGAAGGGGGGTAGGAGGAGCAGAAGGATTTAAGCTAATTCAGCAATTAGCTGATGCTTTAGGAGGAGTGGTAGGAGCTTCTCGTGCTGCAGTTGATGCAGGATGGATTTCCTCTGACCACCAAGTGGGGCAGACAGGTAAAACCGTAAGGCCAAAGCTTTATATAGCTTGTGGAATTAGTGGGGCGATACAGCATATTGCAGGCATGGGAAATGCAAAAACGATAGTTGCCATAAATAAAAATCCTGATGCACCTATTTTTAAAGTAGCTGATTATGGAATAGTTGGAGATTTATTTAAAGTAATACCGGCATTGATAGAGGAAATAAAGAGGATTAAAAATAACGAGATGGCATGAATTTTGCATATATAAAAAAGAGGGCGGCTGACCTTTTGGCAGCTGACCCTCTTATAAATAAATTTAGAAGGGGTGTTTTAAAATGCAAAAAATATTTGTAGTCGGTGCAGGTACAATGGGTTCGGGAATAGCCCAGGTATTTGCAGAAAATGGTTTCGATGTCATAATAAGAGATGTAGATATCAAGTTTGTAGAAAGAGGTTTAGGAGTAATTGAAAACAATCTCAAAAGAAGTGTTGAAAAAGGCAAAATTACAGAAGAAGAAAAAATAAAGTTTTAGGAAGAATAAAAGGCACTGTTGACATTAATGAGGCGAAAGATGTTGACTTTGTTATTGAAGCAGCTATAGAAAACATGGAGATTAAAAAACAAATTTTTAAAGAGCTTGATAACGTATGCAAAGAAGGTACAATACTTGCAACAAACACTTCTTCTCTTTCAATAACAGAAATAGCAAGTAGCACAGCAAGGCCTGAAAAAGTTATCGGAATGCACTTTTTTAACCCTGTGCCTGTCATGAAATTAGTAGAAGTTATAAAAGGCATGAAGACTTCTGAAGAGACTTTTAATACAGTAAAAGAGCTGGCGCAAAAGCTTGGTAAGACTCCTGTTGAAGTCAATGAAGCTCCTGGTTTTGTGGTAAACAGGATTTTAATTCCCATGATAAATGAAGCTATAGGAGTTTTAGCTGATGGAGTAGCTTCTGCATCTGACATAGATGAAGCGATGAAATTAGGAGCAAACCATCCCATAGGACCTCTTGCTCTTTCTGACCTTATAGGCAATGACGTAGTTCTTGCAATAATGGATACACTTTATTCAGAATTTAATGATTCAAAATACAGACCCCATCCGCTTTTGAGAAAAATGGTTAGAGCAGGACTTTTGGGAAGAAAAACAGGGAAAGGATTTTTTGAATATAAATAACGAATATAATCTAAAAAGGAAAGAATTGACATGAAAACAGCGATTTATCCAGGAAGTTTTGATCCAGTTACATATGGCCATATAGATATTATAAAAAGAGGAGCACTTTTATTTGACAAATTAATTGTCGCTGTACTTTTAAATCCAATCAAAAAGCCTTTATTTTCAATAGAAGAAAGAATTGAACTTTTAAAAGTTACAACAAAAAATATTCCTAATGTCCAAATAGATTACTTTGATGGCTTATTAGTAGATTATGCAAAAAAAGTAAGAGCTGGTGTTATAATAAGAGGTTTAAGGATGGTTTCTGACTTTGAGTATGAATTCCAGATGGCTTTGATTAATAAAAAATTAGATCCTTCAATTGAGACAGTTTTTTTAATGACAAATGAGCAATACAGTTATTTAAGTTCTAGTGCAGTAAAAGAAATTGCTCAGTTCAGAGGGGGTTTTTCTAAATTTGTGCCTGAAATAGTAGCCCAGAAGTTAAAGGAAAAGTTAAACCCGTAAGGAGGATTGATTTGTATGAGAGAAGTTGTAATTGTAAGTGGTGCGAGAACTGCAATAGGAAAATTTGGAGGTAGTTTGGCCGGTATTCCTGTTGTAGACTTAGGAGCAATTGTTATAAAAGAGGCTTTGAAAAGGGCAAACATTGCTCCTGAACAAGTGGATGAAGTGCTTATGGGAAATGTAATACAAGCAGGACTAGGACAAAACCCAGCAAGGCAGTCGGCAGTGAAAGCAGGAATTCCAGTTGAAGTAACATCTGCAACAATTAATATGGTTTGTGGATCAGGACTTAGAACTGTAGCAATGGCAGCACAGGCTATTATGACAGGAGATGCAGAAATAGTTGTTGCTGGTGGAATGGAAAATATGTCAAGAGCGCCATATCTTTTAAATGAAGCTCGATTTGGCTATAGAATGAACGATGGTAAAATAGTGGATTCTATGGTATACGACGGTTTAACCGATGTGTTTAATCAATATCTTATGGGTATAACAGCTGAAAATGTTGCTGAAAGATATGGAATTACAAGGGAAGAGCAAGACGAATTTGCGCTAAGAAGCCAAAAGCTTGCAGAAACTGCGATTACATCAGGAAAGTTTAACGATGAAATTGTACCAGTTTTAATTCCTCAGAAAAAAGGCGATCCCATAGAATTTAAAACAGATGAACATTATAGACCTGGTACAACATTAGAGGCTCTTTCTAAATTAAAACCTGCTTTTAAACCGAATGGAACAGTTACAGCAGGAAATGCATCTGGCATAAACGATGGAGCAGCTGCTGTGGTTGTTATGTCAAAAGACAAAGCAAAAGAGTTAGGAATTACTCCCCTTGCTACAATTAAGTCTTACGCTTATGCAGGGGTTGACCCAAGTGTTATGGGATTAGGTCCTATTTATTCTACAAGGAAGGCTCTTGATAAAGCAGGCTTAAAAATTGAAGACATTGACCTCATAGAAGCTAATGAAGCTTTTGCAGCCCAAGCGTTAGCAGTTGCAAAAGAACTTAAATTTAACATGAATAAAGTAAATGTCAACGGTGGTGCAATAGCTTTAGGCCATCCTATTGGTGCAAGCGGAGCTAGGATTTTAGTGACACTCCTTTACGAGATGAAAAAGAGAGGTTCCCATCTTGGGCTTGCGACACTTTGCATAGGCGGTGGTATGGGCATATCAATGATTATAGAAATGTAAAGTAAATAAAAATAACGGACAATTGTAGCTATAAATAAAGACCCTAATGCGCCTATTTTTAAGGTTGCAGACTATGGTATCGTTGGTGACTTATATAAAGTAATACCAATCTTGATTAATGAAATAAAAAGTGCAAGAGAGGCATCGCCGGTATCATAGATTAGAAAATTTAATTTGACAAAATACCTGCAGAGCAGGCGATCCTGTGGACGGCTGACTTATGCAGGTATTTTTTATTTTTGTGTTTTTACTATCTTTTTTGCCTACAAAAATTATACACTACCAACTATAAGAGATATTTTAAAGCAGTTATGCAATTATATGTAAAGGAGTGTAAATAATCGAAGGGCATCTTATGCCAGATCATGTACACATGTTAGTGAGTATACCACCGAAGATGAGCGTGTCAAGTTTTATGGGATACCTAAAAAGTAAGAGTGCATTGATGATATTTGACAAACATGCAAACTTATTAAAGTACAAATTTGGGAATAGACATTTTTGGGCAGAAGAATATTATGTAAGCACGGTAGGGCTTAATGAGGCAACTATCAAAAAGTATATACAAGAGCAGGAGAAATATGACATCATGTTGGATAAATTAAGTGTAAAAGAGTATGAGGACCCATTTAATGGGTAGCCGGTAATACGTTCGTCCCTTTAGGAGCGGCAAAAGGGGCAAAGGCATAGTGGCTTGAACAAAGTGAAAGCCAGCGTCTTTAGACGCTGGCCGGTAACAGAGGCTTACAGCCTCAGAGCTGACACCCGTTAGATGGATGGTGCTATTTTTTGCTGAAGGAAATTCAAAATTTTAATAGAATTATTATATAAAAATTAATTTAATCAGGTGATGAATATGGGTTTGGAAAATGAGATGTATAAGTACATTATTGAGAATTCGACGAATGGTGTTGTTGTGACTGACGAAGAATTTCTTATTAAATTTGCGAATAAGATGGCCTCCTACATTCTTGAGGTTGAGAGAGAAAATATAATTGGCAAGAAACTAAACGAGTTGATCGATCTTGAATGTAAAAATGAAAATATTAGGAATAACCACTATACATTTAAGGTTGTATATAAAACTAAGGTTATATTGATTGATGAACTATTTATTGATGAGGAAGGAATGGCAAAAGGCTTTGTTTTTATTTTTCAAGATGTGTCAAAATATGAATATATAGTTGATGAACTCAACAAATATAAAGAGTTGAATAATATGCTGAAGGCTATTATAGATTCATCATATGATGGTATATATGTGACCGACGGAGAGGCGAACACTATTCTTGTAAATAAAGCATATGAAAGAATAACCGGGATAACAGCAGATTTGGTTCTTGGTCATAACATGAAGGAATTAGTTGAAAAAGGATTTTATAGCCAATCTGGTTCTCTGTTGGTTATGGAAAGGGGTACCCAGGTAACTTTAAGGCAAAGGCTATTATCTGGCAAAGAGATATTGATTACAAGCATACCTGTTTATGACAGCGATGGAAAGATGAAATATATAGTGACAAACGTAAGGGATATATCTGAGTTAGTAAAGTTACAGGAGGAACTTTCAGCGACTAAAGTATTAAACGAAAAATACCGTTCGGAGTTGGAATATATAAAAGAAAAACGTTCCAGGTACCACAACTGGTTTTTACTGACAAAGCTATGATAAATCTATTAAATGTTGTTCTTAAACTTGCCAGATTTGATACAACTATTTTATTGCTCGGTGAGACGGGGGTAGGTAAAAGTGAAATAGCTAAACTAATTCACGATAACAGTGAGCGGCATAAAGGGAATTTTATTGAAATAAACTGCGGAGCAATACCCCAAAATTTGTTAGAATCTGAGCTATTTGGATATGAAAAAGGGGCTTTTACCGGTGCTTCTAAAAAATGGCAAGATGGGTTTGTTTGAGTTAGCAAACAATGGAACGCTTTTTTTAGACGAAATATCTGAACTTCCATTGGATATGCAGGTTAAATTGCTGAAGGTTTTGCAGGATAGAATAATATATAGAGTTGGTGGTCTAAAACCAATATCGATAGATGTCAGGATTATTGCAGCCTCTAATAAGGACCTAAAAGAGATGGTGAGTAAAGGGACTTTTAGAGAGGATCTGTATTACAGGCTCAACGTAATACCCATTAAAATACCACCTTTACGCGAGAGAAAAGACGATATTATTCCTTTAATATTGAGCTTTTTAGATCAATGCAACAATAAATACCATATGAATAAATATTTTAATGTTAAGGTTTACGATATTTTAAGGGAATACAGTTGGCCTGGGAACATTAGAGAGTTGAAAAATTTTGTAGAATATATTTGTTTGACTTCTCCTAATGATGAAATAGATGAAAATTGTTTACCGGAATATATTAAGAAAGAAGTTAATAATGAAAAGAAATGTCATTTATACAGTGAAAATATGAGTCTCCAGGAAGCAACATCAATTTTTGAAATGGATTTAATAAAAAAGGCTATTACAAAATATGGTTCTCTAAGAAAAGCAGCACAACATCTAAAAGTTGATCCATCTACTCTGTCGAGAAAAATTAAAAAAGCGAAAGCATCGTTGCATTAATGCAACACATAGCATTAATGCAACGTTACAAGTTCTGTAGAATTAATCTGAGCAACATCATAGGTCAGCTTTTTAATGTTGCACTTATGCAACGATAAAGGCTGGCCTATGTTTTTTAATTTCAATTAATTTCAGTAACTAAGCCATGGCATACTTTTTGCTCTACATTTTATTGAAACAAAAAATAAATTGATAAGGAGATGATAAAGATGCCTTTAAAGACTCCGGAGGAGTATATAGAAAGCTTACGAAAAATGAATATGGAAGTCTACTTGTTTGGAGAGAGAGTAAAAGACCCTGTTGACCATCCGATTATTCGACCTTCACTAAATTCTGTTGCTATGACCTATAAATTAGCTCAGGATCCTTTATATGAAGATCTTATGACAGCTGTTTCAAATCTGACCGGTGAAAAGATTAATCGATTTACGCATTTACACCAGAGTGAAGAAGACTTGGTTAAAAAAGTAAAAATGCAGAGACTGTTAGGTCAAAAAACAGCTGCCTGTTTCCAGAGATGCGTAGGTATGGATGCAATTAATGCAGTTTACAGCACCACTTATGAAATAGATAAAAAATATGGCACTGAATATTTTAAGAGGTTTGTTGAGTTTCTAAAATATGTTCAAACCAACGATTTGGTGGTAGATGGAGCAATGACAGATACTAAAGGTGATCGAAGTTTACCACCATCAAAGCAGGCAGATCCAGATTTGTTTTTACATGTAGTAGAAAAAAGACAAGATGGCATCATTGTGAGAGGAGCTAAAGCACATCAGACGGGGATTGTAAATTCTCATGAGGTTTTAGTAATGCCTACGCAGACCATGAGAGAAGAAGATAAAGACTATGCTGTATGCTTTGCAATACCGACAGACACTCCTGGGATAAAAATAATTTATGGAAGACAATCATGTGACACGAGAAAATTGGAAGAAGGTACATTGGATAGGGGTAACCCTGAATTTGGGGGGCACGAGGCACTTGTGATATTTGACAATGTATTTGTACCAAACGAGAGGATATTTATGCTTGGGGAATACGATTTTTCCGGAAAACTTGTTGAGAGGTTTGCTGGATATCATAGGCAAAGTTATGGAGGGTGTAAAGTTGGCGTCGGTGATGTGCTAATTGGGGCTGCTGCCTTAATTGCAGATTATAATGGCACATCAAAAGCCTCGCATATAAAGGACAAATTGATAGAAATGGTGCATCTCAATGAAACATTGTATGCATGTGGGATCGCTTGCTCTTCAGAGGGACATCCTACAGAGGCGGGGAATTATGAAATTGACATGTTATTAGCAAACGTATGTAAGCAAAATGTAACAAGATTTCCTTATGAAATAGCACGATTAGCAGAAGATATAGCGGGTGGAATTTTTGTTACTATGCCATCGGAAAAGGATCTCAAGAATCCTGAATTAGGCAAGTATATTGAAAAGTATCTCAAAGGAGTTTCAAATGTTCCGACAATAAACAGAATGAAGATTTTGAGGCTTATCGAGAACCTGACTTTGGGGACTGGCGCTGTAGGCTATCGCACTGAATCACTGCACGGGGCAGGCTCACCTCAGGCGCAAAGGATAATGATCAGCCGCCAGGCCAATCTGGAAATGAAAAAGAAATTAGCTAAAGACATTGTTAAAATAGAGGATTGAGTAAATATGGATCAAGATATAAAAAGCGTTTTGGATAATTTGATAAGACCAATGTTGAGAGTACATGGCGGAGATATAGAGATTATTGAAAATATTGATGGTAATATACGGCTTAGGTTAATGGGACAGTGTTGTACCTGTCCCATTGCCTATGAGACTACTGAAAATTTTATAAAAACAATTTTGTTTAATAAGCTGGATGGGATAAAAAAGGTTACCATCGAAAGTGGTCTATCAAATGAAATGGTAGATTTAGCTAAAAGATATTTGAGAGGTGGTAAGGTAGATGAATTGGCATGATGAATATATTAGAAAAGTTGTTAGTCCTGACGAAGCAGTGAAACATATAAAATCTGGCGATAGAGTTGTAATTCAGCATGCATGCGGCGAACCACAACTTTTAGTTGATGCTATGGTAAAGAATGCGGATATGTATGAAAATGTGGAGATAGTTCACATGGTGGCAATGGGAAAAGCTGAATATACAAAGCCGGGAATGGAAAAACATTTCTGGCATAATAGCCTTTTTCTTGGGGCTACCACAAGAGAAGCGATAAATGAGGGGAGGGGAGATTATACACCTTGCTTTTTCTTTGAAATACCAAACCTGTTTAGAAATAATATATTACCAGTCGATGTTGCTTTGATACAAGTTTCGAAACCTGATAGGCATGGATATTGCAGCTTGGGAGTCTCGTGCGATTACACAAAAGCAGCCGTAGAGTGTGCAAAAATTGTAATTGCTGAAGTCAATGAAAAAATGCCTAGGACAGGGGGAGATTGTTTCGTGCACGTAAGCGATATTGATTATATAGTTGAGGCATCGGAGCCAATAATAGAGCTTAAAAGAGCAAAGATTGGTGATGTAGAAAAAAAATCGGAGAAAATTGTGCAAAATTGATTGAAGACGGTTCTACACTGCAGCTTGGGATTGGTGGTATACCTGATGCAGTTTTAAGCTTTCTAAAGGACAAAAATGATTTAGGTATACACTCCGAAATGTTTTCTGATGGTGTAGTAGAACTGGTGGAGAATGGCAATATAACAAATAAAGCTAAGACATTGCACAAGGGTAAATTTATAGCGACATTTTTAATGGGATCACAGAAGTTATATGATTTTGTGAATGATAATCCTGCGGTTGGGCTATATCCTGTAGACTATGTAAATAATCCGTATATAATAGCACAGAATCATAGAATGGTGTCCATAAATTCAGCTATACAAATTGATCTAATGGGTCAAGTGGCTGCAGAGAGTATAGGCATTAAACAGTTTAGTGGAACCGGGGGGCAGGTAGATTTTGTAAGAGGAGCAGCGCTTGCCAAAGATGGCAAAGCCATAATTGCGATGCCGTCTACCGCAGCGGGCGGCAAAGTATCAAGGATTGTCCCATATCTTGATGAAGGGGCAGCTGTTACAACGTCAAGGAACGATGTGCAATATGTAGTAACTGAATACGGTATAGCAGACCTTAGAGGCAAAACTTTGCGAGAGAGAGCTAGGGAACTTATTAATATTGCACATCCGAAGTTTAGAGATTTTCTTTTAGAAAAAGCAAAAGAAAGATTTAAAAATTTTTAATTGAGATGAGGTGTATGAAATTCTTTTTTAGTAATGAAGCAAGGAAGTTTGTTAAAGAGAAAGGTGGAGTATGTACAATAATCTCTGAATTATTCTCTGGAAGTTGTTGAGGAGGTGGCAATGTAGAAAGTTTTCTACCAAAAATCTAATTGGGGTTCCAGAAGATGTTCTTGAAGACACAAATTATTTAAAAGATATTGTAGAAGGTATAACAATATATTATCCAAAAGAATTTCAAAATATAGAGTTTTATGTTGACGTTGAAAAAATTTTGTTTATGAAATATTTAACATTAAAACAAAATAAACCAATATTAAAAAGGCGTGGAGGTTAATAACTATGTTAGCCAGGGAATACGGGAAAGAACAACCATATATTCCATTATGGATATTTAAGATAAGATTGCCGTTCATCCATTATAGATGGGAATGGCCAGAAGCTATCCAAGGTATATTAATGTGTGCAACCTGTCTTGGTGCAATTCCAGTTTTAACTGATGTTCTTGGTGTTCCGTTTGAGATTGCATGGGGAATGGTTATAATTAATGGGCTCCTATACAACTTACATGTGCTGTTGGGAGATCCTGTTGTACCTGGATGGATTACGCCGGCAATTCCACTTGTGATAGCTTATTTGAACAATTATGCTATGGGACCGGAGCGCACCAAGGCACTGATAGCGTTGCAACTTTTAGTTAGTATATTGTTTTTTATTATGGGTTTCACAGGGGCAGCAGAAAAACTTATACAGATTATACCAAACTGTATTAAAGCAGGGGTACTATTGGGAGCAGGTATAGCATCTATTATAGGAGAATTTGGACCCAATGGGAGGTTTAATTTATATCCTTTTTCTATAGCTATCGGAGGGGTTTTCGCCTATTACTTATTATTTTCTAATAGTTTTTTTAGATTAAGAGAACGTTTCAAACTAATTAATGTCATAGGCAGTTATGGTATGTTACCTGCAATAATATTAGCAATTGTTATTGGCCCAATATTTGGTGAACTACCGATTCCAAAGCCCAAAATTGGTACATTTTTCTATATTCCAAATATAAACCAAATAATAAAGACGGTTAGCCCGTTTGGGATAGGATTTCCTTCTCTATCTTTATTTTTGAGTGCTATTCCTATGGTGATAGTGGTTTATATAATTGCATTTGGTGACTTTGTTACAGCGGAGGCTCTAATAAGGGAAGCAGATGAAGTTAGACAGGATGAAAAAATTGATTTTAATGCCAATAGATCAAATATTATAAGCGGTATAAGGAACCTAATTATGTCTCTTGTTGCACCATATACACAGCTATGTGGCCCATTATGGGCTGCCGTGACAGCCTCAGTTGCTCAAAGATACAAAGAGGGCAGAAAGGCTATGGATTCCATATATAGCGGCGCAGGGACATTTAGATGGGTAACTTTTATTTCTGTTGCAACTGTTCCGATTGTTTCTTTAGTTCAACCGGTTTTACCAGTAGCTCTTTCGTTAACATTATTAGTACAAGGTTACATCTGTACAAGATTGGCCATGGATATGTGCAGAAATGATACAGAAAGAGGGATAGCTGGTGTTATGGGATCTGTATTGGCTATTAAGGGCGCAGCTTGGGGATTTGCAGTTGGATTAATATTATTCTTTGTACTATCAGAATTAAATACTACGCACAAAACAGTTGTAAAATCATAACTTTTAAAAATATATAAATAAGCATATTAGCTAAGATATTGAAGAAGGTGTGATAACATTATATGGTAGAATTAAAATTTTGCGGTGGGTGCAACTCACAATATGATAGAAAGAAAGTTTATGAAAGTTTATTGGATGGGTATTTAAATGGTATTTTTTATAATAGAGAAAGCAAGGAGTTAGTTATTTTAAACGGGTGCCGGAGAGGATGTGTTAAAAGTAAAAATTATATAGATCTTTATGATAAAGTAATTAATACACAGGCATATTTAATAAGCAGAGATAAAGTAAGCGAGGATGAATTAGTGGAATGGATTCTAAATAATATAGATTAAAGCAATACCTGCAGAGCAGGCGATCCTGTGGACGGCTGACTTATCCAGGTATTTCTGTTATCCTTTCTAGTTTAGCAAAAAGATTGAGCAGAGAAACCAAGATTTCTATGGCAACAATGGCTGTAGCCTTGGCTATGGGCTTGCATACAACTCATATACTTGTTCCCCCTACGCCTGGTCCTTTGGTTGTCACAGGGATTTTGGGAGCTGATTTAGGTACTGTAATAGTAATTTCGATGTTAGTCTCAATCCCTGTTATGCTGGCAGGGTGTTTAAGAAGCGCAGATATGTTTGCAAGCAGTGCAGAAAAAGATTTTATATGTGGATTTTTTGCCTCGATATCACAGGATGACCAATCGACTAGCTGCTTACATAATCAGCTAACTTGGTAGTAATTGTAGTATGAGCGAAATTACCAAGTCAACAAACGTGTTAGTTACAACTGTTATGAGACTATTTGATAAAGTAGGAGTAGGAAGTAATTTTGAGGAGTTGCCAGAAGCCATCGGCATAGATGAATTTAGAAATAATGCCGGAGGATCCAAATACCAGTGTATTATTATTGATCCTTTAAGCGGTAGGATTTTAGATATTTTAAAAGACAGGGAACGAAAGGTTTTAATAGAGTATTTCAAGAGATTTAAAAACAGAGACAAAGTAAAATATTTTATTACAAGATATGTGGAGACCATTTGTAGAAATAGCAAGGATTTATTTTATGGGAGCAAAAGTAGTAATAGATAAATTTCATTTTGTGAGGTTCTCACAAAGCCACCACCCCTAGAGGTGAGGGTAGTTCATTCCACAGTGTCTTAACAATATCCAGCCAGATTACAATTATCAAAACTTTATGATAGCGTAAAGTTTTTGTATGAAACGGATTAAATAAACTTTTCATTAAAGGATTTTAGCGTTGCTCCTACAAAAATTTTATACTATCATTTAATAAAAGCATTTATTGTCATTAATCAAAGAAAAAGTGGAATTTATTATGGAAAAAGAGATTAAAAATTTTCTTACAGGTGAACATCCTGAATTAAACAGCAGTAGAAGTGGATACTACCAAAGAGATTTTGAAACTCGATATAGAAAAATAGAAAATTTAAGTGTACCAAGAATTATAAAGGTCAATTTCATACCGAATTATTTGAACCATATCAGCGCTGTGAGAATTTGCCTGAAGAAGTCATAATAAACATGTACAAGTGTGGTATGAGCAGAAGAGAAGTAGGCTTATTCATAAAAAATGTATGGTAACCCTACGACAATTAGCAATATTACAGATGAAGTTGTAGAAGATATAGAAAAATGGAACAAAAGATCAGCAAAGATGAAACATGTTGCTTTATATTTAGACGGGTTATATGTGAAACTACGCCGATTAGATGTTGATAGTGAAAATATATATAGTTACTGGAGGTATTTGTATGGTCATAGCATTATTTGTTATTCTTGTTCTTATTCTATTACTACCCTTTATGGTAAAGCAGGTAGAACATAATTTGGAATACTTTTTATTTACAATGGGGATTATATCTGTTATTGTGTCAAAACAATTTAGCATAGAATTGTTTTTGCACATCTTTAAAAATCCTTTAATATATTATATTACTTTAGCAGTTTTAATTGCAGGATTGGTTTTTACATTATTTAAGGAAAAACTGAAAATTGGCATGGAAAAGATTACGGATAAAATATCTTTGAGGCTTTTTGCTTTTATTATAATTGTTTTTCTTGGGCTTATGTCAAGTATTATTACAGCAATAATTGCATCGTTAGTTCTTGTTGAAATTGTAAACTATTTACCTCTTACGCGAAAAAATAAAATAAATCTAATTGTTATAGCATGTTTCTCAATAGGACTTGGTGCTGTTTTAACGCCTGTTGGAGAGCCACTAGCTACAATTGTTGTTTCAAAATTAAATGCTGACTTTTTTTACCTTGCAAGGTTAATAGGAATTGATGTAATAATTGCTGTAGTAATTCTGGGTTTGATTGGGGCATTTTTTGCAAAAAGAGAAAGTGGTACAACGAATTTTATGAAAGATATTGATGCGAATGAGAATATAAAAGAGGTGTTTATTAGAGCTTTTAAAGTGTTTGTATTTATTTTTGCACTAGAGCTTTTAGGAACCGGATTCAAACCTATAATTGACTTATATATTGTCAAGATGAAAAGTGAGCTTTTATATTGGGTAAATACAATTTCTGCAATTGTTGATAATGCGACATTAGCAGCTGCAGAGATTTCTCCGGCAATGACTCAAGAACAGGTAAGGGCTATTTTAATGGGTATGTTAATTAGCGGCGGCATGTTAATTCCCGGGAATATTCCAAATATCATTTCAGCAGGTAAACTAAAAATAAAAAGTACTGAATGGGCAAGAACTGCTGTTCCTTTAGGTGGAATTCTTTTACTAGTATATTATGTTGTACTGTTTGTAATTTAAAAATTTAATAGTAAGGCATAAGGCTATTTTAATATTTTAAACAATTCTTTCTCTTTCTTGTATTTTTGCCATTTGCCTTATTGATTAGCCTTGTTGTATCAATGGGTGAAACTTTTGGGCAAACAGCCAGTGAGGCTTAATAAAGAGTGTCTTGGTTTTATAGGTAATAGACTCCAGTTAGCTCTATTGCGAGAAGAATTGTATATAGTAGAACAAGGATGGGCTGAACCTGAAGAAGTTGACAAAGCAGTAGAATATGGTTTTGGACGACGTTTACCCGTGACGGGTCCTTTAAAGAGTGCGGACCTTGGAGGATTAGACATATTTTATAATATTTCTACTTATCTATTTGCCCACCTTTGTAATTCTTTTGTAATTCTACTGAACCTTCCTCTTTTTTGAAAGCAAAAGTTGATAAAGGTCACCTTGGGTGTAAAGCAGGGGAAGGCATATACAAATGGTCAGAGAAAGAGATTCAAAAAATAAAAGAAGCTCGCAATTAATTATTACTTTATTTTGTAGAAGAAGATGAAAAAAGGCAGTAGTAGTGAATTTTAAATTAATTTTGAGAGAAAGAAAAGAGTTCTTTCTCTCAATTTTTTATAAAGGCTAAATTGAATTAATGTTTAATTGTTTTATGCTAATATTCAATTGACATCATAATTAATAAAAATTACAATTATATTTGAGATTATGTAAAGTAGAAAGGCGAGAAAAATGGATAAGTTGACGATTTGGGAAGTATTTTTGTTTTCAGTGCCAGAGGCAGCAGTTATAATAAGTATTGCTTTTGGTTTAGGGGGAGTAAAGTTTAAGCCAAAAGAGATTTTGTATATAAGCTTACTTACTGGAATCATATTGTACTTTATAAGGCCATTGGTCAGTAGTTATATTGTAAATGTTATACTTTATATCGGGGTATTAATGATTTTGTTTTTGGTATTTAAAGTTATGGACTTTTTTAAAGGTATGATGAGCGTTATTTTATCCGTCTCCATTTATTTAATAATAGAATATCTAAATGTTACGGCAATTCAATTTTTATTTGATATAGATCCTGTAATTTTATTGAAGAACTATGTCTTACGATTTGAGTGTTTTTTACCCCAATTATTAATAGCAATTTTGGTTTCTTTTGCTATACGCAAATATAAACTTTATCTATTTACAGAGTAATGTATTGGGAGATGAATTTATATGTTAAGAATAGTCATTGCAGAAGACGATATAAATTTTAAAAAAGAACTCATAAAAATTCTTTTAACAATGGAAGGTGTAAGTGTTGAATATTCTACGGGAGACGGAAATGACGCATTAGAAGCATTAATTAAAATTAAACCGGACGTTGCCATTTTAGATATAGGATTACCAGGAATATCGGGCATTGAGGTGGCGAAAAAGATTAGAGAATACATGCCTTTTTTGGAAATAATTTTTATTACTTCTTTTGAGGAATACATAAAAGATGCTGTAAAGCTTTATGCTTCTGATTATATTGAGAAACCCCTTGATGAGAAGAGGCTGAGAGAAACTTTAGATAGGATAAAGAAAAAACTTTTGGAAGTAGAAAATGTTATCCCTTTTAAGACGGAAGATGGAGTAAAGCTTATCAATCCAAAGGAAATTTATTGTGTTCAAGCCAGTAAAAAAAGGAGCATAGTTTATACCCAAAAAGAAAAATTTATATGTGATTACTCTTTAAAAGAAATAGAGGAATTGTTAGATGGTAGCATGTTTTTTAGAACAAATCGGTCTTTTTTAGTGAACCTCTTTAAAGTTGAGCTGTTGAAAGATAACAATAGGACTTCCTTTGAGATACGTTTTAAAGGCTCAAATTATACGGCTTATCTCTCTAAAGAATTGTATGAAGAATTTAGGAGGAGAGTAAAAGCTATTTACAAATCATAGTTAGATTGGAAGAGGTTTTATGTTTAAGGATAGTTACAAAAATGCGATGATGATTTATGTAGTGCAAATGGTATTGATAGTAATACTAGTAAACAACAATTTTATGAAAAGTCTTGATGTATTTCAGCCAAAAAATCAAGAGTTGTTTAGGATTTTCATAGGAATTTTAATTTTTATATTGAATGGGTTTTCTATTTTTGTGTTAAGAGAGCTGTATGCTAAAAATAAAGAAGAACGTCAATTTTTGATAAATAGTATTAGATTTAAATACATAGAAGAGCAAAATCGCATCTATAGGCAAAATCACCATGATATTAAAAATCACTTGATAATTATTTCTGAATTAGTCAAGGAAAAAAGATATAGTGAACTGGAGAATTATTTGTCTTCATATATAGAAGAAATTGATAAAAATTTAGTGACGATAAACACAGGTGTAAATGAAATTGATATATTGCTTTATTCGAAAATAAGTAATGCTAAGAGTAAAGATATTGAAGTGGATTTTAAATGTGATACACAAATCCAGTGCAGCAAAAAACACGTGCTTAATTTAGTTTCGGTTTTAGGAAATTTAATAGACAATGCAATAGAGGCTTGTGATGAAATGGAAAAAGATAAATACATAATTATAGAGATGAAAGAAGACCCAATAGATTATATATTTCACATAAAGAATAGATATAATTTTCAAACAAATGTAAAACCATCTATCTTTTTTGAAGAAGGGTTTTCTACAAAAGAGGGTAGAGGCAGAGGAGAAGGACTGTATATTGTCAGAAATATAGTAGAAAAGTATCGCGGTAAAATAGAAGTACAAACCGATGAAGGTTACTTTGACGTTATTGTAGAAATTCCCAAATTTTCTTTGGAGGGTGATTAAAATTAATATCGAAAAGTTAGCTGAGAGGTTAACACAAAGACTGTTTAAAACGCAAAATTTAACGGATATTGAAATGGCAAAAATACAATATGGTATAAGCTTAATTTTAGGGGTAATAATTGAATTTACTTTAGTTTATGCTATTTCTTTAATATTGGGGTTTGGCTTTTACACTGTAGTAATAATGCTTTCTGCTCTTTTTTTGAGAATAAATACAGGAGGGGCTCATTGTTCAACCTATAATAGATGTGTAACTTTTACGGCAGTTTATTTTATACCTTTTGCTGCTTTAGCGAAATTTGTAGATATACATTTTCCTTTAGAATTTAAAGTTTTTACAAGCCTATTGTTATATTTTATAGTTTTAGCGATAGTGAAGGATAATAAATTTTACAGGGTTATAATTCTGACTTTAGTTGGTATAAATATTTTTTTATTTTTCGCCAATTCAATAGTCTATATTAAAATATTGTTTTTAGTATCTATAGGTTTTATATTACAAGGTGTTATGAGGACTACATTAGGAGAAACTATAGTAAACATTGCAGATACGTTGTTTAAAAAAGCAGGGATATAAAAAAATTTTTTATTTTTTCAGCCTTTTTATGTAAATCTAAGCAAAGAATATATTTTTATACAAAAAATTAATGGTTTTTAAAGGAATAGATTGTATTTATTACATAAAAAAATGGGATTTTGTGTAAATATTTGGATATATTTAGGCGAAAAATGCATTTTCGTTCCCTAAAATGACACTTTCGTTCCGAAATCCACACAAAGCTTTTTAAATGTTGTATAATTAAATAAAGATGAGTGGGAGGTGAAGTGAATGAAAAAAATTAACCCACTATCACTATTAGGAACGCTGCTTACATTTATAGGCACATTGGGACTTGTAACTTCTGCTTGCATCGGCTGGTTTTATAAGCCGCAAGTTCCTGATGTTTTGTTGAAAAAGTAATACATCTCAAAGATCTTTTCTACCCTTCCCTCGTGGGTTTCAACATTTTCCTGAGTTTTTACATAGATTTAAATTGATTTTGTGCCGAGTTTTCGGCACTTTTTATTTTAGTATTTTAAGAAATTATTGGTATAATTTTTGCTTAAATAATAGAATTGATGAAAGAGATTTAAGGGGATAGTCTTGACTTTAAAATAGTAAGAAAGTTATAATAAGCTTTGTAGGGGTATAGGATAGGGGGGTATACATTGCTAATTTTTTCGATAACATGTTGAAGCAATACTATTTTTTTTGTGATTGAAAAATTTATATAAAACCGTATAATTAATATTGTAAAACAATTCAAAAGATTATTGGTTGATTTTTATATTGCATTTTTAGGGGGTTACTCTGTTGAAGGTTTATTCTTTAGTTGGAGAAAGTGGGACGGGGAAAAGCCATCATGCTTCTTTTATTGCTGGCAAGTATGGCATTAGGTATATCATTGATGATGGAATTTTAATAAAAGGTAATAACATTATTGCTGGGGTTTCTGCTAAAAAAGAGGCTACAAAAATTGGAGCGATAAAAAGAGCATTATTTACTGATCCTACGCATGTAGAGGAAGTAAAAAAAGCTATTGAAGAAGCGAAACCGGATAAAATCCTTATAATAGGCACTTCTGATAAAATGGTGGATGCTATAGCTGAAAAGTTAGGGCTTCCGCCAGTGAGTGTAAGGATATATATTGAAGATGTAGTCCCACCTAAACAGATTGAAATAGCCCGTGAAAAACGCTTGTTAGAAGGAAAACATGTTATCCCTGTTCCAACTTTCGAAGTTAAAAAGCAGTTCTCAGGCTATTTTTTAGACCCTCTCAGGATTTTTAGGAGGAATAACAAAGGGTATTTTGAAAAAACCATTGTAAGGCCTAATTATAGTTATTTAGGTAAATATACCATTTCTGAAAGCGTTATAAATTCAATAGTGGCTCATGAACTTATTTTATTTAATGAAGTTTACAAAGTTAATAAAGTTTTGACAGAAAGAAGGCCTGAAGGTATAATTTTAAAAGTAGATGTTACAATGAGGTATGGGTACAAAATTATCCCTGTATTAAAAGAAGCTATGAAAAATATAAAAAAACAATTGGAGTATATGACGGCCATAAATGTCCTGCAAATGGACATTTATGTAAAAAATTTGTATATAGAAAAAACAAATATTAGAGAAAAGGGTGTGTGATATGTACAAAATCGTGAGAAAAGAGGTATTAAATCCTGTAGTCAAACTCATGGATATTGAAGCGCCAAGAGTTGCAAAGAGTGCAAAGCCTGGCCAGTTTGTCATTATTAGAATTTATGATAAAGGGGAAAGAATTCCTCTTACTATTGCAGATTATGACCCGGAAAAGGGAACAGTTACAATTGTATTTCAAGAGGTTGGTAAATCGACGAAGCTATTGGGTACTCTCAATGAAGGAGATTATATTTTAGATTTTGTGGGGCCTTTGGGTAATACGATGGAAGTTCCCAAAGATGCAAAAAAGATATTAGGTGTTGGCGGTGGTGTAGGTATACCTGCTCTTTATCCAAAATTAAAAATGTTACATCAAGAAGGTTATAAAGTAGAGGCAATTTTAGGTGGACGAAGTGAGGAATATGTAATTTTCAAAAAAGAAATGGAAGCTGTGTGTGATAAAGTACATTATGCTACAGATGACGGTACTCTTGGCAAAAAAGGATTTGTCACGGATGTTTTAAAAGAGGTTTTAGAAAATGACAAAGAAGTAGATTATGTGATTACTGTAGGACCTGTTATAATGATGAAGAATGTTTGCAAAATGACTAAAGAATACAATATACCAACTATAGTAAGTATGAACCCATTGATGGTAGATGGGACAGGTATGTGTGGCGCTTGTAGGATTGAAGTTGGAGGAGAGACAAAGTTTGTATGTATGGATGGGCCGATTTTTGATGGACACCTTGTGAATTTTGATTTGGCAATGACAAGGCTCAATATGTTTAAAAAGCAAGAAAAAGTGTCATTAGAATTGTATGAACAACATCATGGAGGTGATCACCATGGCCGTTAAAGATAGAGTGCCTATGAAAGAACAGGATCCAAAAGAGAGAAGGAAAATTTTAATGAAGTAGCGTTAGGATATACTGAAGAGGAGGCAATTGCTGAAGCTTCAAGGTGTATACAATGTCCTAAACCTACTTGTGTGGCCGGGTGTCCCGTCCATGTGAGAATACCAGAGTTTATAAAAGCAATTACGAAAAGAGAATTTGAAGAGGCTTATAAAATAATAAAGAGTACAAATAGTTTACCTGCCGTCTGTGGCAGAGTATGTCCGCAGGAAGAACAGTGTGAAAAGAATTGCGTATTAAATAAAATTGGCAAACCTATTGCTATTGGAAGATTAGAGAGATTTGTAGCTGATTATGCCCTTCAAAATAATATTGAAGAAGAAGTAAAGCCTGAGAAGAAAAATAAAAAAGTGGCTATAATAGGTGGAGGACCTGCAGGACTTACTTGTGCAGGAGACCTTCTAAAAATGGGCTATGATGTTACAATTTTTGAGGCTTTGCATGCTTTGGGTGGAGTTTTGACCTATGGGATTCCCGAATTTAGATTACCCAAGAGAATTGTGGAAGCAGAAATAGAAAGATTAAAGAAATTAGGTGCAAAAGTTGAGACTAACGTGGTTGTGGGAAGGACAGTTACGATTGACCAATTAATGGAGGAAGAAGGCTTTGAAGCAGTATTTGTTGGCACAGGTGCTGGACTTCCTAAGTTAATGGATATTCCGGGCAAGAATTTGAATGGTGTTTATTCTGCCAATGAATTTTTGACAAGAATAAATCTTATGAAAGCATATAAATTTCCTGAATATGATACTCCTATTATAGTAGGTAAGAGAGTAGCTGTAATAGGTGGAGGAAATGTTGCAATGGATGCTGCACGTTCTGCTCTAAGGCTTGATGGTGTGGAAGAAGTAACTGTAGTATACAGGCGTTCAAAAGAGGAGATGCCAGCAAGGGCGGAGGAGATAGAGCATGCTATTGAAGAAGGTATAAAATTTGAGTTTTTAGCTAACCCAATAAGGATAAATGGGACAGAAGATGGATGGGTAAAAAGTATGGATGTAATAAGAATGGAATTAGGTGAGCCTGATAGCTCAGGAAGAAGGAGACCTATTGAAATACCTGGCTCTGAGTTTACAATAGAAGTAGATACAGTGATTATGGCTTTAGGAACAAGCCCTAATAATTTGATTCCTTCCACTACAAAAGATATCGAGATTCAAAAATGGGGCGGCATAATTGCCGATGAAACCGGTAAAACCTCAAAACCGGGTGTGTTTGCTGGTGGCGATGCGGTGACTGGTGCTGCAACTGTAATACTTGCAATGGGTGCAGGCAAACAAGCAGCTAAAGCTATAGATGAATATTTGAGAAATAAAAAATAAAGACAAAAATTATGACTTGTATTAATAAAAAAGCCGGTTTCGGCTTTTTTTTGTACAGAAAAAATTATATAATAATAATTAACAGGATAGAGAAATATGATAGTTAGTAAGTAAATAAACTCAATGTGGGTGAGGAAGATGAAATATAGTGTGGAAGAAAAGGGGACAAAGGTAATTGTAAGGGGGATTGAAGATTTTAACCTTAAAGAGACTTTTGAGTGTGGGCAGTGTTTTAGATGGAATGAGGAAGAGGATGGAAGCTATACAGGAGTTGCTTACGATAGAGTGATAAACGTGAAATTGGAAGGAGACGTGTTGATAATTGACAATACAGATTTAAATGACTTTTATGACATTTGGTTTGACTATTTTGATTTAGGAAGAGATTACAAGCAAATAAAAGAAAATCTTTCAAAGGATCCTATATTAAAAGAAGCAATTCAATATGGGCAAGGTATAAGGATTTTGCGCCAAGATACTTGGGAAACTCTTATTTCATTTATAATCTCTCAAAATAACAGAATACCACAGATAAAGAAAGTAATAGAAAATCTTGCTAGTTCTTTTGGAAATCCAATTGAGTATAAAGGCAGAGTATATTATACTTTTCCCAAAGCAGAAGAATTAGTTATGTTTGATGTTGAGACGATTGCCCAAACAAAATGTGGCTTTAGAGCGAAATATATACTTGATGCTGCTTCCAAAGTTTTTTCCGGAGAAATAGACCTGTTAAAGTTGTTTGAATACAGTACTAATGAGATAAGAGATATTCTTATGAGTATAAATGGGGTAGGTCCAAAAGTTGCAGATTGTGTTATTTTGTATTCTATAGGCAGATACGATACTTTTCCTACAGATGTATGGATAAAAAGAATTGTTGAGTATCTGTATTTAAAAAGAGAAGGGACCCCTTTGGAGATTCAACTGTTTGCAATAGATAAATTTGGAGATTTGTCTGGATTTGCTCAACAGTATTTATTTTACTATGGCAGGGAGATGGGGAAAAAAATCTTTAACGAAAGGAAGAAATAAATGTTAGGAACTGTTGTAAATTCAATTGCAATAATTGCGGGTGGTACTATTGGCACTCTTCTTAAAGTAGGAATTCCGGAAAGGTTTAAAAATATAGTCATGCAGGGTGTCGCCTTAAGTGTGATGATAATAGGGATTTCCAGTGGCCTTCAGTTTAATAATTTGATGGTAGCAATTGTAAGTCTTGTGATAGGCGGTGTTATAGGAGAGGCTTTAGACATTGAAGGGTATCTTAATAAGTTAGGGGATGTGTTGCAAAAAAAATTAAGTAAAGATAACAGTTCTACAATTAGCAAAGGCTTTGTGACAGCAAGTTTAGTTTATTGCATTGGTGCAATGGCGATTGTTGGTTCTTTGAAAGATGGACTTTCAGGAGACCACAGTATACTATTTGCTAAATCTGTTCTAGATGGAATTTCCTCAATAATTTTTGCTTCTACTTTTGGAATAGGTGTTGTTTTTTCAGCTATTTCGGTATTTTTGTATCAAGGTTCTATTTCATTAGGTGCATCTTTTTTGCAAGGGCTTTTGACAAAACCAGTGATTGACGACATGACAGCTGTAGGAGGAGTATTGATATTTGCGATTTCTTTGAATATGTTGGAGATTAAGAATATAAAAGTGGGGAATTTGTTGCCAGCTATTTTTATACCTATTTTTTATCAGATTTTACTAAACATGATAAAAGGATTTTAGGCGGTGTGAATATGAAGCCAATGAAAAGCATTGATGTGGCAAGAATTGCAATAAAAATGGCTATGTGTACAAGGGAAGAGGAAGAAATACTAAAAAACAAATATTGGCAACAAGGAGTAAAAGTTGCAGCTGTTGACTATGGTGGAGAATACGTAAATTCTATATCTAAAATTATTGAAAGAGCGGTAGTAGCGGCTAAAAGAGAAGGAATTATAGAAGACACACACGCTGCAGAAGGAGCTGTAGCAGGAGCTGCGCATGAAGCTGTCATGCAGGTTATGAATAAGGCTATGGGACTTAATGTTGGAGGGAAAATAGGTATTGCTTATGCGGATGAACACTTATGCGTTTGTGTGTTTTTTGCAGTAGGTATGCTTAATTTAAACGAAGTGGCAATTGGACTAGGACATAGGTCATTAAAATGAGGGGGCTAGCCCCTCATGCTTTTTTTAAAGCTTCTTCTATATTTATCATTCCACTTCCTTGTGTCCATAATCCTGCATCGTCAATTTTTACTGCTGTCGATTTTAAAATATTTTTTATTTGTACATTAGTCAAATTAGGATTTTTTTCAAGGAGTAGTGCTGCTGCACCTGCTACGATTGGAGTTGCCATAGAAGTTCCTGTAGCGCTTCTGTAGGCCTTATTTATCATTATTTCATCTGCTCCAAAAGGTACATTTCCTGAAGCAGTTGAGATTATTTTTACTCCTGGAGCTACTACGTCTGGTTTGTATAGATAAGGTGAGCCTCTTCCAGAAAATTGAGCTATTTCATCATCGCTTATATCAGAAGTTCTTTTGTCATCCACTGCTCCCACTGTTATTGCATTTTTACTGGTACCCGGAGAAGTTATTGTATTGTAATTAGGTCCGGAATTTCCTGCTGCAACAGTTACTACTAATCCATTTCTCCAAAGAGTATCTACTCCTCTTACCAAAGGATCTAAGAAAGTAGGGAGAGAGGGCGTTTCTCCTATTGATAGGGAAACTATTCGTATATTGTATTTGTCTTTATTGTCTAAAACCCATTGCATCCCCGCTAATATGTCAGAGGACAAGCCTCTACCATAAGCATCTAATACTTTTACTGCTACTATATTAGCTTCAGGGGCTACTCCTTTGTATTTTCCATTAGAAGTGTATCCATTTCCTGCTGCATCTCCAGCTACGTGAGTGCCGTGGCCGTTGTCGTCATAAGGCTGTTTTTTTCCGTTTACTACATCGTGAAATGCCACTATGCGATTTTTTGGTTTGGTAAAATCAGGATGAGGATATATTCCTGTATCTAAAAAGGCAATTGTTACTCCTTTTCCTGTATAGCCTAAATCGTTGACTTTTCGAGAGGCAATTTCTTGTGTAGCGATGTTAAGCTGAAGCTTCACAGTTGAATCTTCTGCTATGAAATGAACTCCTTTTAGTGCTGCAAAATTTTTTAATTTGTCACAGGGCAAATTCACTGACCAAGCTTTTATAATCGGCAGTTCAAATTTTATGCTGCCACCTAATTTTTCAACTCTTTTTTTTAAGACCTCATAAGGAAGGTGGGAATATAAAATCACTGGAACACATTCGCTTCTCAAGTACATAGCTTTATATAAAAGTCTTTTGTCAATTTTGTTTGTTACATAAATTTCTTTTGCGATTTTTGAAAAAGCAAATATAGGAATTAAATTCATTAGCTTACCTCCTTTCATGCTATTAACACAATATGTGAAATATAAAAATTTGTTAGTGGAAATTTAAAAAGTGTCACCATATGAAGTTATGTCATATTATGTAGTAGGTCTGAAAAGACCTCCATATAAAAAGGTTGAAGCTTGAAAGGAGGAAAATATTTATGCCAGTAGATAAAAGCGGAGCAGGATTTGGGTGGTTTTGGATTATAATCATAATACTTTTAATCCTCTTGTTTGTTCCAGGTTTCATTGTTGAAGAACCAAAGGCTTGATTAGGTGTTAAAAATTGCTTAAAGGGGGATCAATATGGCAGGAACAAGTTCAGTTTTTGGCGAAAGCAATTTGTTGTTTTTCTTCTTGATACTTGTATTAGCGCTTGGTGGAGGCTGGCTTAATGTAACATGGTCTTTAGAGACATTGCTGTTCTTCTTCATACTCCTTGTAATAATAATGGATGGCGGATTAGGCTGGTTTTTCAATGAACTCAAGTAATTTTAAAGGGCTCTATCCTGCGATAGAGCCCTGTTTACGTGCGCCCGGCATGGGCGATAACTAGGCGGTGAAAGTCCGCTGTGGGCTTGGTAGTGGGAACCACTAGCCAAGAGCAAGGGTGTCCATCGTGAGGTGGAATCTGAAGGAAGCTTAAGGCAAAATCTCGGTCTGATGAACAAGAACCAGATAAGAGGCTGAATTGGGATGGATGAGTTTGCGTAACAAAACGAAGTCCAACACTACCCGAATCCCATACAGTAAATCTGGCAGATATATGAGATGAAAGTTATCGTTCTTACCCGGGGAGGTCTCAAGGATAAGTCATGGAAGTAAAATCTGAAGTGACAACCCATACAGTGATGTATGGTTGAACCTTGAGAAGTCAGCAGAGGTCATAGTACTTATCTAGACATGAATAGATAAGGAAGGACCGAACGTTAGGAGGTTTTGGAAATCTTATGGACTCGAAAGATATGCAGAGACTGCAGACAACTCAACAAAGAGGCTATCCGTTGAATAGAGAAATGGAATTTCAAAAGACAACGGAAGTGCATAGTATATCATCGGCGTCGGAGGATGGAAGAAACGAGGTACAAAGATATACCGGCAAGATGCTTGAAATGATAGTAGAACGAGGGAACATGGAAGCAGCATACAAGCGCGTTGTTGCAAATAAAGGAAGCCATGGAGTCGATGGGATGGAAGTAGATGAACTTCTACCGTATCTCAAAGAAAACTGGCCGACCATAAAACAACAACTGCTGGAGGGGAAATACAAACCACAACCAGTGCGAAGAGTAGAAATTCCCAAACCAGACTCCCATGCCGCAACAAATGC
>NZ_CM001486.1:1601145-1607715 GCF_000262445.1 Thermoanaerobacter siderophilus SR4
TTTGATGCGTGTGGAGTGATAATATATGTCTTTTTCTGGAGATACACTGCTCTTCTTTTTTGTAATTTTAACTTTGCTGTTGGATGTAAGATTTGAGCTTGAAAGTCTACTATTTTTCTTTTTAATACTTGTAATTTTGCAGGAAGAAAAACCGCGAAAAAAAGCAAAGCGATTTTTGTGGTCATTAACAGGCATTAATTTTGGTAACACAAATTCTTAAAATTACGTATTATATATTAGCTAAATATGAAAAGCTTTATTTTACTACCATTTACCTATTTGAAGGGAGGTCAAAACAGTTAAAATTGGTAGTAAAAAATGATATAATTTCAATTAGGTGATGACAAATGTTATTAACTATAAAAAAGTTAAAGAGCTATATGATATAAGCAGGATTACTCTAATAAACTGGGAAAAGGAAGGATTAATAACCCCAGTTAGAACAGCAAAAGGAAGAAGAAGGTACAAAAAAGAAGATATAGAGAAGTTATTAGGCATGCTGGAAGAAAAACCAAAACCTAAAGTAGTTTTGTATGCAAGAGTGTCCAAAAAGAAACAAGAAGAATATCTTAAGAATCAAATTAGAAGGCTTGAAGAATACGCTAATTCCCAAGGATGGCAGTATGAAGTCATATCCGAAATAGCAAGTGGCGTAAATGAAAATAGAAGAGGCTTATTAAAGCTTTTGAACAAGATAAAAAGAGGAGAAGTTGAAAAAGTTGTAATAGAATATCCTGATAGACTAGCAAGATTTGGCTTTGAATATCTCAAATTTTTCATGGAAAGCTTTGGGGTGGAGCTTATAGTTTTAGACGGGAAAGAAAACGAAGAAGATATAAATAAAGAGCTAGCAGAGGACTTAATAGCAATAGTCACCTCATTTGCAGCAAGAATTTACGGACAAAGGAGCAAAGAGCATGATAGTAATACAGGCTAAACTCATTTTTCTAAGTCAAGAAAACAAACAAATAGTATCAGACTTAATGAGAAGATGGTCTTCTTGTATGAGATTTGCATATAAGAGACTCTTAGAAGGTTATAATAGAAACACATTAAAAAGAGACCTTCAGGGAACATTTAACTTAAACTCAAGGTATGTAGATGATGCAATAATGAAAGCAAGAGGTGTATTAGAATCATCTAGACAATTAGACAACAATCCAAAGAAAGTCATTTTTGGAGGAAGAGACTTATTTGGGAAACTTCAAAAGCGCCATACAAATGGGAAAGAATACAATTGTAATTGAAGAATTAGAAATAAAAGACAAAGGCAAAAGAGGGGACTTTTCAGGGAGAAAATCAAGAAGGATAAGACATAATTTTAGCTATAAATCACTTCTTTCAAAAATAAAAATTTTAGCAAAAAGAGAAGGGATAGAAGTAATAGAGGTAGACCCTTCTTATACATCAATAATAGGAATGTTAAAATATTCTCCGCAGTATATGATAACAAAAGATATAGCGGCAGCCTACGTAATAGCAAGAAGAGGATTAGGACTACAAGAAAAGATACCAGATAATTATAGAAAGTTTCTCAACGCATTGACTGTAGATGAATTAGAAGAATTAAAAGAGCATGTAAAGAAAACAGTTAGAAACAAGCATATAAATAAAAAGCATTTAAGGGAAATAGATAAGGCAATAAAATTTTTACAAAGCCTTGAGAGTAAGCCAGGAAGGGTGCTAAGACCTCTGGATGGAACAAGTTTTAGTACCTTCTCAAGGCAGCGGTGGTGACTCCACTCTCTCCTGAGAAAGTACCAAGAGACTTCTCTGCCCTGAGGGAATTATTAATCCAGGGCAAGTGGGGAGACCCGTAAGGGCGTGAGTTCCTGCTTCTTGGGGCAGGGGCTATGGCTTTCCCAAATACCGCCTGCTGGGGCTGGGAAAGCCTGAAAGGCGGACTACAAATACCCCAGCTATCTAAACTGTACATTTTTGTACAGTTTGGGTAACCAGGTAGTATTTATGCCAGAAGAAAAAGGAGCAGGTTTTGTTGCAGGATGGTTTTGGATTTTCATAATAATAATTTTAATACTTCTATTTGTTCCAGGAATAATTATTTGGGAAAAAAATTAGACAAAAAATAGGGGTGGTCTATAATAATAGACTAGCCCCTTACATATATTTAGTAAGAGATTAAAAATAGGGGGAATTTGTTTTGCAAAAGGAGATTTTATTAAAAATACTTGCTGTAGAACTTTTGATAGTAGCATTTGTGAGATTTCAGGTAATGGGTATAGAAAAGGAAAGAGAAAAAGAAGAAGTTACAGAAGAAGATAAAGATGAATTATCTTCACCGCAGGAAAATAAAAAAACTTCAATAGATGTGTACGAAGTGATAACAAAGGGAAAAGATTTTGTAGGTAGCATAAAGCCTTATCTAAACAAGAGAGACCAATATTATGTAGATATTTTCTCTAAAATAGCCGAAATAATTGAAATACAAAAAAAATTGATGAGCCTTTCAGAAGAAGAAATTGAAGTGGCAGAAAAAATAGAAGTAGATAAAATAGGAATTTTGAAAGCGATAAAACCCTACATAACGGAAGATAAAAAAATTGTGATAGATAAGTTTTTAAAATTTCATGAAGCGTTGAAGAATTTGCAAGAAAAAATGGAGAAATATTCAAAAGAAGAAGATAAAGACAATATTTTCGACAAAATAATTGATATTTATGAGGCCCTAAGGCCTATAATTCCTGAAGAAAAGTTAGAAGAAACTGATAAGCTGGCAAAGAATATAAAATTGTTGGAAGTATTAAACAAAGCAGAGGGTATTATGAACAGCATGAAAGAGGAGAAAAAACAATTACAATCTTCTACTAGGAGTATGGAGGAAGAAGAGCAAAAAGCAGAAGAAAATAAAGAGGAAATAGAAAGAATAGAAGATAAAGGGGAAATATCGAAAATAGAGGAAGGAGATAAAATTTTAGATACCAATAAAAAAGAAACAGAGGAACAATTAGAGAAAGAAGAAAACAATTCATTACCTCAAGGATTACCTGACCAGCAGGTAGCAATTATAGACAATCTAAAATCTATGTTGACAAAGGAACAGCAGCAGTATATGTATAATATGATTAATTATCTTAAACAACAAGGATTAGTTAAATCTGAAGGTAAGGGGGAATAAATATTTTCCCTGTATTTTTTATTTTTAAATACAAAATACAGAAACATAGTCTAAATCGATAAATAATGGCATAAAATCATAATATTTGGGCAAAATCATAAATAATCAGATTATATGGCCTAAAATTGGCTATAATAAGGTTTGATATGTTTTACCACTTAAATTAATATAGAGATTGGGATTAGCACTCACATAAGTTGAGTGCTAACAAATGAAGGAGGAGGGATAAAGAGTATGAGATTAAAACCGCTCGGAGACAGAGTTGTGGTCAAAGTAATCCAGGCAGAAGAAGTTACAAAAGGTGGAGTCATTCTACCTGGTACAGCAAAAGAAAAACCACAACAAGGTGAAGTAGTTGCAGTAGGAACAGGGGAATACATAGACGGCAAAAAGGTAGAATTAGAAGTTAAAGTCGGTGATAGAGTAATCTTCTCCAAGTATGCTGGGACAGAAGTTAAATTAGATGGTGAAGAATATTTACTTTTAAGAGAAAGCGATATTCTAGCAATTATCGAATAAGGAGGTATTAAAAATGGCAAAACAAATCAAATATGGTGAAGAAGCTCGTAGAGCATTAGAAAGAGGAGTTAATGCAGTTGCGGATACTGTAAAAGTTACACTAGGACCAAGAGGTCGTAATGTGGTACTTGACAAAAAGTATGGTTCCCCAACAGTAACAAATGACGGTGTTACAATTGCGAGAGAAATTGAATTAGAAGACCCATTTGAAAATCAAGGGGCTCAGCTTTTGAAAGAAGCAGCTACAAAAACTAATGATATTGCTGGTGACGGTACAACAACTGCAACACTTTTAGCACAAGCAATGGTTCGTGAAGGGCTTAAAAACCTCGCTGCAGGAGCTAACCCAATGCTTTTAAGAAGAGGCATTGCAAAAGCTGTTGATGCTGCAGTTGAGGGATTAAAGAGGATATCTAAACCTATAGATAATAAAGAGTCAATTGCTCACGTTGCCTCTATATCAGCAGCTGATGAAGAGATAGGAAAGCTCATTGCAGAAGCAATGGACAAAGTAGGAAAAGATGGAGTTATAACTGTTGAAGAATCAAAAACATTAGGTACAACTCTTGAAGTTGTTGAAGGAATGCAATTTGACAGAGGATATATCTCTCCTTATATGGTGACAGATGCTGAAAAAATGGAGGCAGTATTAGAAGAGCCTGTTATTCTTATAACAGATAAAAAAATCTCAAATATTCAAGATTTGTTACCACTCTTAGAACAAATAGTACAGCAGGGCAAGAAGCTTCTCATTATTGCTGATGACGTAGAAGGAGAAGCATTGGCAACATTAATTGTTAACAAATTAAGAGGTACATTTACATGTGTAGCTGTAAAAGCTCCTGGTTTTGGTGACAGAAGAAAAGAAATGTTACAAGATATAGCAATACTCACAGGCGGTCAAGTAATTTCCGAAGAATTAGGTTATGACTTGAAAGATGTAAGATTAGATATGCTTGGCCGTGCAAGACAAGTAAAAGTTACGAAAGAATATACAACAATTGTAGGTGGCGCAGGTGATCCATCAGAAATTAAGAAGAGAGTAAATCAAATAAAAGCTCAGATTGAAGAAACGACATCAGACTATGACAGAGAGAAATTACAAGAAAGGCTTGCAAAATTGGCTGGTGGTGTAGCTGTAATTCAAGCTGGTGCTGCAACTGAGACAGAACTCAAAGAAAAGAAACACAGAATTGAAGACGCATTAGCAGCTACAAAAGCAGCAGTAGAAGAGGGTATAGTACCTGGTGGCGGTATTGCCCTTCTCAATGTAATAGAAGATGTACAAAAAGTAGTTGACTCCTTAGAAGGCGATTTCAAGACGGGTGCTAAGATAGTATTAAGAGCATTAGAAGAGCCTGTAAGACAAATTGCAACAAATGCTGGTGTTGACGGTTCTGTAATAGTAGAAAAAATAAAAGCTGCTAAAGATCCAAACTTCGGATATGATGCTTACAAGGAAGAATTCACAGACATGTTCAAAGCAGGTATTGTGGACCCAACAAAAGTTACAAGGACAGCTTTACAAAATGCTGCGTCAATTGCTTCAATGATACTCACAACAGAGGCAATAGTAGTAGACATACCAGAGAAGAATACAGGAATGCCAAATCCTGGAGCAGGAATGGATATGATGTAATCAAAAAAGGCTGAGTTGAGGCTCAGCCTTTTTTAAGCTTTTTAAACTTGACACTTTTGCGATTGTCTGATAAAATACTTTTGTAATAATATTAAGCGCCCGTAGCTCAGCAGGATAGAGCAGCAGTTTCCTAAACTGCGTGCCGGAGGTTCGAGTCCTCTCGGGCGCACCATTACCATAGAAATTAGTAATATCAAGGATTCTAACTATCTTATAGTTAGAATCCTTTTTACGTGCGCCCGGCATGGGCGATAACTAGGCGGTGAAAGTCCGCTGTGGGCTTGGTAGTGGGAACCACTAGCCAAGAGCAAGGGTGTCCATCGTGAGGTGGAATCTGAAGGAAGCTTAAGGCAAAATCTCGGTCTGATGAACAAGAACCAGATAAGAGGCTGAATTGGGATGGATGAGTTTGCGTAACAAAACGAAGTCCAACACTACCCGAATCCCATACAGTAAATCTGGCAGATATATGAGATGAAAGTTATCGTTCTTACCCGGGGAGGTCTCAAGGATAAGTCATGGAAGTAAAATCTGAAGTGACAACCCATACAGTGATGTATGGTTGAACCTTGAGAAGTCAGCAGAGGTCATAGTACTTATCTAGACATGAATAGATAAGGAAGGACCGAACGTTAGGAGGTTTTGGAAATCTTATGGACTCGAAAGATATGCAGAGACTGCAGACAACTCAACAAAGAGGCTATCCGTTGAATAGAGAAATGGAATTTCAAAAAGACAACGGAAGTGCATAGTATATCATCGGCGTCGGGAGATGGAAGAAACGAGGTACAAAAATATACCCGGAAAGATGTTTGAAATTGATATTAGAACGAGGGAACATTGAAAGCAGTTAAAAGCCGCCTTGTTCCAAATAAAAGAAACCCCTGGAAGTCAATGGGAAGGAAATAAAATAAACTTTTAACCGTATTCTAAAAAAAACCTGGGCAAACCATTAAAACACAAAATGGCGGGGAAGGGGGAATAAACAATCCCAAACCCAAGGGCAGAAAAGGGAAAAAAATTTCCCAAACCCAGATAGGAGGGAAATAAGAACGCACAAGGGGAAATCCCCCTACAGGTACCTACAGATGAGATCAAAAAAAACACACGAGACGGAAATTCACCCTCAAAATAATGTGAAAATAAAAAATTGCTAAAAAACCACATCATATACTTTTTTCTTAGCAAAATAAGCAGCCGTAACGTTTGGTAGGGTTTTTGCGTCGAACGACGCATGAAGGAATGACAGGGCCCGGATGGTGGTTTTATCTAAAAA
>NZ_CM001486.1:1607815-1644060 GCF_000262445.1 Thermoanaerobacter siderophilus SR4
AGTAAACCACGACATAATAATGTCCAAACTAGAAAAGCGGATAGGAGATAAAAGGGTACTAAAGTTAATACGAAGATACCTAGAATCAGGAGTAATGATAAACGGAATCAAAATATCAACAGAAGAAGGGACACCCCAAGGAGGGCCATTAAGTCCGCTATTAGCAAACATAATGTTGGACGAACTAGACAAAGAACTTGAAAGGAGAGGGCACAAATTCTGCCGATATGCAGATGACTGCAACATATATGTAAAAAGCAGGTCTGCAGGAAACAGAGTAATGAAGAGCATAAAGAAATTCATAGAAAGCAAATTAAAACTAAAAGTCAACGAAGCAAAAAGTGCTGTAGATAGACCATGGAGAAGAAAATTTCTTGGATTTTCATTCTACACAAAAGAAAACGAAGTAAGAATAAGAATCCATGAAAAATCCATCAAAAGGTTTAAGGAAAAAGTAAGAGAAATAACCAATCGGAACAAGGGAATAAGCATGGAAAACAGAATAAAAAGACTAAATCAAATAACAACAGGATGGGTCAACTATTTTGGATTAGCAGACGCGAAAAGCATAATGAAAACCCTTGACGAATGGATAAGGCGAAGACTAAGGGCATGTATATGGAAACAATGGAAGAAGATAAAAACGAAGCATGATAACTTAGTAAAACTAGGAGTAGAAGAACAAAAAGCCTGGGAATACGCCAATACAAGGAAAGGCTACTGGAGAATATCCAATAGCCCAATCCTAAATAAGACTCTTACAAATAAATACTTTGAAAGCATAGGTTATAAGAGTTTATCCCAAAGATATCTAATTGTACACAATTCCTAATGAACCGCCGTATACCGAACGGTACGTACGGTGGTGTGAGAGGACGCTGAATAAAATAATTATTCAGCTCCTACTCGATTTTATATGAAAAGTTAGTTTTTTGCTGTTTTTGTGCTGTTGACAGAGACATGTAAATTTGATATATTGAATAATAAATTATTTAGACAAATTAATAACTTTTTAAGAAAGTCCATATAATCCTGTGGATATGGCACGGGAGTTTCTACAAAGCAGCCGTAAACTGCTTTACTATGGGCGGAATTTGCCATTTGTTTTGGCCTGAGGAAATTCTGCCCTCAGGCCTTTAATTTATTCAAGTGTATAAACTGTAAAGTTTTGAAGTAATCTAATTATTTAGCAAAGATTTTATTTGCTAAGTGTGTTATAATAATACTAAAAGGGAGATGTAATCTATGGAGGAAAAGTTTGTTAAAGAAGGATTAACTTTTGATGATGTTCTTTTAATTCCTGCAAAATCTGAAGTCCTTCCTAAGGATGTAGATTTAAAAACAAAACTTACCAAGAAAATCACTTTAAATATTCCCTTAATGAGTGCAGGTATGGATACGGTTACAGAATCCAAACTTGCTATAGCTATAGCAAGGGAAGGCGGCATAGGAGTAATTCACAAAAACATGCCTATTGAAAGACAAGCATTAGAGGTTGACAAAGTTAAAAGGTCAGAGCATGGGGTAATAACAGATCCTTTCTATCTTTCTCCTGATCATACCATAAGAGATGCTGCAGAACTCATGGCAAGGTATAGAATATCGGGAGTACCTATCACTGTGGATTCAAAACTTGTAGGAATAATAACTAATCGTGATATAAGATTTGAAGATGATTTGGATAAACCTATAAGAGAAGTTATGACAAAAGACAATTTGGTAACTGCTCCTCCTGGAACCACTTTAGAGGAAGCAAGACAGATACTAAAAAAACATAAAATAGAAAAATTGCCTTTAGTGGATGAAAACAACGTTTTAAAAGGACTCATAACTATAAAGGACATAGAAAAGGCAATAGAATTTCCTAATGCTGCAAAAGATGGCAAGGGAAGACTTTTAGTGGCTGCTGCTGTCGGTGTTGGAAAAGACATGATGGACAGAGTTAAAGCATTAGTAGAAGCGGGAGTAGATGCTATCGTAATAGACACAGCTCACGGCCATTCTAAGGGAGTTTTAGAGGCTGTCTCTAAGATAAAAGAGAAATACCCAGATTTACAACTAATAGCAGGGAATGTAGCTACGGCTGAGGCTACAAGAGATTTAATTGAAAGAGGGGCTGACTGCGTAAAAGTTGGCATTGGACCAGGGTCAATTTGCACTACGAGAGTGATCGCTGGAGTAGGAGTTCCCCAAATTACTGCTATTTATGATTGTGCTCAAGAAGCGGACAAGTATGGAATACCTATAATAGCAGATGGGGGAATAAAGTATTCAGGAGACATTGTAAAAGCCATTGCAGCAGGGGCTTCTGTGGTTATGCTGGGGAGTCTTTTTGCTGGAACGGAGGAAAGCCCTGGGGAAATTGAAATATATCAAGGTAGGAGTTATAAGGTATATAGAGGTATGGGTTCCTTAGGAGCAATGAAAGAGGGAAGTTCCGATAGGTATTTCCAAGAAGATGTTACTAAATTTGTACCAGAAGGAGTAGAAGGAAGAGTGCCCTATAAAGGGCCTTTAAAAGAAACAGTTTATCAATTGGTTGGCGGTTTGAGAGCAGGAATGGGATATTGTGGTGTTCACAATATTGAAGAATTGAGGACTAAAACAAAATTTGTGAAAATAACACAGGCGGGATTAACTGAAAGTCATCCTCATGATATAATTATTACAAAAGAAGCTCCTAATTATAATTTGAGATAAAAGAGGAGGATTTTAATGGGGATTAAACGTGAAGTAGTGCTTATTTTAGATTTTGGAGGGCAGTATACCCAATTAATTGCCAGAAGAATAAGAGAAGCAAATGTCTTTTGTGAAATTGTTCCTTACAATATTTCTCCAGAGGAAATACGAAAAAAAGAGCCAAAGGGAATTGTGCTTTCTGGAGGGCCAGCCAGTGTCTACGTACAAAATGCTCCTAAGTGTGACAAAGAAATTTTTGAATTGGGCTATCCTGTATTAGGGATATGTTATGGCGCACAGCTTATGACAGAGCTTTTAGGTGGAAAAGTGGCTCCAGCCCCTGTAAAGGAATATGGCAAGACAGAAATTGTATTAAACAATACTATTCCTTTGTTTAAAGGCATAGAAAGAGACACTATTGTTTGGATGAGCCATACTGATCAAATAGAACTTCCTCCTCCAGATTTTAAGGTAGTAGCTTCTACTGACAATTGCCCTATCGCAGCGATTGCGAATGTAGAGAAGAAGTTGTATGCGGTTCAATTCCACCCTGAAGTTTCACACACTCATAGAGGGACAGAGATTATAAGAAATTTCCTCTTTGAAGTATGTGATTGCGCGGCAGATTGGACAATGGATTCTTTGATTGAGCAGACAGTAAAGGAAATAAAAGCGAAAGTGGGAAAACACAAAGCTGTATGTGCTCTGTCTGGTGGTGTAGATTCTTCAGTTGCTGCTGTTTTAGTAGACAGAGCCATTCACGACCAATTGGTGTGCATTTTTGTTGATACAGGGCTTTTAAGGAAAAATGAAGGAGATATGGTTATTGAAACCTTTAGAAAAAATTATGACATGAACATAATCCGGGTAGATGCAAGGGATAGATTTTTGTCCCGCCTTAAAGGAGTTACGGATCCAGAAGAAAAGAGAAAAATTATTGGTAATGTTTTTATAGAAGTTTTTAAAGAAGAGGCCTTAAAGATAGGAGATGTGAAATTTTTGGTGCAAGGTACTTTGTATCCTGATGTAATAGAAAGTGGCAATGGCGTGTCTTCTACTATTAAAAGTCACCACAATGTTGGAGGTTTGCCTGAAGATATAGGTTTTGAACTTATTGAACCTTTGAGGATGCTTTTTAAAGATGAAGTAAGGCAAGTAGGAAAAGAATTAGGAATCCCTGAGGAGATATTATATAGGCAGCCTTTCCCTGGACCAGGCCTTGCAGTCAGAATTCTTGGAGAAGTTACAGAAGAAAAGTTAGAAATTTTGAGACAAGCTGACAGCATAGTTTTAAGGGAAATGAAAAAGTTTGGCTGGTACAATAAAGTATGGCAATCTTTTGCGATTTTGCCTGGCATAAAAAGTGTTGGAGTCATGGGGGATGAAAGGACTTACGCCTATGCGATAATTTTGAGGGTAGTAGATAGCTATGACGGGATGACGGCGGATTGGACAAAGCTTCCTTATGAAATTTTGGAGAGCATATCTACAAGCATTACTAATGAAGTGCCAGGAGTAAACAGAGTGCTTTACGATATTACTTCGAAACCACCAGCTACCATAGAGTGGGAATAAAAATCCGAACATTAATTTAATTTTTTATAAAAAAATTCGCAAATGAGGTTGACTAATATCAAAAAAGTTGATAAGATATAAGTGGGACAATTGAATAAAAATCACTCATATAATCTCGAGAATATGGCTCGAGAGTCTCTACCGAACAACCGTAAATTGTTCGACTATGAGTGAAAGTGTACCTAGGGTTCCAGCCTATTTATAGGTGTTCGGACCGAGCGGTACAGGTATATGTTTATATACCACACCTTAGGGACAAAAGCCCGGGAGGATAGGTTTCACTCTATGTTTTGCTAAAGAAATCTATTCTTCCCGGGTTTGTTTGTTTTAAAGTTACAAAAAATGTAAAATACTTAGATAGGAGGATTATAATGGAAAAAGTGAGTAAATTGCAGTCGAAGACATCTTTTTACGCATTAGCAAATAGGATTTGGAAACTTGAAAATTACAAGACAAATGTAAAAACAGAAATATTAGCAGGTATTACAACCTTTATAACAATGGCCTACATTATGTTTGTGAATCCCATTATACTAAAAGAAACAGGAATGGATCCAGGAGCCGTTTTTGTAGCTACTTGTCTTTCAGCGGCCATTGGAACTCTCATGATGGCTTTTTACGCTAATTATCCTTTTGCACAAGCTCCAGGTATGGGACTTAACGCTTTCTTTACTTATACTGTCGTTTTAACAATGGGATACAGTTGGCAAGAGGCTTTAGCTGCAGTTTTTTTCTCAGGAATTATATTTATTTTGATTACTTTGTCTGGAATACGGGAAATGATTGTTGATGCTATACCTATGTCTTTAAAATATGCAGTAAGTGGAGGAATAGGTTTATTTATAGCTTTTATTGGACTTAAAAATGCTGGTATAATCGTGGCAAATCAAGCAACTTACATTGGATTTGGCGATTTGACTAATCCTGGGACACTTCTTGCCATTGCGGGACTTTTTATAACAGCGATATTGATGTCAAGAAACGTAAAAGGTTCAATACTTCTTGGCATATTGATAACTACAGTATTGGGACTTTTTACTGGAATAGCGAAATTACCCTCTGATTTTAGTATAATTAAAATGCCACCAAGTCTTGCACCCACATTTCTCAAATTGGATATAAAAGGGCTTTTGGGAATTGGCAAGGATATAGGTTTCCTCTCACTTTTCACCAGTATGTTATATGTAGTTTTATCTTTTACTTTTGTAGATTTATTCGATACTATTGGTACTTTTATAGGAACAGGTTCAAAAGCTGGAATGTTAGATGAAAACGGCAAAATGCCTAATATGAAAAAAGGACTTATGTCAGATGCTATTGCCACCACGATAGGCTCTCTTTTAGGAACTTCTACTGTTACTACTTATGTTGAAAGTGCTGCAGGTATTGCAGAAGGCGGAAGAACAGGTCTTACTGCTTTTGTGACAGGTATTTTGTTTTTAGTGGCACTGTTTTTCTCACCAATAGCTTTGCTGGTGCCTACGCAAGCTACTGCTCCTGCCCTTATTATTGTTGGTGTATTAATGATGGGCTCCATTAAAAACATAAATTTTGAAGATTTTACAGAAGCTATGCCTGCTTTCCTTGCTATAATTGCTATGCCTTTCACCTTTAGCATTGCTAATGGTATTGCTGCAGGGCTTATTGCGTATCCTATTGTAAAAATTGCAGCAGGAAGAGCAAAAGAAATTCATCCTATTGTGTACATTCTTGCGTTTTTATTCATATTACGTTTTGCTACACTTGCTGGTTAAAAATAAGACCCCAATTAGTACTTACTAATTGGGGTCTTAAAAGATAAAAGTAAAGTATAGGAGGTATATAAAAAATGACGCCTAAAGTTGCAATAGTAGTTGGCAGCAAATCTGATTTGCCTGTGGTTGAAAGATGCACAAAAATTCTTGAAGAATTTGAAATTTCCTATGATGTTAAAGTGCTGTCTGCCCATAGAACTCCCTTTGAGACACAAGAGTTTGCTGTAAATGCAGATAAATATTATGATATAATCATTGCAGGTGCTGGAAAAGCTGCTCATCTGCCTGGTGTTATTGCTTCTTATACACTCTTGCCTGTTATTGGCCTTCCAATAAAGTCTTCTATTTTAGATGGTCTTGACTCCCTTTTATCAATTGTTCAAATGCCCAAAGGTGTGCCTGTTGCAACAGTAGCCATAGATGGAGCAGAAAATGCAGCACTTTTAGCTTGTCATATTCTCTCTTTGAAATATACTTATTTAAAGAAGACCTTAGCTGATTATAGGGAGAAAATGGCTGAAGAAGTGTTAAACAATTAAGAGATTGGAGGAGATAAATATGGAAAAAAGAGAATTGCTTTATGAAGGAAAAGCTAAAAAAGTTTATAAGACAGATGAAGAGAATTTTTATATCATCGAATACAAAGATGATGCAACTGCTTTTAATGGTTTAAAGAAAGGCACAATTGCCGAAAAAGGTATAGTAAATAACAAAGTTTCTGCAATTTTATTTGCATTATTAGAAAAAATAATGTACCCACCCATTATGTGAAAAAACTTAGTGACAGGGAAATGTTGGTTAAAAAGGTTGAGATTTTCCCTTTAGAAGTTATCGTGAGAAATTACGCAGCAGGAAGTATTTGTAAAAGATTAGGTCTTGAAGAAGGACTAAAGTTTAAAACGCCTGTATTAGAATTCTCATATAAAAATGACGAATTAGGAGACCCAATGATTAATGAATATCACATACAAGCTCTCGAATTAGCCACCAAAGAAGAGGTTGAAATTATGACAGGAATGACGTTTAAAGTCAACAAAATTTTGTCAGAATATTTTTTATCTAAAGACATTATCTTGGTAGATTTTAAATTAGAATTTGGTAAAAGTAATGAAGGAATATTATTAGCTGATGAAATTTCTCCCGATACTTGCAGATTTTGGGACAAAAACACTATGGAAAAACTTGATAAAGATAGATTTAGAAAGGATTTGGGCAAAGTAGAAGAAGCATATTTAGAAATTTTAAAAAGACTTGGAGGTATGTAAAGTGCTAATTGCAAAAGTCTATATAACTTTAAAAAAAGGAATACTTGACCCTCAAGGAAAAGCAGTAAAGGGAGCTTTGCACTCATTAGGATACGAAGAAGTAAAAGAGGTGCGAGTTGGGAAATATATAGAATTAACTTTTGAGGATGGCGATTTATCCCTCCTAAATGACAAAGTAGATGAGATGTGCAAAAGGATACTGACAAACCCAATTATTGAAGATTACACCTTTGAAATTGTGGAGGGATAAAGATGAAATTTGCTGTTATAGTTTTTCCAGGGTCCAATTGCGATGTGGACTGCTATTATGCCGTTAAAGATGGGCTTGTTGAAGAAGTAGAATATGTGTGGCATCAAGAAAAAAATTTGAGTAAGTACGATGTTATAATGTTACCAGGAGGATTTTCTTATGGTGATTATTTGAGGGCAGGAGCTATTGCTAGGTTTTCGCCTGTCATGGAGGCTGTCAGGGAAGAAGCAGAAAAAGGAAAATTTATTATAGGCATATGCAACGGATTTCAGATACTTACAGAAGCAGGGCTTTTGCCGGGAGCTTTGAGAAAAAATGAAGGTCTGAAATTTATTTGCAAGACTGTCAGCATAATAGTTGAAAATGACAAAACTCCTTTTACTACAAGGCTTAAAAAAGGGCAGGAGATTTTACTTCCAATTGCTCATGGAGAAGGCAATTATTATGTAGATGACAAAACTTTAAAAGAACTAAAAGAAAACAATCAAATTGTTTTTAGGTACAAAGAAAATATCAACGGCTCTGTTGAGAGAATAGCCGGAGTTATAAATAAAAAAGGAAATGTTTTAGGAATGATGCCTCATCCAGAGAGAGCTTATGCCCCCTTGCTGGGTAATACTGACGGGCTTTATATCTTAGGGTCAATAGTGGATAATTTTGTAAAAGGCGGGGTTTAAGGATGGATAAAATATGGAGAGAATTAGGACTTACTGATGAGGAGTATGAGAAGATTATTTCGATATTAGGAAGAGAGCCTAATATAACTGAATTAGGTATGTATAGTGTTATGTGGTCTGAACATTGTGCCTATAAAAATTCTAAACCTCTTTTAAAATATTTACCTACAAAAGGCGAAAAAGTAATACAAGGACCGGGAGAAAATGCAGGAATATTGGATATTGGAGATAATTTGGCAGTTGTGATGAAGATAGAAAGCCATAACCACCCTTCTGCAATTGAACCCTATCAAGGAGCAGCTACAGGTGTTGGGGGAATAATAAGAGATATATTCACAATGGGGGCAAGGCCAATTGCTCTTTTAGATTCTTTGAGATTTGGAATTCCTGATGATAAAAGGACTAAATATCTCATCGAAAACGTGGTAGCCGGTATAGCGGATTATGGAAATTGCATAGGAATTCCTACAGTAGGTGGGGATACCTATTTTGAAGAAAGTTACAAAGGAAATCCTTTAGTAAATGCGATGTGTGTAGGAATAGTAGAAAAAGACAAGATAAAAAAGGGATAGCAAAAGGTATAGGTAACCCTGTTATGATAGTAGGTGCTACTACGGGGAGAGACGGTATTGGAGGTGCAAGTTTTGCTTCTCAGGAATTAAGCGAGGAATCAGAAGAAAAAAGACCTTCTGTTCAAGTTGGCGACCCCTTTATGGAAAAACTGCTTTTGGAGGCTTGTTTAGAACTTTTTGAAACAGATGCCGTAGTTGCTATACAAGATATGGGTGCGGCAGGTCTTACCTCTTCTTCTTGCGAGATGGCTTCCCGCGGTGGAACTGGAATGGAGCTTGACCTTGATAAAGTGCCTTTGAGAGAAGAGGGAATGACACCTTATGAAATAATGCTTTCTGAATCTCAGGAGAGGATGTTGGTTGTAGTAGAGAAAGGCAAGGAAGAAGATGTACAAAAGGTATTTAAAAAATGGGGACTGAATGCCGCCACAATAGGGAAAATTACTGATGATGGAATGATAAGAGTGATTAAAGATGGAAAAGTAGTTGCGGAAGTTCCAGCCAAGTCTTTGACAGAAGATGCTCCACAATATGTGAGAGAAGAAGAAGTACCTAAATGGCAAGAAGATGTCAATAAGTTGGATATAAATGAAATAAAACCTCCAGAGGATATGAATAAAGCTCTAAAAGATGTAATTTCTTCTTTAAATATTGCAAGTAAAGAATGGATATACAGTCAATATGATTATATGGTGAGGACAGACACAGTAATAACTCCGGGAATGGATGCGGCTGTTGTGAGGATAAAAGGTACAAAAAAAGCTGTTGCATTGACAACTGATTGCAATGGTAGATATTGTTATTTAGATCCCTATATAGGCTCTCAAATTGCTGTAGCAGAGGCAGCTCGAAATCTTTGCATGGTTGGTGCTAAGCCTATAGGGGTTACGGATTGTTTGAATTTTGGCAATCCGGAAAAGAAAGAAATATATTGGCAGTTAAAAAATTCTATATTTGGAATAGCTAAAGCCTGTGAAACACTCCAAATCCCTGTGGTAAGCGGAAATGTCAGTCTTTACAATGAAAATGAGGAAGGAGCCATTTATCCTACTCCTGTAATAGGAATGGCAGGCCTTATAGAGGATGTATCAAAAATCTGTACAATGGACTTTAAAAAAGAAAGAGATGTAATTATAATTTTAGGTGAGAATAAAGGAGAGATTGGAGGAAGTGAGTATCTTAAAGTTTGCTTTGGAATGGTAAAAGGGCAACCACCTCAAATAGACTTGGAAGAGGAAAAAAGATTGCAAGAATTGGTGTTAAAACTTATTGATAAAGGTTTAATTAATTCTTCTCATGACATATCAGAGGGCGGTTTTGCGGCTGCTTTGGTTGAAAGTGCAATTTCAGGCAAAAAAGGTGCAAAAATTTCGCTACAAACTTCTCTTAGAGAGGATATAGAGTTGTTCTCTGAATCTCAACCAAGAGCATTAATTACTGTAAGTCCTGAAAAAGTAGAGGAAGTATTAAAAATAGCTTATGAATACCAAGTTCCAGCTCAAAAGGTAGGAGTTGTAGAAGGCAAAAAGATTGCAATTGAGGTAAATGGTAAAAAAATAATAGACCTTCCTTTAGAAGTCTTAGAGGAAAGCTGGAGAGGGAGAATAAAATGGGAAATGGAGAGAAATTAAAAGAGGAATGTGGTGTTTTTGGTGCCTTTAGTTTGTCCACTTCAGTTACTTCTTATATCTATTATGGATTACAAGCCTTGCAGCACAGAGGGCAGGAAAGTTCAGGTATAGCTATTTATGATGGCGAAAAAATAAATTGTATTAAGGGGTTGGGACTTGTCAGCGAGGTCTTTAATAAGGAAAATTTAAAGACATTAGAGGGAAAAATGGGGATAGGCCATGTAAGGTATTCTACTACAGGCAGCAATGACATTATAAATGCTCAACCCCTCGTTGCTAATTTTAAAAATGAATATATGGCTCTTGCCCATAATGGCAATTTGATAAACGCAGAAGAGCTAAGAGGCCAATTGGAGGAGGACGGCAGAATATTTCAAACTACAACTGATAGTGAAATAATTCTTCATTTAATTGTAAAGAATCTCCAAAAGGGCTTAATAGAAGCCCTTTTGGAAACAATAAAACAAATAAAAGGTTCATACGCTTTGGTGATTTTAACAGACAATAAATTAATAGGGATAAGAGACGTAAACAGTATAAGGCCTCTTTGTATAGGTAAAAAAGATGACACTTATTTCTTATCTTCTGAATCTTGTGCCTTTGACGTAATAGGAGCAGAGTTGATACGTGATGTAGAAGCAGGAGAAATAGTTATAATTGATGGAAAAGGAATAGAGTCTTTTAAGTTAGAAGTAGAAGAAAAAAAGATGCCTTGTGTTTTCGAATACATCTATTTTGCTAGACCTGATAGTGTCATAAATGGAAGAAGTGTTTATTTTACACGATTGGAGATGGGCAAAAGATTAGCTGAAGAAGCACCTGTAGATGCAGACTTGGTAGTACCAGTTCCAGATTCAGGCATTGCCGCTGCAAGAGGTTACTCTCTCAAAACAGGAATACCAATGGGTGAGGGACTTATAAAAAATAAATACATTGGAAGGACTTTTATTGCTCCCGACCAAAGGGATAGAGAGACAGGTGTGAGGATAAAGCTAAATGTCTTAAAAGAATTGGTTCAAGGCAAGAGGATAGTTTTAATAGATGATTCAATTGTTAGAGGTACTACTATGAAGAGATTGGTGAGTTTATTAAAAAATGGGGGAGCAAAAGAGGTTCATGTGAGGATAAGTTCACCTCCTGTTAAATATTCCTGCTACTTTGGAATTGATACTCCGACAAAAAAGAATTGATAGGAGCAAGGATGTCAGTTGAAGAGATGTGCAAATTAATAGGAGCTGACAGCCTACAGTTTTTAAGTATTGAAGGGCTTATAAAAAGTGTAGGACTTAAATCTATTTGCACAGGTTGCTTTGATGGCAACTATCCTATGTATGTTCCAAAAGAAGGAAGCAAGTATCTTTTTGAGAAAAAATAAAAAGTAGGTGTATGATTATGAATTATAAAGATGCTGGGGTAAATATAGATGAAGGCAATAAACTGGTGGAAATGATAAAACCTATTGCAAAAAAGACTTTGACAGACAATGTTTTGGAAGGCATTGGGGGATTTGCAGCTCTTTTTGAGATAAAAAATTACAAAAACCCTGTAATCGTGTCAAGCACTGATGGAGTTGGGACAAAACTTAAAATAGCCTTTATGATGGACAAACACGATACTGTAGGAATAGACCTTGTAGCTATGTGTGTAAATGACATTATTGTAACTGGTGCTAAGCCTTTGTTTTTTCTTGACTATTTTGCTACTGTAAAGTTAAAAAGTAAGACTGCAGTAGAAGTAATCAAAGGAATAGCAGAGGGTTGTAAAATAGCCGGTTGTGCTTTGATAGGAGGAGAAACAGCAGAACTTCCAGGTTTTTATAAAGAAGGAGAGTACGATTTAGCAGGCTTTTGTGTAGGAATTGCAGAAAAAGAAGAGCTGATTGATACAAAATCAATAAAAGAAGGAGATGCCATAATTGGGCTTGCCTCTTCTGGAATTCACAGCAATGGCTATTCTTTAGTGAGGAAAGTGTTTTTTGAGAAAAACAATTTTTCAGTAAAAGACTTTATACCAGAGCTTGGGATGGATTTAGGAGATGCACTCCTTACTCCTACAAAAATATATGTCAAGTCAATAGAGGCTTTAAAAGGGTTAAAAATTAAAGGGATGGCTCATATTACCGGGGGAGGTTTTATTGATAATATTCCAAGAATACTAAGAAAAAGTATAGATGCAAAAATAAATAAAGGAAGTTGGGAAATTCCAGCTATTTTTGAATTAATTCAAAGATTGGGAGATATTGAAGAAAGAGAAATGTATCGTACTTTTAATATGGGGATTGGCATGGTAGTTATAGTAGACCCATCTGATGTAGATAAGGCTTTAGAAAAATTAAATGGCATGGGTGAAAAAGCTTATGTAATAGGGGAGATAGTAGAAGGGGAAGGCGGTGTAATTTTATGAACCTTGTGGTGATGGCATCAGGTAACGGGACTGATTTGCAGTCAATAATTGATGCCATTGAAGCAGGATATATCAATGCCAGGATAATTGCCGTCATTAGCGATAAAAAGGAGCTTATGCTCTTGAAAGGGCAAAAAAACACGGAATTGCTACTTACTGCCTTCCCAAAAAAGAATTGAAAGAAAATTTTCAAAGAGAGTTATTAAAGCTTCTTGAAAAATTGAATCCGGATGGAATAATTCTTGCAGGTTTTTTGACAATTCTCAGTGGAGAAATTGTAGAAAGATTTGAAAACAGGATAATAAATATACATCCCTCACTTATTCCTGCCTTTTGTGGCAAAGGATTTTATGGAATGAAGGTACATCAGGCGGTCTATGAATACGGAGTAAAATACACCGGCTGTACCGTTCACTTTGTGGACAGTGGTACTGATACTGGACCTATTATTTTTCAAGAAGTTGTGAAAATCGATGAAGAGGATACGCCAGAGACCATTGCTAAAAAAGTGCTGGAAGTAGAACACAAAGTTTTACCTTATGCAGTTAAGCTTTTTACAGAAGGGAAGTTAAAAGTCGAAGGTAGAAAAGTGAAAATATTAAAGTTTTAAAAGGGATTATAAAACTGTAAAAAGGAGGCAATTCTATGGCCAAAAAAGCGTTAATAAGCGTTTCAAAAAAAGAAGGCATAGTGGAATTTGCCAAAAAGCTTAATGAATTAGGATATGAAATAATATCAACAGGAGGGACTTATAATCTTCTTAAAGAAAATAGAGTAAATGTAGTAAAGGTATCAGACATAACAGGTTTCCCTGAAATTATGGATGGTAGAGTAAAGACGCTTCATCCTAAAATTCATGGAGGGCTTCTTGCAATAAGAGACAATGAAGAGCACATTAAAGCTTTAAAAGAACATGGCATTGAGCCAATAGATATAGTTGCCATAAATTTATATCCTTTTAAAGAGACAATCCTAAAAGAAAATGTGACTTTAGAAGAAGCGATAGAAAATATAGACATTGGCGGTCCTTCAATGATAAGGGCTGCAGCTAAAAACTACAAATATGTGACTATTCTTGTAGATCCAAAGGATTATGATACAGTCATTGAAGAAATAAAACAATATGGCAATACAAAAGAAGAGACGAGATTTTATCTGGCAGCAAAAGCTTTTGGCCATACAGCCCTTTACGATTCTTTGATATACAACTATTTGATACAAAAAATAACATAGAGTTTCCCGAAGTTGTGGCCTTTGCCTATGAAAAAGCTCAAGACATGAGATATGGTGAAAATCCTCATCAAAAGGCGGCTTTTTACAAAAATCCTATTAAAGCCTATGGTATTGCAGAATGTGAGCAGTTGCACGGCAAAGAGCTCTCTTTTAACAATATAAACGATGCAAATGCGGCAATAGAGCTCTTAAGAGAGTTTAAAGAGCCTGCAGCAGTTGCCGTAAAGCACACAAATCCTTGTGGAGTAGCTATTGCAGATAATATATACAATGCTTACTTAAAAGCTTATGAGAGTGACCCTGTTTCTATTTTTGGGGGAATTGTAGCATTAAATAAAACTGTAGATGTTAAAACAGCTGAAGAACTTATAAAAATATTCTTAGAAATAGTAATTGCTCCAGACTTTGAAGAAGAGGCCTTAGAGATTTTAAAGAAAAGAAAAACTTAAGGATATTGAGGTTAAAAGAAGGATATGAAAAAGAATATGATTTAAAGAAAGTAGAAGGCGGACTTTTAGTACAAGAAAAAGATGAAATAGATTTAGATGAGAATAATTTGAAAGTAGTTACTAAAAAAGCACCTACTCAAAAAGAGATGGAAGATTTAAGGTTTGCCTGGAAGGTAGTAAAGCACGTAAAATCCAATGCGATTGTTTTAGCAAAAGATGGAGCTACAGTAGGTATTGGCGTGGGACAAGTCAACAGGATATGGCCGACAGAACAAGCAATCAAACAAGCAGGCGAAAAAGCAAAGGGAAGTGTCCTTGCATCAGATGCCTTTTTCCCATTTCCAGATGTTGTGGAAGCGGCTGTAAAAGGCGGTATAACTGCCATAATCCAACCAGGCGGCTCACAAAACGATGCTTTATCAATTGAAGCTGCAGACAAAGGCGGTATATCAATGATATTCACAGGCATAAGGCACTTTAAACATTGAGGAGGAATTTGTATGAAGGTTTTAGTCATAGGGGGCGGAGGAAGAGAACATGCAATTGTTCACAAACTTTCACAAAGTCCTAAAGTGAATAAAATCTACTGTGCTCCTGGTAATGCTGGCATAGGGCTTTTAGCAGAATGTGTTGACATAAAAATTGGAGATATTGAAAAGCTTAAAGAATTTGCCATAAAAAATAACATTGATTTAACAGTTGTAGGGCCAGAGATGCCACTGGTACAAGGTATTGTGGATGAATTTGAGAAAGTAGGGCTTAAAATCTTTGGGCCTAATAAAAGTGCTGCAGCTGTTGAGGGAAGCAAATATTTTACTAAACAGCTTCTTTCTAAATACAATATTCCTACTGGAAGGTTTAAAGCCTTTGACAAATATCAGGAGGCTTTGAAGTTTTTAAAAGAGACATGGTATCCTGCTGTGATGAAAGCAGATGGACTGGCACAAGGTAAAGGAGTGTTTATTGTAAAAGACTTTATAGAAGCAAAAGAAGCTCTAGACTTAATGATGAAAAAAAGGATATTTGGTGCATCAGGAGATATCATAATAATAGAAGAGATGCTTTTTGGAAAAGAAGCGTCAGTATTCGCATTTACAGATGGAGAAAATATTTTACCTATGGTTTCTGCTATGGATTATAAAAAGATCTATGAAGGAGACAAAGGTCCTAACACTGGAGGTATGGGAAGCATTGCACCAAATCCTTATCTTGAGGAAGAAACTTTAAAAGAAGTGATGGAAAGCATTTTAAAACCAGTGGTAAAGGCACTTCAAAAAGAAGGCATTGTATATAAAGGAGTGTTATACGCAGGTTTAATGCTTACAAAAGAAGGACCTAAGGTTTTAGAATTTAATGCAAGATTTGGAGACCCTGAAACACAAGTTGTACTGCCTCTTTTAAAAACAGACCTTATTGATATAATAGAAGCTACCATAGAAGGAAAACTTGATAAAATACAAATTGAATGGGAAGACAAAAAGGCTGTATGTGCCGTTGCGGTATCAAACGGTTACCCAGGGGAATATCAGACTGGTTTTGAGATAACAGGGTTAGAAAAAGTAAAAGAAGCATTTGTATATCATGCAGGGACAGTATTAAAAGATGGTAAAATTGTCACATCAGGAGGAAGAGTGCTTGCTGTTACCTCAATAGGGGATTCATATGAAGAAGCGAGAGAAAAAGTTTATAGAGAAATTAAAAAATAAGCTTTAAAGGGATGTACTATAGAAAAGATATTGCTTTGGTAAGCCAGGTGTAAACCTGGCGTTTTTAATCAGTTTAAAGTTATGGTATAATATCTACTAACATATGCCTTAATTTTTTAAAAATGGGGGAGAAATTATGCCCAAAGACCATGTAAAACTTTTTGATATTATATCTCCAATTTATGGGTGGTTTTTTAATTCTCAAGTGGAATATTATAGGAAAGTTTTAGCTATTTTGAAAGAACATATTGATTTAGGAAATTACATAAAATTTTTAGATGTCGGATGTGGTACAGGTGCATTGTGTTATGTATTAAGGGAAGCTGGCTTTGAGGTTTCTGGGGTGGAAGTTTCCGCAGGTATGTTAGCACAAGCGATGAAAAGGCTGAAAAACACGGATATTAAGGCATATAAGATAAATCCAGGTGAAGGGTTTCCCTTCGAAGATAATTTTTTTGATGTGGTTACAGCTTCTTATGTGGCTCATGGTATTAAAAAGAATGAGCGGGAAATATTATATAAAGAGATGTCAAGGGTCGCAAAGCATTATGTAATTCTTCATGACTACAATCAAAACAGAGACTTTTTTACTTCATTTGTGGAATGGTTGGAAGGTGGAGATTATTTTAATTTTGTAAAAGAAGTTAAAAAAGAACTAAAAGAAAACTTTAAAGAAGTAAAAATGGTAGATGTCAGTTCAAAAGCTTCTTTATACATCTTACAACCTAATAAATAAATTATGATATAATAAATACCAATGGTGTGAATAATTAATTGGCTTAAATTTTTATTAGGGTGTGGTGAAATGGACTCAAGACCAATAGGTGTTTTTGACTCTGGAGTAGGAGGACTTACAGTACTAAAAAGACTTGTTGAGGTTTTACCAGGAGAAGACTATATTTACTTTGGTGATACAAAAAGAGTTCCCTATGGCGATAGAAGTGAAGAAGAGATAAAAAAATTTGCAAAACAGATTTTAAATTTTATGAGAGAGCAAAAAGTAAAAGCTGTAGTAATAGCTTGTAATACTACTTGTGCAGTTATAAATAAAAGCGAATATGATGTGGTTCTTTTTGATGTTTTAAAAGCAGGGGCAGAGAGCGCTGCCCTATACACTATAAATAAAAAAATAGGTGTTATTGCAACTACAAGAACTGTTGAAAGCAAAAGCTATGAAAAGAATATAAAAATTATTGATAAAAATATTGAAGTTTACCAAAAGGCATGTCCTGAGTTTGTCCCACTTATTGAAAAAGGGCTATATAATTCGCCAATAGCCTATGAAACTGCTAGCAAGTGTTTAAAAGAATTGAAAGAAAAAGATATAGATACTCTTGTTTTAGGTTGTACCCATTATCCTTTAATGGCTTCAGTTATAGAAGAGATAATGGGGGAAAATGTAAAAATAGTAGACCCTGCAATTAAATTAGCCTATGATGTGAAAGATTATTTATTAAAGAAAGATTTATTAAATCCTCAAATCAGGGGTAAGGCAGAATTTTTTGTAAGTGGAGATAAAGATAATTTTATCAAAACGGCAGAAATGCTATTAGGCGAGAAAATTGAGAATGTTTTGCATGTAGACATAGAAAAATATTAAAAAACAGGTGGGATTTAGGATGGATATTTTCAAAGAGGCTGAAAAAGTAGAAAAAGAAGTAATAGAATTAAGGCGAAAAATACACATGTACCCTGAATTAGGTTTTGAAGAAACAAAAACTTCTGAAATTGTTTATGATTATTTAAAAAATTTAGGGATTGAAGTAAAGAGAATTGCTAAAACTGGCGTTGTGGGGACCCTTAAAGGCAATGGAAGCAAGACGATAGCTATAAGAGCAGATATGGACGCTCTTCCAATTCAAGAAGAAAATGATGTAGAATATGCATCGCAGATTCCAGGAAGAATGCATGCTTGTGGGCATGATGTTCATACAGCTATACTTCTTGGTACTGCTAAACTTTTGGCAAATATGAGAGATAAGTTAAAGGGAAATGTTAAGTTTATATTTCAACCAGCGGAAGAAACAACGGGGGGAGCTCTTCCGATGATTGAAGAAGGAGTTTTAGAAAATCCTAAAGTTGATGCTATAATAGGACTACATGTAGACCCAGAACTTCAAGTAGGGCAAATAGGGATAACCTATGGAAAAGCCTATGCTTCATCAGATATGTTTGACATAATTGTAAAAGGCAAAAGCAGTCATGGGGCTGAGCCTCATAAATCGGTGGATGCCATAGTGATTGCTGCTAATATTGTAAATATGCTCCAAACTGTTGTTAGCAGAAAAGCTAATCCATTAAGCCCTATAGTGCTAACTATTGGGACTATTGAAGGAGGATATGCACGAAATATAATAGCGAACAAAGTGAGGATGTCTGGAATTATAAGAATGATGGAAGAAGAAAAAAGAGATGAGATAGTTGAGATGGTGGAGAAGATTTGCGATAACACAGCAAAAGCTATGGGAGGAGAAGTAGAATTTAAAAGAACGATAGGGTATCCTTGCCTTGTAAATCACAAAGGTATGACAGACCTCATAAAAGAAACTGCTTTTCCTTTGCTAGGGGAAGGCAATGTAATAGAAGTGGCACCAACAATGGGAGTAGAAGATTTCGCTTATTTCTTGCAAAAAGTCCCTGGCAGTTTTTATAAATTAGGGTGTGGCAATAAAGAAAAAGGAATAGATAAACCTATACATAACAACCAATTTAATATCGATGAGGAGTGTATTAAAATTGGCCTTGCTGTACACGTCTCTACAGTTTTAAAATATTTAAACTCAAATGGTTAAAAAATTTTTTGAAGGATTAAAAAATATTTGGAAAAAATGACGGGGATTTATTTATAAATATTCTTTTAAAACTTACGAAAAAGGTTTACTGCAGTTTTATTTATTTGCAGTGATTAATAATTTTACAAAACTGCAGGAAAAATTTCATGTAAAAAAATATTTAAATCAAATCTTGACATTTTTCATCAAATGATGCATAATATTTGTCGGAAGAGAGGTAATGTGAGTTTATCACCTCTGCCAATAAGTGAGAGGAAGCCTTAGGAATGTGTAAATCTTAACCCCCCTCAATTTTATGTACTTAAAAATTTCTCCCCCTAATCCCCCTTTACTGCCGGCATACTGCCGGTTTTTTTCATATATAAAAAGCACTGCGAATAAACTATTGTGAGGTGTTGTTTATGCACAATAGGTCTTTTATTCGCGGTGCTTTTATATTAACTATTGCCAATATTATAGACAGAGGCATTGGATTTATCTTTAGAATAATTTTATCAAATATGTTAGGCCCGGAAGGTACGGGTATTTATCAATTAGTTCTTCCTATATATTTTGTTTCAATAACTTTTTTAACCTCTGGTACGATGGCTGTCACTTCTCGCTTTATTTCAGAAGAAAGAGCAAAAGGAAACAAAAAAATATGTTTAAAATTTTAAAAATTACTTTTTTGATAGTATTGATAATTGCTTTTATCATTTCTTCGTTGCTATTTTTTAATGCTAAGTACGTAGCTGAAAAGTTACTTCACGAACCAAGAGCACTTTTATCAATTCTCATTTTTGCACCGGTGCTTATCATTGTTGCTTCTTCATCAGTGTTTAAGGGATTTTTTCAAGGAGTTATAAATATGATACCTGCTTCAGTTTCAGAAATTGTTGAACAGATAGTACGGGTATCAACAACTTTATATTTAATACAGCTTTTTACAGGAGCTAAACTTGAATATTTAGTAGCGATAGCTATATTTGGCATATCTGCAGGTGAAATTGTCAGTTTTCTTATGTACATACTTTTTTATAAAAGGGAAGTAAAAATTATAAATAAAGAAATGACTTATAATGGAAAAGAATGGGATATTTTTTCTATAGCAAAAACATTAGTGATTACTTCCATACCTATAACTTTTTCAAAATTAATTGTAAATGTGTTGGATTTAGCAGAATCTTTAATAATTCCTTCAAGACTTGTTGTCTCAGGTCTCACTCACAGTGAAGCGATGTCTGAATTTGGTAAAATGTTAGGTATGGCAGTGCCTCTTGCATACATGCCAGCAGTTATAACTTCAAGTCTTTCCACTACTGTCCTTCCTGCAGTTTCTGAAGCAGCTGCTCTGAAAAAGTGGGATACTGTAAGACTTAGGATTAACCAAGCAATTGGCTATACTACTTTAGTAGCTTTTCCTGCTATAATTTTATTTTTAGCTCTTCCTGAGCAAATTTCTCAGCTTTTGTATCCTTCTTCCCCAGGAGTAGGGGCTTTTGTGAGAGCGATTTCCATGGGAAGTATATTCGCATTTTTAGAAGCGGTGGTGGCTAGCATTCTCCATGGATTAGGAAAGCAAAATGTGGTTTTAAAAAATTCTATTATATGGTTGGTAGTCTGTATTATAGGTATGTATTACTTAACCGCCATGCCACAACTTAGACTTTTTGGATATATATACAGCTTTATATTTGCCGATGCTCTTATTTTAATGCTAAATATGTTTGAGCTCATAAAAATGACAGGATTAAGAATAGACTATTTAAATTGGCTTATAAAACCGATAACAGCATCAATAATTATGGGAATAATTGTTATAATTATCCACAGTAAATTGTTGACAATTAATGTTAATATGTGGATAAATATTTTTTTATCAATTTTTATAGGAATTCCTGCCTATTTACTGCTTTGCTCTGCGTTGAAACTACCTTATATTGAGGATTTAAGAAAAATAATTTTGTTGAAAAATTAACAATTATAGTATATAATAAAAATAAAACTAAGCCCAAGGGGATTTTCCTGAGGGCGAGGGAGGAGATAAAGTATGATAAAAGAAAAAGCGGATTTTATTGATGATGAAAAGATAAGACAGGATTTGGAAAAGGCTAAAAAAGCGACAAGTAAAGATGCATTAGAAATTATAGAGAAAGCTAAAAAACTAAAAGGCATTACTCCTGAAGAAGCAGCGGTACTTTTAAATGTAGAAGATGAGGATTTGCTCAATGAGATGTTTAAAGTAGCAAGGTATATAAAAGAAGAAATATATGGAAATAGGATTGTAATATTTGCTCCCCTTTATGTAAGTAACTACTGTGTAAACAACTGTAGATATTGTGGTTACAGACATTCTAATGAGCAGGAAAGAAAAAAGCTTACAATGGAAGAAGTGAGAAGAGAAGTTGAGATTTTGGAAGAGATGGGACATAAGAGATTAGCGGTTGAAGCTGGAGAAGACCCTGTAAATTGCCCTATAGATTATATTATCGATGTAATAAAGACGATATACGATACAAAACTTAAAAACGGAAGTATTAGAAGAGTAAATGTCAATATAGCGGCGACTACTGTAGAAAATTACAAAAAACTTAAAAAAGTAGGAATAGGGACTTATATTTTATTCCAAGAAACTTACCATAGGCCCACTTATGAATACATGCATCCACAGGGACCAAAATACGATTACGACTATCATTTGACTGCTATGGACAGGGCTATGGAGGCAGGTATTGACGACGTAGGATTAGGGGTTTTGTATGGGCTTTATGATTACAAATACGAAACTGTTGCAATGCTTTATCATGCGAACCATTTAGAGGAGAAATTTGGAGTTGGGCCACATACTATTTCAGTACCGCGACTTAGACCAGCTCTTAACACTTCCATAGATAAATTTCCATATATTGTATCAGATAAAGACTTTAAAAAATTAGTAGCAGTCATAAGAATGGCAGTGCCCTATACTGGAATGATTTTGTCTACAAGAGAAAAGCCTAAATTTAGAGAAGAAGTAATAAGCATTGGCATTTCTCAGATTAGTGCCGGTTCTTGTACAGGAGTAGGTGGATATCATGAAGAGATATCCAAAAAAGGTGGTTCAAAGCCACAATTTGAGGTAGAAGATAAAAGAAGCCCTAATGAAATTTTAAGGACTTTGTGTGAACAAGGGTATCTTCCAAGTTATTGTACTGCTTGCTACAGAATGGGACGTACAGGAGACAGGTTTATGACCTTTGCGAAATCAGGGCAAATACACAACTTCTGTCTACCTAATGCGATACTAACCTTCAAAGAGTTTTTGATTGATTACGGGGATGAAAAAACTAAGGAAATTGGAGAAAAAGCAATAGCGGTAAATTTAGAGAAAATTCCATCAATAACTGTAAGGGAAGAGACAAAGAGAAGACTAAAAAGAATAGAAAATGGAGAAAGAGACCTTTTCTTTTAAACTTAAAACCTCGTGAAAAGGAGGCTTTAGCTTGTTGACAAAATATTATCGCTGTTGGCATTTTGCATAGTTTGCTCCAGTGATATCGCAGACTAAACTAGCGCTCGTCCTCGGGCTCAAGCGGGGCTCCGGGCACATTCGTCATCCTTGACTTAGTGCCCGCCTCCGCCATCACAAGGCTACGGCCCCGCTTTCGCCTCTCAGCCTCGCTAAGTTTCCCGGCACTCAACTGAACGGGCTGGTCTTTTCTCTTATTCTCCTTTTTTAACATTTTCGGTTGAGTGCCGGGCTATCAAGTCGCTACACTTATGCAAAATGCCAACATGTTATATAAAAGGTTTGTCTACAGTTTGAGACCTCGCTTTCACGAGGTCTTATTTTATATATTTTTACAATTAAAAATATGACACAATGCTAATGTCAGATGATTTACATCTTTTCCTTGTTAATTTAGCGATTAGGTGTATAATATAGACGTAAAAAGAGATACTATTATTAAATTAATGTCACAGAAAAGTGATGATGTAAAATGAATAAGCTAAGTGGGCGCCAGCTGCAAATTTTAAGAAAAATACTGTCCTCTTCAAATACAAGAATGGAAGACATTATGAAAGAATTTGATATAAGCAAAAGGACAGTATACAGAGAAATTGCTTCTATAAATGAATTTGTTAAAAATTACAACTCAAAAATTGTAAATAAAACTGATGGGTTGGTTATAGAAGGCAATGTTGCTGATATTGAGAAGCTAAAGCTGGATATAGTAGGATATCGTTCAGAGTTTGAAACAGAAGAGAGAAGAAAAATGATATTGTCAGAGCTTTTGCAGCTAAATGAGCCTGCTAAATTAGAGTATTTCAGCAAAAAATTTGGCGTTACCACTTCTACAATAAGTTATGACCTTAAAGAGTTGGAAAAGTGGATTGAAAAACAGGGATTAACTTTAATAACAAAGCCGGGTTATGGCGTTTATATATCGGGAAGCGAAAACTCTTTTAGAAAAGCTATAGCTAACTTTTTGTATGAGAATTTTGATACTGCAGATTTGATTGATTTCTTAAAAACAGGATATCTCGCAAAAAACAATATTGAAAAAAACATAGATTTGAGGCTTTTAAACTTAATTGACTACGATACTGTCTTGAAAATAGAAAAGGCAATTTTAAAATTAAAATCACAAATTGACTATGAAATTGTAGAAAGTTCCTATTTAGGCCTTGTCGTTCACCTTGCCTTGGCTATAAAAAGGCTTCAAAATGGTGAAACTATTGAAATGGGTGAAGACAATTTACAGGAACTTAAAAAAACTAATGAATACAAATTTGCTAAAAAGTTAGCTAAATATTTACAAGAAGAATTGGATATACCTATACCTGAAGATGAGATTGGCTATGTGACAATACACCTTATAGGTGCAAAGTACAGGTCAACTACTCAAAATTACAATGACAAAGACATAGAGATTATTGCCCGGGACATGATAAAGGAAGCAGAAAAAATTTTTGATGTCAGTTTTTCAGAAGATGAGTTTTTGGAAGATGGCTTAAAGAGTCATTTAGTTCCGGCGGTGTACAGATTGGAGATGGGGCTTGACATAAGAAACCCTTTGTTGGAGGATATAAAAACAAAATATCCTTTGCTCTTTGAAAAAAGCAATAGAGTTTGCGATGTTTTGCGAAAAAAATTAAACATGGATATTCCAGAAGATGAAGTTGGATATATTGCTATGCATTTTGGTGCAGCTTTAGAGAGGAAAAAAGAGGCTGCAAAAAGGTACAACATAATGGTGGTATGTGCTAGTGGTATTGGAACATCAAGGATGCTGATGTCAAAACTTCAGATGTTTCCACAAATAAACATAGTGGATGTTACCTCCAGCATAAAACTAAGAGATTTAAAAGTAAGAGATGATATAGACTTAATTGTTTCTACAATACCTCTTGACATAAAAGACAAAAAAGTCGTTGTAGTAAATCCCTTGCTTTTAAAGGAAGATGTAGAAAAGCTAAAGAAGGCATTAAATACAGACTTTATTATGGAATATGGAATAAAAGAAGAAGAAGAAGGCAATTTTAAAAAAGAGGCTTTACACATAGCCAATTATGGTAAGAGAATTTTAGAGCTATGCGACACCATAACTTACATGACTGTAAAAGGTGAAAAGTCTACTCAAATAATAGAATATATTCTTAAGAATTTGATAGATAAAAGTTTAATAAGTGAAAATCAAAAGGAGCAAATAAAAGAAAGACTTTTAAAAAGAGAAAGCTTAGGTAAAATAGTATTACCAAACAAAGGATTTGTCATATATCATTGCACAATTGAAAATATAGATTTTCCATTAGTAGTTGTAGGGAAAGTTATAGAGGAAGTAAAAATGAAAAATCTTGTAGGAGATTATGAAAAGATAAGGACAGCTTTTTTAATGGTAGCACCAGAAGGTGATAGAGAAGGAATTGAAGTTTTGGGAGATTTAAGTATGTCTTTAATTGAAAGAGAAGATTTAGTGAATACTCTTAACGAAGCACAGTCCCAAAAGGAGGTCAAAGAAAAAATAAAAGAAGTGTTATTGAAAAAATTTTATGAAGAAATAAAAAGGATAATTACTTAGGAGAGGATCAAAAATGTTTAGCATATCGAGAGTTCAAAGAAAAATATTTTATTTGCTTTTGGGGGTAGTATGGTTTTCTACAGGATTTTATGCCATGTTTCATGATAGCTTCCTTAATGGCTTAAAAATAATGGCTTTTGGAAGTGCCTTTATGTTAATAGTGTTTGCAATACAGACTTATGTCATAAAAATGATACAACTTTATGATAGCAACCTACTAAAACAGCATAAAAAGCTTAAAAAGAAAAAATGAAATAATCTTTGAAAGGAGGTGCGAAGGATGGCAATAAGAGGAGTAATACTCTGCAGCTGGGGAGCAACTTCCAGTGCACTTGCTAAAAAAGTAACAGATGAAGCTAAAAAGCAAGGATTGGATGTTGTGGTAGATGCTGGCGGTACAGGAGAGTTCAAAAAGAAGGCAGAGGAATACGATGTAGCGTTATTAGAACCGCAAGTAAGACATCTCAAAAAAGAAATTGAATCAATCGCTTCTAAATACAATATCCCTGTTGATATAGTCGACATGCAGGCCTTTGCTATGATGGATGGCAAAAAAATATTAAATCAAATAATTGAGCTTGCTAAAAAAAGTGGAAAAGAAGTTTAAGGAGGGAATAAAATGAACGATAGGCTTTCAAATAATTGGTTTATGAAGTGGATGGAAGAATCTTTAATGCCAGTTCTTGCTCGTATAGCACAAAATGTGTATTTGCAGTCAATTAGAGACGCATTTTCAAGCTTTGCTTTGCCTGTGATTTTGACTGGTGCGCTTTTCTTGATTATAGCAAATCCACCAGAGGGAATTAATTGGGCACCTATACATGCATGGGCAAAAGCAGTAAAACCTATTGCAGCTCAAATCATGATACCTTTCCAACTTACTTTTGGGATAATGGCTATGATGGTAGCCTTTGGTACAGCTTATAGCCTTGCTACACGATGGGACCTCGACGAGACGATGACAGGAATTATTTCAATGTTGGCGTTTTTTATAACAAGCTTTCCTGCAACAGATGTGACAAAAGTTACTTTTGGAGATGTACTAAATTATCTCGGCGGTCAAGGCTTGTTTGTAGCAATAATAATAGGCATAATTAGTGCAATAGTTGTGAGATTCTTTAACAAAAGTGGTTTGGTAATAAAAATGCCTGAAGGTGTACCACCTTATGTGGTAAGAAGCTTCTTAGCATTAGTTCCTATGTTTGTAATGATAGTGTCAGCGTGGATTGTAGAATGGATTGTATGGGCAAACTTCCATATAACATTGCCACAATTGGTGCTTGACTTATTTAAGCCCCTTGTTGCTGCATCAAATAGTTATCCTGCAGCTTTAGCTGAAATAATACTCATGATGCTTTTGTGGTCATTAGGAATTCACGGTATGAATGTTGTTTCCTCAATTGCTTATCCTTTCTGGATGGCTCAATTGGCTGCAAATGCAGAGGCTGCAGCAAAAGGACTGCCTTTACCAGGTATTGTAACTGAACCTTTCTTCCATGTGTTTACCCACTTAGGCGGTTCAGGTACTACATGGCCTTTGACAATAATGTTTTTACTCTCTGCTTCTGCACAACTTAGAACAATTGGAAGAGCTGAGCTTATACCTGCAATATTTAATATAAACGAACCATTGATTTTTGGTGCTCCTATTGTGTTAAATCCAATACTAATTATTCCGTTTATATTAGCTCCAGCAGCTGTTGTAACAATAAATTACTTTGCCTTTGCTGTAAACTTAGTACCCAGACCTTTAATACAATTGCCTTTTACAGTTCCAGTTTTTATAAGCGGATTTTTATCTTCCGGTGGCCATTGGCAAGGAGCTTTATTGCAGCTGGTAAATTTAATTGTAACAGCGATTATATATTATCCCTTCTTTAAAATGTATGAAGCTCAACTTTTAAAGAACGAAAAAGAAGTAAAAGACCAAGAATAATTTGTGATGGGAGTGAAACTAATGGACTTAGAACAAATAATATACAACTTAGTATTGCATGGAGGAAATGCAAGAGCGGAAGCTTATGAAGCATTGGATGCAGCCGAAAGAGGAGATTTTGAAGAAGCTGAGAAGCATCTTGAAAAAGCAGATGAAGAGTTTTATGAAGGGCATAAATACCAAAATATGCTGACACAAGGAGAGCAAAGTGAAGCTCCTAATTTCCTAGTAATTCATGCTCAAGACCAGCTTATGACAGCCCTTGCTGAAAAAAACTTAATAAAAAGAATGATTGAACTCTATAAAAGAGTCAATCAATTAGAAAAAAGACAAAAATAAGCAGCTACTTACTACCCGGAAATCCGGGTAGTATTTTTTATAATTATACCATCATTTTTCATTTTTGTCATCTACTCTTGCTATTCTAAACAATCCTTTTACTTTGCCTTCTTAAGGGGTGGCAAAGCAAAGCCATGAAATTCACTATCTGATATTGGAAATACAGCCCTTTTGTCTACAATATCACTTACATCTTAATTTTGTATACGTTATAAAAAATCACTTTAAAGTATTGAAATTTGTCTGTGTATTAAGTACAATATATTTGTAAACAATTAAATTATTTTTGAAAGAGGGATTGGTTATGTACGAATCCAAAATTAAGGATGAACTGGTAGACCAGTTATTTGAGGCCATTTTAAAACTTAAAAACATAGAGGAATGTTACAGGTTTTTTGAAGATATTGCTACAATAAATGAAATAAAGGCATTAGCGCAGAGATTGGAAGTTGCAAAAATGCTTCGCCAAAAGAAGACTTACATAGAAATTGCAGAAAAGACAGGAGCAAGTACTGCTACCATAAGCAGAGTAAATAGGGCATTGAATTATGGAGCAAATGGATATAAAATTATATTAGATAGATTAGAAACAGAATCCCGGGATTAAAACCGGGCTTTTTTAAGACTAAATTGGAGTGAAAAAAATGAACAACATATTAGGTAACCTCAACGACAAACAAAGAGAAGCAGTTATGACTACAGAAGGACCTCTTTTGATATTAGCGGGAGCTGGAAGCGGCAAGACTCGCGTCCTAACTCATAGAATTGCTTATCTTATAAAAGAGAAAAAAGTATCCCCTTCTAACATACTGGCTATCACTTTTACAAATAAAGCGGCAGAAGAAATGAAAACAAGAGTAGAAGATTTATTAGGTTATATAGGTGACCTATGGGTATCTACTTTCCATTCTGCCTGTGCGAGAATTTTAAGGCGAGATATTGACAAAATAGGCTATGACAGAAATTTCGTCATATTTGATACTACTGACCAAAAGGCTTTAATACAGGAATGCCTTAAAGAGCTAAATTTAAGTGAAAAACAGTATCCTGTGAAAACTGTCTTAAATGCTATTTCTTCTGCAAAGGATAAAATGGTAACTCCTGAAGAGTATATTTATGTTTTTGGAAATGAGTATAGAAGTAAGAAAATAAGTGAAATATACAAATTATATCAAAAAAAGTTAAAGAAAAACAATGCCCTTGATTTTGATGACATAATTATAAAAACTATTGAACTTTTTAAGGAAAGTCCCGAAGTTTTAGACTTTTACCAGAGAAAATTTAAATACATAATGGTAGATGAATATCAAGACACAAATATGCCTCAATACCATTTTGTGAATATGTTAGCCCAGAAATACAGAAACTTATGTGTGGTTGGCGATGATGACCAAAGCATATATGGTTGGAGAGGGGCAGATGTAAAAAACATATTAAACTTTGAGAAGGATTATCCTGAGGCTAAAGTTATAAAATTAGAGCAAAACTATCGTTCTACCAAAACAATATTGGAAGCTGCCAATTATGTCATAGATAATAATATAAGAAGGAAGAAAAAGACTTTATGGACAAATAATGAAGAAGGAGAAAGGATAATTCTCTGTGAATTAGAGAATGAGAGGGAAGAGGCGGAATTTGTTATACAGGAAATAATCAACTTAAAAGAAAGAGAAAATAGAAGTTTTAGGGATTTTGCTATTTTATACAGGACAAATGCCCAGTCCCGTGCTTTTGAGGAAGCCTTAATGAGGGTGCGAATTCCTTACAAAGTGGTCGGAGCTTTAAGGTTTTACGACAGAAAAGAAATAAAAGACATAATTGCCTATTTGCGTATACTTGTAAATCCTTATGATGACATATCTTTTAAAAGGATAATAAACGTTCCTAAAAGAGGTATTGGAGCTGCAACCATTGAAGCATTAGAGGCTACAGCTTTGGAGAAAGACACCAGTCTTTTTTTTGCAATAGATGATGCAAAAGTAAGCCAAAGGGCTAAAAATAGCCTTTTAGAATTTAAGGAGTTTATTTTAGAATTAATTGATAAAAAAGATACAATGACTGTCAGTGAAGTAATAAATTACATTTTAGAAGAGACTGGATATATAGAGGAGTTAGAAAAAGAAGAATCAGAGCAAGCAGAGGGAAGAATAGAAAACCTAAATGAGTTTTTAAATGCGGCTTATGAATTTGAAGAGTCTTCAGAGGACAAATCTTTAGAAGCATTTTTGTCCGGCATAACATTGGTTTCTGATATTGACTTGGCTGGAGAGATTGGAGAAAGCGTTGTTCTCATGACTTTACATTCTGCAAAAGGATTAGAGTTTCCAGTAGTCTTTATGGTAGGTATGGAAGAAGGGGTATTTCCTTCTTTTAAGTCATTTACAGATGAATATGAATTAGAAGAGGAAAGACGGCTTTGTTATGTTGGTATTACGAGGTCTAAAGAAAAACTTTATTTGACCTATGCGAGGAGGAGAAATTTATACGGCAAATCTCAGTACAGCTCCTATTCCCGTTTTATAAGCGAAATACCTGAGAGGTTTTTAGTAAGATACCATGAGTTATCAAAGCCAAGAGAAGAGTATAGGCCTGTATCTAGCTATGTAGAAAGGAAAACTTATGAAAAGGCTCAATATAATTTAGGAGATAAAGTGGAGCATAAAATATGGGGGATAGGTACTGTAGTAAAAGTAGAAGGAGAAGAGATTACAGTTGCCTTTCCAAATGTGGGCATAAAAAAGTTAGACTTAAAGTTTGCTCCTATTAAAGCTATTTCTTAAGTTGTGGAGGTTGGATTATGGAGCCAAAAGAAAGGATAAAGGAATTGAGAGAAAAAATAAATTATCACAATTACAGATATTACGTTTTGGACCAACCAGAGATTTCAGACTATGAGTACGACATGCTGATGAGAGAACTTATAGAATTAGAAGAAAAATATCCAGAGCTTAAAACTCCAGACTCTCCATCCCAAAGAGTAGGTGGGGAGCCTTTAAAAGAATTTCAGCCTTTTACCCATGTAGTTCCAATGTTAAGTTTGGCTAATGCTTTTTCTGAGGGAGAACTTAGAGACTTTGACAGAAGAGTAAGAGAGGCAGTGGGAGATGTAGAGTACGTAGTAGAATTAAAAATTGACGGCTTATCTGTGGAACTAATTTATGAAAATGGCATATTTACTGTAGGTTCTACAAGAGGAGACGGGATCGTAGGAGAAAATGTCACACAAAATTTAAAGACTATAAAGTCAATTCCTTTAAGACTTAAGGATGATGTGAGCCTTGTTGTAAGAGGAGAGGTCTTCATGCCCCGCACTTCTTTTGAAAAATTAAATGAGGAGAGAGAAAAATTAGGGGAAAGCCTTTTTGCAAATCCCAGAAATGCTGCAGCAGGTTCTTTAAGGCAATTAGATCCTAAAGTGACGGCGAAAAGAGATTTAGACATTTTTATTTTTAACCTTCAGAAGATTGAGGGTAGAAAATTTAAAACTCACATAGAGACATTAGAATTTTTGAAAGAACAAGGATTTAAAGTAATACCAATTCATAAAAAATGTAGCAATATAGATGAAGTAATAAAAGAAATAGAAGAGATAAGAAACTTACGAGATAAGCTGCCTTACGACATTGATGGAGCAGTTGTAAAAGTAAATGACCTTGAAAAGAGAGAAATTTTAGGACAGACTGCAAAAGACCCCAGGTGGGCTATTGCTTTTAAATATCCTGCAGAGAGGAAAAAGACAAAAGTCTTGGATATAATAGTTCAAGTAGGAAGGACTGGAGCTCTTACTCCTACAGCTATATTAGAGCCTGTAACTATTTCAGGTTCAGTTGTGAGCCGAGCTACACTTCATAATGAAGATTACATAAAAGAGAAAGACATAAGGATAGGAGATACGGTAATAGTTCAAAAAGCGGGAGAAATCATTCCTGAAGTAGTAGAAGTGGTAAAAGAAGAGAGGACTGGACAAGAAAGAGAGTTTGTAATGCCAGATAGATGCCCTGAATGCGGTGCTTTAGCTGTGAGGCTTCCGGGGGAGGCTATAAGGCGTTGCACAGGTCTAAATTGTCCTGCACAGCTTCTAAGAGGCATTATCCACTTTGCTTCAAAAGATGCAATGGATATAGAAGGATTGGGGCCAGCTATAATAAATCAGCTTTTGTCAAAAGGTCTAATTCACAACATAGCAGATTTGTATTATCTTAAATACGAAGATTTAATACAATTAGAAAGAATGGGGGACAAATCTGTTAAAAATTTATTAAATGCTATTGAAGAAAGCAAAACAAGAGATTTAGATAGATTGCTCTTTGGCTTGGGTATAAACTTAATAGGCAGTAAAGCTGCCCAAGTGATTGCTGAGCATTTTAAGACAATGGACAATATCATGAAGGCAAAATTTGAAGACTTTACACATTTGCCTGACATAGGACCTAAGATGGCAAGAAGCATAGTTTCCTTTTTTGCAGAAAAACAAAATGTAGAGATAATTGAAAAACTTAAAAATGCTGGAGTAAACATGAAAAAACTTTCAAAAGGAAAAGTAAGCAACATATTTGAAGGGAAAACTTTTGTTTTGACAGGAGCGTTGGAAAATTACACGAGAGAAGAAGCTACCAGAATGATTGAAGAAAGAGGTGGAAAAGTTACAAATTCAGTAAGTAAAAAAACGGACTATGTATTAGTAGGTAAAGATCCTGGTTCTAAACTTAAAAAAGCCCAAGAATTAGGAATAAAGATAATTGATGAAAAACAATTTGAAGAAATGCTAAAAGGTGAAAATATTTAAAAACTCTATCCTTCAAAAAATATGTTTTTGTGGTAAACTATAAGATGTGAATAATAAAGGAAAGGTGTGGTAACATGGCTATTAGCAGGAGCGAAGTTGAGCATGTGGCTAAACTGGCCCGTCTCAAATTTTCGCAAGAGGAAATAGAAGAGTTTACAGTGCAACTGAGCAAAATTATCGACTATGTAAACAAATTAAACGAATTGGACACTGAAAATGTAGAGCCTACAGCTCATATAGTGCCAATCCATAATGTATTTAGAGAAGACGAAGTAAAGCCTTCAATGGACAGAGACAAAATATTGATGAATGCACCTTATAAAGAGAACGGCTGTTTTAAAGTGCCAAAGATTATAGAATGAGGAGGTACATAAATGGAATTATATAGTTTGACAATTCACGAACTTAGAGAACTTCTCAAAAAGAGAGAAGTCAGCGCTTTGGAAGTGACAAAATCCTATCTTGAAAGAATAAAAGAAGTAGAACCTAAAATAGATGCTCTTATCACAATTACAGAGGATTTTGCCTTGCAAAAAGCAAAAGAGGCAGATGAGAAAATCAAAAAGGGAGAGGACACGGCCCTTACAGGCATTCCTGTCATAATAAAGGACAACATTTCTACTGAGGGAATAAAAACCACTTGTTCTTCTAAGATGCTAGAAAACTATATTCCTCCCTATAATGCCACAGTAGTGGAAAAATTACTAGAAGAAGGAGTGATAATTTTAGGAAAATCCAATTTAGACGAATTTGCAATGGGGTCTTCTACAGAAAATTCCGCTTTTAAAACTACAAAAAATCCTTGGGACTTATCCCGTGTTCCAGGAGGGTCTTCTGGTGGTTCTGCAGCAGCTATAGCGGCAGACGAGGCGGCTTTTGCTTTGGGTTCAGATACAGGTGGTTCTATAAGACAACCAGCTTCTTTATGCGGTGTAGTAGGGATGAAACCTACTTATGGATTGGTGTCAAGATATGGCCTTGTAGCTTTTGCTTCTTCACTTGACCAGATTGGGCCCTTTACAAAAGATGTTACAGACTGTGCTATTGTATTAAATACAATTATAGGGCATGACCCCAAAGACTCTACTTCTTTAAAAATAGACAAGCCTGATTACACTTCTTATCTCAAAGAAGATATTAAAGGTTTGAGGATAGGAGTGGCTAAAGAATTTTTTGGCGAAGGAATAGAAGAAGGAGTAAAAGAAACTGTACAAGAATCCATAAAAGTTTTACAGGATTTAGGAGCAGAAATCATAGATATATCTATTCCTTATGTAGAATATGCTCTTCCAGCTTATTATATAATCGCTTCGGCAGAGGCTAGTTCCAACCTTGCAAGGTATGATGGCATAAGATACGGCCATATTGCAGAAAAATATGAAGATTTGATTGACATGTACATGGTTACGAGAAGCGAAGGATTTGGCAAAGAAGTAAAGAGAAGAATAATGCTAGGGACTTATGCTTTAAGCTCTGGTTATTATGATGCTTATTACAAAAAAGCATTAAAGGTCAGAACTCTCATTAAAAATGACTTTGAAAAAGCTTTTGAAAAATGCGATGTAATAATAGGTCCAACAAGTCCTACTGTAGCTTTTAAAATTGGAGAAAGGGCAAACGACCCGTTAGCCATGTACTTAGCGGATATATACACTGTATCGGTTAACATAGCGGGGCTCCCTGGCATATCCATACCTTGTGGTCTTTCAGATGGCTTACCTGTTGGACTTCAGATAATTGGCAGACATTTTGACGAAGGGAAAATATTAAATGTCGCTTATGCCTTTGAACAAGCTAACAAATTTAATGCTAAACCACAGGCCATAGGAGGTGCAAGATAATGAAGTACGAAGCAGTGATTGGCTTAGAGGTCCATGCCGAACTTTTGACAGAGAGCAAAATCTTTTGTAGCTGTACTACCAAATTTGGCGGTGAACCTAATACCCACGTATGTCCGGTATGTCTTGGACTTCCCGGCACTTTACCAGTTTTAAATAAAAAAGTTGTAGAATATGCTGTAAGAGCGGGACTTGCTTTAAACTGCACAATTGCAAACTTCAGCAAGATGGACAGAAAAAACTACTTTTATCCTGACTTACCCAAAGCTTATCAGATTTCTCAATATGACCTTCCCTTGTGCAGCAACGGGTATGTAGAAATTGAAGTAGATGGGCAGACAAAGAAAATAGGAATAAAGAGGATACACATTGAAGAAGATGCTGGAAAGTTGCTACATGAAAATACAGATGGTTCTTTAGTAGATTACAACCGTGCAGGAGTGCCTCTCATTGAAATAGTTTCTGAACCAGATATGTCTACACCTGAAGAAGCTTATCAATACTTAACAAAATTAAAGAGCATTTTAGAGTATACCGAAGTTTCTGACTGCAAAATGCAGGAAGGTTCTTTAAGAGTTGATACAAATGTGTCTGTGAGGCCTGTGGGAAGTACTGAATTAGGGACAAAAATAGAGCTTAAAAATTTAAACTCTTTTAAAGCCGTTCAAAAGGCGTTGGAATATGAAATAAAAAGACAGATAAAAGTCTTAGAAGAAGGCGGAACAATAGTACAAGAGACAAGAAGATGGAATGAGTCAAAAGGAATTACTGAGCCTATGAGGACAAAAGAAGAAGCTCATGACTACAGGTATTTCCCTGAACCAGATTTAGTTCCAATAATTGTAACAGATGAGTGGAAAGAAGAGATTAGAAAGTCTTTGCCTGAAATGCCACACCACAAGAGAGAAAGATTTATTGCTGAGTACGGTTTGCCTGAATATGATGCTAAAATTATAACTTCTTCAAAGAAAATGGCCGACTTTTTTGAAAAGTGCGTTCTCGAATATGATTCTCCAAAGACTGTAAGCAATTGGCTTATGGGAGAATTTTCTCGCCTCATGAATGAGACAGGAAAAGAAATAGACGAAGTACCAGTAACACCGCAAATGTTAGTAAAGTTGCTTAAATTAATTGATAACGGTGTGATAAGCGGATCCATTGCTAAAACTGTTTTTGAAGAGATGTTTGGTACAGGGAAAGAGCCAGAGGTAATAGTAGAAGAAAAAGGATTGAAACAGATAGCTAATGAGAATGAATTAAGAGAAATTATCAAAAAAGTCATAGCAGAAAATCCTAAATCAGTAGAGGATTACAAAAACGGCAAAGAGAAAGCAATGGGCTTTTTAGTAGGGCAAGTTATGAAGGCGACAAAAGGAAAAGCAAATCCTCAGCTTACTAATCAAATCTTAAAAGAAGAATTGTCGAAATAAGTAGCCTACACAAAGTGTAGGCTACAGTTTGTTGACAAAGTTAAAAAATATTCAAAGGAGATATTTTGCATCGTCGCTCCGATGTTCCAAAGCGACAAAACTAAAGCTCGTCCTTCAGGCTCCGGCAGGGTACCGGGCACAATCGGCATCCATGCCTTAAGGTGCCCGCCTTCGCCATCCATGGCTTCGGCCCTGCCTCCACCCTCGGTCTTGCTAAGTTTTGTTACCGCTTTGTAACAAGTCGCTCCTTATGCAAAATATCTCCTTTACGAAAATTTGTCTACAGTCTGTAGCCTACACAAAGTGTAGGCTATTTTTTATGTGCGCCCGGCATGGGCGATAACTAGGCGGTGAAAGTCCGCTGTGGGCTTGGTAGTGGGAACCACTAGCCAAGAGCAAGGGTGTCCATCGTGAGGTGGAATCTGAAGGAAGCTTAAGGCAAAATCTCGGTCTGATGAACAAGAACCAGATAAGAGGCTGAATTGGGATGGATGAGTTTGCGTAACAAAACGAAGTCCAACACTACCCGAATCCCATACAGTAAATCTGGCAGATATATGAGATGAAAGTTATCGTTCTTACCCGGGGAGGTCTCAAGGATAAGTCATGGAAGTAAAATCTGAAGTGACAACCCATACAGTGATGTATGGTTGAACCTTGAGAAGTCAGCAGAGGTCATAGTACTTATCTAGACATGAATAGATAAGGAAGGACCGAACGTTAGGAGGTTTTGGAAATCTTATGGACTCGAAAGATATGCAGAGACTGCAGACAACTCAACAAAGAGGCTATCCGTTGAATAGAGAAATGGAATTTCAAAAGACAACGGAAGTGCATAGTATATCATCGGCGTCGGAAGATGGAAGAAACGAGGTACAAAGATATACCG
>NZ_CM001486.1:1644160-1661102 GCF_000262445.1 Thermoanaerobacter siderophilus SR4
ATACACATGGGTTGTAGATATGGACTTAGAAAAGTTCTTTGACAGAGTAACCACGACATAATAATGTCCAAACTAGAAAAGCGGATAGGGGACAAAAGAGTACTAAAGTTAATACGAAGATACCTAGAATCAGGAGTAATGATAAACGGAATCAAAATATCAACAGAAGAAGGGACACCCCAAGGAGGGCCATTAAGTCCCCTATTAGCAAACATAATGTTGGACGAACTAGACAAAGAACTTGAAAGGAGAGGGCACAAATTCTGCCGATATGCAGATGACTGCAACATATATGTAAAAAGCAGGTCTGCAGGAAACAGAGTAATGAAGAGCATAAAGAAATTCATAGAAAGCAAATTAAAACTAAAAGTCAACGAAGCAAAAAGTGCTGTAGATAGACCATGGAGAAGAAAATTTCTTGGATTTTCATTCTACACAAAAGAAAACGAAGTAAGAATAAGAATCCATGAAAAATCCATCAAAAGGTTTAAGGAAAAAGTAAGAGAAATAACCAATCGGAACAAGGGAATAAGCATGGAAAACAGAATAAAAAGACTAAATCAAATAACAACAGGATGGGTCAACTATTTTGGATTAGCAGACGCGAAAAGCATAATGAAAACCCTTGACGAATGGATAAGGCGAAGACTAAGGGCATGTATATGGAAACAATGGAAGAAGATAAAAACGAAGCATGATAACTTAGTAAAACTAGGAGTAGAAGAACAAAAAGCCTGGGAATACGCCAATACAAGGAAAGGCTACTGGAGAATATCCAATAGCCCAATCCTAAATAAGACTCTTACAAATAAATACTTTGAAAGCATAGGTTATAAGAGTTTATCCCAAAGATATCTAATTGTACACAATTCCTAATGAACCGCCGTATACCGAACGGTACGTACGGTGGTGTGAGAGGACGCTGAATAAAATAATTATTCAGCTCCTACTCGATTTTATTCGCAATAAAATGACAATTACAAGTAAATTTGATTGATTCAATAATTTTCACTGAATTCGTAAAATAATATTGTATATGTAAACATTAGATGATATAATTATGTAAAGCTGTTTTTTCTCGAGATTGCTGAAATATTGCTTATTTGCTGGATTTGTCCGTATTTTATTTTTACTAAACAAATTGATTAATTGTTGAAGGGGTTAAATTTTTTTGTTAATTAATGAATAGTCAAATAATATTTTATTCTTTTGGATTTGCAATTAGAATAATAAAAAATTCATAAAATTTTAGGAGGAATTTTGTAGATTTTATCTAATATATATAATTGTAGACAAGAAAAATAATTTTAATTTTACTGATAATTTTATAAGGGCTAAGGGGGGTGAGGCATGAAATTGTAATAGAAGGTAAGAGAGATGAAATTTTAAGAAATGTTAATAAGAGGGAGGCTTTTTTGATGAGAAAAAGAATTTTAGTATTAGCATTAGCTGTTTTATTTATTTTATCTTCGGTGCTTTTTGTAGGATGTTCAAAACAATCAACGTCTCCAACTGATAAATCTTCTGAATCTCAACCTGCAGATGAACAAGTATTGAATATTAACTTAGGGGAAGAACCACCAAACCTTGACCCACAACTGGCGACAGATACTGTGTCTTTTGATATTTTGAATGCTACATTAGAAGGTCTAGTTAGACTAAATAAAGATGGCAGAGTGGAAAAAGGTTCTGGACTTGCTTTGGATTGGGAGATTTCAGATGATGGATTGAGATATGTTTTCCATCTAAGAGATGCTAAATGGAGTGATGGCACTCCTATAACTGCTCATGACTTTGAATACGCGTGGAAGAGAGCCCTTGCTCCAGAAACAGCTTCACAGTACGCATATATGCTTTACTACATTAAAAATGCTGAGGCATATAATAGTGGCAAAGCAAAAGCTGAAGATGTGGGAGTAAAAGCCCTTGATGATAAAACATTGGAAGTCATCCTTGAAAAACCAGCTCCTCAATTTTTAGGGTTAACATCTTTTATCACATATTTGCCAGCGCAAAAAGCTGCTGTTGAAAAATATGGAGACAAATATGGTTCCTCACCAGATACAATGGTTTATTCCGGGCCATTCATAGTAAAAGAATGGAACCATGAACAAAACATTGTTCTTGAAAAAAATCCAAATTACTGGGATAAAGACAATGTAAAGCTGGAAAGAATAAATATGGATATGTTAAAAGATGAAAATGCCATTGTTCAAAAATACGAAGCAGGAGAATATGATAGTATAGGTGTACCAGGACAATATATTGACAAATACAAAGACGATCCAAATTTCCATCAAATGGCAACGGCTACAACGTGGTATTTACAATTCAATAATAAGAGCAAAATATTCTCAAATGTTAACATTAGAAAAGCTTTCACATATGCAGTAGATAGAAAAGCTTTTGTGGATAACATCCTCAAGAATGGTTCAATACCTGCTCTTTCATTTGTTCCACCAGGAATACCTGGTGAAAAAGAAGAGTTTAGAAAAGAAGGCGGAGATTTCTTTAAAGACAATGATGTAGCTAAGGCAAAAGAGCTTCTTGCAAAAGGAATGCAAGAATTGGGAATCGACAAGCTTCCAAAGATAAAATTTGTAGGTGGAGATAGTGACGCTGCTAAAAAGCATACACAGGCATTGCAGGAATTCTGGAACAAAAACTTGGGTGTAAGTGTTGATATTGTAAATGTCGCGTTTAAAGTGAGACTTGATATGATGGACAAAGGAGATTATGACATAGTATACGCTGGTTGGGCGGCTGACTACAATGATCCAATGACGTTTATGGACCTTTGGGTAACAGGTGGTGGAAACAACACAGCCTTCTACAGCAATCCGAAGTACGATGAACTCATAAAAAAGGCTAACTCTACAAATGACAATGCAGTTAGAATGCAAGCAATGCATGAAGCAGAAAAAATATTGATGGAAGACATGCCAATTGGTCCGCTTTACTTTGCAGGAAGAGCCTATCTGCAAAGACCATATGTAAAGGATTGGGTAAGATTCCCAGTTGGTGTTGACAACGAATGGAAATGGACATATATTGAGGGAAAGAATAAATAAAGGAAAATACAATTGACAAAAAAGGCATAAAGACCAGGTCTTGAAGGGCCTGGTCTTTACAATTTAACGGTAAATTTAAATATTAAGAATAAACATACTTATAATACAATTAAACAAAAAGTTTAAAATATACAAATAATTTGCTTGATTTAAAAAAGATTAAGGTGGATAATAATTAAGGCAGGAGGGGATGAATTTAATTATATAAAACTTTAATGTAATAAAATTGAATAAAAATCGTAATTTTGTTTACGCATTTAAATTTTGATATAATGTTTACAAAAAAATTTTAAACATTAAACAAAAATTGAAGGATTTTTTAAATTTTTGTCTAATTATATAATATATAAAGAAAAGCTTTTCTCAAGTGTTTAAATTTGTATATTGATTATCATCGCCAAATGATATAAAATGTATATATCATTTATAAGCAATATACAATTTTCAAATGCCCACTTCACTAAGGAGGTGAAGTAAAGAGAGATAAAAAGCGCTTTTTATATTTTGGGGGGGTCAAGTTGTTTTAAATTTTATTTTACAGAAAATAGGAGGAGATGTAAATGTTGAAACACAAAAGAGTTATAGTAACATTGCTTTCTCTAGTATTAGTCTTAAGCGCACTATTGGCAGGTTGCAGTGGGCAAAGCAAAACTGCTACAAGTACAACTTCTAAAAATACTCAGAGTGAACAAGTTTTGAATTTAAATTTAGGTGATGAACCACCAACACTGGACCCTCAAAAAACTACAGATGAAGTTTCTATTACAATTTTAAATGACGTGCTAGAAGGACTTGTAAGATACAACAAAGACGGAAAGATTGAGAAAGGTTCAGGCCTTGCAAAAGATTGGACAATATCAGAGGATGGGCTTACCTATACCTTCTATTTAAGAGATGCTAAATGGAGTGACGGCAATCCTATAACAGCTTATGACTTTGAATATGCGTGGAAAAGAGCTCTTGACCCTAATACAGGTTCTCAATATGCTTATCAGTTGTATTATATTAAGGGGGCAGAAGAATATAACTCTGGCAAAGGCAGTGCTGACCAAGTAGGGGTTAAGGCTTTAGATGATAAGACTTTGCAAGTTACTTTGAAAGCACCAGCACCTCAATTTTTAGGATTGACTTCTTTTGTAACTTATATGCCTCTTGAAAAAGCAATATATGAAAAATATGGAGATAAAGTTGGCTCTGATCCCAACACTATGGTATACAGTGGCCCATTTATAGTAAAAGAATGGAACCATGAACAAAACATTGTCCTTGAAAAAAACCCATATTATTGGGATAAAGATAATGTAAAACTTCAAACAATTAATTTCAGTATGATAAAGGACAATAACTCTCTGGTGCAAAACTATGATACGGGAGCTCTTGATTCTATCTTTATTCCTGGAGACTATATAGATAAATATAAAGATTCACCTGAATATCACAACTATGCACTTGCGACTGTTTGGTATTTGCAATTCAATAATAAAGATAAAATATTTAAAAATGCTAATATAAGAAAGGCATTTACTCTTTCAATAAATAGAGAGCTTTTTGTAAAAGAAGTTGCTAAAAATGGTTCTATACCAGCAGAAGCCATTGTTCCGCCTGGAATTCCTGGTTACAACGGAGATTTTAGGAGTGAAGCTGGACCAGGATATTTCAAAGACAATGATGTGGCACAAGCAAAAGAATACTTGCAAAAAGGCTTACAAGAGCTTGGCCTTAGCAAACTCCCTAACATTAAGTTCTTAACGGGTGATACAGATACTGCTAAAAAATACGCTGTAGCTTTACAACAAATGTGGAATCAAGCTCTTGGAGTGCAAGTTGAGATTCAAAGCGTAGCATTTAAAGTAAGACTTGACATGATGGACAAAGGAGATTATCAAATAGTTCTTGCTGGTTGGGGGGCTGACTACAACGATCCAATGACCTTCCTCGATATGTGGGAGACAAACAATGGTAATAACACAGCTTTCTATAGCAATCCAAATTACGATAAACTCATAGAAGAAGCAAAAGTAAATGGTGACTTAAAAGCAAGAAATGAAGAAATGATTCAAGCAGAAAAAATCTTAATGGAAGATATGCCAATTGGTCCATTGTGGTTCCAAGCAAGGGCATATGTGGTAAAACCGTATGTAAAGAATCTTTACTTCCCAACATTTGGCCCTGATTGGGAGATGAAATGGACTTACATTGAGGGAAAATAAATAAAAATTAAAGAAAGAATGATTTAGAATAAATGCGAATATATATGGCATAGGCCATATATATTCGCTGTATATTTACATCAAACGCCATTGGAGGTGTAAAAATTTGCTAAGATATACTTTAGAACGAACGATATATATGATTATAACTTTGTGGGTCATTGTCACTTTAACATTTTTCTTAATGCACATGATTCCTGGGGATCCTTTTACAAGCGAAAAAAGAGTCCCAGAGCAGATAAGGCAAAACATGCTGGCTAAGTATCACTTGGATAAACCTTTAATTGTCCAATATGGATATTACCTAAAAAATTTGTTACATGGCGATTTAGGCATTTCATTAAAATATTTGAACAGAACGGTAAATGAAATTATAGCAAACGGTTTTCCGGCCTCTTTTCAAATAGGAATGCAATCGATAATCCTAGGAGTATTTTTAGGATTGATTCTTGGAATTGTGGCGGCATTAAACAGAAATGGCTTTTGGGATTATGTTTCAATGATTTTGGCTATTATAGGAAGGTCTGTCCCTAATTTTATTATTGCTACATTGTTGCAGTATTGGATAGCTTCAAAATTAAGATGGCTTCCTGTGTCAGGATGGGGAACTTTTGCTCATACTATACTTCCTTCAATAGCGCTTTCTTTTGCTTCATTATCAATAATTTCTCGTTTAATGAGGGCAAGTATGCTTGATGTAATTGGACAGGACTATATAAAGACTGCTAAATCAAAAGGGCTTTCTTCTTTTGAGATTATTTGGAGGCATATGATAAGAAATGCCATTTTGCCAGTAATAACGGTATTAGGACCATTGATTGCAGGAATCGTTACAGGTACTTTTGTCGTTGAAAGAATATTTGGCATACCAGGTCTTGGTAAATATTTTGTGCAGAGTATATATAACAACGACTATACTATGATATTGGGAACGACTATTTTCTACAGTGCTATCCTTGTATTCCTAGTATTCCTTGTAGATATAACATACGGTTTAATTGATCCCAGAATAAGACTTGCTAAGGGAGGTAAATAACGGTGGTTGAAATTACAAGAGAGAAATTTGAAAGAGTAGGGCCTAATATTGAAGAAAGCCAAGCGATTGTACGTCCCAGTATGACTTATTGGCAAGATGCATGGAGAAGGCTTAAAATGAATAAAGTTGCAATGGCATCTTTGGTGTTTCTTATCTTATTGGGCATAATGGCGATTATAGGTCCTTATATGCTACCTTACAAATATTCTGACCAAAACCTTATGATGACAAACAAACCACCATCTGCTGAGCATTGGTTTGGTACGGATTATCTTGGCAGGGACTTATTTGTGAGGACGTGGATGGGAGCGAGAATATCCCTTACTATAGGTATTGCAGCGGCTTTACTGGATGGCATCATTGGTGTAATTTACGGGGGAATTTCAGGATACTTTGGAGGACAAGTTGACAATGTTATGATGCGTATTGTGGATATTTTGTATGGAATACCCTATCTCATATTAGTTATCTTGCTTATGCTTGTTATGGGACCTGGCATTGTTACTATAATTACTGCAATGGTTATAACAGGTTGAGTTGGAATGGCAAGGCTTGTAAGAGGACAGGTTTTGCAATTAAAAGAGCAGGAATTTGTGTTAGCAGCAAAGACTTTAGGTGCTTCTCCTGCAAGAATAATTTTAAAACACTTAATCCCAAACACTTTAGGTCCAATAATAGTTTCTATAACTTTTGACGTTCCTGCGGCAATTTTTACAGAAGCATTCTTAAGTTATATAGGCCTTGGCGTGCAGCCTCCTTTAGCAAGTTGGGGAACTTTAGCTAATGATGCTACCAATGTTCTTTTGATGTACCCATATCAGTTGTTCTTCCCGGCATTTTTCATAAGTATGACAATGCTCTCTTTCAACTTATTAGGTGATGGTTTAAGAGATGCTTTGGACCCAAGGTTGCGCAAATAAGGAGGAATTGACATGGAAAAAAAGGAAGTATTGTTAGAAGTAAAAGATCTGGAATACTCTTTTGACACATATGCCGGGGAGGTTAAAGCAGTAAGAGGCGTAAGCTTTGAAGTGTATAAAGGAGAAGCGTTAGCGATTGTTGGAGAATCTGGCTGTGGTAAGTCTGTTACAATGCATGCTGTAATGAAACTAAACCCTGAACCTCCAGGAAGATTAAAAGGTGGAAAAATTATATTTGACGGAAAAGATATAACTAACTATACGGATAAAGAGATGCAATCAATAAGAGGTTCAAAAATTGGTATGATATTCCAAGATCCTATGACTTCTTTAAACCCTACAATGACAATAGGGAATCAAATTGCTGAAGTAATTTTAAAACATGAAGATGTGACTAGATCAGAGGCTATGAAAAGGGCTAAAGAAATGTTAGATATTGTCGGCATCCCTAATGCTGAAAAGAGAATTCATCAATATCCTCATGAATTTTCGGGCGGCATGAGACAGAGGGCGATGATTGCTATTGCCCTTGCTTGTAGACCTAAATTATTAATTGCAGACGAACCTACTACAGCCTTAGACGTTACAATACAAGCCCAGATTTTAGATCTGATGAAGGATTTGCAAAAACAGTTTAATACTTCAATAATTATCATTACTCATGACCTTGGAGTTGTTGCTGATATAGCTGATAGAGTTGTGGTAATGTATGCAGGAAAAATTGTAGAAAGAGGAACTTTAGATGAGATATTCTATCATCCCCAGCATCCTTATACGTGGGGATTGTTGAGGTCTGTTCCACGATTAGATGCCAAAAACAAGGAAAGACTTGTACCTATAATTGGTACGCCACCTGATTTATTTGCACCACCTGTTGGTTGCCCTTTTGCAGCAAGATGTGACTACGCTATGAAAATATGCTATGAAGCTCCGCCAGAGGTGAATAGAGAATCAGAGACTCATCAAGTTGCTTGTTGGCTTAAGCACCCCTATGCTCCCAAAGTTACCAATCCGTTCGAAATGGGGGTAGCAGCAGATGAGTGATAACAAGGTTTTATTAGAAGTTAAAAATTTAAAAAAATATTTTCAAGTTAGTGGCGGTATTTTAAAAGCTGTAGATGATGTAAGCTTTACCATTAAAAAAGGAGAAACGTTAGGTTTGGTGGGAGAGTCGGGGTGTGGTAAATCTACTACAGGTCGTACGATAATAGGATTATATGAGCCAACGGCAGGAGAAATAATATTCGATGGAGAAAAAGTTAACCATCTAACTTACGAAGGAAGAAAGAAATTTGCCCGAAGAGCGCAAATGATTTTCCAAGACCCCTATGCCTCTTTAAATCCCCGTATGACGGTTGGGGATATCATTGGTGAAGGAATTGACATTCATGGGTTATATACTGGAAAAGAAAGAATGGAAAGAATATATCAACTTTTAGAGATGGTAGGGCTAAATAGAGAACACGCTAATAGATTTCCTCACGAATTTTCAGGTGGTCAGAGACAAAGAATTGGTATAGCGAGGGCAATGGCTATAGAGCCAGAATTTATTATAGCTGACGAGCCTATATCTGCTTTAGACGTTTCTATACAAGCTCAGATTGTAAATCTTTTGATGAATTTGCAACAAGAAAAAGGCCTTACCTACTTATTTATTGCTCATGACTTGAGTATGGTAAGGCATATAAGTGATAAGGTTGCTGTAATGTATTTAGGAATGATTGTGGAAATGACTAGTAGCGCCGAGCTTTACTCTAATCCCCTCCATCCTTATACTCAGGCACTTTTGTCAGCTGTACCTATACCTGACCCTAAAGTAGAGAGAAAAAGAGAAAGGATAATACTTGAAGGTGATGTGCCAAGCCCAATAAATCCACCATCTGGTTGTAGATTTAGAACGAGATGCAAATATGCGATGGATATTTGTAAAGAACAAACTCCACCCCTTAAAGAAGTAGGTAGCAGCCATTTTGTTGCTTGCCATCTTTTCAATAAATAAAAAGGCACTCGCAGTGGGTGCCTTTTTTACATAAATTTTAAAAAAGAAGGGGTAAAATGAGTAAAAGGTTTTTAGCAGCTTTATTAATTATAATAGTTTCAATTGCTATAATTTTTTATCATTTTTATAAATATCTAAAGATTTTTGCAAGCAATCCTTCTGATATGTGGAGTAGAGATTTAGCTATTGGTGAAAAAACTTAAATATGCCTTCTCATCTTTTTGGGATGGCAATATTAAATACTTGGAAAAACCACCCGTTTCTATCCAGGATAAAAACAATCCCTTGGGAGTATTTAATATATATGGCTCAGAAGCCCATTTACCTTCTTTAGGTAAGCGGTGTACGTAGCTTAGATTTACAAAATGCCTTAAGTTTTTCAGTTTTTTCTCTTTCTGCTGCTTTGCTTTTGGGATTTATTATGATATTTTCAGTTTCATTACCAGCTTATGAGTGGTTTTTATTTGTCATGTTTTTTGAACCCAAGAAATTCAAAAATGAGTCGATTAATTCCTTTTACATAGGAATGTCTTTATATGGTGTTGGGAAATATTTATTATATCCACCTCAGCCTATAAAAATGAGTATGATTGAAGCTTCTTTCCCGTATAACTTAAAACTCATACCTATATTGACAGTGCTTTTGTCATTTGTTTTTGTCAAAATGTATTTTGGAGAGAAGAAATTTAATTCTAATTTTGCAGCTTTTACTTTCCTTGTAATTGTTGATGCTTTATTTACAATTTATTCTATGCGCCTTTTTTAATAAAATAGGAATTTTTTAGCAGCTATGTTGCTGCTATTTTTTTTACTGGAACATAATAAGCACAATTTATTTTCATGTTTTCACTATTTAAATTGTCTTTATTGTAATTATCATCAACAAAACTATTGTTCTTTATCATTTGTGAGAGGTCAGATAAAGTGCATTTTCCTTCTTTTTGATAAATACAATCGGCTGTGCAATTTATATTAGTCACAGGTACCACCTCCCTTTTTTATTTTTCCTAAAACTCAAAAAACTAATCCATTTAACCGATACAATATATGTAATTACTAATAAAGTTAAGAAATTGTAATGAGTTTGTAATCATTTTGTAATATTAATGTATTATGATATATTTAAAGTCGAATTTTTTCACAAAAAGGGGGGCTTTTAGTGAAAAAAATAGCATTATTTGTTGCAATGGTTGTAGCAATTTTAGCCTCATATAGTATAGCTTTTGCATATAAGAACACTATTTTAGTAGATGGAAAGCCTTTTTATTACAATGTTCCAGATATCACAATTAAAGTAGCTGGCCAAAATTTCGACACTGGAAAGACCCCGCCTTTGATTTTAAAAGACAGTACATTAATTCCTGTGAGAGTAATCTCGGAAAAAGGATTCGGAGCTAAAGTAGAGTGGGATGACAAAACTAAATCTGTTACTATAACAAAAGATAAAACTGTTAGACTGACTATTGGAAGTGACGTTGCCTTAGTTGATGGTAAAGAAGTTAAGTTAGTAGCTCCTGCGCGAATAATAGGAATTGGCAACGAAGGATATACATATATTCCTTTTAGGTTTTTGCTTGAAACTTTTGGCTACAAAGTAGAATGGGACCAAAAAAGTTACCAAATAAATGCCGCCTCTCCACCTAAAATTGCAAATATAACTAGCTTTACTACAAGTTATAATAACGGCGTATTTTCCGTAAATATCACAGCGGATAGTCCCATAAAGTATAGTCAAGGAGTTATAGAAGATCCAGGGAATATTAGAATTTATGTGGACATAGAAAATGCCATATGGGACAAAGGAAGAATAGATATACCAATTAATAAGAAAAGTCTTGTAAATGCAGTAATTGCACAGAACCAAACACAACCTGTCCCTAAAGTACGGGCAGTGATATATTTAACAGATGTAGTTCCTTACAATATTACCAAATCGCAGGATAGTACCAATTTAACTATTTCATTTGATATTGGTACAAGCTATGTAACAGGAATAAGTTTTGCAAAAGAAGGTGATTATGATAAAGTTATAATCAATTGCGATGCGGAGCAGTTTAATACTCAAAAAGTTGGAGATAATAAGATAGTTGTTGACATATCAGATGCTATTCTTAAAATGCCAGATGGAAGTAAAGCTGGTCAGATACCAGTGCAAGGAAATGTTATAACGGCTATAAGGTATTCACAGTATAACAACGATACAGTGAGAGTGGTGGCAGATACTACTGGGAAAGCGGATTATTCTGTAAAAATACTCGATAAAAACATTATAATGTTGGTCTTGAAGTCTCAGCCGAATGAAATGCCTCTTATTTACATAGATCCTGGCCATGGTGGAAGTGATCCTGGTGCGATAGGAGTAGGTGGTTTAAGAGAATCTGATGTAGTTTTAGGGATTGCTCTTAAGCTAAATAGCCTTCTCACAAAAGGTGGATTTAGAACTACGATGTCTAGAGATTCTGATGTATTTATAGACCTTGTTACTAGGTCACAAGAAGCGAACAATGCGGGAGCTGACGTATTTATAAGTATACACACCAATGCTTTTGGGACTCCAACTCCTAAAGGCACAGAAATATGGTATTATCCAAATGGATACAAGGGAGACACAAGAGACAACAAGACTTTTGCTCAAATCATCCATGACAACTTAATGAAAGAGATAAACACTGTAGACAGAGGGCTTAAAGAAGGGCCTAATTTGTCAGTGTTAAACAAAACAAAAATGCCGGCAATACTTATCGAAACAGCTTTTATAACCAATCCTGATGATGCAGCTTTGCTTCAGGACGATGCCTTCCAATGGAAAGTAGCTCAAGGAATATATAATGGCATTGTAGAATATTTTAAAAAATTAAAAGAGGGATCTATCTCTGCAACTGTTTCTAATTCTGTATATGATACAAATAATACAAATAGCAATCCATAATTTATCTGTTTTTTTAAACCAGGTCAGACTGTAGACAAATTTTCGTAAAGGAGATATTTTGCATAAGGAGCGACTTGTTACAAAGCGGTAACAAAACTTAGCAAGACCGAGGGTGGAGGCAGGGCCGAAGCCATGGATGGCGGAGGCGGGCACCTTAAGGCATGGATGCCGATTGTGCCCGGTACCCTGCCGGAGCCTGAAGGTCGAGCTTTTAGTTTTGTCGCTTTGGAACATCGGAGCGACGATGCAAAATATCTCCTTTGAATATTTTTTAACTTTGTCAACAAAAAAATCTGGATTTTTAAACCAGATTTTTTTGTCTTTATGTTCTTGTAAAATATTAATAAAGGTTTTAAAATAATATTGAGCGATAAAAACAATAAAGCAGAATAAATTAACTTTAAACTATTTTTATTAAATGAAAGGGTTGAAGAAATGAACAGGATTGATGGAAGAGAATTTAATGAACTGAGACCTATAAAAATTACGAGAAATTTTAATAAGTTTGCTGAAGGTTCAGTGCTAATTGAGATGGGAAACACAAAAGTCATTTGCACTGCCTCCATTGAGGATAAGGTACCTCCCTTTCAAAAAGGTACAGGTAAGGGTTGGATAACCAGTGAGTATGGTATGTTGCCAAGAGCAACTGAAACAAGGAATCCAAGAGAAGTAACTAAAGGAAGACCTAGTGGAAGGACTATGGAAATACAGCGGCTTATAGGCCGTTCTTTAAGGTCTGTAGTGGATTTGGATGTGTTAGGAGAAAAGACTATATGGATAGATTGCGATGTTATACAAGCAGATGGGGGTACAAGAACAGCTTCTATTACAGGCTCATTTATAGCATTGGCAGATGCACTTAACAAATTGGTAGAAAAAGGTGACATCCCTAAGATTCCTTTGAAAGGTTTTGTTGCGGCTGTAAGTGTAGGAATTGTGGAGGGAAATGAGCTTTTAGATTTATCCTTTCAAGAAGATTCGAATGCATTAGTAGATATGAATGTAGTTATGACAGACAAAGGAGAAATTGTAGAAATACAGGGAACAGGTGAAGGTGGACCATTTACAAAGCAGAATTTGACAGACCTTTTAAGCCTTGCAGAATATGGGATTGAACAGATTATCAAAATTCAAAAAGAAGTTCTTTCAGATATTGTAGATAAAATAGGAGTTGATTCAGTTGAAAATAATAATAGCAACCCACAATCCTCACAAAACTGAAGAAATAAAAATTTTTTTAAAGGCTATCCTGTTGAAATTTATTCTATGGCAGACTTGGGTATAAAAGAAGACATAGAAGAGACAGGAAATACGATTGAAGAAAATGCTCTTATCAAGGCTCGCTTTTTAAAAGAAAAGGTTGAGGGAATTGTTATAGCTGACGATACAGGATTGTTTGTGGAGCATTTAAATGGACAACCTGGAGTATATTCAGCAAGATTTGCTGGTGAAAATGCTACCTATGAAGATAACAACAAAAAATTATTAAAACTATTAGAGGGCGTTCCTTACGAAAAAAGAAAAGCTTATTTTAAGACAGTAATAGCAGTGGTAGAAAGGGAAAAAGAAACTTTATTAGAAGGTAAATTAGAAGGGCACATTTTAGATCATCCTCGAGGGAAAAATGGTTTTGGATATGACCCAGTTTTTTATGTCGATAATTTAGGAAAGAGTTTGGCAGAACTTACTATGGAAGAAAAAAATAAGATAAGTCATAGAGCTGATGCTCTTATGAAGTTAAAAAATTATATTTTAAAACGTCTGGAGGAAAAATAAATGGTTTTAGCAGTTATTAGCGACACACATGGTATATTTGCGCTGGTTAGGAAAAAATTGCGGGAGCTTAAAGGAATAGATTATCTTATTCATTTAGGAGATAATGCTTCAGATGCTATTCAATTATCTCAAGAGTTTGGGATTCCATTAGAGTATGTTAAAGGGAATTGTGATTTCCCTACAAAAGATGAATTGGAGAAAGTAATTGAAACAGAAGGCCAAAAAATCTTGTTAACTCATGGACACAGATATTATGTTAAATACGAGTATCAAACGATTTTAGATAGAGGAAGAGAATTGGGAGTAAATGCTGTATTTTTTGGCCATACTCATATTCCTATGATTTCAAAACATGAAGATATTTTACTTTTAAATCCAGGCAGTCCTTCTTTGCCAAGAGAAGGTGCAAAAAAAACTATAGCATTAGTGACAATTGATAAGACTGGTATATTCCCAAGATTAGTGAATTTAGAAGAAGTCTCAGTGCTAAAAGAAGCATAGAAAACGTAAGAGTGGGGAATTACCCCTCTTATGTTTTCTATACAATTTAATCCAGAAAAAATTTTTAAAACGAGGTGTTGACAAAGATAAAGGCATCTGATATAATCTAAAAATGTCAGACGGATTAAGAAACAAGCGAGGAAAATTCTCTGAAATCTCAAGTAAGTTAACACATGCGGGTGTAGCTCAATGGTAGAGCCCCAGCCTTCCAAGCTGGTTACGTGGGTTCGATTCCCATCACCCGCTCCAATATGCGCCTGTAGCTCAGTTGGATAGAGCAACGGCCTTCTAAGCCGTGTGTCGGGAGTTCGAATCTCTCCAGGCGCACCATTTATTGTGTGGTGGATATAGTTCAGTTGGTTAGAGCGCCAGATTGTGGCTCTGGAGGTCGTGGGTTCAAGTCCCACTATCCACCCCATGCTGGGATGTAGCCAAGTGGTAAGGCACCAGACTTTGACTCTGGCATTCGTAGGTTCGAATCCTGCCATCCCAGCCAATTATGTGACCCATTAGCTCAGGAGGTAGAGCACCTGCCTTTTAAGCAGGGTGTCCCGCGTTCGAGTCGCGGATGGGTCACCAGTTTTAAAGAGAAAAGTGAGGGCCTGAATTTGTGCGGGAGTGGCGGAATTGGCAGACGCGCTAGATTCAGGTTCTAGTGCCTAAAGTGGCATATGGGTTCAAGTCCCTTCTCCCGCACCATATAGATGCGGACATAGCTCAGTTGGTAGAGCATCACCTTGCCAAGGTGAGGGTCGCGAGTTCGAGTCTCGTTGTCCGCTCCATTTTAATTATGTATGCGCCCTTAGCTCAGTTGGATAGAGTGACAGGCTTCGAACCTGGAGGTCGTGGGTTCAAATCCTACAGGGCGCACCAGAGAAGAAAAAGCCAAATATATAACAACGGTTCTACGTGCGCCATTAGCTCAGTTGGTAGAGCAGCTGACTCTTAATCAGCGGGTCCGGGGTTCGAGTCCCTGATGGCGCACCAGTATTTATGCGAAGTTTAATGGTATCGATAAAATGTCGATACCTTTTTTGTATGCGAAATTAAGGATTTTCTCCTTATGTTGGGGTCCACTAATTTTTTCTGCTATTCTTTCGGCTTAGAACTTTTCCTTGTCTAAAACTGTGGATACAGAGCTTACTATAATGCTTATGATGCTCAGAAACCTCAAAAAGAGCTTATACTTCATAGCGATTTGAGGTCACAATATACAAGTACTAAATTTGAAGAACTTATCTAAAGGTAACATAAAGGGGGCATTTAGAAAATACCTACCCCAGCTCTTGACAAAGAACCCAATGAGGTGGAATTGGTTAAACAATTTTCTGATTTTTTTTTTTTTTTTTTTTTTTTTTTTTTTTTTTTTTTTTTTTTTTTTTTTTTTTTTTTAAAAAAAAAAAAAAAATTTTTTTTTTTTTTTTAAAATTTTTTTAAAAAAAAAAAAAAAAAAAAAAAAAAAAAAAAATTTTTTTTTTTTTTTTTTTTTTTTTTTTTTTAAAAAAAAAAAAAAAAAAAAAAAAAAAAAAAATTTTTTTTTTTTTTTTTTTAAAAAAAAAAAAAAAAAAAATCCCCCTTTTTTTTTTTTAAAAAACCCCCCCCCCCCCCCCCCAAAAAACTTTTTTTTGGGGTTTTAAAAAAAAAATTTTTTTTAAAAAAAAAAAAACCCCCTTTTTTTTCCCCCCCCCCCTTTTTTTTTTTTTTTTTTTAAAAAAAAAAAGGGGGGGGGGGAGGGGGGGGGGGGGGGCCCCCCCCCCCCTGCAGTGATGTTAGATGACAGGTTATTGCCCCGTCACGGATACTATAATGCACCACGGACAGAATCAATAAAGATCATCAGGTACCGGATAATCTTACAAAGGTACAGCGGGTTGGTGAACTAACCCCTTTGTGGATCCATTATCGGACTCACTAAGCTATGGGGGGATTAATCGTAGCCGGGGAAACACCTAAACGAACACCGCAAAGTGGCCCGACCGCCCAAGTGCTCATCTGCTATTGAAAAAAGACAAACAACATGCGCAGGAAGCCCTTGAACCGGAAGAAATGTAAAACCTTGTTAAGATAATGAATTATTTACTTACGCCATCTTCACGCAAACTGGTTTTTTAAACACTTTTGTACAATGGTACGGGAACAGGATTGAAAAACGGGAATATTTCCACCCAGTCCAGGAAAAATATCTTCCCACGGGAATACCCGAACGGGGAACTTGGGGGAAATATAGGACCTCGCCAGATTCCACTCGGTAATAAAGACGAATATGGCCCCAGAAAAAAATGACAATATAACACCTATGGTGCGCGGAAAAACGGGGGAAAAATTTCTTTACCCCATTTTTCACCAAAAAACCCCCAAACACAATCCCCCCCGGGGCCCTTTTTTTTGGGGATAGTCTGTGGGGCGCCCCCGGGGTGGAATATAAATTTTTTCCTCTTAATGGAGTGAAAAAAAAAAGAGTGATTTATTTTTCTCTGTTCCTCCGCCGCAAAAAAAAGAA
>NZ_CM001486.1:1661202-1720403 GCF_000262445.1 Thermoanaerobacter siderophilus SR4
GGGTTTTTTTTGTGTGGGGGGGCATTTTTTTTTTTTTTTTTTTTTTGGGGGAAAATTTTTTTTTCTTGGAGGGGGGGGGGGGAGCGGTTTTTTTTTTTTTTTGGTGTGGCCCCCCCCCAAAAAAGAGGTTTTTTTTTTGGGGGGGGGGGGGGGGCCAAAAAAAAAAAATATTTTTGGGAGTTTTTTTTTAAGAAAAAAAAGGGGGGGGGGGGAAAAAAACCCCCCCCCCCCCTTTTAAAAAAAAACAAGGGGGGGGGGGGGGGTAAAAAATTTTTTTTTTTTTTTTTTTTTTTTTTTTTTTTTTTTTTTTTTTTTTTTTTTTTTTTTTTTTTTTTTAATTTTTAAGAAGGAATTATGCTTTTTTTGTCGAATATAGTACTTTAACAGATAATAATGTAAAAAACAAAACAGTTAACTATTTATATTGTATATCTTTGCTTTTGTAAGTAAGTTATAACTTGAAAACAACTAAAAAAATTTATATTGTCTTTTTCTCAAAAAAAAAAACGAAAATAATCATCCAAATTACATTAGATGATAAATCCCGGCCCGATGACCAAGAACTGCATATAAGGCTGACTTAAAGCAGACGAGTTTGTCAAACAAAACAAAGCCCAATATTGTTTGACCCCCATTCAATTTGTTTTTAAACATTTATCAAGATAATAAGGGCGAGAAAAGTGGATATCCACGTTCCCTGCAAGCTTTGATTTTTCGAGTTTTACCACAATAAGGACAACGGAAGATGGCAATTTTAGAATAATAAGTTTTGGAGTTAATAGATAATAGTCGCTTGGAGCTTACAAGGAGGTAGAAGATATCTTTGAATATAAAGTATCCATTAATATTCATTGGGGTGCCTAACACGCGGGGGTGTTTTTATGAAAATAGAATTAAGTGATATTTTGAAGAAAATGGGGGTTATTGTAGAAATTTCGGATGATGAAATGATTGTAACCTTAAAAAAAACCCTTTTTTCTTCTTGGGATAATGTAGATATTCATGAATTTTTAAATATACTGGAAAGCGATCTTCGTAAGAATGGAATTATAGTGAGTGTAGATAAAAGTGCATTAATTAACGTATATACCCAAAATAAAAAAGAAGCAGTAATAGCAAGAGGAATACCATATAAAAGTGGCAGGGATGGTTATCTGGAATTTATTATAAAAACCGATAAACCGAGAATTCTTTATACCGAAACATTCTCTGAAGAAGATATATTTAAGATGGCAAGTATACCCTTTGCAAGAAAAGGTGATGTTATCGGAAAACTACATAAACCCATAAAAGGTGAAAATGGAATTAGCGTAAGAGGTAGAATTATACATGCACCGCCTGTAAGAGACGTTGAAGTAAAAATTCTCAGCGATTCCATAGTTTTTAAAGAAGATGAAGATAAGATAGTTGCGATAGCTGACATAAGGCCGGTTGTACATAAAAAAGACGAAAATGATAAATTTGTATATTTTTTTAATTCTATTCCCATGTTAATTTACGAAGGAAGTATCACGAAGAATTCAAGGTCTGTAACATTCGATGGTGACATTATAATAAACGGAAATGTTGAAAAAGGTAATCAAATAATTGCTTCAGGAAATGTTCAGATACTTGGTTCAGTTTACGAATCAGTAGTTCAGGGAGGGCAAAATATTATTATCCATGGCGGAATTGTTGATAGCCAGTTACATGCCGGTTTTTTACCAGGAAACATTTTTGATAAAATAGAACTTCACGCCGTAAATCTTATTGTTGAGAAATTATCGGCAATTTTTGTCCATATTAAAGAACTACCAACGGTTATGAATAATTCCAGACATTTAAGCGAGAAAATCAAATTAATCGAAACCTTAAAAGAAGAGTTAAAAACATCATCAAGAGAAATAAGTATGATACGTAGTTCAAATGTACTTCAAAATCTTCTGGAGCATTTAAAAAGTCTCGTTAAAACGCTCAACAACATTTTGGATTACGATATTATTGGTCTTATAAAACATTTAAATTCATTAAAAGAAATTTATGAAAAAATCCTCTTCATATCAAGGATTTTAGCCGAGGAACATGAAAACAAGGGGCGTATACTTGCAAAATGGGTTCATGACAGCAAAATTTATGCTATGAAGGACGTAATTATAACCTCAGAAGCAGGTTGTTATAACACAAAAATTTCTACAAATGGTTCAGTTTCCATTAATGGTAAGGTTAAAATGAGCACGATCGAATTTGACAAAAATATCTTTGTAAAAGAAGCCGGATCGCACGGCGTCGGCAGTTACGTATTATTAAAGGGAAGTAAAAATTCAATAGTAAAAATCCTTTACGGCTATGAAGGAGTCGAATTATACTTTGATAAAATAGGCTACAAATTAAAAAATGGTGAAAAAATAAAATTATATTTAGACAAAGATGAAAAAGTCGTTGAAGACATTATTTAAAGAATAGTTGTCCAGAAAGGAGAAATTAATGGCGAATGAAGGAGAAGTTACCTAGTCAGAAGAAAAATAAGAGTTTTATTGAAGAATCAAAGAAATCAATTGCTTATCTTCAGAAGAGAGAAGAATTTTTAAGCAGAATTTTTGAAAACGAGCAGATGCTTATAGTAGTCTGGGCATTGGATGGTAGAGTAGTTTGGTTCAACAGATATACCCAGGCTGTAATTGGTATAGCGGTTGAAGAACAAACAGAGAGGATAGATGTAAGTTCAATAATTCCCAGGGACACGATAAGTCGTATAAAAGAAAATTTGGACGACATTGGATATAAAGGTATTCATTACAAATGTGAAAATCCGATGGTTTTGAAGGATGGCAGACAAATTTATATTATGTGGCATAACAGTATTATTTGGGATGATGAAGGAAACAGGTATGTTGTTTCAACTGGTATAGACATTACAGACCTAAAGAATGCTGAAAGGAGACTTGAAGAAGCAAATAATAACCTTGTTGCTTTAAACGAGGAATTGATGGCTCAACAGGAAGAGCTCTCTGCAATGAATGAAGAACTTATGGCCCGGGAAGAAGAGTTGAGGCAGAACTTAATTGAAATACAAAGGCAGCAGGAAGAATTGAAAAGAAGTGAAGAACGCTACAGACTGGTAGTTGAAGGAGCAAGCGATGGACTATGGGACTGGGATTTGATAACGGATACGGCATACATATCCGAGAGGTGGAAGGATATCATTGGCTTTGATAAAGAAGTAATAAGCAACTACCGTGAAACATGGACTAAATTCATCCATCCCAGAGATGTTAAAACCGTCATTAATAATCTACGTAATCATCTTGAGAAAAAGACACCATTTTATTTATGCGAATACAGGATCAAAACAAAAGACGGTAGATATATTTGGATTCTAAGCAGGGGAAAGGCATTGTGGGATGAAGATGGCAGAGCCATAAGAATGGCAGGGTCACACACGGATATTACTGAGCGGAAACAGATGGAAAGCAAGTTAAAATACATGGCATTCTATGATCCTTTAACTGGCCTCCCTCGCCGGGAGATTTTTATGGATAGGCTCAAAATTGCCATGGCAGATGCAAAAAGGAATGGGAAGAAACTTGCAGTGTTTTTTGTCGACCTTGATAATTTCAAAACAATCAACGACTCCCTGGGACATCATATAGGTGACAGGCTATTGAAAAAGATTGCCAAGAAACTGAAGGCGTGTCTGCGTGAATCAGATACGGTATCCAGAGTGGGCGGTGATGAGTTTGTCATTTTGTTACCTGACATAATTGATATGGACGATACGAATAAGGTTGCAAACAGAATATTGGAACTTTTCAACCAACCGATAAAGTTCAATAATCATGAATTGCATGTCACTATTAGCATAGGTATTGCCATATATCCTGACCATGGAAAAAATGAAAGAGTTATAGTCAAAAATGCAGATATAGCAATGTACAGGGCTAAAAGAGATGGAAAAAATGGTTTTCAATATTTTGACAGCATTACGAGAAAAGAAGTCGAAGTTGCCAGCACAATAAGAAGAGATTTAAGGTTGGCTTTGGAAAAAGGTCAGTTCTTTTTGTGCTATCAGCCTCTTGTTGATATAAGGACTGGTAAAGTGACGAGTATGGAGGCACTGTTGAGGTGGCAGCATCCTAAAAAAGGACTGATCAGTCCCATTCATTTTATTCCGATTGCTGAAGAGACACGACAAATAATATCTATAGGTGAATGGGTGTTAAGGGCAGCCTGCAGGCAAATGAAAGAATGGCTTAATATGGGGTATTCTGGCTTTAATGTTTCGGTGAATGTTTCAGTGCATCAGCTGCAGCAGCCTGATTTTGCAAAAGTTGTGTTTGATATACTAAACGAGATTGAACTTGAACCGAGATATTTGGAACTGGAGATTACTGAAACCATCCTTATAGAAGCAATGGAAACGGTGGTTAGAAATCTTTATCGCTTGAAAGAGGTAGGGGTCAAAATAATAATAGATGATTTCGGAACGGAAAATAGTTCTTTCAAATACCTCCAAAAATTTACGGTTGATGGTTTGAAAATTGACAGGTCATTTGTGAGCGAGATAAAGGTAGAGGTAAATAAGGCTATTGTCGATGCGATTATTTTCTTGGGGCACAGGATGAAACTCGGCGTAACTGCCGAAGGTGTGGAAACAAAAGAACAGCTTGATTGTCTTATAGAGAGCGGGTGCGACAAAGTTCAAGGTTATTATTTCAGCAAACCGTTGCCTCCGGACGAGGCCATTCGAATGGTTCAGAAAGAATCCAATTACTTCATCTTTAATGCTTGGAGAAATAGAATATAAAAGGACATATTACAAGTCAAGAGAAGATGGGATGGAGTAGAAAAGGATTAAAGCTGATGGCAAAATTAAGAGTGTTTAGTAAAATTTTTAAGGCAATAAAATATGAAAATATAATATAAAATACCAATAGAAACAAGCACACGGTGAAAGCCATGATTTAAGATATTTCAGGAGTTGTTTATAAAAATTATCCTACAGTATCTTGACACTATCTTTGATAAAAAAGTACTTGAAATCAAAATAAAAATGTGCTATTATAAAATCAACATGAAAATTTAATAGTGTGTGAATGAAACAAAGGCGTTTCATCCTGTATTTTAGAGGTGGCGCCTTTGTTTTGTTTTTAATATTTGTATTTTAATTAATTATCAATTTATTATGTTAATTTATAAAAATTTAAGAGGAGGAAATTACTATGGCACAAAACACTCTAAGCGACATTTTTGGTTCAAATGTTTTTAACGATTCTGTCATGAGAGAACGCCTTCCAAAGGCAACATACAAAGCTTTAAGAAAAACAATCGATGAGGGAATTCCATTAGAACCAGCAGTTGCTGAAGTTGTAGCAAATGCAATGAAAGATTGGGCAATTGAGAAAGGAGCAACTCATTTTACTCATTGGTTCCAGCCATTAACTGGAATTACTGCTGAAAAGCGGGATTCTTTCATTTCTCCTACTCAAGATGGTAGGGTAATAACTGAATTTTCTGGAAAAGAATTAATTAAAGGCGAGCCTGATGCTTCTTCGTTTCCATCAGGTGGTTTAAGGGCTACCTTTGAAGCAAGAGGATATACAGCATGGGATTGTACATCGCCCGCTTTTATAAAAGATAATACGCTATATATCCCCACCGCTTTCTGTTCGTATACAGGCGAAGCGCTAGATTTAAAAATACCCTTACTGCGTTCTATGGAAGCTTTATCAAAACAAGCTCTTCGAGTATTAAGATTATTTGGTAATACTACAGCAAAAAAGGTTATTACAACCGTAGGACCTGAACAGGAATATTTCTTAATTGACAAAAAGATGTATGATAAGCGTAAAGATCTTATACTTACAGGAAGAACTCTATTTGGTGCTAAATCACCAAAAGGTCAAGAAATGGAAGATCATTATTTTGCTTCTATCAAAGAAAGAATATCAGCATTTATGAAAGATCTAGATGAAGAATTGTGGAAATTAGGAATTCCTGCTAAAACTAAGCATAATGAAGTTGCTCCTGCTCAGCATGAACTCGCTACAGTATACAATACAGCTAATATTGCATCAGATCATAATCAATTAACAATGGAGCTAATGAAAAAAATTGCTTTAAGACATGGACTTGTATGCCTTTTGCATGAAAAACCTTTTGCAGGAGTCAATGGTTCCGGTAAACACATTAATTGGTCAATGAGCACCGATGATGGTCAAAATCTCTTAGATCCGGGACATACACCCCACGAAAATGCACAATTTTTAGTATTCCTGTGTGCTGTAATCAAAGCTATCGATGAATACGCTGATTTGGTCAGAGTAGCTGCTGCAACACCAGGAAATGACCATCGTCTTGGTGCTAATGAAGCACCGCCCGCAATTGTATCAGTCTTCCTTGGCGAACAGCTTACGGATATTCTTGAACAAATCGAAAATGGTGGTGCAACAACTTCAAAACAAGGAGGAGTACTAAAAGTAGGTGTATCAACTCTTCCTGCACTACCAAAGGATTCAACAGATAGAAACAGAACATCTCCATTCGCATTTACAGGAAATAAATTTGAATTTAGAATGGTTGGTTCTTCTTCATCAATTGCAACTGCTAATTTTATATTAAACACCATTGTTGCTGAAAGTCTATCCCAGATTGCGGATAGGTTGGAAAAGGCCACAAATTTTGATGAAGAAGTGCAACTGTTGCTTAAGGAAATTGTAAAGAAGCACAAAAGAATTATATTTAATGGGAATGGTTATTCAGAAGAATGGGTAAAAGAGGCAGAAAAAAGAGGACTTCCAAATATTCGATCAACAGTTGAAGCTATTCCTGCTTTAATTAAAGAGAAGAATGTCAAACTCATGGAAAAACACGGTGTTTTAAGCAAAGTTGAGCTTGAATCGCGATATGAGATTTCTCTTGAAAATTATATAAAAACAATTAATATTGAAGCTCTGACAATGTTGGATATAGCAAAACGTCAAATACTCCCAGCTATAATAAATTTTGCCACAAAAATCGCAGAATCAATAAATTCTGTAAGAGCAACAGGTCTAAATGTTGATATAAGTGCACAAACCGAATTGTTAGAAGAAGTTTCTTCGCTAATGAGTGAATTTAAGAAAAACATCTCTGAACTTGAAAATGCAGTTAATGAAGCTTCAAATATGAATAGTGATTCTTATAGCAAGGCTTGTTATTACAGAGATGTAATATTTACAAAAATGGGCATTTTAAGAGAAATCGGCGATAAACTGGAAACAATCGTAGATGCAGAATTGTGGCCACTACCAACATATGCCGATATGTTATTTAACATTTAACTTTTTACAGTGACTATTAATATTTTAAAGTACAAATGACAAAGGCAAAGAAAAGCAATTATAATTAAAGTAACAAGCAGATAAAAAAAGGCAAAGGCGCCTTTAGAAAAAGGCTGTCTTTGCCTTTTTTAATCATTAACCTTTAATTATTTAAATTTCCATCAAGTTATAAAGAAATATTATCTCCTAAAAAACCTTTTTAAAACATGTAGATCGTTTTATCACATCAAAACAATTCAAATTTGAAAAGAGGGGCGCAAGTAGGTGTATTTAATGATTTATAAGTCTTCTTAAAATTTAATTCAATTATGAGGAGGTTTTTAAAAATGATTAAGGTAAAGAAAGTATTTTTAAGCTTTATGATTCTCATTTTTGTAATAACAGGTGGAATCTGTACTGCAAAAGCAGCAGACCAAATTACACCAGAAAAAGTTGCAACAGCTATTGACAATGTTTGGGTACTTGTAACAGCTTTCCTGGTATTCTTCATGCAAGCAGGTTTTGCAATGGTTGAAGCGGGGTTCACAAGAGCAAAGAATGCAAGCAACATTGTTATGAAAAACCTAATGGACTTTGCAATTGGTTCGGTTGTGTTCTGGTTAATAGGATTTGCAATAATGTTCGGAAAAGATGCAAGTGGCTTTATTGGCACATCAGGATTTTTCTTCAGTGATTCATTTGAACATTTAGAGCTTTCAATTCCTATGACGTCCTTTTTAATTTTCCAGACAGTATTTGCAGCAACAGCCGCAACAATTGTATCTGGTGCTATGGCTGAAAGAACAAAATTTATAGCATACTGTATTTACAGTGCTGTAATTTCACTTATCATATATCCAGTTGTTGGTCATTGGGCATGGGGGGGTGGATGGCTGAGCAAATTAGGATTTATCGACTTTGCAGGCTCCACTGTTGTTCACTCAGTAGGTGGCTGGGCGGCGCTGATTGGTGCAGCAATGCTTGGGCCAAGAATAGGAAAATATACCAAAGACGGTAAGGTCAACGCGATTCCAGGACACAGCATAACCTTGGCAGCGCTGGGTACATTTATATTGTGGTTTGGTTGGTTTGGATTCAACCCAGGCTCAACACTATCAGGTATGAATGGCAAAATTGGCGATATTGCTGTCAATACCAACTTGGCAGCTGCGATGGGAGCAAACTTAGCAATGATATACACATGGCTAAAGTACAAAAAGCCTGATGTCAGCATGACACTAAACGGAGCTTTGGCTGGGCTTGTTGCAATTACAGCAGGGTGTGCGTCGGTGAGCACATGGGGTGCTGCAATAATAGGTGGGCTTGCTGGAATCTTGGTTGTTATATCTGTTGAGTTTATTGATAAAAAGCTCAAGATAGACGATCCTGTTGGTGCAATATCGGTACATGGAGTTTGCGGTGCGTTTGGGACATTGATGGTTGGGCTTTTCGCAACAGAAGGAGGGCTGTTCTATGGTGGAGGGATAAAGCAATTTTTGGTCCAACTTGCCGGGGTTGCTTCAACATTTGTATGGACTACTGTGACAGCGTTTATTCTCTTTGCGATAATCAAACTCACAGTCGGTTTGCGAGTTTCCGAAGAGGAAGAGGTAGAAGGTCTGGATGTTGCAGAACATGGTGCGACAGCTTATGGTGACTTTGTAACGAAGTCTGAGGCAGTAAACTAAGTTTGGTGGTTTTGTGATAAATTTTATTTGAAAAGGGTGAAGGTCAATGAAAAAGATTGAGTGTATTATCAGACCTGAAAAGCTTGAAGAGGTAAAGGATGCTTTAAATCAACTTGGGATAAAGGGCATGACAGTCTCACAAGTAATGGGCTGCGGTCTTCAAAAGGGAAAGACAGAATATTACAGAGGTGTTGAAATTAATATAAACCTCTTGCCAAAGATAAAAATTGAGTTAATTATAAAAGACTCAGAGGTTGATAGGATTGTGGATACAATCATCAAAGTTGCCCGCTCAGGTAAAATAGGCGATGGTAAGATATTTATATACAATGTTGAAGATGCTGTCAGAATCAGAACTGGCGAAAAAGGTGAAAGCGCAATTTAAAGTTTGGGGGAGCCATACTTACAATTAGGCAATAGCAGGCATCCAAAACACCACACAAATGAAAGATAGTCTGTCTTGCCTCTTGCACCCCTCTAAAAATGTCTATTTATGAAAAGTCACGCAAATCCTCAGAATCTGTACTTGATCAAATATTACTAGCTCAAGCTACTTAAAAATCGAATCTGAACCATATGAAAGAATGGAAGAAAGGCAAGACTATCGTAATGGCTACTATTCAAGAAATAGGCTCTTTTATTGGCATTAATGAAGATGGTGGCTAACGAAATATTTACACGAAAAGCTGAAGAAATCACTTATAAACTCTGTGATACTGAATTTTCAAAATCTACAATTTCTGAGCTTTGTAAAAGTCTTGACCCTATTGTTTAACAAAGGAGAGGAGATAATGCAAGTTTTAATTATCCAACATGTAAGTCAGGAAGGACCAGGCCTTATAGCTGAAATTTTTTCGAAGAAAGGATGGAAGTTAGATATTCGCGTAATGAATCAACCTGGAGCTATTTTACCTAAAACGGTGGCTGACTATAATGCTGTGATAATATTGGGAGGTCCAATGGGAGCATACGAAGAAGAAAAGTACCCATATCTTTATCAAGTACAAGAACTTATACGCGATGCGATAGAAAGACGAATACCAGTATTAGGAATATGTTTGGGAGGGCAGCTTATTGCCAGGGCGTTGGGAGCAACAGTTAAACCTAACCCGGTAAAAGAAATTGGGTGGTATAAAATACATTTGACAAAAGCAGGGGGAAAGGCCTTTCTTTTTCAGGATTTGCCAGAAGAGTTTTGGGCTTTTCAATGGCATGGAGATACTTTTGAACTGCCTGAAGGGGCTGTTCTCCTTGCAGAAGGTGAAACTTGTACTAACCAGGCTTTTGCTTATCAGGATTGTGCCTGGGCTTTACAATTTCACCCAGAAGTTACACCTATAATCGTTAGTTATTGGACTGAGATTTATCAAGAAGAACTTATAGAGTTTGCTGGACCAGGAGCAGTGGCTCAACTTAAAGAGGAGACAAAAAGGCTGTGGGAAAAGAATCAGGAAGTTTTTTCCCGTTTTTGGGCGAATTTTTGCCGACTTTTGGATGTTTAGGGAGAAGAACGAGAACAATAGAAAGAGCATTGCAGATATAAAAAAGCACCCCCACTTTTTATGCGTAGAAAGTGGGGGTGTTGTCATTCTACATATAAGTTACCTATGATGTTAAAGTATCTAACTGTTTTTTTTTGCCCACTACATTTAAGTGAAGAATTAACCTAAAAATAATTTATGAATTTTTCATATTAACGTATTGCAAAATTAATAAAATATATTATAATTAACATAACACTCGTAATTTAGGAGTGATAAGCATTTTGCCACAATTTGAGGACAATTTTAAACAGTAAACATTTTCGCTTGATGCAACTTTCAAAAAAAATATTGCATATAAAAATTTTTTAAGGGGGTTATAAAATGTTGAAGGAAGGTTATGTAAGAATACCTTCGGGATGTGCTATAAGTGGCATAATTGATCGCACTGGTCGTCTATTTTCGGGGCAATCTATAGCAGATTCCATCGCGACAATGCATGATAGATCAAATGGTCTTGGAGGTGGTTTTGCTGCATATGGCATTTATCCTGATTTTAAAGATTACTTTGCATTTCATATGTTTTATGATGATTTGATAGCTAAACAGGAAACAGAGAATATTTTAAAAGCAAATTATATAGTCGCTTTAGAAGAAAAAATACCCACACGAAAAACGGCACATATTAAAAATGCACCATTAATTTACAGATATTTTGCTATACCAAGGCCAGAGAAATTGAAATTATCAGAACTGGATGAAAATGAATTTACAATTAAATTTGTATTTAATATAAACAGTAACATACCAGGCGCATATGTTTTTTCTAGCGGGAAAAATATGGGAGTATTTAAAGCAGTAGGTTACCCAGAAGATGTTGCAAATTTTTATAAATTGGAATCTTACAAAGGATATATGTGGTTGGCTCACGGTAGATTTCCAACGAATACACCAGGATGGTGGGGTGGTGCACATCCTTTTAATCTGTTAAATATCTCTGTTGTTCACAATGGCGAGCTTTCTTCGTACGATACTAATCGTAAATATTTAGAAGAGTTTGGATATATTTGCACCTTGCAAACTGATACAGAAGTTGCGGCATACATTTTCGATCTTCTATTAAGAAGACATGGTTTACCAATAGAACTTGCATGCAAAGTAGTTGCATCGCCTTTGTGGAAGCAGGTTGAAAGGATGTCACCAAAAGAAAAATTTTATACACTAACCTGAAAATAATTTATGGGAGAGCACTCCTAAATGGTCCATTTTCAATGATAATAGCATATGAAGATGGCTTTATAGCAATAAACGATAGGATTAAACTAAGGCCACTTACTGCTGCAAAAAAAGGCGATATGATATATGTAGCCAGCGAAGAGTCAGCAATAAGGCAAGTATGCAAAAATCCTGAAAGCGTATGGATTCCTAGAGGTGGAGAACCTGTTATAGCTGAGCTCATACGTGACAACGAAAAAGAAATGTATTCTACAAAGGAGGTTACTGCATGAGTTTAAGCTACCTTACTCCAGAATTTAAAGTACTCAGAGATTACGATAAATGCATTAACTGTAAGGTTTGTATGAGACAGTGTTCATTTGAAGTTCACAGTTATGATGAACATCTAGATAAAATGATTTCAAATGATATGAATTGCGTAAATTGTCAAAGATGTGTCGTATTGTGTCCAACACAAGCTCTTACAATTATTAAACATCCTCAAACATTTAAAGAACATGCCAATTGGACTTACGATGCTATAAGAGATATATACAGACAGGCAGAAACAGGTGGAGTTCTTCTGTCATCCATGGGAAATGATAGGCCTTATCCTGTATATTGGGATAAAATGGTTATAAATGCAAGCCAAGTTACAAACCCCTCTATAGACCCACTAAGAGAACCTATGGAATTAAGGGTATATATAGGTAGGAAGCCTGACAAGATAGAAATAGACGAAAACCTTAATGTTAAAACAAAAATGCCTCCACAACTCAAACTTGAGACACCAATAATGTTTTCAGCAATGTCTTATGGTTCAATAAGTTACAATGCTCACGCAGCTTTGGCAAGAGCTGCTGAAGAGCTTGGGATACTTTATAATACTGGTGAAGGGGGGCTTCATAAGGACTTCCGGAAATATGGCAAAAACACAATTGTACAGGTAGCATCAGGACGTTTTGGTGTTGATAGAGAATACCTTAATACTGCGGCGGCTATTGAAATAAAAATTGGTCAGGGTGCAAAGCCTGGGATAGGTGGTCATCTACCCGGTGAAAAGGTGAGTGAGGACATCTCGGCAACAAGGATGATACCACCTGGAAGTGATGCTATATCTCCTGCACCGCATCACGATATCTATTCAATTGAAGACCTTGCGCAATTAATATATTCATTGAAGGAAGCTACCGATTATCAAAAACCTGTTGGTGTTAAAATTGCAGCAGTCAATAATGTGGCGGCAATAGCTTCGGGAATAGCAAGAGCTGGAGCAGATTATATAGCAATAGACGGATTTAGAGGCGGTACAGGGGCTGCTCCAAAGAGAATAAGGGATAACGTAGGAATTCCAATTGAATTTGCAATAGCTGCTGTAGATGCAAGACTCCGTTCTGAAGGTATAAGACATACAATATCTTTAGTTGCAGCGGGTAGTATTAGAAACAGTGCAGACATAGTCAAAGCAATAGCTCTTGGTGCAGATGCTGTTTACATTGCAACAGCTGCTTTGATTGCTTTGGGATGTCATATGTGCCAAAAATGCCATACTGGTAAATGCAATTGGGGAATTGCTACTCAAGATCCTAACCTTGTTAAAAGATTAAACCCAGAAATCGGATATAAACGTCTTGTTAACCTTGTTCAAGCATGGAGTCATGAAATAAAAGAGATGCTTGGTGGAATGGGTATAAATGATATTGAAAGTCTTAAAGGCAATAGGTTAATGCTTCGTGGCATAGGAATGACACAAAAGGAACTTGATATACTTGGCATTCTTGCTGCCGGCGAATAGGAGGTATATTTGTGAAAAAGGTTTATGTGAAAGAAGAAGTGTGTGTTGGATGTAGATTATGTGAAGTATACTGTATTACATCTCATTCAAAGTATAAAGATGTTTTAAAAGCATTTAAGTTGGAAACCCAGAGGCCGACACCACGAATTGTCATAGAAGAAAATAAATCCGTATCTTTTTCACTCCAGTGTCGGCATTGCAATGACGCTCCATGTGTTAAATCATGTATTACAGGAGCGATGCAAAAGGATCCGTCAACTGGTGTTGTAATTTGTGATACAGATAAATGTGTTGGATGCTGGACTTGCGTGCTTGTGTGTGAGTTTGGTGCAATTATAAGAGATGTAAATAATAAGGTTGCATCAAAATGTGACTTATGTGCTGAAGCGGGAGAGCCGGCTTGTGTCAAGAATTGTCCTAATGAGGCACTTGTCTATAGTGAAGGAGGCATTTCTGCATGAGAATAGTAATAATTGGTAATTCTGTTGCGATGGTAGGTGCAGTAGAGGCAATAAGAAAATATGATACAAGTTCTGAAATAGTTGTTATTTCGGATGAAACATATCACGTGTATTCAAGGCCCCTTATATCTTATTATCTTGGGAATTTAGTGTCTGAGAACAAAATGATATATAGAGAGAAAGATTTTTATCGCAAAAATAAAGTAGAAACTATATTTGGTATTAAAGTTGTTTCTATTGATGAAAGAAAAAAAGAAGTGTATCTTGAAAACGGGGATAGCATAAGTTTTGACAAACTTCTCATTGCAACGGGCGGGAAACCTATAATACCTCCAGTAGAAGGATTAAACAAAAAAAATGTTCATACTTTTATTAAAATGGACGATGCTAAAAAATTAAAGGAAGCTGCCAAGCCGGGTTCAAAAGCTGTAATTGTAGGGGGTGGTCTCATCGGTTTCAAAGCAGCAGAAGGTCTTCACCATTTAGGGGTAGATGTAACAATAGTTGAACTTGCCGATAGAATTTTAAGTACAATTCTTGATACAGAAGGAGCATCTTTGGTATCTCAAAGTCTTCAGAATGACGGCATAAAAATAATTACGGGAACAACAGTGGATAAAATCATAGGAGATGAATATGTTAAAGGGGTTTTGCTCAAAAATGGGCAGGAATTAGAAGCCGACAATCTTATTATCGCGATAGGCGTTGTGCCAAACGTTGATGTTGTAAAAAACACATCAATTTCTATAAACCGTGGTATTTTAGTAGATAACACTATGAAAACAAGCGTTGAAGATGTGTATGCAGCAGGAGATGTAGCCGAAGGTTATGATATGCTTGTTGAGTCAAATAGGGTTGTGCCAATATGGCCAAATGCATACATGCAAGGGGAAATTGCAGGGCTTAGCATGATTGGCATAAATAAAAGTTTTAAAGGAATTTTCCCTATGAACTCAATAGGTTATAAAAATACAAATATGATAACAGCTGGTATAACAAATCCACAGCAGGAGGAATTTGAGATTATCTCTAAAATTGATCATAACAGGAGGTCTTATAAAAAATTTGTGGTAAAAGAAAATAGGTTAGTAGGATTTATATTAATTAATGATATTGATAGGGCTGGATTATTTACTGGGTTTATAAAAAATGAAACGGATATAACTCTATTTAAGAAATATCTTTTAAATGATGATTTTGGATTTATATATTTGCCAAAAGAATTAAGAAAGGCAAAAATGCTTGACCTGGAGGTGGTACGATGAAAACCATAAATGCGTCAGGAATTTATTATAGAGACCTTAATGAAATAATTAAAGAGTTAGTTCGTTCAGGTGAAGACATAATTAATTTAAAAAATGTCAATGGTCAGCGATATATAGGAGATAATTTATCTGGGACTACAAAAATAAATATCGAAGGTACACCTGGCAATGACATGGCGGCTTTTATGGACGGCCTTACAATAGAAGTTTTTGGTAATGGACAGGATGCAATAGGAAATACAATGAACGATGGGAATATTATTATACATGGACATGCAGGTGATGTCGTTGGTTACGGAATGAGGGGTGGATCTATCTATATAAAAGATAGTGTTGGTTATAGAGTTGGCATACACATGAAAGAATACAAAGATAAAGTTCCCGTAATAGTTATTGGAGGAAGTGCAGGAGATTTCTTTGGTGAATATATGGCAGGTGGATGTATGATTGTGCTAAACTTGAAAAATGATGAAAATATAGTTGGAGAATATTGTGGTACAGGTATGCATGGAGGAGTTATATATTTGAGAGGAGATGTAGAAGACTATAAACTTGGAAAAGAAGTTATTAAAGAAAAGATAGATGACAAAGATTACGCGTTTATCCAAAAGTATGTTAAAAATTTTTGTCAATATTTTGATTATGATTTTCAAAAGATTATGAATCATTCTTTTGTCAAATTGCATCCGATAGGCAAAAGACCCTATGGAAATATGTATGCATAAAAGACGGGGAAGACCCCGTCCCTTACTTTTTTGACATGACCTTTTTCCTATAGCCATAATCTTTTGCAATTGGTCTGCCTATGCTATTTATTTTACCAGTAATACAGCTAAAGCAATGAGCGGGAGTGTCATTTATACAGATTTTGCCTGGATATAATGCGTACAATTTTCTGTATTCCCCTTCTGTAACATTTGGCATTACAACATTTGCTCCACTACGAAGTGCTATCAACCTTCCATTAACATTTAGGGTTTCCATTGCTGTAGTTGCCGGAATATTAATATCAGGCATCAAAAGCCTTGTTATGGCCATAACTTTTAAACTGAGTTCAAATGTGCCTCCCTTTTCATTTTTTAATGGTGTATCGGGATTCGGGATAAATGGACCAACCCCTATCATATCAGCATCAATTTCTTTAAAAAATAGAATGTCATCTGCAATGGATTCTATAGTTTGTCCAGGAAGTCCTATGAGACATCCAGTTCCAACTTCGTAACCTAATTCTTTTAAATCTTTAAGACACCTTTTTCTATTTTCATGACTCATATTAGGATCGAGTTTTTCATAAAGTTCTTTATCCGTTGTTTCTATTCTTAACAAATATCTATCTGCTCCAGCTTCTTTATATGCCTTATATTCTTCTCTTGTTTTTTCGCCTATACTTAGAGTTATTGCAATATCGAGTTGTTTTATGGATTTTATGATTTTAGTCATCCTTTCAACATTGAAAAAATCATCTTCGCCAGACTGCAATACTACAGTTCTATATCCTAAATTGCGGGCATTTTTGGCAAAATTAATTATCTGTTCTGGCTTTAATCTATAACGTTTTATATTTTTGTTATCTCTTCTTAGACCACAATATAAGCAATTTTGCTTACATATATTAGAAAATTCAATAAGTCCTCTTAAATGCACTTCATCTCCCACATATTTTTTTCTTACTCTATCCGCGGCTTTAAATAATTCATCGTTATATTGATCGTCCTTTAAAAGCTCAACTATTTCATTCTTTGAGAGAGTGTGTGTTTCTTCAGCTTTTTTTATTAGTTCTAACAAAAAGTTCACCTACCTCAATAAATTTAAACTTCAAATTGGCAAATAAAATTATTAAAAAGATAGCAAAGTTTTTTGTGGCTAAATAAAAATGAGTAATTTTTTAAAATATGCGTGAAAGTACCGTATTTCTCTAATATTAGTTGTTAAAGCTAAAAACATTGATAGAAGGAGAAACCTTTACGATATGAGTTTAACATTTAATGCTCTAAAAGAAAAGATGTTTTTAAAATATATTTGTTATCGTCAATATATCCATTCACATTACTTTAATGTTGTGATATGGTGTTATTATATTATTGTAGATACTTTAACTCGAACAGGTTAAAATAAAAATATAAAGAGAGAAAGTGTCACAAAATGCCAAGAGGTCAAAGAAAATATAGTGAAGAGTTCAAAAACACTATAGTAGAGTTGAAGCTTGGTATAATAGAAAAAGACTACATAGCAGTATAGGGTATATAACTCCGCAACAATTTGAGGATTTGATTAAAAAATCTGCATAAAAATTTCGAGTTTTTGTGTCTACCATATTGACATAAATCCACGTCTTTATCTTTGCCATATTTTATAAAACGAATGAGTATTATTGCATTTTGGACACTTTAATGATACAATGTTTTGCATGAGGACTTCATCCTTTCTGGGGGGTATTTTGTTTTTCCTGCATAACATTGCACCAGAAAGAATTGAAGTCATCAATTTTCATTTAAGTTTGCAAAACGGTTTGTCTGTGGAGGAGTAATTTTTATGTCCAACTTCGTTCGTAACATGAAAGATTTTATAGGAAAGATTGACAAGATATTTATTTTACTTGTTTTTTATTCGATAATTTTGTTATTTTTAGTAAAGATACTACCTACATTTTTTATTGCAATTCTGGCATTGTTTTTAATTATTGGCTCTGCTTTATATTGGGGATTAGTAGGTGGCATAGTATCACCAATTTTAGCCACTTTTATAAATATTATTTCTTTTTATGTTACAAAACAAGCAACAATCCGTAGCTTAATTGTAGGAAGCATAGCTTATTTTGCAATAGGAATATTGTTAGGCAGATTTGTAAATATTATTCGAAACCAAAGAGCTGAACTTCAAGAAAGTGAAGGTCGTTATAGAGATTTATTCGAAAAAGCCAACGATGCTATTTTCATCGTTAACTCAAAAGGAAAGATTCAAGATCTCAATCCAGCTGCTTGTAAATTATTAGGTTATACTCGAGATGAACTGCTGATAAAATCTTTAACTGATATTATTTCACCTGAAGATTTAGCTAAAAAACCAATCGACATCAATAGGGTTTTAAACGAAGAATCTATAACTGTTGAGAGAAATTTAAATACAAAAGAAGGGAAACAGGTTACGGTAGAGATAAATATTTCAAAGTTAGATAATGATTTTCTTTTAGGGATAGCTCATGATATAACCAAGATAAAAGAAGCTGAGAAACAAAAACTAAAACGGTTACATCTTTTAGAAATACTATACAATACAACTCAAAAGTTTTCAGAGAGTTTAAATTTAGAAAAGGTAGCGTATGAAATAACTCGAACATGTGTGGAAGATTTAGGAGCTTCTTTCGCTTGGATAGGACGTGCAGAGGCTGGTGGAAAAGTGACACTCTTATATCAATATCCGACCGAACATCCATATACTAAAGATTTAAATGTGCGTTGGGATGATGCTCTAGAGGGGCAAGTGCCCACAGGGGTTGCCATTAGAACTGGCATTCCACAGGTAATTGAAGATATTTCAGCCGATCAAAGGTTTGAGCCATGGCGAATGAAAGCTTTGACTGAAGCAGGGTTTATTACATCTGCTGCTTTTCCATTAACAACACGAGGACACACTTTTGGTTCTCTAAATATTTACAGTAACAAAAAGGTTTTTTGGTTTTGAAAAGGTGCAGCTTTTTCAGACATTTGCTCATCAAGCTGCTGCATCTTTAGAAAATGCCAACCTTTTTGAAAAAGCAACCAGACGCTTGCAGCATATTCAAGCTCTCAGGACAATCGATATGGCTATTACCGGAAGCATTGATCCACGCCTTACAATTCATATAGGTTTAGAACAGACTATGAAAGAATTAAATATTGATGCAGCTGCTGTTTTCAGGCTGAATTCTTATTTTCAAAAATTAGAATATATGGCTGGACAAGGATTTTATACTAATATGATTGAGAAAATCTTTCTCGATGTAGAAAAGAGCTTTGCAGGGCGTGCTATTTTGGAAAGAAAAACTTTTTATATACCTGACATTGAAAAAGTGAATGAAAATATATCTAAAGACTTTTTCCGATTGGAAGGCTTCAAGTCTTATTACGTTGTTCCACTTATTGCAAAAGGTCGTATATTAGGAGTATTAGAAGTTTTTCTGAGAAATCAACGCAATGTTACTGATGAATGGCAAGAATTTTTAGAAATATTAGCAGGGCAAATTGCAATTGCAATGGACAACGCTGAACTTTTTCATAATTTACAACAATCAAATTTGGAGCTTTTAAAAGCTTATGACGAAACAATAGAGGCTCTTTCCTATGCCCTTGATCTTAGAGATAAAGAAACTGAAGGGCACAGTAGACGCGTAACAGAATTGACTATTAGCATTGCTAAAGAAATGGGTATTCCTGAAGAAAAACTAATCCACATAAAACGTGGTGCCCTGTTACATGATATTGGTAAACTGGGTATACCGGACAGTATATTGCTAAAACCAGGGAAACTTTCAGATGAGGAGTGGGTAATAATGAAAATGCACCCTGTATATGCTTATCAGATGCTTTCTCAGATTGAATACTTACACCCAGCTTTGGATATACCTTATTGTCACCATGAAAAATGGGATGGTTCTGGTTATCCTCGTGGATTAAAAGAAAAAGAGATACCATTAGCAGCACGTATCTTTGCGATAGTTGATGTTTTTGATGCATTATCCAATGATCGCCCATACAGAAAAGCTTGGCAAATAGAGAAGGTTCTTGAATACATTCGTGAACAGAGTGGAAAGCATTTTGACCCTCAGATAGTGGATGTTTTTATTCATTTTGTAGAAGAGAAATTTATATCTAAATAAGAATATTAAATAAACGCTTATAAATCATTGGTGGATTTTGGGCTTACAAAACTTAAAAATCAAGATAGGAGGAACGGCTATGCATGATTTAATTGATGAAAAAGTGAGACGATACGAAAATTTGCTAAATGAAATGTGGACTGCATCTGAAAAGTACCTTGGTAAAGCTTCTGTTCAGCTTTTAGTAGAAAGAGTTGTGTGGGATCTTTCAGCAGAATATAAGGAAATAGAACTGCTTCACCTTGATGAAAATGGAATATCGTGTAAAGAAATATTAACCAGTTTAAAGGAAAACCAAGACTTCCCGGTAGATGAAATGTTCATGAAGTTTATTACAAGATACGTTGAAATTCTAAGCAGGTTGATCGGTAGTGAAAATGCAGAGAAAATTATGAAAATACTACGTGAAGAAATGAAAGATAATGGAGACAATTCATAAGGGGGCAAAGAAGATGGAAAGATTGAAAACGGGAGTTAAAAATCTTGATCGTATTCTTGGTGGAGGTATACCTCTATATTCGCTTAATATTGTTTCCGGTGCACCAGGTAGTGGAAAAACAATATTTGTTCAAAACATTATTTTTAATAGTGCAAGAAATGAACTTAAGAGTTTATACCTAACAACTATTTCAGAATCGCAATTTAAGATGGTAAGACATTTACAAGAATTTGAGTTTTTTTCTGACGAATTTTTTGGTGATAAGTTTATTTATGAAGACCTTGGAAGCGTTGCACGTAAACAAGGTTATGATAAGATTTTAGGGTATTTAACTGACATGGTGAAAAAGTATAAGCCTAATATAGTTGTGATTGATAGTTTTAAAGCTATAAGAGACCTATTCCCGGACGAAAAACTTTTAAGGTTTTTGTCTTTGATTTAGCTGCTGCTTTGTCAATATGGAAGGTTACTGTGTTTCTTATAGGCGAATATGAGGAGAAAGAACTAACCGTTTTGAGTGAATTTGCTATTGCAGATGGCATTTTTCATCTTTATGGACAGGAAGAAAAGAGATTTCAAAAAAGATATTTGCGAATCTTAAAAATGAGAGGAACTTCTTTTGAACAAGGCGAACATATGTTTGAAATAACTCCTGCAGGAATAGAAATATACCCAAGGATGAAACCGGTTGGTAAAGAACTTGAATATGAGGTCACAACAGAGAAAAAGAGATTTGGAATCAATGGTTTAGATGAAATGCTGGGCGGTGGATTGCCAGAAGGGACTATTACTATCCTTTCGGGCGGAACAGGTACAGGCAAAACTTTGTTTGCTCTCAAATTCTTACTTGAAGGAGCAGAAAAAGGTGAGAAGGGATTACTACTATCCTTTGAAGAACCTCTTGCTCAGCTTAAGAGAAACGCTTACTCGCTAGGATGGGAAATAGATAAATATTTGCAAGACGGTCGTTTGGATATTAGGTTTATTTCTCCAATAGAGCTAGATATAGATAAACATGCTTTTGAAATAATAGATATGATAGAAAAAAATAATGTAAACAGATTTGTTATCGATAGTATAACTTCTTTTGAAAGTAGTATAGTTGACCTACAGAAATATAAAGATTACATCTGGGCAATAGCACAAGAGTTAAAAAGGAGGAATATTACCACTATATTTACTGTACTTACTGAAAATCCATTTTCACCGTTAATGGTATCTAAAGCTCAATTATCATTTGCAGTAGATAATATAATCATCTTCAGATATGTAGAAAGCAATTCAAGCATTAAAAAAGCGGTTGGAGTTCTTAAAGCACGTGGCATCAATCATAGCCGTGACCTTAGGAAATATGAAATCACACCAAACGGAATAGATATCCTTGGAAAATTAAACGAAACTAATATGCTGAAATGAGGTGTACTTATATATGCCGACAAATCTTCTACTAAATATCTCATTGAAATATTGGCAAGATTTTCAAGATACTCTTGCCAAGGTGATGGGCACAAATATTTATATATTTGATGTAAATGGTAATCCTTTTTCTGAATTTAGCCAAAAAGTTGAAGTATGCCAAAATGTAAATAATGGAAATAAAATCTGCGATAAGGAATGTATCACTTTTTACAAAAACACTCTAACCTCTTTACAGGACAAAGGTGTATTTACCTGTCCTTATGGTGTTAGACTGTATGCTTATCGTTTAGGCACACATGTTCAAAAGATAGGCTTCCTCATTGTTACACCAAATGAGGGTGTAACTGAAGCAAATATTGAAAAAGAAAATACTTTTGCTGTTAAAGCTAATAACATTTATCAAACAATAAATGAGGTCCTTAGAGCCATCATTGAAAAGAACATCCTTGGATTACGTAGACTTGAATTAAACAGTATTTACGAAATTAGTCGTTTGTTAATTTCGACTGTAGAATTAGATAAGGTTTTAGAACTTATAATAAATTCCTTGATAATAATATACAGGCTCGAACTTGGTTTTATTGGTCTGCGAGAGGGTGATAAGATTAAGATAGCAAAGGCTAAAGGCGAGTACGGCCAACTTTTGGTTGGGAAGGAATGGTCGATGATTCAGCCAGTGATTGAGAAGATTTTTTCAAAAGTTGAACCATCATTTCTTGATATTGATGAATTAAAAACATTAACTGGTTTCACGAATTTGGAGATTGATGTTGAAAGTAAAACTATGATTTATCCCTTATGGACTTCTATTGGCGCTGTGGGCTTGCTAGGCATAATGTTTTCACCTGATTCTGTGGATGACAATGATAACAGAAATCTACAGATATATGTGAATTTTGCCGCAATAGCTTTGGCTAATGCAAAGATTGTAAGTCGCATAGAAAAAGAGGCTGAAACCGACTTTTTAACAGGTTTCTTCAATAAACGGGCGATCCGTAACATGTTGATTAGTGAACTTGAAAGGACAGTCAGGTATAGACTTCCTTTAGCAGTTATTTTCCTTGACATTGATAACTTTAAGACTTACAATGACACCTTTGGCCATGTGGCTGGCGATGTGATGCTGCAGAAGACGGCAGAGATAATAAAGAATTCTATAAGGACTGTGGATATTGCAGGACGTTTTGGCGGTGAGGAGTTTATAATTATTCTTCCGGGGACTGATGAAGAAGGTGCTGTTGCAGTTGCAGAGAGAATACGAAAAACCATAGAGAATTATCCTTTTCCTCATCGTAGGGTTACTGCAAGCTTGGGTATAACATTAGCAAAGAACAGTGACTCGGTTGAGTCCTTACTGGAGAGGGCAGATCGAGCATTGTATCAAGCAAAAAGAGAAGGAAAAAACCGCTGTTGCTTAGTTTTATCGTAGTTGTTATGTTATTTCAATTGTTTTAAAACGGCTTCGCACAAATATCTTTAAGACTTAGATAATGGTTCCCAGTTTAAGTCAAAGGAATTTAAAAAATTTTGCGAATCCCACGGTATTGCATGATCGAATACCTGTAAGATCACCGGTGAGAAATCCTAACATGGAGAGATTTTTCAGAACATTAAAGAAGGAATTTATAAAATTACATGAGTTTATTGGGTATGGCCTGTTTTTTAAAAAACTTGATGAGTTTATTGTAGAATACAACTGTATAAGGCCCCATCAATCACTAGGATATATGCTGCCGAGTAAGTTTTACGAAGAAATTCTACGAAATAATGCAAGCAGAGGAGTTTTAGTCCTTTGAGTCCAAATAAGCGAGGACCAGTATAACTCAAGCCTTGTTTTGCCCTAATCCAAACTCAGAGAACCAAGTGCGGTGTAAAATAAAAGCAAAAGAAGATTTTGTGTGGTAGTACTGTAACGTGAGAAGGCGGGTATAGCCATGTATATACTACACCTACCTCTGGTACAGCTACTGTAATTGTAGACTAGCAAACGTGAGACAAAAATATGTTAAAAGTCAGGGAAGCTTGATAATTTCAAGCCCCTGACTTTTAATATTATTAGTATACGCCGATTAATTAACATTCATTTAGCAGTAAAGGATGTCCTTATGATAATGCATGTATAGAATCCTTTCATACTTCTTTAAAGAAAGAATAAGTAAATATAGTTACTTACTATACTATAAGGATTTATAAATGGGGCAATAAAGGTAATAGATAAGAATAGATATTATAACTTGGGGTTGACCATTTTCTAAGATAGTGCTATAATTGTATACAGAGATTGTTATAAATTTAACAATAGGAGGTAATTAAAGTGTGGGAAACAAAAATAAATCCAAATAAGGTTTTTGAACTTCGCTGCAAAAACACGACTTATTTTGGAATAGGTAGTATAAAAAAGATAAAAGATATTCTAGAAGTTCTTAAAAACAAAGGTATCAACAATGTCATTCTTGTAACCGGTAAAGGTTCCTATAAAGCCAGTGGGGCCTGGGATGTGGTAAAACCGGCTCTTGAGACACTCGGATTCAAATATTCACTTTATGACAAAGTTGGGCCCAATCCTACTGTTGACATGATCGATGAGGCGGCCAAAATCGGCCGGGAAACCGGGGCAAAAGCTGTTATCGGCATTGGCGGTGGCAGCCCTATAGATACCGCGAAAAGTGTGGCTGTACTGCTGGAATACACTGATAAAAATGCAAGAGAACTTTATGAACAGAAATTCATACCTGAAAAAGCTGCTCCTATTATAGCTATAAACCTTACTCATGGTACTGGTACCGAAGTAGACAGATTTGCGGTGGCTACAATCCCAGAAAAAAATTATAAGCCTGCAATTGCTTATGATTGCCTGTATCCTATGTATGCCATAGATGACCCTTCCCTTATGACAAAGCTTGACAAAAGACAGACAATAGCGGTTACTATAGATGCTTTAAACCACGTTACCGAAGCTGCTACCACTCTTGTAGCGTCACCTTACAGCGTCCTAATGGCAAAAGAAACAGTGAGGCTGATAGTTCGTTACCTACCCGCTGCTGTAAATGACCCTGAAAACCTTGTGGCCAGATACTATTTGCTTTACGCTTCTGCTTTAGCTGGTATTTCTTTTGACAATGGCCTTTTGCACCTTACCCATGCGCTAGAGCATCCTCTGAGTGCAGTAAAACCCGAGATAGCTCATGGTCTTGGACTTGGTGCTATACTGCCTGCGGTGGTAAAGGCTATTTATCCATCTGTTGCAGAAGTTCTGGCTGAAGTATATAGTCCTATAGTGCCTGGGCTAAAAGGTCTGCCTGCTGAAGCAGAATATGTAGCTAAAAAGGTTGAAGAATGGCTCTTTAATGTAGGATGCACCCAAAAACTTTCGGACTTTGGATTCACAAAAGAGGATATTCCGACTCTGGTAAGGCTTGCTAAAACTACGCCTTCGCTGGACGGATTGCTTTCTAATGCACCAGTGGAAGCAACTGAAGCTGTTATTGCCAAGATTTATGAAGAATCTTTCTAAAATTTAATTTAAAAATTTCACAGCAAGCAGATAGACAATAGGCAATGAACAAGAACAGTATAGTTATTATTTTAACCATGTTGAAGGCAAAGAAATTTTAATCTTTGCAGACAGCGAAGGACAAACAATAGCACAACAAGTTCAAATAGGATATCTTTTTGATAAATAAGAAATGAAGACTGAGAAATTGAGGAGAGCCCTTAGCTTACAAAAATGAGCTAAGGGCAGTAATTTTATGTTTTTTTGTTAACACTTAAATTTTATCAGAAAAAGGGGAATTTATAACTTAACTCATTAAATATTGATATCATTTTCAAAATAATTGTTGAATTCTTTTGCGTTTGTGGTATAATTAGTTTAAGCAATTTACTTAAAACTAAATATGACAAGTGCTAGGGGAGCCAAAAAGTGGCTGAGAGGGGATTCGTTCCCGACCCTTTGAACCTGTCAGGGTAATGCCTGCGTAGGGAAGCATGCTTTTTAAAACATTTGTAAAAATGCTCACCTCACAGGTGGGCTTATTTTATTATTTGGAGGTGTTTTTATGAAATTAGCCCTTACTATTGCCGGCTCTGACTCTGGGGGAGGAGCAGGTATACAGGCAGATTTAAAGACTTTTTCAGCCCATGGAGTATACGGCATGAGTGTCATTACTTCAATAACAGCGCAAAATACAATGGGGGTTTTGGGAATTGAGGATATAAGTCCTGATATGGTGTATTTGCAGATGAAGGCAATTTTTGAGGATTTATATCCAGATGCAGTGAAGATAGGTATGGTGTCTAATGAAGACATAATTAAAATGGTTGCAAAAGGGTTAAAAGATTACAATGTAAAAAATATTGTGTTGGACCCTGTTATGATTTCAAAAAGTGGAAGCTATTTATTGAAGCCGGAAGCAGTGGAGGCTTTGAAAGAGGAACTGATTCCTTTAAGCCTTGTAGTTACGCCAAATCTTATGGAGGCAGGAGAGCTAATTGGAAGGGAAATCAAAAGTGTGTATGACATGAAAGAGGCAGCTAAAAGAATTTTAGATTTTGGTGCAAAAACAGTGGTGGTAAAAGGTGGACATCTTACAGGAGATGCTTTAGATGTATTTTTCGATGGAAAAGAGTTTTATGAAATTACATCAGAGAGAATCGATACTAAAAACACGCATGGTACAGGCTGCACATTTTCCTCAGCTATAGCTGCCAATATCGCTTTAGGCTATGATTTAGTTGAGTCAATAAAAAGAGCGAAGTCATACATTACAGGGGCTATAAAACATTCGTTGGCCATAGGGCATGGAGTAGGTCCCACTAACCATTTTTGGAATATAGAAATAAGGAAGGTGTGAGATATGGACTTAACCCTTTATGCTATAACGGATAGGTCTTACATAAAGGATATGGATATTGCTGACGCAGTAGAATTAGCAATAAAAGGCGGTGCAACAGTAATTCAACTGAGAGAAAAAGACATATCAAGTAGGGAATTTTATGAAATTGCTCTCAAAGTTAAAGAAGTGACAAAAAGAAATAGAATCCCTCTCATTATTAACGACAGAGTGGATATAGCTTTGGCAGTAGATGCAGATGGAGTTCACGTTGGACAGGAGGATTTGCCGGCAGATGTTGTAAGAAAAGTAATAGGTCATGATAAAATAGTAGGGGTATCAGCGAGGACAGTGGAAGAAGCTTTAAAAGCACAAAGAGATGGAGCGGATTATTTAGGAGTGGGAGCGGTGTTTAAGACTCCTACAAAGCCGGAGGCGGAAGCTATTGGAATAGAAGGGCTGAAAAAGATAAAAGAGGCAGTCACTATTCCCGTAGTTGCAATAGGAGGTATAACAAAAGATAATGCTTATGAAGTCATGTTAAAGTCGGGAGTAGACGGGATATCTTCAGTTTCAGCTGTATTTTATGGGGATATAGAAAACAATACAAGAAAACTTTTGGAGGTTATAGCAAAAGCGATAAACGATAGGAGGAATTTGAAATGAAAAAAGAATTGTTGAAAATTTTAAGAGAGAAAAAACCTTTAGTTCACCATATTACAAATATAGTTACTGTCAATGATTGTGCTAATATAACACTGGCTATAGGAGCATTGCCAGTCATGGCACATGCCTTGGAAGAAGTAGAAGAAATGGTAAGTGCAGCAGATGCTTTAGTTTTAAATATAGGCACTCTTACAAATGAACAAGTAGAAGCGATGATAAAGGCAGGAAAGGCTGCAAATAGACTTAAAGTACCAGTTATATTAGACCCTGTTGGAGCGGGAGCTACGAAGCTTAGGACACAAAGCTCAAAAAAGATATTAGAAGAGGTAAAAATTTCTGTGATAAAAGGGAATAGTGCTGAGATTTCAATACTTGCAGGCAAAGGTGGGAAGATACGCGGTGTAGAATCTCAAAGCGGAGCAGATGATATTTCTGAAGCTGCAAAAGATTTAGCAAACGCGTACAACGTTGTAGTAGCAGTGTCAGGTGTTACTGACATAATTACTGATGGAAAAAGAATTGCGTATGTAAAAAATGGGCATCCTATGATGGGCACTGTTACTGGCACAGGTTGTATGCTTACCTCTGTAGTAGCGAGCTTCTGCGGAGTATGTGAAGATTATTTTGCAGCTACAGTAGAAGCTTTTGTAGCTTTTGGAATAGCAGGTGAAAGAGCCGCTCAAAGCAGCAATGTCAAAGGGCCCGGCAGTTTTAAAGTGACATTTTTTGATGAGATATATAATCTCACGCCGGAGATAATAGAAAAAGATAAGAAGGTGGAGTATGAATAAAATACATCGTATGGTTTTTATGGCACTTATTATTGCTATAGGCACCTTTGCTTCTCAATATGTATGGTTTAGTGTAGGTGCTGCCAAAGTTACACCTGTTCAACATGCTATTAATGTTATTTCAGCAGTTTTTTTGGGCCCTTGGGGAGCGTTAGAAGTAGCTTTTATTATAGGACTTTTGAGGAACATCCTTGGTGTTGGATCGCTTTTGGCATTTCCAGGAGGAATGGTTGGTGCGTTCATTGCTGGATATCTTTATAGATTTACACGTAAATTTTATTTTGCCTCTATAGGAGAAGTTATAGGTACAGGCATTATAGGGGCTTTGCTTTCTTATCCTATAGCTAAGTATATACTTGGAAGTTCCGGTTCGGCTTTTATGTTTGTCATTCCATTTTCGCTTTCCAGTACAATAGGCTCGGTTATAGGATATGTAGTGGTATTGGTTTTAGTAAAATATAAGAAATTTATCTCATAAACTTACTTTAGAAAGGCGGGTGTGAATCATGAAAATTAAAAATTTTACCCTTTTTCTAATATGGGCAGGTGCAGCAATCTCAATTGCTGAAATCTATACAGGTTCGCTATTTGCACCTCTAGGTTTAACTAAAGGCTTGTTGGCTATTTTAATAGGCCATATCATTGGTACATTATTTTTCTCGCTTGGGGGGCTTATGTCATACATCCTTAAGTTGCCAGCAATAAAATCAACAAAAGTTGTTTTGGGCAATAAAGGTACAATTTTTTTAGGAGCACTAAACATTCTACAATTGATTGGATGGACAGCAGTCATGATTATACAATCAGCAAAAGCTTTTAATGGTGCCATTGGTATGTCTGTTGGTGTAGGAATACTTTTTGTAGGCATATCTGTTTTATTATGGTCACTATTTTTTGAAAGTGAAGCATACTGGGTAAATAACATTGCAGTAATATTGTTGTTTATATTGACTATTGGTGTTGTAGTATTTTTAAAGGGCGGGAAAATTTTAACACCAACAGGTAATATAAGTTTTGTAGATGCAATCGAACTTGCCGTTGCTATGCCTGTATCATGGCTGCCTTTAGTAGGAGATTATACGATCAACAGTGAAAATAGAAAATCTAGCTTTATATATACATTTTTAGGTTATTTTATTGCAAGCTGTTTTATGTATTTTATAGGTCTTTTTGTTTCATTGAAAACGGAAGGAAAAGATATAATTTCATATTTTGCATCAATAAAAACTGGGTTTGTACCATTGCTAATAATACTTTTATCAACAGTGACGACTACTTTTATGGATGTATACTCTGCTGCGATATCTACAATGGCAGTTATTAAAACAAGGCTCAGTAAAAAAGAGCTATTAATAATTTATTCGCTGATAGGTATCATAGCAGCATATTTATTCCCAATTGATAAATATCAAAACTTTTTATATGCTATCGGTAGTGTATTTATTCCAGTATACACAGTAGTTTTTGTAGGCTTCTTTATATTAAAATATGAAGAAAGTGGGTACCTTAATATTCCTGCAGTTGTATCATCTATCATTGGAATTATTACGTATAATTACATGGTATATAACGGTACTTCATTATTAAAATGGTATCTAACTCCCACCATAACAACAATATTTTTGACTGCTGTAATTTATACTGTAACACAAACTTTTTTTAAAAGAAAAGAGAAAATTTTATGATTGATGAAATTGTAAAACTTTTGAACTCGTAAAAGGGAAAGTGCCACTTATACATGTCATCACAAATTATGTTGTGATGAATGATAATGCAAACGCACTTTTGAGTTTTGGAGCATCACCTGCAATGGCAATGTTGCAAGAAGAGGCATATGATTTTACCGCGATTTCAAATGCCATGTACATAAATATAAAATACCTGCTATCCTTAACCAGGGAAGATGTGCAGCTATAAAAAGGAAAATTGATTTTGCAAAGCATTGCTAAAATTTAGAATTATAAGCATTAACATGCTAATTTTGAAGCTTTGAAGGTGTATCATTATATTTAATGGCAGGTAGATAACTTTTGAATGGAAGCAAAGTAAAGTAGCTACCATAGGTATTTTAAATAACAGCTGATGAAAATATGGAACTTTATTGCTTTAATACACTCCATATCAACAATTTACAGGAGGAATTCCTATTGAAGCTATTAAAAAATGTATAAAAATGAAAACCAAAATACACCAAATTAATATTTTTAATTTAAATCTATATGCTCTCCTGTATCTAAGAAAATTACCCATTCACATATATTAGTAGCATGATCAGCAATTCTCTCAAGATAACGAGCTACAAACAAAAACTGACTCGCTTGGTCGATGTTTCTTAGGTCTTCTATCATATCAGTTAATGGTTCCCTAAATACTTGTTTGTAAAGAGCGTCTACTATATCATCTTTTTCGCCAATCGTTCTTGCAAGGTCTAAATCCTGGTGAACATAAGAATCCAATGACATTTTTACCATTTCTCTTACGATTTCAGCCATTCTAGGAATATCTATCAATGGTTTTGTATATTTTTGATGAGCAATCCTCAAAGTAGTTTTTGCTATATCTACTGCATAGTCTGCCATTCTTTCTAAGTCTGTAACAATTTTAAGCCCTGTCAAAACTATTCTCAAATCCCTTGCAATTGGCTGCTGGGTTACAATAATCTTTGCACATTTATTGTCAATTTTTACTTCCATTTTGTCTATTCTGTCATCACCATCGATGACCTTTTGAGCTAATTCTGTATCATGGTTTACTAAAGAAGCAATGGCGTTTGCTATCGCCTCTTCTACAAGGCTACCCATTTTTAATACGTCATAATGAAGTTCTTCTAATTCTTTTTCAAAATGAGTGCGATTCACCCTTTCACCTCCTTTAACCGAATCTTCTAGTGATGTAGTCTTCCATCCTCTAGTCTTGCCACAACCAGATGGCATTATAAGAACTAAAATGCCATTTTCTTACGTAGATAAAATAATGATTAATTAAAGCATAAAATATTAAGAAAATAAAACAAAGGCATACTCATACAAATGAAACGCCTTTGTTTCATTGTAAGATTATATTTTTTATTTTTAAGGCTGTATAATAAATGTTGAATTGGTTAAGAACCAACCTATAAAAAAATAGAGTACTTATACTAAATGCCTACTGTAAATTCCTAGAGCAAACTTTCAAAATTTTATTATAATGTAAATTTCTTGATAAAAATAATATCATGACGAACCAAACTCTTTATGTATAAAAGCAGAGGGCTCGCCTTTAATCTGACGAGTAAAATGCCTTATCTAACTTCCTTTACCCCCCGAGATAAGCTTCTTTTACCTGCGGGTTTTCCGCCAGCTCCCAGGCGGGGCCAGATAACACAATTTTTCCTGTTTCTAATACATAGCCTTTATGAGCAATAGAAAGAGCCATATGTGCATTTTGTTCTACTAAAAGAATAGTAGTTCCTTGCTCGTTTAGTTCTTTAATGATCGCAAAAATTTCTTTAACCAACAGGGGGGCTAAGCCCATTGAAGGTTCATCTAAAAGCATAAGTCTAGGTGCTGACATTAATGCTCGCCCCATCGCTAACATTTGTTGTTCTCCGCCAGATAAAGAGCCGGCCAGTTGTCCCTTTCTTTCCGCAAGCCGCGGAAACCGTTCAAAAACCCTGGTAAGCCTGCGTTTAAATTCTGCTTTATCTTTTAAAAGATAAGCACCTAACTCCAAGTTTTCCAATACTGACATGTTAGCAAAAACCCGTCGGCCCTCAGGCACCTGGCTTATACCCATTTTTACAATGTCATGAGCAGTTTTACCAGTAATATCCTTACCTTCAAAAATTATTTTTCCTGATTTAGGCTTGACCAATCCACAAATTGTATTTAAAGTAGTGCTTTTCCCCGCACCATTTGCCCCGATTAAGGTTACTATTTCTCCTTCGTTTACGGTAAGCGATATTCCTTTTAAAGCATGAATGGCCCCGTAAAATACATTTAACTCTTCAATTCTTAATACTTCCTTCCCGCTCATAGGTACGCCCCCTCTCCTAAATATGCTTCAATAACCCGAGGGTTGTTTTTAATTTCTTCAGGCGTCCCGTGAGCAATATTAACTCCATAGTCCAAGACGTAAATCTGCTCGCAAATGTTCATTACCAAATGCATATCGTGCTCAATGAGTAAAATAGTCACGTTAAACTTACTCCGGATAAAGCCAATTAATTCCATTAACTCCGTCGTTTCTCGAGGGTTCATGCCTGCTGCTGGTTCGTCTAAAAGTAATAAGGAAGGGTGAGTAGCCAACGCCCGGGCAATTTCTAATCGGCGCTGTTCTCCGTAAGGTAAGTTTTTGGCCTTTTCTTCTGCCTTATGAGCTAAGTTCATGATTTTTAATAGCTCATAAGCTTCATCCCGCATTTCTTTTTCTCCACGGTAAAACTTCCCAAGACGGAATATAGCATGCATCATATTATATGGAACATGCAAGTGCCTGGCAATTAAAACATTCTCTAAAACCGAAAGTTCGCCAAACAAACGAATGTTTTGGAAAGTACGGGTTATGCCTTTAGCAGCAATTTGGTAAGGCTTTAACCCTACTATGCTTTCGCCTTTAAAGATTATATCACCAGTGGTTGGAAGGTAAATCCCGGTTAAAAGGTTAAAAACCGTCGTTTTACCTGCACCGTTTGGTCCGATTAACCCAACTAAATCTCCTTCATTTAAGGTAAGATTTAAATCCTGAACTGCTTTTAATCCTCCAAAACTAATCCCCACGCTATGCGTCTGCAGAATGGCTGCCATGACTTACACCTCTCTTTCTCTGCAAAAGCTTAAAGGATAACTCATGGGTTCCAAGAAGTCCCTGGGGTCTAAATAACATCACCAAGATTAAGATTATGGCATAAATTATAAGTCGCAGTTCTGCTAAACTCTGTAAAAATGTAGAAATTAACGTTAGTACAATTGCCGCTACCACTGAACCGGTGAGGCTCCCCTGTCCTCCTAAAACTACCATCACAAGTATATCAAAGGATTTTAAAAAGTTAAAAGCATTTGGTTCAATAAAGGTAATATAATGAGCAAGGAGTGCCCCGCCAATTCCAGCAAAAAATGAACCCATAGTGAAAGCTATAACTTTATATTTCGTGGTATTTATTCCCATGGCTTCCGCCGCAATTTCATTTTCTCGAACTGAAATACACGCCCGACCGTGGCTGGATTGAACAAAGTTTTTGATAACTAAAACTGTAACCAGCATGCACCCAAAAGCCCACAGCCAATTAGTCCTCTGTGGTATCCCCATTAAACCGTAAGCTCCACCTAAATAATCAATATTTGTTATTACCCCCCGGATTATTTCAGCCAGTCCTAAAGTAGCAATAGCCAAGTAATCGCCTCTTAAACGCAAGGTAGGTATGCCAATTATAATACCGCCAATACCCGCCACTATTGCTCCAACTAACAAGGATACAATAAAAGGGGCATTAAAATTTAAAGACATAATAGCCGACGCATAAGCACCTAATGCCATAAATCCCGCATGGCCAATAGAAAATTGTCCCGTAAAACCAACCACTAAATTTAAACTTACTGCAAGAATAATATTGATTGCGATAATAATTAAGTTTAACATCACAAAAGGACTAATGATTTCTGCTGAATACAAAACCTGAACTCCTACCATAAGCACTACTAGCAACAACGTTACTGCAAGATTTTCCTTTGTAAACCAATTTTTCAGCATTCTGTAACACCTACACTTTCTCCCGAACGTTTTTCCCAAATAAGCCAGAAGGTTTAACTAATAGGATAATAATCAAAATCACAAAAGCTACAGGATCCCGATATAAAGAACTGCCGTACCCACTTACTAAGGACTCGGTAATCCCTAAAATAAGCCCTCCGGTCATTGCTCCAGGTATAATTCCTATTCCTCCTAAAACCGCTGAAACAAAGGCTTTTAAACCAAACATAATTCCCATTAAGGGAAATACTTTATTGTAATATATCCCTACCAGTACCCCTGCTGCCGCAGCTAAAGCTGAACCAAGAGCAAAGGTGATGGATATTGTCGTATCCACATTTATTCCCATTAAACGAGCAGCTTGCATGTCATAAGAAACTGCCCGCATTGCTTTTCCAATTTTCGTATTATGAACTATATACTGTAGTAAAATCATTAAGATAACCGTGACCGCAATAATTAAAATTTCCCTATTTGATATGGTAACCTTTCCGCCAAGTAATGAATACGAAACCTCTTTAAAAACCTCCGGAAATGCTCGAGGCTGTGGACCCAGGAAAAACATCGTGGTATATTCTAAAAGAAGGGAAACGCCTATTGCAGTAATTAAAATTACAATTTTAGGTGAGTTTCTTAAAGGACGATATGCCAATCTTTCGATAATAATGCCTAAAATAGCACACACAATCATGGAAAAAATTAACGCTGGAACAAAAGACATTTTTAAAACCAAGGTCGCATATAGTCCTGCAAAGGCACCAAGCATGTAAACATCGCCATGGGCAAAATTGATGAGTTTTATAATACCATAAACCATAGTGTATCCTAACGCAATTAAAGCGTAAATACTTCCTACTGATATTCCATTTATTAACTGCTGGATAAATTCCATCATATTAACCACCTCTAACCTAATTAAATTCATTTTCTTTAGGGGAGGAATATTCCCCCCCTTTAATCTTTTAAGGATTTACGTAAGCTTTATAGGTTTGCTTACCGTCTTTGTATTCCAAAATCACTAAGCCTTTAACAGCATTGTGATTTTCATCTAAGGAGATTTTGGCAGTAACTCCTTCTACATTCTTGGTGGTCTTTAAAGCTTCTTTGATTTTTTCGGGTGTAGCTTCACCAGCCCGTTTAATGGCATCAACTAAAACAAGTACCGTATCATAACCTACTGCAGCCATTGCATCCGGTTCGCTGCTGTATTTTTCCTTATACTTTTTAACAAAGTCCTGAACTTTTTGGTCAGGCATTAAAGACGAATAGTGATTGGTAATAAAGGTGTTATTAAGCGCAGCTGCACCAGCAATTTCAACAAGTTTTGGCGAATCCCAGCCATCACCACCGCCCATAGGAACATTAATACCAAGCTCACGTGCTTGCTTTACAATTTGGCCCACTTGCTCGTAATAACCAGGTACATAAATAAATTCAGGCTTTAAATTTTTAATCTTGGTTAATACCGAGCGAAAATCCTGATCTTGGCTAGTGTAATTTTCATCAGCTAAAATTTCGCCACCGCCAGCTTTGAAAGCTTCTACAAAAAACTTAGCTAAACCCACCGAATAAGGAGCTGTATTATCTTTTAAAACAGCAACTTTTTTAAGCTTTAATTCATTTAAAACGAACTTCGCCATTGCCGTCCCCTGGAAAGGATCTATAAAGCAAGTCCGGAAAATATACTCCCTTACCTTGCCTGTTTTAGGATCTACTGTAACATCAGGGTTAGTTGCCGAGGGCGAGATCACAGGAACTTTATTAGTTTCGGCAATATTAACATAAGATAGGGTATTGCCAGAAGTCATCGAACCAATAATAGCAACTACTTTATCTTGGGTAATTAACCGAGTCGCAACCGAAGCGGCTTCTGTATTATCAGACTTATTGTCATACTTGACTATTTCAATCTTTTTACCAAGAACTCCGCCAGCATTATTAATTTCATCTACTGCTAACATAATTCCATTTAAGCCTGATTGACCCAATGTGGCAACATTTCCCGACAGCTCTAAGTTTGCTCCAATTTTTATAACATCGCTACTCTCAGACTTATTTCCACACGCCGAAGCAAATAAAAGTAAAAACGATAATAAACCTGCCGCTACTCCCCTAACAAAGCCTTTACGCACGGCTTACCATCCTCCTTTAAAATTTCATGTTTTTTTAAAATAGTCTTACATTTTTGCTATAAGCACATAACCTGTCCTGCTACACCCCTCTCCTTTTTAAAAGGGTGCAAATACACTGCAAATTCTGCTGGCTATCAATTATAATCATTTTATAAAGCATATCTACAATTTTCTCATTTTTCTCTATTTTTCTTAAAATATTCAGTATACATTAGGGACGTCCTATTAGTAACCATTTTCACCTCCTTGTGCCCCTTTTTTCAAATTTGAATTAATTTGTGGTATAATAAAAATGGTCTGCATATTTTAAAAAGGTTTTTTAGGGGATAATATTTGGTATAAAGTTTGATGGAAATTTAAATTTGATGGCTAATAATTAAAAAAGGCAAAGGCACCTTTTTTCTAAAGGCGCCTTTGCCTTTTTTTCTATTTACTTGTTACTTTAATTATACTTATTTTTCTTTGCATTGTCAATAAGTAAAAAGAAAAATGTGTTATTATTCTGTGATATTGTCATATTAAAAGTATTCTGCGATAATGTCAGTATGAGAGCGTTCTAATACTCCCCCAATGCTATTATCATGATTAACGACAAATGAAACGTAACTTTTTGGAATCCTACGGCGGAACGTATACTTGGATATTTTTGCATGCATTTGTAATACAAGATGAACGACTGTACGAAGCATATGGAGAAATTAACGAGCTAAAAATTTCAAAATTAGCAGATAGTGTAGTCAGAAATATTATTCATAGAGGTGAAGATGAGGCTAGAATGATTGAAAAAGAAAATGACCCTGAAGTACTTCTAAAATTATTAAAAGGGAAATGCGATCCTGCTTAGAGGCATTCTTGACATATTAAAAAAACTTTGATAAAATGGTCTTGTGTAAACTCTTAATCAGCGGGGCTGGGGTTCGAGTCCCTAATGGTGCACCATTTTAATATGCGGGCATGGCGGAACTGGCAGACGCGCCAGACTTAGGATCTGGTGGGGTTACCCGTGGGGGTTCAAGTCCCTTTGCCCGCACCAATAAAAATTTAAGGGAGAAAAATATATATTTGACAGGAAAATAATGCAGTAGGCATTATTTTTTTTGCATAAAATTATGACAACTTGAGTTTGATTCACCGTTTTTTTATGTTATAATATTATAAGTTTAGAAGACTTTATACGAAAGAAAGAGAATAGGAGGATTTACTTAATGGGTGCGAGTCTTAAAAAATTAGAGAAAAGTATTGCGACGATTGAACTTACAATACCAAGTGAAAAGTTTGAAGAGGGTTTAAATTTTGCTTTTAAAAAGAATGCTTCAAAATTTAATGTACCGGGTTTTAGAAGAGGGAAAGCGCCAAGAGCTATTGTAGAAAGATATTATGGTGAAGGTGTCCTTTACGAAGATGCTGTAGAGTATGTTTTTGACGAAGCGTACAAGGAAGCTCTTAAAACGTTTGATTTAGAGCCAGTAGATTATCCGGATATTAACATTTTACAAATCGGCAAAGGAAAAGACTTGATTTTAGAAGCAACTGTACCTGTCATGCCTGAGGTAGAGTTAGGTGAATATAAAGGCATAGAAATTGAAAAAATAGAGTATGATGTGTACGATGGGGATGTAGAATACGAATTAGAAAAATTAAGGCAGCAAAATGCGAGAATTATACCTATTGAAGGAAGAGCAGCAGAAAGTGGAGATATTGCTGTAATAGACTTTGAAGGCTTTATAGATGGCAAGCCTTTTGAAGGCGGCAAGGCGGAAAATTATGAATTAGAATTAGGTAGCAATACTTTTATTCCTGGCTTTGAAGACCAAATAATAGGCCATAATGTAAATGACACTTTTGATGTAAGTGTAACTTTCCCTGAAGATTATAGGGTAGAAGAATTAAGAGGCAAATCGGCTGTTTTTAAAGTCACTCTTAAGGCTTTAAATAAAAAGGAATTGCCTGAATTGGATGATGAGTTTGCGAAAGATGTAAGTGAGTTTGAGACATTAGAAGAGTTAAAAGCCGACATAAGAAAGAAATTAGAAGAGAAAAATAGATTAGATGCAGAAAATGAGATGAAAGAAAAAGCAGTAATGAAAGTTGTGGAAAATGCAAAAGTTGATATACCAGATGTTATGGTGGAAAGGCAAATAGATATTTCTTTGAGGGATTTAGATTATAATTTGAGATATCAAGGTTTGGATTTAAATAGCTATTTATCAATTACAGGGAAGACCTTAGAAAATTTAAGAAAAGAGATGTGGGATGGAGCTTTAAATAGAGTGAAAACTCAACTAGTCATAGACAAAATAGCTAAGGTCGAAAATATTCAAGTTACAGAGGAAGAATTAGAAAACAGATTAAAGGAAATGGCAGAGAATTACAGAATAAATCTGGAAGAATTCAAGAAAAGCTTGACTGAAAACCAGATAAATGGCATAAAAGAAGATATAGCGTATTATAAGACGATTGACTTTATTTTTAGTGAGTGTAAAATAATAAGTAAAGAGGAGTGATTATTATGAGTCTTGTACCTATTGTTGTAGAGCAGACAAATAGAGGCGAACGTTCTTACGATATATTTTCTCGCCTTTTGAAAGACAGAATTGTATTTTTAGGAGAAGAAATAAATGATACTACAGCAAGTTTAGTTATTGCTCAGCTTTTGTTCTTGGAAGCTGAGGACCCCGACAAAGACATTTGGCTTTATATAAACAGTCCAGGCGGTTCAATAACTGCAGGATTTGCAATTTACGATACCATGCAGTATATAAAGCCAGATGTAGTGACTTTGTGCGTTGGAATGGCTGCGTCTATGGCTGCATTTTTACTAGCAGCAGGTGCAAAAGGAAAGAGGTTTGCACTTCCTAACAGTGAAATAATGATTCATCAACCTTTAGGAGGAATGCAAGGCCAAGCTACAGACATAAAAATTCATGCAGAAAGGATTTTGAAATTAAGAGATAAGCTGGATAAAATATTAGCAGAAAATACGGGGCAACCTATTGAAAAGATAAAAGCTGATACTGAAAGAGACTTTTTCATGGACGCGGAGGAGGCAAAAGCTTACGGCATTATCGACGAAGTGCTTATCAGGAACAAAAAGTGATGCCCCAGAAGAGGTGAAATTATGGCTAAATACGATAATCAAAAGCAATTAAAGTGTTCTTTTTGCGGAAAGACACAGGACCAGGTAAAGAGACTAGTTGCAGGGCCTGGCGTGTATATTTGTGATGAATGCATTGAACTTTGCCAAGAAATCATAAATGAAGAATTTGAAGAAGATATGGATATGGGAATTGGAGAACTTCCGAAGCCAAAGGAAATAAAAGAATTTCTTGACCAATATGTAATTGGACAGGAAAAAGCTAAAAAAGCTTTAGCTGTTGCTGTTTACAATCACTACAAGAGAATTAACAGCAGGATAAAGCCAGACGATGTAGAACTTCAAAAGAGCAATATTTTACTTTTAGGTCCCACAGGTTCTGGGAAAACCTTATTGGCTCAGACACTGGCAAAACTTCTAAATGTTCCTTTTGCAATAGCTGATGCAACTTCTCTAACTGAGGCTGGATATGTCGGTGAAGACGTAGAGAATATACTTTTAAAACTCATACAAGCAGCAGATTATGACATAGAAAAAGCTGAAAAAGGTATAATTTACATTGACGAAATAGATAAAATAGCGAGAAAGTCAGAAAATCCTTCTATTACTCGTGACGTCTCAGGAGAAGGCGTACAACAGGCTTTGTTAAAAATTTTAGAAGGGACCATTGCAAATGTGCCGCCACAAGGTGGAAGAAAACATCCTCATCAAGAGTTTATACAAATTGACACAACTAATATATTGTTTATATGTGGTGGCGCTTTTGAAGGCATAGAAAAAATAATAGAATCCCGAATAGGGAAAAAGAGCTTAGGATTTGGCGCAGAAGTACAGAGCAGAAAAGAAAAAGACTTAAGCGAGATTTTAAGTCATATAATGCCACAGGACCTTCTTAAATTCGGTATGATACCCGAGTTTATAGGAAGGGTGCCAATAGTAGTTACATTAGACCCATTGAGTAAGGATGACTTAGTAAGGATTTTGACAGAGCCCAAAAATGCGCTGACAAAACAATACGAAAAATTGTTTGAATTAGATGGTGTAAAGCTTGAATTTGATAAGAAAGCTTTAGGGCTCATTGCAGATATGGCTTTGGAGAGAAAGACCGGCGCAAGAGGACTGAGGGCAATCTTAGAGGAAATTATGTTGGATGTGATGTACGAAATACCATCCAGTGACAACATAGAAAAGTGTATAATTACAGAGGAGACGGTACTAAAGAAGGCTCCGCCAACATTGGTTTACTCAGATGCTCAAAAAGCCAAAAAGAAAATAAAAAAGACGGAGTCTGTTTCGTAAAAAAAATAAAATTTTTACATCAATCCCCCTTCTCCTTCACATACTAAAATAGTGAATGGGAAGGGGGCTTGGATTATATTGCATAAAAGAGGGTGAAGATATGACAGAAAAAAAGTATATATTGCCAATGATTCCTTTAAGAGGATTAACTATTTTTCCATACATGGTGCTTCATTTTGATATAGGAAGAGAAAAGTCAATTAGGGCTTTGGAAGAAGCTTTTATGAAAAATCAGTTGATATTTGTTACAACGCAAAAAGAAGCTGAGATAGAAGACCCTTCTATTGACGACGTCTACAAAGTTGGCACTATTACAAAAGTCAAACAAATGTTAAAACTGCCAGGAGAACTTATAAGAGTTTTGGTAGAAGGGATAAGTCGTGCTGAAATTCAGCAAGTGACAAGAGATGATGAATTTTTTGAGGTAGAAGTTATAGAAAAAGAAGAGCAAAAAGAAATTGAAAAGACACCAGAGCTTGAAGCTTTAATGAGAAGTGTTATTTCTGCTTTTGAAGAATATGTAAATATGACTTCGAGACTGCCTATAGATAGTTTATACAGTGTTATAAGCATAGAAGAGCCTGGAAGACTTGCAGATATGATTGCGGCTCACATATCTTTAAATACAAATCAAAGTCAGCAGCTCTTGGAGTGTTTTGATGTAAATAAAAGGCTAGAAACTCTTTTAGGATTTTTAATGAAGGAATTAGAAATACTAAACATTGAAAGAGAGATAAATGCCAAAGTTAGAAGTCAAATTGACAAATTACAGAAGGAATATTATTTAAGAGAACAGTTAAAAGCTATAAAAGCTGAATTAGGAGAGACAGATGAGATTGACCAAGAGATTGAGGAGTATGAAAAGAAAATAAATGAAAAAGATTTACCCGAAGAGGTTAGAAAAAAGGCGAAAGAGGAATTAAAACGCCTTTCTAAAATGGCGCCTGGTTCTGCAGAAGCTTCTGTAGTGCGAACTTATTTGGATTGGATTTTGGATTTGCCATGGAATTACGAAACAGAAGATATTTTAGATTTAAAAAGAGCACAAAAAATATTGGATGAGGACCATTACGGCTTAAAGAAAGTAAAAGAGAGGATAATAGAGTTTTTAGCAGTTAGAAGTTTTTACAACAAAATTAAAAGTCCTATTTTATGCCTTGTAGGTCCTCCAGGTGTTGGTAAGACTTCATTAGGCAGGTCTATAGCGCGGGCTATGAACAGAAAATTTGTCAGATTATCCCTTGGTGGAGTGAGAGATGAAGCAGAAATAAGGGGACATAGGCGTACCTACGTCGGAGCTATACCAGGAGGTATTATAAATTCCATAAAAATAGCCGGTTCAAAAAATCCTGTGTTTTTACTGGATGAAATAGATAAAATGAGCTCAGATTTTAGAGGAGACCCTGCTTCTGCAATGCTTGAAGTTCTTGACCCAGAACAAAACTCCACTTTTAGAGACCATTATCTTGATTTACCTTTTGACCTTTCAAAGGTATTGTTTATAACAACGGCTAATACGGTAGATACCATACCGGCACCTCTTTTAGATAGAATGGAAGTTATATATGTTTCTGGATATACTGAAGAAGAAAAACTTCACATTGCAAAAGATTATTTAATACCTAAGATTTTAAAAGAACATGGGGTGCCAGATAACAAAATAATAATCCAAGAATCTGCTATTTACGGAATAATTTCAGAATATACTCGCGAAGCAGGAGTAAGAGGCTTAGAAAAGAATTTATCTCAAATTGTGAGGAAAGCTATAAAGAAGATAGTTGAAGAAAACGCACAAGTAGTAAAAGTGGGAAAAAGAAATCTACAGTCTTATTTAGGCAAGCCTATTTACCGCACTGATAAAGCAAATCAAAAAGACGAAGTAGGGATAGTTTTTGGACTTGCATGGACAAGGGTAGGAGGAGAAATTTTAACTGTAGAAGCTTCTATAATGCCAGGAAGTGGCAAGCTCAATCTCACAGGGCAATTAGGGGATGTGATGAAGGAATCTGCACAAGCTGGTTTTAGCTATATAAGGGCGAATGCCGAGAAACTGAATATAGATAAAGATTTTTACAAAAATGTCGATATACATATACATGTGCCTGAAGGTGCAATTCCAAAAGATGGTCCTTCAGCGGGAATAACTATGGTTACTGCTATGGTGTCTGCACTTAAAAAAGTTCCTGTAAAAAAAGATGTAGCTATGACAGGAGAAATAACTTTAACCGGCAAAGTTTTACCTATAGGAGGAGTAAAGGAAAAAGTTTTGGCAGCTCACAGAGCAGGGATACGCAAGGTTATACTTCCTTTGGAAAATAAAAGAGATTTGGATGAAATTCCTCAAAGCGTAAAGAAAAAATTAGAATTTAAATTTGTTGAAAAAATTGATGAAGTTCTTGACTATGCCTTGTCTAAGGAGGGCATTTATGAAAATTAAAACTGTAGAGCTGGTTCGTACTGCCTTTAATGAAGAGCAGTATCCTAAAGATAATTTTCCTCAGATAGTAATCGTAGGAAGGTCAAACGTGGGCAAATCCACTTTGATAAATACTGTATTAAACAGAAAAAATCTCGCAAAGACAAGTTCTAAACCTGGAAAAACTAGGGGCATAAATTTTTATTTGATAAATAATGGCTTTTATTTAGTAGACTTGCCGGGATATGGATATGCAAAAGTTTCAAAAGAAATGAAGAAACAGTGGGCACATAACATAGAGACTTTTCTAAATACTTCTAAGAATCTGCGGCATGCTTTGCTTTTAATAGATATACGTCGAACTCCTACAGAAGACGATTTTTTAATGGTAAATTGGTTTAGACATAAAGAGTTACCTTTTACAGTGGTATTAACAAAGGCTGATAAGGTCAATAAATCAGAGATAGTAAATACGGTAGAAGGCATTTGTAAAACTTTTAACATTGATAGCGAAAGAATTATAGTTTTTTCTTCTTTAAAGAAAATGGGAGTATCCCAAGTATTATCAATTTTTGAGGAGTGGACAAAAAAATAAATTTTTAATTTTGTAAAAAAGCACGAGAAAATCGTTAAATTTTTGATTATTTTTGATGAAATAAAAAATTTAGCAGCATTAAAATTGTTGTGTTAGAACATTATAAGGGGTATAATTTTTATTAACTATTGATAAAAATTTTTGTTTTTATTTGTGCGGAGGGAGAAAATAATGAAAGGGGTATTAGAAAGTAAAATAAACGAAGAAATGATAAAACTCACAAAAGAAGCAATTGGAAGAGGTGCAGAGGCAGCAAAAACCCGAATTTGCGAGGATATGATTATTGTAAGGCTTAGTAAATCTTTGAGCCATGAGGAGATGCAAATTATATCTACTGAAGAGGGTAAAAGGCTGGTAAAACAATTAAGGGAGTTGTTGGATGAAATATTAAAACCCAAGTTTAAGGAGATGATAATGCGCCTTACAGGTTGTAATGTTATAAGTATCTATAAGGATATGAATCCTCAAAAAGGAGAATACGTCTATCTATTTGTGTTAGACAAAAATCTAGAAGAAGAGTTGCGAAGTAGGTAAAAAACTGTAACAAATTGCTTATTTTTAACAACAAAGTAAATATACTAAATTGAAAATCTTTCTTAATAAGTATATAATTATACATGTTGGGGGTATATAAGAGGAGGTGAGGTAATTGGAGATAGGGTCTTCAGTGGTATTTACCATACCGCTATTTGGAGGTATTCCTATTACAGAAACAATAGTAGTAGAATGGATTATAATGGCTGTACTAATTTTGGGTGCTGCTGTTGTTACTAAGGGATGGAAACTAGTTCCTGAGGGTGCACAAAATGTTGTAGAGCTTATGGTGGAGGGATTTAATAAATTTGTGGAAGGTGCTTTAGGAGAGCATTGGAGAGATTATGCTCCTTATTTAGGAACTGTAGCAGCTTTTTTGATTTTAGCCAACACTATAAGCATTTTTGGCTTAACACCTCCTACTAAAGATATTAGTACAACTTCAGCCCTTGCCATTATGTCGATTACTACTGTTATTATAGCTTCCATAAGAGCAAGAGGGCTTAAAGGGTACGTAAAGCACTTTTTTAAGTCTCCTATAAACCTTTTTATCAATGTTTTGGATTTATTTACAAGACCTTTGTCGCTGGCAGCCCGACTTTTTGGCAACATATTTGCAGCAGTTACGATAATGGAACTTATTGAAAGGGCTGTGCCAATAGTAGTTCCTGCAGTATTTAGTTTATATTTTGACCTTTTTGATGGATTATTACAGATGTTGGTATTTGTGTTTTTGACCATGTTATATATTGAAGAAGCTATAGAATAATGTATAATAAAAATAATGAAATGATTAAAAAATTTTAATAAAAATAAAAAGAAAAGGAGAGGATTTAAATGGATTTATTAGCTATAGGAGCAGCTATTGCTGCATTAACAGGGATAGGTGCAGGTATTGGTATAGGTCTTGCGACAGGAAAGGCAGTTGAAGCTGTATCAAGACAGCCAGAAGCAGGTGGAAGAATTATGCAGCTTCTTTTATTGGGAGGCGCGCTTGCAGAGGCAACAGCTATTTACGGTTTGCTGGTGGCATTCCTGATAATAATATTAAAGCCATAAGTTTGAGACAAATTTCCTGATGAAAGAAGGGAAAAAATTGGGCATTTTTAATATATCGACTTTCATCTTTACAATAATTAATTTACTAGTTCTTTATTTTATTTTGAAATGGCTTCTATTCAAACCTGTTACACAATTTCTTGAAAATAGAGAAAACAAAATTAAATCCTCCTTAGAAGAAGCAAATAGAGAAAGGCAAGAAGCTCATAATTTAAAAGCTAAGTACGAAGAAATACTAAAAAATGCTGATAATGAAGGAAAAGCTATTATTGAGAAGGCACAAAAGGCAGCAGAAGACAAAGCAAACAAAATTATAGAAAATGCCAATAAAGAGGCAGAAAATATAATAGAAAAGGCAAAAGAAGAGGCAATGTTAGAGAAAATCAAAGCTATGCATGATTTAAGGACAGAGATATCGCAATTAGTCATAGATGCCGCTTCCCGTGTGCTGGAGAAAAAGCTACCTGTTGCTGACGAAGACCTCATCAATGAGGTTATCGAGGAGGCGGGGGCATCATGGCACAAATAATTGCGAAGAGATACGCTTATGCCTTTTTTGATGTTGCGAAGCAGCAAAATAAAGTGAAAGAGTATTATGAGGAGTTAAATAAAGCAATTGAAATTCTTCAAGTGGATAAAGTAAAGCGGATTTTTAAGAATAAAAGTATTGATAAAACAAAGAAAATAGAATTTGTGGAGCAGATTTTAAAGGATACCGATAAAGAAGTTATCAATTTTATCAAAATAATAATATCAAAACATAGAGAAGATCTAATTGAAGACATTGGAAAGGAGTTTAAAAAGCTATACAAAGAGTATTTTAATATTACAGATGTAAAAGTCGTTTCTGCATATCCACTAAAAGAAGAAGTATTGCAAAAGCTTCAAGAAAAATTAGAGAAAAAGTTAGAAAAACACATCAATATCGAACCAATAGTAGATAAAAGCATATTAGGCGGTTTAAAACTTATTATTGGGAATACAATAATCGATGGTTCAGTCAAAGCAAGACTTACTGCACTTCTAAAAAATATGCAACAAGCTGTGTAAAATGAATTTAAGAAGGTGAAAGAGTATGAGCATAAGACCTGAAGAAATAAGCTCAGTTATAGAAGAAAAAATAAAAAATTTCGATTTTAACCTTGAAACTCAGGAAATTGGACACGTCATCCAATCAGGTGATGGAATAGCGAGGATTTATGGCCTTGACAATGCTATTTACGGAGAAATGGTGGAGTTTGAAAGTGGAGTCGTTGGAATGGTCTTAAATCTTGAAGAAGATACCGTAGGTGTTGTTGTCCTTGGAGACCCCGAAAAAGTTAAAGAAGGGGATATAGTAAAAAGAACAGGCAGAATCATGGAAGTGCCTGTAGGAAAAGAAATGTTAGGAAGAGTAGTAAATCCTTTAGGGGAGCCCATTGATGGTAAAGGACCAATAAACTATGAAGCAAAACGCCCCATTGAATATCCCGCTCCACCAATAGTAAGAAGGAAATCTGTGGATACACCTTTACAGACAGGTATTTTAGCTATAGATTCTATGATCCCTATAGGAAGAGGGCAGAGAGAATTAATAATTGGAGATAGGCAAACAGGTAAAACTGCTATTGCTATAGATACTATAATAAATCAAAAAGACAAAGGAGTATATTGTATATATGTAGCTATAGGACAAAAGGCTTCAACTGTTGCAGGAATTGTAAACATGTTAGAAAAGTATGGGGCTATGGAATATACAACAGTTGTCGCATCAACTGCCAGTGATTCAGCTGCACTTCAGTATATTGCTCCGTATGCAGGTTGCGCTATGGGAGAACATTTTATGTATCAAGGCAAAGATGTACTTGTAGTTTATGATGACCTTTCAAAGCATGCTATTGCTTATAGAACTATATCCTTGCTTTTGAGAAGACCACCTGGAAGAGAAGCATACCCTGGCGATGTATTTTACCTTCATTCAAGACTTCTTGAACGTTCTGCAAGGCTTGCAGATGAATACGGGGGAGGTTCGTTGACGGCACTCCCAATTGTTGAGACATTGGCGGGAGATATATCTGCATACATTCCTACAAATGTAATTTCAATCACAGATGGACAAATATACCTTGAGTCAGAGCTTTTCTATTCAGGAATAAGACCAGCTATAAATGTGGGTCTATCTGTATCCCGTGTTGGCGGTGCCGCACAAATAAAGGCCATGAAAAAAGTAGCTGGCCGATTAAGATTGGAACTTTCCCAGTATAGAGAGCTACAAGTTTTTGCTAGATTTGGTTCGGATTTGGATAAAGCAACACTTGAAGTTTTAAGACAAGGGGAAAGAATTGTTGAAATTACTAAACAGCCTCAATACCAACCTATGCCTGTAGAGGACCAAGTAATAGCTATATACACAGTAATGAACAGATATGTTGCTGATATTGAAGTAGAGCAGGTGAGACCTTTTGTAAAAGGGCTCTTAGAATTTTTGGATTCAAATTATCCGGAAATAAAACAATCTATAAGAGAGACAAAAGATTTAACTTCCGAGGCAGAAGAAAAATTAAAAGCTGCAATTGTAGAGTATAAGGAAAAGTACGCCGCAAAGGGTGATAATTAATGGGAAAGCGAGATATAGCGTTGCGGATTAAAAGTGTAAGAGAAACTCGCAAAATTACAAGAGCGATGTATTTAATATCGGCTTCAAAATTTCAAAAAGCAAAGGTCATGTTAGACAATGTGAGACCTTATTATCATAAAATTCAAGTAGCTATGAAAGATATATTACTTCACACTGGAGAAGTTACTTCACGATATCTTGAGAAAAAAGATGATAAAAGTGAGAAGAAAAAATCTTTAATAGTTGTAACTGGTGACAAAGGCCTTTGCGGCGCTTACAATCACAATGTTATAAAAAAAGCTGAAGAACTTATCGGCAAAGAAAATGTAAATTTAATGGTGATAGGAGAGGTTGGAAGACGTTATTTTATCAAAAAAGGTTATAATGTAGACATTGAATTTTTATACACCGCTCAAAATCCAACTACAGCCATAGCAGGAGAAATTAGCGATGTCATATTAAATGCTTACAATAGAGGGCTGACAGATGAAATATCTATTGTTTATACTGAAATGCAAGGACTTGTACAAAAGGTAAGGGTTTTAAGACTTTTACCTTTAGACATTGACAACTTTATGGCGTTAGCCAATGAAGGAGAAGAAGCTGAAAAGAATGAAGTAGTAATTGACAGTGACATGATATACGAGCCTTCTGCTTCAGAAGTTTTTGATGTGCTTGTTCCTGAGTATCTCAAAGGTCTCATATACAGTATACTTGTTCAAGCTTTTGCTTCAGAGCATTTTGCAAGGATGATTGCAATGGATGGAGCAACGTCAAATGCCGATAAAATGATAAACAGACTTACTTTAGAGTATAATAAACTCAGGCAGGCTTCTATTACTCAGGAAATATCAGAAATAGTCGCAGGGGCATCTGTATAAAAGGAGATGATAAATTGAAGAAGGGGTATATTACACAGGTCATTGGTCCTGTTGTTGATATAAGATTTGAAGGGGAACTTCCTCCTATAAACAACGCCATAAAAATACCTATGGAAGACAGAGAATTAGTTGTAGAAGTATCTCAGCATATAGGAGACAATGTAGTAAGATGTGTTGCAATGGCTTCAACAGATGGCTTAAAAAGAGGTATGGAATGTATAGATACAGGCAGCCCTATAATGGTTCCTGTTGGAAAAGGGACTTTAGGCAGAATGTTTAATGTATTGGGGCAGCCTATAGATGAGTTAGGAGAAGTCAAAGATGTGAAGTACATGTCAATTCACAGAAAAGCACCGCCTTTTGAAGAACAAAGCCCTGCTACTGAAATTTTGGAGACGGGTATTAAAGTAATAGACTTACTTACTCCTTATCCAAAAGGCGGTAAAATAGGGCTTTTTGGTGGTGCAGGTGTTGGCAAAACTGTCTTAATAATGGAGCTAATACGCAACGTTGCCATAGAGCATGGTGGTTACTCAATTTTCACCGGTGTTGGTGAAAGGTCTCGTGAAGGAAACGAATTGTGGCATGAAATGCATGAATCAGGGGTTATAGACAAAACTGCTTTTGTATTTGGACAAATGAATGAGCCGCCGGGAGCCAGAATGAGAGTAGGTCTTGCAGGGCTTACAATGGCAGAATATTTTAGAGATGAAGAGCACCAAGACGTTCTTTTATTCATAGACAATATATTCAGGTTTGTCCAAGCTGGTTCAGAAGTTTCAGCTCTTTTAGGAAGAATGCCCTCTGCCGTTGGATATCAACCTACATTGGCTACAGACTTAGGCCTTTTACAAGAAAGGATTACTTCTACAAAGAAAGGGTCTATTACCTCAGTTCAGGCTGTTTACGTACCTGCTGATGACTTAACTGACCCAGCACCAGCTACAACTTTTACCCACTTAGATGCTACAACAGTTTTGTCAAGAAGTATTGCAGAAATGGGAATTTATCCTGCAGTAGATCCTTTAGATTCTACTTCACGTATATTGGAACCTCATATAGTAGGAGAAGAACACTATTATGTTGCGAGAAAAGTGCAAGAGATTTTGCAGAGGTATAAAGAACTGCAGGATATAATTGCTATATTGGGTATGGAAGAGCTTACAGAGGAAGATAAACTCATAGTTTACAGAGCAAGAAAGATACAGAGGTTTTTATCACAGCCTTTCTTTGTAGCAGAAACTTTTACTGGAACACCTGGCAAATATGTGCCGCTGAAAGAGACGATAAGAGGATTTAAGAAAATTGTAGAGGGAGAAATGGACGATATCCCAGAGGCTGCTTTCTACATGGTAGGAAACATAGACGAAGTCTACGAGAAAGCTGAAAAAATGAAATGAGGTGAAAAGAATGGATAAAAATTTTCACCTCGAGGTTTTAACTCCTCATAGAAAATTTTACGAAGGGGATGTGGAAGAAATAATAGTGACCATAACCACAGGTCAAATAGGTATTTTAAAAGGCCACATCCCCATGACAGCAGCCGTAGGTACAGGTACTTTACAGATAAAAAAAGACGGACAGTGGAGAGAGGCATTTATTTCCGGCGGCTTTATGGAAGTCAAAAGAGACAGTGTGACAATCTTGTCCAGTGCAGTAGAATGGCCCGAAGAAATTGATATAGCTCGTGCTCAAGCAGCCAAAGAAAGAGCAGAAGAAAAACTTAGGCAAAAAAGAAGCAAACAGGAACATCTTTTGGCAGAAGCAGCCTTAAAGAGGGCTTTGATGAGATTGCAAATTGCTAGCAAATATCAAAAAATGTAAAAATAAAACTTCCTACTGATGATTTTTAAAAGCAGTAGGAAGTTTTTTATTATTTACTCACTTCCTTTTCAGGCAGTTCGGAAAGCACTATACCTGCAAACATAAAAATTCCGCCTATTATTGCTCTAAAAGACATCACTTCTCCGGCAATTAAAAAAGCAGCTATTGCAGCGAAAACTGGCTCCAGTGCGAATATCAAAGCTGTATGAGTGGCAGTAGTGTAGGCTTGCATTGTGTTTTGGGCAACATATGCAAAAGCAGTTGCGAATACCCCTGTTATTATTATAGCTGGCCATACATCAAGAGAAGTGGGTATAAAAGGCTTTTCAAATATTAAACTCACAATTCCGCTTAAAACAGCAACTACTCCGATTTGAATAGTAGCAAGTAAATAAGTATCTAAAGTAGAAGCGTATTTTGCTATCAAAACAATCTGCATTCCAAAAGCAAAGGCACACAAAAGTGTCAAAAAATCACCTATGTTAATAGATAAGTCAATATTTGTAGTGAGCAGTATGAGTCCTATAAAAGCGAGTAAAATTCCTAAAATTGCAGGTTTTGAAGGCTTTCTTTTAAGAAGCACTGCTTCTAAAATTGGCACTAACACTACGCTAAACCCTGTTATAAACCCTGATTTAGATGCTGTAGTGTATTTAAGTCCCATTGTCTGAAAGGCATAACCTAAAAAAAGCATTGTGCCAATTATTGAAGCAGCAGCCAATGTTTTATTGTCAATGTTTTTTAACTTTTTATGGAATATTATTGCCAGAAGCAAAAAAGCCAATAAAAAGCGCATAAAAAGAAAATTGTATACCGGGAGTGTCTGTATAGCGTTTTTGACTATTATAAATGTAGACCCCCACACCATAGTTACTAAGATAAGCACAATGTCGCTTTTTAATTGTTTTGACAAAATATCTCCTCCTCACAAGTTATTTAAAAATCACAGTTTAAAGTTGTGAACAATTGGCATACGTCTTCCTGTTCCAAAGGCTTTGGTGGTGACTTTGAGTCCAGGTGCTGCTTGTTTTCTTTTGTACTCTACTCTGTTGACTTTATTTATAACATCTTTTACCAATCTTTCATCATATCCTTTTTCTATTATTTCTTTTGCTGACCTGTTTTCCTCTATATACATCTTTAATATTTCATCCAAAATCTTGTAAGGAGGCAATGAGTCTTCATCTTTTTGATTAGGTCTTAATTCTGCAGAAGGAACTTTTTCAATTATAGAAATTGGAATTATTTCTCTTTCTCTGTTTATATACCTCGCAAGCTCGTATACCATTGTCTTAGGTACATCTGCAATTGGTGCAAGGCTTCCGCTCATATCTCCGTAAAGAGTGCAATATCCCATTGCCAATTCTGATTTATTTCCGGTAGTTAAAACAATGTGCCCTTCCCTATTTGATATAAACATTAAATAATTACCTCTTATTCTTGCCTGTATGTTTTCTTCTGCCAGGTCACCTATAACGCTGTTATCCCCATTGAAAACCGATAAATAACTTTTGAACACAGGCTCTATTGGGATTACTCTAAATTCAACTCCCAAATTTTCAGCCAGTATTCTTGCATCAGTTTTACTTCCTTCAGAGGAATATCTTGAAGGCATTGAAACTGCAAGAACATTTTCTTTTCCTAAAGCTTCTACTGCAATGGCACAAACTACTGCAGAATCTATTCCTCCGCTTAAGCCTACTACTGCCTTTTTAAAACCTGATTTTTTACAATAATCTCTTACACCAACTACGAGAGCATTGTATACCCATGATATATCCTCTTTTATCTCAGGTAACTCTTTAAAATTTTTAAGCTCTTCCATATCGACAATTTTAATGTCTTCCTCAAAAGCTTTAAGCTGCACAACTCTTTTGCCTTCTTCATTTACTACAAAGCTAGAACCGTCAAATATCAATTCATCATTTGCACCAACTTGATTCACGTAAACAAAAGGAATTGCGTACTTTTTTATTTTTTCTCTATCATTTCTACTCTCATATTTTGCTTACCCAAGTAGTAAGGAGATGCTGAAATATTTATAAAAATATCAGGTTTTAGCTTAAATTGTTCTTCTAAAACATCAACAGAATAATCTACATTTGGCTCAAAAACATAATCTTTCCATATGTCTTCACATATATTAACTCCTAATTTTATCCCTTTAAAAGAAGCTACCTTTCTTATTTGTGCTGGTTTGAAATACCTTTTTTCATCAAATACGTCATAGTTTGGAAATAAAGTCTTATCAAAAACCTCGACTATTTTACCGTCATAAATAAAAAAAGCAGAATTGTAAAGATTGCCTTCTGTGTCTTGCCTTACAGTACCAAGTATTACTCCGATTTGATAAGTAGCGGGCAAGACTATTTCATTTATATATTTTTCATTGGCTTCTAAAAAATCTTGCATAAACAAAAAGTCTTTAGGAGGATAACCTACAGTAGACAATTCAGGGAACACCACAAGGTCAGCTTTTTGGTATTTTGCTGTATTTATAAACTCTACTATCTTTTTAAAGTTTCCTTTTATATCTCCTACAACTGGATTTATTTGTGCTAATGCAATTTTCATTAGTTTTCACCCCGCATTTATAGTACTACAATACATATTTTAGCACATAAAAAGACAAAAAACACTGTTTTCTATCTCCACCTTATCAGCTTTTTTTCAAGATACACTATAAAAATGTACATCAAGGCAGAAAGTATTGAGAGTATCAGGACACTTGTCATTACCAAATCTAACTTAAAAATTTGACCGCCGTAGACAATCAAATATCCCAAACCTGCTTTAGAAACTAAGAATTCTCCTGTAATTACTCCCACCCAGGAAAGTCCGATGTTTATTTTTATGGCGGAAATAATCGTTGGGACACTGGCGGGAAGAATACATTTTGTAAGTATTTGCATTTTTGTGGCACCAAAAGTCTTTAAAAGTTTTATTTTTTCTTCGTCAACTTCTTTAAAACCCGTTTGCAAGCTGATTATAGTTACTATCAATGAAATAGCAAGAGCCATTGTAATTATTGGAGCTTCTCCATTTCCCATCCAAACTATAAATATAGGACCCAATGCAATTTTAGGGAGGCTATTAAGTACAACCAAATAAGGTTCTGCAACTTTTGACAAAAAATCTGACCACCACAAAAGTATAGCGATTATCATGCCAATTATTGTGCCAAGAGTAAAACCTATTATCGTTTCACTCAAAGTAACCCATATGTGCATAAAAAGAGAACCATTCTGGCTTAAAGTCATCATAGTTTTTAACATTCTTGAAGGCTGGCTGACCAAAAAAGGGTCTACAATTTTATACCTTGCGACAATTTCCCATGTAGCGAAAAAGAGGATTAATAATGCAAATTGGGTGACTCGTATCAATACATTTTTTCTCTTAACTTTTTTTAAAAATTCCCTGTGCTCCTTTGAAATATAAGGGGTTGCTGCTTCATACATGGACATCCAACTCCTTCCAAATAGAATTAAAATATTCTCTAAACTCAGGAGCTTTTCTGCAGCCTATGGGAGTTCGATCTTCACAGGTTAAGACAATGTCATAAATCTTTTTTACATGGGCAGGCCTATTTGATAGCACTACAATTCTGTCACACATAGAAATTGCCTCTGAGATATCGTGAGTTACTATGACCGCAGTTTTTTGCTCATATTTAAGAATTTTATACACTTCATCGGATATAGCAAGTCTTGTTTGGTAGTCTAAAGCAGAAAAGGCCTCATCTAGTAAAAGTATGTCTGGTTTTAAAGCCAATGTCCTTATGAGAGCGGCTCTTTGTCGCATCCCACCTGACAATTGATTAGGATAATGGTTTTTAAACTCGCCGAGGCCGTATTTTACAAGCAAACCTTCTACGTATTTTTTAGACTCTTCTGTTAGACTTTTTTGTATTTCAAGTCCAAGTAGCGCATTTTGCCATATATTTCGCCATTCAAAAAGGTGGTCTTTTTGGAGCATATAGCCTATTTTTCCATTTACCTCTACACTTCCGTAAGAAGGCTTTAAAAGACCAGAAATAATAGAAAGAAGAGTAGATTTGCCACAACCAGAAGGGCCTATAATCCCTACAAATTCTCCTTCGTACACATCAAAAGAAATATTTTTTAAAGCTTCTGTTTCACCGTCTAAAGTGTGATAATTAAAGGATACATCTTTGAGGCTTACCATTATTTTATTCATAAAAGCACTCCCTTCTATGTGAAAAGTCAGTTAATAAAAGGGGAATTGTGCTCAATATGGGAGGGACATATTGAGCACAATTTAAAACTTTACTTTTTGATCATTTTTTCAGCTTTTTCAGCGAAAGTGTTGTTGATTAGAGGATGTGAGTCCACCTTTTCTTTTATTACACCTGCATCTAAAAGTATATTTTGTAGAAAATCAAAGTCCTCAACTTTCATTTTTAGAGTAGTGCCCCAGGTGTTTTGATTTTTGTACCTTTCAATTGCTGTCGCCATAAGGTCTACATCAGCATCTGGGAAGAAAGGCTTAATTGCTTCCGCTACTTCTTTAGGAGAATGAGATTCCACCCACAGCATTCCTTTATACACTGCATTTACAAAACGCTGTATTATATCGGGATGTTTTTCAATATAGCTTTTTCTTGCATTAAAAGTCGTATAAGGAACTTCATGACTGGAAGCGCCAACTGATGCTACAATGTATCCACCTTTTTGTTTTTCAACTAGGGAAGCTGTAGGTTCAAATAACGCCACGTAATCAGCATCGGAAGACATAAAAGCTCCCGCTGCGGCTGTAAATTGAAGATTGGTGATAAGGGTTAAATCTGTTTTTGGATTTATGCCGTGTTCTTTTAAAATGTATTCCAGTGTCATTTGAGGCATCCCGCCAGGCCTTCCACCTATTACCTTTTTACCTCTTAAATTTTCCCATTTAAAGTCCGGTTCAGGCTTTTTCCCCAAAAGGAAAGACCCATCTTTTCTTGTGAGCTGCCCAAAGTTTACAAGATAATCATCTCTACCTTCTTTAAGTACGTATACAGTGGTTTCGGGTCCTTGAAGTCCTATGTCTGCTGTGCCAGATAAAACGGCCGTTGCAGCTTTATCTGACCCTTGAGCAGTTGTAATGACGAGTTCCAGCCCCTGTTCTTTGAAAAAGCCTTGGCTTACAGCTACGTAATAGGGAGCGTAAAAAATAGAATGGACTGTTTCTACAAAATTAATTTTTGTAAGTTTTTGACTTTTATTTGTACACCCTGCAAATAAAGAAACTGTAAGGGCTAATACTAACAGGAATACAATTAAGTACTTAAGCCTCATACCCATCCTCCTTTTTCTATTTTCACTTTATTATATTCTTTCAATTAAAATGTGTGATTGACGCAAATTGTGCGTTTTTGTGATTTTAAATTTGTAATTGATAGTTTGATAAAAAGAAGGAAAAGTGAAATTTTTGTCGAATATGTATATACTGTGGTCTTAATGGATTAAAATGCTACAAGAAAAGGGGATTGAAAATGGCACAAAAAGTAGCTGTAAAAAAAGGGCAAGACATTAAAAAAACAAACAAAAAAAGCATACAGAAGTTTTGTAAGCATAGACACAATATTTTATATATTGCTTTTAGTTCTCGTATTTTATCCACCTTTTTTTAGAGGCATGTACTTTGAAAAAGAAATGTTTCCCACAATTGCATTGACTTCTGCGGTATTTATTATATGGGCTATTTTTAAAATTGTGCAAAAAGAACCCATAATAAGTACTAGCTTAGACTATGCTGCTTTATCTCTTGTAGGGGCGTATATAATCTCTAGTTTTTTTGCTGTAAATATAAGGGCGAGCATAGGGGAAGTTTTGAGATATTTTGATTATTTGTTTATATATTTCATAGTTAGTAGGACTGTAAGAGATAACAAAAAAATTTTTATACTGTTAAATGTGTTAGTTTTAAGCTCTTTTGTAGTAGCGGTTGTGGGGCTGGGATCTTCAGTTAATCTCATCCATTACAACGGTTCATGGGTAGGAGGCAGGATAAACTCTACTTTTCAGTACCCCAATACAACAGCTTCATTTTTGATGGCTTTTTTCCTTGTCAATTTAGCTTTAATTTCTTATACTGATAATAAATATTTAAAGGCAATATACGGCGTAACCGCTTATACACAGTTTTACGCCTATGTATTTACCTTATCTCGCGGAGCATGGCTTATGCTTCCTTTCCTTGGCATTATCCTCATGTTTTTGATGCCAAGAGGCAAAAGAATAGAACCTTTTATGTATTTTGTAGGGGTTTTAATTGCTTCAGCACTGCCTATAGTAAAATTTAATTCAGCAGTTGCCAGCGGTGTAGTTCTCAATTTAATCAAATGGTATTTGATTGGCGTTTTTGCTTCACTAATTGTTACATACGCAATAAGCTTTTTTGTAAGTGTTGTCAATAAAATAAATGTGAAAGTTGGAATAGCTATTGCTGCTGTAATTGGAATTTTTGTGTTGGTAGCAGGATACATAGTTTTTACGACGCAAGTTCCTTTGACTTTAAAACATGATGTAGAGGAGTCTGACAGCATAAAAAGCGTCACGAGATTTGTGAGTGCAGAACCTGACAGAGTTTATGTGTTAAAATACGATGTTGTAGCCAAAAATCCCTCGAATAAGGATTGGGCTTACGGCATAATAATAAACAGCAGAAATGAAAATGACCAACCGACTAAAATTGCAGAATTCTACGACAAAGACAATTTCATAGGAGAAAAAACAATAGAATTTTCTACTTTAAAAGACACAAAAAGGCTTGCCATAACATTTGTAAATAATTTCCGAAACACGTCAGTTACTATTACAAAGGCGCAAATATATCCTAAAAATGCTCCTTATGAAGTACAAAACATAATGTTAAAATACAAGTACTTGCCAGAGGATATTGCATCACGTGTGCAAGATATAGACCTTACCAGCCGCAGTAGTTCACAGAGGATGCAATTTTATAAAGATGGATTTAAAATTTTCAAAGATTATCCTATATTTGGAGCAGGTGGCGGCGCATGGGCATCACTATATTTTAAATACCAATCTTATCTGTATTGGACTACACAAACCCATAACTATTTCATGCAGGTACTTTTAGATACGGGTATTATTGGAGCTATCGCTATAATGTTTTTGCTTTTGTCACTATTTAGGGGTATGTACAGAGTGTATAAGGGATATTTGGAGGAAAAAGACAGAATATTAATTTCTGCTGTTATAACAGCAATAGTAAGTCTTTACGCTCATGCTGCAATGGATTTTGACCTGTCGCTTTCTGCAGTATCTATTGCACTTTGGGCGTTAATTGGTGTAATAAATTCTTTGGACATACTAAAAGTTAAAGTAAAAACAAAAAAATTTACTTAAACTATTTAGCGATAGTTGTAGCCTTTGTTGTAATGTTTATGTCTACTTCTATGTCAGTAGCGTTAAGTTATGCCGTAAAAGGGGATAACTTTTTGAGACAACAAAATCTTATTTTGGCGGAACAAAATTATGAAAAAGCAGTATCCTATGACCCGTGGAACGCAAAATACAGAATGACATACGGGCAAATTCTCACCGCCCTTGGTGACCAGTTAAAGGATGCTGCAAAGCTTCAAAAAGCGATGTTTGAGGAAGAAAAAGCCGTGCAATTAGAGCCTTTTAATTCTCAACTTAATGCCCAACTGGGAGCTTTCTATCTTGCTCATGGACAAATTGACCTTGGCCTTAAATATGTATTAAAGGCGGTAGAAGTACAACCATTGAGGCCAGAAAATTACCAGCAATTAGCTGATGCTTATAACAAAGTTGGTATGTATTATTTAAACAATGGAGATAAAGAAAAGGCAAAAGAATTTTTGCAAAAAGCGGTAGATGTACAAAAAATGTTTGACAAAGCAAATTCCAAATCATTAGAGCCAAAGCCTATGACTGAAATGACCAAACAGATAATGGAAGAATCCCAAAAGACGCTTCAAGAGATACATTAAAAGTGTATCTCTCTTTTTTTATCTTGATTTACCATAAAAGGAATGGTATGATGAAGCTAGTAAATGGTTTTTATATGGGGGCCATGAAATGACAAATGAAGATTTTGTGAATTTTATTGTTGACAAATTTAATAGTTTTGAAAAAAGGTTTGACAACTTTGAAAAAAGATTGGATGGATTTGAAGAAAGATTTGATGAAGCTATTACAAAAATAAAGATGAAGTTAGAGAAAACACTAGATTAGCATGATAAAAAGATTACCGAATTAAACCAAAAATCACAGGAAGTAAAGCTGGAAAGACAGCTTTTAAAGAGAGCAGTAGTAAATTTGTAGACATCGAGATACACTATAAAGTGTGTCTTTTTTTGTAAAGTGTAGCAGTAAATCCTGAGCCGAAGTGAAACGAAGCCTTAAGCCGAAGTGAATGGTCTCCGAAGAATCTTTGTCTTCTGTCATTCTGAGGTGAAGCCGAAGAATCTCATGCATAAAGGAATACAAAAAATGCAAAAAAGTATTAAAAAAGAAAGGTAGGAGGGTGTAGAGATGAAGAAAATACCCTATGGGATGTCCAATTTCAGAGCGATGAGAGAAGAAGGATACCTTTATGTAGACAAAACGATGTATATAGAGAAGATAGAGAACTTAAATAGCAAATACCTGTTTTTCATAAGGCCGAGGAGGTTTGGGAAAAGTCTCTTTCTTTCTACATTAGAGAACTATTATGACATAAACAATGAGAAAGACTTTGAGAAACTATTTGGCGACTTATATATAGGGAAGAATCCAACAAAGCTAAAGAACGGTTATATGATACTCAAACTGAATTTTCAGGCCTAAACACAGAAAACAAAGACCAACTAAAAGAGTCCTTTTTGTTA
>NZ_CM001486.1:1720503-1724906 GCF_000262445.1 Thermoanaerobacter siderophilus SR4
CATAACAGGGATATCCCCAATAATGCTGGATGACTTAACGAGTGGGTTTAACATAGCATTAAATGTCACAATGGATTTAAGCTTAAATGAGATGCTAGGATTTACAGAAGAAGAAGTAGTGAAGATACTAGAAGAAGTAGGGATAGAGGAAAAAGAAAGAGAAAAATCATTAGAAGAATTAAAAGAATTATACGATGGTTATTTATTTAGTGCAGAAGCGGAGAAGAGGATATACAATCCCGACATGGTATTGTATTATCTTGACAGCATAGTAAGATACAAAAAACCGCCTAGAAATTTAATAGACGACAATGTAAAGACAGACTATGGTAGGCTAAACAGGCTTACAATGAATGAAGAGAACAAGGCATTGCTAGAGAGGATCATAAAAGAGGAAGGGATAGTAGCGGAGATAGTAACAAAATTTTCATTTGACAGAATGTACGACGAAGAATACTTTGTATCACTGCTATTCTATATGGGATTACTCACGATAGAGAGGCAAGAAAAAACGAGATTATTTTTAAAAATACCCAATTATGTAATCAAGACAATAATGTGGGAATATATAGAAACGAATTTAAAGAAAGAATACAAAATTAATCTTGACCTAAATGAGTTAAGGAAGACCATAGAAGAGATGGCGTATGAAGGGAGAATAAAACCGTATATAGAGTATATAAGCCAGAACGTGCTAAAGGTGCTTTCGAACAGGGACATAATAAACTTTGATGAAAAATATATCAAAGTGATATTAATTACATATCTTGTAAACAGTAAAGCCTATAGGCCAATAAGTGAGAGGGAGACAGAAGGAGGGTATATAGACATATACTTGGAGAGGGACATAAGGATACCAGATATAAAATACGAGTGGTTGATAGAGCTAAAGTATGTAAAGAAGAGTGAGAAAGACAAGGTAGACAAGATAAAAGAAGAAGGAATAAAGCAGCTTAAGAGGTATAGAGAAAGTAAAGGGCTAAAAGAGAGAAAAGATGTAAAGCAGGCGCTAATCATATTCATAGGCAAGGACGAATACCAAGTAATTGAAGTGTAAAAAAGAAAAGAAAGAGGTGGTAAAGATGAAGAAAATACCCTATGGGATGTCAAATTTCAGAGCGATGAGAGAAGAAGGATATTTGTATGTAGACAAGACGATGTATATAGAGAAGATAGAGAACCTAAACAGCAAATACCTGTTTTTCATAAGACCGAGGAGGTTTGGAAAGAGTCTCTTTCTCTCCACATTAGAGAACTACTATGACATAAACAATGAGGAAGACTTTGAGAAACTATTTGGCGACTTATATATAGGGAAGAACCCAACAAAGCTAAAGAACAGTTATATGATACTCAAACTGAATTTTTCAGGATTAGATACAGGCAATAGAGACAGGTTAGAAATATCATTCAAGCAAAACCTAATTGATTCAATAAGCAGCTTTTTAAATAAATACCAAAGCATATTTAAAGACATAGACGAAATAAAAGAGCATGTCAAAGAGAAATCAGATATAAAATCAATAATAAACCAGCTAATTGAGGAAGTAGAAAAAGTAGGTAAAAAGGTATACCTAATAATAGACGAATATGACCATTTTGCTAATGACATAATAGCGATGGGGGACAATGAATTTTACAGAGAGATAGTGAGGGCATCAGGCTTTGTAAGAGACTTTTATGAGACATTGAAGATAGGGACAGAGAGTGTAATAGACAGGATATTCATAACAGGGATATCCCCAATAATGCTGGATGACTTAACGAGTGGGTTTAACATAGCATTAAATGTCACAATGGATTTAAGCTTAAATGAGATGCTAGGATTTACAGAAGAAGAAGTAGTGAAGATACTAGAAGAAGTAGGGATAGAGGAAAAAGAGAATTTAATAAATAACTTAAGGGAATTATACGATGGCTATAAATTCAACAAAAATGCCAAGACAAGGGTATACAATCCAGACATGGTACTATACTTTTTAGCACAATACAAAAACACAGGAGGATATCCAGAGTATTTAATAGACGACAATGTAAAGACAGACTATGGTAGGCTAAACAGGCTTACAATGAATGAAGAGAACAAGGTATTGCTAGAGAGAATCATAAAAGAGGAAGGGATAGTAGCGGAGATAGTAACAAAATTTTCATTTGACAGGATGTACGACGAAGAATACTTTGTATCACTGCTATTCTATATGGGATTACTCACGATAGAGAGGCAAGAAAAAACGAGATTATTTTTAAAAATACCCAATTACGTAATCAAGACAATAATGTGGGAATATATAGAAACGAATTTAAAGAAAGAATACAAAATTAATCTTGACCTAAATGAGTTAAGGAAGACCATAGAAGAGATGGCGTATGAAGGGAGAATAAAACCATATATAGAGTATATAAGCCAGAATGTGCTAAAGGTGCTTTCGAACAGGGACATAATAAACTTTGATGAAAAATATATCAAAGTGATATTAATTACGTATCTTGTAAACAGTAAAGCCTATAGGCCAATAAGTGAGAGGGAGACAGAAGGAGGGTATATAGACATATACTTGGAGAGGGACATAAGGATACCAGATATAAAATACGAGTGGTTGATAGAGCTAAAGTATGTAAAGAAGAGTGAGAAAGACAAGATAGACAAGATAAAAGAAGAAGGAATAAAGCAGCTTAAGAGGTATAGAGAAAGTAAAGGGCTAAAAGAGAGAAAAGATGTAAAGCAGGCGCTAATCATATTCATAGGCAAGGACGAATACCAAGTAATTGAAGTGTAAAAAAGAAAAGAAAGAGGTGGTAAAGATGAAGAAAATACCCTATGGGATGTCCAATTTCAGAGCGATGAGAGAAGAAGGATACCTGTATGTAGACAAAACGATGTATATAGAGAAGATAGAGAACTTAAATAGCAAATACCTGTTTTTCATAAGGCCGAGGAGGTTTGGGAAAAGTCTCTTTCTTTCCACATTAGAGAACTACTATGACATAAACAATGAGAAAGACTTTGAGAAACTATTTGGCGACTTATATATAGGGAAGAATCCAACAAAGCTAAAGAACAGTTATATGATACTCAAACTGAATTTTTCAGGCCTAAACACAGAAAACAAAGACCAACTAAAAGAGTCCTTTTTGTTAAGTGTGAAAAATTCAATAAATGCTTTATTAGGCAGATACGAGGGTATATTAGAAAATACGGAAGAAATAAGGAAGAAAATTGACCAAATAACTGATATAAATGCGGTTATAATGACGATAATAAATGAAGTAAAAAAAGTAGGTAAAAAGATTTATCTAATAATAGACGAATATGACCATTTTGCCAATGACATAATAGCGATGGGTGAGAGTGAATTTTACAGAGAGATAGTGAGGGCATCAGGTTTTGTAAGAGACTTTTATGAGACATTGAAGATAGGGACAGAGAGTGTAATAGACAGGATATTCATAACAGGGATATCTCCAATAATGCTGGATGACTTAACGAGTGGGTTTAACATAGCATTAAATGTCACAATGGATTTAAGCTTAAATGAGATGCTAGGATTTACAGAAGAAGAAGTAGTGAAGATACTAGAAGAAGTAGGGATAGAGGAAAAAGAGAATTTAATAAATAACTTAAGGGAATTATACGATGGCTATAAATTCAACAAAAATGCCAAGACAAGGGTATACAATCCAGACATGGTACTATACTTTTTAGCACAATACAAAAACACAGGAGGATATCCAGAGTATCTAATAGACGACAATGTAAAGACAGACTATGGCAGGCTAAACAGGCTTACAATGAATGAAGAGAACAGGGCATTGTTAGAGAGGATCATAAAAGAGGAAAGGATAGTAGCGGAGATAGTAACAAAATTTTCATTTGACAGAATGTACGACGAAGAATACTTTATTTCTCTTCTATTTTATATGGGATTATTAACAATAAAAAATTACAAGTACAATATCTTATAACTTGAAATACCTAATTACGTAATAAAAACAATGAATTGGGAGTACTTCGAAACAAAATTAAAGGAAGAAAACAACATAAAATATGAAATGCTGGAATAGCCAAAAGCCATAGAAGAGATGGCGTATGAAGGGAGAATAAAACCATATATAGAGTATATAAGCCAGAATGTGCTAAAGGTGCTTTCGAACAGGGACATAATAAACTTTGATGAAAAATATATCAAAGTGATATTAATTACGTATCTTGTAAACAGTAAAGCCTATAGGCCAATAAGTGAGAGGGAGACAGAAGGAGGGTATATAGACATATACTTGGAGAGGGACATAAGGATACCAGATATAAAATACGAGTGGTTGATAGAGCTAAAGTATGTAAAGAAGAGTGAGAAAGACAAGATAGACAAGATAAAAGAAGAAGGAATAAAGCAGCTTAAGAGGTA
>NZ_CM001486.1:1725006-1808710 GCF_000262445.1 Thermoanaerobacter siderophilus SR4
AAGAGGAGAAAAAAAAAAAGTGATGTGTTGTTAAAAGGGGGGGGGGGCCGCCTTTTTTTTTTTTTTTTTTTTCTTTTGGGGGGACCGGGGGGGGGAAGGTTCCCCAAAAAAAAAATTTAAAAAAAAAAAAAAAAAAAGGGAAAAAAGTAAAAGGGGTGGGGTTAAAAAATTGAAGGAAAAAATTCGGGAATTTGGGAAAATTCCAAATTTGGAGAGGGGGGGAAAGGAAGAAAGGAAAACAAATTTAGGCGACCAAAGATGATAAATAATAGAGAAGAAGGAGAACTTAAAATAGGCAAAAAACCCTGGTTTTTCATAGGCCGAGGGAGGTTGGGGAAAAGTTTTTTTTTTTTCCCCATTAGGAAAACTATTAGGACATAAACAATGAGAAAGACTTTGAGAACTATTTGGCGACTTATTATAGGGAAGAATTCCACAAAGCTAAAGAACAGTTATATGATACTCAAACTGAATTTTTCAGGCCCTAAACACAGAAAACAAAGACCAACTAAAAGAGTCCTTTTTGTTAAGTGTGAAAAATTCAATAAATGCTTTATTAGGCAGATACGAGGGTATATTAGAAAATACGGAAGAAATAAGGAAGAAAATTGACCAAATAACTGATATAAATGCGGTTATAATGACGATAATAAATGAAGTAAAAAAAGTAGGTAAAAAGATTTATCTAATAATAGACGAATATGACCATTTTGCCAATGACATAATAGCGATGGGTGAGAGTGAATTTTACAGAGAGATAGTGAGGGCATCAGGTTTTGTAAGAGACTTTTATGAGACATTGAAGATAGGGACAGAGAGTGTAATAGACAGGATATTCATAACAGGGATATCTCCAATAATGCTGGATGACTTAACGAGTGGGTTTAACATAGCATTAAATGTCACAATGGATTTAAGCTTAAATGAGATGCTAGGATTTACAGAAGAAGAAGTAGTGAAGATACTAGAAGAAGTAGGGATAGAGGAAAAAGAGAATTTAATAAATAACTTAAGGGAATTATACGATGGCTATAAATTCAACAAAAATGCCAGGACAAGGGTATACAATCCAGACATGGTACTATACTTTTTAGCACAATACAAAAACACAGGAGGATATCCAGAGTATCTAATAGACGACAATGTAAAGACAGACTATGGCAGGCTAAACAGGCTTACAATGAATGAAGAGAACAGGGCATTGTTAGAGAGGATCATAAAAGAGGAAAGGATAGTAGCGGAGATAGTAACAAAATTTTCATTTGACAGAATGTACGACGAAGAATACTTTATTTCTCTTCTATTTTATATGGGCTTATTAACAATAAAAGATTACAGGTACAATATCTTAGAACTTGGCATACCTAATTACGTAATAAAAACAATGTATTGGGAGTACTTCGGTAGAAAATTAAAGGAAGAAAACAACATAAAATATGAAATGCTGGAAATAGCAAAAGCCATATGGGAAATGGCATTTGAAGGAAAAATAAAGAACTTTATAAAATTTATAAGTGAAAAAGTTCTAAAAGTATTATCCAATAGAGATACAATAAAATTTGATGAAAAATATATAAAAATAATACTCTTTTCATACTTGACAATGAGTAACATATACAAGCCTATAAGTGAGAAAGAAACAGAGGGAGGTTATATAGATATTTATTTAGAAAAAGACATAAGAATGCCAGATGTAAAATACGAATGGTTGATAGAGCTAAAGTATGTAAAGAAAAGTGACGAAAAATATATTGGAGAGATAATAGAAAAAGGGAAAGAACAATTAAAGAGATACCGTGAAAGTATGCAATTTAAAGATAAACAAAATTTAAAGAAAGCATTAGTGGTATTTATAGGAAAAGGAGATTACAAAATATTTGAAGAGTAATGAGAAGAAAGTTATCCAGCATCAGGAAGGAATAATATCAGACTTCAAAGGTTTACTATAATCTTTTCATGGAATATCATTCTATAAAATTATAAAAAATTCCTTTGGAAAAGAAGGAAAATGTAAATTTACGTCGAATATATATTATTGTTCACGCTAAATTTTGACATGATCCGATAGGACTTATGAGGCTGTTTCGGCGCCCATAAGTTCTATTGGTGGTAATATAGATACAGAAGCGGAGGCGGTGCTTTTTAAGCACTTGCGCCCGCAAGGCGAAGCATTGGCTTTTTTAATCTTTAAAATGATATAATAATAGGTGAAGTATAATGGGGAATGGTGAAAATAAAAAAACTTTAAACAATCAACATGATAAAGACTATAAATACCTACTTTCTCATAAAAAAGTATTCATACAGCTTTTAAGAAGTTTTGTCAAAAAGGATTGGGTAAATGAAATAGATGAATCCAGTGTAATGCGCATAAACAAATCTTTTATATTGCAGGATTTTAAAAATAAAGAAGCTGATCTGATTTATCGAGCGAAATTGAAAGATAAAGATGTTTTCTTTTATATATTGATGGAATTGCAATCAAAAGTCGATTTTCAAATGCCTTACAGATTGCTTCTATATATAATTGAAGTTTGGAGAGAAATCCTTAGAGATATACCGTTGAAAGAACAAAAAAGAAAAGATTTTAAATTACCGGCTATTATTCCAATTGTATTGTAACCAGAGGATAAAGAAAAAGAGATAAAAGAAATTTTAGTACAAAGTGAGGGGGTGGAAGAGATGATTTCAAATTTAGAACGAAGCTTGAGAGAAGAGTTTAGGAAAACGAGAAGAGAAGGATTAAAAGAAGGACTTAAAAAAGGGAAGTTGGAAGGCTTAAAAATAGGAAAAATGGAAGGGAGAATGGAAGGCAAAATAGAAGGAATACGCATGGTAGTGTTTGAGCAACTCAAGGAAAAATTCACAGATATTCCAGCAGAATATTTGGAAGGTATTGCAAAATTGGATGATAAAACTTTACTTCAGTTAGCAAAAGACATTTTAAAGATAGAGAAATTAGAAGAGTTGAAGAAATATATATAAATTGAGATGAGTTTGAATTATTTTCTCTTACCTAAGGGAGAGAAAGCGAGAAAGAGAAACTAATTGTACGAAATCATAATTTAGTATAATTGGGTAGATGGGGGATTTTTTTATTTTAAGGGAAATCAAAATTTCTAGAGAGGGTTTTAAATATGCAAATAGAATTAATTAATTTAAAACGACAGTATAAAAATTTAAAAGAGGAAATAAATCAAGCAATAGAAAAAGTTTTAAAAAATGGCCAATATATCCTAGGTCCAGAAGTAAAAGCTTTTGAAAAAGAAATAGCAGAATATTTAGGTGTAAGATACGCGATAGGTGTAGCAAATGGGACTGATGCTTTGGTGCTTTCATTAAGAGCTCTCAATATAGGACCAGGAGATGAAGTTATAACAACTCCTTTTACCTTTTTTGCAACAGCAGAAGCAGTTTCTCAAGTAGGTGCTACACCGGTTTTTGTTGATATAGACCCAGATACGTACAATATAAATCCTGATTTGATAGAAGAAAAAATTACTGAAAAGACAAAAGCTATCTTACCAGTACATATTTTTGGACAACCCTGTGATATGGACAAAATCATGGAAATTGCCAAAAAACACAATTTATACGTAATTGAAGATGCATGTCAAGCAATAGGATCTGAGTATAAAGGCCAAAAAGTGGGTACTTTTGGAGATGTCGCCTGCTTTTCATTCTTTCCCACAAAAAACTTAGGCGGTTATGGCGATGGAGGAATGGTTGTAACTAATAATCCAGAGATAGCTGAAAAAGTGGACATGCTCAGAAAACATGGCAGTAAAAAGAAATATTATAACGAAGAAATTGGATATAACAGCAGACTCGACGAACTACAGGCTGCAATTTTAAGAGTAAAATTAAAATATCTTGATGTGTGGAATAGTCAAAGAATCAGTGTAGCTAATAAATATAACGAACTATTAAAAGATTTATCAGATGTCATAAAAACTCCATATAAATTGCCAGAAGCCAAACCCATATATCATTTGTACTGTATACAAAGTGAAAAAAGAGAATTTTTAATGGAAAAATTAAAAGAATATGGCATTGCAACAGGGATATACTATCCTGTGCCCTTACATCTTCAAAAAGCTTATATTAATTTGGGCTACAAAGAAGGCGACTTGCCAGTTGCTGAAGAAGTATGTAGAAAAATTTTTGCTATACCGATGTATCCTGAAATTACTGATGAAGAGATTAACTATGTCAGTGAAGTACTACACAAAATTGTAGACGAAGGAGATTGAGATTGTGGAGAGGGAGAAAGAATTTAACAGTACATACTATGAACTTTTGGACAAAATAGAGAGTAAAAGGGCAGTAATAGGGGTAATAGGGTTAGGCTATGTAGGATTACCTCTTGCGGTGGAAAAAGCTAAAGCAGGATATAAAGTAATAGGATTTGACATTCAAGAGCACAAGGTGGAAAAAGTAAACAACGGTATAAATTACATTGGTGATATCTTGGATGGAGATTTGAAAGAAGTAGTTAAGCAGGGGAGATTAACAGCCACAAATGATTATGCTTTTTTAAAAGATGTAGATGCAGTTGCAATATGTGTTCCTACTCCTCTTGATAAAAATAAACAGCCTGACTTATCTTACATAATTAACTCTACCAAAGAAATAGCAAAATATTTACATAAAGGCATGTTGGTCGTACTTGAAAGCACTACATATCCTGGTACCACTGAAGAAGTTGTAAAACCTATTTTAGACGAGACTGGCTTGATATGCGGAGAGGACTATTTTTTAGCCTATTCTCCTGAAAGAGTAGACCCTGGTAACAAGCAGTACAATACAAAAAATACTCCTAAAGTTGTAGGTGGCGTTACAAAGCAATGTACAAAAATTACTGCTGCTCTTTATAGAAATGTCCTTGAAAGTGAAGTGTTTGAAGTATCAAGTCCTAAAGTAGCAGAAATGGAAAAAATATATGAAAACACTTTTAGAAATATCAATATAGCCTTGGCTAATGAAATGGCCATCATATGTTATCGCATGGGCATAGATGTATGGGAAGTAATTGAGGCAGCAAAGACAAAGCCCTATGGTTTTATGGCTTTTTATCCTGGTCCAGGCCTTGGTGGCCATTGCATTCCCATAGATCCTTTTTATCTCGCATGGAAAGCAAGGGAATATGACTATCATACAAGACTTATTGAAACCTCAGGTGAAATAAATAATTACATGCCAGAATTTGTAGTAGAGCGCATTTCAAGAATTTTAAATAGATTTAAAAAGCCAATCAATGGTTCGACTATCTTGCTTTTAGGAGTAGCTTATAAAAAAGATATAGATGACATAAGAGAATCACCAGCTTTAAAGATAATTTCAATATTAGAAAAAGAAGGAGCAGTAGTAAAATATAACGATCCTCATGTACCTGAATTTAAACACAATGGCAAATTGTATCATTCAGAGAACCTAACTGATGATTTACTAAGTTCCTCTGACCTTGTTGTAATTACAACAGACCACACAAAGTACGATTATGAGCATATAGTTAAGACAGCGAAATTTGTCTTTGACACAAGAAATGCTACAAAAAACTTAAAAGAATTAAAAGAAAAATAGAAGTGCTGTAGGTGATAAAATGGATAAAAATTAAGATTTGGATTAATTGGTTGTGGCAGGATTTCTTTTAAGCATATTGAAGCTTTAGTAAATAATCATGATAATGCAGAATTAGTTGCACTGTGTGATTTAGAAATTGAAAAGGCTGAGTTATTGAAAAAAAGATATAGAGAGCTATTGGATAAAAAGAATGTAAAGATAAATAACATAGAAGTATATCGGGATTATCAAGAACTGCTAAAAAGAGCCGATATAGATATAGTAAGTATTGCTACATTTTCTGGTACACATGCTGAAATAACTATAAATGCTTTGAAATCAGGTAAACATGTAATTGTTGAAAAACCAATGGCTCTATCTATCAAAGATGCGGATGAAATGATTGTAACTGCTAAAAAATATAATAGAAAATTAACTGTATGCCATCAAAATAGATTTAATTCAACTGTTCAAAAATTGAGAAAAGCTGTAGAAGAAAATAGTTTTGGCAAATTGGTTCATGGAGTTGCCAGTATAAGGTGGAACAGAAATGACGATTATTATAGACAAGCTTCTTGGAGAGGTACATGGGAACAAGATGGTGGTACTTTAATGAATCAGGGCATACACAATATTGACCTTCTCCAGTGGATGATGGGACCTGTTGAAAGACTCTATGCTGAAGCAGATACATTTTTAAGAAATATTGAAGGGGAAGACATGGGAGCAGCAGTACTGCGATTTAAAAATGGTGCTATAGGAATTATAGAAGGAAGTGCTTGTATTTATCCTAAAAATCTTGAAGAAACATTGAGTATATTTGGGGAAAAAGGCACAGTAAGAATTGGCGGAGTTGCTATTAACAAAATAATTGACTGGAAATTTGCGGATGGATTAGATGATGAAGAAGAAGTAAAAAAAGAAGCTAATTATGAAGACCCAGATACAGTATATGGATACGGTCATACTCCATTGTATAGAGATTTTATTGATGCAGTACTAAACGATAGAGAACCTTACATAACTGGAGAAGATGGTAAAAAAGCTGTTGAGATAGTATTGGCAATTTACAAATCAAGAAAAACAGGCTTACCTGTAGAATTTCCTTTAAAAGATTTTTCAACACTTGATATGAAGGAATGATGAAAATGAATTACATATCTGAGAAAGCTAAGATTGGGCAAAACGTGAAAATAGGCTATTTTACAGTTATTGAAGATGATGTAGTAATAGGAGATAACTGCATTATAGGAAATAATGTCACTATATATAAAGGAAGTATCATAGGTAACAATGTGAGAATTGATGATAATGTAGTAATTGGCAAACAGCCAATGAGAGCTGCGACCAGTATTTTCAAAGATAAACAACAAAAACTTCCTTGTAAAATAGGAGATGATTGCATAATAGGTACTTCTGCCGTGATATACGCTGGCTGTGAAATAGGTAAAAAATGTTTAATTGCTGATTTGGCAACTGTTAGAGAAGATGTGGTGATAGGTGATATGACTATTGTAGGAAGAGGTGTTGCAATAGAAAATTACTGCAAGATAGGATCTAAATGCAAAATAGAGACAAATGCCTATATCACAGCTTATTCAGAGTTAGAAGATGAAGTTTTTATTGCTCCTTGCGTCGCAACTTCTAATGATAATTCTGCTGGAAGAGATCCAGACAGATTTAGCAAGATGAAAGGAGTAACTGCTAAAAGAAAAAGTAGAATTGGAGTCAATGCTACAATTTTACCCGGAAAAGTAATAGGTGAAGATGCCTTTGTTGGAGCTGGTTCAGTTGTGACTAAAGATGTAGAAGATGGTAAGATTGTGGTAGGGAATCCAGGGCGGGTTAAGAAATAAAAAAAGTAGGAAGTTATCTAGCTCTTCCTTAACAAAATTAGTATAACGTGGTTAAAGTTGTATGGAACATAAAAGTTGAGTTATATAAAAAATATTTGAGTTTTCGGTAGTTCATTATTTAGCTAAACTAATTTTAAAGAAAGGTTGGTAAAGTAAATGAGAGATAACCGTATTCAGGATGTTGCTCTAATTTCATCTTATAATCCTTATATTACAAATTTAGGAGGGTTGCAAATACATCTTTTACTTTTAGAAAAGGGATTAAGATTAAATAACGTTAATGTTGTTACTAAATATTATACTTTTTCTAGTTTTGAAAAGGCAAAATTGGTTTTTAGATATCCTTTTTATAAATTTATGAGTTATAAAGATAGAGTAATTACTCGAACAAAACTAATAGAAAAATTTTTTAAAAAGCAACATTTCGAAATATTTCAGGTAGTGAATGCTCATGATGTTATTTCAGGGGCATTCTGTAATAGTAAAAAAATAGTTTTAACACTGCATGGATATTATACAAGAGAAGCTATAAATTATGGAGGCTTTTCAAAAGAAGATATTCCAGATTTCGAGAGATTTGGGAGAGATCTTGAGAAGAGGGCAATAGATAAAGCTCAGAGAATAATTACTGTGGATAGCAGAATTAAAGAATATGTAGTAAGTGAATTTTCTTTTCCTAAAGAAAAGGTTGACGTCATTTTCAATGCAGTTGATATAGATATTTTTAAACCAATCAGTGAATTAGAAAAAAAGCAAATTAGAGAAGAATTAGGATGGGGAGAAGAAGATTTTGTTGTTTTTATACCGCGAAGATATGTAAAGAAAAATGGGGTTATTTATGCTGCCAAGGCTGCAAATATCTTAAAGGAGAAGGATATCAAGTTTATTTTTGCAGGTATAGGACCATTGAAAGAAGAAATTCTAAATATAACTCACAAAAATAAGAATGTTAAAGTTCTAGAGGGTATTCCGCATGACGAAATTGTAAAATATTACAAAGTATGTGATGTTGTTCTTATACCTTCTATAACATCTGATGGTGTAGAGGAAGCTACATCACTTTCGATGCTTGAAGGTATGTCTTGTGGTAAGATTGTAGTTTGTACTCCTATTGGGGGGATGAAAGAAATTATAAAACATGGTGTAAACGGCTTTTTTGTTGAGCAAAAATCAGAAGAAGCTATTGCTTATATTATAGAAAAGATAAAAGAAGATTTTTACAAATTAGATTCTATTAGACAAGAAGCAAGGAAGTATATAGAAAAGAATCATTCTTATATTGTTCATGCACGCAAGTTCATAGAAGTTTATGAGAAAGCTATAAAATGATATAAAAAAATGAGAATAAAAAATTTTAATTACCTTCATTGGTAGATAAGAGTTAGTATTTGGAGGGTTTATAGTAATAATGTTTACTTTGATAGTGGTTCTAATTTTAGGATTAATGATTGTTTTTTTTGAAATATGGAGATGGAGAAAAATAAAATTTATTGATTTCCTTAGGGGATTTAATATTGTTTATTTTATTATATATTTCCTCGCACCTAGTTACATAATACTGTTTGACTTTAAAGTTGATTCTCTTCCTCCATCTTCAATGTGGATTTTTAATATAAACTATAAAGACGCTTATTGGAGTTTTCTTGCTTCGGTGATATCTGTTATAGGTTTTTTTTGTACAGTAGTAGGCTACTATTTAGGGCTTTCAATATTTAGGAATATTGGTTGTAGTATTAATTTTAAGTTAAATAAAATAAGTGATTCTTATTGGTTACTTTTAAGCATTATTGTACTTTTTTGGGTTTTTTTCTTTGGGATTATATATATACAAAAGATCAGCACCTCTTTTTGACCTAATTATGTATTCAGGTTTACTAAGAAGTGGGATTAAAGTAAAGGGAGTGGAAGAAACATCTTTCACTTTTCTTACTTTCTCTTTGATCGTTACTTTTTCTTCATATGTCCTATTAGGACTTAGTTTGAATAAATTTTCTTCATTTAAGAAGCGTTTCTTATATTTTCTTGGTTTTGGAATTTCTGGTATTCTTTCTTTACTTGTATTAATTCTAAAAGCTGGAAGATTACATCTAATTAATTATTTACTTGTTGTTTTTTAACTTTGTACTCTACGTTAGAAAAACGTATATTTAGAATTTTGTTTCTTGTCCTCTCTCTAGGAGTAAGCTTGTCAATAATTTTATATGGGAAATATTGGTTTGGAATAAGATTTGGAAAGCCTGTATACAATAGTTTGCAAGATATTTTCTCTAATTTTTTTGCTGAATTTTCTTTTCCATACCTTTCTTTAATCAATATACTTTGTAATGTGCCTATAAAAACTTCTTATCGCTATTTTTTAGATTTTCCTCTAGGAATTTTAAGAATTCCGTTGGGATTAATATCGAAAATTTTAGACATTAATATAGACTTTCCTTTAACTCTATCTCAAGAGAATACATTAATTATTTTGGGAACAGAGAAAGGTGGAATTCCTGTAGATATCCTAGGGGCAGGTTATTTTTCAGCAAATATCTTTGGAGTAGTTTTTATAATGTTTTGTTTAGGTATGCTTTTAGCTTTATTTGAAAGAATATTCAGCAATGTTTCTAATCCTGTGCTAAGATCTTTAAAAATAGCTTGGATATTATATTTTTCAACGATGGTAGTACTATACGCAGACCCAGCAATTCTTCTTTGGGATGGAGTTTATCTTATTTTTCCCACTATAGTTTTTTTGATATTGTATTTGTTATTAAACTTCAAAAAATATTCCTTTTAAAAATGTAGAGGAGGTAATTATGAATAGAGTTAAGGTACTTCAAATAATACCTAATTTTGGTTATGGTGGGGCAGAACGTTTAACAGTAAATTTAATGAAATATTTAGATAAAGAAAGGTACGAGATAAGAGCTATAAGTATGTTTGGACCCCTACATACAGAATTAGAGAAAATATTAAAAAATGAAAATATACCAGTTTATTATCTGGGGAAGAAAAAAGGATTTGATCCAAGGATGTTTTTTAGAATTGATAAAATAATAAAATCTTTCAAACCTCATATTGTCCATACCCACCGGTATGTTCTTAGATATGTATTGCCTTCTCTGTTGCTTCATAAGGTACCTGTAAAAGTTCATACTGTTCACAATATTGCTGAAAAGGAAGTTGACAAAGTTGGCAAATTGGTTCATAAAATTGCTTTTTCCTTTGGGGTGATCCCGATTTCCATATCAAGACTAGTTAGTGAAAGTTTAACTTCTGTTTATGGGATTAAAAACATTCCACTTATTTTAAATGGTATACCTGTGGAATATTACCAAAAAGTTAATATAAGCCGTGAAGAGTGGAGAGAAAAAGAAGGCTTTCAAAAGGAAGATTTTTTGTTTGTGAATATAGCAAGGTTAGCGCCGCAAAAGAATCAAGCGTTACTTATAGAAGCATTTGCAAAAGGTCCTGCGAAACATGATAATTCCAAGCTAATTATTGTAGGAAATGGAGAAGAGCGTGAAAGGCTTGAAGAGATAACTAAATTGCATAGACTTGAAAAAAAAGTTTATTTCCTTGGAATAAGGACAGATATTCCAGATATTCTAAATGCTTCTGATGTGTTTGTTCTATCTTCAGATTGGGAAGGTAATCCCCTAAGTGTTATGGAAGCAATGGCTGCTGGAAGACCTGTGATAGCAACGTCAGTAGGAGGGGTTCCAGAGTTAATACAGAATAATATTACAGGAATTCTTGTTCCCCCAAAGAATGTAAACGCTTTTTCTAAAGCAATGCTGATGTTAATTGAGAACAAAGATTTATGTCAGAAGTTAGGAGAAAAGGCTAAAGAAGTTGCTGAGAAAGAGTTTGATATTAGTGTAATGGTAAAAAAGTACGAAAAATTGTATGAAAGTTTATTGCAATTTAAGTTGAAAAAGGGAGCTTCTTTATTATGAGGTATGTAAGGATATTATCAAAATACTTAAGAATACTTCTAGGGAAAAGTGCTTTACATGTTAACCAGGGAATTGGAAAAATTTATTCTAAAGAAGGGATAAAAGGGTATTATAATGATTTAACTTTAAAAATTAATTGGCATGGTGAAACTGATAAAAGAGGTTTACCTATGAATGTCAAAATGGATGGGGAAAAGATTTATTTTCCTACTACTGTAATTCAATATGGTTTGGGCAATTACGATTTGTATTTGCTAACGAAGCAAGATATATATTTTGAGCAGTTTTGGAAATCAGTTGATTGGGTTGTGAATGAGCAAGATGAATTGGGAGGATGGGATGTATTTGAAAGGATTGGAAGTAAAAAATTTTACAAATATTCAGCAATGACTCAAGGAGAAGGAGCATCTCTATTGATAAGAGCTTTTCAGGAAAATGGCGATGAAGAATTTGTGGATAGAGCTAAAAAAGCGATAGATTTAATGTTGCTTCCTGTGGAAAAAGGTGGCACTGCGAGATACGTTAATGATAAGTTATTTTTGGAAGAAGTGGTCGAATCAAAGCCTGTATTGATATTAAATGGCTGGATATTTGCCGTTTTTGGCTTATACGATATATTCAAGGCGACTTCTGATGGTAGATACAAGGAAGCGTTGCAAAGAACGTTGGATACCTTGAAAGATGAGTTGTACAAATATGACACAGGATATTGGAGTTATTACGATCAGTGTGGTAATCTTGCGAGTCCATTTTATCATAAGTTGCATATAGCTTTGCTTGAAGTTTTATATGAGCTTTTTAATACGATTGAGTTCAAAACAGTAAAAGAGAAATGGGAATCATATTTATCAAACAAATTTAAAAGAACTAGGGCTTTTATTGTAAAGGCATATCAAAAAATAAAGGAACCCGGAGAGGTTGTATTAATTAAGTAGAGGAGAGTTGATATGAAAGGGATGAAGATAGCATATATCACGTCGCAGACACCTTATGGGAAAGGTGAACAATTTATACTTCCAGAGATTTTAGAAGTTATAAAAAAAGGTCATGATGTTGTTGTAATACCAGTTCGACCCGAGAAAGAAATTGCATTAGGAGATGAACCAAAAGAGGTAGCTAAATTTACAATGCATATTCCTCTTTTAAGTTTAAACTTAATATTAAAGAGCTTTTTAATTTTTATAAAACATCCTTTAAGGGTTGTTGAGATAATTTTTAAAATATTAAGACATTCAGGTAGCCTTGGAAAAATATTGAAGAATCTACTCATTATACCAAAAGGTTTAGTTGTTAGCGAGATTTTAAAAAAAAGAAAATAAATCATATTCACGCTCATTGGGCTTCAACTCCTTCAACTTTAGCTTATATTGCATCAGAATTAACAGGTATACCATGGAGTTTTACAGCGCATCGTTGGGACATCGCAGAAAATAATATGCTAAGAGAAAAAGCTAGAAGTTCTAATTTTATAAGAGTTATTGATAAAAATGGGTATGATGAAATACTATCATATGTCAAGGAATATAGAGATAAATTGTATATTTTGCGTGTTGGGGTTAAGGTGGATGTTAATTTTAAAAAATTAGATCTCAAAAAAGCGAATCGAGCTCTTTTAATGGCGGTACCTGCTAATTTTGTAGTTAAAAAGGGACATATCTATTTAATTCAAGCTATTAAAAAGGTGATAGAAACTCAAAATTGCAATGTTTATTGTTATTTTTTTGGGAAAGGACTTTTAGAAGATGAATTAAAACTAACAGTTACCCAACTAAATTTAGAAGATAGAATTTTTTTAAAGGGGCAACTACCACATGATGAACTTATAGAACTATATAGGAGTGGAAAGATTGATTGTGTCATATTGCCGAGTATTGTGACAGACGATGGTGAAAAGGAAGGTATTCCTGTTTCTCTTATGGAAGCAATGGCCCATAAAATACCGGTTATTTCTACTAATACAGGTGGTATACCTGAGTTATTAGAAGGTGGAGCAGGAATTATAGTTGAACAAAAAAACTCAGATGAATTGGCAAAAGCTATTATGAAATTAATTAACGATGAAAAACTGAGGGAAGAGTTAGGTGAAAAAGGTTTTGAGAAAATAGAAAAAGAATTTAATTTATCGAAAATTGTAGAAGAGTTACTATATTTGATGGGTAATAATTAAAATGGATTTTGAGGGAGTAAGGAATTATGAAAATAGTAACTATTATCGGTACTAGGCCGCAATTTATTAAGGCTGCTACAGTCTCGAGAAAGCTAAAAGATTTCAATGATATGAAAGAAATTATTGTACATACAGGACAGCATTATGATGATAATATGAGTGATATATTCTTCAAAGAACTTGAAATTCCTCAGCCTGATTACTATCTTGGTATAGGATCAGGTAGTCATGGAGTACAAACAGCTCATATGCTTGAAAAAATTGAAGATGTTTTAATAAAAGAAAAGCCTGATGTAGTATTAATTTATGGTGATACAAATTCTACACTTGCAGGAGCACTCGCTGCATCGAAGCTCCAGATTCCTGTTGCTCATGTAGAGGCTGGGCTTCGCTCTTTTAATCGAAAAATGCCAGAAGAAATTAACCGTATAGTTGCAGATCATGTATCTGATTTACTTTTTGCTCCTACAAAAGTGGCAGCAAATAATTTAATTAATGAAGGGATAGCTGAAGATAGGATATATTATGTTGGAGATGTGATGTTTGATGCTGCTATATTTTACGGAGAAAAAGCAGGACAGCAGAGCAAAATATTAGAAACTTTAGATTTAAAACCCAAGGAATACATCCTTTCTACAATCCATAGGGCTTATAATACTGACATTCCTGAAAGATTAAAAACAATTTTTAATGCGCTTTGTAAAATAGGGAAGGATATCACGATTGTTATGCCACTTCATCCACGTACAAAAGCTGCATTATTAAGAGAGGGACTCTATGAGAAAGTATCGGAAAAACTGAAAATAATAGAGCCAGTTGGGTATCTTGATATGGTTAAATTAGAAAAAAATGCAAAGCTCATAATTACTGATTCTGGAGGAGTGCAAAAAGAAGCATTTTTTTATAGGATACTATGTGTTACATTAAGAGAAGAAACAGAATGGGTAGAACTTGTGGATTTGGGATGGAATTATCTTGTACCTCCAGATTCTGAAAAATTTATTGAAGAAAGTATAAGAAAAGTTTTGAATGCTCCACATGGTTTAGATGCAGAGCCTTATGGAGATGGGAAGGCGGCAGAAAAAATAGTTAAGGTGTTAAGAAAATATCTGTTGTAAGGTAAGATTTAACATAATGAGGTAAGGTGATAATCTTTGAGTGGTAAAAATATTTGGATATTAAATCATTACGCAATTAGTCCTGACATGGCAGGTGGAACACGACATTATGATTTTGGCAAGAAATTGGTTAAAAAGGGATTTAATGTCACAATATTCGCTTCGGGATTTGACCATGTTACAAAAAAACACCTAAAAGTTTCTGCGAAAGAATCGGTTAGAGAAGAAGTTTTTGATGGAGTAAGATTTGTATGGCTTAACACTTTTCCGTACACAAAAAATGATTGGCGAAGAGTAGTAAATATGATTTCTTATGCTTTTAGAGTTATTAAAGTCGCTAAAAAATTTGAAAAGCCTGATATCATAATAGGATCTTCTATGCATTTTTTTGCTCCTCTTGCAGGATGGTGGTTGTCTAGGAAATATAAAGCGAGGTTTATTTTTGAAGTCAGAGATTTATGGCCTCAGACGGCGATAGATATGGGAGTAATTAAAGAAAATTCGATCCTTGCTAAGTTGTTATATATATGGGAGAAATTTATGTATGAAAGAGCAGAAAAAATTATAGTATTATTACCTGATGCAAAAAGCTATATAGCCAAAAGAGGGGTGCCAGAACAAAAAATAGTATGGATACCGAATGGTGTAAATATGGAGAGGTTTGAAACGGATATCTCAATTGATGAAAATCTTGAGGTTTTTGAAGCATTCAAAAAATATAAAGACAAATTTAAAGTGGTATATGCGGGAGCTCATGGACCTGCTAATGGTCTTGAAGTTGTGATAGAAACAGCGGAATTATTGAAAGATTATAAAGATATCCAGTTTATTTTAATAGGAGATGGGGTAGAGAAAGAGAGTTTAATTGAAATGGCAAACAAAAAAAATTAACTAATATTGTTTTTTTATCACCTGTTCCAAAGAAATTTATACCAACAGTGTTGAGAAAAGCTGATTTGTTGTTACATTCTCTAAAACATATGGATGTATTTAAATATGGAATAAGTCCAAACAAGATATTTGATTACCTTGCAAGTGGTAGACCTATACTCTCCAACGTAAGTGCTTCAAAGGGGATAATAGAAGAAGCAAATGTTGGTATAATTGTTCCTCCAGAAAATCCCAAATTACTTGCGGAGGGGATATTAAAAATAAAAAATTTATCAGAAAAAGAGCGAAACCAAATGGGTTTAAATGGGAGAAAATATGTAGAGCAACATTACGATATAAGAAAATTAACCGAAAAATTAATCAAAGAGTTAGAGTTATGACTTTTACTTAAAATGTTAATGGCTAGTTTACTGTTAATGATATAGAGGCAACTAAGACAATTAAAAAGTTAGTCGAAGATGAAAGCTTGAAAGCCAAAATGGGAGAAGAGGGTAGAAAAATTATACAAGATTATGCTATTGAAAAAGTTTTAAACGAAATGGATGAGATATATAGTCTGTATTTGTAACTAGTAAGATTTTTTGAGGTGAAGTAAATGAATAATTTTGCTGAAGAATTAACGTATTGGTATTTTCGCTTAAATGGATTTTTCTTATTACAAAACTATGTATTGCATAACATTGGACAAGGAGAGCAAAGAGGTACAGCAGATTGTGATTTATTGGCAATTAGGTTTCCTTATGTTTACGAAGAAGTTGGAGGACAAAATAAAGACTGGGATAAAGAAAAATTTTCCACATGGGGATTTGATATTGATAGAGATAATTTAGCTTTGATTATAGAAGTAAAATCAGGAAGAGAATTGAAGAAGAATAAAATAGAAAAATCTTTTTCTCCTGAGAGAGTTAAAACTGCACTTTATCGTTTTGGAATTTTTCCCCATAAAGATGTTCATCGTATTCATGAAAATTTGCTAAAACAAAAGTATGTAAAAGAATCTTCTTGGACTATAGCTAAAGTATTAGTTACAGAAAAGGCAAAGGAGATTAAAGGGAATTGGCTTAATCTAAGTCTTGATGAGATAGATAAATTTATCCATAAACGGATTAAATCTTATTTGCATGATAAATATGCAGATCGTATGTATTTTCCGAGTATTCTCATTCAATATATTGCTTGGAAAGATAAGAATAGAATTTTAAATGATTGCTGATATAGTTTTACCACCACTTCCGTTAAGGAAGGAGGAAAGTTTTATGGCAAGAAAGTTTTCTGATAGGACAATGGCTATTTGTGGAGAGATTCTATCTGAACTTTTTTCAGACGGGGAGTTGCAAAATTTTTTTACTAAGTTTGGACTACTTAATATTTATCGGCATTTACCCCAAGGTACGGGGAAGTTAAGACGAATTCAAGAAGTTATTGCTTATCTTGATCAACTTAATAGCACGGAAGACAAAGACAAGGTTTGGGATGATATTGTTATAGAAACGGTTAAAACAATTAAGCAAATAGAAGAGAGAGCACCGGTTTCGAGTCTGGTAATGGAGAAAATAAGGAAATTAGAAGAGTGTTTAGCGCTAGATGGGTATCAAATTGAAAATGGAAAGATAATTAAGGCTTTGCCTGCATCCACAGAAACTACCCACATACGAAATAAACTTGAACAAAAATTACTTGATTTAGGTTGGTTCGTACCTTTACAACATCTACAAGATGCTCGAGAAAATTATGCTGAAGAGCGGTGGGCGGCAGCTAATGCGTCTATTCGTTCTTTCCTCCAGGCGATATTCGATAATATAGCAGAGGCTATGCCGAATTTTCCCAAAGAAGGGTTAGCTCCCGGAGGAGAACGACGCCGATTTCTGGAAACAATAGGGTTTTTAACTAAAGAAGAGGCAGAGTTAATACGAGCTCTTTTTAAAATTCTCAGTACCAAAGGCTCTCATCCCGGTCTTTCGGACGAAGGTGATTGTTCTTCAAGGATTTTGATGTCTATTGGAATTGCTTGGCGATTCCTCTCAAAATTTTTAAAAGGAGGGGGAAATTTTTCTTGAAGTTGATTGCAAAAAGATTAATCGATATTTTTGTGTCTTTTTTTCTATTAATTGTTTTATCACCTTTGCTAATTATTATATCCTTAGTTATCCTTGTTACAATGGGTCCTCCTGTTATATTTAAACAAGAAAGACCAGGATTCAAGGGGAGACCTTTTACAATATATAAATTTAGGACGATGACTAATGAGAAGGATGAATATGGGAATCTTTTACCGGATGAAAAACGTCTGACTAAAATAGGTAAATTTCTTAGAACTACAAGTCTTGATGAGTTGCCAGAATTATTTAATGTCTTAAAAGGAGATATGAGTTTAGTGGGGCCAAGACCCTTACTCATGGAATATTTGAATTATTACACAGAGGAGCAAATGAGACGTCATGATGTAAAGCCAGGTATAACTGGTTGGGCACAAGTAAATGGACGCAATAGTCTTTCTTGGGAAGAGAAATTTAAACTTGATGTATGGTATGTAGATAATTGGAGTTTATGGCTGGATTTTAAAATATTATTCTTAACACTTATAAAAGTAATAAAAAGGGAAGGTATTTCTGCTGAAGGTTATGCTACAATGCCAAAATTTACGGGAAGTAAGGATTAAGAAGTGAAACGGAGGTATCAACGATGAATAATATAAAAGATATAGTGATTATAGGTGCTGGTGGATTTGCACGAGAAGTTGCTTGGTTGATTGAAGATATTAATAAAGAAAAACAAAAATGGAATTTATTGGGATTCATTGATGAGAATATACACAATAAGGGAAAGATTTTAAATAACTATCCTGTGTTAGGTGGTTTTGAAGTAATTGAAAAATTTAATGATTTGTATGTAGTTTGTGCAGTAGGCGATCCAAAAATAAAAAGAAATTTAATAACAAAAGCTTTAAGATATAATGTAAAATTCGCAACGCTGATCCATCCTACTGTTATAATGTCACAATATTTGACGATTGGTGAGGGTTCTATAATATGTGCAGGGAATATTATTACTACAAACATAAAAATTGGGTCACATGTTATAGTTAATCTTGACTGTACTATAGGTCATGATGTTGTTATAAGTGATTATGCTACGATATTACCTAGTGTAAATATTTCAGGAAACGTATCTATTGGAGAAGGATGTAGTATTGGTACAGGAAGTGCGATAATACAGGGTAAAAAAATTGGTGAATGGTCAATTATAGGTGCAGGGGCAGTTGTTGTTGATGATATACCGCCTTATTGTACAGCAGTGGGAGTTCCAGCAAAGCCAATAAAATTTCATGAGGAGGATGAATAAATGAAAGTTCCTTTATCAAGACCAGATATTACCCAAAAAGAAATCAACGCAGTTGTAGAAGTTTTAAAGTCGGATATTTTAAGCATTGGACCCAAGATAGAAGAATTTGAAAGAAAGATAGCTGATTACGTAGGGAAAAAATATGCGATTGCAGTGAATAGTGGGACAAGTGCTTTGCATTTAATAGTAAGGTCATTGGGCATAAAAGGTGGAGATGAAGTTATAACTACACCTTTTACTTTTATAGCATCTGTAAACTGTTTTTTATTTGAAAGGGCAAAGCCTGTTTTTGTAGATATTAATCCAGATACATTAAACATGGATATTAGCAAAATAGAAGAAAAAATAACAGAGAAAACCAAAGCAATTCTAACAGTAGACGTCTTTGGACAGCCAATGGACATGGAAAGGGTAAATAAGATAGCCAAAAAATATGGTCTCAAAGTTATTGAGGATTCTTGTGAGGCATTAGGTTCAGAATATAAAGGTATTAAAGCAGGAACTTTGTGTGATGCGGGTGCTTTTGCTTTTTATCCCAATAAACAGATTACAACTGCTGAAGGTGGGGTAATTGTTACAGATAATGAAGAAATTGCACAGCTAAGTAGAAGTATGAGAAGTCAGGGAAGGCCTATTACTGGTTTGTGGTTAGAACACGAACGGCTCGGTTTTAACTACCGTCTTAGTGAGTTACATGCTGCTCTTGGAATAGTTCAGTTAGAAAGGATAGAAGAGATAATTAAGAGGCGTTCAGAAATAGCTGAGAAATATAATGAACGATTGAAAGATGTCAAGGGAGTTAAAATACCATACATTGCTCCTGAAGTAAATAAGATGAGTTGGTTTGTCTATGTGATAAGAGTAGATGAAAACATAGACAGAGATAAGGTGATGCAGTATTTAATTGACAATGATATAGGTTGTAGACCTTATTTTACGCCAGTACATTTACAATCTTACATAAAAAAATTAACTGGCCATAAAGAAGGAGATTTTCCTATAACAGAGAAAGTGGCAAGATCTACAATAGCTTTACCTTTTTTCAATAAAATAACAGATGAACAAATTGATTATGTAGTCGATAAGTTAAAAGAGGCAATAAAGATATATAGTAGGTAAATGGGAGAGATTTATATGCGGAAAAACAAGAGAAAAATTTTATTATTGCTTATTGATATTATCCTATTGAATATAGCATATTTTCTAGCTTTTTATTTGCGTTTTGACTATAATATTCCTCACCAATATTTTCTCTTATACAAAAAAACCTTTTACATAGTAGTTACAGTGACTGTCGTAACATTTATCTTTTTCAAACAATACAATAAAATTTGGAGATATGCAAGTTTACATGATATTATGGATTTGATTATTTTTACTACCATTGGCAGCGCTATGGCTGCTTTTGTTTTACTGTTTTTACAAATACATTTGCCACGTTCTATTTATCCTTTATACTGGTTTTTGAGTGCATTGCTAATAGGTGGAAGTCGTATTGCTTATAGAAGTTATATGGAAAATAACAGTAAAGTTAAAGTAAAGAATATAAAATACAAAAAAGTGTTAATAGTAGGCGCTGGAGATGCTGGGCGTATACTTGTAAGGGAGATAAAAAATCATCCAGAAACAGGTCTTAAGCCTGTAGCAATAGTAGATGATGATGTGTCTAAATTACACAGAAGTATTGATGATGTGCCTGTTGTGGGGAAAATTGATGATATTCAGGAAGTTATTACGGAGAAGGAAATTGATGAAGTTATTTTTGCTATCCCTTCTGCGCCTAGAACTGTTTTGAAAAAAGTTATTGATAAATGTAGTGAAATGCGCATAAAAGTTAAGACATTGCCAGCTATTTATGAGTTAGTCGATGGAACAATATCAATAAGTAGTATAAGAGATGTTGATATAAATGATTTGTTAGGTAGAGAACCTGTCAAAATTGATTTAGAGGAAATAAGCAGTTATATAAAAGGTAAAAAAGTTATGGTTACAGGTGGAGGAGGATCTATTGGGGCTGAACTTTGCAGACAAATAGCCCGATTTTCACCCTCTCGCCTTATTATACTAGACATATACGAAAACAATATGTATGAAGTACAGCAAGAATTGAAAAGAAAATATCCTAAACTTGATGTTGTTTGCTTAGTAGCGAATATAAGAGAAGAAAAGAAAATGAATAAAATTTTTAGTAAGTATACTCCTGATATTGTTTTTCATGCAGCTGCTCATAAACATGTTCCATTAATGGAGGACAGCCCTCATGAAGCTATTAAAAACAATGTATATGGTACATTGAATCTTGTAAAAGTTTCTGACTTATATAGTGTCAATCGCTTTGTAATGATTTCGACAGATAAGGCTGTCAATCCTACAAGTGTTATGGGAGCTTCTAAGCGCATATGTGAGATGATAGTTCAAGAATATGATAAAAAAGTAAAACTGAGTTTGTTGCAGTGCGATTTGGAAATGTGTTAGGAAGCAATGGAAGCGTTATACCTCTTTTTAAAAAGCAGATTGCAGAAGGTGGACCTGTTACGGTGACCCATGAAGAAGTAAAAAGATACTTTATGACAATACCAGAAGCTGTTCAATTGGTTATACAGGCAGGTGCTATGGCAAAGGGTGGCGAAATATTTGTACTTGATATGGGTGAGCCGGTTAAAATTATAGATTTAGCAAGAACGTTAATTCGATTATCGGGTTTTGAACCTGATGTAGATATACCTATTAAGATTATTGGTTTAAGGCCAGGAGAGAAATTATTTGAGGAATTATTAATAAGTGATGATAAATACGTGTCGACGAAGCATGAGAAAATTTTTATTGAAAAGCCCGTTTCTGTTGATTATGGGAATTTAATTTTAACATTGAAAAAATATAAAGATAAGATAGATGATATGGATGAAGATGAAATAAGAGAGTTTATAAAGTCACTTGTACCAGAGTATAATCCTGATTATCAACGTTTCTTAATGGAAGAAGTTGCTGCTACTGAAATAGAATAGTTTTTGAATTTTAATAAGTGAGGAGATACGGATAATGAAAGTTTTAGTCACAGGTGGTGCAGGCTTTATAGGTTCACATGTAGTAGATTTGCTGATTGAAAATGGATATGAAGTCGTAATAGTGGATAATCTTTCAACAGGAAAAGAAGAATTTATAAATAAAAAGGCCATTTTTATAAAAAGACATCATAGATGAAGACTTATGTGAAATATTTGAAAAAGAAAAACCTGATTATGTAATACATCAAGCAGCTCAAATAGATGTTCAAAAATCAATTGATAATTCTGTATTTGATGCAAAAGGAAACGTACTGGGGACAGTAAATTTACTGGAATGCTGCAGAAAAAGTGGTGTTAAAAAGATTGTATATGCTTCATCGGCAGCAGTATATGGAAACCCTGAGTATCTTCCTATTGATGAGAAACATAAAGTAAATCCCATATCTTACTATGGAATATCAAAACATACAGCAGAGCATTACTTTGAGGTATACAGGCAATTGTATGGCTTAAAATATACAATTTTACGCTATGCAAATGTGTATGGGATAAGACAGGACCCAAAAGGAGAAGGTGGAGTAATATCTATTTTTACAGATAAAATGCTTAAAGGAGAAAGACCTATTATTTTCGGAGATGGAAACCAAACGCGTGATTTTGTTTATGTAAAAGATGTGGTTAAAGCCAATCTTTTGGCATTGGAGAGAGGAGATAATGAGGTTGTAAATATAAGCACGAATAAGCCCACGAGTATAAATGAGCTTGTGGAAATGATGAATAAAATTATGAATACCTCTTTAGAACCCGTTTATACAGAGCCTCGGAAAGGAGATATAGTGCATAGTTATCTTGATAATAAAAAGGCTTTGGAGGTACTCGGGTGGAAACCAGAATATAGTTTGGAAGAGGGATTAAAGGAGACAATTGAGTATTATAGGGTGAAATATGTAGAGGATGAGGTTGCAGTAGGGAAAAAAGGATAAGGTTTATTGTAGTTTTATTTTAGGCATGGGAAACGTACCTGTAACATAATAGAGTGTATAATAGAGTGTTTTGACTTATTTTTGTCGAAAAATGACGGAATTTTTATAATATTTTGCGATGGATCTTAAAGGATGAATGGTAAAATAGGAATTAAGGAGATGGAAAGATATGAAATGCAAAGATATTGTACAAAAAATGGAAATTTTTCTTTAATTTAACAACATTTTAAAACTTTTATGAAGAAAGCTTACTAATGAAATTTAAAATTACTATATCCGGATAATTTATAATTTTCACATTTCTGATTCACTATTTCATGTCATAAGGCCTAATATTTCTCTATAACCATCTTCATTTATCCCTACAAAGATTAGTATACTGTACTGAAGGACATGCCCTTCTTCTTTTATTCTTATCACCGTTTTTCTCTTAAAGGTCTTGAATTTCACGCTGCAATAATGGGATCGAGATTTTAACCAGGTCTAAATTTTTTTGTAAGAATTTTTCTAACCAGACTCCCATGCCGCAACAAATGCGGCACCAGCAGAGAATGAAAATGTCCTTTTTTGATGATATAATCAGTATAGCGGCTGGTGAAGGCAGGTCGTTACCATTTTGGTGCCTTGAGCCCGATAACCAGACTGAACCACAACGACCGGGTGCACCACAGACTGTTGCTCCAATATGGAAGCACGCGGGATAGAATAATCGAATAGAGGTTGTTGCACCAGCCCTTCAAATCTAAAAGCCGCTGGAGGATGATACAAATGGAAGTTATATATCCACGCTGTTGTGGCTTAGACATTCATAAAAAGACTGTAGTAGCTTGCGTAATTACACCAGAAGAAAAAGAAATACGTACATTCTCCACGATGACTGAAGATATACTAGCTATGGTGGACTGGATTAAAAGTAAAAGTTGTACACATGTAGCGATGGAAAGTACAGGTTCTTACTGGAAGCCCATTTACAATATTCTTGAGATTGAGGGGCTCAATCCAATGGTAGTAAATGCTAATCATATTAAGAATGTACCGGGAAGAAAAACGGATGTAAAGGATGCGGAGTGGATTGCAGGATTATTGCAGCATGGTTTACTGCAGGGCAGTTATATTCCTTCAAGAGAGCAGCGGGAATTGCGGGAATTAATAAGATATCGACGGAGCTTAATAGAAGAACGTGCCAGAGAAATAAACCGGATGCAAAAAGTATTAGAGGGGGCAAATATTAAACTTGCTTCTGTGACTACAGATATACTGGGGAAATCATCACGTGCGATGATTGAAGCTATAATTAATGGAGAAAAAGATCCTGCCATTTTATCCGAATTGGCTCAGAAACGATTAAAGAATAAGAAAGAAGAACTAAAGAAAGCTTTAAATGGTTTAATAGGGCCACATCAAAGATTAATGTTAAAGACACAGCTGGCACATATAGATTTTCTCGATGAACAAATAGCCTTATTGGATGAAGAGATAAAGAAGCGAATGCTCCCTTTTGAGGAGGACCTGGAGCGTTTAGACACTATTCCAGGAGTGGGCAGACGCACAGCTGAACACATAATAGCTGAAATTGGTACAAACATGGACCAATTTCCTTCTGCTGCGCATCTTTGCTCCTGGGCAGGAGTAGCTCCAGGTAACAATGAAAGTGCAGGGAAACGAAAATCGGGTAGAACACGAAAAGGGAACGAAAAACTACGGTCTGTGTTAGTAGAAGCCGCAAGAGCTGCTGCTCACACGAAAGATACATATTTATCAGCGCAGTATCACCGTATAGCTGCCCGGCGAGGAGCCAATCGCGCTGCAGTTGCTGTAGCTCACAGTATCCTTACGATTGTGTATTATTTATTAAAGCGAAAAGAGAGATATAATGAGTTAGGAGTAAACTATTACGAAGAACGCAAGAAAGAAGCAATTGTGAAACAGTCCATCAAGAAATTAGAGGCATTAGGATTAAAAGTCACCGTGGAGAATGCAGTGTAAGGTTTGTATACACAATTTAATACAATGCCTCGTAAGACCTATAGAGTAATTTTTTTGAAGCGGAATGCTATAGGTTTGTATAGTTATTGTTTTTTTGTCTTTTTCGGCAGTGTTCTATTTTCGGGATAGAAAACTAATTTTTTGTTGCCTCTGTTCAATTTATTTGGCTGTGCCGAGTCGCGGTTGAAAGATATGCTACAGTTGACCATTCTTATGTTCCTAACACAACATCTTTTTAGTAGTTCCTAGGGACTAATGGCGGTGAGAAAGGTGATTTTGCTAAGAAAGTTTTGTATTTTACTTTTTGTTATTTTAAGATATTCAATCATATCTAAATGCTCTCTCACTGAAGTTTATGTACATACCGAATTATAATGCCGGTTGTTTTTTGCAAATGAAAATTCCCCGCTCTTGCAAAATGAGTGCTGGAAAATTTGCCAGCAGTTTACAGCATTATAATTGTATTTGAAAATCATATCAAGGATTCGCTAACGCTCACCCTTATGGGTTTTGTCCTTGACATGATTTTCAAATACAATTACTAAAACCTTATCCTGCTTGGCAAAAAAGCTGGAAATTTTTCGTTGCAATTCTGGGGAATTTTATTTTGCAACTAACATGCCGGTACAACGTTTTTGCAAAATCTATAGAAATTATAAAAAATATAAAGTCTTAGAATTCTCATAACGGTACTAAATTAAGGTATTTCCTGTTTTGTGAGTTGGGGTTTTTAACTTCTTTTTGTCTATTTTATTTCCATCAAAAAATCGAAAATGATTTGTTTATTTTTGCGTAATATAGACTTAAATAAAAATGACACGACAAAAACAAAAAATATATAGGATTTTTTGTTTTTTAATGCAGGATTTTTGAAATATATGCAGAAAGATATATTTAATTGGATTATTCCCAAAATATTTGGAATTTATTTTTGTACCCTGATATTTTTATAAGATGCGCGTTTACAAGGGTCAAGTCCAAATTTTTGTGTAAAATCCCCCTGGTTAGAATATGAACCTTCTTTATCACCACCGTTCAATTCATTGTACTGCTTCCGCCCCATGGTGTCAAGGATACGCTACGCCGGGCTTTTGCCCGTCCTTGACACCATGGGGCTCCAGCAGTTATCAAAAACTAACGGTGGTGATAAAGGTCATTTTATTGAAATAACCTTATCTTTCGATTTTTTTGAAATTTCTTTTTGCCACTCGAAATACTCAGTCATATCTAAATACTTCCTCCCTGAAGCCCATTTTTCATCTTGTTCCATTAACAATGCTCCTATTAGACGAATGCCAGATTCTCGACTTGGGAATATTCTTATAACTCTTTCACGACGACGAATTTCTTCATTTAGACGCTCTAACATATTAGTAGTGCGAAGTCTCCTTCGATAAGGCTCAGGAAGTTCTAAAACCGCTATTGCATCTTTAAACCCTTCTTCTAAAATCTCCATTGCTTTAGGAGCTTTATCTCTATATTCATCTAATACTTGATTTAATAGCATTCTCGCTGTTCTGGGATCTGGTGCTCCAAATATGGCTTTTAGTTTGGCATGTAATTCTTTTTGTAAAGCTTTTGGAGTCTTATCAAGGATATTTCTCATAAAATGTGTTTGGCACCTTTGCCACGTAGCTCCCTGGAAGTGTCGACAAATAGCTTGTACAAGTCCTCTATGATGATCGGAAACTACCAAATCAACTCCATGGAGCCCTCTCTGCTTCAGCCATGAAAAGAATTCGCAAAAGCTATCTTCTGATTCACTGTCTCCTATCATAAGGCCTAATACTTCCCTATAGCCGTCCTCATTTATTCCTACAGCAATTAATACGCTGCGTTGACGAACACGTCCCTCTTCTCTTACTCTTATTACCATTGCATCAACTATGACAAAAGGAAAACTTTTTTCTCTCAAAGGTCTTGAATTCCACGCTGTAATAATAGGATCGAGATTTTTACAAAGCTCGGAAATTGTGGATTTTGAAAATTCAGTCCCACAAAGTTCATAAGTGATTTCTTCGATTTTTCGGGTAGATACTCCATTAACCACCATCTCCATTAGTGCCAACAAAAGGGCCTGCTCACTTCTCTGGTAACGGTTAAAAAGGTCAGTGGTAAATTTGCCATTGCGGAGTCTTGGAACTCTTAAGGTGAGAGTTCCAACTCTGGTAATTAAACTTCTTGAATAATAACCATTACGATAATCCTGTCTTTCTTCTATCCTTTCATAAGGTTCAGCTTTAACTTGTTCAGTAGCCTGAGCTGCTAAAATTTGATTAAGTACAGATTCCAACAACTTAGCTAGCTTTTCATCCTTAGTCCCTTGTACAAAAAGGTAATGCAAAATTTCAGAATCTATGGTAATATTATATTGAGCCATTTCTCATCCCTCCAGTTAGATTTTTTGGTTCGTTTCTATTTCTATTCTAACCAGGGGTGGGGAATGGCTCAACCCCTTTTTACACAATTATATAGACTTAACTTTTACAAGTTTAAAAATAAAACAATTAATCTAAGAAAGGAGTAGTATAACTTGATGTATATACTTATAAGAGAGGTTTCTTCTTATCTTGACGAAAATGCTCTTGCTATTACATTCATTGAGTTACCTTTTGATAATATTGATTATAAAGAAGTATTAGAAGAAATTAAAAATGCGCTTTCTAAGTATATGCAAGAAGGAGGAATTTACCTTCTAGAGTACCAGGAAAGAATAATGCACTGGGGTGCCTCGGATATAAACCATGAATTACAAATCTGGCTTCCTATAGCTGCTTCTTTAATCTCTACAATAGTAGACATTATTAATATGATTTTAAATAGATCGAACTGTTCTTTTTATGAGGTTACTCTTGAGAATGTGGTAGAACACGTTAGGGGTAGGGTTGAATCGTGGTTTAAAACACAAGGAAAAGTGAGTGTTATTAGAGCAGAAGAGAATAAAGATGGTTATTATCTAGAACTTGCTGATGAGGGAAATTCATACTTTAATGTAATGGTGTCAAAAAATGGTGTGGTTACTAGGATCGAAACCCAAAACTTAAATAAATAAACTAAATAAATGAACTTTGCAAATTTTGTAAGAGATTTTGGCAACAAAACATAAATTGTAAATTATAATATTAAATGCAAAACCTGATTATTTATGATAAACTAAAAAATACTCAGTATTTCAGTTGAAAGATTTCCTACCGAGAGATACAATTTTTTATGTATGCGAAAATACATAGGGGAACGGTGGATGTATTTGTCAAGTGACAAATACATGCTTGCATCTCCTATTTTTGAAGATGGAAGAAAAGACCTTCTTATTAAAGGAATAAAAGCGTATTTAGATGATGATTTCCTTGTTGCTTTGCATATTTTGATACCACAAATTGAAGCTTCAATTAGAAATTTAGCAGAGAAGATAGGAGCACCTATATTAAAACCATCTCGTTCAGGGGGATTTCATTATAAAAATTTAGATGATTTATTGACTGATGAAAATATAATCAATGTCCTGGGAGAAGATATGTGTCTTTATCTGAGAGTCTTGCTCTCTGATCCTCGGGGATGGAACTTACGAAATAATGTATGTCATGGTATAAGTCCTACAGAAACTTTTAATCAAATGGCTGCTGACAGAGTTTTTCATGTTTTATTATGTTTAGCTTTAGTGAAAGAGGAGAAGGATAGATGAAGTTGCGGAGGAATATAGAAGCAAAATTATACAATTTTTCATTTTTGTCGAGATATGGCGAAATATTTTTAATGTTTGTGTTGGTTTTTGAGGAATAAATGGTAAAATGGAAATGAGATACCTTAAAAAGATATTGAAGCAGAATTTACCCTAGGTATTTTTTTGGATGTAAGAGCTTTGCCATTTTGGTAAATAAATTATAAAAAGAGGTCAACGCAAAAAACGCTGTTAAAAATTTATGCACCCAAATAGCTTATATCCGGTATACGCTCATTTTTTATAGGGGCTGCAACATTTTTAATGTCAATATACTATAACAATTATTTTTAATGTTAATTTTTGTTGCATTTATGGGAATACTGCTTAGGAATTACTGGAGAAGAGGGGAGACCTGCTAATTCATGATGTGGAGAGTGTACAACAGTTATACTATTCATTATTATCTCTATCTCTTCCTCATTATCTTTTATCTTTTTTCTAAGCTCAACTCTTGGGACTACTACTGTTACTTCATGTGGAATATTGATATTTGTTTTTCTCTCGACACTTATATTAAGACCATAAAGGCTCAGTGTTATTTTATCACTGCCCTCATTTTTATTTTTCCAAATACCTTTTATGATGTTTGCTAATTTACCAAAACACATTATAGATATCCCCCTATATACATATTATGCCTCAAATATATATGTGTTTCACATATGTCAAGTCCAAATTTTTGTGTAAAAATTTCTCTGGATAAAAGTAGGTAAAACATTACGCTTGATGAAATACGAGTTTTACTTTGTATTGAAGAAATTGAAAGAGAGAATTTTTATTTTTAATAACATATGTCGAAATATTTTTGATATTCATATTGGCTTTTAGAGGGCAGAATGATAAAATTATATTAGCTTTAATTTATGGGAGAAGAGTATGGGAGGAGAGGTTGATGTTAATACAGTGTACCAGAAAATTATTAAATGAGTTAAAGATAGATCCTTTACCTTACTCTGATGAAGATCCGTTATTTTGCTGGCATGCCAACTTAATAACTTTGAATCGAAGAAAGAGTGTGGTTCTTGTAAATGACAAAAACAGATATGTTGTAGTTTTGTATAATCTTAAAGCAAAAGATTTTAAAAAGCTGGATGAAATTATACAAGAAGGTATATGTAAAACCTTTTTAGCTGAACACATAAAAGAAGAAGTTGTAGAAGAGTATATGAGAAAAGCTAATGGTATTATATACGCTAAAACAAAGGATAAGTTTTCCGTAGCAAGAATGAATAAGTCTTGTGAGGTTGTAGGTTACGGTGAGGACTTATTGAAGGACAGATCTATTTTTCAAACTATTGTAAGTCGAAAAACAAATAGATATTTTGTAGGGGATGGTAGAGGCGGATATATAAGACCTAGTGAGGAGATGTTTAAAGATTTGCAGGAATTTTGGGGTAAACCTATTTTTGGCAGTAAAGCTGTGAAAGTGAAAGCAAAGCTTGAGTTAGAACGACATAATGTATGGAGAGAGTTGATAATCCCACTTAATATGACATTTCGTGAATTTCATAAAGCTTTACAAATAGTTTTTGGATGGAGAGATTATCATCTCCACGAATTCTATATTTATAGTGATGAGGTTTATAAGAATAGAGATTATAAGCCAGTTGTGCGATTAGTAGGCAATGAAGAAGCTTTTGATGTTCCTACAGAGATAGAGACAAAACTTGAAAGGGATATAGTGTTGTCAGAATATATACCCCATTACAGGAAATTAAAATATATATACGATTTTGGAGCTAACTGGCAAATATATATTGATGTAGAAGATGTTACAGAAAATTATGAACTAAATCATCCCGTCTGTCTTGACGGCGAAGGGGATGCCCCTCCTGAGGATATAGATGGAGAAACTGCTTATGAAAACTTTCTTAAGGCTCTGGAGAATGTAAAGGCTCCCCAAAACTTCGTGGTCAGAATAATAGCAGCAGCTAGAGGATACAGGGAGTTTGATATTGCCATAGTGAATAATGAGCTTAAATGGTATTGTGTGTAGTCTTGATTTTTTAGACCTTAAACCCCTAGTTGATGTTTATTTTACTTGTGATACTTTTAATATAATGCTCGAAAATGATAAACTTCAAGTATCAAAAGAAAGCAATTTATATTTTCACAGAAAGTAAGGATTTGAAAGGAAATTTGTTAAAAATATCCGCATGAGAGTACCAAATTTTTTCAATAGTGCAACATTGCCAAAAGGAAGAATGTAAGGGGGAGAAAAATGTTAGCCCGTTTTGTAGAGCAGGATAAAGAAATAAAAAAGCTTTTTTATCAGAAAATCAAAGAAAAAGAAGAAAGAGAAAAACAAAAACATCTAGACAAAATTAGTGAAGGCTTTTTTGGATGGCTTTTAGAGCCTATTGCGGATGTTGCTTATACATGGAGGCGTATTTCTGAAAAAGAACAGGGAAGTAGTGGTGAAAATTCAGTAGGATGGGCATTGCATTTGTGGCTTCCAAGTAATGCAGTTGTTATAAATGATCTTGTTTTAGAAGTAGAACCTGACGAATTTATACAAATTGACCATCTTGTGTTAAATACGAACGGAATTTTTGTATTAGAGACAAAGTCATGGGATGGGGCTTTTTTAGGGACAAAAGATAAGTGCGTATGAAACAAGGTAATAAATGGGCTGAAGTTCAAAGTCCTACTAATCAAAATGAAAGGCATGTTAAATTGTTTAAAAAATGGTTAGAAGAAAATTTGCCTGATTTACATGAGAGAGTTAAAGATCATATATATCCAATTGTAATATTTAAACGGGCTAAATGGGTGAAAGCTAAAGATTGCAGCATGCCTGTTGTTATTGGCGGAATGGAAGCTGTTGGAGAAATTAGAAAAGTAAAAGGAGAAAATATATGTGAAGAGGATATTAATTTGATTATTGAAGCTGTAAAAAATGCTAAACCGTTAGATCATGAAGAATGGAAGAGAAAGCATAGTAAAAGGAAAGAAGAGGATGAAAAAAGATACCAAGTTACAACAGGGAAAACTTCAAGTGGTAAAATGTATGTAAGGATTTTGGGAACAAAGGAAGATGCCCAAAAAGTTGCAGAGGAGTATAAAAACCAAAATTATACAATAAGCGAAATAAGGCAGGATAAGAAAGATAAAAATGTGTGGTTTTTTTATTATTCTTAAAGCTTGAAAAATAGTAAAGGTGTTAGGTGAAGCTAAGTTATTAATATTATCCTCAGGGCTTTGCTGTGTTACACATTTTCATTTTTGTCGATATATGTCGAAATATTTTTAATATTTGTATTGGTCTTTAGGAAATAAAATGGTAAAATGAATACAGAATGAAAATTATTTAGAGACTTAGTAACAGCAATTATAAATTGTTATTCAAAACTTATCATTTATGAGATATAATAATATTAAGAAGGAGCAAAATGTCATGGATGATAAAAATGTAAAGGAAGCTATTCACAATCAGCATGACAAAGGGTATAAATTTTTGTTATCCAGTAAGCGAGTGTTTATAGAGTTATTAAGAAGTTTTGTAAAACATGAATGGGTAAATGATATAGACGAGGCAAATGTAGTTAGAGTAGATAAGTCATTTGTATTACAAGACTTTGCAGATAAAGAAGCAGACTTAGTTTACAGAGTAAAATTAAAAGAAAAAGAAGTTATATTTTATATATTGATGGAATTACAATCTACAGTTGACTATCAAATGCCCTACAGATTACTTTTATATATGGTAGAGATATGGAGAAGCATACTAAAAGACATACCAAAAAAGAATCAAGAAGGAAAGATTTTAAATTACCAGTTATAGTACCGATAGTATTGTACAACGGAGTCCGTAAGTGGACAGCAAAAACAAGCTACAAAGAAACACTAAATTCCTATGAAACCTTTGGAGAATATGCAGTAGATTTCAAATATATACTAGTAGATGTAAATAGGTATACAAAAGAAGAATTATTAAAGTTAGAAAACTTAATAGCTTCTGTATTTTTATTAGAACAAAAAGTAGAATTTGAAGAAATAATGAAAAGGCTTAAGGAATTATCAGAGATATTAAACAACTTGGATAAAGATGAAATATTATTATTTAAAGCATGGTTTAAAAAGATATTACTAGCTAGATTGCCGGAAGAAGAGCGAGAAAATATAGAGAGGATAATAGATGAAAACAAGGAGGTGAAAATAATGATATCAAATCTTGAAAAAACCATATTGCAAGAGATGAAAGAGCGCGAGAAAAGGGGTATTGAAAAAGGGATAGAAAAAGGAATAGAAAAAGGCATGGAGAGGGGAATAGGAGTAACTGTTATTAAGTTATTAGAGAAGAAATTTGGAAATGTTCCTGAAGAATATGTAAAGAAAATAGATGGTGCAAACAGAGAAACATTGATGGCTATTGTTGATAATATATTTGAGATAGATAAAATAGAGGATTTAGATAAGTTCTTGAAATAAAGGTACTATGAAAAGTAGTGTCTTTATTTTTTTGGTAACAGATCTATATTAGAATTTGAAGGAAGAGTTAATGGTGGTAAGCTTTGCAACAGTAACTGTTAAATCTTTTTTGCCAAGAAGAGTTTATACGTACGCTTATTGTAACACTTGGCATAGAAAAGAGCAGGTTGATAGTATAAGTAATAAATGGAAGTTAGGAGATGTGTGGAAGCTTATGGATGAATTAGCTGATGAATGGATAAATACATGATATCTTGCAGAATAATAATAGACAATTTGGTAGACATGAAAAAACAAATCTGTTGCTATAATATTACTAACTCTAAAGTTAGTAACTTTAGAGGTTAGTAATTTATAAGTTAATGAGGTGAATTTAATGTTTATTGGTAAGAGAATATGAACTACATATACTATACATGCAACAGAATATAGGTTTGGTATTCGGCATTAAAAATAAGTAAGAGCAGATAAAAACCTGCTCCCTATCAAAAGCTTGCAAATTCTTCTATGAAATAATCAATCGCATCAAGTCTTCTCTTTATATATAAACTAATTTTAGTTCTTTCACACAAATCAACTAATAAATGAAATAAATACTCATCTCTTACAAATATTTTCTTTGGTTTACCCATATTTAAAATATATGGAATTACCATATCAAAAATATATTGCACTTCATCATCTTCTGGAGTAAGAATATGTTGATCTATTATCATCCCTGATTTAGAATCAGCAAGAATACAAATTCTCCCTGCAATTGGTCTATCATATTCTTTATCTCTAATTATGGTATTCAAGTACGCTATATCAACTTCTATTTCGGCAGAAGTAGTTGGTTGCTTTGCCATTCTTGATAAAAGAAGCTCATCTTTTAATATAGGGATTAAATATTTTCTTTGGGGTAACAAAAGGGGTGCTGCTAAAGTAACCCATTCATTTTTTTGCTCATCGTATTTATGAACTAAAGTTTCTCCCTCTTCGAAGTTAACTACAATATCTTCTTCAATATAATTTTTTAGTGCTTGTAATAAATGTCTCATTATTGCTGTCTGTTTTAATACTTCTTCTTTATTCAAAATATAAGGAGCATATCCTTTCTTGAAAGATCTAAAATAGATCCAGTTATTTCTACCTCTAAACTTCAATCCCAGGGCTTTTACAATTTGCAATTCTTCTTTAAACAACTCTTCTCTATCCCCAAAATAGCATATAATTACATTATCTTCTTGAAATCGCTGAATTTGCTGTGGTGGTATATCGGTAGCCTCAATAATTTTGTAAAAATTATCTAAAGCATCAAACCCAAAATAAAAACCTATACCGTAAAATTCTCCTCCCCTTCCCATTACACTGCAATATACTGGTTCATCATTTTCTGGTAAGATTAGTGTTATTACATCTACATCCCAAAAATATTTCCAAGGGTTTAATTCCTTTATTTTAGAAGTTACCTCATATAATTCTTTCCATTCTTCTAATGTCGCTTTTTCTTCCATTACTATTTACATCCTTTCTTATAAAATTTTCTTATGCCTTTTTCATTGTAAAGTTTTTCAAACCCCTAATTTTTTCAATACGTGAATGAGTTGTGACTTGCTAAATTTCTATACTCTCATGAACCTTTCTTGCTTTTATTTTATTCTTTATCTACTGTACATGCAATAGAATAATAGAATATAGCTTTGATATACATTGTACCAGAAAGGATTGAAGTTCTCAACTTTCGTTTAAGTTTACAAAACGTTTTATTATGGTAAAAGTAAAAGATTAAAAGAATGGGTATTTGTAAGGCTTTAAAGGTATTTTAGCAAACAGAATTATTCCTGTTTTTATTTTTGTCGATATATGAAATATTTTTAATATTAATATTGGTTTTTGAGAAATAAAATGGTAAAATAAAGACAGAATGAAAATTGTTTAGAGATTTAGTAGCAACAATTATAAATTGTTATTCAAAAGTTATCATTTATGAGATATAATGATATTAAGAAGGAGCAAAATATAATGGATGATAAAAATATAAAGGAAGCTATTCACAATCAGCATGACAAAGGATATAAATTTCTGTTATCAAGTAAAAAAGTGTTTATAGAGTTATTAAAAAGTTTTGTAAAACAGGAATGGGTAGACGATATAGACGAAGCAAATGTAGTTAAAGTTGACAAATCATATATATTACAAGACTTTGCAGATAAAGAAGCTGATTTAGTTTACAGAGTAAAATTAAAAGAAAAAGAAGTTATATTTTATATACTGATGGAACTACAATCCACAGTTGACTATCAAATGCCCTATAGATTGCTTTTATATATGGTAGAGATATGGAGGAGCATATTAAAAGATATACCTAAAAAAGAGGCGAGGAAAAAAGATTTTAAATTACCAGTTATTGTACCAATAGTATTGTATAATGGTGAACGTAAATGGACGGCTAATATAAGTTACAAAGAGATGCTAAATTCTTATGATATTTTCAAAGAATATGTAGTAGATTTCAGATATATATTGATAGACATAAACAATTATAGTAAAGAAGAATTATTAGAATTAGAGAACTTAATTGGTTCTGTATTTTTGTTAGAGCAAAGAATAGATTTTGAAGAGTTGATAAAAAGGTTAAGAGAGTTATCGGAAACGTTAAAGAAACTAGATGAAGACAGGTTATTGTTATTTAAGACATGGCTAAAAAGGATACTGATGAGGAGATTGCCGAAAGAAGATAGAGAAGACATAGAGAGGATATTGGAGGAGAGTAAGGAGGTGGAGGTTATGATATCTAATTTTGAAAAGACAATATTACAAGAGATGAAAGAACGTGAAAAGAAGGGAATAAAGAAGGGCATAAAGAAAGGGATGGAAAAAGGAATAGAAAAAGGGATAGAGAAAGGGATAGAAAAAGGGATAGAAAAAGGGATAGAAAAAGGAATTGAAGAAACGGTTATTAAATTATTGAAGAAAAAGTTTGGGGATGTTCCTGAAGAATATATGAAGAAAATAGAGGGAGCAAATAGGAATACGCTGATGGCGATAGTAGATAATATATTTGAGATAGAGAGAATAGAAGATTTAGAAAGGTTTATAAAGTAATGGTACATGAGTTGGTGCCTTTATCTTTGTCGATATATTGATATAACTTTGCAAGCAAGATTATTCCTGTAGATACCCCCCACTTTTTGTGTGTTTAAAAAGTGGGGGGTAATTACACACTAAATTAGTAAAGTGAAAATCAGCAGAAGATTCTAAAAGGGAAAGAGATTTTGTTTTTTTATTTCATAATTAAAAAAGAAGGATTTTGAGTATGCCATGTAGAAATATTATGTAAGAAAATGCATGATGTGCCAACCACCAGTAGGAAGTAGATGTAGTAAGTTTTAATGTAGCGAAAGAAGAAGGGCTAACAAAGGTCTACATAGGAAACTACTGGTTCTTATGGTAATACAGAGTAAATAAATTTTTGGTGGCTTAGGGCTTATCTGACATAACTAATGACAAACAGGAAGGTGATATTCTATGAAAATTGGTGTTATAAGTGATACTCATGGAGATTATAAATCATGGGTAAAAGCGTGGAATTTTTTAAATGATTCGGATATTATTTTACATGCAGGGGATGTATTATATCATGGACCCCGTAATCAAATTCCTGAAGGATATGACCCGAAAAAACTTGCTGATGCTGTAAATGCCTCTCTCGTTCCAATTTTGATTGCAGAAGGGAATTGTGATGCTTATGTTGACCAAATGATGCTTGATGTACCTATACAAACACCGTATGTCTTTGCTTTCATTGAGGGGAAGAGATTTATGATTAATCATGGTCACAATATTTCTGATGAAGATATACATAAGTTGATTAAGAAGTATAAATTAGATTATTTTATAATTGGGCACACGCATATTCCTTTAATAAAAAAGATTGAAAATTGTGTGGTGGTTAATCCGGGTTCTACATCTCTCAGCAAACGGGAAGATAAGATTAATTCGGTAGGATTTATTGAAGTTGAAAGTGGAAGTGTTCATATAATTGATATGGAAAGCGGAAAAGATATTTTGTTTTTGGAATGATATGTAAGTGATATAATGATTTTAATGTAATTACATTTATTACCTTATAATTAATCGGAAGTTTGGGAATGATGTAAGACGAAAAAAGTTGATTATATTGTAACCAGAGATAAGATAGGATTTAGTGATAAAACGGTTAGAAAAATTTTTGCTGTATGTTATAATAAAAGCAAAAAGTTAAGAGGTGTTTTAAATGAGGTATATCAATATTGGTAATGGGGAAATAAAGGCCTCGGCAATTGCATTGGGTTGTATGAGGATTGCTGATAAGCCTGTAAAGGAAGTGGCGGAACTTATAAATACGGCTCTGGAGGAAGGCATAAATTTTTTTGACCATGCTGATATATATGGCGGTGGCAAATCTGAAGAAGTTTTTGCTGAAGCCATAGAAATGAAGCCAAGTATCAGAGAGAAAATAATTATTCAAACTAAATGTGGTATAAGACATGGATATTATGACTTTTCAAAGGAGCATATTTTAAAATCTGTCGATGGAAGCTTAAAAAGGCTCAAAACTGACTACATAGATGTTCTGTTATTACACCGTCCTGATACTTTGATGGAACCAGAAGAGGTTGCAGAGGCTTTTTCAATACTTCACAGCAGTGGCAAGGTTAGAAATTTCGGTGTAAGTAATTTTAATCCGATGCAGATAGAACTGCTTAGTAAGTATTTAAACCAAAAGCTTATCATAAACCAATTGCAGTTTAGTATTATGCATACAGGTATGATAGATTCTGGTTTTAATGTGAATATGAAAGTAGATCAGTCTATAGATAGAGATGGCAGTGTTTTGGAGTATTGCAGGTTAAAGAATATTACGATACAGGCGTGGTCACCGTTCCAATATGGATTTTTTGAAGGCACTTTTTTAGATAACGAAAAATTTAAAGAACTTAATGACAAAATTGACGAAATTGCTGCTAAAAAGGGTGTGCCAAGTATTGCTATACCTATTGCATGGATTTTAAGACATCCAGCAAAGATACAACCTATTGTTGGTACGACAAATCCTGCTCGATTGAAAGATATATGCAAAGCATCAGAGATTGAACTTACAAGAGAGGAATGGTATGAGTTATATAGGGCTGTAGGGAATAAATTACCATAAAGGTGAGTATTATTTTTGTGATAAAGAAAATATTCAGTTTGTTGACAAAGTTAAAAAATATTCAAAGGAGATATTTTGCATCGTCACTCCGATGTTCCAAAGCGACAAAACTAAAGCTCGACCTTCGGGCTCCGGCAGGGTACCGGGCACAATCGGCATCCATGCCTTAAGGTGCCCGCCTCCGCCATCCATGGCTTCGGCCCTGCCTCCACCCTCGGTCTTGCTAAGTTTCCCGGCACTCAAGTAAGAAAGTTTATAAAGCAAAAATAGAAAAAAACAAGCGTACTTACTTGAGTGCCGGGTCGCTTTGTAACAAGTCGCTCCTTATGCAAAATATCTCCTTTACGAAAGTTTGTCTATAGTCTGAAAGGTACTAAGCAATTAGTACCTTTTTTATAATGAATCTGGTTAGATATTTTAGAGGATTTTTTGTTTCTCCTCGGGTATCCCAGACTATTGTGAATACTTAAATGTGAATTAAAGTGTGATATAATGAAATTAAAAAGGAAATGGCAGGACAATTGAGAAAGATTGTAACATAGATGATATGTTTCTATTCGTTAATTGTAGGGAAATAATGAGAAGAAGGGAGTGACTCCCTATGGGGTAGAAGTTATACAGGGGTATACAGTTCTAAAAGATGGGATTAATCGATGGTGCATTCCTAAGTTTGGGAAAATGAGAGTGGATGCTGTAATATATGTGAATGATACGTTAAAAGAGCTTTTGTATGAAGACCAGTCTTTGAAGCAGCTTGTCAATGCTGCTAGTCTTCCCGGAGTTGTGGAACCTGTTATAGGTATGCCTGATATTCACGAAGGGTTTGGGCTTCCTATAGGAGGAGTTATGGCAATAGATGAGGGAGGTGTTATTTCAGCTGGAGCGGTAGGGTATGATATTAATTGTGGTGTAAGGCTTTTAAGAACTAGCCTTGAAGCAGCGTATTTTAATAAAGAGCTTTTAAGTAAACTTATAGAACGGATCGAGTATTATGTTCCTACAGGCATAGGGAAAAAGGGAAAACACAAGGGTATTACACGGGTAATTTTTGATGATGTAGTGCACAGAGGGGTAGAAGCGGTTATTAAAGCTGGTTTTGGAAAAAAATCAGATCTGGAGTATATTGAAGAAAATGGTGGGCTTTCAGGTGCTGATCTTTCTGCGGTATCAAAGGAAGCACAGGAAAGAGGAGAGGAACAACTTGGCACTTTAGGTGGAGGCAATCACTTCATAGAGATTCAACGAGTTGATTCTATTTTGGATGAAAAATTGGCAAGACAATTTGGGCTTTTTAAAGGGCAAATTGTCGTTATGATTCACACGGGAAGCCGCGGATTTGGGCATCAGATTGCTACAGATTACACCAAAATCCTTTGGGAAGCGGCGAAAAAATACGGAATTGAGGTTCCTGAAAAGGGACTTGCTGCGGCTCCTATTGATTCGAAAGAGGGCAAAGCGTATTATAAAGCGATGGCGGCAGCGGTTAATTTTGCTTTTTCAAATAGACAGATAATTATGTTTGATGTAATGAAAGCTTTTGAAGATGTTTTAAAAAAATCTTCTGAATCTATGGGATTTCAGTTAGTGTACGATGTTGCTCACAATATTGCTAAATGGGAAATACACGGGGGAAGAAGACTTCTTGTCCACAGAAAAGGAGCCACAAGGGCTCTACCAGCAGGACATCCTCAAAATCCTTCTGTTTATATGAATTCTGGGCATCCTGCTCTTATTCCCGGCAGTATGGGTACAGGTTCTTATGTGGTGGTTGGCACAGAAAAAGCGGCAGAGACCTTTTATTCTGTGAATCACGGAGCAGGACGAAGGCTTTCACGAAATAAGGCTAAAAAAATCAGTAAAGAGGAATTTGAAAAGGCTATGGGGGATGTAGTATACAATGTTCGGTCTTATAAAGATATCGCTGATGAGTCGCCACTTGCTTACAAAGATGTAGAAGAGGTTGTGTCTGTTCTTGAGAAAAGAGAAATTACTATACCTGTTGCTCGATTTGTGCCTCTTGCAGTTGTAAAAGGTGCAGATTAAAATTTTAAAATGAGGTGAACAAATGATTACAAAAGTCAAAAATTTATTTAAAGGTAAACATCGCCCTAAACTTATGGCTTTAGATTTTATCAAATACATAGGTCCTGGGTTACTGGTTACTGTTGGCTTTATTGACCCGGGAAATTGGGCTTCTAATGTTGCTGCAGGGTCGTCTTACGGTTATAAGCTTTTATGGATGGTGACTTTATCTACTATCATGCTCATTATACTTCAACATAATGCTGCACATCTGGGCATAGTTACAGGTTATTGCATGTCTGAAGCTGCAACTAAGTTTTTAAAGCCTTTTACTTCGAGGTTACTTCTTATTTCAGCTGTCTTTGCGGCGATTTTGACGGCGATGGCAGAAATTTTAGGTGCCGCGATAGCTCTTCAAATGCTTTTTAAGATACCTATAAAGATAGGAAGTTTGATTACTGTTGTTTTTGTTTCATGGATGCTTTATACAAATTCCTATAAAAAGTTGGAAAAGTGGATTATAGGTTTTGTATCTCTTATTGGCATTTCTTTTATATTTGAGCTTTCGCTAGTTGATGTGAAATGGGCAGAAGCAGCTGTAAGCTGGGTGAAACCAGAATTTCCAGCAGGTTCTATGCCTATAATTATGAGTGTGCTTGGTGCTGTTGTTATGCCCCACAATTTGTTTTTGCACTCGGAGATAATACAAAGCAGGCAGTGGAATTTAGAAGATGAGAAAGTCATAGTGAAACAGCTTAATTATGAGTATTTTGATACTATCTTTTCTATGATAATAGGTTGGGGAATAAACAGTGCTATGATTATTGTTGCAGCATCGGCTTTTTTTACCAATAATGTAACTGTAACTGAGCTTAATCAGGCACAGCAGATGTTAAAACCTCTTTTGGGAAATGCATCAGCAGTGGTTTTTGCTTTGGCTCTTCTTTTTGCAGGAATTTCTTCATCTATAACAGCAGGTATGGCAGGTGGAAGTATTTTTGCGGGGATATATGGAGAACCTTATGATATACACGATGCACATACAAAAGTTGGCGTAGGAATTACATATATTTTTGCAGTGCTAATAATATTCTTTGTAAAAAGCCCCTTTCAAGGACTGGTTTATTCGCAGATGTTTTTAAGTGTACAGCTTCCCATTACAATTTTTTTGCTCATTTATTTGACTTCTTCAAAGAAGATAATGGGTAAGTTTGCAAATACATTGCTTTATAAAGTATTGTTATGGACTATAGGAATAATAGTGACGGTTTTAAATGCGATGCTTCTTATGAGCTTTGTTGGGTGATTGATATAAATGCTATAAAATGGTAGAATATATGTAAAGAATTTTGTGTGGTGAGGAAGATGAGTATCACTGATGAAGAGAAAAAGAAAATACGTGAAAATTGGCGGTTAAAGAGTAAAAAAGAGAAAGAAATGCTAGAAATACGAAAAAAGGATGCATTAGATAAAGCGTATAAGATTGCTAAATTTTTGAAAGAAAAATATAATGTGAGTAAAGTTGTCTTGTATGGATCACTGGCAAGGGGATTTGATTTTTGGGAATTTTCGGATATTGATATTTTTGTAGATGATTGGGATGATGAAAAGTTTAGCTACTGGACAATGTTTGTTGAAATAGAGAATATTGCAAGGCCTTATAAAGTGAGTATAGTTACACAACGGGATGCTACGGAGGCTTTGTTAAAGGAAATAGAGAAAGAGGGGAGGGAAATAGGGTAGTGGATGTGGGTAAGGTAAATAATACTAATTGTGTTAAAATAAGAATTTTGGTGGGGTGATAGTATGAAAGTTAAGTTTACTGTAGTTATTCAAAAAGAAGAAAATTGGTATGTAGCAAAGTGTATTGAAAACAGTGTTGCATCTCAGGGGAAAACTATAGAGGAGGCATTAGATAATCTAAAAGAAGCATTAGAGCTGTATTATGAAAATGGAGAGCTTGACCTGGAAGAGAAACCGCTATTTATAACAACAGTGGAGGTAGCAATATAATGGGATCGAAATATCCAGTTCTGCCGCCAGACAAAATTTTGAGAGCACTAAAAGAATTTGGATTTGAGAAGATTTCTCAAAAAGGTAGTCATATAAAGCTTAAGAACCCAGATGGTAAAGTAGTTATTGTACCGTTCCATTATGAGATAGCTAAAGGAACGTTAAAAAGTATTCTCGAACAGGCAGGAATATCATTAGAGGAATTTAAAAAACATTTATGATGGTTTATTATTGGAAAGGAGTGAGATTTATGCCAATTGTAAATTTAATTACAAAAGGAAAGATTGCATCAGAAAAGAAAGAAATTTTAAAGAAAGAATTTGCCGATGTGATGTATGAACTTGCAGGGAAAAGTGAAAATTGGCTTATGGTAAGATTTACTGAAGAAGAGGATATATTTTTCCGTGGACAACCTCTTGAAGAGGTTGGCATTGTAGAGATAAAGCTTGTTGGCAAACTTCAAAGGGGACAAAAGGAAGAAATATCAAAAAGGATTTGTGATATTTTAAATAAGGTTTTGGGTTATAGAAAAGACAATATTTATATAGTTATCCAAGAGGTAGAAGGACAAAATTGGGGTTATAATGGAGGTACTTTTTAAGAGGGTATTAATATTATGGTCAATGCTAAGGGGCCTGAGATCCTTCGGCTGCGCCTCAGGATGAAAAAGTAGAGAGTCTAATGATGACAAAAGAAAAAGTGTTTAGGATGATATCTCTGCCTATGTCTTCTGAGGAGTGCGAAGCACGAAGAAGAATCCCAGACAGAAATGGAATGCTTAAAAGTGAAAATGATGCGAAGATTTTTTGAATCCTTATTATTTCCATAAATTTGGGAAGTGATAAGGATTTTTGTTTCAAAAGGTCAAAAAATAAATTGAAATGAGGGAGTATTAAGTTTACAATATATATGAAATATAAATGCAAGGTGAAGTGTTATGGAAGATAAACTTGATTTGAATGTGATAAAACCGATTGAAGAGGTAAAGTATTTGTCTGCGGAAAATGCTTCGCGATATCGCCTTATCATGAGGTATTTTTATGAGCAGTACCAGAAATTTAAATATTGGCTGTACAAAGAGGATGTATATGAATATGTAAGTCAATTTGATATGTTTGCTGACTATACAATGGAAAAATGTGAGCAGGACTTAAAAGCACTTACTGAATGGAAAAACCTTATTGCGACACAAGATACCAGTAAAGCTTCTACGATTGACGAATTTAAAAACAAAAAATTCAGGTATCAGCTGAGTCCATATTCTATTGAGATAGAGAGAATGACCATAAGGCTGGAAAGCATCGTCGGTTATGGTGGGTCACTACAGCCGTCTTTATTTGAAAGGATTTACCGCAATTTAATAAAGATAAATGAAATGGCGAAAAAAGAGGATTTACAGGAAATAAACAGATGGTGGGAAGACCTCAATACCGACTTTGAAAATATATATCACAATGCGACAGATTACATTGCAAGTCTTCAAAGCTCTAACGCTGATGAACTTATGAAGTCAGAGCAGTTTATAATTTACAAAGACAAACTTATAGAATATTTAAGAGATTTTATAAAAGACCTTCAGAGATTTTCTGTTGCCATAGAGAGCTTTTTGAAAAAGGTGAGTCCGGAGGTTGTCAATTCCGTTGTAGATAAGTTATGCCAATATGAAATGAGTATCCCAAGAATTGACAGGGTTTTAAATGAAGAGGAAGTAAAAGAAGATTTGATGGATAAGTGGAATAACATATCTTTTTGGTTTACAGGTCATAATTTTGAAGACAGCGAGGCAGTAAGGCTTCTTAATATATCAAATGAAATAATCAGAAAAATAACAATGTATGCGGCGAGAATAGCAGAAAACAGGATGAAAGCTGCCAGCAGAAAGAATGAATATATTGCTCTTTCTAAAATGTTTGCAAAAGCAGGTAGTATAAAAGAAGCACACCTTTTGTCTGCGGCGGTTTTCGGTTGCTTTTACACAAGGCACATAAAGGGTGATTTTGAAAGAAAGACAGAAAGTGTAAACCAGAGTGTATGGGAAGAACCGCCCTTTAAAGTGATTATAAAGCCAAAAACAAGGAGCTACAGTAATTATGTTAAGACAAATGCGATTATTGATAAAAGTGCTGACAAGACGGAGATGCTGATGGACTATCTCAATCAGAAAAATATAGAAGATGAAATAATAGCAAGTTGCATTGTTGGCAATAGAATAAGGATAAAGGATTTACCTGTTGTAAAACCTTTTGTGAGGGCAACGATACTTAAATGGATAGGAAAAGCGATAGCAAGAAATGGCTTTACAGGAAAAACAGAAGATGGCAGAACATACAGACTTCACATGCCAAAGAATGGCGAAAGAGCGGTTTTGAAATGCACGGATGGTAATCTTGATATGCCTGATATTGTAATTGAGTTTGTTGATTGAAGGTGAAAAAATGGAAGAACTTCAGATGCTTCTTGAAAATTTTTGGATACTGAGAGAGGATAGAGAAAATTTCAACAAAATAAGAGATGCTGAGAATAAAATAAAACCTTTTGTTGAAGAGAAGTTAGGATATAGATTGATTATAAACCCATATATTATTAAGTTAGAAAAAGTGCCGTCAGATGTTGAAGAGTGGATGGGGATAGATGCATTTCAAATGCCTATGGATTATGCATTTTTGTGTTTGCTTTTAGCTTTTTTGGAGGATAAAGGACCAGAAGACCAGTTTGTGCTGTCTAATATAACGGAATACATAGAGGCGCAGTATGATGGACCTGATAAAGTAGATTGGACGCTTTTTCAGCACAGAAAGTCACTTGTGCGGGTGCTCAATTTTGCTGTAGATATTGGCATAATTAAAATAGATGATGGTGACCACGAGAGGTTTTCAGAAAGTGAAGATACTGAAGTTCTTTACGAAAACACAGGCATTTCAAGGTATTTTTTGAGGTCTTTTAACAGAGAAATTACAGAAGACGTGAAGATTGAGGATTTTTTGCAGGAGGATTTAAATCTTTCAAACCCCAAAGATGCGGTTATACAGAGAAGACACAGGGTGTACCGAAAACTTATTCTTTCACCTTCTGTGTATAGTGAAGGACCTGATGACCAAGACTTCATGTATATAAAAAATTACAGAAATACTATAGCGAAAGATTTAGAGGAGTATCTTGATGCAAAACTTCACCTCCACAAAACTTCTGCTTTTGTTCTCTTTAATGACAACAAATATTTAAAGTCCTATTTTCCCGACAAAAACAAAAACATATCTGATATAATGCTGCAGGTAAATAAAATTATAAGACAAATGATTGAAGATGGAAAACTCGCCTATAATCCTGATGATACTATAGATATAACTGAAGCAGAATTTATAAATATTATTTTGAAAGTAAAGGAAAGATTTAGTGATGGTTGGTATAAGTCTTACAGGGAAATGAGTGAAAAGCAGCTTATAGAAGAGGTCATTGAAAACATGGAAAGCTTTAAGATGATAAAAAGAGTTGAGGAATTGCATTCTATTAAAATATTGCCTATGGCGGCAAAGTTAATTGGGGAATATCCTCCAGATTTTGAAAAAGGAGAAGGTGCAGATGAGTGAAAAATTAGCTGAAAGATGGATGATTAACAGGATTGGGCTTCTTAATTTTTGGTATTATGATGATGAAATATTTGAGTTTGCAGATGGAAGGCTTCTTTTAAGAGGTGCTAATGGTTCTGGAAAGTCAGTGACAATGCAGAGTTTCATACCTTTAGTATTAGATGGCAACAAAAGTCCTGAAAGACTTGATCCCTTTGGCTCAAAGGCGAGAAAGCTTGAGGACTATCTTCTTGGGGAAGAAGAGGTAAGTGGGCTTGATGAAAGAACTGGCTATCTTTTCATGGAATTTAAAAAAGAGAAAAAAGACAGCTACATTACAATAGGCATGGGACTAAAGGCGAAAAGGCATCAAAATATGGACTTTTGGGGCTTTGTAATACTTGACGGCAGGCGTATAGGTATCGACTTCTTTTTATACAAAATGGAAATAGGCGATGACGGCAAAAGAGTAAAAGTCCCACTTACCAAAAAAGAACTTAAGAATAGAATAGGTGAAGGCGGAGAAGTAGTTGAAAGCCAAAAAGAGTATATGGAAATGGTCAATAAATACATTTTTGGCTTTAGTTCTATCGAGGAATACGACGAGCTCATAAAACTGCTGATACAGCTTAGAAGTCCAAAGCTTTCCAAAGACTTCAGGCCTACTGTGATATATGAAATTATGAAGGCTTCACTGCCTTCACTCACAGATGATGATTTGAGGCCTCTTTCAGAAACCATAGAAAACATGGACCAGATTAAGATGCACCTTGATGTTCTTTACAGGAATATGGCTGCAGTAAAAAAGCTTAAAAATGAGTACGACAACTATAACAGATACATTCTTTATGAAAAGGCTGGGGATTTAGTAAAGGCATACAGCGATTTATACGCATCAAAAAAAGAATACGATAATTTAACTAAAGATATTGAAAATTACAGAAGTACAATAGCAAACTTAGGAAATGACATCATTTCTCTTGAAAGTGAAAGAGAAGCCTTAAAGAAAAAGGAAGAACAGCTTTCAAGTGGTGATGCTAAAAGAACCCAAAAGGAGTTATTAGAAGAAGAGGATCGATATAAGCAGTATTTGGAGGATAAGTCTAAAAAAGAAGAAGAACTCCGGAATAAACAAGATAAATATTATGGTTTAGAAAGAAAGATAAAAAACACTGAGGAACAAAAATACAAACTGGATAAAGAACTACAGGATAAATTAGAGGATATATCTTCAATTGCACAGGATATAGATTTCATGGAACATGAGTTTTCTGTAAGTGAACTTAAAAAAGTGTATGGAAAAGAATTTGATTTTACTTATTGGAAAAATGAATTAAAAAAGCATAAAGATAAAATAAAGCGTGCAATGAGTGCATTGAGAGAAGAAATAGAAGCAAATAAAAGGTATGATGCCGCACTTAAAGAGCAGGAAAGGCTTAAAAAAGAAAGAGAAGACAGGGCTAAAAAGCTTAATGAGGCAGAAAGGCTTTTTGACGAACAAAAAAGAGAATATGTTGAAAGAGTTTATAGTTGGTCACAGGGCAATGCAGAGCTTAAGCTTTTAAGTAGCCAATTGGAAGGCTTAAGCCGTGTCATACTGGCGTATGGAGAGGATAAAGGATTTGACGATATTTTGGCTTTTGTGAGAAAACCCTATGAGGAAATACTAAATGGAATTCAGCAAGAAATTTTAAGATTAGAAAATCAAAGAGAGGCAAAAGAAAATCAACTTCATGAGAAAGAAAAGTTATTGGAGGAATGGAAAAACAAAAAAGATCCTGAGCCCGAAAGAGATGAACAAGTCATAAACAACAGAAAAAGGCTTAAAGAAGCTGGAATTCCTTACATTCCTCTTTACATGGCGATTGATTTTAAAGAGGATGTGGATGAAGAGACAAGAGGCAATATAGAAGCTGCGATAGAAGACATGGGGCTTTTGGATGCTCTTATCGTGCCAAAAGAATATTTTGAAAAAGCTCTTCAAATGGACAGCAATATGGCGGATAAATATGTTATGCCTGGAAGCTTTAATATGATGTTAAATGTATCTCAATATTTTAAAGTAGTTGACAATGAAGAAGGGGTTTCACCAGAAGATATTTCAGATGCTTTAAGCAATATATTTGTATCAGAAGAAGGCGGGACAACCTATATCGATTCAAAGGGCGCATATGGAATAGGAGTAATAAAAGGGAAAGCACGGGATAAAGTTAAATCAAAGTACATCGGGAGTGAGTCTAGAAAGCGCTACAGAGAAGAGCTTATTAAATCTATACAAGAAGAAATACAGGCTATAAAAGCTGAAATATCTGCAATCGATGAGGAAATAAATGCAAAAAAATTAAGGATACAGAGGCTGGATTACGAATATTCGGCATTTCCCGGGAAAGAAGACATTGAAGAAGCATATAGATATTTAAAAACGGCAAAGGCTGATTATGAATACACCTCTCATAAACTCGATGGACAGCTTTTCACAGTTAAAAACTGTTTTGAGGACCTTCAGAAAAAGAAAGCTGTTGTAAGAGAATTGACATCTGGCATAAACATACATCCAGATATTGATACCTATTCTTCTGCGTATGAATATGCGGAAGAATACGCTTCAGGGCTTAATGAAGTAGAAATACTATACAACAAATATGTTTTGCACATTTCAAACGAAGAAATGTTATTGCAGCAAAAACAAGATTTAGAATACGATATTGATAACTTAAAGTACGAAATAGACGTACTGGAAAACAAAATACAGAGTTCTGTTAAGAAAATTGAGATGCTAAAAGAGACATTAAAAGAACTTGGACTTGAAGAAATTGAAAAAGAACTGGAGATTTGCCTAAAAAGGCTGGAGGAAATACCTAAAGAGATTACAAATAAATCAGCCGAAAAAGCAAAACTTGAGGAGAGGCTACAGAGAAGCTTAAAAGACCTTTTAAACATTGAAGAAGAGATTAATCTTAAAGAGAAAATTTACAATATTGTTGAAGAGGGTTTAAAAAAGGAATTAGCACTTGGCTTTGTCAAGCAAGACGTTGAAATGGAGGATATGTTAAAATTAAGCAAAAGCATTCTTTCTGAATACAAAGGCTTTTTTGACAAAGCGGGCTTTGACAGAGAAAAGTTTACAGAGAGACTTCAAAATGTGTATTTTGAAACTCGCAACGAACTTTTGGAATATGGGCTTTCAATTGGCAATATCTTTGACGAAGCTTATGAGGGAGACAATGAAAGAATAAAAGAGGCAAAGAATAAGCAGAGAAGGCTCAATATTACAGCAAATATAAATGGTAAAATTGTGTCTTTATATACGCTTTATTCTAATATTGAAGAAGATATAATGGCGAATGAAAGCCTTTTAAGAGAGACTGATAAGATTCTTTTTGAAGAGATTATAATGCACAATGTGGGAATTAAGATAAGAGCAAAGATTTTTAAAGCAGAAGAATGGGTAAAGAAAATGAATAAACTCATGTCTGAAAGGGATACTTCCAGCGGACTTAAGTTCTCTATTGAGTGGAGAAGCATTCCTGCTTCTAATGAAGAAGAACTTGACACAAAAGAGCTTGTGGATATTTTAAAATCCGATGCTGATATGCTGAAAAAGGAAGTCTTTGATAAAGTTGTAAATCATTTTAGGTCAAAAGTAGAAAGAGCCAGGAGGGCAATGGAGGAAAAAAACAATACAGAAACTTTTCACAAGATTATGAAAGAAATATTAGATTACAGGGATTGGTTTGAGTTTAAGCTTTACTACAGAAAAGAAGGGGAAAGCCGCAAGGAGCTTACTGATAATGCCTTTAATAAGCTAAGCGGCGGAGAAAAAGCGATGGCCATGTATATACCTTTATTTTCCGCGGTTTACTCAAGATATGAGGGAGCATCGCCGGCTGCACCTCGCATAATATCTCTGGATGAAGCATTTGCAGGAGTTGATGACACAAACATAAGGGATATGTTTAAACTGATTGAGGATTTAAGGTTTAATTATATAATGAATTCGCAGGTTTTGTGGGGAGATTATGACACTGTTCCCAAGCTTTCAATTTATGAACTTGTAAGGCCAAAAAATGCAAAGGCTGTATTGGTCATGAAGTATTTGTGGGATGGAAAGGTAAAGCATCTTATACTTCCTGAGAAAGAGGAGGTTGCCGCTACAGAAGTGGGTGCTATAAATGAATAAAGAAGAACTTAAATATTTTAAAGAAAAAAGGGATACAAGAGGATTTTTGAAGGTATACGGGAAAAGTACAGAAGTTTAGGACGTCTTGGAGGCGTTGTAAAGCTTGATAATCTTACGGAAGATGAAAAAGAAGTACTTACAAACCATTTTAAAAAAGACTATAGGACAAAAAAATCTGCATCCATTGATGTGGCAAAGTTTGAAGAGTCGCTAAAAAATACTCGATTTGAGGAGTATACGCTAAAAGACATACTGGAATACTATTTTGGCGAAAAACTCACCAGCAAAAAAGAGGATATGGAAATATTGGCAAAAGAAAGAGAAGAGTTCTTTAAAGAGCTCTTCTCTAAATACCAGGAATGTAAGTGCATTGATTGGCTAAAAAGTTTGTATGAAGGAACCGCTGTAGGGGTAAGGGCAGTAAATCAGAGGTATTTAAATGATAAGGACGGATTAAAAAAAGATATAATGTACGTATGCGATGCCATAAACAATTTGCCTGTTTATAAAGGGGAAAAGAAAAGACTGCCGGTGTTTTCTTCCCAGATTGCACGTAATCCTCACTATTTTGATTCAAATACAGAAGCTGGAAGTATGTTTATAAACGCTTTATGCACTTTAATGGGGCTTAATGAAGTAAAAGGAAGTGAAGAAATATCAGAACTTTATTACAACGTTGGTATTTTGATAGATGAAATATCCAATTATGTCACACTCTCAGGACTTTTGGCATATGAGGGCGATATGGAAAATCAAGTATTTAAGGCTGCTTATGAAAGCAATCAAGTCTTGCAAGTTCCTCTTTTAAATTTGAGTAAAATTGAGAGAGTCATAAGCCCTTCTAAGAAAGTGTATGTTGTAGAGAATCCTTCAGTTTTTACATCTTTAATAGATGCTACAAATAAAGTATTTCCTCTTGTATGCACATATGGCCAGCCAAAACTTTCTTCTCTCCTGCTCTTGGACATGCTTTATAAAGAAGGGACAGAGATATATTACTCGGGAGATTTTGACCCAGAGGGGCTTATGATAGCAGATAGATTGTACAGAAGGTATAAAGACAAGTTTCACTTTTTAAGGTACGGCCTAGAAGATTATTTAAAATCTCTTTCAAATGAAGTCATAAATGATGTGAGGCTTAGTAAGCTAAATAAGATTGAATCACCTTTACTCTTTGATGTGGCAAAGGAGATGAAAATAATAAAAAAAGCAGGGTATCAGGAGCTTATAATAGATGATATTATAAATGATATAAAATTGATTGAAGAAGGTAAGGGGGAGTGGTAAAATTAAGGTAATAAGTATGCCTTCTTAAAGAGGTGTCTGTAGTGGTTCAGAGAGATTTAAAAGAAGTGGAAGAAATATTTAAGAGAAATTTGCAATATTTAAAGGGTAAATATGACATAAAGTTGATATATGTTTTTGGCTCATATAGTAAAGGCACTAATACAAAAAATAGTGACCTTGATATTGCGGTACTTTTAGGGAATGGATATGATCCTATGGACAAACTTGCTTTAATTGGCGATTTGGTTTCAATATTTAAACGAGATGATATAGATTTGGTAGTATTAAATTCTGCAAATCCAGTGTTAAGGCATCAAGTAATAAAGCACGGCAAACTTATTTTTGAAGAAAATGAAGATGTAAAGGTGGAATTTGAGGTTAAAACTCTAAGAGAATATATGGACATGGAATATTTTAGAAAAGTGCAGATGGATGTTATTAAAGAATGGGTAAAAAGTGTTGTAGGTGATAATAGTGACTAAAAGTATAATAGAAACAATAAATTCTAAAATAAAAGAGTTACAAAAAAATTTAATATTGTTAAAAAAAGTATCGCAAGAAGTAAATAAAGAAAATATAAAAGAGGATATGCTCAAATATTGGGGAATAGAAAGAGGAATTCAAAATAAATGGATCGAAGAAAATTATTATTCCTAATATGAAAGGAGACGTTATTGTGAAAATAAGTTTTTTGGGAGCTGCTAAAGAGGTTACAGGCTCATGCTATTTAGTTGAGACGGAAAAGACTAAGTTTCTTGTTGACTGCGGAATGTTTCAAGGGGGAGAAGTTGAAGACGAGCTAAACTATCAAGAATTTATTTTTGATGTAAATGATATCGATTTTGTGCTTTTGACTCATGCCCATATAGATCACAGTGGAAGAATTCCTCTTTTGTACAAGAGGGGATACAGAAAAAGGATTTACGCTACAAAAGCTACCGTGGATTTATGCAGGTATATGCTCCCAGACAGTGGGCATATACAAGAGATGGAAAGTGAATGGAAAAATAGAAAAAGAAAAAGGGCAGGCAAGCCTTTGAGGGAACCTCTTTATACGGCTGATGATGCGAAAGATTCTTTAAGCATTTTCTATGGAGTAGATTATGGAGAAATAATTGAACCAGCGCAAGATGTGAGAGTTCGATTTAATGATGCAGGACATATGCTTGGCTCTTCTATAATTGAAGTTTGGGTAAATGAAAAAGGTAAGGAGACTAAAATTGTATTTTCAGGGGATTTGGGGAATAAAGAAATTCCTCTCTTAAAAGAAGTTACACCGATTAAGAGTGCGGATTATGTTTTGTGTGAGTCCACATATGGCAATAGGCTTCATGAAGATATTGGAGATAGGGCAAAAAAACTCATGGAGATTATCATAAAAACCGTAAAGAGAGGCGGAAATGTCATAATACCTTCTTTTGCTGTCGGAAGGACTCAAGAACTTTTATATGAATTACATAAAAACAGAGAATTGTACAAAGACGAAATAGAGTTTTTAAACAACGTACCTGTTTATGTAGATAGTCCACTTGCAACTTCTATAACAGATGTTTTTACTAAACATCCTGAATATTTGGACAGTGAAGCTCAAGAATACATTAAAAGAGGAGATTTACCCCTCGACTTTCCTAATTTGCACTTTACCCACAGTGTAGAAGAATCAAAAGCACTAAATGAAATTAAAACACCTGTCATAATCATATCAGCCAGTGGGATGTGTGAAGCTGGGCGAATTAAACACCATTTAAAACACAATTTGTGGAGGCCAGAATGCACGGTTTTGTTTGTGGGGTATCAGGCAAAAGGGACCTTAGGACGTAAACTTTTGGAAGGAGAAAAAAATGTCAAAATATTTGGTGAGGATATTAGCGTAAAAGCTGAAATAGAATATATAGAAAGTTTCTCTGGACACGCAGACCAAAAGGGTATATTAGATTGGCTTTCTCAATTTACGGATAAGCCAAGGAAAATATTCATTGTACACGGGGAAGATGAAGCACAAAAAGAACTAGCAGATAAGATTGAAAATCAACTTGGCATAGAGACTTTGATACCCTCGCGATATGATACATATAATTTTGAAGAAGATAAACTTTTTACTGCAGAAGCTGAAGATAAAGTTAAGCTGAGCGTTGAACTTACTAACAAGATCGAAGAAATGAAATTAAGAAGTGACAAAGCATTGAATAAACTTCAAGAGTTAATAAACAGTAAAGATATAACAAAAGATTTAAGTCCTATTGTAAGTGAGTTAAACAATATAAATGAAAGTTTAATGAAATTGTATAGAGAACTTTTAGATTAGAATGCATTATGCATTCTTTAGACTGTAGACAAACCTCTTTTTTTCATATAGAGGAGGCATTTTGCATAGGTGAAGCGACTTGTTACAAAGCGGCAACTAAACTTAGCAAGACCAAGGAACGGAGGCAGGGCCGAAGCCAAGGACGGCGGAGGCGGGCACCTGAGGCATGGACGCCACCTGACGTAGGAACCCTGCCGGAGTCCGAGGTCGAGCTTATATTTAGTCGCTTTGTAACTCTGGAGCGAACAATGCAAAATGCTTCCTTAAGAGAAGATAATTTTGTCAACAAACTGAAGAATGCGTTATGCATTCTTTTTTTGTATCTATAATGTTCCGATTGACTTGTTATTATTTAATAGATACAATTGATATTAGGATACATACAAATACCGATACAATTGTAAGGAGGAATAGAACAATGAATGAAAGGTATGAACTAAATAAAAATTTAGCCCAAATGCTAAAGGGTGGAGTCATAATGGATGTGACAACACCAGAACAGGCAATTATTGCTGAGAAAGCAGGTGCTGTCGCTGTCATGGCACTTGAAAGGGTGCCAGCTGATATTAGGGCAAGAGGCGGAGTTGCAAGAATGTCAGATCCTAAAATAATAAAGGAGATAAAGGCAGCAGTATCAATCCCTGTTATGGCAAAAGTTAGAATTGGGCATTTTGTGGAAGCACAGATTTTAGAGGCACTCGGGATAGATTTTATTGATGAAAGCGAAGTTTTAACCCCTGCAGATGAGATGTACCATATAAACAAATGGGATTTTAAAGTGCCGTTTGTATGCGGTGCGAGAAACCTCGGAGAGGCTTTAAGGCGCATAGGAGAAGGAGCTTCAATGATAAGGACAAAAGGAGAGGCAGGGACTGGAAATGTAGTAGAGGCTGTAAGGCATATGAGGACGATAAATGCCGAAATAAAAAGGCTTACAACTTTAAGGGAAGACGAACTTATGGCTGCTGCAAAAGAACTTCAGGCGCCCTATGACCTTGTAAAATATGTTGCACAACACGGAAGACTTCCAGTTGTGAATTTCGCAGCGGGAGGTATTGCCACACCGGCAGACGCGGCACTTATGATGCAACTGGGTGCAGATGGAATTTTTGTGGGTTCAGGAATATTTAAATCGCAAAACCCTGAGAAAATGGCAGCTGCTATAGTAAAAGCCACAACATATTTTGATAGGCCGGAAATAATTGCGGAAGTTTCAGAAGGGCTAGGAGAAGCGATGGCCAGCATAGATATAAGGCAACTGGAAGAAAAAGATTTATATGCAACAAGGGGATGGTAATTTGCGCGTAGGAGTTTTGGGAGTTCAAGGCTCTGTTAAGGAACATATGGATAAATTAAAGCTTATAAAAGGAATTGAAGCGGTAGAGGCAAAGGACAGGGACACTATCTTAACTCTCGATGCCCTCATTATTCCAGGTGGCGAAAGCACTGCAATAGGAAAAATACTTGTAGATTTTGGGCTTAAAGATGCCATTTTAAAGTTAAACGAGAGGAAAGTTCCTATATGGGGTACTTGTGCAGGCATGATACTTATGGCTAAACATATAGTTAATGATGAGAGGATACACCTTGGAATAATGGATATTACTGTTAGACGAAATGCTTACGGAAGTCAGATTGACAGTTTCAAGACGCGGCTTATGATACCAGCGGTATCTGAAAATGAGATAGAAGCGGTGTTTATAAGAGCGCCGTATATAGAGAGTGTAGGGGATGGTGTTAGGATACTTGCAAAATATGAAGGTAAAATTGTTGCGGCACAGCAGGACAATTTACTTGCTACAGCATTTCATCCAGAACTTACAGATGATTTGAGCTTTTACAAATACTTTTTAGGGCTTTAACTTGTTAAAGCCCTTTTTTACGTGCGCCCGGCATGGGCGATAACTAGGCGGTGAAAGTCCGCTGTGGGCTTGGTAGTGGGAACCACTAGCCAAGAGCAAGGGTGTCCATCGTGAGGTGGAATCTGAAGGAAGCTTAAGGCAAAATCTCGGTCTGATGAACAAGAACCAGATAAGAGGCTGAATTGGGATGGATGAGTTTGCGTAACAAAACGAAGTCCAACACTACCCGAATCCCATACAGTAAATCTGGCAGATATATGAGATGAAAGTTATCGTTCTTACCCGGGGAGGTCTCAAGGATAAGTCATGGAAGTAAAATCTGAAGTGACAACCCATGCAGTGATGTATGGCTGAACCTTGAGAAGTCAGCAGAGGTCATAGTACTTATCTAGACATGAATAGATAAGGAAGGACCGAACGTTAGGAGGTTTTGGAAATCTTATGGACTCGAAAGATATGCGAAGACTGCAGACAACTCAACAAAGAGGCTGTCCGTTGAATAGAGAAATGGAATTTCAAAAGACAACGGAAGTGCATAGTATATCATCGGCGTCGGAAGATGGAAGAAACGAGGTACAAAGATATACCGGCAAGATGCTTGAAATGATAGTAGAACGAAGGAACATGGAAGCAGCATACAAGCGCGTTGTTGCAAATAAAGGAAGCCATGGAGTCGATGGGATGGGAGTAGATGAACTTCTACCGTATCTCAAAGAAAACTGGGCAACCATAAAACAACAACTGCTGGAGGGGAAATACAAACCACAACCAGTGCGAAGAGTAGAAATTCCCAAACCAGATGGAGGAGTAAGACTACTAGGAATACCTACAGCACTAGATAGGTTAATACAACAAGCAATAGCCCAAATACTAAATAGAGTCTACAACCATACATTTTCTGATAGCAGTTATGGATTCAGACCAGGACGCAGTGCAAAAGACGCAATAAAAGCCGCAGAAGCATACATAAATGAAGGATACACATGGGTTGTAGATATGGACTTAGAAAAGTTCTTTGACAGAGTAAACCACGACATAATAATGTCCAAACTAGAAAAGCGGATAGGGGACAAAAGAGTACTAAAGTTAATACGAAGATACCTAGAATCAGGAGTAATGATAAACGGAATCAAAATATCAACAGAAGAAGGGACACCCCAAGGAGGGCCATTAAGTCCCCTATTAGCAAACATAATGTTGGACGAACTAGACAAAGAACTTGAAAGGAGAGGGCACAAATTCTGCCGATATGCAGATGACTGCAACATATATGTAAAAAGCAGGTCTGCAGGAAACAGAGTAATGAAGAGCATAAAGAAATTCATAGAAAGCAAATTAAAACTAAAAGTCAACGAAGCAAAAAGTGCTGTAGATAGACCATGGAGAAGAAAATTTCTTGGATTTTCATTCTATACAAAAGAAAACGAAGTAAGAATAAGAATCCATGAAAAATCCATCAAAAGGTTTAAGGAAAAAGTAAGAGAAATAACCAATCGGAACAAGGGAATAAGCATGGAAAACAGAATAAAAAGACTAAATCAAATAACAACAGGATGGGCCAACTATTTTGGATTAGCAGACGCGAAAAGCATAATGAAAACCCTTGACGAATGGATAAGGCGAAGACTAAGGGCATGTATATGGAAACAATGGAAGAAGATAAAAACGAAGCATGATAACTTAGTAAAACTAGGAGTAGAAGAACAAAAAGCCTGGGAATACGCCAATACAAGGAAAGGCTACTGGAGAATATCCAATAGCCCAATCCTAAATAAGACTCTTACAAATAAATACTTTGAAAGCATAGGTTATAAGAGTTTATCCCAAAGATATCTAATTGTACACAATTCCTAATGAACCGCCGTATACCGAACGGTACGTACGGTGGTGTGAGAGGACGCTGAATAAAATAATTATTCAGCTCCTACTCGATTATATAAGTCATTTAAAATTTTGTTTATATAATTTATAGTTTCTTGGTAAGGGGGAATACCTTGATATTTTTCTACTGATTGAGGACCAGCATTATATGCAGCTAATGCTAATCTTATGTCATGGTAAGTATCCAACAAATTTTTTAGGTATCTTACTCCTCCATCTATATTTTGAGAAGGGTCAAAAGGATTGGATACATTTAATTCCTTTGCAGTTGAAGGCATAAGCTGCATAAGTCCCATCGCTCCTGCAGAAGAAACTGCGAATGGATTAAAATTAGACTCTGCTTTGATGACCGCTCTGATGAGATTTGCATCTACATTATATTTTTGACTGGCCCGTTGTATTAAATCTTCAATTTGTTGTAAATTTGTATTTTTTGATGGCGCATTATTACTCACATTTCCTGAATTGTATTGTTGATTTTCTATAGCATTGTTTAAAACTTCAGCAAAAGGTTTATCAGTGTTAAATATTTTTATATTAGCAGGGAGTCTGCTTTGAATTTCGCGAAATTTATTTTCAATTATTTGATTTACAATATTTGTCAATTCAATCCCTCCTATAATATATAATTCGACAAAATTCTTCTAAAACCTCTTTTAAAAGTGCAAATTAGTAAAAAAGTCCTATTAAAATTTTTAAAGGATTTTTTAAAGGAGTATAGTATAATATAAGTAAAGGTTTATGGTAAGGGTTGATAAAGAGATGAAAAACGAAAGAATGCTGGAAGTTTTAATTGTTGTATTAATAATTCCTCTAGTTTCTCTTTTAGCAGGTTATTTCATTTCAAAAGATATTGTAGAGCCTAACATTTCAAAAACAAATGACAGTGATAATCTTAAAGAGATGGTTGTTAAAGGAATTGACTTGTTTGAAGTTGTTTTAGGCAGCTATTCAGATTTTGATACTGCAAAGTATCAGGATGATTTAATGAAGATGAAGGGAGTTTATTCCTTTGTTAGTAAAGATTCTGACAAATATTTGTTAATAGGTGGAATATTTTTAGATAGAGAACAAGCTGCTTTATTTTCTTCTTCCTTAAAGTCTCAAGGCATTTCCAGTGAAGTATATGTAAAAAGAGGGCCTTCTATAAAAATTGCATATGACAAGAAATTAACATCAGAAATGGATGTTTTTATGAACAAATTACAAGATTTTCAACAAATTTTTGATTATATGTCGGCTCTTTCTTATAAGGCTTTTAATGACAAATTAGAAAAACAAGAATTAGAGCAATTAAAGAGAAAAGTAGATAGTTTTAAAAATAGTAAGGAGGATTTTGGAAAAGAAGAAGTGACAATACTAATACAAAAGACGATAAAAATTGTCGATAAAGTAACAAATGATATTAAAAAAATTGAAATATCAGCTGCTTTAGAAGATGGGAATACCTTTAGTTTATTGCAAGAAAGTTTATGGCAATCTTGCGAAGAATATAATACCTTTTTAAAGACAATTGTTACGCAGAACCAATAATGAGGTGTTAAGGTATGAAATTAAAAGAGGTAAAAGAAATTTTAAATGCAGAAGTTATGGTAGGGGAAGAAAAATTAGAAGAAGAAGTGTTTACTGCCTGTGGAGCAGACTTGATGAGTGATGTTTTGGCCTCAAAGGACGAAAAGGCTGTGCTTTTGACAGGGCTTACTAATGTGCAGGTTATAAGAACTGCAGAAGTAGTGGGAGATATTAAATGTATAGTGTTTGTAAGAGGTAAGACTCCGGGAGAGGACATATTGGAACTTGCTAAAAAAGCAGGACTTGTGATAATGAAAACAAGACATCCTCTTTATATTGCCTGTGGCCTTTTGTATTCTAATGGCCTTACTTGTAGAAGTGGTGAATGAAATGGTACTTTATAGTTTAGATTTTGATGTTAAAGCGAGAGATTTTGATTCTGCAGGAGAGGTTTCCAGCAATTTGAGAGCAGTGTTAAAACAGCTTTCCTTAAATCCAGATGTTGTAAGGAGAAGTTGCATAGCTTGTTATGAAGCAGAGATGAATATAATAATTCATTCTTATGGAGGTCACATGAAAATAGAAATTTTTGGCGATAAAATACGCATAACTGCAGAAGACACAGGTCCTGGAATAGAAGACATTGAACTTGCCATGAAAGAAGGATATTCTACTGCTCCTGAAGAGATAAGGGAAATGGGATTTGGAGCCGGCATGGGGCTTCCTAATATGAAGGAAAATTCGGATTTCATGGAGATAAAAAGCAGTAAAGAGGGAACAACTGTGGTGATGGAAATTTTATTTAAGTAGGTGATAAAATGTCATATTTTCACTCTGTGACATTAGATAAGGATAGATGTAGAGGGTGTACTAATTGCATAAAAAGATGTCCTACAGAGGCAATAAGGGTAAGAGATGGGAAAGCAAGGATTATAAATGAAAGGTGCATAGATTGTGGTGAATGTATACGTGTGTGCCCATATCATGCTAAATTGGCGGTAACTGATAGTTTGGATATGATGAAAAATTTTAAGTACAAGATTGCACTTCCTGCTCCTTCTTTATATGGACAATTTAGGGATTTAACTATTAATCAAATATTGAGTGCTTTACTGGATATAGGATTTGATGAGGTTTTTGAAGTAGCATATGCTGCTGAAATTGTTTCTAAGTTTACGCGGGAAGCATTGGCAAAAGGGAATTTAAAAAAGCCAGTTATATCTTCTGCTTGTCCTGCTGTTGTGCGACTTGTACAAATCAAATTTCCTTCTTTGATTGATAATTTATTGGATATATGTTCTCCTATGGATACTGCGGCAATATTAGCGAAAAAGGAGGCAATTAAAAAGACGGGACTAAATGAAGAGGAAATAGGAGTTTTTTTCATTTCCCCTTGTGCTGCAAAAGTGACAAGTGGGAAAAATCCTATTGGTATAGAAAAATCCAAAATTGATGGGGTTTTTTCTATGAAAGAAATATATGGCCTAATCATTGAAAAAGCTAAGACTACTGTTGTCAGAGATTTAAGCAAAGCTTCTATGATAGGTGTTGGATGGGCAAACTCTGGTGGAGAAGCATTTGGTACTTTTACAGAAAATAGTATTTATGTAGACGGGATACACAATGTTGTAGATATTCTAGAAGAGATTGAATTAGGAAAATTGAACGATTTAGACTTTTTTGAAGGGCTTGCATGTATCGGTGGGTGTATTGGTGGACCTTTGACTGTTGAAAATAATTTTGTGGCCAAAAACAGAATAAGAAAACTGACGGAAAAACTTCCCAAAAGAGAAGAGCCTATGTTTGATGAGAAAGATATTGATTTTGAAGAGGTGAAATGGAAAAAGAAAATAGAAAAAAGTGAAGTTATGAAGTTGGACAAAGACATTTCTAAGGCGCTCGAAATGATGAAACAAATAGACACACAATACAAAGCCTTACCAGGACTTGACTGTGGTTCTTGTGGTTCACCTACTTGTAGGGCATTGGCAGAAGATATAGTGAAAGGTTATGCTACGGAATATGATTGCATTTTTATATTAAAAGACAAAATAAAAAATTTGTCTCAAGAATTAAATGAACTTGCAGGTAAAATTCCTCCAGTTTTAAGTGAGGGAAAGGAGTGAAATGTTATGAGGATAAAAGTAGCTGATCTTGTCAACAGAGGATTTAAATTAGTTGCAGGGGGCAACGGAATTGACAAAGAAATTGAGGGGGTGTATATATGCGACCTTTTAAGTTGGGTTATGGCCCATGCAAAAGCAAAGAGCGCCTGGATAACAATTCAAACTCATGTAAATATCGTAGCAGTAGCTTTGTTGGCCGAAATAAGTTGTATAATAATTCCTGAAGATGCGAAATTAGATGAAGAAGCTAAGAAAAAGGCTGATGAAGAAGGCATCCCTATATTAAGTTTTACAGGGACTTCTTATGAAGCGGCAATAACTTTGTACGAGATGATGAAATGATGCTTTATTATGATTTGCACATTCATACGGCTTTATCCCCTTGCGCTTCTGATGATATGACTCCTAACAATATTGTCAATATGGCTTCTATAAAAGGACTTGATGTAATAGCTATAACAGACCACAACAGCGCAAAAAATGTGAAAGCTGTGTATAATCTTGGATTAAAAAAAGGCTTGATAGTAGTGCCTGGTATAGAGGTACAGACAAGAGAAGAGGTTCACATACTTTGTTATTTTTATTCAGTAGATGAATGCGCAAAATTTAGTGAAATTATTAACGAAAATTTGATAAAAATTAAAAATGAAAAAACAATCTTTGGGAATCAATTTGTAATGGATGAAGAAGATAATGTTATAGAAGAAATAGATTACTCATTGTTAATTTCGTCAAATTTGAGCATTAATGAAATTTTTGAATACATGGAGGGCAAGGGGGTAGCAGTCCCTGCCCATGTAGATCGGCCTTCCTATAGCATTGTATCAAATCTTGGATTTATTCCTAATATTAAAAATTTAACAACAATTGAGATATCAAAAGGTATTGTGACAGAAAATTTTTTACACTCATATCCTGAATATGGAAAATATAAAATTATAAGGTCTTCGGATGCTCATTATTTAGGAGATATTTCTGAAAGAGAAGAATTCCTACCATGCGAGTTTGGATTAAAAAGCATTGTAGATTGGCTTTATGGCTAATATTTTTTGTAATCCTACTAAATTAGTTGGGATTATCAGAAAATAAAAATTTTTTTATAAAAACTTGTTAAAAATTTAATAAAGTTATGATATAATATTAACGAATAGTGAACAAAAAGTTTACAAAAGATATGGGATATGAAATTTTTAATTCACAAGGAGGGAAATAAATGGAGACCTTATACCAAAAATTCGGTAAAGAGAAAGTAGAGAGGTTTAAAAAGGCTTTAGAGGAATTAAAAAATATCCCTGGCTCTTTGATTGCAATTATGAATGAGGCTCAAGAAATTTTTGGATATCTTCCTATTGAAGTTCAACTTTATATTTCAAAAGAAATGAATGTGCCTTTGACAGAAATATTCGGAATAGCTACTTTTTATTCAAGGTTTACCTTAAAGCCTTCGGGTAAATACAAGATCAATTTGTGTATGGGAACAGCTTGTTATGTAAGAGGAGCTGCAATGGTATTGGGAAAAATAAAAGAGAAATTGGGAATTCAAGTAGGCGAAACAACTCCAGACGGGAAATTTTCTTTAGAACCTACTAGGTGTCTTGGAGCTTGCGGATTGGCTCCTGTTATGATGATAAATGGTGAAGTTTTTGGAAGATTAACTCCTGATGATGTGGATGAAATATTAAGTAAATTTGAGTAAGAGTTTGATTGTTATGAAAGAATTAGCTCTTTATATATTAGATTTGTCACAAAATAGCATAAGAGCAGGAGCAAAAAATATTTATATTGAAATAAATATAGATACTTCAAAAGATATGCTTAAAGTATCTATAGAAGATGATGGATGTGGAATGAATGAAAAATTTCTAAAAAAAGTCACAGACCCTTTTATAACCACAAGAAAGGAAAGAAAAGTAGGACTTGGAATTCCGCTCTTTAAGGAGCTTGCCCAGCTGTGTGAAGGAAACTTTGAGATTTTTTCTGAAGAAGGGAAAGGAACCAAAATAATAGGTACTTTTAAGCTTTCAAGTATAGACCTTGTTCCAATAGGAGATATGGCTTCAACAATTGTATCTTTGATATTATCTGCACCAGAGGTCGACATTGTGTATAAATACAGCAAAGATGGCTATGAGTTTTTGTTTGATACTAAAGAACTCAGAAAAGTGCTAAAAGAAGTCAGTTTAAATGATATTAAGGTATTAAATTGGATAAAGGAATATGTAAAAGAGAATATGAAAGGTGATATGGAGGTGTAATAATGAAATCTATAGAAGAATTAGAAAAAATCAGGAAAGAGACATTGGAAAAAATCAATTTGAGAAAAGATAGGTCAGGCATAAGGATTGCCGTTGGAATGGCTACTTGTGGTATTGCGGCAGGAGCAAGGCCTGTCATGATGGCGATATTAGATGAGCTCAGTAAAAGGAATGTGACTGATGTAATTGTCACAGAGACTGGTTGTATAGGTATGTGTAAACTAGAACCTATTGTAGATGTTTATGTTCCAGGACAAGAAAAAGTAACCTACGTAAAGGTTGATGAGAAAAAGGCAAGACAAATAGTTGTTGAACATGTTATAAATGGTCATCCAATCAGAGAATGGACTATTGAAAATTACGAATAGAGGAGGGGAAATAGCATGCTTTATAGGTCACACGTAATGGTATGTGGTGGTACCGGATGTACATCTTCAGATTCTGATAAAGTAGCAGAGCGTTTTACAGAGGAAATAAAAAAGGCTGGTCTAGATAAAGAAGTATTAGTTGTTAGGACAGGATGCTTTGGTCTTTGCGAATTGGGACCAGTTGTTGTAGTGTATCCTGAAGGAGTTTTTTATAGCAGAGTTAAACCTGACTATGTTCCTGAAATTGTAGAGGAGCACTTGCTAAAAGGAAGACCTGTTAAGAAATATCTCTATGGAGAAAGCGTAACGGAAAAAGCTATAAAGCCATTGGAAGAGACTCCTTTCTTTAGAAAGCAAAAGAGAATTGCTCTTAGAAATTGTGGTATTATCAACCCTGAAGATATAAGAGAAGCAATTGCTTTTGATGGATATAGGGCTTTAGCAAAGGTTCTTACTCAAATGACTCCAAAAGAGGTTATCGAAGAGGTCAAAAAATCCGGATTAAGAGGTAGAGGTGGCGGTGGATTCCCAACAGGTGTAAAATGGGAATTTGCTTACAACCAAAAAGAAACTCCTAAGTATGTAGTCTGCAATGCCGATGAAGGCGACCCTGGTGCTTTTATGGATAGAAGCATATTGGAAGGAGACCCTCATAGTGTTTTAGAGGCTATGGCAATAGCAGGATATGCAATTGGAGCAAACCATGGATATATTTATGTAAGGGCAGAATATCCTTTGGCAGTAAAAAGGCTTAAAATTGCTATTGAGCAGGCTAGAGAATATGGTCTTTTAGGAAAAAACATATTTGGGACAGGTTTTGATTTTGACATTGAGATAAGATTAGGAGCAGGTGCTTTTGTCTGTGGAGAAGAGACTGCACTTTTAAATTCAGTAATGGGAAGAAGAGGAGAACCAAGACCAAGACCGCCATTCCCTGCTGTAAAAGGTGTGTGGGATAAACCAACGATTATAAATAACGTAGAGACATTTGCTAATATTCCACCGATTATCTTAAATGGTGCTGAATGGTTTTCAAGCATTGGTACAGAAAAATCGAAGGGAACAAAAGTTTTTGCCTTAACTGGTAAAGTAAACAACACAGGTCTTATTGAAGTTCCAATGGGAACTACTTTGAGAGAAATTATATACGAAATAGGTGGAGGAATACCCAATGGGAAGAAATTTAAAGCTGCTCAAACAGGAGGACCTTCCGGCGGATGTATTCCTACAGAGCATTTAGATACACCAATCGATTATGATTCTTTAATAAATGTAGGTTCTATGATGGGTTCAGGTGGGCTTGTTGTAATGGACGAAGACACCTGTATGGTTAATGTTGCAAAATTCTTCCTTGAGTTTACAGTTGATGAGTCTTGCGGGAAATGTGCGCCTTGTAGGATTGGTACAAGAAGGATGCTGGAGATTTTAGAAAAGATAACTTCTGGTAAAGGTGAGGAAGGAGACATTGAAAAATTAGAAGAACTTGCTAAAACTATTAAAGCTACAGCTTTATGTGGACTTGGACAGACAGCGCCAAACCCAGTTTTATCTACAATTAGATATTTCAGGGATGAATACGAGGCCCATATAAAGGAAAAAAGATGCCCAGCTGGTGTATGTCAAGCATTGTTGAGATTCTATATAGATCCAGATAAATGTAAAGCTTGTGGAATTTGCGCTAAGAATTGTCCTGTCAATGCGATTTCCGGAAAACCAAAGGTACCTTATGTAATTGACCAAGACAAATGTATCAAGTGTGGTACCTGTATTGAAAAATGTCCATTTGGCGCAATATACAAAAAATAATTGAGGAAGGAGTGTAAAAGATGGACAAAGTTCGTGTTACGATAGACGGCATCACTGTAGAAGTTCCCTCCCATTACACGGTATTGGAAGCAGCAAAAGAAGCAGGCATAGATATTCCTACACTGTGTTACCTCAAGGAAATTAACCAAATTGGCGCTTGTCGTATATGTGTAGTTGAAATAGAAGGAGTTAGAAATTTACAAACCTCCTGCACTTATCCGGTATTTGATGGTATGAAAGTGTATACAAATACACCTAAAGTTAGAGAAGCGCGGAAATTAAATCTTGAGCTTATACTTTCAAATCATGATAGAAGTTGTTTGACTTGTATTAGAAATACTAACTGTGAGCTTCAATCATTGTCTAAAAAATTAGGAGTAGATGAAATAAGGTTTGAAGGAGAAAATATAAAGTATTCTATAGATGATGCTTCTCCTTCTGTTGTAAGGGACCCAAATAAGTGTGTACTTTGTAGAAGATGCGTGGCAGTATGCTCACAAGTTCAAAACGTATTTGCTATTGGAATGGTAAATAGAGGATTTAAAACAATGGTAGCACCTTCTTTTGGCAGAAGTTTAAAAGATTCTCCTTGCATAAGTTGTGGCCAGTGTATCCAAGTGTGTCCTGTAGGAGCTATATATGAAAAAGACCATACAAGAAGAGTTTACGAGGCTTTAGCAGATGAGAAAAAATATGTGGTAGCTCAAACAGCCCCAGCTGTAAGAGTAGCATTAGGTGAAGAGTTTGGTATGCCTATAGGAAGTATTGTTACAGGAAAAATGGTAGCAGCTTTGAGAAGAATGGGTTTTGATGCGGTATTTGATACGGATTTTGCAGCAGATTTGACTATAATGGAGGAAGGTTCGGAACTTCTTGAAAGGCTTAAAAATGGCGGAAAACTTCCTATGATAACTTCCTGCAGCCCTGGTTGGATAGCTTTTTGTGAAAAATATTATCCAGAATTTATAGACAATCTTTCAACTTGTAAGTCTCCTCACATGATGATGGGGGCATTGGTAAAGAGTTATTATGCAGAAAAGAAAGGGCTTAATCCTGAGGATATATATGTAGTATCTATTATGCCATGTACAGCTAAAAAATTGGAGATTGAAAGACCAGAAATGCAGCATAATGGCATAAAAGACGTGGACGCTGTTCTTACGACAAGAGAATTAGCGAGAATGATAAAAGAAATGGGCATTGACTTTGTAAATCTTAAAGATGAAGAATACGACGAACCTCTTGGAATGTCTACTGGTGCAGGAGTGATATTCGGAGCTACAGGTGGAGTTATGGAGGCAGCCTTAAGAACAGTTGCAGATATTGTAGAAGGGAAAGACTTAGACAAATTTGATTATGAAGAAGTTAGAGGTTTAGAAGGTGTAAGAGAGGCTACTATAAGAATAGATGGTATGGACATAAAAGTTGCCATAGCAAATGGAACAGGAAATGCGAAAAAACTTCTTGACAAAGTAAAAGCTGGCGAGGTAGAGTATCACTTCATAGAGGTAATGGGCTGCCCAGGAGGATGTATAATGGGAGGCGGTCAGCCGATCCACAATCCCAATGAAATGGAAAAAGTAAAAGAATTAAGAGCGAAGGCTATTTACGAAGCAGATAAAAACTTGCCTATCAGAAAATCTCACAAAAATCCTGCAATACAAAAACTTTATGAAGAATTTTTGGGCAGTCCTTTAAGCGAAAAGTCTCATCACTTGCTCCACACTCATTATTCCAAGAAGGAATTGTATCCTTTGGTAAAATAAATTTAATTAATAGTAAAGCTTCCAATACTTTATTGGGAGCTTTACCATTTTTTTATTTTAAAGTTAGTTATAGAAATGTATATAATTTGTGATATAATAAAAAAGAATGGTAGTTTATGAGGACAATACAACTTAAGGAGTGAAAGAAATTGAGAAGAGGCAAAAGTCCTTGGACATTGGTATTTTTAATTGTCGTAGGACTAATTTTAGGAGGTTTTTTAGGGGACCTATTGGCACATTTTTTTAAAGAATTAGCTTATCAACAAATAATAGGTATGAGCAATCCTCTTACTTTGGATCTGAATTTTATTAAATTTTCCTTTCTGTTATCTGTTAAGATAAACATAGGGACTGTGGTAGGATTAATTCTTGCAATATACGCTTATTACAAAATGTAGGTGATAAAATGAAAATTGTCCTCGCTTCTAAATCGCCAAGAAGAAGAGAGTTACTTTCAAATTTAGGACTCGACTTTGAAGTGATCGAAAGTAATGTAGAGGAGTTTTCAAATGAAAAGCATCCTTCAAGATATGTTATGGATTTATCTTTTAATAAAGCCATGTTGGTTGCTAAAAAATTAAAGGAAGAAGCTATAGTAATTGGTGCTGATACTATTGTAGTAATTGAAGATAAAGTTTTAGGAAAACCAAAGGATAGAGATGAAGCCTATATTATGCTTAAAAGCTTACAAGGAAGAGTTCATACAGTATATACAGGAATTACTATTGTTAGGACTGAAGATTTTAAATATGTAAGTGATTTTGAAGAGACAAAAGTTTGGATTAAAAAATTACAAGATGAGGAAATATTTAATTATATAGATACTGGCGAATGTTATGATAAAGCGGGAGCATATGCTATACAAGGATTTGGTGCTCTTATTGTTGAAAAGATTGTAGGAGATTATTTTAATGTGGTAGGTCTTCCAATTTCAAAACTTTTTGATATTTTAAAAAGAGAGTTTGATGTGAGGTTACTTTGAAAGGGTGAAAGTATTGGGCAAGGATGCGAAAATCATGATAAAAGACTTGCCTTATGAGGAAAGACCCAGAGAAAGACTTATAAAACATGGAGCTCAAGTATTGTCAAATGCCGAATTGATAGCTATAATAATAGGGACAGGAAGTAAAAGAGAAAGTGCGATTACTTTAGCGCAAAGGCTTATAATGGAAGATAGAGGGCTTAAATTCATTGTAGATTCAAGCGTAGAAAAGCTTGCCAGCATAAAAGGAATTGGTGTAGCTAAGGCAGTAAAGCTAAAAGCTGCAGTAGAATTAGGACGCAGAATGATGTTATCTACGGGAAGTGATAGTTTCACAATAACATCGCCAGAAGATGTCATAAATTTGATGATGGATGAAATGAGGTATTTGACGAAAGAGCATTTTAAAGTGATAATGCTTAATGTAAAGAATAAAGTTATTGCAATAGAGACTATATCTATAGGTAGTTTAAATACTTCCATTGTGCATCCAAGAGAAGTATTTAAGGCTGCAATTGAAAGGTCATCTTCCTCTATAATTCTTGTTCACAATCATCCCAGTGGAGACCCTACTCCTAGCAGAGAAGATATAGAAGTGACAAAAAGGCTGGTAGAAGGGGGAAATATACTGGGTATAAAAGTTTTAGATCATGTTATAATTGGGGATGGGAGAGGTATAAGTCTTAAAGAAAAGGGGTATTATGAGTTTGAATAAAATAGGAAGGAGTATACGCAGATGAGAGGATTTTCCAGAGATATTGGAATTGATTTAGGTACTGCCACAACTTTGGTATATGTACAAGGTAAGGGAATTGTTTTAAGAGAGCCATCCGTTGTGGCGATGAGGACAGATTCGAAGACAATTCTTGCAGTTGGAGAAGAAGCAAAAAAGATGGTAGGTAGAACTCCTGGAAACATAATCGCTATAAGGCCTATGAGAGATGGTGTAATAGCTGATTTTGATATAACTAAGGCTATGTTGGATCACTTTATAAGTAAAGTTAATCCAAGAAAAGGATTATTTAGGCCTAGAGTTATAGTTGGTATACCTTCAGGGGTTACGGAAGTAGAGAAAAGAGCAGTTATTGAAGCAGCTTTACAAGCAGGGGCGAAAGAAGCTCATACAGTAGAAGAGCCTATGGCTGCAGCAATTGGTGCAGGTCTTCCTGTTGAAGAACCAACTGGCAGTATGGTTGTAGACATAGGCGGTGGTACTACAGATGTGGCTGTAATTTCTCTTGGAGGAATTGTTACCAGCAAGTCTTTGAGAGTTGGCGGAGATGAAATGGATGAAGCCATAATCAATTATATAAAGAGAGAATATAACCTCATGATAGGAGAAAGGACTGCAGAAGAGATAAAGATACAAATTGGTTCAGCTTTTCCAAAGGATAAAGAAGAAACTATGGATATAAGGGGAAGGGATTTGGTGTCTGGGCTTCCAAAAACTTTAAAGATTACTTCAACTGAGATTTTGGAAGCTTTAAAAGATCCAATATCTAGTATAATTGAAGCTATAAAGATGACTCTTGAAAAGACTCCACCAGAGCTTGCAGCAGACATCATGGACAGAGGAATTATGTTAACAGGCGGTGGTGCTCTTTTGAGCGGCATAGACAAGCTCATAAGAGAGGAAACAGGAATGCCTGTACAAATAGCTGATCAGCCAACGGATTGTGTGGCACTTGGAGCAGGGAAAATTTTAGAGGAAAGTTCCCTCTTTAGGAGAGTTTTAAGTCCGGCAAGTAGAGCTTGAGAGGTGTTATTGGCGTGCCACGCTTTTTTAGAAATAATAAGCAATTTATTTTGTTTTTTTGATAGCCGTGGCGCTTATTGCCGCCATGGCTTATACTTATGATACCGAAAGGTATGTTACTAAAGTAGAATCTATAGTTGGAACTGTTTTTACTCCCATTCAAAAAGTTTTCTATCAAATGGGAGAGGGAATTTCTAATTTGTTTTCTTCAATTAGTGAGATAGGTACTTTAAGGGCAACAAATGAAAAACTTCAAAAAGAAGTAGAAAAACTGAGAAAAGAAAATATTCAGTTACAGGAATTAATGAACGAAAATAAAAGGCTTAAAGAAGCTTTAAATTTTAAAACAGAAAATGTTGAACTAGATTTAAAACTTGCTACTATAACAGGAAAGAATTCAGGAAATTGGTTTAATACTTTTACTATTGATAAAGGCAAAAATGAGGGTATACAACCTGGCATGGCAGTTTTAGACGAGAGAGGCAATATGGTGGGACAGATTACTGAAGTAGGAGACAATTGGGCGAAGGTATTAGCCATTATAGATAGAGATAGTTCTGTAAGCGCTGTAGATGTACGAACTCGTGATAATGGTGTGGTAAGAGGAGATTCAAACGGTGGACTTATCATGATATATCTTCCCTTAGATGCCGAATTGATAGAAGGTGATGTAGTAACTACTTCTGGTATGAGTAGATTCCCAAAAGGTTTGATAATAGGAAAAGTATCAAAAGTTACTCGAGACCCAGGTTCTTTGCTAAAACAAGCCGTCATAGAACCAGCCGCTGATTTTGAAAGATTGGAGTATGTTTTTGTAGTTACTAATACAACAAATACAGGGAAGTAGAGTATTATGAGAAAAGTATACAAATATCTATTGATTGTTTTGTTAATTGTTTTACAAACAACTTTATTCAGATTTATAGATATCTTTGGCGTCAAACCAGATGCAGCTTTTATTGTAGTACTAAGTTTTTCACTTTTAAATGGCTCTTGGGAAGCAATTTATTTAAGTCTTTTTGCCGGGCTTATTCAAGACATTCTTTTTAATAATGCTCTAGGGGTTACTACTTTTTCTTTGCTCATTGTCAGCTACATTACAGGGCTTTTAAGCAAAAGTGTTTTTAAAGAAAGTTCTTTTGTGGCTTTTGTGTTTGTCTTTTTAGGAACCCTTCTTTACAACCTTATAACGATGTTTTCAATGGTTTTGATGAAGTATGAGTTTAATTTCTTATCAGATTTTATGAATGTTGCGATGATACAGGCGGTTTATAATTCTGTAATTACTGCTTTTGCCTATAGATATTTAGTTTCCTTTAACAGATATGTTAATGAAAATAAAGTAAATTTTTTTAGAAAAAGCAAATTTTGAAGGTGATATCCTTGAATGAGAGCCTTAAAAAAAAGTTTTATACTTTTGGAGCTATTATCCTTGCCCTTCTTGTCGTTTTAGTTTCCCGCTTAATTTATTTACAACTGATAAAAGGCGACTATTATAGAGAAATATCAATGCGGCAAGCAATTAGACTTATACCTATTGATGCTCCTCGTGGAGAAATTGTTGATAGATATGGAGTAAAGTTAGCCACAAATAGACCAAGCTTTTCTGTAGATATTATAAAAGGAGAAGTAGTTGATAGTCACCTTAACGAGACTATATTAAAATTAATGGATATTTTGACAAAGAATAATGTAAAATATAAAGATGATTTGCCTATCTATTTAGATGAAAATGGAAATCCTTATTTCAATTTTAAAAATTCAGATGAAGTATCAGTAAAAGAAGAAACTTTAAAAACTCGAGAAAAAGCCTGGAAAAAAGCTAATAACATAAATGAAAATGCTACTGCTAAAGAGGCATGGGATATTTTGATAAAAAAATTTAAAATACCTAAGGATATGGATCCAATAGAAGCGAGAAAAATAATGGTTGTGCGTCAATTAATGGAAGAACAAGGCTATAATCAATATCAGCCAGTAGAAATAGCTGTGGATGTCGATCAAAAAACAGTTGCCGAGATTGAGGAAAAACATTTAGAATTGCCAGGAATTATGATAAATGTAAAACCTGTTAGATATTATCCTTATGAAACACTATTATCCCAAACTTTAGGATATATTGGTCGAATTACTCAAGAAGATTTAAAAAACTTGGATATGAGTAAATACAAGCTTACAGATTTGGTTGGGCATTCTGGACTTGAAGCATTGTATGAAAAGTATTTAAGAGGAAAAGATGGTGGACAACAAGTAGTAGTAGATAATTATGGAAGATTAATAAAGAATTTAGGGACAGAACCTCCTGTACCAGGTGATACTATATTTTTAACCATTGACAAAAATATTCAAGAGGCGGCAGAACAATCTCTTATCACAACTATGCAAAATATAAGAGAGGGGAAATATGGCGAGTCTTTTCCTGCTAATATTGGAGCAGCAGTGGTTGTAGATGTAAACACAGGAAAAGTTTTAGCATTAGCCAGTATCCCTGGTTATGATCCAAACATTTTTGCTACTGGCAATCCCCCTAAAGATGTAGTAAATGAACTTTTTAAATCAAGAGATGCTACAGCTGATCCAAGTCCTATTTTCAATTATGCAACTCAAGGAGCAGTACCTCCAGGATCTACCTTCAAGATGGCTGTTGCATTCGCAGCTTTAGACACTGGTGTCACAACAGTTGATGAAAAATATTTAGACCCAGGAATATATCCTTATACAGGACAGCGTAACTGGCTATGGCCACGGACACAAGGTTGGGTGAATGTTTCTGATGCAATTAAATATTCTACTGATACCTATTTTTATGAAATGGGAAGAAGAATGGGAATAGATAAAATAGTCGAATATGCCAAGAAATTTGGTTTAGACCAAAAAACAGGAATAGAGCTGTATGAAGCAAAAGGTGTTATTGCAAGTCCACAATATAAAAGAGAATATTATCTTGGGTTGATAAAATCAATGGTGAAAACAGATACAAATCCAGATGGAGTTATAACGGAAGAACAGTATCAAAAAATTGTAGAAATCATTGATAAAGGGAATTTGAGTGACTATAATACCTTTTTACAATTAGAAAAGATGGGTATAAAAGATACAAAGCTTCAAAGAAAGTTATGGGAAATGATGTATTATGCAAAACATTGGAGCTTGACAGATACTTGTAGTGCGGCAATAGGACAAGGAGATAATCAGTTTACTCCTTTAGAAATTGCTAGTTATGTGTCTACATTAATAAATGGAGGAATTAGATATAAACTTCATTTAGTTGATAAAATTGTGTCCCCAGATGGAAAAATTGTTGAGGAAACAAAGCCAGAAGTTTTAGATAGAATTCATATTCCCAAGAAATACCTCGATGCTATAAAGTTAGGTATGAAAGGAGTAACTGAAAGAGGAGGTACTGCAAGCGGTGCTTTTCGCAATTTGCCTATTCCTGTAGGGGGCAAGACAGGTACTGCAGAAGTAGTTGGAAGGGCTAATTATGCTTGGTTTGTTGGCTTTGCTCCTTATGATGATCCTCAAATAGTTGTAGTTGCGGTTATATACCAAGGAGGACATGGTTCTTACGCAGGTTATGTAGCGAGAGATATTTTTGATGCTTATTTTGGATTGAGTAAGAATAATACAGGTGAAACCTTCAATGTGATAAATTTGCCTATAAGATGATTTGTGGGTGAGGATATTTTATCCTCTTTTTTTCTTTAACAAGAAGGAAAATTACGATTTGTGGAGAATATAGATAATAACGAGTGTTTTACGGAGGTAGATTATGATAAAAGAAGCAATAAAAATTCAAGGGACAAAAGAAGGGCTGGTAATTGTATTAGAAGAGGATGTAGATATTGAAATACTAAAAGAGAAAATAGTGAATAGAATTGAGAAATCTCTTAAATTTTTTGAGGGTGCAACTCTTACTGTGAGAGTAAAAAGTTTAAACGTCAAAGAAGAGAAATTACAAGAATTAAAAGACTTTATTTTTGATAAATACGGCATTGAGGTGCGGGTAAAAAATTTTCAAGAAAAACATATAAAAAATGTGACAGATGACGAAATATTTAATGGGTTAGAAGAGGGGATAACAAAATTTCATAAAGGTACTGTTAGGTCAGGACAGGTTGTGAAATACCATGGTAATCTTGTAATAATTGGGGATGTGAATCCTGGAGGATTAGTACAAGCTGCCGGTAATATAGTTGTTATGGGGACGTTGAGGGGAATAGCTCATGCGGGATTTACTGGCAATAAGGAGGCTGTAATTGTAGCTTCTTCCTTAAGAGCAATGCAGCTTAGAATAGCTAATGTTATCTCCAGGGCTCCAGATAAAGATGATGCCAGTGATTATCCCGAAATTGCAGTTGTTAAAAAAGGTAAAATTATTGTAAAACCTCTTTACCATCTCAATGATTTATGGTAAAATATTCTAAAAAATAATATTAATGGAATGGAGTGGTACGATGAGCGAAGCAATAGTTATAACTTCTGGAAAAGGTGGAGTTGGGAAAACTACTTCTACTGCAAATATTGGTACATACCTTGCTATGAAAGGTTATAAAGTTGCTTTAGTCGATACTGATATAGGTTTAAGAAATCTTGATGTAGTGATGGGATTGGAAAATAGAATTGTGTATGATATTGTTGATGTAGTAGAGGGGCAGTGCAGATTAAAGCAAGCTTTGATAAAGGACAAAAGGTTTGATGGGCTATATCTTTTACCTGCCGCTCAAACAAGAGATAAATCTGCTGTTACTCCAGAGCAAATGCAAAAATTAATAGGAGATTTGAAAGAGGAATTTGACTATATATTAGTAGATTGTCCTGCAGGTATTGAACAAGGATTTAGAAATGCAATTGCAGGTGCTGATAGAGCAATTGTCATAACTACTCCAGAAGTTTCAGCGGTTAGAGATGCTGATAGGATTATAGGACTTTTAGAGGCTGCGGAACTTCACAATCCTAAGTTAGTTATAAACAGGATTAAGATGGATATGGTCAAAAGAGGAGATATGATGGATATTGAAGATATTATAGATATTTTAGCTATTGACCTTTTAGGTGTCATTCCTGATGATGAAAATATAATTATTTCTTCCAATAAAGGTGAACCGATTGTTATGGATGAGAGGTCATTAGCAGGACAAGCCTATAGAAATTTGGTGGAAAGACTTTTAGGGAATAATGTGCCTTTAATTAACCTTGATATAGGAAATGGATTTATGGATAGACTCAAAAAGCTTTTTAAGCTGGCTTAGCGCTTTTAGGAGGTGTGATTTGTGGATTTATTTAAATCTTTTGGAGGAAAAAACAACAGTAAAGATATAGCAAAAGAAAGGTTACAACTTTTATTGGTCCATGATAGGGCGGACGTTTCTCCTAAATTTTTGGAAATGATAAAAGAAGACATATTAAACGTTATTTCTAATTACGTGGATATTGATGAAGCAGGACTAAATGTAGAAATTACAAAAGAAAAAAGAAGTGATAATACCTATATGCCTGCTCTTCATGCGAATATTCCTATAAAGAAAATGAAACAGGTGATAAGATAACTGGCCGTAGGCCAGTTTTTTTATATAGTGAAAATCTCTTTTATATGGTATAATACAAGTTGGATTGCTGAAAAAGAGGGGATTAAAGTGTTTGATAAAAAACTTTTAAAAAACTTTGACTGGGGACTTTTGATTGTTGTGCTTTTAATCTCTATATATAGCGTTATTGTAGTGACAAGTGCTTCTCATGCAATTCAGACGGGTTCCTACAAAAAAGTTATTGTTCAGTCTGCGGCAATTTTAATAGGACTTATTTCTATCGCTCTAATATGTCTTTTTGATTATAATATTCTTGCTAAGTTTTCTACTTTTATATATATTCTCAACCTTTTTGGTCTTGTGCTAGTTTTAGCAACAGGAAAGGTAAGTAACGGTGCACAAAGCTGGATAAGTTTAGGGCCTGTGGATCTTCAGCCTTCCGAATTTTCTAAGTTGGCATTAGTGCTAACTTTGGCGAATATGTTTAGCAAGGCGGAAGAAATAAAGACCTTTAAAGAACTTTTGTGGCCAATGATTTATGTAGGGATTCCTTTTGTTGCGGTGATGTTGCAGCCGGATTTAGGGACAGGGCTTGTATTTATTGCAATTTTTTTAGCGATAGTATATATCTCGGGGATAAGAACAAAGGTATTGACACAGCTTTTTGCCTTAGGAATTGCCCTGCTGCCTATTGGATACAAACTATTAAAACCTTACCAGAGAAATAGACTTTTATCCTTTTTAAATCCGGAACTGGACCCAATGGGAACAGGTTATCATGTGATTCAGTCTAAAATTGCTATCGGTTCAGGAATGTTTTGGGGGAAGGGGCTTTTTCACGGCAGCCAAACTCAGCTCTATTATCTTCCCGAAGCATGGACAGACTTTATTTTTTCTGTTGTAGGGGAAGAATTAGGGTTTGTAGGGGCATCTATACTGATAGTTCTCTATGCCATTATGCTGTATAAAGCTTGGAAGATTGCTTATAATGCTAAGGATAAATATGGAATGCTCGTGGCCGTAGGAATTATTGCTATGTTTACATTTCATATCTTTGAAAATATAGGGATGACTATTGGGATAATGCCAATCACAGGTATTCCTCTTCCCTTTATGAGCTATGGGGGAAGTGCAATGGTAGCAGACATGATGGCAATAGGACTTTTAGAAAATATAAGCATGAGAAGGCAAAAGATAAACTTTTAGGGGGAATTTCTATGAATATAGCTTTGATAGCCCATGACCAAAAAAAGAACTTATGGTGAATTTCGCAATTGCCTATAAGCATATCTTTGAAAAATGCAATATATACGCAACAGGCCATACAGGACAACTTATCAAGGAGGCGACAGGTCTAAATGTAAATTGCCTTTTACCCGGCCCTCTTGGTGGAGACCAACAGATTGGTGCAATGATTGCTGAAAATAAGATTGATATGGTGATTTTTTTAAGAGACCCACTTACGGCTCAACCCCATGAACCAGATATTTTGGCTCTGCTTAGAGTTTGTGATGTGCATTCTATTCCATTGGCGACTAATATCGCTACTGCAGAAGTTTTATTGAAGGGAATGGAGCAAGGACTTTTAGAGTGGCGAGAAATAGCAGATAAATAAAATAATTTATCATAATAATGCCTCCTTCAAAATAAAATGTAACATAGAAGGAGGCATATATCATGAAATACCAACGAATTCCTTATTATTCTCCCAAAAAATTTAGCACTTACAAAAAGTATGCAGAGCTATTTGAAAATCAATTAATTATTTCATTAGTTTTATTAGGAATGATTTTGCTTTTTAAAGCAGTTGACGTGCCTATAGCTAACTCTTTTATAAATGCTACTAAAAGTGCGCTAAGTTATGATATGAATTACGAAAACACAAAGAAAGGGTTAAAATTAGTTCAAAGTAAGATTCCTTGGCTTAAAGAAAGTGTGATAAAAGTTTTTTCTCCCACTGAAGAAAAAACTTCAGAAAATAAAACTTCTTCTGATGTTTCTCAGGCTTCTATCAAAATGATTGCACCTGTTACTGGAAAGGTAACCTCTGGCTTTGGAATGAGGGTTGATCCTATTACAAACCAATTGACAAATCACACTGGTATTGATATAGATGCTCCTATTGGAACAGAAGTGAAGGCAGCATTAGATGGGGTAGTAATGTTAGTGGAGGAGCAAAACCAGGATTTTGGAAAAGTCATAGTTTTAAGGCATGCTAATGATGTAAGGACCGTCTATGCTCATTTATCAGAAATTTTAGTGAAAGAAAAAGACCAAGTAAAACAAGGGGATATAATTGGGAAGACAGGCGATACTGGGAAAGTCACTGCTCCTCACTTGCATTTTGAAGTTTGGGAAAATGGCAAGCCAGTAGACCCCTTGACAAAGGTTGTTATAGGGGATGCTGCCAGTGAAGGCGCAAAATGAAATTTAGAGGGATTGAAGTAAAAATACATTTTTCTACTTTTGCATTTGCATTACTTTTAATTGCAACGGGATTTATAAAAGAATTAATTGCTATTTTTGCTACAGTTTTCGTTCACGAATGGGGACACATTTATATTGCCAAGAAACTAAAAGTAGAGGTGCTACAAGTCAATATCTATCCTTTTGGAGGAATTGCTCTTTTGGACAGCATAGTGTTTATAAGACCAGACTTAGAAGTGTTAGTTGCACTGGCAGGACCTATGTCCAATATTTTTTTTGCTTTTTTTGGAGAATTCATTTCACAAGTTTTACAAATAGACATGGATTATTTTATAAAAGCTAGTATTGCAATGGCTTTTTTTAATCTACTGCCAGGGCTTCCTTTGGATGGAGGACGGGTTTTAAAAAGTGTTTTGTCATATTTTATTAGCCTAAGAAGTGCTATTGCGACTGCTGTTTTTTCTTCCTATGCTATTTCTCTCGTTATGTTATATCTTCTTCTAAAAGGCATATTCAATTGGAAGCTAAATGTTGTTTATGCTTTTTTATCGGTGTTATTAGTAGTCGCGGCAAATAAAGAGAAAAAGGCATCAGCTTTTTTGCAAATGAGAGATCTTTTTAGGAAAAAAGCAGAGTTCTACAAAAAAGGATTGATGGGGGTACATCATATAGCAGTATTAGAAAAGGAGACAATTGCAAATGTTATAAAAAGTTTTATACCTGCTAAATACCATGTTATAATAATATTAGACGACAAATTTAGGGAAAAATATAGAATAACCGAGACTCAGCTTTTTGAATATGCGGTAGAACATGGATTGTATTTACCAATTGGTGAGATTATAAAATGACTATGGAGGAAGGAAGATGAATAACTTAAAGGATAAAATAGATGCTTTGCTTATGAAAGTAAGCAAACCTACAAGATACACAGGAGGAGAATTAAATTCTTCTATAAAAAATCCGGAGGAAGTCAAAGTAAGGTTTGCTTTTGCTTTTCCGGATGTATATGAAGTGGGAATGTCTCATTTGGGGCTTAGAATTTTATACCATCTTTTAAACAAAAGAGAAGACGTATATTGTGAAAGGGTTTTTGCGCCATGGTTGGATATGGAAAAACTCATGAGGGAAAATGACATTCCTCTTTTTAGTTTAGAGACAAAAACCCCATTAGATAAATTTGACTTTATAGGTTTTACTCTCCAGTATGAGTTAAGTTATACAAATGTAATAAATATGCTTAACTTAGCGGGTATTCCTATCCTATCAAGAGATAGGAAAGGGTTACCTTTTGTCATTGCTGGTGGACCCTGTGCTTATAACCCTGCTCCTTTATCTGACGTTATTGACTTTTTTGTAATGGGAGAAGGAGAAGAGGTCATAAATGAAATTATTGACGCTTATATAGATTGGAAGAAAAGAGGAGGAGAAAGAGAAGAATTTTTACAAATTGTTTCTCAAATCAAAGGAGTATATGTTCCTAAGTACTATATGGAAGTATACAATCAAGATGGAACAATAAAAGAGATAAGGACTATTAAAAAAGGAGTGCCCGAAAAGGTAAAGAAAAGAATAGTTAAAGATTTTGGAAATGTGTATCATCCTGAGGAGCAAATTGTTCCTTTTATGGACATAGTTCACGATAGAATAATGTTAGAAATTTTTAGAGGATGTACTCGTGGTTGTAGATTTTGTCAAGCTGGCATGATATATAGGCCAGTGAGGGAAAAATCAAAGGAAAAAATTTTAGATTTAGCGGACAAGCTTATAAAATCTACAGGGTATGAGGAAATATCTTTAACTTCTTTAAGTACTTGTGATTATTCTCAAATTGAAGACTTAGTCAAAAAACTGATTGATAAATATAAGGATAAAGGAGTTGGAGTTTCTATACCCTCTACACGAGTAGACGCTGTATCTATAAATTTGTTAAAAGAAATACAAAAAGTTAGAAAAACAGGTCTTACTTTAGCACCAGAAGCTGGTACACAAAGACTTAGAGACGTAATTAATAAAGGGATTACAGAGGAAGATATTTTAGAGGCGACAAAAGAGGCTTTTTCTGCAGGATGGACAAATGTCAAACTTTATTTTATGATTGGTCTTCCTACAGAGATGATGGAGGATGTAGAGGGAATAGTGGATTTGGCTTATAAAATAGTGGATAATTACAAAGAAGTAAAAGGGAATGTGAAGAATTTAAAAGTCACTATAAGCACTTCTACTTTTGTGCCTAAACCTTTTACACCTTTTCAGTGGACAGCTCAAGACAGCATTAAAGATATAATGGAAAAGCAAGACTTGCTAAAAAAGAAACTTAAGAGTAAAGTGTTAAAGTACAATTGGCACAATCCTTATATGAGTTTTTTAGAGGCTGTTATTTCAAGAGGAGATAGAAAAGTAGGAAAAGCTATAATAAAAGCCTGGGAAAAAGGATGCAAATTTGACGGATGGGAAGAATATCTTAATTATGACAAATGGGAAGAGGCTTTTAAGGAGGTAGGTGTAAATCCTCACTTTTATGCCAATAGAGAAAGAACTTTAGAAGAAGTATTTCCATGGGATGTAATAGACGTTGGGGTGGATAAAAGATATTTGATTAGAGAATATAAAAAATCTCAAGAAGGAAGAATTACACCTGACTGCAGGCTCTATTGTACAGGTTGTGGAGTAAAGGACTTTGATGAGGGGGTAGTATGTTTTGAAGCGTCTAAGAAATAAATATACAAAAGATGAAAGAGTCAAATTTATTTCCCATTTAGACCTTTTGCGAGTATTTCAAAGGGCTTTGAGAAGAGCCGATATAAAAGTGGCTTTTTCACAAGGATTTAATCCCCATCCCAAAATTTCTTTTGGGCCTGCACTTGTGGTGGGAGCAACGACAGAAGGAGATTATATGGATATAGATGTGGAAGAAGATATTTCTCCTGAAGAATTCAGAAAAAAGATGAACAAAGTGTTACCACCTGGTATTGAAATTGTGGAAAGTTATGAGGTAGAATTAAATGATGCGCTTTCTACAAAAATAAAAGGAGCAGAGTATATTTTGCAAGTCAATGTTAAAAAAAGTATTAAAGATATTCAAAATAAAATAGAAGAATTTATGAAAAGAGATATAATTGAGATAGAAAAAAAGAGTAAAAGTGGCAGAAAAATGGTAAATATAAGACCTTATGTTTTGGAATTAAAGGTAATTGAAGAGGCAGAAGATTATTTTAAATTTTATATAAAATTAAAATTAGGAGAGGGAGCTCCTAATCCATTGCATTTATTAAAAGCTTTGAATGATTACATTGGAGACTTGTTTGATATGGACTTTTATAAACTTCACAGAAAAAATATGATTTTAGAATAAGTACGGGGTGAAAATTTTGAAAAGACTTATATTGGACATTGATGAAAATTTGAGTCAAATTGCTTTATTAGAAAATGGGAAGCTAAAGGAGTACCATCCAGAGAAAAGAGATGGAAAAAATATTTTGGGAAATATTTATAAAGGTAAGATTCAAAATGTTTTAAAAGGTATGCAGGCGGCCTTTGTAGATATTGGAATTGGTAAGAACGCTTTTTTATTTTCTGACGATGTGCTTTTTCAACAAGAAAATTTACCCAAAAGCATTACACAAGTTTTAAAACCAGGCCAACCAATAATGGTTCAAGTATCAAAAGAAGCAGTAGGCATGAAAAATCCCAGAGTGACCGCTAATATTTCTTTGCCGGGGAAATATGTCGTTTTAATGCCTAATGTCGACTACGTCGGAATTTCCCATAGGATTGAGGAAGAAGGGGAAAGGAAAAGGCTTCAGGAAATTGTGAAAGAATTAAAACCTGATGGTATGGGGATAATTGTCAGAACAGCTGCATTAGAGGCGACAGAACAGCAAATGCGGGAGGATTTAGACGAATTAATTCGCTTGTATGAGAAAATACAAAAAGATTTTCAAAATGCTCCCCTTCCTTCTTTGATATACAAAGAAGAGGATTTTGCAATTAAGTATTTGAGGGATTTGCTTTCTGATGAGGTAGATGAAATTGTGGTAAACGACAAAGAAGAGTATGAGAACATAAAAAGATATTTAAAAAATGTAGGAAAGGAAAATATTTCAGTTACTTATGAAGAAGGAGACTTAATGGGGATTTATGGAGCAGATTTTCAAGTTGAGAAATTGTTAGAAAAAAAGGTATGGTTAAAAAGTGGAGGTTTTGTAATAATAGACCAAACAGAAGCTCTTACTGTAATTGATGTAAACACAGGAAAGTACGTAGGAAAATCTTCTTTAGAGGAGACAATATACAAGACCAATCTTGAAGCAGCAGAAGAAATTGCCCTGCAGCTTAAGTTAAGAGATATTGGTGGAATAATTATTATTGACTTTATAGACATGAAAAATGAAAATTTTAGAAAGGATTTGCTGGAGTTTTTCAAAAAAGAACTCCAAAAAGACAGGACAAAATGCAGTGTATTAGGGTATACTCAATTAGGGCTTGTTGAGATGACAAGAAAAAGAGTGAGGTCGCAAGTAGGCTCATACCTTAAAGAAAAATGCCCTATATGTGAAGGGGAAGGGATGGTTTATTCAACTGAGTACATCTACAAAAGATTAAGGAATAATATAGAGAGAGTGTTGCGACATATAAAAGTGCGAAAAATCTACATAAAAGGGAATGATAAAGTTGTTAAAATCGCGGCAGAAAAGGAAATTGTAAAATTTTACAAAGAGAAATTTAATGTAGATCTCGAAGTTGTTGTTGACAATAACAAAAAATATGGCCATTTTGAGATAGAATTTGAATAAAGAATCAATATGAAAAAGCTGCCCAAGGAAATTTTTGGGCAGCTTTATATCTACGTGCGCCCGGCATGGGCGATAACTAGGCGGTGAAAGTCCGCTGTGGGCTTGGTAGTGGGAACCACTAGCCAAGAGCAAGGGTGTCCATCGTGAGGTGGAATCTGAAGGAAGCTTAAGGCAAAATCTCGGTCTGATGAACAAGAACCAGATAAGAGGCTGAATTGGGATGGATGAGTTTGCGTAACAAAACGAAGTCCAACACTACCCGAATCCCATACAGTAAATCTGGCAGATATATGAGATGAAAGTTATCGTTCTTACCCGGGGAGGTCTCAAGGATAAGTCATGGAAGTAAAATCTGAAGTGACAACCCATACAGTGATGTATGGTTGAACCTTGAGAAGTCAGCAGAGGTCATAGTACTTATCTAGACATGAATAGATAAGGAAGGACCGAACGTTAGGAGGTTTTGGAAATCTTATGGACTCGAAAGATATGCAGAGACTGCAGACAACTCAACAAAGAGGCTATCCGTTGAATAGAGAAATGGAATTTCAAAAGACAACGGAAGTGCATAGTATATCATCGGCGTCCGAAGATGGAAGAAACGAAGTACAAAGATATACCGGCAAGATGCTTGAAATGATAGTAGAACGAGGGAACATGGAAGCAGCATACAAGCGCGTTGTTGCAAATAAAAGGAGCCATGGAATCCATGGGATGGAAGGAAGATGAACTTCTACCGTATCCTCAAAGAAAACGGGCAAACCATAAAACACCAACTGCTGGAGGGGGAAAATCAAAACCCCAACCAGTGCCGAAAAAGAAAAAATTCCCCAACCCAGAAGGGGGGGAATTAAAACTACCTAGGGAATCCCCAACGGCCCCTTGAATTGAACCTAAAATACAAAAAGGCAAAAGGCCCCCAAAAAACCTGAAATAAAAGGCCCCAACAAACCCCTAAACCTTTTTTTCCAAAAAAAGCCGAGTTTTTGGGGGATATTTCAAAAACCCCAGAGGGACCCCCCCGGGGGGGAAAAAAAAAAAAAAAGCCCCCAAAAAAAAAAAAAAAACCCCCCCCCCCACAAAAAAA
>NZ_CM001486.1:1808810-1984810 GCF_000262445.1 Thermoanaerobacter siderophilus SR4
GAATCAAAATATCAACAGAAGAAGGGACACCCCAAGGAGGGCCATTAAGTCCCCTATTAGCAAACATAATGTTGGACGAACTAGACAAAGAACTTGAAAGGAGAGGGCACAAATTCTGCCGATATGCAGATGACTGCAACATATATGTAAAAAGCAGGTCTGCAGGAAACAGAGTAATGAAGAGCAATAAAGAAATTCAATAGAAAAGACAAAATTAAAACTAAAAGTACAACGAAAGACAAAAAGTGCTGTAGATAGACCATGGAGAAGAAAATTTCTTGGATTTTCATTCTACACAAAAGAAAACGAAGTAAGAATAAGAATCCATGAAAATCCATCAAAAGGTTTAAGGAAAAGTAAGAGAAATAACCAATCGGAACAAGGGAATAAGCATGGAAAACAGAATAAAAAGACTAAATCAAATAACAACAGGATGGGTCAACTATTTTGGATTAGCAGACGCGAAAAGCATAATGAAAACCCTTGACGAATGGATAAGGCGAAGACTAAGGGCATGTATATGGAAACAATGGAAGAAGATAAAAACGAAGCATGATAACTTAGTAAAACTAGGAGTAGAAGAACAAAAAGCCTGGGAATACGCCAATACAAGGAAAGGCTACTGGAGAATATCCAATAGCCCAATCCTAAATAAGACTCTTACAAATAAATACTTTGAAAGCATAGGTTATAAGAGTTTATCCCAAAGATATCTAATTGTACACAATTCCTAATGAACCGCCGTATACCGAACGGTACGTACGGTGGTGTGAGAGGACGCTGAATAAAATAATTATTCAGCTCCTACTCGATTTTTCTTTTTCATATTTTGCCACAATTCTCGTGGCTATTCCACCTCTTTCTTGAAACTCACCTATTACTTCCATAAATTTTGGCTGTAGAAGTTCAACTAAGTCATCTAAAATTCTATTTATAGCATGTTCTTGCAGTATACCTACATTTCTATAGGAGGTGAGATAATACTTTAAAGATTTAAGTTCTACTAATTTTTTAGAAGGTATATATCTTATAGTAAGTTTTGCATTGTCAGGTAATCCTGTCCAAGGGCAAACAGAAGAAAATTCATTAGTGATATATTCCACAATAGTATTTTTTTCAGGGTATTCATATTCAATCGATTCTAAAACTTCTTTGTCAATCTTTTCATAACCGTAAGTGTCAAATCTTCTCTCTTTATATTTATCTGTCAAATTTCACAACTCCTTTCTTTTCAATTGTAAAAAGCAAAAAATATCCCGTTACCAAAAGTACAGTTTCAGCCAATCCTACGCTTAAGAAAGTTGGAATAAATGGTATATTGGCAGAGATATTTAAAGTGATTCCAACAGATGCTGCAATCCAAAGAGCTACGAATACAACACCTACCAATTTGTGAGTAGCTCTTCCAATGTAGTATCCAATTGTACAACCGATTAAGTTTGAAAGAGGCATAAAAATTAGCTCCATTGTGCCAGCAAATGGGCTAAACAAATTTGCAAAAAAATTTCCTATCATCATGGAAATGGCATATTTTTTATTGAATACTACAATGGATTTTGTAATTTCCCCTACGCGAAACTGAAGGGGTAAAAATGAAATAGAAGAAAATATAACTGTGAGTACAAAATAAATTGCCGCGACCAGAGCAATTTCTGCTAGATCTTTTATTCTTTTTTTGGACACAAAATTACCTCCTTTGTTTTGTTAACTGGGGTTACTGCGACCCAGGTGAGCATTTTGCTCACTATAATCAATTTTAACACAACTACTGGAGTAGTTTCAACATAAAAACTTTTTCTATCAATTAAATGATAAAAGTAAACAATGATGTTTTTGTCATTATCGAAAAATTTATAATTTTTATTGACAATAATAATTTGTATAATTTATCATAAAGGTAGAAAGGTGTTAATGAGTGTTACTGAAGATGGGGGAGGTGAATTTTGTGAAGGGGCAATATTATACAATATTAGCTTTGATATTCGCAATTATAGTAGCGATTTTTGCTATTTCTAATGCTGGACCTGTGGATATAAGTTTTTTGTATTGGCATTATTCAATTTCTCAAGCTTTAGTAATTTTATTGTCAGCAGCTATTGGAGCTATAATTGTGGGGACAATAGGTTTGTTTGGACAAATTCGCTATAGCGTAACGATAAGAGGACTTAACAATAGGATAAAAGAATTGGAAAAAGAAAAGGAAGAATTGAATCAAAAGGTTATAGAATTGCAAAACTATAAATTAGCGGAAGAAAAAACGAAGGAACAAAGCGATGGCAAGGAAGAGGAGGAAGAAAAAGGAACACAAACTCTTTAGTCGATTTTTAATTGACAAGTGATATTTTATTATGTTAAAATATCACTTGCGGCCGCTCGGGACGGGTTTTTAAATTTTTACCTTGTTTCCCGGCGAGACTGGATGGAGGAGGTGCAAAGATGTACGCAATAATCGAAACTGGCGGAAAACAGTATATGGTTCGTGAAGGAGATGTTCTTGCAGTAGAAAAGTTAAATTATCCAGAAGGAGAAGTTATTTCTTTTGACAAAGTTTTGGCTGTGTCAAAAGAGGACGGTAATGTAGAGTTTGGCAAACCCTATTTAGAAAATGTTAAGGTTAATGCCAAGGTTTTAGAGCATGGGAAAGGACCAAAAATAAGAGTTTTTAAGTATAAGCCAAAGAAAAATTATAGAAGAAGACAAGGACATCGACAACCTTACACAAAAGTACAGATTGAAAAAATAATTCAGTAAGCCATGATTAGAGTAGAAATATTGAGAGATCCAAAAGGGGATATTTATAAATTTAATATAAAAGGACATGCAGGTTTCGATGAGTACGGAAAGGACATCATATGTGCAGCTGTTTCTGCTATATCTCAGACAGCGGTGCTGGGAATAGAGGCGTTAAAAACTGTTAAAATAAAGAAAAAAATAGAAAGTGGCGATTTGCAGATTGACATTATTGATAAAGGTTTGGCAGAAGATGATATACGATTAAAAGCTATTCTGGAGACTATGGTTTTAGGCCTTAAAGATATTGAAGCGGATTATCCTGAATATGTAAGGGTTATGGATAGGAGGTGCAAAAAATGAAACTCCAACTTTTTGCTCATAAAAAGGGTGTTGGAAGTTCCAGAAACGGTCGTGATAGTGAATCTAAGCGTTTGGGAGTAAAAAGGGCAGATGGCCAATTTGTATTAGCTGGTAATATCCTTGTAAGACAAAGAGGAACTAAAATACATCCAGGTGTAAATGTAGGAAAAGGAAAAGACGATACACTTTTTGCATTAATTGATGGATATGTTACTTTTGAAAGAAAAGGCCGCGACAAAAAACAAGTAAGTGTTTATCCAGAAAGGAAAGCTGCGCAGAATTAAATCCTGGTTTATACCAGGATTTTTTCATAAATAATAATAGAAAGTGGTGGAAAAATGGTGTCAGATGTGGAGTTATTGGTAGACTACATCAAACGAAGCAGACATGAACTTTTAAATGATTTACAAGTGGTATTAGGGTATGCTCAACTGGGGAAATTAGATAAAGTGATTGAATCTCTTCACATTGCAATTGACCACCTTAATAGAGAAAGAGATATTTTTAATTCCGAGAATGCAGAAGAGATTATAAAAAATATCTTAGAGGGGTAAAAAATTTTGAAAAGTATATACTATAAAGGAAGGCAGGTGAAAGAATGTTTATAGACACGGCAAGGATATACATAAAAGCTGGAGACGGTGGAAATGGAATTATATCTTTTAGAAGGGAAAAATACGTTGCTTATGGTGGGCCGGACGGTGGCGACGGAGGAAAAGGTGGAGATGTAATATTTGTAGCAGATCCTAATTTGTCTACTTTGTTAGATTTTAAATACAGAAAAAAGTACATTGCGCAAAACGGAGAAAATGGTAGAGGTAAAAATCAATATGGCAAAAACGGAGAAGATTTGTACATAAAAGTTCCTGTAGGAACCTTGATAATTAACGATGAAACAGGAGAAATCATAGCTGACCTTGTAAAACCTAATCAAAAGGCTATTGTTTTACGGGGAGGTAAGGGAGGAAGAGGGAATACTAAATTTGCTACTTCTACTTTGAAGACTCCTCGTTTTGCTGAAAGCGGTGAAAAAGGCAAAGAAATGTGGGTACGATTGGAGTTGAAGCTTCTTGCTGATGTGGGATTAATAGGATTCCCAAATGCAGGTAAATCTACTCTTTTAGCCAGTTGCACAAGAGCAAAGCCTAAAATTGCCAATTATCCTTTTACTACCCTGACACCCAATTTAGGAGTTGTAGAGTATAAAGGGAAATCTTTTGTAATGGCAGATATTCCAGGTTTAATTGAAGGAGCTCACAGAGGCGAAGGATTAGGTCATGACTTTTTGAGGCACATTGAAAGGACAAAAATGTTGATACACGTTGTGGATGTATCTGGAAATGAGGGACGAGACCCTATAGAAGATTTTGAGAAGATAAATGAAGAGCTTAAACTCTACAGTGAAAGATTACTTACTTTGCCTCAAATTGTTGCTGCAAATAAAATTGATTTACAAAGTGGTAGAGAAAATTACCCTGATTTTGAAAAAGAAATTAAAAAAGAGGTTATGATGTATATCCTATATCTGCTTTGACAAAAGAGGGTATTGACAAACTTTTGGACAAGACTATAGAAATTCTTTCTTCTATTCCGGTTGAGGAGATAAAGGAAGTACCAGAAGTTATTGTTTATACACCTCCTGAAGAGGAAGAAACTCTCAATATAGAAGTAAAAGATAATACCTATTATCTTAGCGGTACAAAAATTGACAAACTTTTAAAAAGAGTAAATTTACAAGATGAGCATTCTTTAAGGTACTTTGAAATGCTTCTTAGAAAGAGCGGGGTAATAGATGCTCTTAAGGAAAAGGGATTTAAAAGTGGCGATACAATAAATGTGAGAGATTTTGAATTTGAATACTATGAATAAAAGTGGAATTTGATTCCACTTTTATTATTACGTGCGCCCGGCATGGGCGATAACTAGGCGGTGAAAGTCCGCTGTGGGCTTGGTAGTGGGAACCACTAGCCAAGAGCAAGGGTGTCCATCGTGAGGTGGAATCTGAAGGAAGCTTAAGGCAAAATCTCGGTCTGATGAACAAGAACCAGATAAGAGGCTGAATTGGGATGGATGAGTTTGCGTAACAAAACGAAGTCCAACACTACCCGAATCCCATACAGTAAATCTGGCAGATATATGAGATGAAAGTTATCGTTCTTACCCGGGGAGGTCTCAAGGATAAGTCATGGAAGTAAAATCTGAAGTGACAACCCATACAGTGATGTATGGTTGAACCTTGAGAAGTCAGCAGAGGTCATAGTACTTATCTAGACATGAATAGATAAGGAAGGACCGAACGTTAGGAGGTTTTGGAAATCTTATGGACTCGAAAGATATGCAGAGACTGCAGACAACTCAACAAAGAGGCTATCCGTTGAATAGAGAAATGGAATTTCAAAAGACAACGGAAGTGCATAGTATATCATCGGCGTCGGAAGATGGAAGAAACGAGGTACAAAGATATACCGGCAAGATGCTTGAAATGATAGTAGAACGAAGGAACATGGAAGCAGCATACAAGCGCGTTGTTGCAAATAAAGGAAGCCATGGAGTCGATGGGATGGAAGTAGATGAACTTCTACCGTATCTCAAAGAAAACTGGCCAACCATAAAACAACAACTGCTGGAGGGGAAATACAAACCACAACCAGTGCGAAGAGTAGAAATTCCCAAACCAGATGGAGGAGTAAGACTACTAGGAATACCTACAGCACTAGATAGACTAATACAACAAGCAATAGCCCAAATACTAAATAGAGTCTACAACCATACATTTTCTGATAGCAGTTATGGATTCAGACCAGGACGCAGTGCAAAAGACGCAATAAAAGCCGCAGAAGCATACATAAATGAAGGATACACATGGGTTGTAGATATGGACTTAGAAAAGTTCTTTGACAGAGTAAACCACGACATAATAATGTCCAAACTAGAAAAGCGGATAGGAGATAAAAGGGTACTAAAGTTAATACGAAGATACCTAGAATCAGGAGTAATGATAAACGGAATCAAAGTATCAACAGAAGAAGGGACACCCCAAGGAGGGCCATTAAGTCCCCTATTAGCAAACATAATGTTGGACGAACTAGACAAAGAACTTGAGAAACGAGGGCATAAATTCTGCCGATATGCAGATGACTGCAACATATATGTAAAAAGCAGGTCTGCAGGAAACAGAGTAATGAAGAGCATAAGAAATTCATAGAAAGCAAATTAAACTAAAAGTCAACGAAGCAAAAGTGCTGTAGATAGACCATGGAGAAGAAATTCTTGGATTTCATTCTATACAAAGAAACGAAGTAAGAATAAGAATCCATGAAAATCCATCAAAGGTTTAAGGAAAAGTAAGAGAAATAACCAATCGGAACAAGGGAATAAGCATGGAAAACAGAATAAAAGACTAAATCAAATAACAACAGGATGGGTCAACTATTTTGGATTAGCAGACGCGAAAAGCATAATGAAAACCCTTGACGAATGGATAAGGCGAAGACTAAGGGCATGTATATGGAAACAATGGAAGAAGATAAAAACGAAGCATGATAACTTAGTAAAACTAGGAGTAGAAGAACAAAAAGCCTGGGAATACGCCAATACAAGGAAGGCTACTGGAGAATATCCAATAGCCCAATCCTAAATAAGACTCTTACAAATAAATACTTTGAAAGCATAGGTTATAAGAGTTTATCCCAAAGATATCTAATTGTACACAATTCCTAATGAACCGCCGTATACCGAACGGTACGTACGGTGGTGTGAGAGGACGCTGAATAAAATAATTATTCAGCTCCTACTCGATAAAAATTTTTGATATTGTATTGTCAAAAATTTTTTGGGTGTGATATAATATATTATAGATGATAAGCTTTACATTAATTTTGAAAACTTAATAGCTTTTAATAGCATAAATAGAGGAGCGGGCAAGCAGGTACCTACAAGGTGTTAAGGAGAAGAACCTCCAATACTTGTGGCGAAGGTTTGTCTGCCGAAAGGGTATACTTGTTCTTGAGTATATCCTTGGGGGTGAGAACAAAACTCATCACTGTCATGGGTGAGGGCCCATGGAGCGCTATTTATGCAGTGAAAAGATTTTCATTGCATAAATAGCGCTTTTCTTTGTCAAAAAGGCTATTTAGGCACTGAAAATCTTTCAGTGCTTTTATTTTTACAAAGAAAAAGTAAAGGGGGGATTGGTTTGAAGGCAATAATAAGAGTGCGGATGAGTATGCACGATGCCCACTATGGTGGAAATCTTGTTGATGGGGCAAGAATTTTAAACCTTTTTGGGGATGTTGCAACAGAACTTTTGATACGGCATGATGGAGATGAAGGACTTTTTAGAGCCTATGACAATGTTGAATTTCTCGCACCAGTGTATGCAGGAGATTTTATAGAAGCTACAGGTGAAATAGTAGAAGTGGGCAATACTTCGAGGAAAATGGTGTTTGAAGCCAAAAAGGTGATAGCAGCAAGGCCTGACATTAGCGATTCGGCGGCAGAAGTTTTAAATAAACCAATCGTTGTATGTAGAGCCAGTGGTACATGCGTAGTTCCAAAGGATAAGCAAAGGTATAAGAAATAAAGATGGGGGGATAGGCAGTGGAAAAATTGATAATAACTGCTGCCATATGTGGAGCAGAAGTCACAAAAAAACACAATCCAAATGTACCATATACAGTAGAAGAAATTGCAAGAGAAGCGGAATCAGCGTACAACGCAGGGGCAAGCATTATTCATTTGCACGTCCGTTATGATGATGGAACACCTACACAAGACAAAGAGAGATTTAGAGAGTGTATCGAAGCCATAAAGGCGAGATGTCCAGATGTGATAATTCAGCCCTCAACTGGTGGAGCTGTTGGTATGACCAGTGAAGAAAGGCTTCAACCTATTTATTTACAGCCAGAAATGGCATCTTTAGATTGTGGTACTTTAAATTTTGGTGGAGATGAAATATTTGCAAATACTGAAAATATGATAATTGAGTTTGCACTTAAAATGAATGAGTTGTCAATAAAGCCTGAACTTGAGGTATTTGACAAAGGTATGATTGATACAGCAATAAGGCTTCACAAAAAAGGATACATAAAAGCGCCTATGCATTTCAATTTTGTGATGGGAGTAAACGGTGGAATATCGGGCGAAATGAGAGACTTCCTGTTTTTAAAAGAAAGTATTCCAGAAGGCAGCACTTTTACTGCAACTGGGATAGGAAGATATGAATTTCCAGTTGCCACAATGGCTATACTGACTGGTGGGCATGTAAGAGTTGGTTTTGAAGATAACGTATACATTTCTAAAGGAGTCCTTGCTAAATCCAATGGAGAATTAGTAGAAAAAGTTGTAAGGATTGCAAGAGAATTAGGAAAGGAAATTGCAACCCCTGATGAGGCAAGAAAGATATTGGGATTAGGGGTAAAATACATGGAGGTTTAATTTTAAAGGAAGGTAGGAGGAGTTATATATGATGGGATGTAAATATGGAACACATCGCGTAATTGAACCAAAAGGGGTTTTGCCACAAGCGGCATACAAGATTTCCAACGATATGGATACAATTTATGATAATGAAATTTTAATAGATGTGATGGCGTTGAATATAGATTCTGCAAGTTTTACACAGCTTAAAGAAGAAGCTGGCGGAGATGTGGAAAAAATCAAGGCAAAAATTTTTCAAATTGTAAATGAAAGGGGAAAAATGCAAAACCCCGTTACAGGCTCTGGGGGAATGCTTATAGGCCGTGTTGAAAAAATAGGAGATGCACTACTCGGCAAGAGGGACTTAAAAATAGGGGATAAGATAGCGACATTAGTTTCTCTTACACTTACTCCTCTTAGAATAGATGAGATTTTATCCGTCAAACTCGATATAGACAGAGTTGAAATAAAGGGCAAAGCTATACTTTTTGAAAGCGGAATTTATGCTAAACTTCCTGATGACATGGAAGAAACATTAGCTTTGGCTGCTTTAGATGTAGCAGGAGCGCCTGCTCAAACCGCAAAGCTTGTAAAACCAGGTCAGAGTGTTTTAGTGCTTGGAGCTAATGGGAAGTCAGGAATGCTTTGCTGTTATGAGGCTAAAAAAAGAGTAGGACCGACTGGCAAAGTTATAGGAGTTGTGAGAAGAGAAGAAGCAAAGAAAAATTAGAGGAATTAGACATTTGCCATAAGATTATAATCGCTGATGCGCAAAAACCAGTGGAGGTTCTAAATAAAACTCTAGAAGCAAACGGAGGAAAAGAAGTAGATATTGCTATAAACTGTGTAAATATCCCAAACACAGAGATGTCCACTATTTTGCCTGTAAGAGATGAAGGAATTGCCTATTTCTTCTCAATGGCGACAAATTTCACAAAAGCAGCTTTAGGTGCAGAAGGCGTAGGAAAAGATATCACGATGATAATAGGAAATGGCTATACAAAAGATCATGCAGAAATCACTCTGCAAGAATTGAGAGAGAATGAAAAGCTGAGGAAAGTTTTTGAAGAAATGTATGCTAAGTGAGGCAGAGGTAAATTAAATGGGGGGATTTTTAAAAATGAGAGTTAATAGGAGATATGAGCTTTTCGGCCATGTGTCGGACGAAGAGTGGAACGATTGGAAGTGGCAAATTAGAAACCGAATAGAGACAGTGGAAGAACTTAAAAAATATTTGCCTTTGACACAAGAGGAAGAACAAGCGATTTCTAAGACTTTGCAGACTTTGAGAATGGCTATAACGCCATATTACCTTTCTTTAATAGATCCAAACGATCCAAATGACCCTATAAGAAAGAGAGCGGTTCCTACTATAAATGAACTTTACAGGGCTTCCGAAGATTTGGTAGATCCACTTAGTGAAGATGTAGATTCACCAGTGCCGGGGCTTACTCACAGATATCCTGATAGGGTGCTGCTTCTTATAACAGACCAATGCTCTATGTATTGCAGACATTGCACGAGGAGAAGATTTGCAGGACAAACTGATGCGCCACTTCCAATGGATAAAATAGAGAGGGCCATCGAGTACATTGCTAAAACTCCGCAAATACGAGATGTACTTATTTCGGGGGGAGATCCACTTACTCTTTCAGATGATAGGTTAGAGAGGATTATAAAAAGGCTAAGAGAGATACCTCATGTAGAGATAATAAGAATAGGTTCCTCAACTCCTGTTGTGCTTCCACAAAGAATAACGCCCGAACTTGTTAATATGCTCAAAAAATATCATCCAATATGGTTAAATACTCATTTTAATCATCCTCACGAAATAACAGAGGATTCTAGGAGGGCCTGCGAAATGCTGGCAGATGCGGGAATTCCTCTTGGAAACCAGACGGTTCTTCTAAGGGGAGTAAATGATTGCGTACATGTCATGAAAAAACTTGTTCATGAATTGGTGAAAATAAGGGTAAGGCCCTATTATATTTACCAATGTGATTTGTCATTAGGGCTTTCCCACTTTAGGACTCCTGTTTCAAAGGGAATTGAAATTATTGAGGCTTTGAGAGGTCATACATCAGGATTTTGCGTTCCTACCTTTGTGGTAGATGCACCAGGCGGAGGAGGGAAAATTCCAGTAGGCCCCAATTATGTAATATCTCAAAGCCATGACAAAGTAGTTCTTAGAAATTATGAAGGAGTTATCACCACATATATAGAGCCACAAAATTATATGCCAGGTCCTTGTGTATGCGATGAGGAAAGACCAGAAGAAATAACTGGTGTTGCGGGTCTTCTCCAGCAAGACAAAATTGCTACAATAGAGCCTCAAGAATTAGAAAGGAAAAAGAGAAGGAGATTAGATGAGTAAAATACTTGAATTGCTGAAGGACTATCGTACTATTTCTATAATAGGTATGGCGAAAAATGTAGGGAAAACCACTGTGCTAAATTATATTTTGAGTAAGGCCAGGGGTAAATATACCCTTGGTCTTACCTCAATAGGAAGAGATGGAGAAGAGTATGACCAAGTAGCTTTTTTCCCCAAACCTCGAATTTACATAGCTAAAGGTAGCTATATAGCGACAGCGAAAGAGGCTTTGCTAAACAGCGATATTACTAAAGAAATAGTTGCAACTACAGGATTTGATACTCCAATGGGAGAAATAGTAATTGCTAAAGCATTAAGCGATGGTTATGTAGATTTAGCAGGACCATCTATAAATAGTGAAATGGCAAAAGTATGTAACCTTCTTTTGAAATTGGGTTGTGATAAAGCTATTATAGATGGAGCCTTAAGTAGAAAAACTCAGGCTTCTCCTTCTGTATCTGAAGCTACAATACTGGCTACAGGAGCAGCTTTGTCCTATGATATGGAGGAGACGATTAGAAAAACAGCTTTTACTGTGAAACTTTTGTCTATAGAGGCAGAAAAAGATAAAGAAATTTTAAAATTGGCGCAAAATATTTTAGATAACTCTCGTTTGGGTTTTATATACAAAGACAAGCGTTATAAAACGATAGAACTACCTACAGCTATAGATTCTTCTAAAGAGATTGTTGTAAATTTAGAAGGGGCCACTCATGTAATTATAAAGGGAGTGGTCTCTGATAAATTAATTGAAGATGTGATGAGAGGTACAGATAAGTATAAAGGAGTAGTGTTTCTTGCAGAAGACTCTACAAAGCTTTTTTTACAAGAAGAAACATTTTTAAAGTTTCAAAAGGGTGGTGGCATTTTAAAAGTACTAAAACCAGTAAATTTAGTTTGCGTTACTATAAATCCTGTCTCCTCTTTAAATTATCAGTATGACAAAAAGGAGTTTTTAGAGAGATTAAAAAAAGAAATCTCTATCCCTGTATTTGATGTAATGGGTGGTGATTAATATTAAATTTTTGACAGAAAAAGAAAGAGAGCAAATAGGCTTTAACTATATAATGGCTAAATTGCAGGTTATAACTCCTTATGGGAAAGAAGAGATGAAAAATGTAAAACCTTTTAAAAGAGAGGAAAAAGAAAAAGTTATAAAAGAGTATGACTATATTGAATTAATGAGAGGGAGTTTAGAAAAGGACAAAGAGTTGTTTTATAAAATTTTAAAAATACTTTTTAAGATAAAAGATATAAGAAATAGTGTAAAAAAGTGTAAAACTGGCGAAATTTTAGATGAAGTGGAGCTATACGAAATAAAAATATTTTGCCTTTTGAGTGAAGAACTGCGCACTTTTATAGAAAGATTAAAGATTGACATAGAAGATATAAAGCTAAAATCAGTAAAATCTATTTTAGATTTACTTGACCCTCAAAAAAAGAGGATTGCTACTTTTCACATTTATGATGAATATTCACAAAGGCTTAAAGAAATAAGAGAGAAAAAAAGGGAAATTGAAAGACAAATATTTTTAGAGACAGAAAAGGAAAAAATCGAAAAGTTAAAGGAAAAAAGATTAGAGATAGTGGTTTTAGAGCAACAGGAAGAGTTAGAAGTTAAAAAGAGGATTTCTAAAGAGTTGTTTAGCTACATCAGTATATTAGAAGCTAATATAAAAGCTATAGGTCGTTTTGATTTTTTGATGGCAAAAACTAAATTGTCAATGGAATATGGAGGAATAAAACCCAAGATAAATGAAGACTTAGAGATTAACTTTACGAATGTAATAAATCCTCAGGTTTCAGACATTTTAAAGGCTCAAGGCAAAAAATTTACTCCAATAAGTTTAAAGATAAAAAATGGAACTACTGTTATAACAGGTGCCAACATGGGAGGAAAAACTGTAGCATTAAAAACTATCACTCTTAATCTTTTATTAGGCATAATGGGGTTTTTTGTATTTGCTGAGGAAGCTTCCTTTCCTATTGTAGATTTTATACATTTTGTTTCTGAGGATTTACAGTCTGTATCAAGAGGATTAAGTAGTTTTGGAGCGGAAGTTATTAAATTAAAAGAAATAATAGAGGATGTAAAAAAAGGGAGTGGGTTTATTGCATTGGATGAGATAGCGAGGGGAACAAATCCAGAAGAGGGATTGTACATTGTAAAAGCTATTTCAAAGTATTTGAATAGTTTTCCTTCTATAACCGTATTAGCCACCCATTATGACGGTGTGGTAGAGGAAAATATGATTCATTATCAAGTAGTGGGGCTGAAAAATGTTGACTTTGAAATGCTAAAACAAAAAATTAGCATGAATAGAAGCAATTCGATAGAAATTCTTCAAGAATATATGGATTACAATTTGGAAAGGGCAGATTCTTTCTATGAAGTTCCAAAAGATGCTTTGAACATTTGTAGAATATTGGGCTTAGAAGAAGAAGTTATAAAACTTGCAGAAAAGTACTATGAGAAGGATGTCAAAACGGTTAAAATTGGTAGTAAAAAATGATATAATTTTAATTAGGTGATGATGGATGTTATTAACTATAAAAAAGGTTAAAGAGCTGTATGATATAAGCAGAATTACATTAATAAACTGGGAAAAGGAAGGATTAATAACCCCAGTTAGGACACCAAAAGGAAGAAGAAGGTACAAAAAAGAAGATATAGAGAAATTATTAGGTATGCTGGGAGAAAAACCAAAACCTAAAGTAGTTTTGTATGCAAGAGTGTCCACAAAAAAACAAGAAGAATATCTTAAGAATCAAATTAGAAGGCTTGAAGAATACGCTAATTCCCAAGGATGGCAGTATGAAGTCATATCCGAAATAGCAAGTGGAGTAAATGAAAATAGAAGAGGCTTATTAAAGCTTTTGAACAAGATAAAAAGAGGAGAAGTTGAAAAAGTTGTAATAGAATATCCTGATAGACTAGCGAGATTTGGCTTTGAATATCTCAAATTTTTCATGGAAAGCTTTGGGGTGGAGCTTATAGTTTTAGACGGGAAAGAAAACGAAGAAGATATAAATAAAGAGCTAGCAGAGGACTTAATAGCAATAGTAACATCTTTTGCAGCAAGAATTTACGGACAACGGGGTGGCAAAAAGCATGATAGTAATACAGGCTAAACTCATTTTTCTAAACCAACAGGACAAACAAATAGTATTAGACTTAATGAGAAGATGGTCGTCCTGCATGAGATTTGCATACAAAAGGCTTCTAGAAGGTTATGATAGAAAAACATTAAAAAGGGACCTTCCGAGAACTTTCAATTTAAACTCAAGGTATGTAGAAGATGCAATAATGAAAGCAAAAAGCACACTGGAATCTGCTAGAGAATTAGGCGAAAATCCAAAGAAAGTCATTTTTGGAGGAAGAGACTTGTTTGGAAAACTTCAAAAGCGCCATATAAATGGGAAAGAATATCAAAAGCTAAAAACAAAGTGGCAAGAAAGAAGAAAAGGAAATCTCTATTCAAGAGGAGATAAAAGCAAAAAAGGAAATCTCAACACAAGAATAGAAATAAAAGAAAATGGCACTTTCTTAAGGATAAATGTAGGGGAAAGAAAATACTTATACGCCAGAATAGAAGCAGGCTACAAAAAGAATAAGAGCAGAGGAGAACTTCTACAGGAAATTGCCCAATCAAACATACCCTACTCTGTAGAATTAAAACTTAAAAACGGCAGTATATACGCCTATTTTGCTATTGAAGAAGAATATCCAAAAATAAAAATAACAAAAGGAAAAGGAGTCATAGGAATAGATTTAAATGCATATCCAGACAACATATCATGGGCAGAGACAGATGAAAAAGGTAATCTAATAAGCTATGGCAGTATACCAATGCCAGAGCTTGCAAGTGGCAGTAAGGACAAAAAAGAATATTTCAGATGGCAATATGCTCATGAGATAGTAAAAATAGCAAAAGAGAAAGGAAAAGCAATAATAATTGAAGAATTAGAAATAAAAGAAAAAGGTAAAAGAGGAGATTTTTCAGGGAGAAAATCAAGAAGGATAAGACATAACTTTAGCTACAAATCACTTCTTTCAAAAATAAAAACACTAGCAAAAAGAGAAGGGATAGAAGTAATAGAGGTAGACCCTTCTTACACATCAATAATAGGAATGTTAAAATATGCACCGCAATACATGATAACGAAAGATATAGCAGCAGCCTATGTAATAGCAAGAAGAGGGTTGGGACTGCAAGAAAAGATACCAGATAATTATATAAAGTTTCTCAACGCATTGACTGTAGATGAATTAGAAGAATTAAAAGAACATGTAAAGAAAACAGTTAGAAATAAGCATATAAATAAAAAGCATTTAAGGGAAATAGATAAGGCAATAAAATTTTTACAAAGCCTTGAGAGTAAGCCAGGAAGGGTGCTAGAATCTCTGGATGGAACAAGTTTTAGTACCTATGATTTCTGGCGAGTTCTCAAGGTAGCGGTGGTAACGCCACTCTCCCCTGAGAGGGTATTAAGAGATGTCTCTGCCCTGAAGGGTGTATTACATTCGGGGCAAGTGGGGAGACCCGTAAGGACGTGAGTTCCTGCTTCTTGGGGCAGGGGCTATGGCTTTCCCAAATACCGCCTGCTGGGGCTGGGAAAGCCTGAAAGGCGGACTACAAATACCCCAGCTATCTAAACTGTACATTTTTGTACAGTTTGGGTAACCAGGGGTGATATATGAAAAGCAAGCTCAATTTAAATTGGGATATAGTCAATAAGGCGAGAGAGTGCGCAAGAAATATTGCAGAAGATACACAAAAATTTATTGATGCCCATACTACTGTTGCAATTGAAAGAACAGTATGTAGGCTTTTAGGAATAGATGGAGTAGATGAGATGGGAGTTCCTCTTCCTAATGTTGTGGTTGACAACATAAAAAATGGAGGGGGACTTTCACTTGGGGTAGCTTTCTTTATAGGTAATGCTATGCTTTATACAGGACTTACTCCTCAACAGATAGCTGAAAAAGTGGGTAGAAATGAGCTTGACCTTACTAAAATGCCGATGGCAGATTTGTTTGATATAAAATTAGCTGTTCAAGAGGTTGCGGTAAAAACTGTTGAAAAGATAAAAGAAAATAGAAGGAAAAGAGAAGAACTTTTGAAAAAATACGGTAAGAAAGAAGGTCCACTTCTCTATTTGATTGTGGCAACGGGTAATATCTATGAAGATATTGTGCAGGCACAGGCTGCTGCAAGGCAGGGAGCAGACGTAATTGCGGTAATTAGGACTACAGGACAAAGCCTTTTAGATTATGTACCTTATGGAGCAACTACTGAAGGATTTGGAGGTACTTACGCTACACAAGAGAATTTCCGCCTTATGAGAAAAGCCCTTGATGAGGTTTCTGAAGAGGTAGGGAGGTATATAAGGCTTTGCAATTATTGTTCTGGCCTTTGTATGCCCGAAATTGCGGCTATGGGGGCTTTAGAGAGATTAGATGTTATGCTAAACGATGCATTGTATGGGATTCTTTTTAGAGATATAAATATGAAGAGAACTCTTGTAGACCAATATTTTTCAAGAATTATAAATGGTTTTGCAGGAATTATTATAAACACTGGAGAAGACAATTATTTGACAACTTCTGATGCTTATGAAGAGGCTCACACAGTTTTAGCTTCCCAGCTTATAAATGAACAATTTGCTCTTTTAGCAGGAATTCCTGAAGAGCAGATAGGATTGGGGCACGCTTTTGAAATGAATCCTGACCTTAAAAATGGATTTTTATACGAACTTGCGCAAGCGCAAATGGCAAGAGAGATATTCCCTAAAGCTCCTTTAAAATACATGCCACCTACAAAGTACATGACAGGGAATATTTTTAAAGGGCATGTGCAAGACGCTTTATTTAATATTGTGACTATAATGACAAAGCAAAAGATTCACCTTTTGGGTATGCTTACAGAAGCTATACACACGCCTTTTATGTCTGATAGGGCTTTGTCTATTGAGAGTGCAAAGTATATATTCAACAATATGGCAGATATAGCAGATGAGATATACTTTAAAGAAGGTGGAATAATCCAACAGAGGGCTAATGAAGTTCTTATTAAAGCTTATGAGCTATTGAGGGAAATTGAAAAGGAAGGACTCTTTAGAACATTAGAGCAAGGTAAGTTTGCAGGAATTAAAAGGTCAATGAATGGAGGAAGAGGTTTAGAGGGAGTTGTAGAGAAAGACCCAAACTATTTTAATCCTTTCATAGACCTTATGCTAAGAGGTGATAGACAATGAGCAGTGGGCTTTACTCTACAGAGCGGAAAGATTACGATAAAACCCTTGATTTGACCAAAGTTAAACCCTATGGAGATACGATGAATGATGGAAAAGTTCAATTAAGCTTTACTTTACCTGTACCAGATGAAGAAAAAGCAGTGGAGGCGGCTAAGCAACTAGCAAAGAAGATGGGACTGGAAAATCCAATGGTGGTATATCATACACCTTTGGACAAAGATTTTACCTTCTTCATAATATACGGAAGCCTTATTCACACTGTAGACTATACTTCTATACATGTAGAGACTATAGATATCAAAACTATGACAATGGAAGAAGTCAATGAATACATCAAAGAGCACATAAAGAGGAAAATTGTGGTAGTTGGTGCCACAACAGGAACAGATGCCCACACCGTCGGACTGGATGCCATTATGAATATGAAGGGATATGCAGGTCATTATGGGCTTGAGAGGTATGAGATGATAGAAGCCCATAATCTTGGGAGTCAAGTTCCCAACGAGGAATTTGTTAAAAAGGCGATAGAACTGAAAGCAGACGCGCTTTTGATTTCTCAAACAGTTACACAAAAGGACATTCACATAAAAAATTTGACTCATCTTGTAGAGCTTCTTGAAGCAGAGGGAATAAGAGATAAGGTGTTATTAATATGTGGCGGCCCTAGAATAACTCATGAACTTGCAAAGGAATTGGGGTATGATGCAGGTTTTGGACCAGGTAAATATGCTGATGATGTGGCGACGTTTATAGTAACTGAAATGGTCAAAAGAGGAATAAAAGGTTTAAGAGATATACAAAAGTAGGAGGCTGTTTTTTGCAGCCTCCCTTATTTTTGTGTATTTAGCACGCTATGGTATCTGCCATAAGCAAAATATATTATCAAGCCTACTAACATCCATATTCCAAACCTTGCCCATGTAACCCAAGGTAGACTTGCCATAAGGTATAAGCTGAAAGCCATTGTAAGAGGTGCTACTACCCAAACAAAAGGAACTCTGAATTTCCTTTCAACATTAGGCATTTTAACTCTTAAGACTAATATTCCTATTGATACAATTACAAATACAGACAGAGTACCTATATTGCAAAGCTCAATAATTATATCAAGTGGCAAAAATCCAGCAATAATAGCTGCTACTACACTTGTAATTATAGTGTTGATATGAGGTGTTCTATATTTGGGATGAACATGGGAGAAAACTTCTGGTAAAAGTCCATCTCTTGCCATAACCATAAATATTCTTATTTGACCGTAAAGAGTTACAAGGAGTGTGGATATCATACCTACGGCAGCACCAGTAGCTACTAATGCAGAACCCCAGTTAATTCCAATGCTCATTAATGCACCTGGGAGAGCATTATCCGGAATAATCTGTTTATAAGGTACCATACCTACTAAAACGACGGCAACTGAAATATAAAGTGCTAATATTACAATCATTGCCATTACAAGTCCTAACGGTACATTTCGAGTTGGATCTTTTGTTTCTTCTGCTGCGGTAGATACGGCATCAAACCCTATATATGCAAAGAATATAATAGCTGCAGCAGACATTATGCCTTTCCAACCGTAAGGTGCAAAAGGTGTTAAATTTGACAATTTTACATGGCTAAAGCCTAAGAACAGGAACAAAAGGATTACCCCTATTTTTAAGAGCACTATAATGTTGTTTGTCATTGCACTTTCTCTGACACCAATGTACAAAATCCAAGCGACAAATGCTGTTACTAAAATTGCGGGCAAATCCATTATTCCTCCCGAAATAGGAGGTTTTGTTATAATTTCTGGCAAAGTTATGCCAAAAGACTTTAAAAGTCCTACAAAAATACCAGACCATCCAGAAGCTACTGCGCTGGCTGAGACTAAATATTCCAAAAGTAAGTCCCAACCTATTATCCATGCGATAATCTCACCAAAGGCAACATAGGAATAAGTGTAAGTACTTCCAGCAACAGGGAACATTGTAACCAATTCGGCGAATATAAGGGCAGCTAAAGCAGCAGTTATACCGCCTATAACATAAGAAATTATAACGGCTGGACCAGCTCTTAATGCGCCTTCCCCAGTTGCCACAAAGACACCTGTACCTACGACAGAACCTATTGCCAAAGCGGCAAGGTCAATAGCGGTGAGTTTTTTGTTTAAACCTGTCCGTTCAGCTGCTTCCAGCAGCTGGTCTGCTGATTTTTTTCTAAATAAGTCCATCTAAAATCCTCCTAATCCGAAATTTAAAATCACACGCTTAAATATTTTATCAAAAATTTTGCCTCATGTCTCCCTATCTTTGTGAATGTTTTAATGTTATAAAGCTTTAAAAATTTACAACAATAATTTTTTAATATAACTTAAACTTATGCTTTCACCTTGATGGATTTACTACTCCTGCAGGGTTGCCACTAAATTCTTTGCTTGTAAAAGCGTCAACAATAAAAATTTGCATAAAAAGTCCCCCTTTAAACGTTAATTTGTTTCGAATAATTATAATATAGCACAATAGCTGAGTTTTTCAAGTTTCCATTCGTATACTCATTTATATAAGATTTGGAAATTATATGTTGAATTTTGTAAAAATAATTGCTAAAATTATAAAATGGGGTGTAGAAAAATGAAAAAATGGTATGTTATTTTTACTCGAAGTGGATATGAAAACAAAGTTAGAGATATTATTGAGAGTTGCTTTAAACAAGAGGAAGTGAAATTGCTTATTCCGAAAAGAAAAATTATAGAGAGAGAAAAAGGACAACCAGTGGAAAAAATTAGACTTTTGTTTCCTGGATATGTTTTTGTAAATGCCGAGATGAGCGATGATTTATATTATAAAATGTCTGATATTTTAAAAAGAGGTATTTTTCTGAAAGAAGGGAAAAGGCCAGCTTTTGTAAAAGAAGAAGAGATGAAAATAATTTTGTCTCTTACTAAAAATTCTGATTTAATAGATTTGTCAAAAGGTATAATGGAAGGAGAAAGAGTAAAGATAATTGAAGGACCATTGAAAGGGTATGAGGGGCTTATTAAGAAAATAGACAAAAGGAAAAAGAGAGCAAAAGTTATGCTTAGTATAGCGGGGGAACTGAAAAGTGTAGATTTAGCTATTGAAGTAATTGAAAATGTATCTGAGCAGCAAAGGAGTCTGGTTTACGCTTGTTGATATATTTGCGGAAAGTCAAGAAACAATTTTGTGAAGATTGTGTATTGAGGATTTTCAGTATTATCTATATAATTAAATTGTATGACATAAAAAGGAGGTTGAGACAAATGAAGTTGAATGAAAACATGTTTAGGATGTATGATATTAGAGGGGTGTGGGGTGAAGATTTAACTGCTGAGACCGCAGAAATAATAGGAAAGGCTTTTGGTACATATGTGAGACAAAAAGGAATTAAGGATGTGCTGATAGGCAGAGATAATAGATTATCATCAAGGCCTATACGAGATGCTTTGATTAAAGGACTTACTTCTACAGGCTGTGATGTATTAGATGTAGGGGTTTTGACAACTCCAGCTTTTTACTATTCTAATGTCCTGTACAATTATCAAGCAGGGATGATGATTACTGCAAGCCACAATCCGCCACAATTTAATGGTTTCAAAGTTATGGTAGGACCTTCTACTATTTATGGCGATGAACTTAAAAAACTATACTATATAGCAGAAAAAGGCGAATTTGAAAAAGGTACAGGGAATGTGAAGCATGCTTATCCTATTAATTCGTATATTAACATGATAAAAGAAAAGGTTAAATTAGGCGACAGAAAGCTTAAAGTTGTTGTCGATTGTGGGAATGGCACAGGTTCATATTTTTATCCTGATGTTATATATAACTTAGGTTGTGAAGTATATCCTCTCTATTGTGAATCTGATCCTACATTTCCAAACCATTTCCCAGATCCAGTAAAAGAAGAAAATTTAAAAGATTTAATTGAAGAAGTAAAAAGAGTGAAGGCTGATTTGGGTATAGCTTTTGATGGTGACGGTGATAGAATTGGCGTTGTGGATGATAAGGGGAATATAATTTGGGGAGATATGTTGATGATTCTTTATTGGAGAGAAATAATGAAAAAACATCCCGGTGCCGATGCCATTGTAGAAGTGAAATGTTCTCAGGCATTAGTAGAAGAAATTGAGAGATTGGGAGGCAAACCTATCTTTTTCAAAACAGGCCATTCCCTTATAAAAGCAAAAATGAAAGAATTAGGTGCTGTGTTTACAGGAGAAATGTCTGGTCATATGTTTTTTGCAGATGAGTACTATGGATTTGATGATGCGGCATATGCTGCTGCAAGGCTTTTACGAATACTTTCTAATACAGATAAATCTTTGTCTGAGCTCTTAGCTGATGTTCCTAAATATCCTGCAACACCTGAAATAAGGCTAGAATGTGACGATGAGAAAAAATTTGATGTGGTAAAAGGTGTGACTGAGTACTTTAAAGAAAAAGGATACGACATTATAGATGTTGATGGTGCAAGAGTGTTGTTTGACGAAGGATGGGGACTGGTTAGAGCTTCTAACACAGGACCAGAGCTTATTGTGAGATGTGAGGCAAAGACAAAAGAAAAACTAGAAGAGATTAAAAAAGAGCTTTCAGAAGCTTTAGCTAAATTTGGCGTAGAGTTTAAATAAGCTGTAAAACTTGCATGGGAGGAAAAACAGTGAAAATAAGAAAGGCGATAATTCCGGCTGCAGGCCTTGGTACAAGGTTTTTACCTGCTACCAAGGCCCAGCCTAAAGAAATGCTTCCCATTGTGGACAAGCCCACTATTCAGTACATAGTTGAAGAAGCGATACAGTCGGGGATAGAGGACATTCTTATAATAACTGGCAGAAATAAAAGAGCAATAGAAGACCATTTTGATAAGTCTGTGGAGTTGGAGCTGGAGTTAAAAAAGAAAAAGAAGGAAAGCCTTTTACACCTTGTAGAGGATATTAGCAATATGGTGAACATTCACTATATAAGGCAAAAGGAACCAAAAGGTTTAGGACATGCTATATACTGTGCGAGAGCATTTGTGGGCAATGAACCCTTTGCTGTTCTTTTAGGGGATGACATAGTAGATGCGGAAGTCCCTGTTTTAAAGCAGATGATAGAACAATACGAAAGGTACAATTGTTCTATTATTGGGGTACAAGAAGTGCCGTATGAGGATGTAGATAAATATGGTATTGTTGATTCTACACCTATTGAGGACAGATTGTACAAGGTGAATAATCTCGTAGAAAAGCCTAAAAAAGAAAAAGCTCCATCAAATATAGCTATTCTGGGAAGATATATAATAACGCCAAGAATATTTGAAATATTAGAAAACACGCCACCAGGAGCAGGTGGGGAGATACAGCTTACAGATGCTTTAAAAACTCTTTTAAATTATGAAGCAATTTACGCCTATAATTTTATTGGCAAGAGATATGATGTGGGAGATAAATTAGGTTACCTTATGGCAACTGTTGAGTATGCTCTGAAAAGAGAGGACTTAAGGGAACCTTTTAAGAGGTATTTATTAGAACTTGTTGACAATTTAACAGCTATCGAAAAGGAGGCTGCGGTTACAAAAGTAAAATAGCAAAAAAGTTTAAAAAGAACTAAATTTTGCTTTTATAGCGAATTGTATACAAAGGAAAAGATAAAAGGGGGTTTAAAAATGGCAGAAGAGGAAATTGATTTGCGCGAAATTTTCCTGATTATGAGAAAAAGGGCAAAAGTGATAGTAATTATTACCCTTTTAGCTATGATAGTGAGCGGGATATTTTCATATTTCATTGCTACTCCTGTGTATAAGGCGAGTACTTCTTTGATAGTCAGCAGAACACAAAGTTCTGTGCTTACCAATAGTCAGATACAAGTTCAAGATATACAAACTAGTAGGATGTTAGCTGCCACTTATAGTGAAATTGTTAAAAGTAGGAGGGTTCTGCAGCCAGTAATTGAGAGACTGAGGTTACCTCTAACAGTTGACCAATTAAAAAATAGTGTTGATGTAGCAGCTAAAGATAACACAGAGATTATTGAGATAAGCGTAGAAAATAGTGATCCTAGTAAAGCAGCAGAAATGGCAAATGCCATTGCAGATTCGTTTATGGAAAATATTGTAAAAATAATGAAAATTGATAATGTACAGGTAATTGATAAAGCTATTCCACCAACCTCTAAAATTAGCCCGAAAACAACTTTGAATATTGCAGTAGCAGCTATTTTAGGCCTTATGGTAAGCATTTTTGTTGTATTTTTATTGGAATATATGGACAGGACTATAAAAAGCCCAGAAGATATAAAGAAATACTTGGACTTACCTGTATTAGGTGTCATTCCCGAAATAAAAATTAAATTTAGGTGAGGATGTGAAAATGAATGGTAGCAGCAAGAAATCTAATTGTAGCAGATCCAAAATCGCCTTTTGCTGAGGCTTTTCGTGCTTTAAGAACTAATTTGCAATTTACAAGTGTAGATAAAAAAGTTAAAAGTATATTAATTACCAGTTCACTACCTAATGAGGGAAAGAGTACTGTTGTTAAAAACTTAGCTTATTCTGTAGCTTTGACAGGAAGTAAAGTTATTGTAATAGATGCAGATTTAAGGAATCCCACAGTTCATAAAACTTTTAATTTGCCTAATAGTAGAGGCTTAACAAATTTATTGATAGATGAAGGGGACTATGAGGCTTATTTAAATATAGATAACAGCTACAGTAATTTACATATATTAACTTCCGGACCGATTCCACCTAATCCAGCAGAGTTATTGGGTTCGAATAAAATGAAAAAATTATTAAGTAATATTCAAAAAGATTACGACTATGTATTTATAGATAGTCCTCCTGTTGTAACTGTTACAGATGCAGTAGTATTAGCGCCAGTGGTTGACGGAGTAATACTTGTTATACAAGCTGGGAAAACAGAAATTGAAGCAGTCAGCCGAGCAAAAGAAATTTTAGAAAGTGTAAAAGCTAATATTCTTGGGGTTGTACTAAATAGAGTAAAAGAAAGCCATAGAGGATACTACTATTACTATTATTATTATGATGATAATAAACCACAACATAAGAAAAGAAGGAAAAGATAATGGTGGACATACATTGTCATATATTACCTAACCTTGATGATGGTGCTGAGTCCTTGGACATTTCGAAGGAAATGGCACTTATTGCAGTACAAGATGGTATAAAGTCAATTGTAGCGACACCTCATTATATAGAATATGAGCATGAAATATCAAAAGAGAGTATTTTAAATACTTGTCAGCAGGTAAATGAGTTTTTAATTCAAAATCGCATAGATTTAAAGATAATTCCAGGGTGTGAAGCTTTTGTTTCTCCTACATTAGTGGAAAGTTATAAAAAAGGGGAAGTTATGTCAATAAATGATATGGGTAAATATATTTTGATAGAATTACCAGTAGCTAGTTATCCGGAATACATAGAGGATGTAATATTTGACTTTAAGGTGATAGGAGTTACTCCTATTATAGCTCACATAGAAAGATATTCATATGTTAAAGGAGATTTTGATATAATATACAGGTTAATTAACGAAGGAGCGCTTATGCAAATTAATTCTACAAGCATTACAGGCTTGTTTGGAGATGAGATAAGGTATAAGTCATTAGAGCTTATAAAACACAATATGGTGCATTTTATAGCTTCTGATGCTCATACAACAAGGGGAAGAGCGCCTAAGATATCAAAAGCTTTAGAGACTTTAAAAAAAGAAGGAATTGAAGATGCCTACATAGACTATTTGATTAGTAACAGTCAAAAAGTGATTAATGGTGAAGATATTGAAGTGATAGAACCAATAAAAAAGAAACTAAGTTGGTTTCACAAAATAAAGAGACGCTTCTAGCCGCGTCTTTTTATTTTGTGAATTCTTGAAGCACCTCGTTTAATTTTTCTATATCTGGTTTCCAATAACTTATTCCATTTAGATCATAAAAGTCTCCTGGCACTGTGAATTTTTCTATCGAATCTGGTGATACGTCTTTAACGAAGTATATTAAGGCAAGTATTTGCTCATAATTGAGATTAGTGTACAACTTTCCTTTAAAAGTATTGTATAAATTTATATAAGTAGAAACATCTTTTGCTTTACTCTTAAGCTGGCTAGCAAAGGCAATTATAAACTTTTGTTGCCTTTTAACTCTGTTTATATCTCCCATGGGGTCATATCTCCATCTTACATACTGATAAGCCTTTTGTCCATCCAAAATTTGGTATCCTTTATCTAGGTTGGCTCCATGGCTATGCATGTTTACTTCTATATCGAGAGGTACACCACCGATTGCGTCTACAATATCTGGTATTGTCTGCATGTCTATTGAAATGTAATAAGGCACATTGATACCTAAAAAATCACTTATGGTTTTTAAGCTAAGAGCATAACCTTTTTCTCCCATACCGCCATATACATATGCAGCATTTATTTTGTCTTTATGAAATCCGGGAATATCTACATATGTATCTCGCGGAATAGAAAGAACTTTTACGACTTTACCATTAAAATCAATTGAAAATATCATTATAGTATCAGTCCTAAAATTTCCTATGGTGTGTACTCTTTCATCATCTTTGTCTAAGCCTAAAAAGGCAATATATATTTTACTTTTAGATAATGCCTGTTCAGAATTGGAAATAGTATTTTTGTTATCATTATTAAATACAGATTCTGGATGTTTTGTTATATGGATGTATTTATAATATACAAAAAAGGCACATGAAGCTATAATAGCTACTATTAAAAAGAAAATAAACCATTTTCTTTTTTTCATTTGTTTTCACCCTGTTGCTTGTGTATAAAAAATGTAACGTATTAGAATATTTTGTTATGGCGCAACTATTATTTTAACTCATTTTATGATAAAAAGTAAATAGTTTTTTACAAAAGAATAATATTTTTTCTCCCGCCAAAAATATATTTAAAATAGAAAGAAAGGCGGGATTTTTTTGATTAGAAAAGAGATTTCGGCTTTTAAAGTTGCTGCAACTTATATAGGAACAGTAGTAGGAGCGGGATTTGCTTCGGGACAAGAAATATTGCAATTTTTTGTATACCATGGAATTAACGGAATTATAGGGCTTTTAATTGCTATTTTTATGTTTGTGTTTTATGGGTATGTAATTTTGCGATTAGGTAACAGGCTTAATGCCTCCTCCTATAAAAAGGTCATCATGAAGGCTGGGGGACCTTTATTTGGAAGGGTGATAGATTTAGTAGTTACATTTTTTTGTTTGGAGCACTATCTGCAATGATAGCAGGTTGTGGAGCAATTTTTGAAGAGCAATTTGGGCTTTCTTCTGCTTTTGGTGGTGTAGTAATGGCAGTATTATCGGTTGTAACAGTATTAACAGGAATTGGAGGAGTTATTTCTGCCATTTCTTTTGTCGTACCTTTGCTCTTGCTTGCCGTAATTATTGTGAGTATTTTTTCCCTTATTTATGTACCAGACATTACGGTTATAACAACTGCTGACTTTCCTTTTAAAGCTGCAGTAAAAAATTTTGCATTGTCGGGGATACTTTATGCTTCCTATAATCTTTTGATGGCAGTTGCCATTCTTGCTCCTCTTGGACAGAAAACCAACGACAGGTCAAAACTAAGATGGGGAGCTATATTAGGAGGAATGGGATTAGGATTAGGAGCATTTTTGATATTTTTTACAATTCTTATAAATATGCCTACTGCTTCTTTATATGAGATACCCATGCTTTATGTTGCTGGTAAAATTTCACCGGTTTTGAAATTTGTATACAGTTTTATTTTGATTGCAGAAATATATACTACGGCTGTTGGAAATCTATATGGGTTTGCGGCAAGGTTTACAGAAGTTGGGTCAGTGAAATATAAGATTTTTACTGTTGCCTCGGGGGGAATGGCCCTTATAGCTAGTGGGTTTGGTTTTGCAAAACTTGTTCATTATTTATATCCTATCGCTGGTTATGGAGGCATTATTATGCTTATTGGCCTTACATATAGAATAATAAATCACAAATAATTTCAATTTTTGAGGTATAGCTAATTTTTATCTATAGAATGTCGAAAAATGTAGATGAGTATGTTAAAATATTTAATAGGACTAATGTTGGACGGAGGTGTAATATTGGGGAACAAATATTTGTACGATAAAAAAACTGTATGCCCAGTATGTAAAAAAGAGTTTACATATACCAAAGTAAGATCTTCGCAATTGAAGGTGGAAGAAAGAGAAAGAGATTTTTATACTAAATATAAAGATGGCATTAATCCTTTCTTTTATGAAGTTATTGTGTGCCCAAATTGTGGATATGCTGCTTTGGAATCTGAATTTGACAGAATAACTAATGACAAAAAGGAAAAAATCTTATCACTGGTAACGGCTAAGTGGGTTAAAAGAGAATTTTCTGGTGAAAGAACACCTCAAAAAGCGTTAGAAGCCTATTTATTGGCTTTATATTGTTCCCAGATAAAAGAAGATAAGCCCATAGTTTTTGCGAAGACTTGTCTTAGAATTGCTTGGATATATAGGATTTTAAATGATAAGGTAAATGAAGAAAAATATTTGAAATATGCATTGGATTCTTATATAAAAGCCTATAGTGGTTCGGATATATATGAAGAAGAAGTACTTCTCATATATATGATAGCAGAACTTAATAGAATGTTAGGCAACAGGGAAGAGGCATTAAAATGGTATAATAAAGTGATAAATCATCCTGATAGGTCTCGGTATAATTTAATAGTCAATCTTGCAAGAGATGGATGGCAAAGTTTAAAAGAATGAGGGCATGTTTTTTAGAATGCCCTCATATTTTATTTAGAGAGCAAAAAGTTTAAGAAAGGGGATTGGGATGTCTTACGGTAAGAAGCAAATGCAACAAACAATTTACTACTTTGATAAAACTGACTTTACCGGCTTAAATAGTCAAGAAGCGCAAAAAAGGTTATTGAAATATGGGCCGAATATATTGGAGGAAGGGCACAAAGTTAGTCCTTTGCAAATATTTTTAAATCAGTTTCAAGATTTTATGGTGATGGTTTTATTGGCAGCAACTTTAATTTCTGCTTTGATGGGAGAATTAGCGGATGCTTTGACAATAACGATAATCGTCATTTTAAATGCTGTATTAGGATTTATCCAAGAATGTAGAACAGAGCAGTCTTTGGAAGCTTTAAAAAAACTTGCAGCGCCTATTGCAAAAGTTTTGAGGGATGGAGAACAAAAAGAGATAGAGGCTTCTCAGATTGTAATAGATGATATTATTATTTTGGAGGCGGGAGATAAAGTTCCAGCAGATGCTGTTTTGATAGAAAGTCATAATTTAGAAGTGGATGAATCGATTTTGACTGGTGAGTCAGTCCCTGTCCACAAGGAAGCTGTAAACAATGTAAAAAGAGCGGTAGTAACTGATAGTAATGTAGTTTATATGGGTACTATTGTTACGAAAGGAAGAGGGAAAGCTATTGTAACTGCTACAGGTATGCAAACAGAAATGGGGAAAATTGCAGGAATGATTAAAGATATTGAAGGAGATGAAACGCCATTACAAAAAAGACTCAATAAACTTGGAAAAGTATTAGTAGCAGGAGCTCTTGCTATATGCGGTATTGTAATAGTATTAGGAATAATAAGAGGAGAGTCTTTGTATTATATGTTTTTATCAGGTGTAAGCCTTGCAGTTGCTGCTATTCCTGAAGGACTTCCTGCTGTTGTTACAGTTTCTTTGGCCATCGGGGTACAAAGGATGCTTAAAAGAAATGCATTAATAAGAAAATTACCTGCTGTTGAAACATTGGGATGCACTAATGTAATATGTACGGATAAGACAGGTACTTTGACAGAGAACAAAATGACTGTGACAAAAGTGTTTTGTGATGAAGAAGTTTTTGAAGTAAAAGGTGATAAAAGTAAAGAAATTGCTAAAATGAGAAATAAAGAGAGAAGCGCTTTTAGAAAGATGGTGGAGATAGGGGCATTGTGCAATAATGCAAAGATTAAGAGGGAAAAGATAAAAATTGGCAAAGAAACTTTAGAAGAAGAAAAATACATAGGAGACCCTACTGAAGCCGCTATACTTTCTTTTTCAATGAAATCAGGACTTTCTCTTGAGTTGGTAGAAAATATTAAAAGAATGGAGGAAATTCCTTTTGATTCAGATAGAAAAAGGATGTCTGTTATTGTGGAGATAAATGGTGAAAAATATGCGTATGTAAAAGGTGCTCCAGATGTAATATTGGACCTTTGTACATATAAATATACAGAAGGCAGAGAAGTGCCCCTTACTGTTTTTGATAAAAAAAGAATATTAGATATCAATGAAAGTTTTGGCAGGGAAGCTTTGAGAGTATTGGCCTTTGCTTACAAAAAGCTTCCTCCTAAATTTCCAATGGTTGCAGAATTTATAGAAAAAGATTTGGTTTTTGTAGGATTGGAAGGGATGATAGACCCTCCTCGAGGGGAAGTATATGGTGCAGTTTTAAAATGTAAGATGGCAGGAATAAAACCGGTTATGATAACAGGTGACCACAAGATTACTGCAACTGCTATAGCAAAAGAATTAAAAATATTAGGGGAAAATGATAAAGTGATTACAGGGCAGGATTTAGATAACATGGAAGATAAGGACCTTGAGAAAGTTTGTACAAATATTAGTGTTTATGCAAGGGTAACCCCAAAACATAAGCTCAGAATTGTCAGAGTCCTTAAAAACAAAGGTTTTACAGTAGCAATGACAGGGGATGGGGTAAATGATGCCCCTGCTTTGAAAGAGGCAGATATAGGTATTGCTATGGGAAAAGGAGGAACAGAAGTTGCAAAAGAGGCTTCCTCTATGATTTTATTAGATGATAATTTTGCCACTATTGTGGCAGCTGTTGAAGAAGGAAGAATAATTTATGACAATATACGAAAGTTTATACGATTTTTGCTTTCTTGTAATCTTGGAGAAGTTTTGACTATGTTTTTTGCAGCTTTAATGGCCTTAAAATTGCCTCTTGCTCCAATTCAAATATTAATGGTCAATCTTGTTACTGATGGGTTGCCGGCTTTAGCTCTGGGGATGGATCCTCCTGAAAAAGATATAATGATGATGAGACCGAGAAATGCTAAAGAAAGTGTATTTTCAAGAGGGTTGGGTATAAGAATCATTATAGTGGGATTTTTAATGGCATTGAGTACTCTTGGAGCATATGTATTTGCATTAAGTTATGGTACATTGGAAAAAGCTAGAACTATAGCTTTTGCTACATTAGTGATGGTAGAGCTGATACACGCCTTTGAATGTAGGTCAGAAAGAAATTTAATTTTTGAGATAGGGATTTTTACTAATCCTTACTTGGTGTTAGCAGTTTTGACATCATTTTTGCTTTTCTTAGCTACAATATATATTCCACCTTTAAGTGTTGTGTTTAAGACAACAGTGCTTACTGGCTATGATTGGCTGGTCGTGGTGTTTTTCTCTTCAATAGAATTTGTATTTAACAATCTTTATACTGCTTATATAGTACCATTAACTAAGGCGAAGTGAAGTCACTTCGCCTTAGTTTGTAATACTTTTAGAGAATATCGAAGTTCTAAATAATTTACTAATCTTGCTATTAGCTCTTTTTTGTCTTTTTCTAACCAATTCCATTTATGTCTGTAATCAGCCACTACTGATTTTATAAAGTCATTGGGAATCTTGGAAGAAAATTTTTTGTAAACAAACAATCTTGAAACTTTCCCATCTCCTTTTTCTAAAGTAACAGGATTTATTCCGTAACTTACTTTTTCTTTTTGTACCAATGCGTACCAGTTATAGTCATCAATTCTTCCGTAGATGATTCCAAACTGGTTATTTTTACTTTCTACTGTTATTTTGGGCATAAGATATACCTCCAATAGTTTTCTCTATTAGAGTTTATGCCCTGTCCACAAAAATATTCATGCTAATTCAGGAAACCACAGTGCTATTTCTCTTTTTGCAGATTCAATACTATCTGAACCGTGAATAATGTTAAAAGTAGTACTAGAAGCAAAATCACCTCTTATCGTTCCAGGGAGGGCCTCTTCCACTTTAGTAGCACCGTTTAATAATCTAACTATTTTTACGGCGTTTTCTCCTTCTAGTACCATTGCAAAGACAGGACCTGAGGACATGTACTGTATTAAAGGTTTGTAGTAAGGCTTGCCTTTGTGTTCCTCGTAGTGCTTTTCTAAAAGCTCAATTGTTGGAGTTATTACTTTTGCCGCTTTAAGCCTTAAACCTTTGTTTTCATATCTTTTTAATATTTCTCCTATAAGCCCTCTCTTGACACCGTCGGGTTTTACTATAGCAAGAGTGGTTTCCATTTAAATCAATCCTTTCCTTGTATTAATTTAACATTATTTCTCACCAGAGAAGTAAAAGCGCATATCAATGAGAAAATCCCTGCAGTTATATAAGCTTCTTTAATCGCAATCATAAAGGCTGCATTAGAAGAAAATTTTAGAGCTTGATAAACTTTTAACCTGTTGGTAAATATCGCACTTCCTACTGCGATGCCCATTACCATTCCTACATTTCTCATTGTTGCAAGGAAGGCGGAGGCTACCCCTAATCTGTTTTTTGGTGCACTTCCCATTACTGCACTGTTATTTGGCGTTTGGAAGATAGCATTTCCTATTCCAAAAAGAGCAAGGCGAGCCATAATGGCAAACATAGTAGATTTTCCCGTTAAAGTTGCCATGAGAAAAAGGGCTGTTGCAGAAATTAGTGCGCCAATAGTTGATAAAATTTGAGCGCCGTATCTATCAGCTAAAATACCGCTTAAAGGTGCTACGACGAACATGACGAGAGGGAAAGAAGTCATGATTATACCTGCTTTTTCGGTAGTAAATCCTAGATGCTGAAGGAGGAAAGGGGTTAAAAAAGTCATCGTGTTTTGAGCCATAAAGTTTAGCAGGGTGCTTATGTTTCCAAAAGTGAAAGACCTTATTTTCAAAAGGGAAAAGTCAAACATAGGAAACTCTACTTTGTTTTCTACGTTGATAAAAATTATCAAAGATGCTATTGATGTAACTAATGCGACTATGCTTGTAAGAGACGACCAACCCCATGTTCCACCTTCTGAAATAAAAAGCAAAAGGCTTGCAAGAAAAGCAAAGAAAGAAATAGAGCCATAAGGATCGAATTTTTCAGCTACTCCTTTGTTGTCAGGGACCACAATATGAGCCCATATGTAACCTATTATACCGATAGGTACGTTTATGTAAAATATAGAACGCCAGCCTAAGTATTTCAAAAGAAGTCCACCTAATGTAGGACCTATCGCGAGACCGATTGATATAGACATAGCGTTGATGCCAAGAGCTCTACCTCTTTCGTTTGGAGGAAACACAGATGTAATTATGGCGGAAGACATTGACATAAGCATGGCGGCTCCTACTGCTTGAAAAGCTCTCATAATTATCAACATATATATGTTTACAGAAAGACTCAAAATTGCAGAAGATATTGAAAAAGTCAAAAGACCGTATTGATACAGTTTTTTATAACCCAACATATCGCCAAGTCTACCAAAAGTCATCATTAGACTGCTTAAAACTAATAAATATGTCATGGAGACCCAGCTTACTGTTGTTATGTTAGTGTGAAAAATTTTTGTGAATTCTGGCATCGCTATGTTGACAACACTTCCATCAATTGGTCCCATAATACTGCCTATGACGACTGCAGAAAGAATTACCCATTTGCTGTAATGTTTTTGTGTCATTTATATCCCTCCGATATCATAGATTATACCACAAACTTTGGAAAAAGATAAATGTTGAAAAAAAAGCATTGTACAATATAATTATAAAGGAATTTAAATAAAGAAACGGATGTGAACAAATGATAGATGCAAAAAGACTCATAATTGTAGCTTTCTTTACGATGGTTATAAATTTGATTGATACACTTTCTTATTCCATAAGACCTTCTGGTGTAAGAACTCGAAAGCTTGCTGTTGCTCTTTCGCTTTTTAACATTATGGCTGTGATATCAAGACTATCAAATATGATTCAAGCACCTTTTCTTGGCAGTATTGTAGATATGGCGATAAAAGTGGACAAGGTTCATCTCCTTCAAAATGATATGAGAATTGTACTTTTTTCAGCTACATTAGGGGCATTGATAGGAGCACCCCTGATGCCCACTTTTGTATCGATTTTTACTGTTGCCATAAATGGAATGGAAGGAGCTGGAACAGTCCCTAAGCTTATTCTTAAGGGGTTTAGATGGAGTAATTTAAAAAAGGTAAAGAAAAAGATTGTTCTGCCAAGGCTGTCTATGTTAAAAGGTGTCTGGAAGGCTAACATACCAAAAACTTTTTTGATATATAACGTTATTATTACTTCTATCTACACCACAGGTGTTATATCTTCACTTTACGCCGGAGCTATTATTCCTGAGTATAGAATTACAGCCAGTCAGCTTTCGGGTATTGTAAATGGATTTGCGACTGTATTGTTTACCGTTGTAGTTGACCCTGTGGCGGCTCTTATAACTGACCAGGCCTTAAGCGGTAAAAGGACCCAACATGATGTGGACAGTATGGTAGTGCTTCTTGTGTTTGGGAAAATTTTGGGTACGTTGCTGGCTCAGCTTATATTTATACCAGCTGCAGATTTGATACTGTTTGTTACAAAATTGATAGTTTAACAAAAAATAAAAAATTTTAATACACTTTTTAAGAAAATGGTGTATAATAAAAATTAAAATAAGATTTAATTGCGCTAAGCAATTTGCAGTTAAAGGAGATGGGGCCATTGTATTTCATTAGCCCAACGAAGGGAAAAATGGATATTGATAAAATGTTCGAAGACATCATGGAATTTGTTGAGGGAGACCGGCAATCTAATTACAAATTAATGGTGGGCACAGACTCTCAACCAGGTAAATCCGTATGTTTTGTTACTGCTGTAATCATATACCGAGAAGGAAAAGGTGCCAGGTACTATTATAGGAAATTTTATAATAAAAAGGTGTTGTCTTTAAGACAACGGATTTTTATGGAGGCTACTTACAGCATTGAAATAGCGAATCAGCTTTTTGAAAAGATCAATCAGACTGATAAAAAAGATATAAATATACAGATTCATTTAGATGTAGGGGAAAATGGTAAAACGAGAGATATTATAAAAGAAGTGGTTAACATGGTGTTAGGATGTGGATTTGAAGCACAAGTTAAGCCTGCATCTTATGGGGCTAGCAAAGTAGCTGATAAGCACACTAAAAGTATGGCTAATATTGGATAAGACCTCCCGAAGGAGGTCTTATTTTTATGTGCGCCCGGCATGGGCGATAACTAGGCGGTGAAAGTCCGCTGTGGGCTTGGTAGTGGGAACCACTAGCCAAGAGCAAGGGTGTCCATCGTGAGGTGGAATCTGAAGGAAGCTTAAGGCAAAATCTCGGTCTGATGAACAAGAACCAGATAAGAGGCTGAATTGGGATGGATGAGTTTGCGTAACAAAACGAAGTCCAACACTACCCGAATCCCATACAGTAAATCTGGCAGATATATGAGATGAAAGTTATCGTTCTTACCCGGGGAGGTCTCAAGGATAAGTCATGGAAGTAAAATCTGAAGTGACAACCCATACAGTGATGTATGGTTGAACCTTGAGAAGTCAGCAGAGGTCATAGTACTTATCTAGACATGAATAGATAAGGAAGGACCGAACGTTAGGAGGTTTTGGAAATCTTATGGACTCGAAAGATATGCAGAGACTGCAGACAACTCAACAAAGAGGCTATCCGTTGAATAGAGAAATGGAATTTCAAAAGACAACGGAAGTGCATAGTATATCATCGGCGTCGGAAGATGGAAGAAACGAGGTACAAAGATATACCGGCAAGATGCTTGAAATGATAGTAGAACGAGGGAACATGGAAGCAGCATACAAGCGCGTTGTTGCAAATAAAGGAAGCCATGGAGTCGATGGGATGGAAGTAGATGAACTTCTACCGTATCTCAAAGAAAACTGGCCAACCATAAAACAACAACTGCTGGAGGGGAAATACAAACCACAACCAGTGCGAAGAGTAGAAATTCCCAAACCAGATGGAGGAGTAAGACTACTAGGAATACCTACAGCACTAGATAGACTAATACAACAAGCAATAGCCCAAATACTGAATAAAGTCTACAACCATACATTTTCAGATAGCAGTTATGGATTCAGACCAGGACGCAGTGCAAAAGACGCAATAAAAGCCGCAGAAGCATACATAAATGAAGGATACACATGGGTTGTAGATATGGACTTAGAAAAGTTCTTTGACAGAGTAAACCACGACATAATAATGTCCAAACTAGAAAAGCGGATAGGGGACAAAAGAGTACTAAAGTTAATACGAAGATACCTAGAATCAGGAGTAATGATAAACGGAATCAAAATATCAACAGAAGAAGGGACACCCCAAGGAGGGCCATTAAGTCCCCTATTAGCAAACATAATGTTGGACGAACTAGACAAAGAACTTGAAAGGAGAGGGCACAAATTCTGCCGATATGCAGATGACTGCAACATATATGTAAAAAGCAGGTCTGCAGGAAACAGAGTAATGAAGAGCATAAAGAAATTCATAGAAAGCAAATTAAAACTAAAAGTCAACGAAGCAAAAAGTGCTGTAGATAGACCATGGAGAAGAAAATTTCTTGGATTTTCATTCTACACAAAAGAAAACGAAGTAAGAATAAGAATCCATGAAAAATCCATCAAAAGGTTTAAGGAAAAAGTAAGAGAAATAACCAATCGGAACAAGGGAATAAGCATGGAAAACAGAATAAAAAGACTAAATCAAATAACAACAGGATGGGTCAACTATTTTGGATTAGCAGACGCGAAAAGCATAATGAAAACCCTTGACGAATGGATAAGGCGAAGACTAAGGGCATGTATATGGAAACAATGGAAGAAGATAAAAACGAAGCATGATAACTTAGTAAAACTAGGAGTAGAAGAACAAAAAGCCTGGGAATACGCCAATACAAGGAAAGGCTACTGGAGAATATCCAATAGCCCAATCCTAAATAAGACTCTTACAAATAAATACTTTGAAAGCATAGGTTATAAGAGTTTATCCCAAAGATATCTAATTGTACACAATTCCTAATGAACCGCCGTATACCGAACGGTACGTACGGTGGTGTGAGAGGACGCTGAATAAAATAATTATTCAGCTCCTACTCGATGCCTTTATTGTTTTATCGTTTAATTTAAAAAGATTGAATATGTAAGGTGCCCCAAGAGAAAGCCATAAGCCACAAATTGCATACCTTATAGCGTTAAAAATATTTCCAGAAGGCAACACAAATTTTAATCCCTCTTTAAATGCAAAAAATACAATTATGCCAATTAGTAACTTCAAAATTTGCTTTTGAAGAGGAGCATGGACAGTAAAATCAAATTTTTCTTTGTCTATAAAATAACCTATTAAAGTACCAGAAATTAAGCCCATGTATTCATAAATATCCTTGTGAGGGAAAATTAATATAAAAAGCGCAGGGATTAAAATTGACAAAATAACTTTAAAAGATAAACTTATGTTAAAAGTGCTTTCTTTTATAATACTATCAATAAGTTCACTTAAAATTATAATTAAAATAGCTATCAATATTCCTCCAGCAATATCCATTGGCCAATGGACTCCTAAGTACATTCTGGAGTAGGAGACTAGTAACACAATAGCAGTTCCTACATACCACAGCCATTTTTTTTGATAATGCACCATTAAAGTCCCCCAAAGGGTTGTAGAACCTTGTGCATGGCCGCTAGGAAAAGAATATCCTCCTGCCGATTGTGTAAAAATAGACCTTATTCCTGGATATCCTATGGGCCTGGCTATTTTTGTTGTCTCTTTCAAAACAGTATTTACATAGATAGAGCTTATCAAGATGAGTCCCAGCTTTAAACCAAATCTTTTATCTACACACCAATAAAAGATTGGAATAAAAATAAAATAAAAACCTGAGTTTCCCAACATGGTTACAGCTATAAAAAAATAATCTAAAAAAGGATTTGAAATTGTTTGAATAGCTTTTAATATTTCTGCTTGCATTTTATCACCTCGATATATATAATTCACCAAAAAAATTTATTTTCCTTCATGGTTAAAAAATTTAACAAAAATTTAAAGAAAAAATAAAAAGTGTGGTAAAATTTATATAAGCATAATTTTGAATTTAAAAAATTGGGAGGTTATAGAAGTGAATTTTTTAGAGAGATTATATGGGATATTTTTTCAGCCGGTAGAAACTATAAAAGAGATTGTAAGGGAAAAACCGATTTGGCAAGCTGTTGTTGTCATTATAGTTACAGGACTATTGACTGTGACAAGCAATTATAGGTTTACAATGGTTGGTACAGATTTTTTTACTTCCAGCTCAGGTATGCCTGATGTTGGGAGGCTAAGAGCTTTATTTGTTCCGATGGCTGTATTTGGGAGTATATTTATAGCTCCTTTGACTTACTTTGTTTATGCAGCAGTGTATCACTTTTTAGCGGAAATTTTAGAAGGTAAAATGTATGCTAAAGTGGAAGATAATGTATCTTTTGATCAAATTGAAGAGAATAATGCTGAAATTGAACAAAAGGCAAGCGGTGAGAAAGAAGAGGTAGTAATAGGTACAGCAAAGGGATTGTATTCTGCAATAGGGTTTGCAAAACTTCCCATGATTTTTATGGTTGTTGTAAACTTATTTGTCCGTTTGTTAAATTCAAGAGCTGGCTTAATACTTACGTATTTATTTTTAGCGATATTTACGGTATGGGTAATTGTTTTAGAAATTATAGCTATAAAGGAAAATTATAAAATGAGTACGGGGAATGCAGTGCTTGTATATTTTCTTCCTTACATAGTTTTGGTCGTTTTATTTATAATAATGATAATTTTTGCAGGTGCAACCTTTATAAGCATATTTTCAGAGGTTTTAAAAAATGTTCCTATGCAATAAATTATAGAAATAAAGACTTATGAAAATTTCAACAAGCTCAGAGGAGGTTTTACTCCTCTCAGTTTGTTGACAAAGTTAAAAAATATTCAAAGGAGATATTTTGCATCGTCGCTCCGATGTTCCAAAGCGACAAAACTAAAGCTCGACCTTCGGGCTCCGGCAGGGTACCGGGCACAATCGGCCTCCTTGCCTCAGGTGCCCGCCTTCGCCATCCATGGCTTCGGCCCTGCCTCCACCCTCGGTCTTGCTAAGTTTTGTTACCGCTTTGTAACAAGTCGCTCCTTATGCAAAATATCTCCTTTACGAAAGTTTGTCTACAGTCTGAGAGGAGGCTTTCTCCTCTTTTTTATTTCTATATTGTTTATTTGTCGAAAATTATTTTCTGTTTTTAAGCAGGATTTTTGAAATTTGTAAAGAATATATATTTATAGATAGGTGGTGTTGAGAATGGGAGAAAATGGAAAAGTTTTAATTAAAGATTTAGAGAAAAAAGACAAAAAAATATTTTCCTTATGGTTGCAAGACATTAATGTGGTCAAATTTTTAATTGATTTGTTTAAAATATCTCGAGAGAAAGATAATGTTTTAAATATACCTTTTGGGAAGAATAGGAAAATGTTTGTGCTGGAAACAAAAGAAGGCGTGAAATTAGGCTTTTGTGTGTTATACGATATTGACTGGCAACAAAAAAGGAGCAGCATGTATATTTATATTGAGAAGAAGGAAAATGTAGAATTAGAAACTGCTCAAGAAATAATTAATTCGTTGCTGAGAAGGACGGCTTTAAAGTATAATTTAAGAGATATTGAAGTCCACACAAAAAATGACGTTTTTGCTAAATGTTTTACCAACATAGAAGACTTTAAAAAAGAAGAAGATGGATATAGTTTCCGAATAGCTTTGGATGAGATGAAGTTCCCAGCAAATATGGCCCGATAAGGGCCTTTTACTTTTGATTTTTTTGTATTATAATTTTATTAAACTTGACAGGCAGGGAGTGTTTACATGAATATACCAAACCTTCTCACTTTTATTAGGTTTTTGCTTATACCTCTTTTTGTTTATACTTTTTTTATGTGCCTGAAGGAAACATTTATGCTGCACTGATTTTTATATTATCAGGTATTACGGATATTTTGGATGGTTATATAGCGAGGCACTATAATCAAGTGACAAAAATGGGTACTTTACTTGATCCTCTTGCGGACAAGTTGATGATACTTACCGTTTTGACCAGTTTATGGATAAAAGATTTAATTCCTTTTTTTATTATTGCTATTTTAATGATAAAAGAATTTTCAATGATAATAGGAGCCGCAATACTTTACAAAAAACAAAAAATTGCTATACCCGCAAACAATTACGGCAAAACTGCTACTTTTTTCTTTTATATAGCTATAATTTTTTCAATTTTTGAATGGCCTTATAGTTTTACATTGATGATCATAGCTTTAGCTTTAGCAATTTTAGCATTTTTTATTTATGCTTTTGAATTTTATAAAAGAGCAAGGAGAAATTAAACTTTTTACAAGGACAAGACGATATAAGAAATAGTATATCAATCTGGGGGGGAGATATATTGAAAAAAGCTATAAATTTAAAAAAAATGAGGAATATCAATGAAGTATTGAATCTTAAAAAGCAGGTAAAACTTTCGAGTATACAAACAAAATTAAGTTTAATGATTATTGGCATTGTAATTTCTTCTTTGGCTTTAAGCGGGTACATATCTTATAGGTTTTCTGCGCAAGAAATTACTAATTCGACATTATCTAATATGAGCAGTAGTGTTAGCTCAGTTAATCAAGAATTAAATCTTTATTTGGATAATACTGCAAGTAAACTCAACTATTTTGCAAAGAGCGATTCTAATTTGTTAATTAAAGGAAATACAGAGGAAGAGACTACAGATAAAATAAACAGTGTCCTTATAAATTTAAAAAATATGACTCCTAATGCCTCTTTGATTTATTATGGGACATCTGATAAAAAAATTTATACTTTTCCACATGTTGATTTAAGTTCTGATTTTGACCCTACTACTAGACCGTGGTATACAGGGGCTGTGAAGGCTAATGGAAATCCTTTTTGGACAGATGCTTATAAAGATGAAGCAACTGGAAATTATGTAATTTCAGTATCTCAGTCCGTGTTGAATCCTCTTACTAATGAAGTGGTTGGCGTTGTAGGAATGGACTTAAATTTATATGGTATAGAAAATCTCCTAAAGGATGTCAAAATAGGACAGAATGGCATGGTCCTTTTAGTCGATAAAAATGGAATAGTTTTTTTGGATTCTACTAAAAAAATGATAGGAAGTAATTTCTATAAACAATCTTTTGCAAATTATGTTTTCAAAGAACAAAAAGGAGAAATACAAACACGCTTCAACAATGAAGACAGTGTTGTAATTTTTGATACTAATCCGACTACAGGATGGAAAGTCGTTGGAATTGTAAATAAATCTGATTATCTTTCTGGAGTGTCAAAAATTAATAATATTTTTATAGCAATTATAATCATATTTTCACTCATTTCGCTAGTTATCGCTTATCTATTTGCTAGAAACTTTACAAGACCAGTCTACAAAATGTTAACAGCCATGAATAAATTAAAAGAAGGAGATTTAACTTCCTTTATTGATGCAAGAAGAAAAGACGAATTTGGAGTGTTAGAAAGGGAATATAATGATACAGTACAGAAATTAAGGGCTATTGCAACAAAAGTTAAAGAGTCGAGTGTTTCTTTAATAGAAGCATCAACTCGTTTTAGAGAGATAAGCGATGAAACAGCACAATCTGTTCAAGATATTGCAAATGCCGTAGATGATATAGCAAAAGGGGCTAATGACCAAGCACAAGAAATATCGGTAAGCGTACAAAAGATATCGGAATTTGGAAATGATATAGATGAAATTTTGAAAACTACCGAAGAAATGAAGAGATATTCAGATAAAGCAGAAGATGTCAAAGCTGATGGTTTGAAAAAGTTAGAGGCTTTAAAACAAAGTTCAGAGGAGACAAATAAGGCAACATTTTATGTTTTTGAAACTATTAACAAAATCAAGGAAAATTCTCATAAGATAAGTGCTATAACAGCAGTGATAGAAGAAATTGCGGATAAGACAAACCTTTTATCATTAAACGCTGCAATTGAAGCAGCCCGTGCCGGAGAAGCTGGACGTGGTTTTGCTGTTGTAGCCGAAGAAGTAAAAAAATTGGCTCAGCAATCTGCAGAATCTACCAATCAAATAAAAGACATAATAGAAAAGATGCAACAAGCAATTGATATGGCTACAAATGCTATGCAGTCGGCGGACAAAAGCATTGAAAAACAAAATCAAGCTGTAAAAGATACGCAAAATGCTTTTATGGAGTTTGAAGCTTTTATAAGTGGAATTACAAAAATGATAGACAATATAAATTCATTGATGAATGCCATGGAAGAAAAGAAAAATGAAATTGTCATATCGATGGAAAGTATTTCTGCAATTTCAGAAGAGACAGCGGCTTCTACTGAAGAAGTAAGTGCTTCTACAGAAGAGCAGCTTTCAGCTGTAGAAAACCTAACAGATTCAGCTAAGAATTTAGAAGAGGTAGCAGTGAAATTAGATGAGGCTGTGAAGATTTTTAAAATTTAGATAGATTAAAAAGCGCTTAAAGGCCTTTACTTTTAAGCGCTTTGACATTTTGTTTATTTTAATATATGTGATAAAATAGTTATACACAGTATAGATGGGTATACCATAGGGGGGTGTTAATATAGAAATTAAAGAGAAGCTAAGGAAATTGCAAGAATATTTGTCAAGGTTAGATAACGCATTAATTGCTTTTTCTGGAGGTGTAGATAGCACTTTTTTGGCAAAAGTAAGTTACGATGTTTTAGGGAATAGAGTATTAGCTGTTACTGCCACTTCTCCGATGCATCCTAAAAGTGAATTAAAAGAAGCTGTAGAGCTTGCTAAAAAAATAGGACTCCCCCACTTGGTTGTGGAGTTTAATGATATTCTTGAAATAGAAGAATTTAAAAAAAATCCTTTAAATAGGTGCTATATATGTAAATCCAATTTATTTTCAAGGTTTAAAGCTATTGCAGAAGAAAAGGGCTTCAAATATATCCTAGAAGGCACAAATGCAGATGATGTGTCTGATTTTAGACCAGGAAGAAGGGCTTTAAAAGAATTAGGAATTTTAAGCCCTTTGTTAGAATGTGGTATAAAAAAAGAAGAGATAAGAATTTTATCTAAAGAGATGGGGCTTCCTACATGGTGGAAACCTTCTTATGCATGTCTTGCTTCAAGGATTCCTTACGGAGAAAAGATAACTTATGATAAGCTTTCTATGGTAGAAAAGGCAGAAGAGGATTTGAAAGACTTAGGTTTTTCAGGATTTAGAGTGAGATACCATGGAGATGTTGCAAGGATTGAACTTCCAAAGGAGCAGATGGAGACAATTTTTGAAGAAGGTATAAGGGAGGAAGTTGTAAAAAGGATTAAAGATGCTGGATTTAAGTATGTAGCACTGGATTTAGAAGGATACAGAACTGGCAGCTTAAATGAACCTCATGTGAAGGTGGTAAAAAATGTATAATGAGAAAATATTGCAAATTTTAATGGAGTTCAAACAAAACAAGTTATCAATAGATGAAGCGCTAGAAGCTTTAAAGAAACTTCCTTATGAAGATTTGGGATTTGCTAAAATTGATTATCACAGAGAGATAAGAAAGGGATTTCCTGAAGTAATTTTTTGTCAAGGAAAGACTCCCCAGCAGGTTAGAGAAATTGCTTTTAATATGTATAAAAATGGGAGTGATATTTTAGGGACAAGAGCCTCACAACAACATTTTGAAGCAGTGAAAGAGGTAGTAGAAAAAGCAGTCTATTATGAGGAAGCTCGTATAATTTCTATAAGAAATACGCCAATAAATAAGACAAAAGGCATAATTGGAGTAGTGGCTGCTGGAACTTCTGATTTGCCTGTTGCTGAAGAAGCGGCTATTACTGCAGAACTTATGGGAAACACTGTGAAGAGATTTTATGATGTTGGAGTTGCAGGATTACATAGGCTTTTAGATAAATTAGATGAAATCAGACAATGCCGTGTATTGATTGCAGTTGCTGGTATGGAAGGAGCACTTCCTACTGTTTTAGGAGGATTGGTTAGCTCTCCTATAATTGCAGTACCTACAAGCGTAGGATATGGTGCTAACTTTCACGGTTTGTCCGCTCTTTTGACTATGCTTAATTCCTGTGCCAGTGGCGTAAGTGTTGTAAATATTGATAACGGTTTTGGTGCGGCTTATTCTGCCAGTTTAATAAATAGGATAGGGGAGAAATCATAATGAAAGTCTTATATTTTGACTGTTTTGCTGGAATTTCTGGAGATATGACTATTGCTTCATTATTATCTCATGTAGATGTGGAAGAGTTTAAAAAGAAGGTAAAGAAGATAGCTTTGGACAATTTTGATATAGAGATAGGTGAAACGCAAAAGAACAGTATAAGTGCTAGGACTTTTAAGGTATTGTATGAGGAAGAGCATCATCACCATCATAGGCATATGAAAGATGTGAGAGAAATCATCGAGAAGAGTGATTTGGAAGAAGAAGTCAAGAAAATGAGTATTGAGATGTTTGAGAAATTAGCAGAAGCAGAGGCAAAAGTGCATGGCAAATCTCCTGAAGAAGTGCATTTTCATGAAGTGGGGGCAGTAGATTCTATAGTAGATATAATAGGTACGGCGATACTTATAGACATGATAAAGCCAGATAAGATTGTTTCTTCTCCATTGCCAGTAAGTTCAGGCTTTGTAGATACTCAACACGGCCTTATACCTGTGCCTGCACCAGCAACAGCAGAACTTTTAAAAGGAATACCTGTGTATAAAAGCGATATAGAAGGCGAAATTGTAACGCCAACTGGTGCTGCTATTGTAAAAACTTTAGTAAATGAATTTGGTGGTATACCGGATATGACTATAAATTCTATAGGATATGGAGCTGGTACCAAAGATTTGGAAATACCAAATGTTTTGAGGACATATGTGGGAGAGGAAGAGGTAAAAAAAACCTGAGTCATTGATGATTTTAGAGACTAATATAGATGATATGAATCCAGAGTTTTATCAGTATCTATTTGAAAAACTTTTTGAAAACGGGGCATTGGATGTGTTTTTGATTCCTATTATCATGAAAAAGCAAAGGCCGGGTACGCTCATTACTGTAATTTGTGAGAAAGAAAATGCTGATAAATTAAAGGAGATAATTTTTAAAGAAACTTCTACTTTTGGCATAAGGTATTATGAAGTTTTAAGGCATAAACTGGATAGGGATTTTTCAATTGTGGAAACTCCTTACGGAAAAGTAAGGGTTAAAAAGGGCTATTTAAATGGAAAACTTATTAAAGCGTATCCTGAGTATGAAGATGTTAAAGCCATTGCTGAAAAGACTGGGAATTCAATTAGCGATATTTACCGGAATGTGATAAGACACATTGATTTGCTATTTTTTTAAAGATTGAAAGCGGGGTTAACCCGCTTTTAATGTAAAATAAAAAGTGGTTCCTACTCCTTCTTGACTTTCTATACCATATTTACTGCCGTGCAATGTCAATATTTCTTTCACTATTGCAAGTCCAAGCCCTGTTCCTGATTTGTTTCCTTTGTAATATCTGTCAAAGATGTGTTCTAAATCTTTTTGAGGGATGCCGCATCCCGTATCTGATACTTTAATTAAAATTTCTTTATCTTGAGGCTCTGCAGTTATAGTAAGAATTCCGCCATTTTCCATACTCGCCATAGCATTGCTTATTATATTTATAATTGCCCGTTTTATCATTTCCCTATCCGCTATTACCTTAAGCTTAAGATTATTAAGCTTTACTTCTATATTTTTTCTAAAATTTGAATTTCAAATATGTCTAAAGTTTCAAATATAAGTTTTTCTAAATCTATAGGTTCCTCTTTTATTTCTACCATTCCTGATTGGAGCTTAGAAAGCTGTAACACGTCGTCTACTAATTTAGACATTCTCTCTGTTTCTTTAATCACTGTATTTAAATATTTTTCTCTTTTTTCTTTATCGTCTCCATAGTAGTCTAAAAGCATTTCAGAATATCCACGTATAAGGCCAAGAGGTGTTTTTAAATCATGGCTTATATTTGCAATCAAATCTTTTCTAAATTTATCTGTAATAGACAGTTGTTTTACCATTGTGTTCATAGATTTTGCAAGGTCTCCTAATTCATCTTCTTCTTGGTAATTTATTTTGACATCTAAATTTCCAGAAGCGATTTGGTGAGCAGCATTTTTCAAAATTTGTATAGGTCGAGTAAACTTTTTCGACATGTAAATTGACACAAATAAAATTGCTGCTATTGTGACGACAAAAATCCGCCAAAAAACTTGTTTAAAAAGATTGACAGAGTCGTTTATAGCGGCGATAGGGATGCTCATTATTAAAGTAGCGGGTTTTCCGCTATATAAAAAAGGCCTTACAATAGAAAGATATTCTATATGCAAAAAAGGATGCTCATATTTTACAACTTTTACAGTGCTTGTAGGACGAAGAAATATTTCAGGGATTCCCAATCCCCTACCGTATCCTCTGTTATCTCCCGCGATTATTATGTTATTTTCTGTTATTGCCACAACTCTGGCACTAGATTTGTCGATAAGTTTACTTATAAGTATTTCATCGTTGTTATTTATTGCTTCTACAATTTTTTCACTGTAATTTTTAAGTTGATTTATTTTGTAATAAGAGTATATCTTATTAATAAAAACTACTTGAGTAAGCCAAAACATAGATAAAATTATAAGGCCTATGATAAGGTAAGAGATAAAAAGCTTTTTTCTTATTCCTTTCAAATTTATTCACCATCCAATTTGTAACCTATTCCCCAAACTGTTTTTATGAGTTTGCGCTTTTCTCCTAATTTTTCTCTCAACTGTTTTATATGGGTGTCTACGGTTCTTAAATCTCCATAAAAATCATATCCCCATACTTCATTAAGGCACTTTTCGCGGGATACAACTTTTCCTTTATTATCTATTAAGAGTTTTAAAAGGTCAAATTCTTTTGGCGTAAGGTCAATTTTTTCTCCATCAACCGTGACTTCTCTAGAACTTACATTTATAGAAATTCCTTCATATTCTGTTTTCCCATCTTCTTCTGAAGCTCCATAAGTTCTTGACAAAATTGCTTTAACGCGAGCGATTACTTCTTTAGGGCTAAAAGGTTTTACAACGTAATCATCTGCTCCTAATTCAAACCCTAAAAGTTTATCATACTCTTCTCCTCTTGCTGTTATCATCATTACAGGCACTTTTGACTTTTCTCTAATTGTTTTTAAAAGGCTCCAACCACTTATATCTGGAAGCATTATATCTAAAAGGATTATGCTTATATCTTTATTATTATTAAAATATTCAAGCCCTATTTTGCCATTTTCAGCTACCAATACTTCATATCCATTATTTTCTAAATAAGTTTTTAAAATATCTCTCATTCCTTCTTCGTCTTCAATTACTAAAACTTTTTGCATAAAAAACACCTCCCATCTTTAGTTTAATTATTTTTTACTCAGTTTACAACATTTAAAATTAAACTTCACACTTTCCTCACAAATTATATAAAATTACTTCAAACTATTTGGGTATCATAAAGAATGAAAAGGAAAAATTTAAAAGGAGGTATCCATATATGAAGAGAAACAAATGGTTAATAGTTTTAGCAGTTGTATTGGCTTTAGCAATTCCTTTGACAGTTTTTGCAGCAAATACTGATTCACCACTGACAAACAGCATAAAAGGCTTTTTTGGAATTGACACATCAAAGCTTACACCAGAGCAAAAGCAAATAATTACAGATTACAACAAAAAAATAGCCGACCTTGAAAAAGAGTTTATAAACAAACTCTTATCAGAAGGGCTTATAACTCAACAACAAGCAGATAATATAATTAAAAACATTGATAGCAAAGTTTCTAAAGCAAATCAAGACAATGTTCCCTTCTTCATTGGTGGCGGAAGAGGATTTGACAAAGGATATTTTGGAATAGGCCCAATTGATACTTCAAAGCTTACAGAACAACAAAAAGCAGCTTTGACAGAAATATACAAACAAATGGCGTCACTTCAGAAGGATATAGTAAACAAATTGGTATCTGAAGGATTATTGACTCAAGACCAAGCAAACAAAATCACAAGTGCGATAGATAATGCAATAGCTAATGCTGATAAAAAAGGCTATGCGATGTTTGGTGGCAACGATGGATTAGGGTTTATTTTGAGAGGTGTTGATCCATCTAAATTGACAGACCAGCAAAAGAATGAGTTAGTCAATTATTACAAACAAATGGCACAATTGCAAAAACAATTAGTTGATAAATTTGTAAGCTTTGGAGTTATTACTCAGGACCAAGGAAATACGATTAAAAATAGAATTGATACAATGGTAAAAAATATGGAACAAAACGGATTGCCTCAAGGATTTTTCAAACATTTTGAAGGAAAAAGAAGAGATTTTAAAGGTAAATGGCAAAATGAAAATAATCAACAGAATAGTGTTCCACAAAGCTCCAATAATTCGATTTGATGAATTTAATATTTGATTGTTAGAAGAGGTGGTGGGAAGCCATCTCTTTTTTATATTGTCAAAACTTTATAGATTGCCAATACTCATATTAATTTAAACGAATTTTCACACATCCTTCACAAATTCAATATGGTTACCTCAAACTAAAAGGTTATTATATAAGTGTAACAAATAAAAAACAAAATTCAAAAAGGAGTGTGGTTTTAAATGAATTTCAAAAAGGTAGTAGCAGTAGTACTTACAGGAGGTATGCTTTTAAGTGGAATAGCTGCTTATGCAGCCACAACTGGCAATACAGCTAGTTCTTCAACGCCACCTCAATATTCTACGACAGCACCAAGATACGGAATGAGTAGAAATGCAGATTTTCTTGCAAAACTGACTGGTAAGACAGCAGATGAAATTTTAAGTGAACTTCAATCAGGGAAAACAATAGTTCAGATTGCAGAAGAAAATGGCATAACACTTGACAATCTGAAAAAAGCTTTAATTGAGCAAAAAGAAGGGTTTATAGACCAATTAGTTAAAGATGGTAAAATAACTCAGGATAGGGCTGACACAATCAAAAAAACCATTGAAGACAAGATAAATTCATGGGATGGAACCTGTCAATATGGTAAAGGTTCAGGTGTAGGTTTAGGTCTTGGACTTGGAAAAAATAGCAATGGCAATACAGGTGTAGGCTTGGGAGCAGGTTTTGGTGCTAAAGGAGCGCATAAAGGAGCAGGCTATAGAGGAAACTTTGGACCAACTGTTCAGCAGTAATGAAAAAAGGCAAGGGTTCAACCTTGCCTTTTTTCATTAGATTTTATAACAGGTTTTAATTTTAAAGTGAGATAGGAAGCGATAAATGCCTTGATTAAATCGCCAGGTATAAAAGGAAGTGCCCCGACTAAAATGGCTTTTTTAAATGGCATTCCTGTAACAAAAGAGAGTTGAGTTACTCCTAAAATATAAACAAAAATTATTGCAAATAAGAGATAGCTTATAAAAATATTAATAAAATTTGCTTTTTTGTTTTTTAAAGTCAAAGAAATTAAAAAAGCTGCAAAGGGCCAACTTAAAATATATCCTCCTGTAGGTCCTACTAAAACATTTAAGCCTCCTGTAAGTCCAGAAAAGACAGGTATTCCAATTGCACCTAAAAGGTCAAAAATAAAAAGGCTCAAAAATGCTGATGTAGGATTTAAAAGCCCTCCAGCTAACATTACTGCAAAAGTCTGTCCTGTGATAGGTACTGGAGAAAAAGGTAAGGGGATTTTTACAAAACCCATTATAAAAGTAATAGCAGCAAAAAGAGAAGCTAAAATCATGTCTTTAGTTTTTATCATATTTTTCCTCCTCATTGTATTATTACAACAATTATTATATTTTTTTTAAAAAGAATTGTCAACTATTTTTACATAATGGTTAACAATTCTTTAAAAAAGTAGCCCTCTTAAATTTTTAAGAGGGCCAATAGAATTTTAACTATCTCTATCATCAAATTTTAAATCTGCCATATCATAAGTGAATTCCGCTAAACGAATATTTATGAAAATTGGTATATCAGTTCGCATTGCCAAAGCTATCGCATCACTGGGTCTTGAGTCTAATTTTATAACTCTATCCCCTTGTTTTATATAAAGCTCTGCATAATAAGTGTCATCTTTTAAATCAGTAATTACAACTTTTTCAGGTTTTCCTCCAAGTTGTTCAATAACAGATTTTAAAAGGTCGGGGGTTAAAGGGCGAGGCGGTGTAATTCCCTGAAGAGGGATAGCTATGTTTTGAGCTTCCAGTGGACCTATAACTATAGGTAAAACTTTCTTTTCCTCTTCATCTGTCAATAGGACGGAGAAATTTCCTTCTACGTCCATCGTAATTGCCTTAACATGAAATTTTAACATTTTTTACACCTCGATTTAAAACATCTTCTTATTATCATTATATCATACTTATGCAAATTTAATCTGATTGTTTGCTTTAAAACAACTTAACTGTTGACAATTCATGAGATTTTATATATATTATATATCAAATGGAATATGAGGCTATGAAAGAGAGGAGTAAGTGTATACTGGCTAAAGAGAGGGATATCCCATGGGCTGAAAGGATTCCCGCCAAAGGTACACTGAAGGTAGCTCTGGAGCCTGTAAACCGAAGTTGAGTAGGTTTAAACGGGTCTGCCCGTTATAGCTTGAGTGATAAATGAAGGTGGTACCGCGAAATGCCCTTTCGCCCTTTGTGGGTGAAAGGGTTTTAAAATTTTACGGAGGGAGTGTAAAGCATGAAAGAGATAGCTAAAACCTACAATCCAAAGGAATTTGAAGATAGAATTTATGCTTTTTGGATGGAAAAAGGATATTTTACTCCTAAAATAGACCCTGAAAAACAGCCATTTACCATTGTTATACCGCCTCCAAACATAACAGGGCAATTACATATGGGACATGCACTTGATAATACTTTGCAGGACATATTGATAAGATGGAAAAGAATGCAGGGTTATGCAGCTTTGTGGATACCTGGCTCAGACCATGCCAGCATTGCGACGGAGATAAAAGTTTTAGACACGATAAGAGAAGAAACGGGGCTCACAAAGAAGGAAATAGGAAGAGAAGAGTTTTTGAAAAGGGCATGGGCATGGAAGGACAAATACGAAAACCGTATTTTAAGCCAATTAAAAAAGTTGGGTTCTTCTTGTGATTGGACAAGGACACGCTTTACTATGGACGAAGTATGTTCAAGAGCGGTAAGAGAGGTTTTTGTTTCTCTCTATGAAAAAGGGCTCATATACAGAGGTGACAGGATAATAAATTGGTGCCCAGACTGCAACACTGCTTTATCTGATGCGGAAGTGGAACATAAAGAGCAAAAAGGGCATTTGTGGTACATCAAATACCCCATAAAAGGTGAAGATGGATATGTAGTTATAGCTACTACAAGGCCAGAGACGATGCTGGGGGATGTAGCAGTTGCTGTAAATCCTGATGATGAAAGGTATAAGGATGTGGTAGGTAAGACTTTGATACTGCCACTTGTAGGAAGGGAGATACCTGTAATTACTGACAGCTACGTTGATCCTTCATTTGGAACTGGTGCTGTTAAAGTGACGCCTGCTCACGACCCAAATGACTTTGAGATGGGGACAAGACACAATCTTCCATTTATCAACATAATGAATGAGAATGCGATAATCAATGAAAATGGAGGAAAATATAAAGGTCTTGATAGGTATGAGGCGAGAGAAAAGATAGTAGAAGACCTCAAAAATCTCGGACTACTTCTAAAAGTTGAAGACCACGTTCACAATGTGGGACATTGTTACAGGTGCGATACGGTAGTTGAACCTCTACTTTCCAAGCAGTGGTTTGTAAAGATGGAGCCTTTAGCGAAACCTGCTTTAGAAGTTGTAAAAGAAGGAAAAATTAAGTTTGTGCCAGAACGGTTTGAAAAAATATACATTAATTGGTTAGAAAACATAAAGGATTGGTGTATTTCAAGGCAATTATGGTGGGGACACAGAATTCCTGCCTGGTATTGTGATGACTGTGGGCATATAACTGTATCGCGTAAAGACCCGGAAAAATGTGAAGCGTGCGGAAGCATACACATACATCAAGACGAAGATGTATTAGATACTTGGTTTAGTTCTGCACTTTGGCCTTTCTCTACTATGGGTTGGCCAGAAGAAACAGAAGATTTAAGATATTTCTATCCGACAGATGTACTTGTTACGGGATATGACATAATTTTCTTCTGGGTTGCAAGAATGATTTTTATGAGTTTGGAATTTATGAAAGAAGTACCATTTAAGCATGTTTTGATACATGGTTTAGTCAGGGATGCTCAAGGTAGAAAAATGAGCAAATCTCTTGGCAATGGAATAGACCCGTTAGAGGTTATTGAAAAGTATGGAGCAGACACTTTAAGGTTTACATTAGTCATAGGAAATGCTCCAGGAAACGATATGAGGTTTAGTCAAGATAAAGTTGAACTCAGCAGAAACTTTGCAAATAAATTGTGGAACGCTTCAAGATATGTGTTGCTGAATTTAACTGATAATGATACTAATCTTTATACAGAGGGGTTAACTATTGCTGATAAGTGGATTTTGACAAGGTATAACAATATAGTAAAAGAAGTGACAGAGAATTTAGAAAAATTTGAGTTAGGAATAGCTGCGACAAAACTTTATGACTTTGTGTGGAGCGAATTTTGCGATTGGTATATAGAACTTAGCAAACCTGTGCTCTACAGTGATAACCTTGAAGCTAAAAAGGTTGCAAAGTCTGTTTTAAGATATGTGCTTGATAATACTTTGAGGCTTTTGCACCCCTTTATGCCTTTTATAACTGAAGAAATATGGCAGAATTTACCTCATGAGGGCGAGAGCATAATGATTGCTGAATGGCCGAAATACAAAGAAGAACTGGATTTCACTGAAGAAGCGAAAAATGCTGAGATTATAATGGAAGCTATTAGGACCATTAGAAATTTAAGAGCAGAAGCAAATGTTTCCCCTTCTAAAAAAGCAAAAGTTATTGTGACTGTTGAAAATGAAAATTATGTAAAGATGTTTGAAGTGGGTACAAATTATATAATGAAACTTGCAGGTGCTAGCGAAGTTGTAATTGAAACAGATAAAAGTAAAATTCCTCATAAAGCTTTGAGTGGAGCAATAGAAGGAGGATTGGTGGTACTTCCACTTGAAGATTTAATAGACTTAGAAGAAGAGATAAAGAGGCTTAATGAAGAAAGACAAAAAGTGATAAGCGAAATTGAAAGAGCACAAGGGCTTTTAAATAATGAAAATTTCGTTAAAAAAGCGCCAGAAAAAGTAGTCAGTGCTGAAAGAGAGAAATTAGAAAAATATACTACGATGCTTAAAAACATAGAGGAAAGACTTAAGTTATTAAAGAGTTAACCTCTAGGGGGATTTGTATGTTATCTTTGTTTAAAAGGCCCAAAAAAGAGTCTCAACTGGTTATAAGAGAGGCTAAGATAAAAGATGCGAGGGGGATAATAAAGCTTTTAAACAGTGTTGGAAGGGAAAAATTGTATATGGTGTCAGAGACATTTAATTGGTCTGAGGAGGAAGAAAAACAGCTTATTAAAAATTTAGACCGCAACAAAGATTTGATCCTAGTGGCAGACTACGGTGGTGAAATCGTAGGCTGCCTTACTCTCTTTCGTTATTATGGAGGAAGGTCTCCTAAAGTACAACATGTAGGAGAAATAGGTATAAGTATAGACGCTCGATTTAGGAATATAGGAATCGGAACAAAGTTGTTTACGGAAGCTATTAATTGGGCAAAAAGCAAAGGCTATGAAAAACTTTGCCTCAGTGTTTTTAGTACCAATGAAGTAGCAATACACCTTTATAAGAAATTTGGTTTTGAAGAAGAGGGTAGAAGAAAAAAACAGTTTAAAATTGGTGATGAATACGTAGATGAGGTTTTGATGGGATTGTTTTTGTAAAATCCGTTTATATGGGAGATGGGCTTAAATGAACTATGAAGAAGCAATTAGCTACATACATGGTACATACAAATTTGGCATAAAGTTGGGATTAGAAAATATAAGAAGATTATTAAATTATATGGGGAATCCTCAAAAAAACCTTAAAATTATCCACGTTGCTGGTACAAATGGAAAAGGCTCTACATCAGCTTTTATAAGCAACATTTTGCAGCAGGCTGGATATAAAGTAGCTTTATATACTTCTCCCTACCTCGAAGAATTTGAAGAGAGAATGAGAATAAATGGAGAAAATATTTCCAAGGAAAAGTTGATTTATTATGTTGAATATATAAAGCCTATGATATCTCGTATGGTGGAGGAAGGATACAATCATCCGACGGAATTTGAAGTGGTAACTGCAATTGCTTTTAAATATTTTTATGATGAAAAAGTGGATTTTGTAGTTTTAGAGGTAGGACTTGGAGGTAGATTTGACGCAACAAATGCTATTGATTTTTCATTAGTTTCTGTTATAACCACTATTGATTATGACCATACAGACAGATTGGGACATACTTTAGGAGAGATTGCATATGAAAAGGCAGGCATTATCAAGCGAAATGGAGTGGTGGTAAGTTTTTATCAACAGCCAGAAGCATTGAAAGTCATCATAGAAGCATGTGAGGTAAGAAATGCTTATTTGACTGTACTTGAAAAAAGTAACGTAATTATAAAAGAACAAAACCCTGATTTTCAGATTTTTGACTACAAAAAATACAAGGACTTAAAAATTACTTTATTGGGAGAACATCAGATTTACAATGCTGCTTTGGCGATTGAGAGCGTAGAAAAATTGAAAATGTATGGATACGAAATCACAGAAAAAGATATAAGGGAAGGGCTTTACAGGGCAAAATGGCCTGGAAGATTGGAAGTAATGAGAAAAAAACCCTACGTAGTAATAGACGGTGCTCACAATCCTCAAGGAATGACTGTTTTGAAAGAGTCTCTAAAATTATTTAAATATGATAAATTGATTTTAGTAATTGGAATGCTTAAAGACAAAGATACACAGAAGATGCTGGATATAATTGTGCCAGAGGCAAATATGATAATAACAACCACCCCAATAAGTGAAAGAGCTTATAAGGCAAGTGAACTTGCACAAAAGATAGATAAAGAAAACGTAATTCCAATTGAAAATATTGAAAAGGCGGTAAAATACGCCTTAGATATAGCTAAGGAAGAGGATATGGTACTTTTTTGTGGGTCATTGTACATGATTGGTTATGTGAGGTCTATGCTTAAAAAGGTAATAATTAAGACATAGTTTTAATATAATGTAAGGTGTAAAGGCCGTAATGAGAAGGTGGTTGTTATGGAAATGACAGGGACTGCGTTGTTACGGGAGATAGATAAAGCACTAAAGGCGATGAAAGAAGCAGAAAGAAATTTAGAAATGCTGGAAAATGACAACTACCTCAAGATAAAGTTAGCAAGGCTGAAGTACGATTTTGCAAGACAAGAATATTTGAGACTCTTAAGGATTGCTAAAGAACAAAAAATCAAATATAACATGAATGAATTGATGGAAAAAATAATAGACGTATGATAAAAGCGGTCTTTCGACCGCCTGATTTATTGTTCAGGTATTTTAATTTCTTCTTGAAAATCGCACTTAAAATCTTTATAGGTCACACAAAAACTGTTGCAATTATGGATACATGTAATTGCATTACATTTCTTCAACGTTCTAATTGGTGCATTTACTGGTTTTGAAGAGCGCATAAATTCTAACTCCAAATAAGTCATATCAATCGCCCTTTCCAATTTGATAGTTTTATTATACACTTAATTCATTTATCTGTCAATTGCAATTATAAAATTTAGAAATTCATTTTAGAGCCAAATTTCTCAGAAAGTTTGCTACTAATAAGGGTTTTTTGAAAAAAATAATTAAATAGTTTTGAGTTTGGGTAGGGCTATAACTTTATTTTGTTTATTGAAAAAAGGAAAGGAGTATGATAAAATGAATAATGTGTCGGGGCATGGCGCAGCGGTAGCGCGCGCGGTTCGGGACCGTGAGGTCGCAGGTTCAAATCCTGTTGCCCCGACCATTATTACAGCCATGTGGGTTTTAAGACTTATCAACAGGCTAAAAGAACAAGTGGTTGCAGGTATGATACAGGGCCACCTCGATGGTAAATTTGTAAAAATATTGAAAGACGCTCACAATTTAAGTGAGCGATTTTTTATGGAGTTATTGGTTTCTCAAATATATCCTCCTGCATATTATGGAATTATGCTAATATGTGGGGGGATGTGTTTTGTACATTTACATTGCCAATATGGGAGAAGATGTTATAGAGCGAGTTAATTTGGAGACAAATCATAGAGATTTTGCAAAGATTAAATCATATAACAATAAACATCTGCCCTTAAATGTCTATTCTAAATATTTATGTGGTCCTCATCGATTAATTTTAGATAAAGAAAGACAGAAACTGTATTCTTTAAATGCTTATGATAATTCAATTAGTATAATAAACCTAGAAGATTTTACTTCAGAAATTTCTCTGTATGTAGGTAATTATCCTAATAATGGCATTATGCATGGAGATTATATATTAGTGGTTAATGGGGACTCAGACTCTATAAGTATTTTTGATATTGGAGAGAAAAAAGTGATAGGGCAAGTTAAAGTAGGAAGTTTCCCCCAGGACATAATTTACAATGAAAAGTATGATTTGATTTTTGTGAGCAATATGAACTCCGATGAAATTTTATTAATCGACCCTTTTAGTTATAGGATTGTAGATTTTATTGGAACAGGGGCAAGACCTATAGGGATGACTTTCTCTGAAGATTGGGACTGTTTGTATGTAATAAACAGTTATTTTGAAACGGGGATAAATGGGAAAATTTCTGTGATAAACCTGCAAAGTTTTAAAGTGACTGGTGAGATAGAAGTGGGAAAAGTTCCTACAATGGTACGGAAAAAGGAAAACTTTTTGTATGTGCTTAATTCTTGCTCTAATACGCTATGCAAAATAGATTTATTTACAAAACAGAAAAAAGAAGTTTATTGCGGATATGCACCTGGGTATTTATGTATTTTAGATAAATATGCTTATGTTTCTTCTGCAGAAGAAAACAAAGTGAATATAATTGACATTGATGAAATGAGGGTAGTAAAGTTTATTGAAACAAGAAAAGAGCCCCAAGGCCTTGTTATTGACCCGTGAGGACTTTTATTATGTATGCATATACGTCTTGAGATTTTTGTTTCCAATTATCGCATATGAGTTTTGCCTGCTCGCTGTTTACTACATTTATATTTAGCTCAATCAAAACTATATCATTTTCTACGACTTTACAATTAGCTATATATTGATTTTCGCCTTTTTTGTAATAAGTGGCTATATATTGAGATTCCTGTTTTATTTTTTCTTTGTTTAAAAGGATGTATTCGTCTATTTTTTGCCGTGTTTCAAAGGGGATTCTTGTGAAAAATAGTTTTAAAATGTTTATACCTTCTTCAGTAATAAAATATTTTTCTTCTTCTAATTTTATAAAGCCAGTTTCTATTAATTCGTCAAGGTACTGTCTTAAATAGAAATAGTTCATAAGTTTGTTATCTAAGATAATTTTGCTTATTTGCTCGTCTGTAATAGGCATATTTATTCTGTTTAAGATGTATAGTATAATTAACTTGTTTTCTGCTAATTCTTGTATTTCGTACGCCAAGTTACCACCTCGCATTATTACTACATGTGGTATATTTAAATTAATTCTATCACAAAATATACAATAATAAAAGAGAGTATACGAAATACTCTCTCAGTTTGTTGACAAAGTTAAAAAATATTCAAAGGAGATATTTTGCATCGTCGCTCCGATGTTCCAAAGCGACAAAACTAAAGCTCGACCTTCGGGCTCCGGCAGGGTACCGGGCACAATCGGCCTCCTTGCCTCAGGTGCCCGCCTTCGCCATCCATGGCTTCGGCCCTGCCTCCACCCTCGGTCTTGCTAAGTTTTGTTACCGCTTTGTAACAAGTCGCTCCTTATGCAAAATATCTCCTTTACGAAAGTTTGTCTACAGTCTGAGAGAGTATACGAAATACTCTCTTTTTCTCTTTCTATCTTTGCATATATTCTGATTCACTTCCTGCAGCACCTTGTGGGCCACCCTGTGCAGGAGTAGAACCATATATACTGATGCCCCTTGCCATGGCAGATTCAGCAAAATGAACCATTCGTCTTAACATTTGTCCTCCTACTTTGCCGCAATCTCGGCTACTTACATATCCCCAATAATCTTCAGAACCTTGCTTAACTGGAAGGCCAAGCTCTGATGCGATTTCGTATTTCATATTATCAAGGGCTTTGTGAGCCTCTGGTACCATTTTTGGACGATCATTCCAACTACCTCTTGCCATTTAAATCCCTCCTTACTCTTTCTCATACTTAATTTGTGTAGGTGGATAAAAAATATACTTTGAAAAATTTTAAAAAATATATTTTATTGTGTTAAAATATTTATGTGCATAAATTTTACTAAAAGGGTTGATAAAGATGGAAAAACAAAGAATTTTAGAGCAAAAAATCAAAGAGTGGGGAGCGTCTTTAGTGGGTTTTTCAAATCTTACAGGTATCCTTCCCGATACTCTTTCAGATATTCCGTATGCCATTACAGTTGTAATAAAATTAGCAGATAGAATAGTGGATGAAATTGAGAATAAGCCGACTCACACTTATTATCACCATTACCGTTCTGTAAATACGCTAATTGACCAGATAACCTTAAAGACGGTTCTTCTTCTTGAAGAATGGGGCTATAAAGCATTAGCTGTTCCTGCATCTCAATCGATTGCTGATTTGGGAGAATACAGAGGACTTTTTCCACATAAAACTGCTGCTACAAGAGCAGGGCTTGGCTGGATAGGAAAGAATGGTCTTCTTGTGACTGAAAAATATGGTCCCAGGGTAAGGTTGGGGACTGTTCTTACTAACATGCTTTTTGAAACAGGAACCCCTATTACTGAAAGTAAATGTGGCAGCTGTAAATTATGTGTAGATGCCTGTCCTGCTATAGCACTTTATGGTACTTTATGGAAAGAAGGGATGCCGAGAGAAGAAATAGTTGATGCGAGAGCCTGTAGCGAATATATGAATAAAAATTTTAAACACATTGGAAGAGGCTATGTATGTGGTATTTGTATGAAAGTGTGTCCTTACGGAAAGAAAAAATCTGTTGACAGGTGAAAAGGTTTTTGATAAAATGAAATTGAACAACCAAAACGTTTTGGAAAAGGTGGATAGTAAATGGCGGTTACAATAAAGGATATAGCGAAATATGCGGGTGTATCTGTTACAACGGTTTCAAGAGCTTTAAACGGATATCCGGATGTAAGCGAAGAAACCCGTGAAAGAATTAAAAAAATAGCGGAACAACTTAATTATACTCCAAATTCTCTTGCAAGAGGGCTTGTTACAAATAAGACTCATACAGTTGGCTTGGTTGTTTCTGAATTAATAAAACCTGGGGCGTACCATCCTTTCTTCCTCGAAGTGCTTGCAGGTATAAAAGCAGGATTAAAGAAAGATAAATACGACCTTATACTTTTTACTGTAGACCCGGAAAGCCAAGATGCCACTTCCTATGAGAAGCTTTGCAATGACAGAAAAGTGGAAGGGGCTATTGTAGAAGGCTTAAGATTGAGTGATCCTTACATTAAAGAAATAAAGAAAACACAAATTCCCACTGTTTTGATTGATATACCAATACTGACTGATAAAGTGGGATATGTAAGTTCGGATAATGTTCAGGCGGCTTTTGAAGCTACAAGCTATCTTATAAAGTTAGGACATAGAAATATTGGATTTATAAATGGGCATGGTGATGCGGCTGTAAGTTTTGAAAGGTTAGAAGGTTATAAAAAAGCTCTTGAAAAAAATAATATACCTTACAAAGAGGAATATGTAGTTTTTGATGATTTTACTCAAGAAGGTGGATATAATTCTTTTAAGACGTTGGTTTTTGAACATCCGGAAATAACTGCTGTATTTCATGCTTCTGATTTGATGGCAATAGGGTCTTTCAAAGCAGCAAAAGACTTAGGAATGAAAGTGCCTGATGACATCTCTATTGTAGGTTTTGACGATATTGAACTTGCATCCCTTATTACTCCTGGACTTACTACTATAAGACAAGATACTTTTAAGATGGGATATAATGCAGCAAAACATCTTTTATCTATTATAAAAGGGGAAAAGCCTCAGCATATATTAATACCTCATAAGCTTGTAATTAGAGATTCAGCTAGAAAGATATAATTTTTTTAAAAAGTATCCAAAACGTTTCGGATAGAATTTTTGGTAAGGATGGAGGTATATAAGTGGTAAAGCACATGTTTTTAGAGGATGTAAACAATTTAATAAGTGATGACAAATGGCTTATTTTCCAAAATGAGTATAATACAGAGGTAAATCCTCGATATGAGACCCTTTTTACACTTACAAATGGTTACATGGGCGTAAGAGGTACTTTTGAGGAAGGAAGCGAGGGAGAAAGGTCGGGAAATTTTATTGCAGGAATTTTTGACAAGTCAGATGCGCAGGTTAGAGAAATAGTAAATGCTCAAAATTGGTTGAGAATAAAGTTGTATGTTGAAGGTGAAGAATTAAGTTTGGATAAATGCCAGTTGATAGAATTTAAAAGAATTCTTGATATGAAAAAAGGTATTCTATTTAGGAGTATGTTGATAAAAGACAGCAAAGATAGAATTACTCGAATTGAGGGATACAGGTTTATAAGCCGTAGCGACCTTCATCGTTCTGCAATTAAGCTATTTGTAACACCTGTAAATTACAGTGGTGTTGTAGGTATAGAGAGCATTATTGATGGGACTGTTTTAAATTCAGCAGATAGCCCAAAGTATAGAGTAAAGCATTTGAAAGTGGCTAACAATAGTAGTCTAAGTAAAAATGGAGTTTATCTTGAAACAGCAACTGTTGACGATGATACCCGCATAGCAACAGGTAGTACAGTGAGGATATATCATCATGAAGATGAAGAAAAAAATAACGTAGCTAAATTTAAAAGGTTTTTGCCTTTAGGTGAGAGAAGTATTGAGTACTTTGAGTTTGACGGTACAGAGAACAAAACAGTAGTAATTGACAAATTTGTAATAACTTATACCACCAGAGACGTAAGAAAAGACCTGTTAAAGACGACGGTGGAAAAAGAACTCTTTGCTTTTGCTGGAGAAGGTATTGACAAAGAGTTGCAGAGACATATTGAGGTATATGAAGAACTATGGTCTGTTGCAGATATAAATATTGAAGGGGATGAAGAAGCAGATAAAGCTTTGCGTTTTAATATTTTTCATCTCATGAGTTCTGTCAATGAAAATGACCCCCTGGTAAGTATTGCTGCGAAAGCTCTTCATGGTGAGGGATACAAAGGCCATGTATTTTGGGATACTGAGATATTTATGCTTCCCTTTTTCATATATGTGTATCCGCAGGCAGCTAGAACACTTTTGATGTACAGGTACAATATGCTTGATGCAGCAAGAAAAAATGCGACTTTAAATGGATATAAAGGAGCACAATATCCTTGGGAATCTGCAGACACAGGAGAGGAAGAGACACCTAAATGGGGATTTGATTACAAAGGAAACCCTGTAAGGATATGGACAGGAGATTTAGAGCATCATATAACTGCTGATATAGCTTTTGCAGTGTGGGAGTATTTTAGAGCGACAGAGGATATTGAGTTTATGTTGAATTATGGTGCAGAAATCATTTTTGAGACTGCAAGGTTTTGGGTATCTAGATGTGAATATGTAAAAGAATTAGATAGGTATGAAATAAACAATGTCATAGGTCCTGACGAATTTCATGAACATGTTGATAATAATGCTTATACTAATTACCTTGCAAAATGGAATATTAAAAAGGGACTTGAACTAATCAATATGTTAAAAGAAAAATACCACGAACATTATCATGCTATATCAAACAAGATATGTTTGACAAACGAGGAAATAGAAAAGTGGAAAAAAGTTGAAGAAAAAATATATATACCTTATGAGAAAAGCAAAAAGCTCATTGAACAATTTGAAGGCTATTTTGATAAAAAAGATTATGTCATTGATAAATTTGATGAAAACAATATGCCTATATGGCCTGAAGGTGTTGATATAACAAAATTAGGTGATACACAGCTTATTAAACAGGCTGACGTTGTTATGTTAATGCTTTTGTTAGGCGAGGAATTTGACGAAGAGACGAAAAGAATCAATTACGAATATTATGAAAAGCGGACTATGCACAAGTCTTCTTTAGGTCCAAGTATGTATGCCATTATGGGTTTAAAAGTTGGGGACCACAAAAACGCGTACCAATCTTTTATGAGAAGTGCCAACGTTGACCTTGTGGACAATCAGGGTAACACTAAAGAAGGTTTGCATGCTGCATCTGCTGGTGGTACATGGCAAGTAGCTGTTTTTGGATTTGGCGGAATGGAAATTGACAAAGAAGAGATATTAAATATAAATCCGTGGCTGCCAGAAAAATGGGACAAACTTTCCTATAAAGTATTCTGGAAAGGCAATTTAATTGAGGTAATTGTTACAAAAGAGGATGTGTCAGTAAAAAAATTAGAAGGAAAAGGAAATATAAAAGTAAAGGTAAAAGGGAAAGAGATTACGTTACAATAGTCAAAAAGGTACAGGCAGGTGGTAACCTGCTATACCTTAAAATAAATTGATTAAGTTTTAAGGGGGGATAAGTGAAGTTGAAGTAAAATTTTAAGTCCTCAATCAGATATTTTACTATAAAATTATGAAAGGGGAAAGTGGTAATGAGTAAAAAACTTTTAAGCATCTTTGTTTTGACGATCTTTGTATTAGCTACTGTTTTAGCTGGTTGTTCATCCAGTAAAAATAATACCTCCAGTGCCAATGAGACAAATACACAAAAACAAGAGACGGTGAAACCAGTTACTATAAAATTAGGTATGTGGTCTTCATCTCCAGCAGAAAAGAAGATAGTGGATGACCAAATAGCTAAGTTTAAAGAAAAATATCCAAATATAGATGTGCAAATTGAGACAATTGTGGGAGATTACATGCAAAAATTACAAACAGAACTGGCGTCAAATACAGCACCAGACATATTCTATCTTGACAGCATGCCTGCACCACAGCTTATGTCTTCAGGAGTTTTAGAGCCATTAGATGATTATATTAAGAAATACAATGTGGATGTAAATGATTTCGAACCTGCTTTGCTTTCCGCTTTTCAGTGGGAAGGAAAAACTTATGGTTTGCCAAAGGATTTCAATACTCTAGCTTTGTTTTACAACAAAGACATGTTTAAAGCGGCTGGAATAAATGAGTCTCCAAAAACATGGGAGGAATTAAGAGATGTAGCTAAAAAGTTGACAAAAGACGGTGTCAAAGGTTTGGTTTTATCAGCAGACCTTGCAAGATTTGATGCTTTTATAAATCAAAATGGCGGTTCAGTATATCAAGATGGAAAAGTTACTTTAAATCTGCCAGAGAATGCACAAGCTCTTGATTTTTATGTAGGCCTCATTACAAAAGACAAAGTTGCTGACACACCACAAAACATGGGAGAAGGCTGGAATGGAGATGCTTTTGCTGCTAAAAAAGCTGCAATGGCAATAGAAGGTGGCTGGATGATACCATTCCTCAAAGAAAAAGCTCCTGATTTAAACTATGGTATAGCAGAGCTTCCAGCAGGAAAGCAAAAATCTACAATGGCTTTCACTGTTGCATATGTGATGAATAAAAACAGCCAACATAAAGATGAAGCATTTAAGCTTATTGAATTTTTAACCGGTAAAGAAGGACAGCAATTTGTAGTAGATTCAGGTCTTGCACTTCCATCGAGAAAGTCTATGCAAGAAGGATTTAAGGAGAAATATCCTGAAAGAGCTGCCTTTGTAGATGGTGCTTCCTATGCAGTACCATGGCAGTTTGGCTTGTATGGCACAAAGGTAGTAGATGCGGCTAATAAAGCCTGTGAAGCATTAATAATGAAGCAAATAAGTAGTGCTCAACAAGCTCTTGACAATGCACAAAAGGAAGTTGGACAATAATTTAAACAAGCAGCACCTTACTAAAATAAGGTGCTGCAATTATGATTTTTTAAGGTTGAAGGGAAGGATGTATTTATGGAAGCTAAAATGACTATGAAAAAGAGGTATTTATACGAAGCTTTGTCAGGGTATGCTTTTGTGTTACCTTTTATTGCTTCAATATCTATTTTTTTGATAGGACCATTAATTTATGCTTTTATTATAAGTTTTAAAGAATTTTCTTTTTTAAATCCTGAAGCAAGCCGATGGGTTGGATTTGCAAATTATATAAAGTTATTTAGCGACCCGACATTTAAAAGGGCTCTTTTAAATACAACACTTTATTCTTTAGGAGTAGTGCCAACACAGCTAATTATTGCCTTAATACTAGCATTAATTGTAAATTCGAATATTAAAGGTAAAACATTTTTTAGAGTTGCCTATTATATACCAACTGTTACATCCACAGTTGCAGTTTCTGTAATATTTTTATATCTATTTAAAGCAGATGGTTTAGTTAATGCTTTGTTAGCTAAATTTGGCATACAAGGACCTGCTTGGTTTAATGATGTAAGGTTTGCGCTTCCTTCTATCATGATGATGGCGATATGGTCTTCTGTAGGTAATTACATGGTGATTTTTCTTGCTGGATTACAGGATATACCATCAGAATTGTACGAGGCGGCGGAAGTAGATGGAGCTAATAAATTTCAAAGGTTTTTCAAAATTACCCTTCCAATGTTGAGGCCAATAGTGTTTTTTAATCTAGTAATGTCATTAATTGGTACTTTTCAGGTTTTTGACCAAGCCTATGTAGTATCGCAAGGGACTGGTGGGCCTCTTGATGCTACAATGACAGTCGTGCTGGATATATATAGGACAGGCTTTAGAGATTTTAACATGGGTTACGCTTCAGCTATGGCTTTTGCATTATTTGTAATAATCTTGATATTGACTCTTATACAGCGAAAGCTTTTCAAAGAAGAAACCTATTAGGAGGTGGCAATAGATGAAAAAGGTGTTGCGGCTTTTATTTTATATCGTTGTAGTAGGATATGCAGTAATTACACTTGGTCCTTTTATATGGTCTATAATAACATCTCTAAAACCCACCAGTGAATTAAATACTTTTGCTGTAAATACAAAACATTTAACTTTAGATAACTATAAAATGATAATTACAAAATTTTCTTTTTTAAGGTGGTTTATAAATAGTGCTATAGTTGCAGCTATAGTGACGTTTGGCAATATACTGTTTAATTCTATGGCAGGGTATGCACTTGCAAGAATAAATTTTCCTGGAAGAAATTTATTGTTTATGGTTGTGCTTGCTCTCATGATGGTACCAGGACAGGTAGTGATGGTGCCAACTTATATCCTTCTCAGCAAATTAGGCTGGGTGAACACTTACATGGGCCTTACAATTCCATTTTTGACTAGTAATTTTGGAATATTTTTAATGAGGCAATTTTTCTTATCTCTTCCCAAAGAGTTAGAAGAAGCAGCTACAATTGACGGTTTGTCACGATTTGGGATTTTCTTTAAAATAGTTTTGCCTTTGTCTAAACCTGCTCTTGCAACTCAATTCATTTTTATGTTTACTGGCAATTGGAATAGTTTCTTGTGGCCTAGCCTCTTGACGTCTAGTGATGATATGTATACACTGCCGGTAGGACTTAATTCCTTTTACGGCCAATACTATCAATTTTGGAATCAGGTAATGGCAGGAGCTATACTTTTGACGTTACCTACTATATTGATATTCTTAATATTCCAGAGATATTTTGTAAAAGGAATATCTACAACGGGATTAAAATAAACGTTACGAAGGAGGAATAAAATGGCAAGATATCGTGGAGTAATTTTTGATTTAGATGGTGTTATTACAGATACTGCAAGGTATCACTATTTAGCATGGAAAAAACTTGCTGATGAGTTAGGGATATATTTTGATGAAGTTATCAACGAGAGGTTAAAAGGTGTAAGCCGCCTACAATCTTTAGAGATAATTTTAGAGAAAAGTGATAAAAAATATTCTCAAGAAGAAAAAGAATATTATGCAAATAAAAAGAATGAGTACTATAAAGAGATGATAAAGAGAATTACACCTGAGGATTTATTGCCTGGAGTGGAGAGATTCATTGAAGAGCTTAAAAAACGAGGTATTAAAATAGCAATTGCATCTGTCAGCAAAAATGCTTTTACTGTTGTTGAAAATTTAAAAATAAGAGATCAGTTTGACTATATAGTGGATGCAAATGAAATTAAGCATGGAAAACCTGACCCTGAGATATTTTTAAATGCAGCGAAGCATCTTGGGATTCCTCCGGAGAAGTGCATTGGAATAGAAGATTCGGCTGCGGGAATTACTGCAATAAAAAAAGCAGGAATGTTTGCAGTAGGAGTGGGCAATCCTGAAACAGTAAAAGAAGCAGACTTAATTTTAAAGGATTTAAGTGAAGCAGATAAAATATTAGAATTGCTGTAGTGTGGAAATATTCCCCTGTGTTTTGGGGAATATTTTTTATAAAAAACTCTTGCATTTTTAAAAGAATCGTAATATAATGTAACTGTAAGCGGTTACAGTAAATTAAGAAAAGGGTGTCAAAATGGCGACAATAGACGATGTGGCAAAATTAGCAGGTGTTTCTATTGCAACTGTTTCGAGAGTTTTTAATAATAGCCCTTTAGTAAGTGAAAAAGCAAGGCAAAAAGTTTTAAAAGCTGCAGAAGAGTTGGGATATAAACCCAGTATGCCAGCCAGAAGCCTGGCGATGAAGAAAACAAACACTATAGGGCTAATTGTGCCTGATATATCAAACCCTTACTATGCAGAAGTAGTAAGAGGTATTGAAGATGTCTGCAATATTTATAAATACAATATTACTTTGTGCAATGCAGACAATAAAAGAGAAAAAGAATTTCAATATATAGAAATGCTAAAAAATCGGTGGGTTGATGGAATAATATTTCACTGTGACTATTTTTCTGAAGAGCATTATGAAGTCTTTAAAAATGACAATATAAAGGTGGTACTTGCAGGAAGAACAACAAAGTTTGATGTGCCTTATGTAGGGATTGATAATTTTAAAGCGGCTTATGATGCAGTGAATTATTTGATATCATTAGGCCACAAGAGGATTGGAATTATTCATGGCCCTCTTGATGACATGAAAGAGACAATAGATAGCGTAGACAGGCTAAAAGGGTATAAGCAAGCTCTTATTGATAATGGCTTACCAATTTATGATAAATTTATTAAAGAAGCAAATTTTAAGTATAAAGGCGGATATAATGCGGCGATGGAAATGCTAAAAGGCGAAATGAGACCTACTGCTATTTTTGCGATAAGTGATATTATGGCAATGGGAGCAATAAATGCGGTGTTTGACAGCGGGCTTTCCTGTCCTGAAGATGTATCAGTAATGGGTTTTGATAATATTGACTTGTCAGAAGCAACAAGGCCTTCTCTCACTACTGTATCACAGCCTATGTATGAAATAGGGGCTGTTGCAGCTAGAATGCTTATAAAAATGTTAAATGGGGAAGAAATTGATGATTATCAAATAATTTTAAAACACAAAATTGTAGTAAGAAATTCTTGTAAATTTCCAAAAGAATAATCTTTGTTTTATTTTTTAAATTGTAAGCGCTTACAGTTTTAACATGAAAAGCGAAGCGCAGTGAAGATTTTAAGCTTACGAAAGGAGAATATGGCATGTCTTATGTAAACTTCGTAAAGAAATACAAACTTGAAATTGCCATGGTTTTACCATTACTATTATATATTTTAGGTTTTACTGTATACCCTATCATTCAAACTATTACTTTAAGCTTTCAGGATCAGTATACTAAAGCATTCACATTGGCAAATTATAAAGAGATTATAGGTAAAACAGAATTTAAAAATGCTTTTTTCAATACCATAGCTCTTACATTTATAAGCCTCACTTTGGAAATGACTGCAGGCCTCGTCATTGCGCTTATTTTAAAAAGGAATTTTAAAGGGAAAGGGCTTTTGAGGTCTTTGATGTTGGTTCCTATGGGAGTTCCTACACTTGTATCAGGTGTCGCTATGACATATATTTTCGGATTAAATGGTTATTTTAATGAACTTTTAGAAAAATTACACTTAATTAAGCTTCCTGTAGATTGGGCGAGTGGTGGTTTTAAGACATTGCTTATGGTTTCTGTAGCTGATATATGGAAAGTTACCCCACTGGTCATACTATTGCTTTTGGCTGGTCTTGAAAGTATACCAGATGAAGTTTATGAAGCTTCCAATATTGACGGGGCAACTGCGTGGCAAACTTTTAAATATGTGACATTGCCACTTTTAAAGCCCTCTATAACGATGGCCTTGATATTAAGAGCGATAGATGCTTTTAGAATATTTGAACTTGTACTTGTTCTTGCAGGCCGTGCTACTCCTGTTATTTCTACCTTTGCGTATGATGAGTATAATAATTATGCAAATGCCTATACATCTGCGGCAGCATCTACAATATTGCTCCTAATAATAGCAGTATTTATAGTAAGCTACTTAAAAATAGCTGGTACTAAGGAGGAATAATGATGAGGAAAATAGATATTAGTGAAAAAATTTCAAATACAGCGTATATTCCAATAGCTATAATAGCGGCAATATTGATGATTATACCAGTATATATACTTTTTATAACTTCTTTTGCAGTGCCAAGTGATATATTAAAACCTCATCCAGACTTTTTCATCACTCGCTTTACTTTGGACCATTGGAAAGACGTATTTCTTTCAGGAAATATATGGCCTCCTTTTAAGAAAAGTTTTGTAGTGGCAACAATGACTACTATCATCGCAATTATAATAGCTGCTCCAGCGGCTTATGTTATAGCGAGGATGCCATCGAAAATAAAATACGCAGTAGTATTATCACTGTTTTTTACAAGGATGTTTCCTGATGTAGGTATTGCTCTTCCGATAGCAGTTGAGTTTATAAAATTAAATTTAATGGACACTTATTTAGGATTAGTTATGGCACACCTTATTGTAAATTTACCTTTTGCAGCATGGATATTGGTTGGAACTTTTGAGACAATACCAAAGGACTTAGAAGAAGCTGCATTGGTTGATGGAACAAGTAAATTGACGGCATTGATGAGGATTATAATGCCAATTGCACTTCCTGGCATAGCTGTTACTGCTATATTTGTGTGGCTGAATTCCTGGAATGAATTTACTTATGCTCTTTACTTGACTATTTCAGACAGGACTTTGCCTCTTCAAACTTACTATTATGTTCAAAGAGGAGGAATTTTTGATTCTGCCACATATGCGGCAATACTCACAATCCCTGTAATGCTTGTGACATTCTTCTTACAAAAGTACATGAAGAGTGGTTATCTTGCAGGGGCTGTTAAAGGTTAGCATATACGTATCCGAATTTTTCGGATACTGTATATATAAAAAATTAAATTTTAAGGAGGTTTTCTGAAGTTATGAGGAAGTTTTATGCTAAGGTAATAGCAGTATTAGTGATTCTCTCCCTTTTGGGTACCCTTATCGCAGGATGCGGGAGTAAAAATGTGTCAGATGCTAGGAAAAAAGTCTTGAAAGTTTCAATGGGACTTGGAGAAGCAGAATGGAAAGTGATGAAGGAAGATATTTTCCCACCATTTGAGCAAAAGTATGGTGTAAAAATTGAGCCTCTTCAAATTGAAGCAGGAGACCTTATTAAAAAGTTAGATGCTATGCACAAAGCAAATGCGATGGATATAGATATTATAACTCAAGATAACATGCAACTTGCTCCGCTTGTGGCAAAAGGGCTTGTGGAAGATTTGTCTCAGTATAGAGACATGATACCAAAGGAAGTAATACCAAGTCTTGTGCCAGTAGGAGAGTTTGATGGAAAGTTGTACTTTATGCCGTATAGACCAAATGTAGAAATAGCTTTCTACAACGAAGATAAATTCAACGAATACGGTTTAAAACTTCCTACAAATTGGGATGAGCTTTTGCAGGTTGCAAAGACTTTTAAAGAAAAAGAGGGCATAGGCAGAGTTATAATTAAAGAAAATTTAGGGCCTGACAGCACAGTTCAAATGTTTGACCTTATAAGGTCTGCTGGTGGTGACCCAACAGTATTGAATGATGAAGGTTCAATAAAAGCATTTACATTCTTGAAAGAATTACAGCCATACCTCTCTCCTGACTCAAAGAAAGCTGACTGGAATACACCTGTAGAATATCTCGCAAAAGATAGTGTATATTTGGTTGAAAATTGGCCTTACACTGCAAACGTTCTTGTAGAGCAGTATGGTAAAAAGAACATTTTGGCATATCACGGTTGGGCAGGTCCGGTTAAAGAGTCCCACGTTTTGGGAGGAGAAGTTATAGGAATACCAACTGGTGCACCTAATAAAGAGATGGCTATAAAGTTTATGGAATACCTTATGAGTAAAGAAGTTCAAGAGAAACTTGTCACTAAATTAGGATGGCCATCAATGAGAAGCGATGCTTATGGTAAGGTTGCAGATTGGCAGAAACCATATTTTGAAGCTATAAATGAGGCATTAAAACATGCAGAACCAAGGCCAAACCTTGTATACTGGGCTGATGTGGACAAAGCTATAAATGGAGCATTGAGAGAAATAATATTTGAAGGCAAAGATATCAAGACAACTCTTGATAAATATCACAACATGATAGAAGAAGCTAAGAAAGCTGCAGAAAGCAAGTAAATGTTTTAAATTGTTTTTAGTCGGAAACGACTTTGTTTCCGACTAAAATTTTGAATAAAGTAAGAGTGGAGGATGGATATGGCCAACAAAACGAAGAAACCAATTTACCCTTTTGAAGATTGGGTTATAAGAGAGACGCAGTTTAGTATAGACACTAACTACAGAAATGAAACTATTTTTGCTTTAGCAAATGGATATATTGGAATGAGAGGAACTTTTGAAGAAGGATATTCAGGGCCTAAAAATACCTCTTTTAATGGGACGTATATCAATGGATTTTATGAAATACACGATATAGTTTACCCTGAAGGGGGATATGGTTTTGCAAAAATAGGGCAGACGATGTTAAATGTGGCTGATAGTAAAATAATAAAATTATATGTAGATGGGGAAAAGTTTGATTTGTTACAAGGGAAAATCCTCTTTTATGAGAGAGTACTTGACATGAAGAAAGGTTTTGTAGAAAGAAAAGTAAAATGGGAATCCCCTACAGGAAAAATTTTAGAGGTAAAAATAAAGAGAATTGTATCATTAAATAGACAACATTTAGCGGCGATTTCTTTTACTGTGGAACCTGTAAATTTTACCGGAAAAATTAGATTTGTTTCCGCTATTGACGGAAATGTTTCAAATATAAATGATAGTGAAGATGTAAGAGTAGGGTCAAATTTAAAAGGAAAGGTTTTAAAGACTATAGATAAAAGTGTAGAGGGTTTAAAAGGGTGGATTGTTCAAAAGACGCAAAAGAGTAATTTCTCCTATGTTTGCGCGATAGACAATGTATTAGTGGGAGATAGTAAATATGAAGTCTCAAATAGTTTAGAAGAAGATGGAGTAAAAGTAATTGTAGATCTAGAGGCTGAAAAAGGCACCTCATACACATTGAATAAATTTATTTCCTATTACACTTCAAAGGATTTTGATGAAAATAAATTAGTTGTTCTTGCTTTAGAAGAAATAGAAAAAGCCAAAAATGACGGCTTTGAAACGATAGAAAAAGAGCAGGAAGAATTTTTGAATTCTTTTTGGAAAGATGCTGATGTAATCATAGAAGGAGATAAAGCTCTGCAGCAAGGCATACGCTTTAATGAATTTCATCTACTTCAATCTGTCGGAAGAGATGGAAAGACAAATATTGCAGCAAAAGGGCTGACTGGAGAAGGTTATGAAGGCCATTATTTTTGGGATTCTGATATCTATATAATGCCTTTCTTTCTTTATACAAAGCCTGAAATTGCAAAAGCTTTGGTAATGTACAGGTATAATCTTTTGGATGCAGCAAGATCCAGGGCAAAGGAATTAGGTCACAAAGGAGCTTTGTATCCTTGGAGAACGATAGATGGTCCTGAATGTTCTGCTTACTTTCCAGCTGGTACGGCACAGTATCACATAAATGCTGATATAGTTTATGCTTTGAAAAGATATGTAGAAGCGACGAATGACGTGGATTTTCTTTATGACTATGGCTGTGAAATAGTGTTTGAGACAGCAAGGTTTTGGGAAGATTTAGGGGCGTATATTCCTCTTAAAGACAATAAATTTTGCATAAACTGTGTAACTGGTCCAGATGAGTACACTGCATTGGTTGATAATAACGCCTATACTAATTACATGGCAAAGATGAATTTGGAATACGCTTATGATATTGCAAATAAAATGAAAAAAGAAGTGCCTGAGAAATACCAAAAAATTGCTTCTAAGTTAAATCTAAAAGATCAAGAAATTAATGCGTGGAAAAAAGCTGCTGACAATATGTACCTTCCTTATTCAAAAGAACTTGATATTATACCACAGGATGACAGCTTTTTGTATAAAGAAAGGATAACAGTGGATGAAATACCACAAGATCAATTTCCACTTTTGTTGCACTGGCATTACCTAAATATTTACAGATATCAAATATGTAAACAGCCTGATGTGTTGCTTTTGATGTTTTTACAGAGAGAAAAATTTACTAAAGATGAACTTAAAAAGAATTACGATTATTATGAACCTATTACCACTCACGACTCCTCCTTGTCGCCAGCTATATTTAGCATACTAGCCAATGAAATAGGATATACTGACAAAGCTTATAAATACTTTATGATGACTGCAAGAATGGATTTGGACGACTACAATGACAATGTTAAGGACGGAATTCATGCTGCTTCTATGGCGGGAACATGGAGCGCAGTTGTGAATGGCTTTGGTGGAATGAGGGTTTATACAAATGAACTGCATTTTGAACCGAGATTGCCAAAAGAATGGAATTTGCTCTCTTTTAATGTGAGATACAAAGGTAGAAAAATAAATGTCAAATTAACCAAAGAAAATGTTGTGTTTGTACTATTAGAAGGAGAGCCTATAGAAATCTACTACTTTGACGAAAAAATTTTACTTGAAAAAGGAGAAAATAAAGTAGAAAGTCGCAAAAATTAAAGAAGTATGGAGCCAATCGGCACCATACTTCTTTAATTTTTATATATCGTTATTTGAAAGGGTGAGTGAACCGCCGCCCGTACTTAAATCAAAGTAATAATTTCCACTGCCTCTATATGAATATACTTTGATATAATAGGTTCCCGTTTGTGTCGGAATATATGTTATTGTTTCCTGCCTTTGTGTTCCAGTTGAACTTTTAACAAGAGTACCGGTGGGGTCATAGAGGTATATATCGAAATCAGGGTTATAGTTTGCCCAATCAGGTATTATGAAAGTTATTGCAATAGGATATGATGTGTCTGTCACGTTAAATGTCCAAATGTCACTGTAACGAGACCCAGGGAGTGAATCTTTAGCATAATAGTGGTTTGGCACAGATATATTAGTTCCTGTGAAATTTCCAGCTGTTTTAATTGCTTCATATGCATCCAATCTTCCTACACCATAGTCAATGTTTTTGCTTGGAGGCCCCCAACTTTTTGCAGTAGTCATTATTATATTTTTTACATCAAGTGGTGCAAGGCTTATATTTGCATTGAGCATAAGGGCTACTGTACCTGCTACAAAAGGTGTTGCCATGCTTGTGCCACTGTATGTCACATAACCATTTATAGAGTTTGCTTTTGCGGCAGTTATATTGTATCCGGGTGCTGCAATGTCAGGTTTTATCCTTCCGTCAGCTGTGGGACCACGGCTGGAGAAGCTTGCAAGGTTGAATCCAAGTTCTCCTACATCCGCCATTGCTGCAACGGTTATGGCTTTTTCTGCTGCACCAGGTGATCCTATGGTGTACCTTGCAGGGCCTGAATTTCCAGCTGCAACTACTACTACAATTCCGCTATTTACGGCGCTGTTTACTGCTAATGAGGTAGAGTCAGTTCCATCAGAACTTGTAGAAGTTCCAAGGCTTAAATTTATGACTTTAATTCCATATACGTCTTTGTTTTGAACAGCCCAGTCAATCCCTGCAGTTACAGTGCTCATACTTCCGCTTCCATTTGAATCGAGTACTTTTATTCCTACCAAAGCTGCACCAGGAGCAACACCTGTATAAAGGCTGTTCCCTGTCCCAGTGCCTGCCGCAATGCTTGCTACATGAGTTCCATGTCCATTATCATCGTAAGGGGTAGTTTTACCGTTTACAAAATCTTGCCATCCTATTATTTTGCCACCAGCAAGGTCAACATGGGATCCATCAATACCTGTATCAATAACTGCTATTACTATATCATTCTTGGAGTAAGAGGAAGGATTACCATCTTTGTCTCCAGTTACGCCAAAGTCACTTCTCGCTTTTGTAACGCCAAACCATTTTGTTGCAGTGTCTAATGTCGCATATACAGGCTCGTCATACTCAATTTGCTTTACTATATCTAATTTTGACAAAGCGTTTATTTGTCCTTTAGTTAAAGTAGCAGCAACTCCTGGAATAATTTTGTATTTATGCTTTATATTAAACTTTCCAATGGATTTAGAAATATTTAATAGTTCGTTATCATCTATGTTTTTGTTGAAGGTTATTATGACAGGGAATTCCGCACTGTCAAGCTTATCAGGAAGCTTTGCTTCCAAGTTATCAAAGATTTTGTTTTTGTTAGAATCTTGCATTAAAACTTTTTGAATTTGAGGCGAGTAATTTTTTGTTGGAGAGTCGCCAGATAAGTTTGTTAAGTTGGGCTGAGCTTGGACTAATACTCCACTTAGCGACATTAAAGCTACAATTAACACAAAAGCCAGTAAAGCTTTTAATGTTTGTCGGCTCTTCATTTTTTCTTACCTCCTTAAAAATTTAATATTTTTTAAAATTTAAGTCAGCCCTTCTAGTCGCTAAGTGAAACTGTTTCTTTCTTCTATTCATCATCTCCTTTCTGTAAGATTTATTTTCTATAATAAAACTCAAGCAATTTTTATGCCAATTTACTGTATATAGACAAAATTAATAAAAGTTTTTAATGTGTATAATTTTTTATACACATTTTTGATACACAAAAGAATGCATAAAACACATACATTTAGAAATTAGTATAAATTTAACGAATTATGTAGAAAAAATCTTTTTTAAAAATAGAAGGAAAATTCATATTTATGTCGAAATAGTAATATAGGAAAATTAGATAAATTTTTGTTGAAAAAGGCAAACTCGTCGAAAGGCGGGGACGCAAAGCTACGGGTCTAATGCAACAGTTTTGCTATGATAGCCGGGCTACCAACATTTATATATAACCTCCTGCCTTTTGGTAGGAGGTTTATTAATTAAGGAAGTGGTGTTTTATATGACTAATAAGGAAAAAATTTATAATATTATTGTAGAAAAAAGTAAAGAATTTGATATTCAAAAATTTTTGATAAGTAGAAAAGGTGGAATCACTACAGAAGAAGTAGCACAATTGCTAAAAATGGCTCGACCAAATGTGTCTTTTATTTTAAATCATCTTGTAAGAGAAGGGAAAATAGTTAAAATTATTTCAAAACCTGTGTATTATATTGAAAAAAATAGATTGGCTTATTTTTTAGGGAATAAGGTTAAGGAAGAAATGCTTCTAAAAGACTTAATTGATTTTTTAAACTTAAGGAAAGAAAAAGAATGTGCTTTTGAAAATATAATAGGACATGATGGCAGCCTCAAAGGACAAATAGAACAGGCCAAAGCAGCTGTATTATATCCTCCTTATGGGCTCCACACTCTTATCATAGGACCGCCTGGCTCTGGTAAATCTTTTTTCGCAGAGATGATGTACAAATTCAGTCTTCAAAATGGTAGGGTAGGACCTCTTGAAGTATTAAACTGTGCGGATTACTATAACAATCCTCAACTTCTTATGTCTCATTTGTTTGGACATGTTAAAGGAGCCTATACTGGAGCTGATGTAGATAAGATAGGTTTAGTCGAAAAAGCCGATAAAGGGATATTATTCCTTGACGAGGTTCACAGATTACCTCCAGAAGGCCAAGAAATGTTATTTTATCTTATTGACAAAGGAGTATATCGGAGATTAGGAGATACTGTTGAAAGAACGGCTAACTTAATGATTGTAGCAGCTACTACAGAAAAACCTGATTCTTTTCTTTTAAAAACTTTTATGAGACGAATACCAGTTATCATCCAACTGCCATCTTTTGAGGGAAGGCCTCTAAACGAGAAAATTGAGATAATTGTTTACCTTTTTAAAGAAGAAGCCAAACGGCTAAACTTAAATATTATTGTACATCCAGAGTTAATTTCTTTACTTTTGTCTTTGCAGTATGAGGGAAATATTGGAGAATTAAAATCTATCATTCAATTGCTTTGTTCTAAAGCTTTTTTAATGAATTACGAAACGAAGAGAAATTTTTTAAAAATTGATCTTACTCTGTTGCCCTCCGTTTATTTTAATGTAGGGAAAAGTAAAACGATAAATTTTGATAAATTTTTAATCATTTCCTCTGAAATTGAAAGGGAAATAGACAAATATGATTTTTATGAGTTTATTGCTATGAAGTATAATGAGTTAAAAGAAAAAGGAATAGTAGAAATATTTGAAATTATGTTGGGTGATAATTTTGGGAAAAATGGGAATCATCCATAGATTAGTATATCTAAGAATATATCACTATAATATATCATTCTGGAGATATTTTTAATTAACGGAGAATTATCGGGAAATACAAAGGATGACAATATTGATGCGAGAGTTTATAATTGTAATCGAATTAACTCCTGCTATTGCGCAACAATAGAAAGGAGGAAACTCATGATGAAGAATAAAATTTTGAAAATTGCTGTAGTATATTTAATGATATTTATAATGCTATTTGGAGGAATTACTTCGGCGTACGCTTACGACAAAATCCACGTTGTTTCAAAAGGTGAATCATTGTATTTAATAGCGAAATGGTATGGTAGTGATGTAAATAACATAAAACAGGCAAATGGGAATTGGAGCGATTTGATATATCCTGGTGAAAAATTAGTGGTGCCAGTAGATGAAAATAGTGCTTATTACAATTATCTTGTTGACAGATATTTAATCGCAAAAATGATTTATGCTGAAGCTCGTGGAGAAAGCTTTGAGGGTCAGGTCGCTGTAGGTGCGGTGATTTTGAATAGAGTAAAAAGCGGTATTTTCCCAAATACTGTAGCAGGAGTTATATATCAGCCAGATGCTTTTGAGTCTGTAACGAATGGTGAATTTTTCAATCATGAACCTGACCTTACAGCTTTTAAAGCAGCAGATGCAGCTTTAGCCGGATGGGACCCAACAGGAGGAGCCCTATACTTCTTCAATCCAGCTACTTCAACTTCTTGGTGGATATGGACAAGGACAATTACAAATGTGATAGGACACCACTGGTTTGCAATATAGGAAGGCAGAAGCCTTCCTATATTGCATATATTTTACATTATAAAATTTTACTTTTGTAAAAGAATAAGAATAGCATTAAAAATAGGAGCTGATTATATGGTACATATATTTGTAGGAGGAAGTTCAGAAAAAAGTTCTATTATAAAATTTTTATCCTACTGTGTACATTCTAAAGAAATTGTGATAGAAGAGTTAAAGAATTATAAAGAGAGAGCAGATATTTTAATTATCTCTGATATTCTATGTGATGAGGATTTTCACAAGTTAAAAAATTATATTTATAATTTTCCGAGCGGTATTATAATAACAAATGCAGATGATGAGCTATCAAATAAACTCTTTGCACAGGGAATAAATTCTACCCTTATAACATGCGGTTTAAATCCAAAATCTTCCATTACTGCTTCTTCAATATCTTATGAAGATGAAGGTTATGAATTTAATTATTGCGTACAAAGGACTTTTTTTAATTTAAAGGGCAAATTGATAGAGCCAATGGAAATACCTGTTGAAATAAAAGTTCCTGGACAGTATAATATATATAACTCATTATTTGTAATAACTGTATTATTAATTTTAGGATATGAAATTAAAGATATACAAAATGTGGTTAAAACCTTTGAGAATAGTGGGCGGTGATAAATTTTTTGAAGATAATTTTAACGATTACTTTTGCCACCTGTCATAAATGCTTTCCAATTTTAATATATATTTTTAGAAGGACACATAAGGGGAAGGGGAGAGTGAACACATGGCAGGCAACTTTTTGGAGAACAACGTAGTTGTAGTTGTAGGAAAAATTTTTACTGATTTAGAGTACAGTCATGAACTATATGGCGAAGAATTTTTTAATTTTATTTTGGAAGTGCCAAGATTGAGTGAAACAAAGGATTATCTTCCGGTTACTATTTCTAACCGCCTGTTTGAAGGTATGAATTTACAGGTAGGCACAAGGGTAAAGATTGAAGGGCAATTGAGGTCTTATAATAGGAAATCTCCAGAAGAAGGGAAAAATAAATTAATTTTGACCATATTTGCCCGGGACATAATGACGATACCTGAGGAGGAAGTAGTAAAAAATCCAAATGAAATTTTTTTGGACGGCTTTATTTGTAAAAAACCTGTTTATAGAACTACTCCTTTTGGGAGAGAGATAACTGATTTATTAATTGCGGTAAATAGGCCTTATAACAAATCTGATTACATACCTGTCATAGCGTGGGGAAGAAATGCAAGGTTTTCTGAAAAGTTAGAAATAGGAGATCGTATACGTTTATGGGGAAGAGTACAGAGTAGGGAATACCAAAAAAAACTGGGCGATGAAGTGGTTACAAAGGTCGCTTATGAGGTTTCTATTACGAGAATGGAAGTGGTTGAAAAAGAATTACAAAAGAGTTAGAATGGAAATAACAGAGGACACAAGGGGGAATGAGTTTTGGAGAGAGGACTTATACAAGTTTATACTGGAGATGGCAAAGGAAAGACGACGGCTTCTATTGGACTTGGCATAAGAGCGGTGGGAAGAGGCTTTAAAGTTTATATGGTACAATTTCTGAAAGGCACGGATACAGGGGAGTTGCATACACTTAAGAATATTGAAAATTTCAAGGTTTTTAGGTTTCAATCAACAGAAAAGTTTTTTTGGAGTTTAAATGAAGAGGAAAAGAAGATTCTTGCTGAAGATATGAAGAAAGCCTATGAATTTGTTGTAGATGTCCTCCAAAACAAAAAGTGCGATATTTTAATTTTAGATGAGATAATGGCGGCAATACATAGTAAAATGTACACAGTGGAAGATGTGTTAAAGTTAATAGATATGAAACCGACGGAGATGGAATTGGTTTTGACAGGAAGGAGTGCTCCTCAGGAGATAATTGAAAAAGCGGATTTGGTTACAGAGATGAAAGCGATTAAACATCCTTTTGAAAAAGGAATACCAGCGAGATACGGAATAGAATATTAAAACACCCGACAAAATCGGGTGTTTTATTTAACCTCGCAAGTCTTCCATGAGTTTTGTTTTTTCACGGGTTTTGTCGTCTACTATTTTTACAATCTTTGCTGGAACTCCTGCAACTACTGTGTTAGGTGGTACATCTTCTGTCACAACTGATCCTGCTGCTACAACAGCTCCATGACCTACTCTTACTCCTTCTAATATAACTGCGTTTGCCCCGACAAGTACGTTATCTTCAAGCACAACTGGTACACTGCTGGGGGGTTCTAATACCCCGGCTATAACAGCTCCAGCTCCTACATGGACGTTTTTGCCTATAATTCCTCTGGCGCCTATTACTGCGTTCATGTCTATCATAGAATTTTCACCAATTTCTGCACCTATGTTTATTACTGCCCCCATCATTATCACAGCGTTTTTGCCTATTTTTACTCGATCTCTAATTATTGCACCTGGTTCTATTCTCGCGTCAAGATGCTTAATATCCAGCAAAGGAATTGCAGAATTTCTGCGGTCGTACTCTAAGCGATAATGTTTTATTTTATCTTTATTTGCTTCAATCAATTTTTCAACGACATCTAGTTCTCCAAAGACGATTTTAAAGTTGTCACAGCCATATACTTCTAATTCTTCGGTTTCTTCAATTTCTATATTCCCTTGTATGTAAGCTCTAACAGGTGTGGTTTTTTTCGCTTCTTTGATATATTTTGCAATTTCATAAGGGTTTGTCAAGTTATCATTTGTGCTCAAAATTATCATCCTTTCTTCACAAGGTCTTCCATTGTATATAAGCCAGGTTTTTGATTTATTATGAATTTTGCAGCTTGTAGGGCACCATAACCAAAAATTTCACGGGATTGGGCAGAGTGACTTATGGTGATTACTTCATCGTGACCTGCAAAAATTACTTGATGTTCACCCACAATTGTGCCGCCCCTTACTGCGTGTATTCCTAACTCGTTTGGCTTTCTCTGTTCAGTTTTAGTATGGCGTCCATACACGTATTCCTTTTTGTCATTTAGCACTTGGTTTATGCTATCTGCAATCATTAACGCAGTGCCACTTGGAGCGTCTTTTTTCATATTGTGATGCTTTTCTATTATTTCTATGTCAAAATCCTGCTGTAAGATTTTTGCAGCTTCTTTTACAAGGTTTATAAGTATGTTTACTCCAAGGGACATATTGGCAGATTTAAAAATCGGTATTTCTTTTGATGCTTCTTCTATGACCTTTAATTCTTCTTCACTAAGTCCAGTCGTGGCAATGACTACAGGAAGCTTCTTTTGTAGAGCGGCTTTCACTAAATTAGGTACAGCTTCATGGTATGAAAAGTCAATTACTACATCTGCTTCTTCTTTTACATCTTTTAAATCGCTGTAAACAGGAAAGTCGAGAGGAGAAGTATTTTTATCTACTCCTGCTACGACTTTGAAATCAGGATTTTCTGCTGCCAATTTTGTTATTACTTTTCCCATTTTTCCATTGCAACCGTGAATTATGATTCTAATCATTAATTTGCCTCCTTCAGCAAACCGTATTTTGTAAGAACAGATTTCAGATATTCTAAGTTTTTATCGCTCATTTCAACAAGTGGGAGGCGCAAAGGTCCTACATTAAATCCCATTAAGTTCATAGCAGTTTTTACGGGTATAGGATTTGTTTCTATAAAAAGGGCTTTATTTAGAGGATTAAGTTCTAACTGCATGTCTCTTGCCCTTTCAATATCTCCATTTAAATAAGCGGTTGTCATTTCATGTATTTTTGCCGGGATTATATTTGCCGTGACGGATATTACGCCTAAGCCGCCTAAAGACATTATTGGTATTACTTGGTCGTCATTTCCTGAGTATATTTCAAAAGATTTACCCATAATGCGGGCAATTTCAGCTACCTGTACGATGTCACCACTGGCTTCTTTTACTCCAACTACGTTGTCTACATGTTTACTCAATTCAAGATAAGTTTCTGGCAGCATGTTGAGAGATGTCCTGCTGGGGACATTATAGATAATAATAGGTATGTCTACGTGTCTTGCTATTTCAGTAAAGTGAGCCACTAATCCCTTTTGTGTTGTTTTGTTGTAATAGGGTGTTATAACTAAAAGAGCATCAGCACCTGCAGATTGAGCATATTCACTCATTTCAACAGCATGGGCAGTGTTGTTAGAACCGGTCCCTGCAATTACTGGTATTCTTCCGGCGACTTTCTCTACTGTAAATTTAATTGCCGCTTGTTGCTCTTCTTGTGTCATTGTAGAGGCTTCACCAGTGGTACCACATATGATGATAGCATCAGTTCCTTCTTTGATATGCCATTCAATAAGCTCGCCAAGTTTTTCAAAATTTACGCCCTCTTCGTTAAATGGAGTAACAATAGCGACACCTGACCCTTTAAAAACAGGCATAATTATTCTCCTTTCACATATTTTTAATTAAAAGTTCTGCTATTTGAACGGCATTTGTTGCCGCTCCTTTTCTTATGTTGTCGGCTACAATCCACATGTTAAGACCGCTGTAAACTGTCTCATCTCTTCTTATTCTACCTACAAAAACTTCATCTTTTCCTGTAGCATAAGTTGCAAGAGGATAAATATTATTTTGAGGATCGTCTTGTACAACAACTCCCGGGGCATGTTTTAAGACTTCTATTAGTTCTTCCATTTCATAAGGCCTTGCAAATTCTACATTGACAGATTCGCTGTGAGAGTTTGCAACAGGTACTCTTACTGTGGTTGGAGATACCTTTATTGAACTATCTCCCATGATCTTCTTGGTTTCGTTTATCATCTTTAATTCTTCCTTTGTGTATCCGTTTGGTGCGAAAGAATCAATGTGAGGAATACAGTTGTTTGCAATAGGATGAGGGAATACTTGGCATGGTTCTCCTCTTAAACTTCTTTCAAGGTCATCTACACCTTTTTTACCTGCTCCAGACACTGCTTGATAGGTGGATACCACTATTCTTTTTATTTTATATTTGTCGTGAAGAGGCTTTAAAGGAACTACCATTTGAATGGTAGAGCAATTGGGATTTGCTATTATTCCTTTGTGCCATGAAATGTCTTGAGGATTTACTTCAGGGACAACCAAAGGTACATTTTCATCCATTCTCCAAGCGCTGGAATTGTCAATTACGACTACGCCATGAGAAGCAGCTATTGGAGCGAATTGTTTGCTTATAGTTGCACCAGCAGAAAAAAGAGCGATTTGAATGTCTCTTTTAAAACTTTCTTCAGTAAGTTCTTCTACAATGTATTCATTACCTCTAAATGTGATTTTTTGACCTGCAGATTTTGACGAAGCAAATAAATAAAGTTTGTCAACTGGGAAATTTCTATCTTCCATTACTTTAAGAAAAGTCCTACCTACCATTCCGGTAGCTCCTACAATTGCTACATTAACTCCCATTATTATCCTCCTCTAAAGTTCTAAAATTATGACAATATTTCAATTATACTGCATTAAAGCAGGTTTATTTAATTTAAAATATATCATTATTATTATATGAAGTCAATAAAATAAGGATTACAGATGAACAAAAAGCCTAAAAAGTAATTTTTTACTTTTTAGGCTTTGCAGTTTTTTCAAGAGATTTTATATCTTGTAAAAGTACTTCTGCCTTTATTTTAGTTAAAACTTTATTTTGAGATTTTATTGCTTTTTGTAATTCAGTAATTCCTGCCTCAAATTTGTCAGCTGAATTTTTTGCTTCTTTAGGAAGTTTTGGCTTAAAAGTTTGCCACACAGAATTTATATCTATCAAATCTTTTGAAATTTCTTCCCACTTTTGCACTTCACTTTTAAAAGCGATATCTTGAGCGTAAAATTTTAATCGTTTTATGTCAGTAGTTGCCTCTGTTTGAAAAAGGTCTTCTAAATCAGGAATATATTTATACACATTATTTGCATATATCAAAACATCAATTTTTGATTTTTTATTTGCTATAATAGTAAGGTCATTTATAGCGGCACTCATACTATTTATTAGATTTAATTTTGCTCCTTCTTTAGTAACTAAAGGAGTTAATGAGTTCCAATCTGTATGAATATCTTTTATTGCTTTGTTAATTTCTTCCCAAGATTTATCTTCAGGAGTTTTCTTTGGTGATTTTTTATCCTCTTCCTTTTTATCTTTTTTTCTTTATCACTTTGTTTTTCCTGATCACTTTGTGGTTTTTCCTTTATTTTCTGTGCTTCTTTTATTATTTTTTCTATATTTTTTCTATTTTAGATAGTTCTTTTGGTACTTCTGTTTTTTGACTTGTTTGAGGCTTTTTTTGAGGTTTATTTTGTTGTTTATTTTTACAGCCTGATAAGTTGAATAAAAGTAAGAAAATAAAGATGGCACATACTATTTTAGAGTATTTTCTCATACTATCACCTCAAAAATAGTATGTCCATCATAAATCTTAGTATGCTACTTATGCTTCTTTTTCTATTAATTGGTCTTTGTACTGCAACATATATAAGTTATAATACAGACCTTTCTTTTGCAAAAGCTCGTTGTGAGTACCCATTTCTCTTATGCGTCCCTTGTGAAGTACAATTATTTTATCTGCATGCTGTATTGTAGATAGTCTATGGGCTATTACAAGGGTAGTACGGCCTTTTGTTAGTTTTTTTAATGCATCTTGTATAAGCCTTTCTGTTTCTGTATCAATATTCGCTGTTGCTTCATCTAATACTAATATTTTTGGATTAAAAGCTAAAGCTCTTGCAAAGGCTAAAAGCTGTCTCTGACCGGCTGACAAAGTAGAGCCTCTTTCGGTTACTTTTGACTCATAGCCTTCTGGAAGTTTTTTTATAAAGTGATGAGCATTTACATATTTTGCTACCATGTAAATATCGTTGTCTGTTATGTTTTTGTTGTTTAGTCTTATGTTTGATTTAATATCTCCCGTAAAAAGAAAGACATCTTGTAATACAACACCTATATGTTTTCTTAAATCTTGTTGCCTTACTTTTCTTATGTCAATTCCGTCAATTAAAATTTCTCCTTTTTGTATGTCATAAAATCGACTTAAAAGGCTTATTATAGAGCTTTTTCCTGCACCAGTTGCCCCTACAAAAGCTACTGTCTCGCCAGGATTGACCACAAAACTTACATCTTTTAATACCCACTCTTTTCCGTTGTAAGAAAACCAAACATTTTTAAATTCTATTTTTCCTTGGATGTCTTCTAAAGGAATAGGTTTTTCGGGGTCCTTTATTTGTTCTTTTGTATCTAAAAGTATAAAAATTCTTTCTGCTGAAGCCATTGCCGATTGAAGTATGTCATATTTTTCTGATATATCAAAAATTGGCTGAAACAGTTGTTGCAGATAATTTACAAAAGCGTAAAGTACGCCAAATTCAATTTTGTGAGATATTATGTCTTTCCCACCATACCAGATTAAAAGAGCCAAAGTTAAAGAATATATTACATCCATAGAAGGACGGAATATTGCAAAAATTGTAAGCTGCCTCATGTTAGCGTCATAATAATCTTTATTTATTTTTTCAAATTCTTTGCTTTTTTTATGCTCTGTTACAAAAAGTTGTACAATTTTCATCCCACTTATATGTTCTGAAAGAAAAGCATTTATTCTGGCAAGGCGAACTCTTACAAGTCTATAGGCTTGTGAAGCTAATTTTCTGTATATGTACATTCCTCCAATAATTAACGGAGTAGTAGAGAGGCTGATTAATGCAAGTTTTACATTATAACTTACCATGGCAATGATTATTCCTAATATTATAAAGATGTCATTAAAAAGGTTTGCTATAACACTTGTGTACAATTCATTTAAAGTGTCAGTGTCGTTTGTAACACGGGTCACCAACCTTCCTACAGGGTTTTTATCAAAAAATGATAATGATAAACTCTGTAGATGTTCAAATATCTGTTGCCTTAAGTTAAAAATTATTTTTTGACCTGTGTATTGAATCAAATAAATCTGTCCATAATTTATGATAAAGGCTACAGTTATGATTATTAAATACAAAATCCCTATATGTGTAACGCCATTTATTGCTTCTACTTTAGGAATGTTAGGATTATTTATATAGTTATCAATAGCTTTTTGGACGAGGTATGGTCGTAAAAGGTTTGATGCTGTTACTAAAAGTATACCTACAGCTGCTATAAAAATGTACAACCAGTAAGGTTTAGCGTATGTCAAAAGCCTTTTCATTATTTTAATGTCAAAAGGTTTGGTCATTACTTCTTCTTGTTGGTATTCCATTTTATCACCGCCTTAAACCTCTTTTAATATTGCATCTTCTAATTGCTGTTTTTCATATATGCTGTTATAAAGACCTTTTAGCTTAATAAGCTCTTCATGGGTTCCCCTTTCAACTATTTCTCCATTATCTAATACTATAATTTCATCAGCGTTTTTTATAGTAGAGATTCTATGAGAGACGATTATAGTTGTTCTATCTTTCATATATTCGCGTAAATTGTTTAGTATGGTTTCTTCTGTGTTTGTATCTACAGCAGAGAGACTATCATCTAAAATAAGGATTTTTGGTTCTTTTATTAAAGCCCTTGCGATAGCTATCCTTTGCTTTTGACCGCCTGAGAGAGTTACTCCTCTTTCGCCTACAATTGTTTGATATTGCTGTGGAAAGTCCATTATATCTTTATGTACATCTGCCATTGAAGCAAATTCTTGTATTTTTTCTAGAGGTTCTTCATTGACAAAAGCTATATTATTGGCTATAGTATCTGAAAATATAAAGTTGTCCTGAGGTACAAAACCCATGTTTTGTCTTAGAACTTTTAAAGGTATTTCGTTGATGTCATGCCCATCAATAAATATGGTATCTTGCGGTACTTTATAAAGTCTTGCAAGTAAATTTACAAGAGTGCTTTTACCACTGCCGGTTTTACCTATTATAGCCAGAGTTTTTCCCTTTGGAAGACTTATATTTATATTTTTTAAAACAGGAGGTAGGCCTTTTTTATAAGAAAATGAGAGATTTTTTATTTCTATATTTCCTTCAATTAGTGTAATATTTGGATCTGCATAGTTATCGGTTATTTCTGGTACTTCACTGAAAATTTTATTAAGCCTTTCCATAGAAGCAGAACCTCTTTGAAAAATATTTATCACCCAGCCAAAAGCCATCATAGGCCAGATGAGCATTCCAAGGTAACTGGTAAATGCTACAAAATCACCCAAAGTGATTATCCCTTTTATTACTTGTATTCCACCGTAAAGCAAAGCTATTGTAAAACTTAATGCTGCTAAAAATTGAACAGTAGGGTCAAATAATCCCCAGATTTTAATCATGTTCATATTTGTTTTAAAATTTCTTAAATTTTCCTGTCTGAAGTTTTCTATTTCTTCTTTTTCTTGAACAAAGGCTTTAATAACTCTGATACCGGATATGCTTTCTTGAACTTTATCTGTTAAAGAGGAAAAAGCTTCTTGAACTTTTAAAAATCTTGAGTGAATGAGTTTGCCAAAGCGAGTGACTACCAATGCGATAATAGGTAAAGGCAGAAGTGCTAATATAGTCAATTTTGGATCGATAGTAAAAATCATTATGATTATTATGGATATGCCTAAAAATAATGCATCTACAGACATTACAATTCCAGGTCCTACTGCCATTCTGACGGCGTTTATGTCATTGGTGGCATGAGCCATTAAATCACCTGTTTTGTGTTCATTGTAATATTGTGGCGAAAGTTCAAGAAACTTAGCAAAAAGTTGTTCCCTTAGTTCTTTTTCCAAAAGCCTTGACATCCCCATTATTTTCATACGCCAAATAAATCTAAAAGCAAATACCAAAATAGCTATACCTATTATCCAAAACGAATACGTTAATAGTACTTTTGGAGTTAAATCTTTACTTTTAAATAAATCAGTTACTGAACCTAGTAAATGGGGAACTATCATTTGAAGCAAGTCTACTGCTAATAAAAAAATTATACCTATTATGTAATTCCACTTGTGCTTTTTTATAAATGGAATAACTGTTGTAAAACTTTTCATAAAATCCCCCCTGAAACTACAGACAGGCATAATTATTTTTGGATATAATATAATTATAACGTAAACATTTAAAATTTCAAAAAAGGAAGGAGGTGTTAAAATGTGGAATTATAAACTCAAAAAAATATCTGTTTTGTCAGTTTTTAAATTTACTTTGATTTACGGGATTGTGATAGGCCTAATTCTGGGACTCATTGGTGGTTTATTTGGTGGACTTTTTGTAAACAGCTTTGGAGCTTTTGGTGCAGGAATAATTGGTGGCCTCATTGGCGGAATAGTTTATGGCATAATTTTTTCTATAGTTAGTGCTTTTGGAGCATGGCTTTTCAACGTAGTTTCTGGCTGGATTGATGGCATTGACATACTAGTAGAGAAAAAATAGCAAAAAATTATTAAAACTATATTGCACTGTGAAAAAAATGTGATATAATATTTCTTAGTTAAAATTTAATAATAATTTATAGGGAAGGCAAGGGCGTCTTCAAATGGGTATTGGCACCCTATTTGAGTGCGCCCTTAATTTATTAGAGGAGGAAGATTATGGGTAAAAAATATAGCAAAGAGGATGTTTTAAAACTGGCAAATGAGTATGGAGTGGAATATGTACATCTTCAATTCAGTGACATCTTTGGAGTCATGAAAAATGTTTCTATCCCAGTAGAAGAACTAAATAAAGCTCTCAACAATGAAATTATGTTTGACGGATCTTCAATTGACGGATTTGTGAGAATCGAAGAATCAGACATGTATTTAAGGCCGGATCCTGATACGTTTGTGATCTTCCCATGGAGGACAAACTCTGGTGTAGAGGCAAGACTCATATGTGATATTTACAATTACGATGGAACTCCCTTTGAAGGAGACCCTCGCTATGTTTTAAAAAGAAATTTAGAAGAGGCGAAGAAATTAGGTTATCAATTTAATGTAGGGCCTGAATGCGAGTTTTATCTCTTTTTGACGGATGAAAAGGGTAATCTTACAACAATAACTCAAGACGATGCAAGTTATTTTGACATGGCACCTGTGGACTTAGGAGAAAGCGCAAGAAAAGAAATGGTATCCACTCTTAAGCAACTAGGGTTTCAAATTGAAGCATCTCATCATGAAGTAGGACCAGGACAACATGAGATAGATTTCAAATATGACGATGCATTAACTACTGCTGACAATGTGATGACTTTTAAAATGGTGGTAAGAATAATTGCTCAAAAACATGGGTTACACGCCACCTTTATGCCAAAACCAGTTTTTGGCATTGCGGGTTCTGGAATGCATATGAACATGTCACTTACAAAAGATGGTAAAAATGCTTTTTATGACCCTTCTGACCCTATAGGGCTAAGTAAAGTATGTTATAACTATATAGGAGGAATTATAAAACATGCAAAAGCTATGACAGCTATTACTAACCCTATTGTTAATTCTTATAAACGCCTAGTTTCAGGCTATGAAGCTCCTGTAAATATTGCTTGGTCTGCAAGAAACAGAAGTCCTTTAATACGAATTCCTGCCAAAAGAGGAGAATCTACAAGAATAGAGCTTAGAAGTCCTGATCCAACCAGCAATCCTTATCTTGCTTTGGCTGTTGCATTGGCAGCAGGATTAGATGGTATAAAGAATAATATAACACCGCCACCACCTGTAAATGCAAATATATACCATATGAATAAAGAAGAATTAGAAAACTTAGGAATTGAAAGACTGCCAGGCTCTTTAGAAGAAGCTTTAAACGAGTTAGAAAAGGATGAAGTTATAAAAGAAGCATTAGGCGATCATGTGTATACAAAATTCTTGGAGGCTAAAAGAGCAGAATGGGATGAGTACAAAATATACGTTACTCAGTGGGAATTAGATCAATATCTTTCTAAATTCTAAGTTAAATTAGAGGTGTCTCGATGAGCCAATGGCGAATTGTTTTAGCAGACAGTAGCGATTTGTCTCGGCAGTTCATAAAGAATGTGTTATTAGCGAATGGACACTTGGTTTATGAAGCGAGAGATGGCGGAAGTGCTATAAGGCTTTGTCGCGCTCTCGCTCCTGATTTAGTTATAGCGGATTTGAATCTTGCCAATATAAATGGTTTTGAAGTTGGACGCATTATAAATGAAGATGATATAGCACCTGTAATTTTGATGACTTCTACTCTTCAAAGAGATTTTCTTGAGGAAATAAGAAAATATTCTGTATTTTCTTATTTATTAAAACCAGTAGACAGAGGGGTACTTTTGTCGACAGTTGAATTTGTCATAGAAAATTACAAAAAGTTTAGGAGCATGAAAGAAGAAATTCAAAAATTAAAGCATGAACTTGAAGCGAGAAAAAAGATTGAAAAAGCAAAAGGGTATATTATGAAAGCTAAAGGATTGAGTGAAGAGGAAGCTTATAAAATTATGAGAAAGATGAGCATGGATATGTCAATTCCAATGGAAATAATAGCTGAAATGATATTGCAAGAATATAAAGAATAAGAGGCGTGAGACCGCCTCTTTTATTCTTCAAACATGCTTTTTTTTACTATTTTTTTATCTTTTATCATGAATACTCCTTTTGCAATAACAGAATGAATATTTAAATTGCTATCTAATACTACTATATCCCCGTCTGATTTTTCCTTGATACACCCCTTGTTTGGATATAAATTCAACACTTTTGCTACATTTTCTGTTATTATTTTAATTGCTTGTTCTATTGGCAGTATCCCTTCCACTATAACTTCTCTTAAATCGCGGTATAGAGTTTGTGCACTTCCCACCATAACCTTTACTAATCGCTTATTTTCATCAAATACTGGAATGCTACCGTTACTGTCAGAACTCATAGTTACCTTTTCTATTGGCAATTTATTTTCTATAATTTTTTTAATTGCTTCTTTAGGGGTTAAAGCAGTTTTTGTGTGGGCGTCCGGCTTTATATCAGAAGTAAGGTCAATTACGCCACCCATTTCTATAAATTTCAATCCTTGTTCAAATAAATGTCCTATTCTGTTTATATGAGTAGGAACAAATTGCGTAATAGGTATTTCAGTATTTTCCACTATTTCAAATAACGGGGACAATCCTCTTATTCCATCTCCAACGTGTAAGTGAACTATTCCAGGTTTACCACCCAAAAGTCCTCCAACTCTTGCTTCTGCAGCAAGTTTTGTTAAATCTTCAGTAGTTGGTTGTGCAGACCTGTGATCTGAAATGGCAATTTCTCCAGTACCTATTACTTTGTCGATTAAAACTAAATCAGACCTTACACTTCCTGTTAAAGTGCGGGTGGGAAGTTCATAAGCACCGGTATATATGTAGGTAGTTATGCCTTCTTGCTCTAAAGCCCTCGCTTTTGCAAGAAGAGAAGCCATGCTTCTGGTTATTCCATCTGCTCCCAAGAGGCCTACAACTGTAGTTATTCCACCTTTTGTGATATCAGATAGAGTTATTTCAGGTGTCCTTGTGACTGGTCCTCCTTCTCCACCGCCTCCTGCGATGTGGACGTGTTGGTCAATGAATCCGGGAACTATGATAAAGCCTTGCAAATCTACAATTTCTACGTTTCCAAATTCCTTCATAGGTTTTATTTCATCAGCAATTCTTATTATTTTTCCATTGCAGATTAAAATATCTTTTCTACCTAAAGGCTGAGGAGAGTAAACTTCTCCACCTTTTAAAAGTAAAAACATGATCTCACCTCATTTGGTTTCTTTATAATATTTCTTCTCCCATATCCATTATAATACATTTTAAAATTAAAAAGAATTTTTATCATGATAATGATATAATAATTGTAGCGATACAATTTTGCGAGGGATGGATATGAATAAAATAACAATTGATAAAAGTAAAAATGTACCTTTGTATATTCAGTTGTACAGCCAAATAAAAAGATTTATAGAGAATGGCAGCCTGCCAGGCGGTTATAAACTCCCCACTATAAGAAGCCTTGCAAAGGAGTTGGGAGTAAACAATATTACAGTGATAAACGCTTATAAGCTTTTAGAACAAAATGGATATGTATATACTAAGGTAGGAAGTGGTACTTATGTATGTGAAGATATAAAAAAAGAGGAGGACCTTGATGAAACCTTTAAATTAACAGACCAAGGAGAAATTCCCTTAAGGAAAGGAATTATAAATTTTGCTTCTTCATCTCTTAATCCAGAGCTTTTTCCAGTGGAGGATTTTGGAGATTTAATCAATAGAGTATTGAGAAGAGATGGAGGATATGCATTTGAGTATCAAGACACAAGAGGATATAAACCATTAAGAGAATCTATAAAAGAATTTGTAAAGAAAGATGAAATATTTACTTATGTTGAAAATATACAGGTAATTTCTGGGGGACAGCAAGGTATAGATGTAGTATCGAAAGCGCTAATAAATTTTGAAGATAGCATAATTGTTGAAAGACCCACCTATTCGTGGGCTTTAGCCTCTTTTGAATCGAGAGGAGCAGAGATTTTAGAAGTAGATTTGCAAAAAGATGGCATAAATTTAGAGGAATTAGAGGATAAGTTAAAGAAGTTTAAGCCTAAGTTCATATATACTATACCTAATTTTCACAATCCGACCGGCATTGTCTATAGTGAGGATAAAAAAAAGAAACTGATAGAGCTAGCGGAAAAATACGAGACTTATGTATTAGAAGATGATTTTGCCAGTGATTTAAGTTTTACAGAAGAAAAGATATTGCCACTTAAGGCCTATGATAAATATGACAGAGTCATTTATATAAGAAGTTTCTCAAAGATATACATGCCTGGCTTGAGGTTAGGGTTTATAATTGCTCCTGAAAGGTTAGTAAGTAGTTTTTTAAAAGCAAAATATGTGACAGATTTATCTACTTCAGGTTTAATGCAAAGAGCCTTTGATTTATATCTTAGAGAAAATATTTGGAAAAGCCATATTGGGGAAATAAAACAAGTGATGAAAAAAAGATTTGAAAAGATGGGTAAAGGGCTTCAAACATTAAAAAATTATGTAGAGTTTGAATATCCTAAAGGGGGTTTTTACTACTGGTTAAGGCTTAAAAACAATATTTCTGCTAAAAATTTGTATTCTAAATGTTTAGAGAGAAATTTACTTATAGTTCCAGGGGATATGTTTTTTGCAATAAAAAAAGAAAACAATTTTATAAGATTAAGTTTTGCCTCTTGTGAGCTGGAGGAGATAGAAAAAGGGATAAATATACTGAAAGAGGTTTTAGAAGGAGAATCTAATGAAAACGGCATATATCTTCCTATAATATAAAAAAGGCCGTAAGATGGCCTTTTCAGACTGTAGACAAACTTTCGTAAAGGAGATATTTTGCATAAGGAGCGACTTGTTACAAAGCGGCAACAAAACTTAGCAAGACCGAGGGTGGAGGCAGGGCCGAAGCCATGGATGGCGGAGGCGGGCACCTTAAGGCATGGATGCCGATTGTGCCCGGTACCCTGCCGGAGCCCGAAGGTCGAGCTTTAGTTTTGTCGCTTTGGAACACCGGAGTGACGATGCAAAATATCTCCTTTGATATTTTTCAACTTTGTCAACAAACTGAAAAGGCCGTAAGATGGCCTTTTTATTTTGTTTGTTCATCTTTTTTGTTAAAATCTGAAGGAGAAGACTTTGTCATTTTAGACTTTCCTTCAAAAATAGCTCCCTCTTCAATTATCAAATTTTGAACTTCTATATCTCCATAAAGTTTTCCAGTAGAAGTAAGTTGTAGCTGGCCTTTGGCAAATATATTTCCCTTTACTTCACCTGAAACGATTATATTATCTGTTGTTATATTCGCTTCTATTTTTGCTGACTCACCTATTACAACATTTCCTTTTGTTTCTATTTGACCTGTAAAATTACCGTCTATCCTTAGAGTGCCTTCTGATTTAATTGTGCCTTCAAAAGTTGAATTTTTTCCTATGACGGTATCAATTTTGTCTGGATTAACTTCTACAATCTGTTCTCTTTTTTGAAACATATCAATTCCCCTTTGCAAGATATTTCATTGGATCTACAGGATTGCCATTTACTCTAATCTCAAAGTGAACATGAGGTCCAGTGCTTCTTCCGGTATTCCCTGATTTTGCTATTATATCGCCTCTTTTTACATTTTGACCTACTTTGACAAGAATCTGAGAATTATGTCCATATACTGACTGAATCCCATAACCATGGTCTATGATTACCACATTACCATATCCTGATAACCATCCTGCATATGTAACTACACCTTTTCCAGCGGCTTTTACTGGAGTTCCTACAGGTACCGATATGTCAATTCCAGGGTGAAATTCACTTCCATATCCAAAAGGAGACTTTCTCGTTCCAAAAGAGGAGGTTGTTGTACCATATACTGGATAAACACTGGGTATTGAATTCAGATAATCAAGTCGAGCTGCTACTTTTGAAATAAGGTCTTGTAAATTTTGTGTTTTTTGATCTATTTCCGAAATAAGTTCAGCGGTTGTTTCATTGTCATAAGATATGTTGCTTTCACCTCTAATATCTCTTGATACATTGCCACGGCTTGGAGTGGAAGTGGATAATCCCACCATACGCCTTACCTTTTCTTCTAATTCATCTAAGCCTTTAATTTTTTCATTGACCAATTGAGCATTTTTGTCTAAAGTAGCTATTTTTTTGTCTTGTTCTTCTTTAAGGGAGGTTAGTTGCGCGATTTTTTTATCTTTTTCTGCTATTACAGTGTATAGGTAAGCAGTTGTTTTGCCAAAATAGACTAAAGAAATTGTAGCAGCCATAATTATTGAAAAAGCCACTATTACTACGGTTTTTATAAGGGGAATAGAAATTTTAAAGCTTTTGATTTGTTGATTTGAATCAGGAATAATCATAATATTGAGGTATTTTTCTTTTTCTTTTTCATTTATACCCCCACCCTAAAAAAATGGACAACTATACTTATTCTATATAAAGGTGTCAAAATCCTGCTAAAAAATCAAATTTTAAATTTTTATAATATTATGATAAATTATTTTAATTTGCTTTTGTGATATAATCAAAATGTAATTTATAGAAGTGGAGAAATTGAGGTGGAGTATGAAAAAAGGAATTATTTTAGGAATTGTGTTAGGAATAATAGCAATAGTGCTTAACATTATAGTAAATGGTTTTTTTACTTCTTTCGTATATTATAGCAATTATCTTTTTTTAATAGGAGTTGGTATAGGATTATTAGGGGGCGTATTGTATATTTCTTATTGGATCAATGATTTAAGACTTGTCAAAAAAATTTATTATAAAGAAGAGTTACCAGAACGGCGAGATGAGATAAAATTTATAAAAATATGGGGAAGCTATCTTATTATTGCCATGTTAGTAATGTGGTTTTTGTCTTTCATAGTTGTCTTAGTCGGAGAAGCAATTAGAGGTATAAAATAATTGGTATAGAGAATACTACTATTTGAAAATACTACTAATTAATAAGAGCTACAGGAGGTGTTGGTGTGGGGAAAAGAGTAGCGGTAGAAAGTCAGCTTTCCAATATTAAAGAGTATTTAAAGCAAAAAGGATATGAAGTTGTAGAATTAAAAGAAACTCTTTCAGAAAAAAACAATTTAAATGCCTATGATGCCATAGTTATAACAGGGCAAAGTAGAAATATGCTAGGCATAGATGATATTTCGACAAAAGTTCCGGTGATAGATGCAACGGGAATGAGTCCTTTTGATGTAGAAGAAAGTATAAAAAGATTATAATTACAGGTGGTGAATTTTGTGGTAAGTACTGAACAATTGAAAGCTGTAGGAAGAAGCTGTGAGGATTTTGAGTTAGATCCATCTCGCTATGGAAATAATTTGAGTATGTCTGTGTCTTTACAAGAAAGAAGCTGCGAAATATGTCAACATTGGGATGTGAATAGAAAAATTTGCAGAATAGGAGTTTTTGATGAAGTTTTATCAAGCCTTGATCAGACTTAAATCTTGAAATGTCAAAAGGATTTTTTTAAACTTTGTAGAATATAATATACTTATAAGACTAATTTAAGGATTTAAGTGTGGGATAGAAATGAGAGGGAAAATTTTACAATTTAATAATAAAACGCGAGAGGAAAAGCTCTCGCGTTTTTTGTTTTATTGCGATAAAGAATTAACGTAAAAAGGAGGGGGATTATGGGAAAGGTCATAATAGATGGCAATAATCTTACAATAGAAGATGTAGTGCACGTAGCAAGAGATGGGTATAGAGTAGAACTTAGCAATATTGCTGAAGAGAGAGTACTTCATTCTAGAAAAATAGTAGAAAAATATGTAAATGATGAAAAAGTAGTTTATGGAATCACGACGGGTTTTGGGAAATTTAGCGATGTCGTAATATCTAAAGAAGACACAGAAATTTTGCAAAAGAATTTGATTATGAGCCATTCTTGTGGAGTAGGAGAACCATTACCGGAAGAAGTAGTAAGAGCAATTATGCTTTTGAGGGCAAATGCCCTTGCGAAAGGTTTTTCAGGTGTAAGGCTTGAAACTTTAAACACGTTGATTGAAATGTTAAATAAAGGAGTAACTCCTGTTATACCTGAAAAAGGATCTTTAGGAGCAAGCGGAGACCTTGCACCTTTAGCTCACATGGTTCTTGTGATGATAGGGAAAGGTGAAGCTTTATACAAAGGTGAGAGAATGACTGGAGAAAAAGCAATGAAAGAGGCAGGGATTAGTCCAGTTGTTTTGAGTTCAAAAGAAGGTTTGGCTTTGATAAATGGCACTCAAGTTATGTCAGCAATAGGATGCTTAAATGTATATGATGCTAAAAGACTTATAAAATCTGCTGATGCTGTATCTTCTATTACTTTAGAAGCTTTAAGAGGAATAATTGATGCTTTTGATGATAGAGTCCAAATGGTGAGGCCTCATAGAGGTCAGATGATCACTGCTAAAAATATAAGAAAAATGTGTGAAGGAAGTACTCTAATAACGAGACAGGGAGAAATACGGGTTCAGGATGCTTATACCCTAAGGTGTATTCCACAAGTCCATGGAGCTATAAGAGATGCTATTGAATATGCGGAAGAAGTTCTTACAAGAGAGATAAATTCTGCAACAGATAATCCTTTAATTTTCCCTGAAGATGGCGAGGTGATATCTGGGGGCAATTTTCACGGAGAGCCTATTGCATTAGCAATGGATTTTTTAGGTATTGCAGTTTCTGAAATTGCTAATATTTCTGAAAGAAGGATTGAAAGGCTTGTAAATTATCAGTTAAACGACCTTCCTCCTTTTTTGACTGAAAAAGGGGGACTAAATTCTGGTATGATGATAGCTCAATACACAGCAGCTTCTTTAGTGTCAGAAAATAAGGTTTTGGCGCATCCAGCTTCTGTTGATTCTATACCATCTTCTGCAAATCAAGAAGACCATGTGAGTATGGGCACTATTGCTGCGAGAAAGGCAAGGGAAATAATAGAAAACGCTACAAGGGTTATAGCAATAGAACTTATGGCAGCTTTGCAGGCAATGGAGTTTAGGAAAGGTTTTAAAAAAGGGAAGGGCTCTCAAATAATATATGATTTAGTAAGAGAATACGTTAAGCCGTTGGAAGAAGATAGGGAGCTTTATATTGACATAAATGCCTGTTTTAATATTATAAAATCAGGTAAAGTATTGGCGGTCCTTGAAAAAGAAGGTATAATATTAGAATAAAGGTGATTTTGTGAATAGGATAAAACAATATTTTAAAGCTAAAAGAGCTAAAATTTATGAAAAAGATTATCAATTTTTACTTGGATTCCTAAATGAAAAGGAATTAGAATATTTTAATAAATTGCCTGTTTATGAAAAAAGGCATTCATTAGATGTGTGCTATTATCTTATTAATAAATACGGAATAGAAGACCAAGACCTTTTAAAAGCGGCTCTTTTTCATGATATTGGAAAGATAAAAGCGAAAATTACTCCTGAAAGAAAAGCCATGGCGGTGATTTTAAAGAAAATTCCTTTTTTGGCTAAGTTTCTTGAAAAACATATATATTTTTTTAAAGTCTATTATAATCATGCAGAATATGGTGCAGAAATTTGTAAGGAAATTGGGTTAAATGAGAGAATAGTAGGCATTGTAAGGCATCACCATGACAAAAATCTTATGGATGAGGATGTTATAAAACTTCAAGAGGCAGATGAAAAAATTAAAGATAGAATTTTTCTCTATCTTTAATCATTTATATGTATAAATCTATAAATCACTCTCTTATCCCATCCTAAGTCAAAAGGGACATGGTATCTATCGGAAGTATGAGTATTTACAACGGGTATCCCTATAGAATCAAAACCTGTAACTACGCCAAAGTGTACTATTTCTCCCTTTTCTTCATAGCATATAAGGTCTCCTTTTTCAATTTCTCTTATGGCACCTTTTGGGTGCTGTTCAGTAGGCTTTACCATATCTAAATAGTATCCTTTTGCAATTAATTTACCTTTTCCTGTATAAATGAGATAGTTAAAAAGAGCGGGTGCTTGTGCCCAAGCGGTGGAAGAGTCTTTGCCGTTGAAGTTCCATACATAGTCCATTGGAAGGCCTCCTCCTTCATGTAATACTTGAGAGACGAAATTGGTGCAGTCTCCTCCTACCCCGTTATAATCCCTATATTTTGGATTGTACTCGTAGTTATTGCCGCTTCCCCAAGCAGCTCCTGCGTATTTGTCAGCATAAGCTACTGCTCCTTCTCTGTCGTATTTACCCTTCTTTTTAGGCTTTGCTTCTTCTTCAGTTTCTGGCTTTGAAGTAGTAGGTGCAATTTCAGGCATTATGCCTTCAGCAGGAGCAGCATCTATATAGGCGGAATCTTCGTCAAGAGGGTCATAGTACCAATCTCTTCTTATAAGCCATTTTCCATCAACTTTTACAAGCTGTACAGAATGTCGTATACCTAATCCCATGTAATTTATTACATCACTTTTTATGTTGTAAGCGTATCCCATTTTCATAGTTTCCACAAGGTAAACCCATACGGAATTTTCGCCAGCTTTTACACTTTTTATCCTGTAAAAAGATTCTGCTTCTGTAAATTTAAGATTTCTTTTTTCTGACCATCCTTTAACGTATTCAACTCGCCTCCTTTCATGGTCCAATGCCCATTTGCCATAAGTGGAAGATTTGTCATAAAAGCCTTCTATCTCTTTTAAGTCACCGCTTAAAAGCACACTTCCTCTTTTTTTAAAAAATTCATCCAGTACAGTTTTTATCTCTTCTTTGTTGTTTGCAACTGTCTCTATGGTTTTATTGAAAAAGGAAATAGAAAAGTAAGTTAAAAAATGAGTGCTAGTAAAAGGAGAATTGGTTTGTAATATTTTTGGTGTCCAATTGCTCTCCTCCCTGCCAATGTAATTCAAAATAATAATATGAAGGTTAAAAGTTTTTTAACACTATCTTTTTATTAATTTTATTGGCAAATTTTAAACAATTTTATGTTATAATAGAAAAGTGAGAAAATGGAGGTGTAAAACTTGATAGAATTAAAAGGTGTTTCAAAATCTTATAACAAAGGTAAAATAAAAGCTGTTGACAACATTGACCTTGTTGTAAATCCTGGTGAAATATTTGGATTTTTAGGTCCTAATGGGGCTGGCAAAACTACCACGATAAAAATGATAGTAGGCCTTTTGTCCCATGATACAGGAGAAATTAAAGTAGACGGAATTGATATTGACAAAAATCCTATAGAGGTCAAAAAGCGCATAGGATATGTTCCAGATAGCCCTGATATTTATGACAAACTGACAGGCATAGAATATCTCAATTTTATTGCAGACGTATACGGGGTATCTGAAAAAGAAAGGAAAGAAAGGATTGAATATTTTGTTGAAGCTTTTGAGCTAAAGAATGCTATTGGAGACCTAATACAGACCTATTCCCACGGAATGAAGCAAAAAATTCTCCTTACAGCCGCACTTATTCACAATCCTTCTGTTTGGATTTTGGATGAACCAATGGTAGGATTAGACCCGAAATCAGCATTTTTACTCAAAGAGTTGATGTCAAAGCATACAAAAGCAGGTTTTACTGTATTTTTCTCAACTCATATATTGGAAGTTGCTGAGAAGCTCTGTGATAAAATAGCAATAATAAACAAAGGCAAAATAATAGCTTATGGTACTATGGAAGAGATAAAGAGCCAACATGAATGGGAATCTTTAGAAAAAATATTCTTGGAGTTGACAGAAAAATGAGGGAGTTTTTATCGTTTTTAAGAACACAAATGAAAGTTTATTATGGCATTTCCGCAATGAAATACAAATATTTTGTAAGAAAGAAAGATTTATGGGAAATAGTGCTTGCTACATTTGGAATAGCTGTTGGCGGTGGGACATTGCTTTTTATGTACATAATGTATTTAAACAGCATGTATGCAGCAAGCATGTTAATTAACCAGCCTCAGCTTATGCCTGTGACAGTCCTTCTTTTAGCTCAGCTCTTGACATTGGTATTCGGCTTTTTTTGGACTATTTCTGTGTTTTATTTTTCTGATGATATAAATATTTTGCTTCCTCTTCCTATACAGCCTTATAAAATAGTTTTGTCAAAATATAGCATAATTTTATTGAATGAATATGTTACATTGGCATTTTTAATGCTACCAGCAATCTTTATATATGGCATTGGCACGCAGGCAGGAATTTTATACTATCTCGTTTCATTTATTGTATTTATATTTACACCTATTATACCTCTTTCTATTGCGGCAATTGCTTCTGTTTTAATTATGAGATTTGTAAATTTGAAAAGGAAAAAGGACTTGTATACAGTTATAGTGAGTATATTAGCGCTAATTTTCTTCTTTACAATACAATTTTTTATCAATCGGATTCCTCAAAATGGAGAACAACAGGCAATAGAAAATTTTATTTTGCAAAATGCTAACCTTGCAAAGATGATATCTAGAAGTTTCCCTCCTGCTTTATGGGGAGCAGTTTCTATGACGAATTATAATACTTTGTCAGGGTTTTTAAATCTTTTGATGTTTATCGCTGTATCAATAATATTTACAGCCGTTTTGGCTGTTTCTGCTCAAAAAATGTACTTAAAAGCTGTAATTTCAGGGCAAGAGGTTGAAGCAAAAAGAAAAGAAGTTTCATTGAAAAAAGAAATAGTGAGATCCAGCCTATTGAAGGCATTACTGTTAAGGGAATGGAAGCTTTTTATAAGAGTTCCTGTATATGCTATGAATGTGTTGCCTGTGGCTATAATAATTCCCTTTGTGTTTCTTGTTTCTTTTGTGGGGAATCCACAAATTGGGTTTGAAATGGCTATAAAATACACCTCAGCTCCTGACGGCTGGTTTTGGGTTTCGATGATAGGGCTTTTCTTTTCTCTTTTTGTAGCAGGAAGTAACAGCCTTTCCTCTACTTCCTTCTCTAGGGAAGGAAAAATGTTTTACATATCAAAATTGATGCCTGCAGACCCTGCAATACAGTTAAAAGCAAAATGGATTTTTGGTATAATTATTACAATAGTGATTATACTTCCTACATATGTATTGGGCTGGTATCTTTTTAAAATACACCTTTTAAGTATAGTAATACTGATTGTTTTAATGCTTATAGGCATTTCCGCAGTAAATATACTAAGCCTTTTGATAGACGCCATGAAGCCTTCCTTTGAATGGGAGAATCCTCAAAAGGCTATGAAGGGGAATTTAAATGTGCTTTTGAGTCTTATACTGACTACTATTTTGATAGGGTGCATTGTTGGAATTGTGTTGTTACTAAAGAAATTATATGTTTCTGAAATAATAATAACTTTAATAATAGGGATTTTGCTCATTTTGTTAAACTTAGGTGTTTATTTATTGGCAAAAAGTGCTGTAAAAAAGCTGTACAAAGGAGAATGAAGGAGGAAGAAAAAAATGAGTAAAAAAGCGTTAATAGGATTAATTTTTATAGTCTTGATAATTAGTACTGTTATTGCTTCCATTTTTCTTACAATGCCTCAAGAGAATAAAAGTGTGCCATCGGTTTCAAACACAATAGGTGTTATAACAATTGAAGGAGTTATAGGGGAGACAAACATATTGGGGATTCCACAAGTCACAGGGGATCCAGTCGAGCAGATAAGAAAAGCTCAAGAGGATAGTACTGTAAAGGCAGTTGTTGTCAAGATAAATAGTCCAGGAGGTTCTGCAGCAAAATCTGTAGAAATATACACAGAGCTTAAAAGGTTAAAAGAAACAGGGAAAAAAGTGATAATTTCAATGGGGGATGCGGCTGCGTCAGGAGGATACATGGCAGCTTGTGGCGGAGATATAATAGTGGCAAATCCTGCCACAATAACAGGAAGTATTGGAGTTATAATGCAGTATACAAATTATGAAGGGCTTTACGATAAGTTGGGATTAAAAGAGATAACAATAAAGAGCGGTCCTTATAAAGATATGGGTTCTCCTACCAGAGATTTAACTCCGGAAGAAAAGAAAATATTACAAGGAGTCATAGATGATACTTATGAGCAGTTTGTAGAGATTGTATCTGAAGGGAGAAAGATGCCTATAGACAAAGTAAAAGAATTAGCAGATGGCAGGATATTCACAGGAAGGCAGGCACTTAAAGTTGGTCTTGTAGATAAATTAGGGGATTTTTACGATGCTGTAGATATCGCTGCAAAAGAGGCTGGGATTAAAGGAAAACCTGTTTTGAAGTACTACACAGCCCCCAGCCCGTGGAGCATACTTTTTGGAAGTACAGCACAGAGTACTTTGCAAGAGAGAGGACTTGAAATATTAAGAGTTTTATTTATTGACAAGTGGCTTTTAAATTCAAAGTAGCTCACAAAGGAACCGGACAAAGGGGACGGTTCCTTTTGTATGATTCAAAAAGAATGCATTTCTATCCAAGAGGTAACCCTTCTATTTACTTCCTCCCATTTTATATTATTCATAAAGGCCTCTATATAGCTTTTTTTATCAGTGCCGTAATCTATAAAATAGGCGTGTTCGTAGGTGTCAAGGACCAGAAGGGGAATCGTCCTTGATACTGTGCCATGGTTGTGGAAGTCCTGAAGGTAGTTGTGAAGCTTTAAATCTATAGGGTCAAAGCAAAGGACAGTCCACCCTCGGGAAGCCATTCCACAGGCTATGAAGTCCTGTCGCCAGCTTTCAAAAGAGCCAAAATCAAGAGCAATCATTGAGGCTATTATGCCGTCAGGTATGCCACCTGCTCCACCTAAGTTTTCAAAATATAACTCGTGAAGTTTTACTCCATCTAAATTGTAAGTCTCTTCTAGTTTAAGTTCTCTATATTCGCTATAGCTGGCATTTGCCTTTGAACGGTCAACTGTTTTTAATTTTTCGCGTATTTCGTTTGTCTTTTCTACATATCCATTGTATAACTTGTAGTGTTCTTCAAGAGTTCTTTGGGATATTCCTCTTAAAACTAGATTATATTTTTTTGCTACAAGCTTATCCATATTATGCCTCCTTTTGAATATCTAATTTTAGCATATGAAAAGATGTATAATTAGTGCATAAAAAAATTTATATAGTGATCTATTCAAAATGCTATTTTAATTTATCGAGTAACTTTTGGTACAATCGGACAAAAGGAACCGTCCCTTTTGTCTGAAGGGATTTATTTTGAAATGTGTGGTATAATGATAGTAAAGGGTAGTTTAGGAGGGATAGAAATGGATTTAAAAGAGATTTCAAAGCAGGCAGAGGAGGTCATAGAGGAGTTACTTGATATAACGAATTTAAAGCCGGGGAGTCTTTTTGTCTTGGGTGGAAGTACAAGTGAAATATTGGGCAAGAAAGTGGGAACTGCAGGAAGTCTTGATGTGGCAAAAGCAGTGGTGGACCCAATTTTAGAGGCTCTACATAAGCGAGGGTTATACCTTGCAGTACAGGGTTGTGAGCACATAAACAGGGCGCTTTTGGTGGAGGAAGAAGCACAAGAGAAGTACGGGCTTGAAGTGGTAAATGTCATTCCTCATGAACATGCAGGAGGGTCAATACAGACTTATGCTTATCAGCAGTTTAAGAATCCTGTAATGGTGGAAAATTTGAAAGGGTTGGGACATGCAGGGCTTGATATAGGGCTTGTACTGATTGGAATGCACTTAAGGCCTGTGGTTGTTCCTGTGAGATTAAGCCGAAATAAAATAGGGGAAGCTACAATTGTTGCTGCAAGGACAAGGCCTAAGTTAATAGGGGGAGAAAGGGCAAGATATAAAAAATTATAAAAGGGCACGGAAGACCGTGCCTTAAGTTATTTATTCAATTGAAGGTATCTTACTATTACAGCAGCAGCCTGGGCTCTTGTTAAAGGCTGTTGTGGGTCAAAGTATCCATCTGAACCATTCATTATTTTAAGACCTGATATTATAGCTATATATCCTATCATGTCTTGAGGTATTTTATCTTTGTCTTTAAAGTTTATTGTAAATATATCTGAAATATCAGCTATATAACCCACACCTAAACTTTTTACAAGCATCTTTGCTGCTTGTTGTCTTGTGACCATAGAATCAGGGTTTTTCTCTTTTTCTGTTATGATGTTTTTATTTATTGCTATGGCATAGTAAGTGTCATAATCATCTGGAGATTTTGGCACAGGGTCATAATAGGGAGGCTGTATTGCTCTAATGAGCATTTTTACAAAATCTTTTTGGAGTATGTCTTTATCTGGATAGAATTTGTCTTCTTTTACATCAATTATTCCGTATTGCACTAAGAGTTTTATATCCTTTTCTGCCCAGTTGCCTTCTATGTCTGTAAAAACAACCTCTGATTTTTTAACTACAAGTTTTCCACTGTAATCTACAATTTGGCCAGTTTTCGCATTTATATAGTTGTAGAAGTTTGATTGATACGCAAGTCGTATTGTTGGTGGTTTATCTGGAGATTTATAGTCATAGTCTGGAATGTACGTTAATGTAAATTCAGAGTTGTCAAACATTATCTTGTAAGCTTCCTCAAGGCTTATTATATTTTCCGGAGAAGGCAATTTTACAGAAGTCCAATGTATGGAATATGAGACTATTTCCCCTGTATATGGACTTACATTGACGTTTATATTGTTGAAAGGACACAAAATTCCATTTGCTACTTCTACATATCTGAATGGATATGCTGGCATTTCAATCATTTTGGAGCTTTCGGGAATATTTGTTTCTTGATATGCTGTTTTGCTGAACTTTTCAGGTACTATTTTTTTAAGGTAATCTTCAGCGATTTTTCTCATCTGTTCTTTGGTGTAGGAAAGTTCTTTTCCTTGCACATTGTCTATGTCGGGACCTCCTCTGGAAAAGGAAGTTAGTTCACCTGTAACTGCATCAACAGAAGCGGTTACATAGTAGTATTTATTGTCTTTAGTTAAAGTCCAATCAAGATACCATATAGGATTTGATTTTGCAGGAGGATAATCATAGCCGCTATATAAGTTTACGCTGCTTAGCTTGTAATCGCTTATTGAAAAAGGAAGGCTGTTTTTAACTACTTCAATAGCTTTGTCTTTTGATATGTATTTTTCTGATGCTTCGACTGCTTTTTGCTCTTCTGGAGAGAGTTTTTGTGTAGATTCTCTTCCTACTTCGCTGCCTCCACCTCCGCCATCATACATTGGCACATAATAGTATTCATTTGTTTTATTTCTCCTGTAATAGCATCAATTGGCGCATTTTGGTATATGCCATAAACTAATATTGCTTGAGGTTCATTGCCGTATACTTGGTTGTAGACTAAGTTGTATTGAAGTTTTAAACCTATTTTTTCTTTAAAGATTTTTATTGCTTCTTCCTTAGATATTGCAGCTTTTGGGTCGGGGAAGGAATAATCTTCCCAATTTAATGAGTAAGAGGTTACTTTTAAAGTATTTTTATTTACTGTGACGTATAAGGCGTTATACGGGAAAGGTATACCGCTTACTACTCTTTCAAAGGTGAAGTTATAGTCATCAGAATAGTATTCATTGTAACCATAGTTATTATTGTTAATTTGTTCTTTTGTTTCTTTGAATTTTTCAGGAACTACTTTTTGTAAGAATTCAATTGCCACTTTTTTTGCTTCATCCTGCGTGTATTTTGGGATTCTCGGCTGTTCTTGTGCAATGGGGCTCCAACTGTAATAGTTTGTAATTTCACCTGTATCGGCATCTATTGTGACGCTTATGTTGCCTTTTGAAGAAGAATTCCAATTGAGATTCCATGACTTTTTATTGCCGTATTCATAGTAGTTAGAGTTAAAGTCGTAGCCGCTATCACTTATGCCGAGTTTTTGTTTTGCTATTTCAATGGCCTGTTTTAAACTTATCTTTGTATCAGCTTGTGCCTGTGCCATGTTTGATGGTATCATAAGTGTAAACAGGAAGGCAAGGGCAATTGCGATGGAAATAAATTTTTTCATAAAAGAAACCTCCTCCTTTAGTTTTTCATTTTATTAGACGTAAAAAAGATAAAAAAGTTCCCATAAAGATAAAAAAGTTATCTTCCTCTTAAAATATTCCATATATTAGGGTCTTCTTGGTCCAATCTCCATACTGCTATACCGGATAGTTTGTAGCTGTCCACTAAAGATAATTTTGCAGAAAAGCTTTTTGAATCTTCAAACCAGACTGTATGAACTTTGCCATCCAATACATAGGTATAAGTAGATTCCTGGGCAGTTTGGTCGTACGTTATAGATACTCCTAAATTTTTTGCCAGTTCAATTGCCTGCTGGTAGGTGAGAGTTCTTGGGTAATTTACTCCTTCCGTCCAGTCATATCCATAGACTGCCATTCCAAGCCATATCTTTTGAGGAGGTATAACTGTTGTAGCGTAATTTAAAACATTTGTTACAAAACCTATAGAGGCGATGGGACCAGGTTGTGAAAAATGTTCATCATAGGCTAAAATATATACTTCGTCGGCATATTGAGCGATAAAGGAATATTGAAAAGCGCCAGAAAATGGATGCCTTGGATTGTCAGCCAGTTCTGCTGGGACAGAAATTGTGACAATTTTTCCTATGGCTTTTAAAGAAGTGTATAAGTCTCTTATAAAAATGTTTAAATTTTCTCTGTCTTCTGGTGGTACAAATTCAAAGTCTATATTGATACCGGGGTAATTGTTAATTACTGCAACATCTCTGATACTTGCAATAAGAGTGTTTCTTAAAGAGGAAGTCGACAATAAATCGTGTATTAGTTGTGACTTTTTAGGGTCTGAATAGTTGTGGATTATGGCATAAATAGGTAAATTGTTGTCGGAGGCAATTTTTTTGACGTCAGTAGAAGACATGTCAGCGAGAGTTCCATCTTCTTTTACTCCATACCAAAAAGGGATGAGGGTTGTTATATCCTTTGCATGGGCCTTCAAATCATCGATAGCACCGGGAGCTATATCAAAATACCATTTGTTATCCATTATTACACCTCCAAAGTTATTTTTTATAAAAATTTTTTTATTTTGACTTTATACTTTCATAATATGTATAATGTTTTATAGAGTGAAATAAAGGAGGCAACGGTAAAAATGAAAAAAAGAACGGGAATTTTAGCTAGTGCACTTTCTCTTATATTTGTGGGGATTTTGTTACTTTTACCGAACTTTAATGTATATGTGCCTTATTTTGTTTATAAAATGGTATGGCCTGCCTTTTTTATTTTGCTAGGTTTAGAGTTGATATTTAGCAATAAACTCTATGGAGAAGAAAATAGTAGCATTAATTTAGGGGTCATATTATTGGCAATTTTGATTTTAATTTTTACAAGCAAACTTTTTTATTTAGATCCTTTAAGTATCATCAATTTTTGACAGGTAAAGTAGTATGGAAAGAAAAAATTTATCTGCAAAGCTGTAGAGATAGTATATATAATAAATTAGATTGGAGGTCAAAATATGGGTAGAAAATTGTACAGGTCTAGGGAACAAAAAATGTTAGGAGGAGTTTGCGGGGGAATAGCGGAGTACTTTGATGTTGACGTGACTTTAGTAAGGCTTATTTGCCTTTTGGCTATATTTAGTGGTTTTGGATTGATTCCATATATCATTGCGTGGATAATAATACCAGAAAATCCTTATCAATTAAAGGGAAAAATTATAGATGAAGAGCCTAAAACCGGAGAGCAACAAGATAACGCAGTAGAAACAGAAGATAAAACTAACAAAGCAAATGAAGTTTTAGGTTGGGTTTTAGTGATTTTGGGAGTATTGCTTTTATTAAATAGATTATTACCTTGGTTGAGTTTTAAAATTATTTGGCCGGTTTTGCTGATTATAATTGGTTTAGGGATTTTATTTAAAAAAACATAGGGAGCATGTGCTCCCTAATCTTTTTGCTGTTCTTGGTTGTTATTTGCTATATTATTTTTTTCATAATTTAAAAGCTCTGATACAGTTACAAAACTATAACCTTCAGATTTTAGTTTTTCTATTATCTGAGGAAGTGCAGCTAAAGTATTAGTTTTTCCTTCATGCATGAGAATTACTGAACCGTTTTTTGTGTGACTTATCACCCGATTGACTACATTTTCTACTGCTGGGCTTCGCCAATCATCTGGGTCTACATTCCATAAAACAACGTGAAGTCCCAATGCATCTGATATTTCTAAAAGAGTTTTGTTAAAAGCTCCATAAGGAGGTCTAAAAAGTATAGGTTTTACTCCTGTAGATTCAACGACGATTTTTTGCGTTTTGTAAAGTTCCTCTACCATTTGCTCTGGTTTCATTTTCGACATATTAAAGTGGCTGTAGGAATGTAGTCCAATTTCATTGCCATTTTCATAAATATATTTTAGAAGTTCAGGATGTTTTTGAGCATTTTTACCAATGACAAAAAATGTAGCTTTTACCTCCATGCTTTTTAAGATATCAACATATTTCTCTGTATATTCTGGTATCGGTCCGTCATCAAAGGTAAGAGCAACTACTTTACCTGCACTTTTGTTGTAACCAAAAACCCTTTTATTAAAAGGGATAGGAGGTCCAAAGAGTTTTTCTATCTCAGATTTATTGAGCAATTTGAATATGAAAGTACTTATGCCATAATCTTTATCTAAATTATCAATTTGAGGAGAAATATTTTCCTCAGGTGACACATTTGTAGTATCACTTACTTTAGTGTCTTTTGTAGTATTAGGGTTTACAGAATTTTGGTTTGAAGAAGTTTGTTTAGAATTATTTTTTCCTGATTTTTGGTAGTATTAGGTTGTTGTTGCAGTGGGGAGGAACTTTTTTCTTCGTCAGATGGTGTGTCCCAAATTTTTGTGGTAGAATTTACTTGTACATATCTATCCTCAAACATATATTTATAGGCAAAAGCTGCTGAACCAATGAGGACTGACAGTAAAAACACTATTATAAGTGTATAAATTATACTTCTATTTTTTTTTGCGGCGTCTTCTTGAGGCCATATAATCATCTCCTCGTTGCTTCAATTATACTCTTTAAACTGTTAGCAGTTATTAATAATTAATTAATTTTATGTTACAAATTTGTAATATTTAGAGGAATTAATTTTACTCTTGAGGTTTATTTTTAATTATTTTTGGTTTCCATATATGTAGACGTAGCAGGAATGACAAAGTTTCAAAAGATATGACAAATTATTAGTACTTTTACCATACGTCAAAAAGATTAAGTTTTTTAGTTATATAATATAAAAAGAAGATTATTAGGAGTATTATAATTCCTCCGACAAATCCAACTGATTGTTTTGGTATTAACAATGAGGAAGACAATACTATCCCTATCAGCATTATTGTAAACCATTCTTTTTTTGAAGATGATGTATTTCCCATGACAGGTTTGTATTTTATAAATGTGTAGAGTATTATTATCCAGTTGAAAAATTGTACAAACCCTGTAGCGCTTGTTATATATTCGTAGACGTCCTTTGGTAGTATGTAAGAAAGAATAACTGCTATGAAAAGCCCAAAACTACTTAAGGCAAGAGCATATATGGGTACATCTCTTTTTGTTTTTTTGTTAGAAAAGTAGGAGCAAACCTGCTTTGTCCCAAAGAGTAGAGGACTTGTGTTACGGCATACATTGCGCCATTCATTGTAGTTAAAGCTGCCGTAAGTATTACAAAATTCATTATTGAAGCTATAAAGGGAATTTTGGTAAAGGACAAAAGTTTTATAAAAGGGCTTTCGTTAATGGAGATGGTGTCCCATGGTATTATCATTAGTAATAGGGTTATTGAGGAAATGTATAATATTGTAAGAAATAAGACTATATATTTACGAGCTATTGGAGTATATTTTTGAGGATTTTTCGTTTTTACTGCTGACATTGCTACAACTTCTACACCGCCAAAGGGGATTAGTGACATGAGCATTGCACCTAAAAATCCTTTTATACCGTGAGGTGCAAATCCCCCATGAACATAGAGATTTTTAATTCCCATAGTAGGAGTCTTTGCAAAAAAGCCCATTAGTGTAAGGATCCCTACTATGACTATAATAAATAAAGCCACTATTTTTATAGTAGAAAACCAGGATTCAATTTCTCCAAAGTTTTTCGTTCCCGTTAAATTGATAGTTATAACTAAAGCGGAATATATAAGAGAAAAAATCCATAAGGGTACTTTAGGAAACCAATATTTTGTAAATATAGCTGATGCAGTTACTTCACTGGACATGATGAAAACTCCTGCTGTCCAGTACACCCAGCCGCTCAAAAAACCTCCAATATCTCCCAAAGCTTCTTCTGCGTATACTCTAAAAGTTCCTTCTACCGGTTTATAAGTAATCATTTGTGACAGTGCATAAAAAACTTGTGACATGATAAAAGCTGATACAACGTAATTAAGTATAATAATAGGGCCGGCAGTATGAATTGCAATGCCACTGGCTAAGAAAAATCCTGCCCCCAAAATTCCTCCAACGCCGATAAGTACTAATTCGTTGACAGATAGTGCACCTTTTTCCATATTTACACCTCCACAAATTGTTAGTATTATTATTGGCAAATTAGTGTTAGCTTATTATTGCAAATTTAACTATTCTATAGTAAAATTCGATATTATAAATTGAAGGAGGTGCTGCATGAAATACAAGACTTTCACAAAAAAAGAAAGGGTGCTCTTATATCTTTTGATATTATTGATTTATACAGTGCTTTTAGTGAGCTTTTTTAATGCTTTTATTGATGTAAACGAAAAAAGGATTCATGTATTTGATACTTTGCTTGAGTGGTTTTTATATGTTTTTTTAGTGATGGTATTTTCAGGATTTTTGCTATCTTTGGCTAATTCTTTTCACGAGTTAAATGAAGACCGGTTGATATTGAGATTTGGAATTTTAGGATTTATGCATATAAGATATAGTGATATATCTGCGATTTCAGAGTATAACGAAAAAGACATTCCTTTTGGGGGAATGCGTATTTTGAAAAATACTTGTTATATGGCTTTTGCTAAAAGAAGTCTTGTTAAGATAGAATTAAAAAAGAAAGTTCGAGTATATTATTTATTCTTTTTCAAAAGATGGGTAGATACTGCTATTTTTTCTGTGGATAAAAGAGAGGAATTTATAAAAGAGTTAAATAAGAAAGCAGGGAAAATGCCTTAATAAGCAATTTCCCTGCTTTAAATTACTTTCCATCCATTGATTGCAAGATATTTTATACCTAAAATACTTTTAAGTTCAATTGTTAGATTTTCTAATTCCCTTTCATATATTATTTTGTCTACGTATACGTTAATTCTGTCAACTCCTACAATATAGTATTTTTCTTGATTTTTTGGAATACCAATAAATATTTCTGGGGTGAGGTTAGGCTCTATACAGCAATTTTGGATGTCATGATATTTAATGTATATATTGCCGCCTTTTTTGAGTATATATTCTTTTGCAGCTTTAGTGATTTTCAAATAAAACACCCCGTTTCAAAATCTACTTTAATTAAATACACTTGCTTTAATTGCCTCTTTTGTGAGTTTTCCTTTTTTGAGCCATCCATACCATTTTACTACAGAATCTATTATAATGATGATTGCTAGCAGTATTATTGTAATTGAAAGCACCACAAGTAACATGTTACCTTTTGGAAGGTAATTGGTGACTATATTTAAGTATGCAGCGTATAATGTAGTTGTAGCCATAAATATGAAGGGAATCAATGTTATCCACATGTATTGAGGTTTTCCTTTTTTAATGATGACAGTTGTTCCTAAGGCTAAAGCTATTGCTGCAAGTAATTGGTTGGAAGTTCCAAATAAAGGCCATATTGTTGAAATATTTCCAGTATATACTAGGTAACCCCATGCGAAAGATATTAAGAAGCTTGTAAAAATTATCCCTGGCCACCAATTTCTATCTCCTAAAGGTTTGTATATTGCTCCACCTGCTTCTTGTAACAAATATCTTCCTATACGAGTGCCTGCGTCTATTGTAGTTAGAATGAATAATGCTTCAAATAGTATTACAAAATGATAGAGATATGCACTGAGATGCTCTAAAAAAGGAATTTTGGAGAAGATAAAGGTCATACCTACACCAAGAGTTACTGCACCACCTGGCCTTCCTGCTACATTTTCACCGACTAACTGAGATAAAACTGGTAAGTCTACGACTTTCATGCCCAATTTTTGAAAGACTTCAGGAGATACATTTATAGCAAAGTAATCAGCAGGGATTAAACTTGTTGCAGCTATTAACGCCATCATTGCAACAAAACCTTCTGCTAACATTGCTCCATAAGCTATAGGCAGTATATCTTTTTCGTTTTTTATCATTTTAGGCGTTGTTCCAGATGACACAAGAGAATGAAAACCAGATATGGCTCCACAGGCTATTGTTATAAACACATAAGGCCATACTTTTCCAGGGATTATAGGACCTCCTCCTGCGACAAATTGTGTTACAGCAGGCATTCTTATTTCAGGATTTACGATTATAACTCCTATTGCAAGAAGAAGCATTACACCTAATTTCATATAAGTGCTCAAATAATCCCTGGGCACTAACAAAAGCCACACGGGTAATACTGCCGCAATGAAACCATAACTAGCCAATATTACAGTCATTTCTTTTTGGCTAAATGTTAAATAACGAGCTAAAGATGTGTGTTCAATATAAGGTCCTGCTACAACGGACAATATCAAAAGAGTCACACCTATTATTGTTGCTCCTTTTACATCGTCAGGTCTAATCCATTTCATGTATATTCCCATAAAGATTGCTATAGGAATTGTGGCAGCAACTGTAAATGTTCCCCATGGGCTGTTGTATAAGGCATTTACTACAACAAGTGAAAGACCTGCCAGTGTAATTATAATTATTAAAAGGACGGCTATAGCAGTTGCTACTCCTGATACTTTACCTACTTCTTTTCTGGTAATGTCTATTATAGAAGATCCATCATGCCTTACAGAAGCGAAAAGTATTACCATGTCGTGAACTGCTCCTGCCAGTACTGCGCCAATTAAAATCCACAAAGCTCCTGGCAGATAGCCAAATTGTGCAGCAAGTACCGGTCCTACAAGAGGTCCTGCACCGGCTATTGCAGCAAAATGATGTCCAAAAAGGACCCATTTGTTAGTTGGAACGTAGTCATAGCCATTTTCCAGTCTATAAGCAGGTGTTGTCCTGTTTTCATCAAATGCCAGAACTTTGGCAGCGATGAAGGCGCCATAGAACCGGTATGCTAAAGCGTATACACTTGCTGTTATGATAACTAAAACTAGACCGTTCATTGAATATAACCCCTCCTGTAATAATTTTCAATTATAAGTTTAACACAGATTTTAAACGATTTCAGCCAATTTGAAATGAAAAGAAGAAATTAAACTATGAAAAGAAATATATATAGATAAAAAGAAATGACAGGGTTAATTATCCCTGTCAAGACCCAGCAAAAGTTTTAGCTCTTTTATTTGAGATTTGCCTACAGGTATTTGGGTTTTTTGTTGTCATCCATTACCACCCAGTAAGTGCCTTTGAACCAAGGCAATATTTCTATTATTTTATTTAAGTTAACAATGTAACTTTTTTGAACCCTAAAAAAGGCATTTTCTTTAAGCTTTTCTTCAAGGCTTTTTATCGTTCCTTTGTATATAAAATTGTCACTTTTAGTTTTTACCATAACGTCTCCTTCATAGGCTTCTGCAAAAATTATTTCATCTAAATCGATAAGTTTTATTCTTCCGTTTTTTTCAACAGCTAATTTTTCTATTTTTTGTTTTCAAATTCTAAGGGGGGATTATATTGTTGTTTCCATTCCATATCTTTATAAAAGGTTCTTATTTTTTCTAATGTCTTATATAGCCTATGCTGACTTATTGGTTTTAAAAGATAATCAAGGGCTCCTATTTCAAAAGCTTCTATTGCGTGCATATCATAAGCGGTTACAAAAACCACATAAGGCAGTTTCCCGACAGAAGATATATGTTTTGCTACATCGGAACCGTTTATTTTTGGAATGTTTATGTCGAGAAATACTACTTCAGGCTTTAACTCTTCTATCAATTTTAGCGCTGAAAGACCGTTGTCAGCCTCTCCTACAATTTCTATGTCTTCATACTCACTAAGAAGATATTTGAGTTCATCTCTTGCAGGTGGTTCGTCGTCAATAATTAACGCTTTCAATTTCTTCATATACATCATCCCTTTTTAAGTAAGCTTTGGGTATTTTAAAAGAAACTTTTGTACCAATCTTTTCTTCGCTTTTAACTACTAGAGAACATTCTTTACAAAATATAGTAGTAAGCCTTTCATTTACATTATAAAGACCAATTCCTGCTCCATTGCCAAAACCTTTTCTCAAAAGATTTTGTTGGTCTTCTTGTTTTATTCCTATTCCATCGTCTTCTACACAAAAGCTAATGTAGTCTACTTTGTCTTTTATTTTTATTTTGATAGTTCCACCATCACCTTTCGGGAGGATACCGTGTTTTACGGCATTTTCAACTATTGGCTGAAGGGTAAAAGAAGGCATGTAATAGGACAGTACACTTTCATCAATGTCTTGTTCTATGTTTAGTTTATCTCCAAAACGAGCTTTTTCTATATATAAGTAAGCATTGATATTATTTAACTCTTGCTCAATAGTGACATACTTTCCTACATTTTTTAAATTGTGTCTAAAATATTCACTTAAATTTATTAAAAGTGCTCGCGCTTCATCAGGTTTTGTTCTTATAAAAGATATGACAGTATTTAAAGCATTAAACAAAAAGTGAGGATTAATTTGAGCTTGTAAAGCGTTAAGTTTTGCTTCAGTAGCTAATTTTCTCTGATATTCTGCATCAGCAATTTCTAATTGATAAGATATTAAATGTCCTAACCCTTTTGCAAGCTCAATTTCTGTATTTGAGATGACATTATTTCTCGATTTATTTCCTCCTTTGTAGAGTTTTAATGTTCCTACCACTTTATCGTACTTAAAAAGAGGCACAATTACAGCAGAGGATAAAGGACAATCCTCATGGGAACATCCGATTTCTTCTTTTGATTTGGCTATGCGGATTTTTCTGGTTTTTAAAACTTCTTTTGTCGCTTTTGTGAGTACTGGTGTACCAGGTTTATGGTGGTCTGAAGCGATACCTACGTGGGCTAAAATTTTCTTTTTGTCAGTTAATGTAACAGCCGATACATTTGTGGAATTATATATTATTTCTGCTGTTTTTTGTGCCGATTCTTCATTTAATCCTTTTCTTAAGTATGGCAGAGTTTTGGATGCAATTTCAAGGGCGATTTTTGCTTGCATGGCAGAGATTTGTTCTTTTTCATCGAAGACCGATTTAATTATTATCATAAATATAGCTATACCTGTTGCATTGACTATCATCATAGGTAATCCTATAATATCTACCAATTCTAAAGCTTGGGAAAAAGGCTTGGCAGTTGTTAAAATGATTAACATTTGTACAGCTTCACCTATAAATCCTGCTACAAATGCCAATTCCCAAGGGACATGTTCCCCTTTATAATATTTTCTTATAAGTCCACCAGAAAATCCTTCTAAAATAGTAGATACGCCACAAGACATTGCTGTAAAACCACCTAAGAAAAATCTGTGAACTCCTGCTATTAAACCTGCACCTAAACCTACTAAAGGGCCTCCTATTAAGCCTGCTACCATTGGACCTACCACTCTTGAGTTTGCAATAGCGTCTTTTATAGGTACACCGACGTAAGTTCCTGCAATACCTATTACCCCAAAGATGACCATGGTCAAAAGAAGGTCTTTTTTTGTAACGCGACTGTTATAGATTATTTTTTTGAAAAATTCTGCCTTAGAAAGCACAAAAGCTAGAAGAGCTATTATGCTAAACCTTTCTGCAAGTATTATCAGAAGCTCATACATATTTGTTCACTCCATTATCAAAAATTTTCTAAATTAGAAGGATAAAGTAATCAGCATGTCGTATTATTAATATATATCTTAATTATATTTATTCTACAGAAATAACTTTTTTCCTGCAACACATATTTTCCATATATTGCATCTTAATATTTGGGAACAAGTTTTATTTTTTACGTCTAAATTGAATGAAAGGGAGGTTAGAAGGTGGGACAGGAGGAGTTGTTGGAGAGGGCAAAAGCTGGAGATGTGGAGGCTTTTGAAATTCTCGCAAGTGAGCATCAAAAATACATCTACAATGTGATATTAAGGATTATTTTTGACAGAGAAGAAGCATTAGACCTTACGCAGGAGACGTTGCTTAAAGCGTATTTAAATATAAAAAAATTTAAAGGGAATAGTAGTTTCAGAACATGGCTTTATAGAATTGCTGTAAACAGTGCTATAGATTATTTAAGAAAAAGAAATGTGGAAAGAAGTAATTTTAGAGAGATAGAGGAATTTGAAAATGGAGTAAAAGATTTTGAAACTCCTGAAGAGGTGGTAGATAAAAAATTAACTGCAGAAATTGTAATGAAAGAAATAAACAAACTTCCTATAGACTATAAAGTGGTTTTGATTTTAAGAGATATAGAAGGTTTAAACTATGAAGAAATATCCAAGATAATGAATTTGAATTTAGGCACTGTAAAGTCTCGCTTGTGGCGAGCAAGGAATCTGCTTAAAGAGAGAATAAAGTCTTTGCCAGAATTTTTATCATTAGACGAAAGGAGGCAAGTATGATGGATTGCAAAAAGGCACTTCAACTTATACCCCGATATATAGATGGTGAATTGGATGTAGCACAAAAGGAAGAATTAGAAAAGCACATAGAAAGCTGTGAAAGTTGCAGAAAAGAATATCAACTGGAGAAAAATATAATAGAAAGTTTAAAAAATATGCCTCCTTTAGAACTACCTGAAGATTTCAATAAAAAAATACACGAAAAATTGGTTTACCAGAAAAATATTTTAGAGAAGAAAAAAGAAAGGCTAAAAAAGACGTTAACAGTAGCAGTTATTGCAGCTTCTTTCATACTTATGACAGTATTTGTAGTAAATATTTTTAAATTTGATAAATCCTCACGAATAGAATCGAGTGCTCCTTCAAACAATATCAAAATGACTCAAAGTGCTGATTTGTCTAAAAAGGAAGGAATTAATAATGAAGTTAATATGTTTTCAATCACTGGTCAAAGAGGATTGCCAGCAGGAACTTCAAGGAAAATTACAAAAAATGCAACCATCTCCTTAGAAGTAGAAGATGTCAATGTATGTTATGATAAAGTGTTTAAATTGGTAAAAGAAGCAGAAGGCTTTATTGAAAGTTCTGATGAAACTGTATTTACCGATAATACCAAAAGGATAAATCTTGTTTTGAAGGTGCGGGAAGATAAATTTGAAAGTGTGATTTCTCAGATTAAAGAATTTGGTAAAGTAACAGCTTTAAGAATAGATAGTAAAGACGTTACAGAGCAGTATTATGATTTAAAAGCAAGACTAAAAAACTTAGAAATAGAGGAACAAAAACTTCAAGACATTATGAATAAGGCTTCTACAGTCAAGGAAATGCTTGAAGTAGAATCCGAAATAAACAGGATAAGAAGCGATATAGAATCAATGAAAGAACAGTTAAAAGTATGGGAAAATCTTACGAGGCTAGGAACCATAAATCTTTTAATAAGAGAGGTTTCCAAGGTTGAGAAACCTACGACTCTAGTTTCTTTTAAGGGAATCGGTAGAGATATAAAACAAGCTTTTATAAATAATGTAAATTTTTTAATATTTTTTATAAAGAAGCTGATAATAATATTGGTAATAGTTTTACCTTATGGTGCACTGGCTTTTATTGGGTATAAAGTGTATATCTATTTCAAAAAAAGAAGATGACAATTTACATCTTCTTTTTTTTGCGGTATATTAAAATACAAAGAAATAAAAATGGGAGTGATTTAATGTCTAAATTTTTAGTAATTGACGGGAGTAGCCTCATGTACAGAGCCTATTATGCCTTGCCAATGCTTACTACAAGTGAAGGATTACATACAAATGCCTTATATGGCTTTACTATGATGCTTATAAAACTTATTGAAGAGGAAAAACCTGATTATATAGCTATAGCTTTTGACAAAAAAGCTCCTACTTTTAGACACAAAGAGTATCAAGACTACAAAGCTACAAGACAAGCAATGCCTGAGGAACTCACAGAACAAGTAGACCTTTTAAAAGAAATTATAGATGGCTTTAATATAAAGACTTTAGAATTAGAAGGTTACGAAGCCGATGACATCATAGGTACTATTTCAAAGTTGGCAGAGGAAAAAGGAATGGAAGTGCTTGTAGTTACAGGAGATAGGGACGCGCTTCAATTAGTTTCAGATAAAGTGAAAGTTAAGATTTCTAAAAAGGGTATAACTCAGATGGAGGAATTTGACGAAAAGGCTGTTTTAGAAAGATATGAAATAACTCCTCAGCAATTTATTGATTTAAAAGGGTTAATGGGGGATAAATCTGATAATATCCCAGGGATACCTAATATAGGAGAAAAAACAGCGATTAAACTTTTAAAAGAATTTGGCAGTGTTGAAAATTTGCTTCAAAATCTTTCTCAACTCAAAGGTAAGATAAAGGAAAATATAGAAAATAATAAAGAATTAGCTGTAATGAGTAAAAGACTTGCAACTATAAAAAGAGACATTCCTATTGAGATAGATTTTGAGGAATATAGAGTAAAAGACTTTAATGAGGAGAAGCTTTTGGAGCTTTTTAATAAATTAGAATTCTTTAGTTTGATTGATAACATAAAGAAAAAAATAACGTAGAGATTGTAAATAATCATAAAGTTCAAAAATGGTCAAAAGTAGATATAAGAAAATTAATAACTTTATTGCAAGACAGCAGAAATATTGCTTTTTATCCACTAATTTATGAAGGGGAAATAAAGAAAATAGCTTTTTCTTTTGGAGAGGATACTGTTTATATTGATGTTTTTCAAATAGAAGATTTAAAAGAGATTTTTGAAAAAGAAGAGTTTGAATTTACAACCCACGAAATAAAAGATTTTTTAGTTAAACTCTCTTATAAAGGAATAGAGTGTAAAAGCAAGTACATAGATACTGCTATAATGGCTTATCTTTTAAATCCTTCTGAGTCTAACTATGATTTGGACCGCGTGCTGAAAAAATATTTAAAGGTGGATGTTCCATCTTATGAAGAGGTATTTGGCAAAGGTAGGGATAAAAAGAAGCTTGAAGAAATAGGAGAAGATATACTTGCAGATTACATTTGCAGTAGATGTGTACATCTATTCGATTTAAGAGAAAAGTTGATGAATTTTATTGAAGAAATGGACATGAAAAAACTTTTATTAGAAATAGAAATGCCTCTTGTAGAAGTTTTAAAATTAATGGAAGTAAGTGGTTTTACATTAGATAAAGAAGTCCTAAAAGAGCTTTCACAAAAAATAGATGATAGAATAGCAGAAATACTAGATAAAATTTATAAAGAGGCAGGGTATCAATTTAATGTAAATTCCCCTAAGCAATTAAGTGAATTTTTGTTTGAAAAGTTAAATTTACCAGTAATAAAGAAAACAAAAACAGGATATTCTACAGATTCTGAAGTTTTAGAGCAATTAGTTCCTTATAATGATGTTGTCAGTGATATAATAGAGTATAGGCAACTTACAAAACTTAAATCTACTTATATAGATGGATTTTTGCCTCTCATGGATGAAAACAATAGAGTACATTCTAATTTTAAGCAAATGGTCACTGCTACAGGCAGAATAAGCAGTACCGAGCCGAATCTACAAAATATACCTATAAGAGAAGAGTTTGGCAGACAAATTAGAAGAGCTTTTATTCCGCGGACTAAAGATGGGTATATTGTCTCGGCTGATTATTCTCAGATTGAACTAAGGGTTTTAGCACATGTTTCGGGGGATGAGAAGCTAATAGAATCTTTTATGAATAACGAAGATATACATTTAAGAACAGCTGCTGAAGTTTTTAAAGTCCCAATGGAAAAAGTTACACCTGAAATGAGAAGAGCGGCAAAAGCCGTAAACTTTGGTATAATATATGGCATTAGCGATTATGGGCTTTCTCGAGACCTTAAAATATCAAGAAAAGAGGCAAAAGAGTATATAAATAATTATTTTGAAAGATACAAAGGAGTAAAAGAATATATTGAAAAAATAGTGCGATTTGCAAAAGAAAATGGCTATGTGACTACAATAATGAACAGAAGAAGATATATTCCTGAGATAAACTCAAGAAATTTTACTCAAAGGTCGCAGGCTGAGAGGTTAGCAATGAATGCTCCAATACAGGGAAGTGCGGCTGATATAATAAAAATGGCAATGGTTAAAGTTTATGAAGATTTTAAAAAATTGCAGTTAAAGTCTCAACTTATATTGCAAGTGCACGATGAGCTTGTAGTAGATACGTATAAAGATGAAGTAGATATTGTAAAGAAAATATTGAAAGAAAATATGGAAAATGTGATAAAACTAAAAGTTCCTCTTGTTGTTGAAATTGGTATAGGGCCCAATTGGTTTTTAGCCAAGTGAGGTGTACAAAAATGCAAGTAATTGGACTTACTGGCGGTATTGCATCAGGAAAAAGCACTGTTTCTAAGCTTTTAAAGAAGATGGGTGCTGTGATTATTGATGCAGATATTGTATCGAGAGAAATAATGATAAAAGGAACAGAAGCATATAATAAAATTGTAGAATATTTTGGAAAAGAAATTTTAAAGGAAGACGGAGAAATTGACAGAAAAAAATTGGGTAATATTGTGTTTGCTGACAGAAGGAAGCTTAAAAAATTAAATGAAATTACTCATCCTATAATAATAGAGCGGATAAAAGAAAAAATAGAAGAAGAAAGAAAAAAAATCAGCAAAAGGCTATTGTATTAGATGCAGCTCTTTTAATTGAAATGAAACTTTATAAAATGGTAGATGAGGTTTGGCTAGTAGTGGTAGATTCAAAAACTCAAATAAAGAGGGTTATGGAAAGGGATAAACTTTCTTATAAAGATGCAATAAACCGAATAAAAAGTCAAATGCCTTTGGATGAAAAGATGAAGTACGCAGATTTTATAATAAACAATAGCAAAGATTTTAAAGCTATGGAAAAACAAGTTACACTATTTTGGGGAAGATTTGCAACATAAATCATAATATCGGAGGAGTTACTTTGAGGAAAAAAGTTGCGGTAATATTTTTGATATTAGTAGGTCTTTTGTTTACTTACGAGTTAAATACTCATTATTTTTAAAAAAATTTATCCTCTTAAATACCACAATTATGTAGTTTATTACGCAAAAGAGTATGGCGTAGACCCCTATCTTATTTTTGCTGTAATAAAAGTAGAAAGTAATTTTAAAAGTGATGCAATTTCTAGCAAAAATGCTATAGGATTAATGCAAATTTTACCAGATACTGGAAGATGGATTGCCAATAAAGTAGGGATAAAAAACTACAGCGATGATATGCTTTTTGAGCCTAAATACAATATTCAGATGGGGACATGGTATTTGACTTATCTTCTTAAAACTTTTAATGGAAATATACAGTTAGCTGTAGCAGCTTATAACGGAGGTAGTGGAAATGTAGATGCATGGCTTAAAGACAAGAGATTTTCCAAAGATGGGAAACAGCTACATGCTGTTCCTTATCCTGAGACAAATAGATATATAAAAAAGGTGTTAGCAGTTTATCAGATATATAAATTTATATATGAAACTAAAAGTTGATATGAATATACAAAAAAAGCTGAAAAATTGGTATAATAGTATCGTTAAAAAAGAAAATAAAAAGGGAGGACACAAATGAAACTATTAAAGCATTTAAAAGACTTAAATGAAGTAAAAATTGAAAAGGATAGGGAGTTTTTCTCAGCTACTCATGAAGAAATAAAAAATGCATGGACTACAGATGTGTATTTTTTAAGAACCCAGGATATTTTGTCATATCTTGGTGTACAAGATAAAATAGTCACAGCGGAGATATTTCCAAGAAAAAAAGGAGTTTTTGCAGGGTTACCAGAAGTAATGAGTTTACTTAAAGACAAAAATGTGGAAGTATGGTCTTTGGAAGAAGGGGACACTTTTGAAGCTAAAGATACAGTAATGAGGATAAAAGGGCCTTATAGTGAGTTTGGAATTTATGAGACGGCAATATTAGGAATTCTTGCAAGTTCTTCCGGTTGGGCAACAGCAGCAAGGGAGCTTAAAGAAGTTGCCAAAGACAAACCAATATTATGTTTTGGTGCAAGGCATGTACATCCAGCTGTGGCACCTGTGATGGAAAGGGCGGCTTTAGTAGGAGGGGCAGATGATGCCAGCTGTATTTTAGGTGCAAAATTAATGGGGAAAGACCCTAAAGGGACAGTACCTCATGCTGCTTTTTTGCTTGCAGGAGATACATTAGAAGTGGCGAAAGCTTACAGAGATATAACTCCCCTTGATGAAAAGATAACCATTTTAGTTGATACTTTTAAAGACGAAGTGGAAGAGGCTTTGAGGGTTGCTGAATTTTTAGGGGATAGATTATACGGAGTAAGACTTGATACTCCATCAGAAAGAGGTGGAGTTACACCTAGTTTAGTGTATGAACTAAGGCAAAGATTAAATCAAAAAGGATTTACAAATGTAAAAATTATAGTTTCTGGAGGTTTAAACCCAGAACGGGTAGCAGAACTTTCTGAAAGTGGAGCAGATGCTTTTGGAGTAGGAAGTTACATATCTGATGCTCAACCTATTGATATGACAATGGATATAAAAGAAGTGGAAGGAGTACCTATTGCTAAAAGAGGGAGAATTCCTGGAATTATCGAAAATAAAAAATTGAAAAAGATAAAATAGTTTTCGGAGATGATAGTTAATGAGAAAATTTATTATATTATCTTTCATTTTGATGTTTATTTTTACAGGATGCAAAACTACTCCGCAAAATATGGTAAATTTACCTCAAGCATCTGAGGACAAAACTAAGATTGAAGAAGAAAAGCCAGTAGAGGGTGGCACTTTAAGAGTAAATATTACTTCTTTTGATACATTAAATCCTTTTTTGAATGACAATGAGAGAGTAAGGCAAATGTTAAATTTGTCATTGGAAGGATTAGTTACCTTGGATAAAACTTTAAAACCTATTCCTCAATTAGCAGAAAACTGGCAGATAAATGGACTTAATATAAAATTTTATTTAAAAAAGAATGTTAAATGGCAGGATGGAGTAAGTTTTACAGCTAATGATGTAAAATTTACTTTTGATTCTTTTAAAAATAAGGATGTAAAAAGTCCTTATAGGGATATTCTCATTAACTATCTCTCCTCTTATAAGACAAATGGTGATTATGAATTTGAAGTTGTTTTAAATAAACCTGTTGCAAATCCAATAGCTTTGTTTACTTTTCCTATTCTAGCTGAGCACCAATATAAAGGTAAGGAAGATATTTTAAATAAAGATATTGTACCTATTGGTACAGGGTCATATAAGATATCTTCTTACAGCGTTGGCAGAGAAATTATTTTTGAAAGAAATCCTTATTATAGAGGCGACAAACCTTATATAGATAGTATAGTGTTTAAAATTGTGCCTGATGAAAATGCTATGATAACATCTTTTCAAAGCAAAGAAGCAGATTTTACTTTTTTAAGTGACATAGACTGGGATAAATACAAAGAAATTTCAAACGTAAATATTTATAAATACGTTATGCAAGATTATGTATTTATGGCCCCTAATTATCAAAAGCCAGCTTTGAAAGATTCAAATGTCAGGAAAGCGATGTGTTATGGAATAGATGTTGACAAAATTTTGAGAGATGTATATTTCAGTCATGGGTTAAAGTCATGTATTCCCGTTCGCCCTGATTCGTGGCTTTATAGCAATAAAATAGTATCTCATAATTACGATATAAAAGAGGCAAATAAAATATTAGAGGAAAGTGGTTGGAATTTAGTTAAAGGGATAAGGAGCAATGGAACTTATCAGCTCAAATTTGATTTGCTGGTAAATGCAAATAATCCATATTTGATTAAAGTTGCTAAAATTATAAAGAATAATTTAAAAGATGTAGGAATTGAAATAAACATTGTACCAAAAGATTGGAGCAATTTACTAAGTTCTGTATATTCGGGTAAATTTGATTTGGTGTTAATGGAGTGGAATTTAAGTTATAATCAAGATATGTCTACAATGTTTATGACAAAAGGCAAAGACAATTTTATGGGTTATAGTAATTCTAAAGTTGATGAAATATATAGTAGAATTTTTTATGATTCAGAAGAGAATTCTTTAAAAACAGATTATCAGGCTTTGGAACAAGTTTTTTTAGAGGAACAACCCATAATTGGCCTTTTCTATATTGAAGGAGCAGTTATGGCATATGACAATGTAAAAGTTGTGGACCCTACTGGATTTAATGTTTTTAACAATATAGAAAAATGGTATATCAAAAAATAGGTATTGACACTGACCTAAAAAGATTATATAATTCATAGTGTGACGAAATTAAATAAAGCGTGCGGTGGTGGCGGAACTGGCAGACGCGTACGTTTGGGTGTACGACTACTCAGTGATGGATATTTTAATTGAAATGATTAATAGGTTTGCCACCTTGACAAACGAGTTAAGTGAGCAGTATAATAAAAACGCAGGCGGGCGTGCTGGAATTGGCAGACAGGCATGTTTGAGGGGCATGTGAGAGATAATCTCGTGTGGGTTCAAGTCCCACCGCCCGCACCATAAATAAAAGAGAAAAGAGGCGTTAAGCCTTTTATTTTTTGTCACACAAATTATTAATTTTTTATAAAATATATTAAAAAAAGATTAAAAAATTTAAGAAAATGTAATGTAAACATTGACTTTGACTGTAGGATATGATAAGATAAGACAAAAGGACAAAATATGCAATCTTGCCGAATCCGAAAGGTACGGAGGAACCGCTTTTTGGGGTTAATCTGTAGCTTTAAGCTGCAGTAGGGATACCTTCTGTCCCGCACCCGACAGCTAACTCCGGAGGCAATAAAGGAAGGAGATTTGCAGTGGATCAGCGAATAGGAAAGATGATTTTTGGAATTTCTGTGTTTGGTGCGACGCTGATTGGTAGCTCTTTTTTGAACCCAGCGTTTGCGGAAGGACTGGGAGTTGGAAAGATTACAGGCAATTATGTAAATGTGCGGACTCAAGGAAGCTTATCAGGAAGTGTCATTGCCCGCTTAAATTGGAATGACACAGTGACTGTGTTAGATAAGGAAAACGGGTGGTACAAGATAAAGCTTTCTGATGGAAGAGAAGGATGGGTTTTTGGTGAATATTTATCCGTAAGAAATTCTTCTAATGTCTCAAGAGGAGATTCGGAAAAAGCAGCAAGTGTTGGTATAGTGACAGGTAGTTACGTTAATGTGAGAAGTGAAGCGGGTTTATCTGGCAGCGTTGTAGCACAGCTTAACAAGAATACTACAGTGAATGTGTTGGGTAAACAAAATGGGTGGTATAAAATAAAGCTTTCGGACGGAAGAGAAGGATGGATTTACGGAGAATACTTAGCAGTGAGGAGCCCTTCAAGTATCTCAAGGGGTGAAGTAGATAGGAGTTTGATAGATAAGTTAATAGATTTTGCCAAGTCTTTTGTGGGGACTCCTTATGTCTATGGAGGTTCAACTCCAAAAGGATTTGATTGTTCCGGCTTTGTTCAATATGTTTTCAAGAATGTAGGTATTAATTTACCAAGAACGGCAAATGAGCAAGCTACTGCAGGAGAATATGTAAGTTATAACAATCTTCAACCAGGAGATTTGGTATTTTTTAAAACTTTAGGAAGCAGTGTGATAAATCATTCAGGAATATATATAGGTAATGGTGAGTTTATACAAAGCTCTTCAGGTAGAGGGAAGGTCATAATAAGTCCTTTAAACGAAGGGTATTATAAAGAACATTATGTTACAGCAAGAAGAATTATAAAATGACCTATGATAAAAAGAGTGCTCTAGAGAGTGCTCTTTTTTATATTGACTATTTTTATTCCTTGAGATATTATATAATACTGTATACGCGATATAGCCTATTTTATGGAAGGAGATACCTTATGAAATTTGTAAGAGAAGATGTAAGAAATATAGCCATTATTGCCCATGTTGATCATGGTAAAACTACTTTGGTTGATGCTATGCTTAAACAAAGCGGTATTTTTAGGGCAAATGAAAAAGTTGAGGAAAGGATCTTGGATTTTAACGATTTAGAAAGAGAAAGAGGTATAACAATTCTTGCTAAAAATACTGCTGTTAGATATAAAGATGTGAAAATAAATATAGTGGATACCCCAGGACATGCAGATTTTAGCGGTGAAGTAGAGCGAGTATTAAAAATGGTAGATGGGGTACTTTTGTTGGTAGATTCTTTTGAAGGACCTATGCCACAGACCCGTTTTGTATTAAGTAAAGCATTGGAACTGGATCTAAAACCTATAGTTGTCATAAATAAAATTGATAGGCCTGATGCAAGGCCTCAGGAGGTTATTGACGAAGTCTTAGATCTATTTATTGAATTAGGAGCAAATGATGACCAAATTGATTTCCCTGTTGTCTACACCTCTGCAAAAGAAGGTATAGCAAAATTAAGTTTAGAAGAAGAGTCTCATGACTTGAGACCTCTTTTTGATACGATTTTAGACTATATTCCTGCACCAATAGGAGATATTGAAGCACCATTACAACTTATAGTGACTACTTTAGATTATGATGATTACATTGGGAGAATTGCCATTGGAAAAGTAGTTAGAGGAAAAATAATTTCAGGGGAAGAAGCGGCTATATGTAAAAGAGATGGGTCAATACAAAAAGTTCACATAAATAATCTATATCAGTTTGAAGGACTAAAAAGAGTGCAAGTAGAAGAAGCAAGCTTGGGAGATATTGTGGCGGTTTCTGGCATAAGCGATATTGAGATTGGAGAGACCATTGCAGATAGAGATAACCCCGAGGCGGTAGACTTTGTTCGCATAGAAGAGCCAACAGTTTCTATGACTTTTAGTGTAAATACCAGTCCTTTTGCTGGAACTGAGGGTAAATACGTTACTTCAAGACATTTAAGAGAAAGGCTTTTTAAAGAGCTAGAGACAAACGTCGCATTGCGAGTTGAAGAAACAGATTCTACTGATTCTTTTAAGGTGTCTGGAAGAGGAGAGCTGCATCTTTCTATTTTAATTGAGACTATGAGACGGGAAGGGTATGAATTACAGGTTTCTAAGCCTACAGTGATTTTTAAAGAAATAAATGGAGTAAAAATGGAACCTATTGAACTTTTGACAATAGATATTCCTGAAGAATATATGGGAGTTGTAATGGAAAAATTAGGACCGAGAAAAGCTGAATTGATGGATATGCACACATTAAAGCCAGGAACTATAAGGCTTAAGTTTAAAATACCTACACGAGGCTTAATAGGGTATCGGTCTGAATTTTTAACAGATACAAAAGGAAATGGCATAATGACCTCTGTCTTTTATGATTATGCACCTTACAAAGGAGACATTCCTTCTCGTACGAGAGGCGCTCTTGTAGCTTTTGAGACGGGGGTTGCGACAACTTATGGCCTTTACAATGCTCAAGAGAGAGGGACACTTTTTATAGAGCCAGGTACAAAAGTGTATGAAGGGATGGTTGTGGGAGTTAATTCAAGAAGTGGAGATATTGATGTCAATGTATGTAAGAAAAAACATGTGACAAATTTAAGGTCTGCAACGGCGGATGAGGCTTTGAGGCTATCTCCTGTAAAAAAGATGTCCTTAGAAGAAGCATTAGAGTTTATAGATAATGATGAATTAGTGGAAGTTACTCCTCAAAGCATTAGAATACGAAAAAAGATTTTGGATTCACAACAAAGATATAAAAATGCAAAATATAACAAATAAGGGAGCCTTTTTGGCTCCTTTATTATTTATGTGCGCCCGGCATGGGCGATAACTAGGCGGTGAAAGTCCGCTGTGGGCTTGGTAGTGGGAACCACTAGCCAAGAGCAAGGGTGTCCATCGTGAGGTGGAATCTGAAGGAAGCTTAAGGCAAAATCTCGGTCTGATGAACAAGAACCAGATAAGAGGCTGAATTGGGATGGATGAGTTTGCGTAACAAAACGAAGTCCAACACTACCCGAATCCCATACAGTAAATCTGGCAGATATATGAGATGAAAGTTATCGTTCTTACCCGGGGAGGTCTCAAGGATAAGTCATGGAAGTAAAATCTGAAGTGACAACCCATACAGTGATGTATGGTTGAACCTTGAGAAGTCAGCAGAGGTCATAGTACTTATCTAGACATGAATAGATAAGGAAGGACCGAACGTTAGGAGGTTTTGGAAATCTTATGGACTCGAAAGATATGCAGAGACTGCAGACAACTCAACAAAGAGGCTATCCGTTGAATAGAGAAATGGAATTTCAAAAGACAACGGAAGTGCATAGTATATCATCGGCGTCGGAAGATGGAAGAAACGAGGTACAAAGATATACCGGCAAGATGCTTGAAATGATAGTAGAACGAGGGAACATGGAAGCAGCATACAAGCGCGTTGTTGCAAATAAAGGAAGCCATGGAGTCGATGGGATGGAAGTAGATGAACTTCTACCGTATCTCAAAGAAAACTGGCCAACCATAAAACAACAACTGCTGGAGGGGAAATACAAACCACAACCAGTGCGAAGAGTAGAAATTCCCAAACCAGATGGAGGAGTAAGACTACTAGGAATACCTACAGCACTAGATAGACTAATACAACAAGCAATAGCCCAAATACTGAATAAAGTCTACAACCATACATTTTCAGATAGCAGTTATGGATTCAGACCAGGACGCAGTGCAAAAGACGCAATAAAAGCCGCAGAAGCATACATAAATGAAGGATACACATTGGTTGTAGATATGGACTTAGAAAAGTTCTTTGACAGAGTAAACCACGACATAATAATGTCCAAACTAGAAAAGCGGATAGGGGACAAAAGAGTACTAAAGTTAATACGAAGATACCTAGAATCAGGAGTAATGATAAACGGAATCAAAATATCAACAGAAGAAGGGACACCCCAAGGAGGGCCATTAAGTCCCCTATTAGCAAACATAATGTTGGACGAACTAGACAAAGAACTTGAAAGGAGAGGGCACAAATTCTGCCGATATGCAGATGACTGCAACATATATGTAAAAAGCAGGTCTGCAGGAAACAGAGTAATGAAGAGCATAAAGAAATTCATAGAAAGCAAATTAAAACTAAAAGTCAACGAAGCAAAAAGTGCTGTAGATAGACCATGGAGAAGAAAATTTCTTGGATTTTCATTCTACACAAAAGAAAACGAAGTAAGAATAAGAATCCATGAAAAATCCATCAAAAGGTTTAAGGAAAAAGTAAGAGAAATAACCAATCGGAACAAGGGAATAAGCATGGAAAACAGAATAAAAAGACTAAATCAAATAACAACAGGATGGGTCAACTATTTTGGATTAGCAGACGCGAAAAGCATAATGAAAACCCTTGACGAATGGATAAGGCGAAGACTAAGGGCATGTATATGGAAACAATGGAAGAAGATAAAAACGAAGCATGATAACTTAGTAAAACTAGGAGTAGAAGAACAAAAAGCCTGGGAATACGCCAATACAAGGAAAGGCTACTGGAGAATATCCAATAGCCCAATCCTAAATAAGACTCTTACAAATAAATACTTTGAAAGCATAGGTTATAAGAGTTTATCCCAAAGATATCTAATTGTACACAATTCCTAATGAACCGCCGTATACCGAACGGTACGTACGGTGGTGTGAGAGGACGCTGAATAAAATAATTATTCAGCTCCTACTCGATATAGGAATTGACTCTTTGCAAATTTTGTGGCAAAGTTAATATATAAGGAATTAAATTAGTAAAGGGTGTGTTGTAAATGGGCGATAATTTGAGAAATGATATTTTGATGAGATTAAAGACGATAAAAGGGCACATAGCAGGGATAGAAAAAATGGTAGAAGAGTCAAAAAGTTGTGAGGAAATTTTATTGCAGATAGCAGCTGTAAAAGCTTCTTTAGAAAAAGTGGGCATGTCTATAATACAAGAGCATGCTAAGGAGTGTATATTAGCAAGTGAAGATGGAAAGGCTACCTATGAAGAAGTACAGCGAACTATTAATTTGTTAATCAAGTTTGCAAAATAGATAAAAGGGATGATGCCTATGGAAGTATACCTTGACAACAGTGCTACTACACGAGTTAGGAAAGAAGTTATAGAGAAAATGGTAGAGGTTTTAGAAAATGAATATGGCAATCCTTCTTCGTTACATTTGAAAGGGTATCAGGCTGAAAAATTGATGAAAGAAGCAAGAGAAAATGTTGCTAAACTAATTAACGGAGATATTGAGGGGATTGTTTTTACTTCTGGTGGTACAGAATCAAACAATCTTGCTTTAATTGGAGTAGCGGAGAGTTTGAGAAAAAAGGGTAATCATATAATTTCTTCCGCTATTGAACATCCCTCTGTACTTAATGTGCTAAAATATTTAGAGGAAAATGGCTTTGAAGTAACCTATTTAGCTGTGGATAAAACAGGAAAAGTAGATGTAAAAGACTTAAAAAGAGCTATAACTGACAAAACGATTCTCATTTCAATTATGGCTGTTAACAATGAAATAGGTACGATTGAGCCAATAGAGGAAATAGGTGAAATAGCAAAGGAAAGAGGTATAATTTTTCATGTTGATGCTATACAGGCAGTGGGAAAAATAAATATAGATGTAAAAAAGCAAAATTTAGATATGATTTCTTTAAGCAGTCATAAAATACACGGCCCTAAAGGTGTAGGAGCCTTATATATTGATAAATCAGTAAAGATTAGGCCAATAATTTTTGGAGGAGGACAAGAAAAAAATTTAAGGTCTGGGACAGAAAATATGCCAGGAATTGTGGGATTTGGTGTGGCTAGCAAATTAGCCAAAGAAAATTTCCACGGTAATGTAAGCAAATTAATGACCTTAAAGAAGCAACTTTATCAAGGCATAGTTTCTGAAATAAAAGATGTTCATTTAAACGGGCCAAATGTTGAAGAGGGAGCGCCACATATACTCAATATTTCTTTTGCCGGTGTGAGGGGAGAGGTGCTTTTACACGCTCTTGAAGAAAAGGGCATATATGTTTCTACGGGATCGGCTTGTTCTTCCAAAAAGAAAGGACAAAGTCATGTTTTAAAAGCGATAGGTCTTAAAGAGGACCTTATTGAAAGCGCTATAAGATTTTCCATTGGAATTTTTAATACAGAAGAAGAAATTGACTATACTATATCAGTGTTAAAAGAAAAAGTGAATTTTTTAAGAAAGTATAAACGGAGGTAAAATATGCAAGACATATTATTGATTAAATATGGAGAATTAGCTTTAAAAGGAGATAATAGGTCTTTTTTTGAAAATAAATTGATAAAAAATATAAAACATGCTCTTTCTGACTTTAAGGAAGTTAAAGTTGAAAAAACTCATGGCAGAATTTATGTAGAATGTGATGGAGATATTGAAGAGGTAATAGAAAGATTAAAAAAAGTCTTTGGTATTGTAGGAATAACAAAAGCTAAAAAAACCGATTTAAACTTGGATGAAATATTTAAAGCTGCAGTAGAACTTATGAAAGGACACGAAGGAAAGACTTTTAAAGTAGAGACTAAGAGGCCAAATAAGTCTTTTCCTTATAACAGCATGGAGGTCAGCCGCAGAGTAGGAGCAGCAGTATTGAAAAATATCAAAAACTTAAAAGTAGATGTCCATAATCCTGATGTGCTTTTAAATGTAGAGATAAGAGAAATGGCTTTTGTATACGCGGGAGTGATTGAGGGAATAGGAGGCCTTCCTCTTGGGACAAACGGTAAAGCGACTGTACTTTTGTCAGGAGGCATTGACAGCCCTGTAGCTGCTTGGATGATGATGAAAAGAGGCGTAGAAGTAGAAGCGGTTTATTTTCACAGTCCTCCTTATACCTCTGAAAGAGCTAAAGACAAGGTTGTAGATTTGTGCGAAGTCCTTTCTCAGTATGGCCAAAAGATAAAATTACATGTAGTGCATTTTACTGATTTGCAATTGAAAATTTATGAAAAGTGTCCACCAAGATTTACTACTATAATCATGAGAAGGATGATGATGAAGATAGCAGAAAAAATTGCTCAAAAGAATGGTTCTATGGCTCTAATCACTGGGGAAAGTTTAGGACAAGTTGCAAGTCAAACGATTGAAAGTTTATATGTAACCAATACTTCTGTGTCTATGCCAATATTTAGGCCTCTCATTGGAATGGATAAGACAGAGATTATAGATTTAGCTCAAAAGATTGGTACTTTTGAGATCTCTATAAGACCGTATGAAGACTGCTGCACTATTTTTGTGCCGAAACATCCTGCTACAAAGCCTAAGTTAGACAAAGTAATAGAAGCAGAACAAAAAATGGAGTATCAAAAATATATTGATGATTTTGAAGAAGAGGTTATAGAAGTTTAAGCCAAGCAGCTTTGCTTGGTTTATTTTTATCCTTTAAAAAATTAATTTTTTTAAACTAAAACTTAAAATAATTTAAAATTTTTATTGACATTTTTAAAATAAGTGTTATAATAAAAACAAGATGACGAATGTGAGCAGGCTTTTTATAATAAACTTGCCTTTTAAGAGGTGATATTAATGAATGAAGTAATAGGTAGATGTCCAGTTTGCAGTGAAAAAATGGTGGTAACAAGGCTGGAATGTCCTCAATGTGGAACAGCAATTGAAGGTAAATTTGAACTTTGTAAATTTTGCTATTTGTCAAAAGAGCAAAGAGATTTTTTGGAACTTTTCATACGGACGAGGGGAAATATAAGGGAAATGGAAAAAGAATTAGGCTTATCTTATCCTACAATTAGAAACAAATTGGACAATTTGATTGCTGCTTTGGGATATGAAGTTGAAAGAAGGCCTACAGTAGACAAAAAAGAAGTCCTGAAGAAGTTAGAAAGTGGTGAAATAACTGTTCAAGAAGCTTTGAAACTTTTAAAAGAATAGTAAGGATTAGGGGGCAAGCTCTATGAATGAAGAAAAAGAATTGATTTTAAAAATGCTAGAGGAGGGGAAGATAACAGCAGAGGAAGCGGCTCAATTGCTTGAAGCGATAGAGGGAGAAGAATTTTTTTATGAAGAAGAATTAGAAGAGATAGAAGAGAAAGAGAAGGCAAATAAAAAAGAGGAAAGTTTTTCAAAGCTAGAAGAAATTCCTTTTAAAATAGAAGAGAAAATTGATAAGGCAATCTCTACAGTAAGAGAGAAAGAAAGAGAAATTTCTACTTTTGAGAGGACAGTTGACCGGCTGCTGGATACTTTTTTAGGAATATCTTTAGGAAAGACAATTGAAAAAGAATTTCGATGCGATAGTGTAGCGGAAAATGCTAATATAAGAATAGAAGGGAGAAATGGAGAAATTTATATTGAAACGTGGGAAGAAGAGTATGCTTCTATTACCACAAGATATGTAGTTCCCAGAAATGGAGAAGAAGAAATTATATACAATTGCCAAAATGGAATATTAGAAGTAAAGAAGACTCCAAAGATAAAGGCTTTGAGTGTTAAAATGTATCTTCCTAAGGTTAAATATAAAAATATAACACTTTCTACTACAAATGGCAGAATTTCCATAGAAGGTATTGAAGGAGAAAGTCTGCAGGCTTACACTACCAATGGAAGCATTTACTTAGAAGAGATAAAGTTTTATCAAATAGAGAACCACACTACAAATGCGAAGATAGAGGTGGATGATGCTACTTGTGAAAGGGTTGTTTGTCGCACTTCTAATGGCAGTATAGCAGTAGAGGACAGTACTTTCAACGATGCAGATTTAAACACAATAAATGGTAAAATTATTGTAGAGGATTTTAAAGTCAATTCAAGCAATTCTTCCCTAAAGGCAAGTACTACTAATGGCAGTATCGAAATGGAGATTGCTGATGAAAAGGTTGGCGTTTCTTTTGATTTGAGCACAGTAAATGGCAAGTGTCAAGTGAAATTGCCAAGTATGTTTTATGAGGTAAGAGGAGCTACTCATCTTAAAGGGAAAACTCAAGACTATGAAAAGGCTTATAATAAAATAAATATAGTAGCTCGTACTGTCAATGGGAATGTTCATTTAGAGTGAGGGGGTATTTTTATGGAAGAAGAAAAAATGAGAATTTTAAAGATGTTAGAAGAGGGCAAAATAACAGCTGAAGAAGCGGCTGAGCTATTGAAAGCTATCGATGATAATGGGGGAGAAGAAATAAGTGCCAAAACAAGTCAAAAAAATAAATTCAAATGGATGAAGATAAAGGTTTATGACATAGTTAACAATAGATTAAAGGTGAATCTTGCAATACCATATAGTCTTGTCAACTTGGGAATGAAAATAGGAGGAAAATTTATTCCTTCTGAAGTTACAAATGCAGGTATAAATTTAGAAGAAATTCTTGAGGCGCTAGAAAAAGGAGAAACAGGGAAAATAATAGATGTATATGATGAAGAAGATGGGGAACATGTAGAAATAAGTCTGGAGTAACGTATAAAAATCGCCTTTTATGGCGATTTTTATACGTTAAATCTGAAGACTACTATATCCCCATCCTGCATCACATAATCTTTTCCTTCCAGTCTCATAAGTCCCATTTCTCTTGCTGCTGCCTGTGAACCAGCTTTTACTAAATCTTCATACGAGATCACTTCTGCCCTTATAAATCCTTTTTCAAAATCTGAATGAATTTTTCCTGCTGCTTGAGGTGCTTTTGTGCCTTTTTTTATTGTCCAAGCGTGGACTTCTTTTGGTCCAGCGGTGAAAAAGGTTATAAGTCCAAGGAGAGAGTAACCATGCCTTATTATGTTGTTAAGGCCAGGTTCGGCAAGGCCGTATTCTCTCAAAAGTTCATTTCTTTCTTCATCACTTAAAGAAGCTAATTCTTCTTCAATTTTTGCACTTATAACTAAAACTTGGGAATTCTCATTTTCAGCATATTCTTTTAGTTGCTTTACATATTGATTTTCTTCTCCTGAAATTAAGTCTTCTTCTGATATATTTGCTACATACATAACAGGTTTATAGGTAAGCAACATAAGTTGACTTACAAAACTTTTTTCTTCTTCAGTAAATTGAAGAGCCCTTACAGGTTTCCCTTCATCTAATCCTTTTTTATTTTTCAAGTACTTCCACTTCAAAGGCTGCTTTTTTATCATTTCGCGCAAGTTTTGATGTTTTTTGAAGACGCCTTTCAATAACTTCCATGTCAGCAAGTATAAGCTCTAAAGTTATTATTTCAACATCTCTTATAGGATCAATACTTCCTTCTACATGGACAATGTTGCTATCTTCAAAGCATCTTACCACGTTTAATATAGCATCAACTTCCCTAATATGAGAAAGAAATTTATTTCCTAAACCCTCTCCTTTACTTGCCCCTTTTACAAGTCCTGCTATGTCAACAAATTTTATAGTTGCAGGTATGATTTTTTGGGGATTTTCAATTTTTGACAAAAAATCTAACCTTTCATCAGGCACAGATACAATTCCGACATTTGGCTCAATAGTGCAAAAGGGGTAATTTGCACATTCTGCACCTGCTTTTGTAATTGCGTTAAACAAAGTGCTTTTACCGACGTTAGGTAGTCCAACAATTCCTATTTCCATTTTATCTTCCCTCCAATAGTTTTACATATGCATTATATATTACTCAAAAAATTTTTTCAAATGTTTTTCATAAACATTCCATAATTTAGCATAATACTTTTTAATAAAAGTGCAAAAATATATTTTGAGGAGGTGCATAGCTTTGAAAAAAATAAAAAGTATAATTACAATAATGCTTATTGGGATAATGATAATGGTTTCAATGGCAGGATGCAAAACTGCGACTAGAAAGCCTGCTCCTGCTCGTTATACACCGGCGCCTACAAGGACTACTCCTGCGCCTTCTAAGACAGCACCAGGTTATACAACGCCTGCACCTAGGACACCAACAATGCCAGCTCCAACTCCTGTAAGAAAACCGACAACAGAAAGTGCAAGAGCAAGCAAAATAGCTTCAAATGTTGCTAAACTACCAGAAGTAAACAAGGCTACAGTAGTAGTATCTGGAAGTACTGCCCTTGTAGGTGTGGATATGAAAGCAAAAGTACAGGGAACTCATGAAACAGATGTAAAAAAGAAAATAGAGAAGACTGTAAAAAATACTGATAAGTCTATAACAAGGGTCTATGTAACTGCGGATCCAGATTTGTACAAAAGAATAGATAACATTGCCAGAGGAATTTCTGCGGGAAGACCAGTTTCTGAATTTGCAAAACAGATATCAGAAATTATTAAGCGCATAACGCCTGGCATGTAAAAAACCTGGGGTTTTTCCCCGGGTTTATGTATTATTGACTTTGTGATACAATTATCATATAATCAAAAAATAATTGGATTATTTTAGAAGGAGTTGATTCCATGGAATTAATTGAGAAACAATTAAACAACGGAATAAATTTGTACATAGATACTACAGACAAATTTAAAACAGTGACAATTAATCTTTATATCCACAATCAATTAGGAGAAGAGGCTACAAAATATGCTTTGCTGCCTGCTGTTTTAAAAAGGGGTACTTCTAGTATTAAAACCTATAAAGAAATGGTGAAGTTTTTAGAAAACTTATACGGCACTACTATGGCTGTTTCTGTGTATAAAAAAGGAGAAAGGCACCTTCAACAATATAGATTGGAATTACCTCAAGAGGAGTACATAAAAGAGAATATTTTAGAAGAGGGAGTAAAATTTTTAAAAGAGTTAGTTTTCAACCCTCTTACAGAAGGAAATGCTTTTAATAAAGATTATGTACTTCAAGAAAAAGAGATTCACAAAAATTTAATAGATTCAAGAATAAATGACAAAACCAAATATGCGGTAGACCGTTGTTATGAAGAGATGTGTAAAGGGGAGCCTTTTGCTATATTCGAATTAGGCAAGAGTGAGGACTTAGAGGTTATTGATGAAAAAAATCTTTACCACTATTATCAAAATTGTATTAATACTTTGCCGATGGATATATATGTAGTCGGAAGCGTGGACCCTAAATATATAGAGGAGGTTTTTAGAAAATATTTTGCTTTTCAAAGAGGACAAATATTAAATATTCCTTCCCCAAATATATATAAAGAAGTAAAGGAAGTAAAATATGTGACAGAAAATTTAGAAGTAACCCAGGGGAAGCTTACTCTTGGCTTTAGAACTAATGTGCCGGCTAACAGTAAGGAATATTTTCCTCTTTTGGTATACAGTGGTGTATTAGGAGGAGGACCTTTTTCTAAACTTTTTATGAATGTGAGGGAAAAGGCAAGTCTTGCTTATTATGCTTATTCAAGGCTTGAGAGATTTAAAGGTTTAATGGTGGTAAGTTGCGGCATAGAGATAGAAAATTACAACAAAGCTCTTGATATAATACTTAAACAGTTAAAAGAAATTGAAGAAGGTAATATCTCAGATTATGAATTAGATTCCACAATAAAAGCCTTAAAGACCTCTTTGAATGCAATGAAAGACAATGCTACTTCTAAATCTGACTACTATTTGTCACAAAAAATTGCAGGAGCAGATTTAAATATAGAAGAATTTATTAAAAAAGTAGAAAAGGTGACAAAAGAGGACGTAGTGGAAGTTGCTAAAAAGGTTAAATTAGATACGGTGTATTTTATGACCGGCAAAAAGGAGGAATAATTATGCAGCAGTTGTACAATGAGAGAATAGACGAAAAAATACTTTTACAAGAATTGGATAATGGCCTGAAAGTGTATATAATGCCGAAAAGAGGTTATACAAAGCAGTTTGCAATATTTGCTACCCATTTTGGTTCTAATGACAGTAAGTTTATCGCTCCAGGGGATACTAATGTAACGGAGGTACCTGATGGGGTTGCGCATTTTTTGGAGCACAAAATGTTCGAAGAGGAAGAAGGTAGTATTTTTGAGCAGTTTTCAAAATTAGGGGCTTCAGCTAACGCTTATACAAATTTTACTACAACTGCTTATTTATTTGCGAGTACTGAAAACTTCTATGAAAATCTAAAACTTTTAGTGAAGTTTGTACAAAATCCTTATTTTACAGATGAAAATGTGGAAAAAGAAAAGGGAATAATAGCTCAAGAAATAAGGATGTATCAAGATGACCCCAATTGGAGAGTTTATTTTAACGCATTAGAGGCTCTTTATCATGTACATCCAGTTAGAAAAGACATAGCTGGTACGATTGAATCAATTTCGCAAATAAATAAAGAAATCTTGTATAAATGTTATTACACATTTTATCATCCTGAAAATATGGTATTGTTTGCTGTAGGAGATATTGATATAGATAAAACTCTTGACGTTATAAAAGAAAATGTGAGACAGGATAAAAAACAGGGAGAAATAGAAAGGATATATCCTAAAGAGCCTTCAAGCGTTTATAAAAAAGAAGTTGTACAAGATATGCAAGTATCCATTCCTCTTTTTAATCTAGGTTTTAAAGATACAGATGTGGGTTTTGGGGGAAAGAAATTATTAAAGAAAAATTTAGAGATACAAATAGGTTTGGAAATGGCATTAGGCAGAAGTTCTGACTTGTATGAGAGGCTTTACAATGAAGGGCTTATTGACAGCACTTTTAGCTTTGATTACGGTGGAGAGATAGATTACGGTTATTCTATAATAGGAGGTCAATCTAAAGATCCTTTTAAAGTGAGAGATATCATTTTAAATGCAATAAATAATCTACAATTTTTAAAGGAAGAAGATTTTGAGAGAATAAAGAAAAAATACATAGGAAAATTTTTAAGAACATTTAATTCGGTCGATAGTATAGCTTACAGTTTTATAAACTTTTATATGAAGGAAATAAATTTACTGGATTATTTAGATCTGCTTTATAGTATAAGCTTTGAAGATGTTAGAGAAAGATTTCAAAATCATCTGAGAGAAGAGAATAGTGTGCTTTCCGTTGTGAATCCTATTAAAAAATAAAAATCAGGCGCAAAGCCTGTTTTTTTATTTTTTATAAAAATTTAGCAGGATTTTTTAAATTTATATAGAATAACATATTAAGTGGTGCAATGTGGTGGTAAGTGGGAGAATGTGAAGGGAAAGTTTGGTGTTTTGTATGTTGATGGGTCAATACGAACACACAATTGATGCAAAAGGAAGAGTCATAATCCCCGCTAAATTCAGAGAAGAGCTGGGGGATAGGTTTGTATTGACTAAAGGATTGGACAATTGCTTATTCGTATATTCACTGGATGAGTGGAAAAATATTGAGGCCAAACTTAAAACTTTGCCACTTACCAAAAAAGACGCAAGAGCATTTACGAGATTTTTCTTAGCTGGAGCTGTGGAATGTGAAATTGATAAACAGGGAAGAATACTTATACCTGCTAATTTAAGAGAGCATGCCAAAATAGAAAAAGATGTTATATTTATTGGAGTTTCTACAAGGGTTGAGATTTGGAGTAAAGAGGTTTGGGAAGAGTATTCTAATAATACAGATGTTTCTTTTGAAGAGATTGCTGAGCATCTTGACGACTTAAATATATAGGTGTGATAAAGAATGGAATATAGCCATAAAAGTGTTTTGCTTAAGGAGACAATTGAATATTTAAATATAAAACCAGAGGGAATATATGTAGATGGTACTTTAGGTGGTGGAGGTCATTCTGAAGAAATATTAAAAAGGCTTACCACCGGAAAGTTAATTGCGATAGATAGAGATTTGGATGCGATAAAAGCTAGCAAAGAAAGGCTTAAAAATTACAAAAATGTAGAGTACATAAATGATAATTTTAAAAATATAAAAGAGATACTTAAAAGTTTGGATATTGACAAGGTTGATGGCATCCTTTTGGATTTGGGGGTATCTTCTTATCAATTAGAAGAAGTTGAACGCGGTTTTTCTTATATGAAAGATGCTCCGCTGGATATGAGAATGGACAAAAATTCACCTTTTTCTGCCTATGATGTGGTGAACAAGTATTCACAGCAAGAATTAGAAAGAGTGATAAGAGAATATGGAGAAGAGAAATGGGCATCGCGTATTGCTAAATTTATTGCAAAAGAAAGAGAAAAAGGAGAAATAAAAACTACTTTCCAATTAGTAGAGATTATAAAAAATGCTGTTCCTGCCTCTGCCAGGAGAGAAGGACCACATCCAGCAAAAAGAACATTTCAAGCCATACGAATAGAAGTCAATGAAGAACTTAAAGGTTTAGATAAGGCGATTGAGGATATGGTAGAGGTATTACGGGGGAAAGGGCGCATTGCGATAATCACATTTCACTCTTTGGAAGATAGAATTGTGAAGAATACTTTTAAAAAATTAGAAAATCCCTGCACTTGTCCACATAATATACCTTGTACTTGTGGCAAAGAACCTTTGATAAAAATCATCACAAAAAAACCGGTACTACCTTCCAAAGAGGAAATAGAGACAAATTCAAGGTCTCGCAGTGCAAAACTTAGAGTTGCAGAAAAACTGTAAGTTCTAAAAGAAATGGAGGTAGAATAAATTGATAGTAGCACAAAGAGAATATAATTACGAGTATCCCCCATATACCTCAGAAAAGAAAGAGCAAGTAAGAAAAACTAAAAAAAACAGGAAATTAAAGAATTTACTTTTGGTAGTTTTTATAAGTTCTCTAAGCATTTTGATACTTTACAGGTATACTGTAATTTATCAAAGGTCAATTGCTTTAGACAAAATGGAAAAGCGAGTACAATATACAGAAAATTTAAATCAACAATTAAAAGCCCAAATTGCTTCTTTAACCAATCCTGCTCGAATTGAAGAGATTGCAAAAGAAAAATTAGGAATGCAAATGCCAGAAGAAGATCAGATAGTTTACGTAAAAGTAGGAGAAAAACCTAAAGTAGCTGAAGAGAAAAAAAGTGAAGAAAAATCACAAGATAAAAGTAACTTTTTTATGAGGATATTGGGGGTGTTGAATAGATAGGGGGGATAATAGATATATCCAACCATATCTGTAAAGAGAAGAATTCTTTTTTTACTTTTTTATCCTCTATAGTTGTTTTTGGACTTATACTCAGACTTTTTTGGATACAGGTGGTAAAAAGTGAAGATTATCAAAAGATGGCACTTCCTCAATGGACTTTAGACGTATCTGTTAGCGGCAAAAGGGGAAATATATTTGATAGAAATGGCAAAGTATTAGCAGAAAATATAAGTGTTAATAAAATAAGTGTTATCCCCAAAGAAATACCTGATTCTCAAAGAGAAGCAGTAGCTGAAGCTTTAGCCCAAATATTAAATTTAGATAAAGGAAAAGTTCTTCAAAAGATTTCTAATAAAAACTTACAAGAAGTGTTAATTGCTAAACAAGTTGATGACGAAAAGGCAGCAGAGATAAGAAAGCTTAATATAGATGGAATAATAATTTCTGAGGACATGAAAAGATTTTATCCAAATAATACTCTTGCATCTCATGTCTTGGGCTTTACTGGAATTGACAACCAAGGTTTAGATGGCATTGAATTAGCATTTGACAACTTTTTAAGAGGTATTCCGGGAAGAATTTCTACTCCAATGGATGCTATAGGTAGAAAGATGGATGTGGGAGAGGATGAGTATTTTGAACCTCTTCCAGGTTATAACGTAGTGCTTACAATAGATGAAACTATTCAGCATTTTGCAGAAAAGGCTCTTAACCAAGCGATGGTTCATTCTAAGCCTTCAAAAGGAGCAGTAGCCATTGTTATGGACCCCAAAACAGGGGAAATATTGGCTTTGGCTAATAGACCAAATTTTAATCCTAATAATCCTTTTGAAGGACTGCAGGAGGAATGGTATAAAGCTTGGCGAAATAAAGCTATTTCTGATTCTTATGAACCTGGTTCTGTTTTTAAGACAATTACTGCTTCTGCAGCTTTAGAAGAAAAACTTGTAGGTCTTAATGAACAGTTTTATTGTCCGGGCTATACTATAGTTTCTGGACATAGAATAAATTGCTGGGCTACCCATGGCAGTGAAAATTTTGTTCAAGGTGTTCAAAATTCCTGCAACGCAGTTTTTGTGACGTTAGGACAAAGGCTAGGAGTAGAAAAACTCTATAAATACATACATGATTTTGGATTTGGACAAAGGACAGGAATACTTCTTCCTGGTGAAGCTCCAGGTCTTGTATTGGCAGAAAGTAGTGTTGGGCCTGTTGAGTTAGCCACTAATTCTTTTGGGCAAGGTATTGCTGTGACGCCTCTTCAGATGATTACTGCTGTCTCCGCAATAGCCAATGGAGGAAAATTGATGCAACCTCTAATTGTGAAATCAATTGTAGATTCAAATGGAAAAGTAGTGAAGGAATTTAAACCAAAAGTAGTGAGGCAGGTCATTTCTGAACAGACCTCTTCTACAATGAGAGAAATACTAAAAAGTGTAGTGTCAGAGGGAACAGGCAAAGCAGGATATATTGAAGGATTTGATGTAGCTGGAAAGACTGGTACTACAGAAAAATATATGCCAGGCAAATATGTGGCATCTTTTATAGGTTTTGCACCAGCGGAGGATCCAAAAGTTATTGTGTTGGTGGTAATAGATGAGCCTAATAATCCGGAAACCCATTTTGGAAGCCAATTGGCTGCACCTGTAGTAAAGAGCATTTTAGAAGATACCCTAAGATATTTGGAAGTACAGCCAAGAGGAATAGAAAAACCTGCGTCGGTTGTGGTACCGGATGTGAGGAATATGAAACTTTATGAAGCAGAAAACATTATTTTGTCGAATAGGCTTAATTTTATAATAGAAGGAAATGGAGATACTGTTTTTGACCAAATGCCTAAACCAGGAGCAATTGTAGAAGAAAACACACAAGTTATTTTGTACTTAAATGCTGAAAAAATACAAGAAGTAGTAGTTCCTGATTTAACTGGTAAGAGTGTAAAAGAAGCCACAGAAATTCTAAATTCTTTAGGGCTTAAAATAAAAATAAAAGGCAGTGGTTTTGCTGTGAATCAAAGTCCGAAAGAAGGCACGATTTTGAAAAAAGGTGAAACTGTAGAAGTGGAGTTTAGGCCTAAGGAAAATTAAACTTCCTCTATGCAAAATCTATAATTGTGCTATACTATTTAGTGGTGGTATGCTTTTTAGATATTTTTGTGAGGAGGCCTAACATGAAACTTATAGATATTTTAAAAGGAGTCAACTGCGAGATAAAAGGAGATCCTAATATAGACATCAGTGGGGTGTGTTACGATTCCCGTAAATCTAAAAATAAATATTTATTTATCGCTATAAAAGGGTTTAAAACCGATGGTATTTTCTATGTGGAAGAGGCTATTAAAAATGGGGCAGTTGCTGTTGTTACAGATAGGGAAATAAAAGAATATCCCGGAATTACAACAGTATTAGTAGAAGATGCTCGAGCTGCCATGGCAAAAATAGCTTCTAATTTTTACAATAACCCCACCAGCAAACTTACTTTAATTGGTGTAACAGGAACAAATGGTAAAACCTCTGTTACTTATATGCTAAAAGCGATTTTAGAAAGGCAAAATAATAAAGTGGGCCTAGTGGGGACTATACAAAATATGATAGGGGATGAAGTGATACCTTCTGTACATACCACACCTGAATCGTTGGATTTGCAGGAACTTTTTAGTATTATGGTGAACAAAGGTGTTAAGTATGTGGTTATGGAGGTATCATCTCATTCTTTAGCATTAAATAGAGTAGACGAATGTGAATTTGATATAGCAGTTTTTACCAACTTATCCCAAGACCATTTAGATTTTCACCAGAACATGGAAGAGTATGCTAAGACAAAGAGTAAGTTATTCAAGATGGCGAAGAGTGCGTCGGTCATCAATATAGATGATAAATACTCTTCTATGATGATTGAGAGTTCTAAAGCAAAAGTTTTGACTTATGGTATAAAAGATTTTGCTTATGTTATGGCAAAGGATATTAGGAATAGTTTAGATGGTGTAAAGTTTAAAGTTCAGATTGAAGATAAAAAAGAAGAGATTTCATTAAAAATTCCAGGAATTTTTAGCGTCTACAATGCTTTAGCTGCCATTACAGTGGCTGATTTTCTTGGTATTTCTTTGCGAAGTGTGAGAGAGGCTTTAAGTCAGGTCACAGTAAAAGGTCGATTTGAACTGGTGGAGACAGGAAAAGACTTTTATGTGATTATAGATTATGCCCATACTCCTGACGGAATACAGAATATAATGGAAGCCTTGAAGGAATATAAAACTGGAAGAAAAATACTTCTTTTCGGTGCTGGAGGAGATAGAGATAAAACTAAAAGGCCTTTGATGGGAGAAGTTGCAGGGAAGTATGCGGATTTTTGCATTTTGACTTCGGATAATCCTCGTTCGGAAGACCCAAGAGAAATAATTTCACAAATTGAGGAAGGCATAAAAAAGACTAATTGCCCTTATGTTGTAATAGAAAATAGAAAAGAAGCGATAAGCTACGCTCTGACTAATGCTCAAAAAGACGATGTAATAATACTTGCAGGTAAAGGACACGAAACTTATCAAATTATAGGAGATAAGGTTATTCACTTTGATGAGAGAGAAATAGTTAAAGAAATTTTGTCTGAAGGCGGTAATAGATGATGGAACTTTTAATAGATGAAATTGTAAGAGCTACTGAGGGAAAATTGATAAAAGGAAGTTTAAAGGATAAAGTAATAGGAATTTCAACTGATTCGAGAAAAGTCAAAAAAGATGAATTATTTATCCCTTTGAAAGGGGAAAAATACGATGGAGAAGATTTCGTAAAAGATGCAATAGACAAAGGTGCTATTGCAGTTATTACTGCGAGGTTGGAAAATGTAGAGTGTTTGAAAGATTTTTCAGTTGATGTCATTTACGTTAATGAGACTTTAGAAGCTTTGCATAAAATTGCTTCTTATTATAGAAAAAAATTCAATATTCCTTTTATTGCTGTGACAGGTAGCAGTGGAAAAACTACTACGAAAGATATGATTGCACAAATATTGTCTAAAAAGTATAAAGTTTTGAAAACAGAGGGAAATTTTAATAATGAAATTGGCTTGCCATTGACAATTTTTAATTTGGAAGATACTCATCAGATTGCGGTAGTGGAAATGGGAATGAGTGGTTTTGGAGAAATTAGGAGGCTAAAGAATATTGCAGAGCCTCAAGTAGCAGTTTTTACAAATATAGGAGTTGCTCATATCGAAAAATTAGGCTCAAGAGAAAATATATTAAAAGCTAAACTTGAGTTAATTGAAAATTTTAAAGAGGAAAATGTGATTGTATTAAATGCAGATGATGATATGCTATCAAAAATTCCTCTGCAGTATTCAAGTAAGTATTACAGATATGGTATAAAAAGTGGAGAAATTAAAGCTTGCGATATAGAAAAAGGAGAAAAAGATATAAAATATACTTTAAAATATAAAAATTTGGAGAAAGAAATAAAGCTTTCGATTCCTGGTATTCATAATGTGTACAATTCTCTTGCTGCTATTTGTGTTGGATTAGAGTTTGGCATTAATGTAGAGGACATGGCAGAGGCTTTAAAAGATTTTCAACCAGGCAAAATGAGACTTAATATAATAGAAAAAGGTGATATAAAAATTATTGATGATGTATATAATGCTAATCCAGATTCTATGAAAGCAGCTTTAAGCGTATTAAGGGATTTACCTGCTAAGAGAAAAATAGCAGTTTTAGGAGATATGCTGGAATTAGGTGAGTATGCAGTAGAAGCCCACAAAGAAATAGGAAAATTGGTGGCAGATAGCCATATAGATATTTTGATAACCTCTGGTAATATGTCGAAATATATTGCAGAAGAATCCAAGGTTTGTGGGATGAAAGGGAACAATATTTTTGTTTGTAACACTAATGAAGAGGTTAATGAAATTTTGAAAGATATTATCAAAGAAGGGGATTCAATTTTAGTAAAAGGTTCAAGAGGTATGAAAATGGAACAAATAGTACAATTTTTGCAGGAGAGGGTAAAGTAAAATGTTACAAAAGATAATTTTGGCTACAGTTGTTGCTTTTGTGCTAAGCTTGGTGTCTGGCCCTCTTTTTATACCTTATCTTAGAAAATTAAAATTTGGGCAAAAAGTAAGGGAAGATGGGCCTAAAAGCCATTTAAAAAAATCTGGAACCCCTACAATGGGGGGAATAATGTTTATTACAGCCACAGTTATTTCTACTTTAATTTTTTCTCATTGGAACAAATATTTAGCTATTTTGTTATTAGGTTTTTTGGGATATGGTTTAATAGGATTTGCAGATGATTTTCTAAAGGTTTATTTTAAAAGGCCTTTAGGTTTGAGAGCGAGAGAAAAACTTCTTGGACAGTTTTTACTTGCGATAATCATTTCATATTTTGCTCAAAAATATGTAGGAACAGAAGTGATTTTTCCTTTTTTAAAAACTTCTATTGACCTTGGCAATTTTTATATTCCTTTTATGGTTTTTGTAATAGTTGGAACAGTAAATAGCGTAAACTTGACAGATGGGCTTGATGGATTAGCAGCAGGTGTATCTTTTATTGTTATGGCTTTTTTCACTATGACAGCTTTATTTTTAAATAATATAACTTATGGAGCTTTTAGCGCTGCTTTGACAGGAGGATTGTTAGGATTTTTGAGGTATAATCGTCATCCTGCAGAGGTTTTTATGGGAGATACTGGTTCCTTAGCTATTGGAGGAGCTATAGCTACTGCCGCGGTTTTGACTAAATTGCCCTTGATTTTGCCCTTATTAGGCATTATTTATGTGGCTGAAGCTCTTTCAGTGATTATTCAGGTATTGTCTTTTAGATTGTTTGGTAAAAGGGTTTTTAAAATGAGTCCTTTACACCATCATTTTGAATTGTCAGGTTGGCAAGAACAAAATGTAGTCTACGCTTTTTGGATTGTTACTCTAATTGCTATGTTTATATCTTTTTATAGTTTAAGCTAAGGAGTGCAAATTATGGAGCTAAAGGGTAAAAAAATTTTTGTAGCAGGTTTAGGAGTTAGCGGAATAGCTTTGTGTAAAGTGTTTGACAGCTTGAAAGCGAAAGTAATAGCTTATGATGGAAAAGAATATGATGTATTAAAAGAAAATTTAGAAGAAATTAAAAGTTTGTCCATAGATTTTAGGTTTGGTAAATTCAAAAAGGAATTTTTAGAAGGCATAGATTTGGTCGTTTTAAGTCCAGGTGTTCCTATTGATTCGGATATAGTAAAAACAGCACAAGAAAAGAAAATTGAAGTATTGGGAGAAGTGGAGTTTGCATATAGGTTTTCTAAAGCTCCTATTTATGCAATTACAGGTACAAATGGCAAAACAACTACTACTTCTTTATTAGGCGAAATGTTTAAAAATGCAGGGAGAAAGGTATATGTTGCTGGGAATATAGGTTATCCACTTATTTATGCTGTCATGGAAGCGACAGAGGGGGATTTCATAGTAGCAGAGATTAGTAGCTTTCAATTAGAAACTATAAAAGAGTTTAAACCTAAAATAAGCTGTATAATAAATATTACCCCTGATCATTTAAACAGGCATAAGACTTTTGAAAGTTATAGAGATATAAAAGGAAGAATTTTTGAAAATCAACGAGGCGATGAATATACTGTTCTAAATTTCGATGACCCTGTTACGTGGAGTCTAAAAAATAAGGCTAAATGCAGAGTTTTTCCTTTTAGTAGAAAAAGTTCATTAGAAAATGGGGCATATGTAAAAGATGGCAGTATTTATATAAGCGTTAATGGAAATGCTAAAAAAATTATTGACATAGAGGAAATTTATATTCCTGGAGAACACAATTTAGAGAATGCATTGGCTGCTTCTTCAGTAGCATATCTTTCAGGGATTAGTGCAAATGTTATTGCAAGTACTTTAAAGTCTTTTAAAGGTGTAGAACATAGGATTGAGTTTGTTGATGAAATAAATGGTGTAAAATTTTATAACGATTCTAAAGGGACTAACCCAGACGCTTCAATTAAAGCAATACAGGCCTTAAAAACCCCTATAGTTTTAATTGCTGGTGGTTATGATAAAGGTAGTGAATTTGATGAGTTTGTAAAAGCCTTTAATGGGAAAGTAAAGAAATTGATTTTGATAGGGCAAACTGCAAAAAAAATCAGAGATACTGCAAGGAAGTATTCTTATCCTGAGGATGACATACTTTTTGCTGGTACCTTAGAAGAAGCTGTTAAAAAAAGCTTATGAAAGTGCGAAAGAGGGAGATAGTGTACTTTTATCACCAGCTTGTGCCAGTTGGGATATGTTTAGGAATTTTGAAGAGAGGGGAAGAATCTTTAAAAAGGCAGTGGCAGAGTTGAGGAGGTAAAATAATGAAAAAAAAGTACCCTGTGGATTATGGCATTTTACTCACAGTTTTAATACTAGTCTCCATTGGTGTAATTATGGTTTTTAGTGCTAGTTCTGCCAGTGCTGAGTATATGTATAATGATGCCTATTATTTTTTAAAAAGGCAATTGTTATGGGTAATATTGGGCTTTTTTGCTATGGTTTTTATGATGAATTTTGATTACACTATTTTAAAAAAGTTAGCTGGTCCTTTACTTATTATTTCGATTGGATTGCTTATTGCAGTCTTGATTCCTGGAATAGGAGTTGAAAGGTATAATGCGACCAGATGGATAGGAATTGGAAGCTTTACAATCCAGCCTTCTGAATTGGCAAAATATGCTCTTATTATATACTTGGCAAAATATTTTGACAAACATCCCGATTATGCAAAGAGTTTCAAAAAGGGAGTTATGCCTGTCTTAGGATTGGCAGGGTTGCTTTTTGGCCTTATAATGTTACAGCCTAATTTTAGTACAGCTGGTATTATATTTATTGTGGCTGTAATAATTCTCTTTGTAGCAGGTGCTAAATTATCTTTTATGGGAGCTTTATTTGGAGCAGGAATTGGGGCAGCTATCGTTGTTTTTTCATCTTTTAAGTATATACGGGAAAGGGTATTTACATTTTTAAATCCGTGGCAGGATATTCAAAAATCTGGATATCAAATCGTACAATCCCTTTATGCATTAGGCTCGGGAGGACTATTTGGAGTTGGACTCGGAGGAAGCAGGCAAAAACTTATGTATCTGCCTATGCCTTACAATGATTTTATATTTTCCATAATTGGAGAAGAATTAGGACTTGTTGGTACAGTCACTATACTTTTGATGTTTTTATACCTTATTTTGCGAGGTTTGAGAGTGGCAGCAAAAGCTCCAGATATGTTTGGATGTCTTTTAGCTACAGGAATTACAAGTCTTATAGGAGTTCAAACACTTATAAATGTTGCGGTTGTAACTTCTTCTATGCCACCTACAGGGGTGTCTCTTCCTTTTATAAGTTATGGAGGTACTTCTACTGTTATTATGATGGCAGGAGTAGGAATACTATTAAATATTTCACGATCTGCAAATTTAGATAGGAGTTGATGATAATTGAAATATTTGTTTGCTGGTGGAGGTACTGGAGGACATATTTATCCTGCCATAGCCATTGCTAAGGAAATATTAAAAAATGAAAAAGATGCTCAAATTTTATTTGTAGGTACAAAAAAAGGTTTAGAGAATGAATTGGTACCAAGAGAAGGTTTTGAATTAAAGACAATTACTGTGCAAGGATTTAAAAGGAAATTATCATTGGATACATTGAAAACTATTTATAAAGCAATGGTGGGGCTTAAGGAAGCAAATGATATTTTAAAAGAATTTAAACCAGATGTAGTAATTGGAACAGGGGGATATGTTGGTGGCCCTGTTTTAATGATGGCGGCTTTAAAAGGGATACCTACTTTGATTCATGAACAAAATGCTTTTCCAGGCCTTACAAATAAGGTACTATCACGATTTGTGAAGGTAGTAGCGGTAAGTTTTGAAGAATCAGTTAAATATTTTAAAAATAAAGAAAAAATTGTGGTAACAGGTAATCCAATTAGAAGAGAATTGCTAAAAGTTACTAAAGAGGAAGGTTTAAAAAATTTGGGTTTTTATTCTGATAAACCTTTAATAGTATCAGTAGGGGGAAGTAGAGGAGCAGAAAAAATAAATTTTACAATGGTAGAATTTTTAAAGCAAAAGGATAAAAACCTGCAAGTTTTAATAATTACAGGAGCTAATCAATATGAAAAAGTGTTGGAAAAAGTTAAAACTGAAACTATAAACATAGATGAAACAGTTAAAATAATTCCTTATTGTCACAATATGCAGGATGTATATGCTGCTGCAGACATTATAATCTGTAGGGCTGGTGCTATTACTTTGGCAGAAATTACTGCAAAAGGTGTTGCTTCAATCTTGATTCCTTCTCCTTATGTTGCTAATAATCACCAAGAGTATAATGCCCGGGTGTTAGAAAAAGCCGGAGCTTCTTATGTTATTTTAGAGAAGGATTTGATAGCAGAAGAATTGTACAAAAAAATCAAATATCTTCTTGATAATCCTCAAGTACTCTCTAGAATGAGAGATAATGCACGAAAAATTTCTAAAATTGATGCTGCGGAGAAGATATACAAGCTTATAAAAAGCATAACTTAATACCTTATGTAACACCCCATCTTATTTATGCATAGTATATGGTGTAAGCTGTATTAAATTTAGGGGTGATAAGATGGGGAAATTTAAAATTAATGGAGGGAACAGGCTGTATGGTGAGTTAAAGGTAAATGGCGCTAAAAATTCTGTTTTACCCATCCTTGCAGCATCAATTTTAAATGAAGGGATTTCTGTAATACATGATTGTCCAAAATTAAAAGATGTTTATTCAATGATAGAAATTTTAGAACATTTAGGGTGTAAGATAACTTTTAAAGGCAGAGATATTATTGTAGATGCAAGGGATGTAAAAGATAGTGAAATACCTGATAGCTTAATGAGAACCATGAGGTCATCTATATTCTTGATGGGGGCTTTAATATCAAGAAACAAAAAAGCTTTGATGAGTTTTCCAGGAGGTTGTGATATAGGACACAGACCTATAGATTTACATCTTAAGGGTTTGAGAAGATTAGGAGTTAAAATTGAAGAGTCTTATGGATATATTAAATGTGAAGGTGGGAAGATAAGAGGAAATGAAATTCACTTAGACCTTCCTAGTGTAGGAGCTACAGAAAATATCATGTTGGCTGCAGTTAAAGCAGAAGGTATTACCATCATTAGAAATGCGGCAAAAGAACCGGAAATAGAAGACTTGCAGAATTTCTTAAACTCTATGGGGGCGAAAATATCAGGAGCTGGTACTAACACGATTATCATAGAAGGAGTAAAAAGATTGCATGATGCGGAATACACCATAATTCCAGATAGAATTGTTGCAGGTACTTATCTTTGTGCTGCGGCGATGACACGAGGAGAATTAACAGTAGTAAATGCTTTAAAAGAACATTTAGAACCATTGCTGTCAAAATTGAGAGAGACGGGATGCGAAATACATGCCGGAAATGATTATATAAAAATTATAGGCGATAAGCGCCCCAAAGCAGTAGATATGATTGTTACATTGCCATACCCTGGCTTTCCCACAGATTTGCAGCCTCAGATGGTTTCGGTTTTATCTGTAGCAGATGGGACATCTATTGTTACGGAGACAATATTTGATAATAGATTTAAATACACAGAAGAACTTATACGAATGGGAGCAGATATAAAAGTGGATGGAAGAGTAGCGGTAATACGTGGTGTTGAGAAGCTAATGGGTGCAAAAGTAGTAGCAAGAGATTTAAGGGGAGGAGCTGCTTTGATTATTGCAGGTTTGGGAGCAGAAGGTGCTACAATAGTAGAAGAAGCAGAACACATTGATAGAGGATATGAATCAATCGAAAAGGCTTTAAAAAGTGTGGGAGGGGATATTGTAAGAATAATGTAAAACAGCGTCATGCTGTTTTACATATGCGAAAGAAAAGTACAAGCAGGGGATGGTTTAATGGTTAAAAGGGCTTTTAAGAAGCGGTTTTTAATATTTATGTTTGTGATGCTAGTATTTATAGTTTTGCTTTACCTTTTTATGTTTCAATCAAATTATTTTGAGATTAAAACTATAAAAGTTGTAGGCAATCAAATTTTATCTTATAATGATATTAAAGAGTTGGCTATGATAGATTATGGAATGAATATTTTTAAAGTTACTCCTAAAAAAATAGAAAGTAATTTACTTGCTAACCCCTATATAAAAGAAAGCAAAGTAAAAATTCAATATCCTGATACTGTAGAAATATTTATAAAAGAAAGACAAATAGTTGCACAAGTCAAATATCAAAAAGACTATTTAATGATAGATAAAGAAGGAGTGGTAATAAAAAAGGACGATTATAACCCTGAACTTCCTGTTATAGAAGGAATAAAAGTTGAGAAATATCAAATTGGCAAAAAGTTGAATGATATTTTTGAAAAAAGTTATTTGGGAACGCTTTTAGAACTCATAGAAGGTACTGATTTTTGTTCTGTTATAAAATATATGAATGAAAGACAAATTATATTAGTTACAAAAAATGGCATAGATATATCTTTTGACAATCCTTCTGATATTAATTATTCTTTCAAATTTGCCGAATTAATATTAAAAGATTTGGTTGAAAAAGGGTATCATAAAGGTACAATTCAAATTATTGGAGACAGCAATCCAGTATTTATGCCATAGAGGATGGGGGTACTTATGAAAAAAAGTGTATATATTTCCGTAGCTTTAGTTTCAATAGTATTAGGAATAATGCTTTCTACTCAATTTAAAATAGTAAAAAAAAGCGGCGTAGTTACTGTGCAGAGAGCAGAAGAATTGGCAGCTCAATTAAAGGAACTGCAGTCAGAAAAAGATGCTCTTCTAAAACAGATTAATGATTTAGAAGCAAAAATAAATGCTTACGAAGATTCTGCGTCCAAGAATAGCGTAATTACTCAAACTTTGAAAAATGATGTAGAAAAATATAAAGAATTAGCAGGACTGACTGACCTCCAAGGTCCAGGAGTAATTGTAACTATAAATGATAGCAAACAAGCCGTTCCCCCAGGACAAGACCCTAATTTATTTCTGGTCCACGATGAGGATTTATTGCGAGTTGTAAATGAGCTAAGAGCGGCAGGAGCGGAGGCCATATCTTTAAATGACCAAAGATTAATTGCTACTTCAGAAATTAGGTGCGTTGGCCCTACAGTAAATGTAAATTCTGTGCGTTTTTCTGCGCCGTATGTCATAAAGGCTATTGGAGACCCTGATACATTAGAGGCTGCTCTTAAGCTAAAGGGTGGAGTAGTAGATACTTTAGCTACTTGGGGAATAGAGGTAAATATCAAAAAATCGGACAATATATTGATTAAAAAATATGACGGAGTGATAAAGTTTAGATATGCAAAACCTTTAGTTGAAGGAGAGAACAAGTAATGGCTTATATTATAATAGTTAGTTTATTAATAGGAATAGTGATAGGTTTTATTTTGCCAATTAATATCCCCAGCACTTATGTTTCTTATTTATCTGTTGCTATTCTTGCAGCGTTGGATTCAGTTTTTGGTGGTATTAGAGCTAGTCTTGAAGAGAAGTTTGATAATCTTATTTTTATAACTGGCTTTTTTGGCAATGCGATATTGGCAGGAGGCCTTGCTTATATTGGAGATGTGTTAGGAGTTCCTATTTATCTTGCGGCAATTTTTGTATTTGGAAGCAGGCTATTTGTCAATTTTGCATATATAAGGAGATATCTGATAGACAAGATGCGAAAAAGATAGCAGTCTCCTGAAGGAGGATTTGATAATGGGTGATTTAATAGTTGGTTTAGACATTGGCACATCTAAAGTATGTACAATTATTGGAGAAGGGGATAAAAATGGAGAACTGCATATTGTTGGGATTGGCTATTATCCGTGTTATGGGGTTAAAAAAGGGGTTATTGTAGATATAGATGAAACTGCCTATTCTATAAAAAAGTCTGTAGAGCAAGCGGAAAGAATGGCCAACCAAAAAATATCCTCTGTGTATTTGAAAATATATGGAGGGTTGACGACTATATATAAAAACAATGGAGTAGTAGCAGTATCGAGAGAAGATAGAGAAATAACAAAACAAGATGTGGATAGAGTTTTACAAGCTGCTAAAATCATTGCTATTCCTTCTGATAAAGAAATTATCGATGTTATACCATTAGAATATATTGTGGATGGGTATGGGGAAATAAAAGACCCTGTTGGAATGGCGGGTATAAGGTTAGAGGTAAATGCCGCTATAGTAACAGGTAGTGTTACCGCTATTCAAAATATGGAAAAGTGCGTTAAAAAAGCAGGGTTAGAGGTAGAGGGAATAATTGTAGGCCCTTTAGCTACAGGAGAAGCAGTACTTTTAAAAGATGAAAAAGAGTTGGGGGTTGCATTAATTGATGTGGGTGCAGGAGTGACTGATATTTCTGTTTTTAAGTATGGCAGCCTTATTTATTCATCTATGATAGCAGTCGGTGGATGGCATATCACAAACGATTTATCTATAGGGTTAAAGATTTCTTTTGAAGAAGCCGAAAATATAAAGAAGAAATATGGAACTTTAGAAAAATTATCCCCTGAAAAGCTGGAACCAATTAAAATTGCTAGTTTAGCAGGTAAAAGCAAATCAGCTACAGATGTAAATGAAATATCTGATATAATAGAAGCGAGGGTTTCTGAACTTTTAATGCTTGTGTATGAGAGATTGGAAGAAGCAAAAGTTCTGGAAGACATTGTTACAAATGTAGTCATAACAGGTGGAGGCATTTCCTTTTTAAAAGGAAATATAGAGTTGGCACAAAAAATTTTTAATAGAAACATTCGCATTGGTTCTCCGCAAAATATCGGAGTAGCAACTCCTATTTATTCGGCAGGGGTAGGAGTGGTAAAATATGTATATAACAATAAGAGGTTTATGCATAATGTCCAACCGACTGATAAAAAAGAGAAAAAGAGTTCTAAATTAGTTGATAAACTCAAAGAAATATTTAGCGATTTTTGGGCGTAAAGAGGAGGGTTTTTTGTGATAGGTATAGAAACTGATATGGAACAATTTGCTGCTATTAAAGTAATAGGAGTTGGTGGTGGAGGCGGAAATGCTGTAAATCGAATGATTGATGCTGGCCTTCGCGGTGTTGAGTTTATTGCAATTAATACAGACAAGCAGGCTCTTTATTTATCGAAAGCTGAAATAAAAATACAAATTGGTGAAAAATTAACAAAAGGGTTAGGAGCAGGAGCAAACCCTGAAATTGGGAAAAAAGCTGCTGAAGAATCTAGAGAAGAAATAGAACGAGTTATAAAAGGTGCTGATATGATATTTATCACTTCTGGCATGGGAGGAGGCACAGGCACAGGAGCTGCTCCTGTTGTGGCGGAAATAGCAAAAGAATTAGGAATTTTGACTGTAGGAGTAGTTACCAAGCCTTTTACCTTTGAAGGGAGAAAAAGGATGGCCCATGCAGAAATGGGCATTGAGGAACTTAAAAAACATGTAGATGCTCTTATTACTATTCCTAATGATAGATTATTGCAAGTTGTTGAAAAAAAGACTTCAATGATTGATGCTTTTAAATTAGCAGATGATGTTTTAAGACAGGGTGTTCAAGGTATATCCGACCTTATCGCAGTCCCTGGACTTGTAAATGTGGATTTTGCTGATGTTAAAACTATTATGACAAATACAGGACTTGCACATATGGGAATAGGTATAGCTTCTGGGGAGAATAAAGCGACTGAGGCAGCAAAACAAGCAATCCATAGTCCATTATTAGAGACTTCAATTGAAGGCTCAAGAGGAATATTACTTAATATTGCAGGAGGTCCAAATTTAACCATATTTGAAGTTAATGAAGCGGCTAATTTTATCTATGAAGCTGCAGACCCTGATGCAAATATTATATTTGGTGCAGTAATAGACGAGGCATTAGAGGACCAAATAAGGATTACTGTTATAGCTACAGGATTTGAAAGAAATGAAAAATCTAAGGATACAGCAAAGAAAAATGACACTAGGGAGCCTGAAGTAAAATTAGAAAATGTTATAGAGAGTGATGATTTAGATATACCTACTTTTTTAAGAAGAGGGAGACGATAAATCTGCAAAGGTTTCTTTGCAGATCAGTTTGTTGACAAAGTTAAAAAATATTCAAAGGAGATATTTTGCATCGTCGCTCCGATGTTCCAAAGCGACAAAACTAAAGCTCGACCTTCGGGCTCCGGCAGGGTACCGGGCACAATCGGCCTCCTTGCCTCAGGTGCCCGCCTCCGCCATCCATGGCTTCGGCCCTGCCTCCACCCTCGGTCTTGCTAAGTTTTGTTACCGCTTTGTAACAAGTCGCTCCTTATGCAAAATATCTCCTTTACGAAAGTTTGTCTACAGTCTGATCTGCAAAGGTTTCTTTGCAGATTTTTTTATGCAAAAATTCTACAAAAACAACCTTATTTTTATTCCAAAATATTACAATAAATTTGAGATTTTTATTTTATAATATGAATAAAATAAGCAAATGGGAATATACATTGTATAAGGATTAAAAGTGTCCCCGGGGATGGTATGAATGTATTTAGACGTAATTTTTTTCGAAAATTTAATTATTAACTATCTTATTTTATCCCTTACACGAAAATTTTCTAAAAAGGGCAGCAAACCTATTAAGCTTTTTTTAGGTGCATTATTGGGAGCGTGTTATGTCCTAATATTTTTTTTGTTACCTTATAAGATGATTCACGAAGTTTTCGCAAAAATTATTTTATCTCTCTTAATAATATATATGGCATTTACTCCAAAAACATTAAAAGAATTTTTTGAGAATTTTAGCAGTTTTTTATCTAATTTCTTTTGCGATAGGTGGGACAATTTTTGCAGTTTTGTATACGGCAAAATTTAATTTACACAGTTTATGGATTGGAATATTGATAGCTATTTTACTTTTCTATACTAATTGGGATTATATAGTGAGAAAATCAAAAGAGGAAAAAATGTTATACAGCATAAAAATAGAAATTTTTCAAAAACAAGTAGAGATAAAAGGATTATTGGATACTGGAAATAGATTATACGACCCTTTAACTAAATCGCCTGTTGTGGTAGTAGAGTTTTTGGCTATGAAAAATATACTTCCTGATAATATGGAAATTTTATTAAATGAAGAGAAGATAGATTTTAACAAAATTTTTGAAGTTTTGAAAGAGGAAAGATGGTTATCAAGGATAAGGTTAATACCCTTTATATCAGTAGGACAGTCTAAAGGAATAATGTTAGGATTTAAGCCAGATAAATTAGTGGTAGGTGAAAAAGAGGTAAGGAATGTAATAGTAGGAGTATACAAAAGCCAAATAGATAAATATGGTAATTATGCGGCGTTGTTAGCACCAGAAATTTTAGTATAATGGGGGTGTTGGAAGTGCAACTAAAAACAAAAGTAAAAATAGAAATGCTATTGTTGTGGAAAAAAATCCTTGATTTTTTAGATTTATCTGAAGGCATATTTTATATTGGAGGAAGTGAAGCATTACCTCCACCTCTTTCTGTAGAAGAAGAAATATATTTAATTTCAAAAATGGAAAAAGGAGATAATGAAGCAAAAACGGTACTTATTGAAAGAAATTTAAGGTTGGTAGTATATATAGCAAAAAAATTTGAAAACACAGGAGTAGGAATCGAAGATTTAATATCTATTGGCACGATTGGACTTATAAAAGCTATTAATACTTTCAATCCTAAGAAAAAAATAAAATTAGCTACTTATGCTTCTCGATGCATTGAGAATGAGATATTAATGTATTTAAGAAGGAATAGCAAAACTAAATTAGAGGTTTCTTTTGATGAACCTTTAAATGTAGATTGGGATGGAAATGAACTTTTGCTTTCAGATATTTTAGGCACTGATAACGAAACAGTTTATAAATATATCGAAGATGAAGTAGAAAAGGAATTATTGACTTCTGCATTAAAGAAATTACCAGATAGAGAAAAAAAGATAATAGGACTTAGATTTGGATTAGAGGGTGGAGTAGAAAAGACTCAAAAAGAAGTGGCAGATATGTTGGGAATTTCACAGTCCTATATTTCTCGCTTAGAAAAAAAGATTTTAAAAAGATTAAAAAAAGAAATGAATAGACTAGTTTAAGCGTTTCTGTATATTTTTTTATCCTGCCGGCAATACTGTTAATAAGCTAAACATGTGGGGGCAGGATTTATGAATAACAAAGTTGAAATTTGCGGTGTCAATACCTCTAAGTTACCTGTTTTAAAACCTTCCAAGCAAAAAGAGCTACTGCAGCGGATGAAAAATGGAGACAAAAAAGCGAGAGAAGAATTTATAAATGGGAATTTGCGATTGGTACTAAGCGTTATTCAACGGTTTAATAATCGCGGAGAGTACGTAGACGATTTGTTTCAAGTAGGATGTATAGGGCTTATAAAAGCTATTGACAATTTTGACTTAAATCAAAATGTAAAATTTTCTACTTATGCTGTTCCAATGATAATTGGAGAAATAAGAAGATACTTAAGAGATAACACTCCTATAAGGGTGAGCCGATCTTTAAGAGATATAGCCTATAAAGCATTACAGGTAAGGGACAAATTAGTATCGGAAAATTCCAAAGAGCCGACAGTAGGCGAAATAGCTAAAGAGCTGGACCTTCCAAGAGAGGAAGTGGTAATGGCTCTTGATGCTATTCAAGAACCGGTTTCTTTGTTTGAACCTATATATCATGATGGTGGAGATGCAATTTATGTGATGGACCAAGTCAGCGATGACAAAAATATGGATGAAGTGTGGCTAGAGAAAATTGCATTAAAAGAAGCAATACAAAAACTAAGCGAAAGGGAAAAAATGATATTGACGATGAGATTTTTTGAAGGGAAAACCCAGATGGAGGTAGCAAAAGAGATAGGAATATCTCAAGCACAAGTTTCAAGATTAGAAAAAGCGGCTTTAAATCACATGAGGAAATACATCTAGCTTATCAGGAATGATAAGCTAGATTTTTTCATATAATTTTATGAAAAGGACAAAAGGGGGAAATGAGGATGATTAAAGCTTCAGAGTTAAGAGATAAAGATGTTATAGATATAAATACAGGAGAAAAATTAGGGAATATAATTGACATTGAAGTAAACCTTGAAGAAGGAAGAGTAGAGGGAATTGTTATACCGAAAGAAACAAGTTTTTTAGGTTTTTTAATAAAGATATAGAAATATACTTGCCGTGGGAATCTATAAAAAAGATTGGAACGGATGTAATATTAGTAGATTTTAAAGATAGAGAAGCTTAAGTTTGACTAATGAAAACAAGTTTATTATAATTTTATTAAACAATTAAGAATTGTTGGAGGTAATAAGATGAAATGCCCTTATTGTGGGTATCCAGATTCAAAAGTTATTGATTCTCGACCTACAGATGATAACACTTCTATAAGGAGAAGAAGGGAATGTTTAAAATGTGGGAAGAGATTTACTACTTATGAGAAAGTAGAACAATTGCCTATACTTGTAATAAAAAAAGACAATCGCCGAGAAGTCTATGACAGAGATAAAATATTAAAAGGCATGATAAAAGCTTGCGAAAAAAGGCCCGTGCCTATAAAGATCTTAGAAGAAATTACAGATGAAATTGACAAAAGAATAATAAATTCAATGGAAAGGGAAATAACCTCCACCGAAATCGGAGAAATGGTAATGGAAAAACTTAAAAATGTAGATGAAGTAGCTTATGTCAGATTTGCTTCTGTTTATAGGCAGTTTAAAGACATAAATACTTTTATGGATGAACTTAAGAAACTTCTTAAAGAGAATGAGACAAAAAAAGAAAAGACATAATTTTATTTTTGTTTCAAATGTGTACAAGCCATATTATCTGGAGGTGTCAAAATGGCCCATACGGTTTTGGTTATAGAAGATGAAATTCATATATTGGAACTTTTAAGATACAACTTGGAAGCAGCAGGATACAAAGTTATTACTTCGGAAAATGGAAAAGAAGGCTTGGATAAAGCACTTGAAGGAAAACCTGATTTGGTTATATTAGATTTGATGTTGCCAGATGTGGATGGACTGGAAATATGTAAAATTTTAAAAAAGAATGATGAAACGAAAAATATACCGATAATAATGTTAACAGCAAAAAGCGAAGAATTTGATAAAGTATTGGGATTGGAGTTGGGAGCAGATGATTATATAACAAAGCCTTTCAGCGTAAGAGAATTGTTAGCTCGAATTAAAGCCGTTCTTCGGCGAACCCAACAACCAGAAGAAGAAAAAGAAGGAATAATAAAATTTGGTGATATAGTTATAGATACTGGAAAGCATTTGGTTTATAAAAAAGGGAAAGTCTTAGAATTGACTTTAAAAGAGTTTGAGCTTTTAAAACTTTTGTCTCAAAATATGGGCAAAGTATTAACTAGAGACTATCTTTTAGATAAAGTATGGGGATATGAATATGCTGGAGAAACTCGAACTGTTGATGTCCATATCAGGCATTTAAGAAAAAAGATAGAAGACGATGATAAATCTCCTGTGTATATTGAAACTGTAAGAGGAATTGGATATAAGCTAAAAGATAAAGGTGAAGTGTGATGCTAAAGAAATCTTATTATAAATTGTTCATTATAAACCTACTTGGAATTTTAATAGTTGCCATATTTTTTTAGGTTATGTTCCAACGGCCAAATTTATTTTTACTATTTTATTAGGAATTTTTGTAACAGGCTTTTTAAGTTATAGATTTATACGAAATATAGTAGAGCCCATAAAAGAAATAACTGAAATTACAAAGGATATTGCAAATGGTATATACAGTCATGAACTTGAAAGCAATTCTATTGATGAAATAAAAGAACTTTCTCTTGCAGTAAATTCTATGTCTTATAAATTAAAAGAAACGATAGAGGAATTAAATGACAGAAATGCAAAATTAGAAGCCATTTTAAAAAGTATAGTAAATGGGGTTATCGCTTTTGATGATAATGAGAAAATATTACTTATAAATGATGCTGCGAGGAAAATTCTAAATATAAAAGAGAAAGATTTAATTGGAAGACATATCTTAGAAGTTGTAAGAAATAGTAAATTACATGACCTTTTTGAAGATGTTAAGAAAAATAAAAATCCCTCTTCCAGAAGTTTAGAACTAAATGTTTTCAACAAGCATCTCAAAGTGTATACCAGTCCAATTCTTCATCCAATTTCCCATCAAAATTTGGGTTTTGTGTTAATAATAGATGATATTACAGAAATGAGAAGATTGGAAAAAATAAGAAGCGAATTTGTTGCAAATGTGTCCCATGAGCTAAGAACTCCTTTGACTTCTATTAGAGGCTTTATTGAAACTTTAAGAAATGGTGCTATTGACAATCCGCAGACAAGAGATAAATTTTTAGATATAATTGATTTTGAGTCTGAAAGACTTACAAGACTTATAAACGATATACTCACTCTTTCTGAAATAGAAAATGTTAAAGAAGGTTATCCGACAGAAGAAATAGAATTAGATAATGAGATAGAGGATATATTATATATAATGGACAAGGTCGCGAGAAATAAAAATATAACGTTGAAAAAAGATTTAAATTGTACTGATTTGGTGATAAATACTAATAAAGATAGATTTCATCAGATGATGATCAATTTAATAGATAACGGTATAAAATACACTCCAGAGGGAGGATTTGTAAAAGTATCTACCAGAGAAGAGGGAGATAGAATAATTATTGAAGTAGAAGACAACGGTATTGGTATTTCAAAAGAAAATATTCCTCGGCTTTTTGAGAGATTTTATCGAGTTGACAAAAGTCGCTCAAGAAAATTAGGTGGTACAGGATTGGGACTTGCTATAGTTAAACATATCGTAGAATCTATGAAAGGGGAAATTTTTGTAGAAAGTGAAGTGGGGAGAGGTACAAAATTTATTATAAAATTCAACAAAGCTGATTTAACAAAGACTTAACAATATCTTAATATTGACTTTACAATAGACTGTTACAATGTAGTTGTACAAAAAATTTAAGGAATTTTGGAGGTGCTTCAATGTTAAATAGTCGATTTGCGAAAGTTGCTATTGCAGTACTGTTAATTGCAAGTTTTTTTACTTTTGCAGCGTGTGGCTCAAAACAACCTCAAAGTGCAGATTCTGGTAACCTGTCAGGTAATATAACAGTTGCTGGTTCTACAGCGTTACAGCCATTGGCTGAACAAGCTGCTAGAATGTTTATGGAAAAATATCCTAATGTAGCGATAACAGTGCAAGGCGGTGGCAGTGGTACAGGATTGACACAAGTAGTTCAAGGGGCAATTGATATTGGAAATTCTGATATTTTTGCTGAAGAAAAATTAGATGCCAACACAGCCAAATCTTTAGTAGATCATAAAGTTGCGGTTGTAGGTTTTGCTGTAGTTGTTAATAAAGATGTTACAGTTGATAATTTAACTCAACAACAATTAATAGACATTTTTACAGGGAAAATAACAAATTGGAAAGACGTTGGCGGACCAGATATGAAAATAGTTATTATTAATAGACCTGCAAGTTCAGGAACTCGTGCTACATTCAAGAAAGTGGTATTAAAGGGACAAGAAGAAGCTCAAGGTTTTGCTTTGACAGAGGATTCATCAGGTGCAGTTAAAAAAGCAGTTGCTGACACAAAAGGAGCTATAAGTTATCTTGCTTTATCCTACGTGGATGATACTGTTAAAGCTCTAAAATACGAGGGAGTAGAACCAACGGCCCAAAACATAATAGATGGCAAGTATCCTATTTGGTCATACGAGCATATGTATACAAAAGGAGAACCAACAGGAGCAGCCAAAGCTTTCTTAGATTTCATGATGTCAGATGAAGTGCAGAAAGGACCTCTTACTAAGTTAGGATTTATCCCTGTTACTGAAATGAAAACAAAATAAAGTAAAAAAGGGGAGCTGGTTTATTTTCCAGCTCCTTTTTAAGGCGAGAAATAATGGAAATTTGTAAAAAAACGAATAAATTTAACATAGATTTAACATAAATTTAACATAGATTTAATGAATGTTTTTTTTAAGTTGTTATCATGAAATGAGTGTGATTATTGTCATTAGATTTTCTCAAACGGGGGATGGGTATGACAGTTGATAAAAAATATGAAAGCAAGCGAAAAGTGGTTGACATATTTGGAAGAGTTATCGTTTTCATCTCTGCTTTATTGTTAATAATTATTACTGTTTCACTATTTTTATTTGTGACATCTAAAGGCCTTTCTACTTTCATAAAAGATGGCATCTCGATAAAAGAGTTTTTGTTTTCTACCACTTGGAATCCGGATAGAGAGGTACCTGCTGTCGGGTCTTTGCAATTTATAATAGGGTCTATTCTTGTTTCTGCTTTTGCAATTATGATAAGTGCACCTCTGGGAGTTTCCTCTGCAATTTTTATGGTAGAGATTGAAAAAAAATTAGGACAAAAAATATTGCAACCAGCTATTGAGATTTTTGTTGGTATTCCCTCTGTCGTATACGGATGGGTTGGTCTTACTGTATTAGTTCCTTTTATAAGTAAACATTTTGGAGGATTGGGCTTTAGTTTATTGGCAGGTATATTAGTCCTTACCATTATGACGCTTCCAACAATTACTAGTGTTAGTACTGATGCTATAAGGTCATTACCTGTGGAAATAAGAGAAGCCAGTTATGCTCTTGGCGCGACAAGATGGCAGACAATACGACATGTTGTCATTCCTGCTGCGAAATCTGGAATTTTAACAGCAATTATTTTGGGTTTGGCAAGGGCTTTTGGAGAAGCTTTGGCAGTTCAAATGGTTATAGGTAATCGTCCAGTTATTCCCAAATCTTTTTTAGAGCCTATGAGCACTATAACCTCTATTATTACAATGGACATGGCAAATACAGTAATGGGTTCTGTATGGAATGATGCACTTTGGTCTTTAGCATTACTGCTTCTCATAATATCTTTTACTTTTATCATTATTATCAAATTAGTTGGCAGGAGGGGAATGTATAAATGAAATCCAAGCTGTATGACAAAATAGCGACTATATATTTCTATGCTGTTGCTGTGTTTTTAATCTTGTTTTTGGTTTCATTAATAAGTTATATATTATATCAAGGGAGAACTAAACTCAATATAGATTTTTTAACTTCCCCTCCAAAATTTATGGAAGCAGGAGGAGGCATAGGGCCACAGCTTTTTAATTCGTTAGAATTATTAATAATAACTTTGATAATTTCTGTTCCTATAGGCTTAGGTGCAGGAATCTATATGGCAGAGTATGCAAAGCCAGGTCTATTAACAGAACTTATAAGATTGTCAGTAGAAACTTTATCTTCAATGCCTTCTATTGTAGTAGGTCTTTTTGGACTTTTAGTGTTTGTAACTATGACTGGATGGGGTTATTCCCTCATTGCAGGAGCTCTTGCTCTTACGGTGTTAAATCTTCCTGTAATGACAAGAGTAAGTGAAGATTCAATTAGAAGTGTGCCTAATAGTTTGCGAGAGGCAAGTTACGCTTTAGGTTCCACAAAATGGCAAACAATTGTAAAAGTTGTAGTGCCTGCTGCAATGCCTGGAATTATAACCGGGATAATTTTAACTGCTGGAAGAATTTTTGGAGAAGCTGCTGCTTTATTGTATACTGCAGGTATGAGCAGCCCTGCCTTGAATTTTTCAAACTTAAATCCTTCAAGTCCTACCTCGCCTTTAAATATCTTTAGACCTGCAGAGACTTTAGCTGTTTATATTTGGAAGGTAAATAGTGAGGGGTTAGCACCTGATGCAAGACAGATTGCAGACGGTGCAGCAGCAGTTTTATTGCTAATGGTATTGATTTTCAACATCCTTGCTAGATGGTTAGGAAGTACATTATATAAAAGAATGACAGGCGAAAAATAAAATGGTATAATATAGCTAATAGGAAGGGGAATGACTGACAAATGAAAAAAATAGAGGTCAGAGAGTTGGACTTATTTTATGGTGAGGTCCAGGCCCTTAAAAAAATAAATTTGGATGTAGAAGCAAATAGCGTTTTGGCACTTATAGGTCCGTCTGGTTGTGGGAAATCTACCTTTATTCGTACTTTAAACAGGATGAACGATCTTATAGAAGGGGTCAAAATAAATGGAACAGTTTTGCTAGATGGACAAGACTTATACAAAGAGGTAGATGTTATTGAACTTAGAAAAAAAGTAGGAATGGTTTTCCAAAAACCAAATCCTTTTCCTATGACTGTTTACGACAATGTAGCATATGGACCTAGAATCCATGGTATAAAAGACAAAAAAAGTTAAATGAAATTGTTGAAAAAAGTTTAAAAGCTGCAGCTTTATGGGATGAAGTAAAAGATAGGCTTCATAAGTCGGCTCTTAGTTTATCTGGAGGTCAACAGCAAAGGCTTTGCATTGCTAGGACATTGGCAGTAGAGCCAGAAGTAATTTTGATGGATGAGCCTACATCTGCGTTAGACCCTATTTCTACTATGAAAATAGAGGAATTAATTGAGGAACTTAAAAATAAATATACAATAATAATAGTAACTCACAATATGCAACAGGCAGGAAGAGTGTCTGATTATACTGCGTTTTTCCTAAATGGTGAATTAATTGAAAGTGGACCAACAGATCAAGTATTTTATAATCCTAAAGATAAAAGAACAGAAGATTACATTACTGGTAGATTCGGTTAAAGGAGGTGACACAGTGAATCGCACCCATTTTGAAAAAGAATTAGAGGAACTCCATTATGACGTATTGAAAATGGGTAGCCTTGTAGAAGAGGCCATAGCAAATGCCATTGCTTCTTTAGTAAACCATGATACAGAATTAGCTCAGAAAGTTATAGATGACGATGACAGGATAGACAAAATAGAAGTAGAAATTGATAATAAGTGTGCAAAAATCATGGTCACACAGCAGCCGATTGCAAGGGATTTGAGAATAGTTTTGACGGGCCTTAAAATTGTTACAGATTTAGAAAGAATGGCAGATCATGCAGTAGATATAGCAAAGACTACGTTGCGGATTGCTCATCAAAAGTATATAAAACCTTTAATCGATATTCCTAGAATGGCAGAAATCGTAAGAGAAATGGTCAAAATGTCTTTGGATTCCTACGTACGACAAGATTTAGACCTGGCAAGAGCTATTGGCGAAAAAGACGATATAGTAGATGCTCTTTACAAACAGATTTTTAGAGAACTTTTGACATATATGATGGAAGACCCTAGAAACATTGACCAGGCAACTCAATTTTTGTTTGTTGCTCGTTATCTTGAGAGAATTGCTGACCATGCAACTAATATATGTGAATGGATAATCTACCTAGATACCGGTGAACATATAGATTTAAATTGAAATGCAAAAAGCGCTCACTCGAAGAAGTGAGCGCTCAGTTTGTTGACAAAGTTAAAAAATATTCAAAGGAGATATTTTGCATCGTCGCTCCGATGTTCCAAAGCGACAAAACTAAAGCTCGACCTTCGGGCTCCGGCAGGGTACCGGGCACAATCGGCCTCCTTGCCTCAGGTGCCCGCCTCCGCCATCCATGGCTTCGGCCCTGCCTCCACCCTCGGTCTTGCTAAGTTTTGTTACCGCTTTGTAACAAGTCGCTCCTTATGCAAAATATCTCCTTTACGAAAGTTTGTCTACAGTCTGAAGCGCTCACTCGAAGAAGTGAGCGCTTTTTGCATATTTTTTTTGCATTGTGTAAAACATATTTTTAAGAAAAAAGTTAAGGAGTGATTTTGATGCCATTAAGTTATATTTTGCTTTCTATTACAGGATTGGTCGTTTTGTTCGGATTTGCCCATAGAGTATTAGATAGGATGAAAATGACAGATACTTGGGCTTTTTTAGTGATAATTGGGATGATTATAGGGACTTTGATACCTAATATTCCTATAACCAAAACTGTGTCTATAAACATAGGTGGAGCTGCTATTCCTATAGCAGTATGTGTGTATCTTTTTTTGAGAGCAGAAAGTACCAGAGAAAGAGTAAATGCAGTTGTAGTATCAATTGTTACAGGAATAGCTGTTTTTATTGCAGGGCGAATACTTCCTGCAGAACCTGAAGCCATGATTATTGAGCCTAAGTATATTTATGGTATTGTTGGAGGTTTAATCGCGTATCTTTTTTCACGTTCGAGAAGAAGTGCTTTTATTGCAGGAGTGATGGGAATAATGCTGGCAAATGTGATGCAGGCAGTTTCAAACTACTTGACAGGGACAGGAGGAGCAGTACCCATAGGAGGAGCTGGATTTTTCGATTCGGTAGTTATATCTATGATAATTGCCGTGTTTTTGTCTGAAATAATTGGGGAAACAAGAGAAAAAATACAAGGAGGTACTTCTAAAAAGCATCTTGAACCCAGGGAGGGTATGGCTAGCAGCCTGATAGATACTAACAAAAAAGAAGAGGGTGATAAAAATGAACAAAAAGAAGATGAATAAAGTTACAATATTAATCTTATTGATTATTGTGTTTTTATCTTTTGCTTTTAGCAGTTATGCAGAGAAGCAGGCTGAATTACAACCTGATTATTACACAGTGTATGATGCAAAGACAAATAAAGTGCTTTTCAGGACTGCAATGGAGGTTTATAAAGGGGATAGATATTTATCAGGGGATAATAAATTGTATGAAGTGTTCAAAGTGGATAAAAATGAAAATATAGCTTATGCAAAGTATTTGCGAACAGAAAAACTTCCAGATGTTAACATAGAAGAAATTTCACAAGCAATGGCAGTAGCAGAAAATACTGGTGAAAAGAGAGTGGCGATATATTCTACCCACAGTGATGAATCATATCTTCCTTCAGATGGCGCTGCAAGTATCAATGGACATGGCGGGATATATAAAGTAGATGCCGCCTTACAAAAAGCTTTAGAGGCAAAAGGAGTCACAGTCAAAGTGGACAGGACTTTGTATTTACCGCATGATGCTATGGCATACAGCCGGTCAAGAACTGGAGCAGTCAAACTTTTAAAGGATTTTAAACCGGACTTACTTTTGGATGTCCATAGAGATGCAGTCCCTTTCAAAGAATATATACGAAAAATTGCAGGGAAGAATGCTACAGGCGTAAGAATTGTCTTAGGACGGAACAACCCTAATTTAAAAGCAAATCAGCAATTAGCCTATAGGATAAAAGCTATTGCGGATAAGACATATCCAAACATGATCAAGGATGTATTTTTTGGACAAGGAGATTTCAATCAAGATTTGACTCCAAACTCTTTGCTGTTAGAATTTGGCACTTATTCTCACACAAGAGAAAGAGCAGAAGTTTCAGCTTCTTTAATAGCAGACATATTGACAAAAGCTTTATATGGTTCCGATGAACAAAAACAAGTAGGTACAGTTACAAAAACTCAAAAGCCGTTGCCAGGACAAAATAAAGCTGCAGGTACCGGAATATGGGTTTTGATTGGAGTTGTTGTAGTATCAGCAGTAGCTTTCATGTTTTTGAGTACTGGTGGGAGAGAGATGTATCACAAGTTTTCTAAAGCTACGCGCAAAGAATTTGCAAGTTATTTGGGTAAGTTTAGGAGAAAAAAAGGAGATGAGCCATGAGCATAAATCATGAATTGTATATCAATATTGTGGTTTGTGGAATTGCTTTGGGGACACTTGCCCGCTTTATATATTTAAGAGTGGACTATAGGCAGTATCCTACTTATCCTCAAGGTTATATGACTCATTTAACCTTAGGGGTAATTTCAGCTGCTTTAGGAGCTTTTTCTGTGCCTGCATTAATTGAAAAACAGTACACTGCTGTCACCTTTTTAGCTTTGGCAGCACAACAATTTAAAGAAGTAAGAGAAATAGAGAGAGCCAGTTTAGAAAAAATGGAAGCAACAGAATTAGTTCCAAGAGGAGCAGCTTATATAGAAAATATAGCTAAAATTTTTGAAGCAAGAAACTATATTGCTATGGCAGTAGCTACTCTTACTTCTTTGGCAGTTTATCTTTCTAAAAGTGTTATAATAGGGACAATTGTGGGAGGACTAGCAATTTATTTGTCTCGTTATGTAATGAAAATTGCTTATATTAGAGATATTGCCGAAGTTCTTCCTTCAAAGATTGTTTTTAAAGGACCTTTATTGTGCGTTGAGGATGTGGTTTTAGCAGATATAGGTCTAAAAGAAGGAAGAGAAATAATAGAGAAATTTGGAATGGCTGTTATAATACGTCCGAAAGGGTTAGATAGTTTAATTTCCATAAATAACTTAGGAATAAGACAGGCTATTCTCCATGAAGCTGCTAATCAATTAGGATTAAAAATGAATATTGATACTCCTGAATTAGCTCCTCTTACTATGAACAACAATGAAAATGGAGATATTATTGTGGTTATGGTAGCGATGAAGCCTGATATAGATGCATTTGTGGAAATTATAAAGAATGTGCCAGCAATTGAAACTGTAAGAAAGTATCCTTCAAAGTCAAGGGGCGCGAGAAAAGCTGTTAATTGAGGTGATAGAATGGAAGTACATGTAACAGGATATATAATAGCAATAGTAGCTTTAAGAAAAGCAAAAGATAATGTCTTAAGTGGTACTGCACCCATCATTTATGTAGAAAATGAAGAAGAGCAGCAAAAGATTTCTATGTATTTGAGCAGAATTTTTAAGGCAGCCGTTCACGATCTTGAAAATGGAGTATTTATTTTAGTTAAACAATATTAGGTGGTATCTATGAAAGTAGTGTATTATAGCTATTATGGGTGCTATTCTTCTCCTATATGTGCATATCTTCATTTAAATGATAAATCCAAAATTGAAAAAGAGGAATTTTTTAAAATCCCTTTTTTGTTTCAATTTGATTATGGACAAATGAGATTTATTGGGAAAGATAATAATCAAAATGAAGTGTTCATAATAGGAATGAAAAATTTTAGTGAAAATATCAAGAAAACTTTGTGTGATTTGATGGAAGTTTTTAAAATAAAAGAAGATATAATTTTTATAGATACTTCCCACTATGATGTAATTTTTTTTAAAGTGCTGATGAATCTAAGAGGTAAGAAAATACTAACACAAACTATAGACAATTTTTTGTATAATTACTATTTGATGAGACACAAGAATATAAAAAGATTTGTAGAGAGATATAAAAAAATACTATGAGGTGGTAGGTTTGTGATTATTGTATATATGTGTTATGGAAGTGCTCACTCTTCTGTTGTAGCTGCTTCTATACACATAGGACTTTTACCTATTGACAGAGTGCCTACTTATGAAGAAATTGTTTCTCTTCCTCATTATGATAAAACTTCCAACGATGAAATTGGCACTCTTTTTTATATGGGTAAGGATGAATTTGGAAACTATGTGTACATTGTCGGTGCGAGAAATGGGCGAGAAATAGTGACAAAAGCTATTTACAGTTTTTTGTCTTTATATGGAATTTCTGAAAAAGATATATTAGTCGTAGATGCACTTCCTACCATAGGACTTACTACAAAGATTGGAGGTATTACGTCAAGGCGCTTAGGAATTATCTTTTTAGGTAGGCCTATAACGGTATATGGCATATTGAAAAAATACAACAATTTCGTAAAATTAGTAACAGATATTAAAACAAAGTTGCAAATAAGGTCTTGACGTATTGATAGGATTAATTCATAATTGAAAAGAGAGGAGTTAATTTAGGAGGAAAAATATGCATAAAATAAATATAAAAGATGTAATAAAAGGAAGTATAGCATGGGATTTAGATATACAAAAAGGAGACAAACTCATTACATTAAACGGAAAAGAAATAATTGATATAATAGATTATCGATATGAAGTGTCAAATGAGTTTATACAATTAGAAATTGAAAAGGCTACAGGAGAAAGATATATTTTTGAAGTGGAAAAAGACTATGATGAGGATTTAGGGTTAGTCTTTGAAGAAGAAATAATTGACAGGCCAAAACATTGTAGAAATAAGTGTATTTTTTGCTTTATTGACCAGTTACCTAAAGGAGTCCGCAAATCTCTTTTATTTAAGGATGACGATTATAGGTTTTCCTTTTTACAAGGTAATTTTATTACTATGACTAATATGAGTGAAGAGGAAATTGCCAGGGTAATAAAATATAAGCTCTCTCCCTTATATGTTTCAATTCATGCCACTGATGATGATGTAAGAGTAAAAATGATAAATAACCCGAATGCAAAAGGTATAATGGATAAATTAAAAAACTTGTTGAGAACGGAATTGAGGTACATGGTCAAATCGTATTATGTCCAGAAATAAATGATGGTAAAATTCTTGACAGAACTATCAAGGATTTGTCAAGTCTATATCCTGGTGTAAAATCAATAGCAGTTGTTCCAGTAGGACTTACAGACCACAGAGAGAAACTTTATAAACTTAGAACTTTTACTAAAGAGGAAGCTAAAAATGTGGTCGAACAAGTATTTTCATGGCAAAAGAAATTAAAGAAAGAATTAGGTTCTTCTTTTGTTTTTTTGTCAGATGAGTTTTATGTGATGGCAGGTGTTACTATACCTTCTTATTATCATTACGAGGGATTTCCTCAAATAGAAAATGGCGTAGGACTTATGGCATTGTTTAAACATCAATTTCAAAGGAGTCTAAAAAGATTAAAAGTGAAGAAAGGGAAAAATATAAACACCACCCCTTACATTATTGTTACAGGAATAGCTGCCTATAATTTTATGGAAGAAGTAGCGAAAGAATTAAGAAAAACAGGGTTTAATGTAAAAGTGGAGAAGATACACAATGAGTTTTTTGGTCACAATATCACAGTAGCTGGACTTGTGGTGGGGAAAGATATAATAAACCAATTAAAAGGTAAAATAAATGAGGAAGTTTTAGTTATTCCCGATGTCATGTTAAAGGAAAGTTCAAATGTTTTTCTTGATGATACTACTGTTGAAGAAATAGAAAGAGAACTGGGGACAAAAGTTATAGTTTCTGAAGTCGATGGGAGAAAATTTTTACAAAGGATACAGAGTGGAAGGTGATAGATATGGCAGGAGCAATGGTAAGTATTGTAGGTAGACCAAACGTGGGTAAATCTACTCTTTTTAATAAAATTATGGGAAAAAGAATTTCTATTGTGGAAGACAAACCAGGAGTTACAAGGGATAGAGTATACGGCAATGCAGAATGGCTGGACAAAAAATTTATATTAGTAGACACAGGAGGATTAGACCCAAATGCTGAAGATATCCTCTTTTCAAAAGTCCGTTTACAAGTGGAAGCAGCAATTGATGCTTCCGACGTAATATTATTTTTAGTTGATGCAAAAGAAGGTTTAATGCCAGAAGATGAAGAAATAGCAAACATTTTAAGAAGAGCAAAAAAAGAAGTTATTTTGGTTTGCAACAAGGTGGACAGTTTTAAAGAAATGCCTCCTACTTATTATGACTTTTTTAGCCTTGGTTTAGGCAATCCCATTCCAATTTCAGCGTCAAATGGGTTGGGCATCGGAGAACTTTTAGACGAAGTAGTAAAAAAATTGCCACAGGAAGAGTTAGAATACACTGAAGAGACAATTAAAATTGCTGTTATTGGCAAACCTAATGTGGGGAAATCCTCACTAGTTAACAAAATATTAGGGGAAGAAAGGGTAATAGTCAGTAACATACCTGGCACTACACGGGATGCAATAGATACTCCTTTTTCAAAAGATGGGAAGAACTATGTTCTTATTGATACAGCAGGGATACGTAGAAAAAGTAGAATTAGCGAATCTATAGAAAGGTACAGCGTACTAAGAGCTTTAGCTGCAATTGAAAGGTCTGATATATGCCTTTTGATGATAGATGCTACAGAAGGTCCAACAGAACAGGACACTAAAATAGCAGGATATGCGTTTGAAAATGGAAAAGGAATCATCATAGTTGTTAATAAATGGGATGCAATAAAAAAGATAATAATACTGTTAATGAGTATACTAAGATGGTAAGAGAAAAACTATCTTTTATATCTTTTGCTCCTATACTATTTATTTCAGCAAAAACAGGGCAAAGAGTACACAGAGTTTTAGAGACTGTAGATAAAGTATGGGAGGAATATAATAAAAGAATTACTACTGGTCTTTTAAATAATGTGCTAAATGAAGCTATGCTTATGTTTCCGCCACCTGCTGATAAGGGCAAACCATTAAAAGTATATTATACTTCACAAGTAGGAATTAAGCCGCCTTCTTTTGTAGTATTTGTCAATGAACCTGAGCTGATGCATTTTTCCTATTTAAGATTTATTGAGAATACATTAAGACAAAATTTTGGCTTTGAAGGAGTACCTGTTGTGATTTCTACGAGAAAAAGAGGGGAAAATTAAAAGGGAAAGGGGGGAAAATATGTACGCTGTTTTGACGGCCATCATTGCTTATTTGATTGGTTGCATAAACAATGCATATATTTTAACAAAATATACGCGAAAAATAGACATTCGCAATTATGGGAGTGGAAATGCGGGGGCTACTAATGTTTTAAGAGTATTAGGGTATAAAGCTGCGGCTCCTGTTTTTGCATTGGATGTGTTAAAAGGAGTAATAGCCGTATTAATCGGTAAGTATTTAATGGGTAATACTGGTGCTATGATTGCAGGAATAGCAGTGGTATGCGGTCATAACTGGCCTGTGTTTTTAAAATTTAGAGGTGGAAAAGGAATTGCTACAAGCGTTGGAGTTGTAATGACCGTAAGTCCTCTTTTAGGGCTCATAGCCTTAGCAATTGGGGTTACAGTAATTGTTTTGACAAAATACGTATCTTTAGGGTCCATAACAGGGTCGGTTACTTTTGTGCTTTTAAATGCAATCTTTTGGAATTCAACACAAATATTCATATTTTCGCTTATTCTGGCATCTTTAGCAATTTTCCAACACCGTTCTAATATAAAACGTTTGCTGGCGGGAACAGAATCCAAGCTGGGACAAAAGACGGAAATAAAATGAGAAAGGAAAGTGGTCATGAAAATATCAGTATTAGGTGCGGGAAGTTGGGGAACAGCTATAGCGATACACTTAAACCGACTTGGGCATCAAATTACATTGTGGATGAGAGATAAAAATCAGTTTGAGGAAATTGTGTCTACTCGTCACAATAAAAAATATCTTGATGTTGATATTCCTCAAGAAATTTCCATTACTACTGATTTAAAAGAGGCAGTAACTAACTCTGAAATAGTAGTAATCGCAGTACCTTCTCATGCTGTGAGAGAGATATCGGAAAAATTAAAAGAGGTAGTTGATAAAAACTTTATTGTGGTAAATCTTGCAAAGGGAATAGAGACTTCCACTTTAAAAAGAATGTCTGAAGTCATAAAAGAATATCTTTCAAATGATGTAGTTGTTTTGTCAGGTCCTAGTCATGCTGAGGAAGTAGTCAGGCAAATTCCTACAGCCTGTGTTTTAGCCTCTTTGAATGTTAAAGCCTGTGAAATAGTGCAAGATGCCTTTATGGATGAAAACTTTAGGTTGTATATAAACAAGGACGTTGTGGGAGTGGAATTAGGAGGATCATTAAAGAATATTATAGCCTTGGGAGCTGGAATTTCAGACGGGCTTGGATTTGGCGATAATACCAAAGCTGCTCTTATGACAAGAGGTCTTGCGGAAATTACTCGTTTGGGTGTCGCGTTAGGTTCTGATCCGTTGACGTTTTTAGGTTTGGCAGGTGTAGGAGACCTCATTGTCACTTGTACCAGCATGCTTTCACGAAATAGAAGAGCAGGGATACTTATAGGTAAAGGTAAAAGTTTAGAAGAAGCATTAAAAGAGATAGGAATGGTAGTAGAAGGAGTTAATACTACAAAATCCGCCTACAGACTTTCTCAAATTCATAAAATAGAAATGCCAATAACTAAAGAAATTTATTCCATACTTTTTGAGGGTAAAAATCCCTATGAGGCTGTTTATAGCCTTATGACGAGAGATAAAAAACATGAATTGCACGGTATTTGATCTCCGGTTTTCCGGAGATTTTATTATATTTCAATATTTTTTACATATAAATGTACTGTTAAAGCATATATATATGAGTGAGAAGAAAAGGATATGGGGATATAAAAAGGAGGGAAATGGGTTGGAAAACTACGATATCTATAAAAATATTGCAGAAAGAACACAAGGGGATATCTACATAGGAGTAGTAGGCCCAGTGAGAACAGGTAAATCGACTTTTATTAAGCGATTTATGGACATATTAGTACTGCCATACATAGAAAATCTTCCCCAAAAAGAGAGAATAAAAGATGAATTGCCACAAAGTGCAGCAGGCAAAACCATAATGACTACTGAGCCTAAATTTGTTCCTGAAAAAGCGGTAGAGATAACAATTAATGAAAACACGAGGTTTAAAGTGAGATTAGTAGATTGTGTAGGATATATGGTCAAAGGTGCACTGGGATACATGGAAGGGGATAAGCCCCGTATGGTGTCTACTCCTTGGTATGATTATGAAATACCTTTTGAGGAAGCGGCAGAAATAGGAACAAAAAAAGTCATAAATGACCATTCTACAATAGGATTAGTGATGACCACTGATGGAAGCATAACCGACATACCGCGAGAAAATTATGTAGCAGCAGAAGAAAGGGTAGTAAAAGAATTAAAAGAATTGAATAAACCTTTTATAATAGTGCTAAATACAACTGATCCTCAAAGTCCCGAAACAATTAATTTAGCAAAAGAATTAGAGAAAAAATACGATGTACCTGTTGTTGTTTTAAATGTACTTAAAATGGAAATACCAGACATTCATGCAATTTTGGAAAAAGTCTTATTTGAATTTCCCATACGGGAGATTGCAATTGATTTGCCTAAATGGGTAGATGCTCTTGATAAAAGTCATTGGCTTAAGCAAAATATAATGGAAACAGTAAAAGAAAACATAAAAGATTTGTTTAGATTAAGAGATATACCTAAGTTAGTTGGTGGTCTTAAAGCAAATGAAAACTTTTCTGAGGTGTTTATAAAGAAGATAACTCCAGGTGAAGGCTGTGCAAATGTTGAAATAAAAACCCAGGAAGGCTTATTCTTTAAGATATTAAGTGATGAAAGCGGACTTGAAATTCAGGGTGATAAAGAATTAATGACAATGATGAGAGAATTGGCTTATGCAAAAAGACAGTATGATAGAGTTAAAGATGCTTTTTTACAAGCTGAAAAAACAGGTGTAGGAGTGGTACCTGCAAGCCTTGATGACATGAAGTTTGAAAAACCCGAAATAGTAAGGCAAGGTGGGAGATTTGCGGTAAGGCTTAGAGCTTCTGCTCCTTCATATCACATATTTAGAACTGATATTACGGCAGAAGTATCGCCAGTTGTAGGAACAGAAAAGCAAAGTGAAGATTTTGTAAAATATTTGACAGAACAGTTTGAGAGCGATCCAGAAAAAATTTGGGAATCTAACATTTTTGGCAAGACCTTGAGTGACCTTGTAAAAGAGGGAATGCAAAACAAGATTGGCACCATTCCCGAAAACTTAAGTCATAAACTAAGAGATACATTAGAAAGAGTAGTGAATGACAGCGGAGGCGGAATAATCTTTATAATCATTTAACTATTGATTTTTTCTTTTATCTCGTTTATAATAAAAGCTGAACATAGTTTCTTTCTGGGTGTGGCGCAGCTGGTAGCGCGCCAGAATGGGGTTCTGGAGGCCGGGGGTTCAAGTCCCCCCACTCAGACCAGTGAAGATCAGTAACCGCAAGGCTTTGCGGTTTTCTTTTTTTGGAAATACAATTAGAAATCGAAATTTGCAAACATTTTGCAAACATATTTTTTATTTTGTTTCTTTTATCTAGGGATGTGCAAAATTAATAAAAATAATCACGACAAAAAACCAAAATATGTATGACATACAATATATAGTAATCAACACTGACAATCAAACATAAAGGAAGTGGTAAAGGAAAAGAAAGACAAAAAGAGGAGACTAAAAAGGGCATAAATATCCTGTAGAAGTCAAATGTTAAAAATGGCATGAACTAAATTCAGCAAAAGTTAAGCCGATTGCATCAGAGCACTAAGAGACTTAAACTCATCAAATTTACCCAGTTTAATAGCTACAATAGCGACAGTAAGCAAAGTAATATGGCCAAAAGTATTAAGGTTGCTGACAGAATTAATATTTCTAACATAAGCCTTTTCAAAATCCAGAGCTTTAAAGCG
>NZ_CM001486.1:1984910-1986022 GCF_000262445.1 Thermoanaerobacter siderophilus SR4
TTTAATACCCGCTTCGCAGACCATATAACCATCATCAGTCAGAGGGGATTTTTAGAATTGCGCTTGTTAAGAGGAATAAAACAATGACCGTGTAGAATATTTCTAACATAATTATAAAGTTTCTTAACATCATACCCCTTATCAGCAATAAAATTAACATACTTAAGGTTAAACCACTTATTAGTCTTCTCAAGCAAAGATAAAGCGACTTCAAAATCAGGGGCATCAGCGGGGGTAGTAGTTTCAGCGATGGGTAAACCAGAGATAGCATCAACAATAATGTGATTTTTATAGCCCCAATAAAACTTATAGCGTTTATTAGAAGAATCGTTAGAAGCAGAATAAACGCCTAATTTACAATCCTTATCAGAGTTAGGCTGATTATCTTTAGAGAATTTATTTTTAGAAAAAGACTTAGGGTTATTTAACTTAGTGTTAGCTTTAATAGGGGTAGAGTCCATGGAAATAAACTCACCAGAGATAATGCCCATATTTTTGAGGATATTGACCTGGTTTTGAAAGATAGAGGTCAAATAATCATGAGAGAACTCATTAATAAAACGGCGAAAAGTCCAATAAGAAGGAAGAGGTTTAGAAATGTCGAAGCCACAAAGATGAGCAATGATAAGATTATTGCGGAGATAATCTAAAAGGTCAGAAATTGTGCCAAATCTTTCAGCTTTCATGACAATAAAAGCTCTAAAAAGTGCATGATGAGAGTAACCCTTACGGCCAGGACTAGAGGAAGGGAATTCAGGTATTGAAGACAGGTCAAGATTTTCAAACATAGAAGAATAGAAATCAATTTTAGACTGAGAGGTAAAGAGTTCAGGTATATTTAAAAGTAATTGAAGCTGATACATGTAGGATTTCCTCCTTCTTAAAAAATTTTTTATAGTGTATATATAATAATTCGACAAATGGGAGGGGAAATCCTACATAAAAGATAAAAAATTCAAGAGTGATAGGAAAAAAGTATGTCTGTAGAATGGCTTAAATGAAGGCTTCTGAATTTTGCACAAGTCTAAGATAAAAAGTAAAAGAGGTGAAGATTACTATGATGAAAATAGCTCGACACGCTAAAATTCTTAGAAATAATATCTGAAAAAGAA
>NZ_CM001486.1:1986122-2017052 GCF_000262445.1 Thermoanaerobacter siderophilus SR4
ATAGCCCCAATAAAACTTATAGCGTTTATTAGAAGAAATCATTAGAAGCAGAATAAACGCCTAATTTACAATCCTTATCAGAGTTAGGCTGATTATCTTTAGAGAATTTATTTTTAGAAAAGACTTAGGGTTATTTAACTTAGTGTTAGCTTTAATAGGGGTAGAATCCATGGAATAAACTCACCGGAGATAATACCCATATTTTTGAGGATATTGACCTGATTTTGAAAAATAGAGGTCAAATAATCATGAGAGAAGTCATTAATAAAACGGCGAAAAGTCCAATAAGAAGGAAGAGGTTTAGAAATGTTAAAGCCACAAAGATGAGCAATGATAAGATTATTGCGGAGATAATCTAAAAGGTACTAGAAATTAGTGCCGAATCTTTCTAGCTTTCATGACAATAAAAGACTCTAAAAAGTAGCATGATGAGAGTAACCCTTACGGCCAGGACTAGAGGAAGGGAATTCAGGTATTGAAGACAGGTCAAGATTTTCAAACATAGAAGAATAGAAATCAATTTTAGACTGAGAGGTAAAGAGTTCAGGTATATTTAAAAGTAATTGAAGCTGATACATGTAGGATTTCCTCCTTCTTAAAAAATTTTTTATAGTGTATATATAATAATTCGACAAATGGGAGGGGAAATCCTACATAAAAGATAAAAAATTCAAGAGTGATAGGAAAAAAGTATGTCTGTAGAATGGCTTAAAATGAAGGCTTCTGAATTTTGCACAAGTCTATTCTTTATCAAGAATTGGGGTGGGTATTTTCTGAATGCCTGCCCTTAGTTTTTAGATTGGAACGTAATACTATTATTAGCAATTTTATATATTGAATGCAAATAACTTTATTTTACTCTAATCTTATTTTAACCTCAATTCGACAAGTAGCAACTAGATTAAAAATTCAATTTCTATGAATGTAAAATATTGATACTTCATTATCAGATCTTCAACTATTGTATATTTGTTGGATAAAGATGTTCTTTTTGATTAACATAATTTATAAAACATCTAATCCATGCCTGATTTTTGGCTTTCATTTCATGCTCATAATCTTATTCTAAGCAAAAATGAAATTTTACCCCAAAAATTTGGACTTGTCTTAATGTAGCTATCTATAAGTTTTTTGACAGAAGAATATCATAGGGATAATATTATGACAGGAAAATTTTTATTGTGTTTTTAAGTAAAAAGAGTATAATAATATTTCGGAAATAGAAGTCTTGAGTGATTTTCAGAAAATATAGCAAAACGTTTTTATAAGTTACATTTGGCTATATTTGCTGAAATCTAGTTAATTGGAGGCATTAACTGATGAATGCTGTTTAAAGGAGAACAGAAGCAAATTATCTTTAACACAGTACACCGCAGGAAAGATGGTTCTCTTTATCCAGTAGAAGTTCACTTGGAACTTATAGAATTTGGGAAAGAAAAAGTATATGCAGCACTTGTGATTGATATAACGGAGAGTAGAACAATGGAAAAAGAACTGAAGGAAAGGAATGAGATTTTAAGCACTATAATGGAGTCTGCAGGAGATGCCATTATTATGATTGACGACAAAGGGAACGTAACTTTTTGGAACCCTGCAGCGGAGCGTATACTTGGATATTCAAGAGAAGAAATAATAGGAAAAGAATTACACGCACTTATGATTCAAGATGAAGGATGGAACTGCAAGGAATAGGGGATGTAACAGCAAGCTTTGGAGTAACTGAATATAGGGATACTGATACCATTGACATAGTTCTTATTCGAGTAGACAACATGCTTTATGAAGCAAAGGGTGAAGGAAGAAATTGTGTAAAAAGCGAATAAAAAATGGAAATGAAATATAATGTGGGAGGAGGATAAAAAGAGAGGCTTGTAATGAAGCCTCACTAAAAGAACTATGGAGGAAAGGAAAGATAGTAAAAATATTCTAGTAATAGATGATTCTGTATTAATACGGCTTATGGCTAAAAATATATTAGAGGCAGAAGGATATAACGTTGAAGCTGCAGCTACCGCTGAAGAAGCGATGCTGAAAGTAAAAAATAGAAAAGAATTATTTGATTTAGTAATTGTAGACATTAATCTGCCGAATCAGAATGGTTTTGAATTTATACGGAAATTAAAGTCAGAGGAAAAATACAGAGACATCCCGGTAATGATATTGAGCGCAGATGCTACAGCACCTTCAATTAGACAGGCAGTAGAAGCTGGTGTGGTAGAATATCTCATTAAGCCCTTTAAAGCAGCTGAGCTTGTAAAACGTGTAGTAAAACTAATAGGATACATTAAAGAAGAAGATCACTATCCGGAACTTAAAGAGCTGCTAAAAAAAGAAATAAACCGGGCCAAGAGAAGCAATGTAAATCTTTCTTTAGTTCTGGCACAATGCGAAGGAAAAATCAGAGTAGAAATTTCAAAAATAGCAAAACAGGTAAAGAACAAACTTCGCGACATAGATACAGTATTTGAGATTGATAAAAATACTTTGGCTTTAGTTCTTCCTGTTACAGGAGCTAATGGCGCAGTGGTTGTAATAAAAAAAGTTAAAGGTAAACTGCCGGGTAAATGGTATTTTGGTATAAGTACATATCCCGATAACGGCAAAGATGAAGAGGAGCTAATTAATTTTGCAAAAGAAAGCTTAATGAAAGAAATATCAAATTTAAAACAAGAGACGGCAGAAAGAAAAGAAATATAGGAGTTATACAGACAGTAATTTTTTGGTATTATATTTTTAGGCAAAAAAATAATAAAATTGCTATTGCAAAGGAAATGTTAAAAAAAAGCTGCTAAATTAAATACTCTGAAGATAGGCGGGCCAAGGCTTTTCTTGACCTATTTTATTTACCCCTTTATTTACAAAACATTTTTATTGGGAAAATTTAAAAAGTATTATAATATAAAGTGAAATTCAAAAGATGGACTTATATAACAACACATAAGTTTATCGGGTGAAGATCTATGAAGATTATAGGAAAATTTTTTACTTTTTAGGAAAGTGGATATTTTATTTTTATTTAAAATATTTATCAAAATTGAAGTTGAAGGAAAGAAAAACCTTCCTGAAAAAGGGCCTCTTATAATCGCATCAAATCATAAAAGCATATTGGATCCATTAATACTAATGGTTATATTACCTTATTATATAACTTTTCTTGCTGCTTCATACCTATTTAAAATACCGTTTTTAAATATAATTTTAAAGCTTGTGGGTGTGCTTCCTGTAAAAGAAAAAAAGCAAGATTTAAGGACATTAAAACGAGCAATAGATTTGCTAAAAAACGGCAATATAGTCGGCGTTTTTCCGGAAGGCGGGGTGAGCGTAAATGAAAATGTTAAAGAATTTAAACCTGGTTTTGCTTTCCTTTCGGTTAAAACAAATGCACCTATCCTTCCTATAGCGATAATAGGGACGGAAAGAGTGCTTCCTCCAGGAAAATGGATTCCAAAAAGGGCAAAAGTTAAAATTTGCATTGGGGAACCCATATTTTTAGAAAAAGTAAATATAAAGGATAAAAAAGAAATTTACAGTTTTTTAGTAAATTATACAAGGGCAATGATTTTAAAGTTCATATCAAAATTTAGCACTCCTGTAATAAATTAAAAGGTTGTAATATTTTCCGAAAATTGGGTATGAAGTATATAAGAAGAATAAAAAAAATTGCGAAGCAAAGTTCAAAATAGCCAAAGTAGAAAAATTTCTAAGATTTATAGAGGAAAAAATATTAAAAGACAAATGGTCGCCAGATGCAGTAGTAGGTTATTTGCAGAAGGAGTTCTGGATGAAAAAAAAGAAACAGTTTGTACTAAGACACTGTAATAGACTTCCAAGAAGAATTTTAAGATATAAGACACCAGAAGAATTCTTTTTGCAAGAGATAGCTCAAGCTATTAACTAGCATAACAAATGGGAGCAAAAAATTTAAAACAGAAGTTATTGCAGATTTAGTTAATATGTAAAATTATGGAACTGTACTTCCCCTATAGGGGAAGTACATATAAGTATCATACATGGTTATGAAATAATGGCATTTAATGTAAATAAATGTTGCGTTTAATATTGCAATTTACACTACAAAATCTTGACACGGATGAACTACGTTAGTAATTGAATTTGTTGCAATAAGGTAATATAATAATATAGTTGACTGTAAAACCATTTAATACTTCAAATTATCGGCAAAGGAGAGGATTTCCTTGCTCGAAAAAATTAAAAGGGTTTTAATTGGACAACCATTGCCAAATGAAGTTGAAAAATCAGAAAAATACGGTGTTTTATGGGGTTTGCCGATTTTGTCAAGCGATGCTATATCATCCATTGGATATGCAGGGCAAGAAATGCTATATGCATTACTTCCTGCTGTAGGAATTTTAGCGTTTGAAAAAATCCCTATTCTTTCACTAGCTATAATTGTATTACTTTTTATTCTTATGATTTCATACAGTCAAACCATTGATAACTATCCAAACGGTGGTGGAGCCTTTATTGTTGCCAAGGACAATCTTGGAGTTTTAGCAGGAATCATTGCTGGTGCTGCCTTATCAGTTGATTATATACTTACTGTTGCTGTTTCTATATCATCTGGTGTTGATCAAATTGTAACTGCTATCAGTGTGTTAAGACCATATAAATTGGAGATATGCTTGCTTTTAGTCTTATTATTGATGATAGGAAACTTAAGGGGAATAAGAGAATCTTCACGTATATTTGGTATTCCGGCTTATGCTTTTATGTTGGCGATAGTTTCACTAATAATCGCGGGATTTTTCAAGCTCAAAACTGGTTATATACCGCCTGAACCAAAAATAAATTATCCAATACACCCTGTTACAATGATTTTGCTTTTGAAAGCATTTGGAAGTGGATGTACTGCCTTAACAGGTGTTGAGGCAGTTGCTAATGCTGTTCCCAACTTTAAAGAGCCTGCTACAAAACATGCAAAAATGGTTCTTATGCTTTTATCTTTGATAATTTTTATATTATTTGGTGGGACATCTTTACTGGCGACTTACTATCGAGTAAATCCCGAAAAAGGTGCAATGCTTGTTTTAATGGCTCAAGAAGTTTTTGGCAAAACTTTTATGTATTATTTCGTTGCTGCAACAACATTTATAATTCTTGTATTTGCTGCAAATACAGCTTTTGCAGGTTTTCCAATGCTTGTAGCTGTCATGGCAAAGGAAGAATTTGTTCCAAGACAACTAAGTATGAAAGGAGACAGATTGAGCTATTCAAATGGAATAATAATTCTTTCATTAATATCTGCTTTATTAATTGTCATTTTTAAAGGCAATGTTTCGGCCTTAATTGGTCTTTATGCTATTGGTGTATTTATATCATTTACATTGTCTCAAAGTGGCATGTTTGTAAGATGGCTCAAACATAAAGGTAATAGCTGGCACATAAAAGCTTTTATAAACGGGTTTGGAGCTCTTACTACCTTTGTTGTTGTCATTATAATTGCAATAACCAAATTCAAAGAAGGCGCTTGGATTGTTGTTCTTTTAATACCTGTACTTGTTCTTGCAATGGTAAAAGTAAAACTTCATTATATTGCTGTTGCTGACCAGCTCAGAATAACACCTGCTGATAAAGAATTGTTAGATATTGAACACAATATCTATAGAAATAGAGTAATTGTTCCAATAGAAAGTTTAAACAAAGCAAGTGTAAGAGCATTAAGGTTTGCAAGGACTATATCTGATAATGTAATTGCATTCAATGTTTCTATAAGCGAGGAGCAAGCAAAGAAATTGCAAGAAAGATATAAAATGTTAAATTGTTCTATTCCTTTAGTTATCAGATACTCACCTTACAGAAAAATCATCGAACCACTTTTAGAATATATAAAGTCAGAAGAGTATAACTATCAAAAGGGAGATATAATAACTGTAATTATACCAAAATTTACTGCACCAAAGTGGTGGCAAAAGCTATTGCACAATCATACATGGTTGTTTATTGAAAAAGAGCTGTTAAAAGAAAAGCACATTGTTGTGTCTGTTATGCCCCTTCAACTAAAAGATGATGAAATTGTTTTGAAGAATAAAAAGCAATCTTTGTGGAATGTGTTAGAGAAAGATTAGATTTTTGTGATTATCAAGTATTTACAGATTTTAATATAAGAAAAATTAATGTGTTATCTTGGAAAGAGCAATGCCAGGGCAGTGGTTAATTGCTCTTTTTTAATTAATTTTTTAATTAAAAAGAAAAATCTTAAAAGTTTTGCCACAGTCAGCCATTATCTCATCGAATAATAAAATTTAAAATGTTAACAAAAATAAGCTACCTTAAAACTTTAAAAAGCCTTTAAAGTAGCTTTATATTGATTCTTTTTGATTTATTTATAAATTCATAACATTTCTACACAACAAAAATCAAAAACCTTTTAATGCATTTACAATCGCATTCATATTATCATATATAATTGCTTTTTGTTCTTCAATTTTATTGTAAAGCTGTTTTAAGTATTGTACTTCTTCAAAATCCTTTGACTCTAAATAGGCCATATATTCATTAAAAAATTTTCTTGATAATAGCTGTTCTAGATTTTCTAAAATCATATCGCTATCATCTATTTTTTGAGGTAAATTATTAACATACTTAGATAGGGATATAACAAATCTTATCTTTATTAAACTAATCTGGAAGTTTGTTGGTATAGCTAAAAATTCTAATATGTTTTGAAGCTTTTCTTTGAGGTCATTATTTTTTGTAGTTTTTTCTATTTCTACTATTTTGCCTAATATAGAAAAATACACTTTTTCTGCAACTATATCTTCATCAAAAATTTCATCTATCACTTCATCAAAAATATAGAATCAAAAGGTTCTTGTTGTTCTGTGTTTTTCTTTTTAAAGAATTCAGCGGCTTTTGTAAGGAACTTTAAATAAAAAACATAAAATACATAAAATGGTATTTCAATTTCCATTTCAGGGTCTAAAATATAATTTAAATCATCTCCCATTTCCATAAACATATCAGCACTTAAATATTCGGCAAACATAGGATATTTATAGAATATTTCCATTATTTTCTTATTTATTAAATCTTGGGGTAATTTTTCTGCATTATTTAAAACTTTTTCTAATTCATCTTCTCCATCTATAAGGTCAAATTCTGTTGCTTCTAAGATAGGTGTTGTAAATATCTTATAAGTTTTATCTATAACTGCTATTGAAAGCCAGATAAAGATATTCTTCATTTCTTCTTCGGTAAATTTTTTTGTACGTAGAGAATAGGCTAAATTCAATAAATAGTTTTCTAAAAAAGATGTATTAGATATTTCATCTAAAACTCTTTCCATTTCTTCTTCATTATCAAGATCTACATTCATTATAAAAGTAACCGGGATTCTTAAGTCTTTCAACCCTTCATTTTTTCTGAATATACTTACAATTTTTCTAAATAATTCTTCGGTTATTTCATCTTCATTTTCTTCATTAAGTTCTTCTAGTTGTTGTTTTCTTTCTCTCAATGATTCTATTAGTAATACTTTTAATTTTTCCACGTTTACAGCTTCATTTTTACCATCCAGCTTAATTCCATACATTACACTTAGTATTCGTATAAATTCATAATCATAAGGTGAAAATACATCTTCTTTTTCCATTTCTTTTAAGAGGGTTTTTTCAATTTTTTCTATGTTAGGAAGACAGCATTTTTTATATTTTTTTCCACTTCCACAAATGCATTCATCATTTCTATCAATATCAAAAATTTTACTCATTTAACGCCCTCCAAATTGATTTTTACTTTCTTTTTATAGATTACCACACTGTTTTCTTCTTGTCTATTATTTTTAAGGATATTTATCTCATTGTTCACGCATTTATTTATATCTTTATCTATCATTTTTATAATAAAATGTTTACACCCTATTGACTTTGTAAAAATAATGTTATAATATAATTTGGAAACCAAAATATTAGGGAGGCAAATTGATGAAACTAGGGTATATAGACAATTTAGAAATGTTTTTACGAGAGATAAACCACATATTAAATTTATATACTCGAAGCTATCTCAACGAAAAAAATATAACAATGGCGAGGTTTTGGGTTATGAATAAGTTGTCGGCTGACAACCCAATAACCATGAAAGAATTGCAAAGAAGGTTGCTGCTGGCTCCTGGCACTCTGACAGGGCTTGTTGACAATCTTGTAAGTGATGGGCTTGTTGAAAGATGGCGAGATGAAACTGACAGAAGGCTTGTTTATCTTAAATTAACCCAAGCAGGTGATAAACTATTAAAAGAGATCTTACAATATCGTACATCAATACTTGCAAATATTTTAGAAAAGATTGATGGCCTTGATGTAGAACAGCTAAACAGGGATTTGAGGTTAATTTGGAATCAATTGAAAGAATGTGAGACTTGCTAAATTTTAATTTGGAAGCAGGTGTTTATATGCCTTTTTCTGTTGAAGTTAAAAATCTAAGGAAGCTTTTTGGGAAGTATGAAGCAGTTGCAGGTATAAGTTTTACCATAAACGAAGGAGAAGTTTTTGGCTTATTGGGACCTAATGGAGCAGGAAAAACAACTACAATTCGTATGATAACTACGCTTTTGCCTCCGACATCAGGCGAAATCAAAATAGAGGGAATAAATGTTATAAAAAATGGAAGTTATATTCGAAATTTAATAGGATATGTACCGCAAGCCTTATCAGCCGATTCAACTTTAACAGGGTATGAAAATCTTCTAATTGTTGCAAAATTATTGCGCTTACCTAAAAAAGAGAGAGAAGAAAGGATTAATCATATTCTTGACATATTAAATTTAAGTGAAGCAGCAAACAGGATTGTCAAAGAGTACTCTGGTGGTATGGTTAGAAAACTGGAAATCGGCCAGGCATTAATACATAAATCCTCTGAGTTATATTGTAGAACTTTTAAGAGGATATTTATTAAATAGTCCTATACCAAATGCAGGCTTGGATTGGCTAATAATAATATTCATAACTGTTATTTTGCAATTGTGCGCTGCATTATTATATCCAAGAATCGTCACATGAAAGGAGATGCATACTGTGAAAAAATTGGAATACAAATGGATTGCACTTTCATGCACTACAATAGGTGCTCTTTTTTCTGTTCTTAATGGAAGTATGCTTTTAATTGCTTTGCCTGATACTATGAAAGCTTTACATGCTGATATGACTATAATCATGTGGGTTGTCATGAGTTACATGCTTTCTATTACAATACTTGTACCGACGATAGGGAGAATTGCAGATATGATTGGAAGAAAGAAATTATATGTTACAGGTTTTGCGATATTTACTCTCAGTTCTTTACTATCTGGAATGTCAAATTCTGGTATTCAATTGCTTTTGTTTAGAATTATTCAATCTATTGGTGGTGCCTTAATGATGGCTAATAGCACAGTGATTGTAACAGACGCTTTTCCTAAAAACGAATTAGGGAAAGCTTTAGGTATAAACAGCATGGTTATAAGCATTGCAAATGTCATAGGACCTATTTTAGGAGGATTTTTGCTTAAATTTGGATGGAGAAGCATCTTCTACATCAATGTGCCATTTGGGATTATTGGCACGCTGTGGGCAGCACTACAGCTTAGGGAAATAGAGGCTCTTCCCGAACATCAAAAATTTGATTACAGCGGTACTTTAGTATTTACTATTGCTATGATAATACTTTTAATTGCCCTGTCTTTTGGAGGATTTGCAGGATGGGGAAATCCACACATTATTACTCTCTTTGTCGTCGCAATAGCCTTGTTTGTTTTATTTATTTATATTGAAAATACCGTGGAACAGCCAATGCTTGATTTGAATCTTTTTAAAACGAGAATATTAGCTTTTGCCTATACGAGTAATCTTTTAAATGGAATAGCAAGAGGAGCAGTTACTTTTCTTTTGATTTTTTACTTGCAGGGTATTAAGGCAATGGATCCATTGACTGCAGGTATTTTATTGACACCATTTGCTCTAGCAATGATGGTGGTTTCACCAATTAGCGGTTGGCTATCTGATAGGTATGGGTCACGAGAGTTAAGTAGTATAGGGCTACTTATATCTGCAGTAGGACTTGTAGGTTTTATGGGAATAAATGTTACAACGTCAATTACAAAATTAATACTGTGGATGGCTATAATGGGTTTTGGCTCCGGGCTATTTATATCTCCTAATACCAACGCTATAATGAGTAATGTTCCTGCTGATAAAAGAGGAATAGCGGCAGGAGTAAGGACAATGATGAACAATGCCGGAACAGTAATAAGTATAGCTTTGGCTATGGGAATAATTTCTTCAAGCATAGATCCGCAAGCAATGCAAGCACTTTTTGTAGGAACCCAAGTTGGGGCAAAAGGGATAGCAGTTGCTCAATTTATTAAGGGCTTAAGGTCTACTTTTGGGATATCTTTTGCAATAAGCTTGGTTGCAGCTTTTATATCCTATCTAAGAGGACCACAGCCCAAATGGGAATCAGAATATAGTGCTAATAAAAGAATGTAAGTAAGTTAAGATAATAAAAAACACCAGTAGCAGAAAGATGGATTGCAACGCAGAGAGAAAATATTGCTTTTGATAAAATCTAAGGAACCCTTTACAGCAGAGGGGTTCCTTACTTTTATAGCATAACAACTAAAACAAAAAAGTAGATAAATGCAATTTCTCAAATTAATTTATCCTAAGACTGGTCATTTTATTGGAATAACCTTGTCCTTCGATTTTGTTGAAACTTTTTTTGCTACTCAAAATACTCAGTCGTGTCCAAATACTCTCTTCCTGAGGCCCATTTTTCATCTTGTTCCATTAATGAGGATCCAATTAGGCAAATAGAAGATTCTCGACTGGGAAATATCCTTATTACTCTTTCACATCAACGAATTTCTTCATTTAACCGTTCTAACATATTAGTAGTACGAAGCCTTCTCCGATAAGGTTCAGGAAGTTCTAAGACCGCTATCGCATCTTTAAACCCCTCTTCTAAAACTTGTATTGCCTTAGTTACTTTATTTCAATTTCGTCCACACTACTTTATTAAAGCATAATAGTGCGGCAAAAAGGTGAATATCCTTAAGGCATTAGGAATATAGGAAAAAACCAGGTCACAAAATTGCAGAATACATAGAGAAGCCGCTAATGTAATAACTATAATTGCAATGAACTTGACTCTTTTAGACCCACTTTTAAGATTGTATGATTAAAAGTTAAATAACGAATAGGAGTTTCTTGATAAAAAACTACAGGCTTTTCCAGAAAATTATGCTTTTTATTAATAAGGTGTAAATTTTTAATAAATTTTTTTGTTTTCATATAGTTCTTCTTGTTTGCAGATGGTAAGAGATGTTAAAACCGCTGGAGCTGTAAGAAAACCGATATAACGGAGTAATTTTGAAAAAGCAAGCTGATAAAATCGGTATGGATAAGAATCAGAAAAATAGTAACTGGAAAAATTAAAAATAGGAATTATGCCCTGCACATTTTCAGGAAGGCGGTATTTAAGGCTGGCAAGTAAAGGTTGCACTGACGAGGCGCTAATGAAACTAAAAGGTGGAGATAATTCGCTGACTTCTAAAGAATTTTTCACTTGAAAAAGTTTAAATGTAGAACCGACTTTAAAAAGAGCTAAAGAATAACGGTAACCAAATAAAACGGCAGCACCTCGGGCTATTTGTAACAAAGGAGCAAATTCGTAAATTTTACCGCAAGTTTGTGGTAAAAAATCTTCGGTTAAGCAGACTGCTTCGTTTTCAACCCAATATATTCCTGGGGGGTAAGGAGCAAAAAAATCTCTAAGTTGCTTAAGATAAGGATATACTGTAACCATAAAATTATCAGCTATTAGCAAAGCTTTTTCTCGTTCATAAAAGCCAAGCTGGGGATAATCCTGAGATTTTAAGATTGTTGCCGAAGCGAGTTTTTTAAGTATACGAATAGCTTTGTCTTCTTTTTCAGGGTAGACTAGACCAAAAGGCGCAATGATGGAGATTACATTGGCTTTTTTAATCTGCTCTTTATTTTCTTCTAATTTTTGTAAAAGTTTTTCTGGGGTTACTTGAAAGATTGTTACTAGTTTTTGTAAATTTTGGGATTGGGTAAAAAAAGCACTAAATTGCTCTGGTACTAGGCGAAGATGAAAGATTGGCTTAATATTACTTTTTGCTGAAGAAGAAAGAGGTGGAGTAAAATAGATTTTAATTACATCTTTTCTAGATAAGCCTAGTATGGAAAGGCAGTGCTCTAATTCATCTAAAAAAGTCTGCCAAGAAAATTTTCCTTCATAAAGAAGGTACTTACCTGAGCCAGCGATAAGAGTTCCAGATTGACCATTCAAAAAAATTCCAAGTGTAAGTTTCAAGAAAATACCTCCTTTTTATGGTAGTAGTCCCAATATAGCTTTTCCAGCGGTACATAAATAGTTCGATAGCCAAAACATTGAGGGCCAACGACATCTAGAGCTTTGCTGATTCTGAGTCGAAGCGGTGCTGGAAGGCCCAGAAGTGCCAGCTGTTGTCCTTCATAAATTTCGTTGTTGTTTACTGGTTTAAGTTTATTTAAATCAATTGCAGAAATTAAATCAGGCACACTAGCAACCATATTACCGTTTTTAAAAGCGAGCAGATTTTCATATTGAAAAAGAAGTTGTAATTTTTCACCTTTTGGCGAAATTAATGTTGCAGCTTTCCATTTAGTAATTTCATATGTGGAGATGTTTGTTACGGTACCTTGGAAAATTTCCACTACTGGCCCGTAGAAAGAGTTAGAAGTTACTTCTAAAAGCAAGCTAAACAGTTCACGATAATTATCAGCTTGTAGAAAGCATTCACCTATTTCTCGAGCAAAAGTTAACGTGCCTGGAAGAAGGACTCTTTTTAGCACAGAACCAGGATAAGGAAAACCAGCAAAATAACCTACTCCTCCCTGCTGGGAAATAATCTGGCGAGTATTCAATTCTAAAAGGAAGGTATCTTGCTTATCAAGAAACAAATGCAAATTATAATTGCTGTCAATTAACACTAAAGGAGTAACAGTTAAATTTTCAAGATGATAGGTGGTCATTTGCAATTCGGGAAAAGCTCGCCCCATAGCATCACCATCAGTAACTGGTAAGCCTGTTTGAAGTGCAGTTAAGAGTGGGTAAAAAATATTAACCCCTGCTCCTTCAACGATTGAGATCCCCTTAAACTTAGCACCAGTATATTTTTCTAGCTCCTCAATAATAATACGTGCTTCCATTCCTGAAGGTAGGCTTTCTTCACTTAATTCCGGTGAGCCTAGAAGACCTACGCCGCAAAAAAAATTGTTTTCTGGCAATTCATCAAGGGTTAGTAATGGAATAGCACGGTTTTGTAAAACTTTATGAAGCTCAGATGCTAAAAGATAGCTTTTCCCGCCACCACCCGAACCGAGGAAGATACTGCCATACCAAAGTGGTTCAATCCAATCAATGGTAATTTCTTGCATAGTTACACCTACCTTAGATGGTATTTTCTAAGCCAACGATAGAGAGTTGCCAGACTAATGCCTAACTCTTGAGCAATTAACTTTTTGGACTGGGTAGAATTACCGTATTTAGCTAATAGAATTTCTAACTGATCTTTTAATTGATCGACCTGGATAATTGGATGGGTGGTTTTAACTTCACCAAACTGGGATTTAGTGGATGATAAACCGTTTTGTAAGTACTTTGGTAGATAATGCAGAGTAATTATATCACCTTTACAAATAGAGACGGCGTAAGTTACTACATTTTTTAATTCTCGTATATTTCCTGGCCAGTCATAATTCTGAAGAATTTCAATAGCTTCTGGGCTGAAAATTTTAAATGGCTTATCTTGTTCAAGACAAATATTTTTTAAATAAAAGTCTAAAAGGAGAAGTATATCATCTCGACGCTCACGTAGTGGTGGTATGAAAACTGGAAAAACATTTAAGCGGAAGAATAGGTCTTCTCTGAACAGTTTAGCATCAATTAATTCTTTTAAATTTTTATTAGTTGCCGCAATAATTCTTACATCAATTGGACGGGAAACAGTAGCTCCAATTCTTTCTACTTGTCGGTTCTCCAAAACCCGTAAAAGTTTTGCTTGTAATTGTAGAGGCATGTCACCAATTTCATCAAGAAAAATTGTTCCACCATTAGCAAGTTCAAATTTACCAGGCTTGCCGCCACGACGAGCACCTGTAAATGAGCCGTCTTCGTAGCCGAAAAGTTCGCTTTCAAGAAGATTATCGGGAATTGCAGCACAGTTTATTGCAATAAAAGGATGGTTTTTCCGAGGACTTAAGTAGTGAATATAGCGGGCAAAGAGTTCTTTACCAGTGCCACTTTCACCTTGAAGTAGTACTGTGCTGTCGGTTACTGCGATTTGTCGTACAAGGTCTTTTATTTCTAAAAAACGAGGGTTTTTACCTGGAATAGTAAAAAAAGAATCGTCGTGAAAAAGGAATTTGTTTTCTTCCAGCTTGGCTGGTTCTGTTTTCCAGACTATCGAACCCGTTGTTATTCCATCTTTTGTAAAAATACGATAATAAAAGTTTCCCCATCTGGTTTTTATAAAACCTTCTGGCTCACCTGTCTGACTTAACTTTTCCCAAAGGGTAAAGGTAGAAAGTTGGATAGGCGAATGAGTTTGACTTAAAATTAGTTGTCCTTTATTGTCAAAAAGGAAAAACTCTATATTAAATTGATTTGCCAAAAATTGCAATGCTTCCGTGATTAACAAATTATCGGATTTTTGTTCAGGAATATATAATATTTCCAATACAGTCAAAAGAAATTTAATAAGTAATGCGGGTGTTAGCTTTAAATCTCTATCAATGTTTTTAGGCAATGCAACTACAAAAACATCTTCTTCTAGTTTAAAGGAAAGTATTAGCTCATAAGGGCAAGCAGTGCCTTCAGGGCAATTGGGCGTACAGGGTGGTGCCCAAACACGATAGCCTGTTTTTGAAAGTGAAATAAATGAGAAACATTTTTCCGGAAGATTGGCCACAAGGCCAAAAGTTTCTTTAAGAGAATCAATAAAAGAATCAATAAAAGCTTTTCTCATAAATTTTATCACCACTTAAAATGAGAAATTTTAATAGCCATGAGAAAATATGATAAAAAATGAGAAATTTTGAGAATAAATGAGAAAATAAAATAAAATATAAAAAATATAAGTTAATTTTTATTATATTTTAATTCAAAAGAAATTCTGCGTCAATAGTTTTTTCTTAGCTATAAAATTTTTAAACGTTTTAATTTTGCTTACAATTGGCATTTTAAGATTAAGAAAATTTTTTTAACACATCTCACTTTTTGTTTTTTACCTTTCAAAATGGAATTCTACTTATTATCAAGAACTTTCCCATCGTATAACTTTACACATCCTTAGTTAAAATCATAAAAGTTTGGCGAAGAAATTGGCATGATTTTTGCTAAACTATTGCTTCACAGAATTAACTTTTTAAACTTTAAAAAATTAACTTTTTAAAGAGGAGGAGTCAAAATGGCTTTTAAGACTGCTGATGACTATTCTTTAAGTCGTGTTCCATTAGATGCACGACGTCCTATGTGGGAGGTTTTCATGATTCGTTTTGGCAGTGTGGTTTGTTTGCCTTTACTTATGACTGGTGCCACTATAGGCTATGGCATGACAATGAAAGATGTAATTATTGCTACTTTATTGGGTGTTACAATTATGGAAATTGTCAGTTTTTTAACTGGAGTAGCTGGAGCTTTAGAAGGAATGTCTACTAGTTTTCTTTCTCGCTGGGCAGGCTTTGGTCAACTAGGTTCGAGTCTTATTGGACTTGTAATTTCAATTACGGCTACGGGTTGGTTTGGTATTCAAAATTCTGTTTTTGCTGAGGGACTTTATAGTGCTTTTAGGGGTAAGGTTAATATTCAGTTATTAATGCTTATAAGTGGTATTGCAATTACATTAATTGTAGTTTATGGTTATAAAATGCTTAGCTATACAGCAAATATTGCTGTTCCTGCTTTTATAGCCGGAGTATTGTGGGCTACATTTAAAATGTTAGGTAACTACAATATGAGCGAAATTCTTTCATCTCCCCCTCCGGGTCCGCATCTTACTATTGGTGTTGCTGCAACTATGATAGCGGGTGGCTTTATGGTAGGTTCGGTTATAACGCCTGATCTGAGTAGGTTTAACAGAAATGCCAAAGATGTTTTTTGGATGACTTTACTAAGTCTACTTTTAGGAGAAATATTACTAAACTTTATAGGAGCCACGATGGCACATGCAGCAAGTACAAGCGATGTTGTTAAGATAATGTATAATCTAGGTGGTTGGTTTGCTGCATTGTTGGTTATTTTTTCAACTATAAAAATTAATGATTTAAATCTTTATGCTGCTTCATTGGGTGTTACTAATTTTTTAGATGCTGCCTTTAATGTAAAAGTTAACCGAGGAATAATTACATTGATTATTGGAATAATAGGAACAGCACTTTCTATGATGGGAATATTAGAGAAATTTACAAGTTTTTTGATGATATTAGGAATTGCAATACCACCTATTGCAGGAATCATGGTTGTTGATTATTTTATCTTTAAGGCGTTTCAAAAAAGAACTTGAGGAAAGTCGTGCAGAGGGCAAATTACCGGAGATTGTGGAGCATATCAATCCTATTGCATTATTAGCTTGGTTAATTGGAGCTTTAATAGGTTATTATGTTCAGTGGGGTATTCCAGCATTAAATTCTTTAGTGGCTGCTGGTTTAGCACACTGGTTAATATCGAAAATGTGGGCTATAACCACAGGCCGTAAAATGATTCGTTTTGTAAAAGGTGAGAATGCATGAAAAGGATGGTAGTAAAATATAACTTTTTCAGGAAAATTTACAAAAAATCTATTAAAAATGTTTAAAAGGAGGTACAACAAAAAATGAAAAAGGATATAGAAAAATTAAGAAAATCGATGTGCAAGTAGTCGAAGACATTGCGGTTGGAGCTGCTCTTCTCGGAACTGGGGGAGGAGGAGACCCTTATGTAGGCAAACTCATGGCTATTCAAGCTCTACAAAAAAATGGTCCAGTAGAACTTATTGATGTTGACGATATCCCCGATGATGCATTAGTTGTTCCTGTAGCAATGATGGGAGCGCCGACAGTATTAGTAGAAAAAGTACCCTCAGGAAAAGAGATTTTCAAGGCTTTTGATAGTATCCAAAGTTTTCTTGGGAAGGAAGTATATGCGGTTCTTCCTATTGAAGCTGGTGGAGTTAATTCAATGATACCTATTATGGTTGCAGCTGAGAAGAAACTACCACTGGTAGACGTAGATGGCATGGGAAGGGCTTTCCCGGAGCTGCAAATGGTGACATATCACCTTTATGGAGTTTCTGCAACACCTATGGTTTTAGCAGATGAAAAAGGTAATTCTATACTTTTACACACAATCAGTAATTTCTGGACGGAAAGTCTTGCTAGAAATGCTACGGTAGTTATGGGTGGATCAGTTATGATAGCAATTTATCCGATGGCTGGAAAAGATTTAAAACGAGCAGGAATAAGAAATGTTATTTCTTATTCGGCTCAAATTGGAAGAGCGATACGCGAAGCCCACAAGAAAGGTGAAGATCCTATAGAGGCACTTTTAGAAGTGACAGGTGGATACATGCTTTTCAAAGGCAAAATTTCTGATGTGCAAAGGCGTACTACTGGTGGATTTGTCCGCGGGGAAGCTCATATTGATGGAATTGACCAATATAAAGGGGAAGCCATGACTATTAATTTCCAAAATGAAAATTTAATAGCTCGCCGCAATGGAAAAGTTGTAGCTACCGTACCTGACTTGATTTGTACCGTTGACGCCCATACAGCTTTACCTATAACCACCGAAGGATTACGTTATGGACAGAGAGTATTTATTATAGGAATTCCGTGTGATAAGAAGTGGAGAACTGAAAAAGGCATTGAAACTGTTGGTCCGCGTTACTTTGGATATGATGTTGATTATATACCTTTAGAAGAACTCAATAGAGGTTAAAAGGAGGTAGAAAAAGATGGAATATCGTATTGGAATTGATGTTGGTGGGACCAATACTGACGCAGTCTTAGTAAATGAAAATATGGAACTAATAGAGAGTGTTAAAGTACCGACTACTAAAGATGTTTCAAGCGGTATATTTGAAGCATTGAATAAGGTATTAGATAAAAGTAACATAGATCGCAAAAAGATAAAATATGCAATGTTAGGAACAACCCATGCTACAAATGCCATTGCTGAGCGCAAAAGGCTTTGTAAGACTGCAATTATTCGAATTGGTAAACCCGCAACCGAAGCAATTGCTCCGCTAGTTGGTTGGCCTAAGGATTTGGTTGAGGCGGTAGGGAATCATTATTACCTAATTGCCGGTGGAAATGAATTTGATGGCAGAGAAATAAGTCCACTAGATGAAGATGAGCTTCGTAAAATCGCCAAGGAAATTAAAGGCAAAGTAGAAAGTGTTGCGGTAATATCTGTATTTTCTCCAGTTAGCAATAAACATGAATTAAGAGCAAAAGAAATATTGCAAGAAGTTCTTGGGGAAATACCAATATCTCTATCTCATGAAATTGGTTCCCTTGGCCTACTTGAGAGGGAAAATGCTACTGTTTTAAACGCCGCTTTAGTTGAAGTTGCTCGGACAACTGCTAATAGTTTTAAAGATGCTTTGAAACGAGAAGGTCTTACAGAGGCTACCGTATATCTTTGTCAAAACGATGGAACTTTAATGTCGATTGATTATGCGATGCGTTATCCTATCTTAACAATTGCTTGTGGTCCTACAAACAGTATTCGTGGAGCAGCTTTTCTTAGTAAGCTAGAAAATGCATTAGTGCTTGACGTTGGTGGAACTACAAGTGACATTGGAGTTATTTCTCAGGGATTTCCTAGAGAATCTTCCATTGCAGTAGAAATTGGCGGGGTGCGGACAAACTTTAGAATGCCTGACTTAATTTCACTTGCACTTGGCGGTGGTACAATTATTCGTGAAGAGAACGGCGAAATTAAAGTAGGTCCTGAAAGTGTAGGGTATAGAATTACCGAAGAGGCTTTGGTATTTGGAGGGAAAACCATAACTGCTACTGACATTGCAGTTCGTTTAGGATTGGCAGAAGTAGGTTCTAAGGAAAAAGTAAAAGATATACCTTTAGAATTTGCTAAGCGAGCACATGCCAAAATGCAAGAAATGATTAATGAAGCCATTGACAAAATGAAAACCAGTAAAGAACCACAACCTCTTGTATTGGTTGGCGGAGGAAGCATTATTGTTGCCGATGAAGTACACGGTGTAAATGAAATAGTAAGGCCGAAAAATTTTGGAGTAGCCAATGCTTTAGGTGCTGCTATAGCTCAGGTTAGTGGTGAAATAGATCGCATTTATTCTTTGAGTGATATGAGCAGAGAGGCAGCATTAAACGATGCAAAGCAACGGGCAATAAATGAAGCAATAAAAGCAGGGGCTAATCCTGAATCAGTGGATGTCGTTTATGTTGAAGATATACCTTTAGCTTATCTTCCCGGAAATGCAGTTAGAATTAGAGTTAAAGCAGCAGGAAATTTAATTTAACAGACTTTAGTAATTTACTTCCATCTTCTATAAAATGGAGATGAATTAGAGTATAAATGGAAACCAAATCTGGGGAGGCATTTACCTTACGAGTAGTAGGTGAGCACGACATGAACTAGTGTCTGTGGAGGATGCGATAGCATTCTATGAAGCAGGGAGCCACTGCCTAATATAGATGGAAGGCAATTCATTTAATTTTAAAAACAAGGAGGGTTACTTATGAAACTAAAAATTATTGTGCCAATTACTTCAGAGGTATTTAATGAGGAAGTTAAAAAGGAAATCAAACACTATGTAGATCCTGATGATTATGTTGATGTTGAAAATTTGAATTATGGTCCGGCGTCCATCGAGTGTGAATATGATGAAGCTATGGCTGTACCAGATATCTTAAATAAGGTAAAGAAAGCTCAAGAAGAAGGATTTGAGGGTATAGTTATTGATTGTTTTGGGGATCCGGGGGTACATGCTGCACGGGAACTTGTTGATATACCCGTTTGCGGTGGTTTTGAACCTTCTATGCAAATTGCTTTAGGACTTGGTCAAAACATTGGTGCTGTTACAGTTTTGCCCAATGTTATTCCAATGCTACACGATTTAGTTGCCAAGATGGGAATAGAAAAGCGAATAAAAGCACTACGATATGTTAACATTCCAGTATTAGATTTGGGCGATAAGAAAAAATTAGAAGATGCCTTATTCAAGGAAAGCTTAGATGCAATTCAAAAAGAAAATGTTCATGTTATTGTATTAGGTTGTACTGGCATGATGGGAGTGGCTAATAATCTAATGAACAGGTTAAAAGAAGCTGGTTATTATGTTCCAGTAATAGACCCGGCCTTTGCTGCGGTAAGAATGGTTAAAACTTATATACGCATGGGATTGAAGCATAGCCGGTTGACTTACATGACTCCTCCTGCAAAACCATATACTTGGTGGGGAAAATAGTAAAAAACTTTTGCTTATAATGGCCAGGTAAACTTTACTTTTACATGCGTAAAAGATAAATTATATCATAAGATAAAAATATTACCAATTAGCTGGTTTTACATGTGGTTTATCGACTAAGACAAAAAAGAGAAGTACAAATGCTTTAAAAGCAGCACTAATATTTAGGTTAGTGAAATAATAAACAAACCAGCCCAAAGAGATTGCCAGAAGAGCAAATACGTAATCAAGTATTAAGTCCTATCCTATTGTCCAAGCAATAAGTTTTTTCATTAGCATATAGATGTAGTTATAGGTAGAACCTATAATTGGAAATATGTATGCCAATTCTGCATAGAAATTGCCGCAAAAGCACAAGCTAATCTTTGCTAGAATATATGAGAGCACAACTGCAAGACAAAATTTTTCAGTTGTAGCAACACTAGTAATTACAAATATACCTGTATCTATAATTCTGCTTATTCCAATTACTATTAAGTCAATGGCACTTAAGACTTCTTTAATTTGGTTCTATAATAAATGTTGATGTAATCCCTAGCCACGTCAACATTTATATAGAACCGTTATTTTTATAATTTATAAACATAATAAACATATAAAATTTTTTGCGGGAATCTCACTATTAATAGAGAATTAAGCACTATAAACTAAAAAGATCTGACTGTGTAGATGAGAAGAGAAAGAAGAATAATGGAAGTGAGGTATATGCGACTACTTCTCATTACTAGCAGGGTGTGCACTTCGGCAAATGAAGCGAAGAATACTTCAATTTTCCACACTAAATTTTGCTCTTACTCTGCCGCGCTTGCTGCGCTATAATGAATTGAACGGTGGTGATAGAGAGAAATCAGATTCTAACCAGAGGAATTTTACACAAAAATTTGGACTTGACCTAAAAATCTTAACTGATTCTTGCTAAGAAAGAGTGTAAAGTTAATCTAAATACACAAAATATTTTTTACTCCCTGTCAAGAATTTTGCGTCTGAGCATAGTAACGTAACTGGAAAAGCTGCATGATCTCGTAAATGTAAGCTTTTATCACTGGAACAGGCTTTTCCCATTTTGTTTGCTTCAAATGCTCTCTGCAAATAAACCATTGAGTTCCAAAATATCAGCTGATTGAAAATATCCACCAGATTTTATTCTCACTTTTTCAACCAAGCTATTAACACTTTCAACTGCACTTGTGGTATAAATGTGCTTTCGTACCTCCTCCGGGTATCTTGTAAAAGCAAAGTAGTGGTCAGCTTTTTGAAGAATGGTATTTATAAACCGTGGATACTTGCTTACATAAGTGCAAGAAAAGATTACAAAGCTGAAGAAATAGATGAATGGCTAAAAGTTTCACTGCCGATTTTAGAAGGGCCATTTGCAGGAAGACCCTGGATAAAATATGTTTTTAAAAGAGATAACGCGAGCCAATGGTCTAGCGATAAGTGTTTGAAGCAGGAAGTTAATAACCATTATTTTACATTTAAAGGCTAATAAAAGAAGTGAGATGTTTAGTGTTTTCTTCTGAAGTAATAATTTAACATAAATAGAACATATTTTATATTCAGTAAAGTGAATTACGTATTGGGGGTGAGGTAAGTTAGACAAAAATTTTTAAAAAATTTACCTACGAAAACTTGACACGGACCTGACAAAAAATTAACTTGACTATATTTGAAAAATCGAATATAATCTATATGAAAGGATGAGAAAAGTGGAAGCTGATTTGTATAGTAAAGTAGCGGAGTATTTTAAAGCATTATCTCATCCTACTAGAATAAAAATAATAGAGCTTTTAAGCAAGAGGGAAATGTGCGTATGTCAAATGATGCAAGCACTAAATTTAGACCAATCCCATGTATCAAGGCATTTAATGGTATTAAGAGCAAATAAAATGGTAAAAACCAGAAGAGAAGGGACTATAATTTATTATTCTTTAACAGATGAAAATATCATAAACATTATCGATGAAGTGAAAAATATCTTTCTTGTCACAAAATAAATTTTTTACTTGCTATATTCGAATATTCGAATATAAAAATATATAAGGAGGTTAATATAAATGATAATTGCTTTTGCATCAAAAAACCATCTTGGCTTAAATAGCGATGTAGGAAGTAGTATTGTTTCATCAGAATACTTTACTGTTGCAGAAATTGAAAATAGAAAATTAAAGAAAGTTAAAAACGTAGAAAATCCCTTTTTTAAAGAAGAGAAAATAAATGCACAAAAATTTGTTGATTTTATCAAAAATACCAATGCACAAAAAGTCGTAATTTCAGCTTTAGATAATGCTGACATAGAAAATGAGCTCTTATTAAATGATATAGAAGTTATAAAAAATGTAAATGGAAGGATAGCTGATATATTGAAAGAGCTTTAAACGCTGGAGAGGAGGTGAAATATGTGGCAAAGAATTGGTATCCTATAATAGATAAGGATAAATGCATTCAGTGCTATCAATGTGTGAACTTTTGTCCACACGACGTTTATACCATTGGTGACGATGGGTATCCGGATGTTGTAAATCCAGACAACTGCGTGGAATTTTGCCGTGGATGCTCAAAAGTTTGTGATAATGAAGCTATAACATATTTTGGAGATAGGAGGTAATTTTTATGAGTAAAAAAGGATTACTTTTATGCGTATGCCAAGGCACTTGTCCATCATTTCAAGAGATGGATACATTTGAAGTTTTGAACACTTTAAGAAGAGAGGGCATTTTTGAATGGGTAGGATTACATCCTCAACTTTGTGCAGATGATGGAGACAGGTATTTAAGGGAATTATTAAGAGGAGCGCAAATAGATGAACTTTATGTCGCTGCCTGTGACCCTACAATGCAAAAGAAAATGTACAGAGATGCTTTTGATGATGTAGGCTTTCCTAGAGATAAGCATATTGGAATCGAAATAAGAAACATGAATACACAGCAGGTTATTGAGGAAATAAAGAAAGCAGTTGCTCAAAGAGAACAATCGCAAAATAAATAATTTTATCTAACACGGCTTCGATTGTTGCTAAAGCTTACAGGCAAGAAATATTTAGCAACAATCGAAGTTATATTTTTATGGTGTTAAAGTTAAATATAAAGTATTCCTCTACTTAGTTGTTGACATATGTTAATTATGTTGATATAATATATTCGTTAATTCGAATATATTAATGGAGGAGCGATCAATGGAACACAGAATATGCTTTAACTGCATTATAAGACACTTTTCACCGGCATGGTATGCATCCGTTATGGGTACTGGTGGATTTGCTAATGTTCTTTATTTGTTAAGTGCAAAAATGCCTTTTTTAAAACCAGTAGCTGTAGCACTTTTCTTTTTAAATATATTTTTGTTTTTAATATTTATAATTCCGTGGGTAGGAAGATGGTTTTTACATTTTGATAAATTAATAGAGGATTTAAAGCATCCTGTTATGTCTAACTTTTTTGTTACTATGCCTGTAGGAGGTTTAATTCTTGGAACAAACTTTTTTATGATAGGCAAGGAATATTTTAGCATGGCATTTATTGTGACTTTGGGCACAATTTTGTGGGTATATGGCGTAGCTCTTGCCTTAATTTTTGGAGTTTTTGTAACATACAATATGATGATAACAGAAAATATAGGACCCGAGCTTACAAATTACTCATGGTATATAACTCCTGTTGCAAGTATTGTAGTGCCTTTATTAGGAAATCTTCTAGTTAAGGCTTATGTGACAAAAAACACAGAATTGGCAAAATTAATAAATATTATAGATATAGTATTTTATGGAATTGGATTAATGCTCTTTGTCATACTTAGTAGTATTATTTTGAACAGATTTATAAATCATACAATGCCGCATGCCATAGCAACACCAACTTTCTGGATTATACTTGGGCCTATTGGCGTAGGAACTGTAAGTTTGATGGGTATTGCTGATGCTTCAAAAGAAATAGGACTAATTTTGACGGTAGATACTTTAAAAATGCTTTCTCTTATATTGTGGGGTTTTGGACTTTGGGCATTTGTGCTTACTGTTATAATAACAATTAAATACCTTATAGAAGGTGGAATACCTTTTTCACTTTCGTGGTGGGCATTTATATTTCCGTTGTCAGCATATACTTTGTCGGCTCTTAATGTATTTATGTATACAAAAATACAGCTTATATACTGGTATACAGTATTATTAGCAATTTTACTTGCTATATTGTGGATAAGCACTTTTATAAAGTCTTTGATTGGAACGCTTAATGGTACACTATTGGTTCCTTCCGAAAGTAATAAAAAATAGTTGTGATATTTTGGCCAGTAGGCCAAAATATTTTAACTGAAATATTCGATAAATCGAATATTTACAAGTTCTTTTTAAACCAAAAAGACAAACGGTAAAATGTCAAGGGGGTAATTAAAAAATTTTTGAGACATTTGGAGGTCAAAAAAGACAAAAAGATACCCTCCTTCCAATATACCAATAAATGGTATTGGAAGTTCCAGAACAAAATTCCTTATTAATTTTTAACAAAAAAGTGTTTAAATACTAGCAACACCTCTTTCTTGATATATTTGACCTTTGCTGAGCATTGCAAAGATCAGAGGGATTAATCTTCTAGCAGTTAAGACGAGGGCACGTTTATGTTGGTGTTTAGGTACCTCGCGATACTTCTTGTTGTAGTACTCTTTAAACCTCACTGTGTGCACCCTAACACAGTTAGCGGCTTCAACAAGATAGTATCGTAGGTACTGATCACCACACTTAACCAAAGAAATATCCTGGGCATTGAAATTACCTGACTGATATTTATTCCAGATGAGGCCGGCATACTTGGCAAGAGCAGCTTCATTATTAAATCTTTTGATATCTCCAATTTCGGCGATGATACCAGCAGCAAGGACGTCCCCAATGCCGGGGATAGTAGTTAGAGTTTGATTAAAAGCTTTAAGCTGTCTTGATATCTCGCCGTCAAGCTTTTTAAGTTGAGATTCGAGGAAGCGAATATTTTCGAGAGTCATAGAAAGAGCTAAGTCGTTTGCTTCAGCAAGATCAGGATGAAGCCTGTAAGCTCTGTTAGCAGCTGCTTTTAAAGTTTTAGCGATTTGAGTAGGGTCTGAGAGTCTGTTATTGCCATAATGGGAATTGGAAAACGAGAAGAAATAGCAGGAGGATGATAGGCGATGTTAAGATCTCAGATACAAAAGATAGAATCCATAACTCCTGAAGTAATGATAGTAGGAATTGATGTAGCCAAGAAGAAACACTGGGCACGTATATTTGACTACAGGGGTTTGGAGTTAACCAAAGGATTCTCTTTTAAGAATAACATAGATGGATTTAATCGTCTAGTGGGGAAATTAAGTGAGATAAAGGAAGAGAAAGGATTGGAGAAGATAATTGTTGGTATGGAACCTACAGGGCACTATTGGAAGGCGCTGGCGTGGTTTTTAAAAGAACAGGGAATGACGGTAGTACTGGTCAATCCTTATCATGTAAAGCAAGCTAAGGAGCTGGATGATAATGCACAGACTAAGAACGATCCAAAGGATGCTATGGTTATAGCAAGGCTTGTGAAAGATGGGCGTTTCAGTTATGCGTACTTGCCTGAAGGGATTTATGCGGAGTTAAGGGTATTAAGCACTATGAGGCAGCAAATAAGAGCGAAGTTAAATAGTGCAAAGAATGCGCTGGTTTCAATTTTGGATGAATATTTTCCTGAGTTTACGGAAGTGTTTAAGAATTTGGATGGCAAGGCAGCAATGCACATTTTGTATTACTATCCATTTCCGCAGGATGTGCGGGAATTAGGGGTTGAAGGCATAGTAGAGGAATTTAAGAAAGCAACAAAGAGAGCTGTTGGGCAAAAGAGGGCAGAAAAGCTGTACGAGGCAGCAAAAAGATCTGTAGGGGTAAAAGAAGGTCTAGCAGGGGCCAAGATAAAAATACGGCTGTGTATAGAGGAGATAAAGTTTTTCAAGAAACAGCTTGAGGAAGTAGAAAGGGAGATGGCAGTTAGATTACAAGAGACAGGGATAGACAGATACATATTGAGTATTCCTGGTATTGGTATAGTAACGGCGGCAGGCATATTAGGAGAGATAGGTGATCCGAGTCGATTTGAGAGTTGGAAGCAGATCAGGAAATATGCTGGTTTGAATCTAATAGAGGACAGTTCAGGTGAGCGGAAGGGAAAGACCAGGATATCGAAGCGAGGTCGAGCGATGTTGAGGAATCTTCTGTATCAGGTTGCAGTAGTAATGGTAAGCAAGAATAAAGAGATTAAGGCTTTATACACTTATCTTAAGACGAGGCGAGAGAATCCGCTTGAGAAGAAGCAGGCTCTGATAGTAGTGGCTGTGAAAGTGATAAAGATTATATTTGCACTAGTGAAGAAGAAAGAGGAGTATGATGGGAAGAAAGTATTAGGGATTTTTAGGGAGAAGCAAATACAAGCTGCGTAGAGATATGATGATAAAATTGGTGGGGGATAAGCAGTTTACCCTCCATTAGGGCATAGACCCTGTATACGAGCAAAGCTGCACCCCCACCAGTTCCCTAAGGCAGTAGGAAGGAATGTAAGGGCAAGGACCCAGAGAGGCATGATAGGGGATGCCTAGGGGGTAAAATTGATAATAGTAGTATTAATTTTCACAGTGCTGCATTTATAGAGGAAGATTAGAACAATAGTAGTGCTGTGAAAAGGGTAGGTATTGTTGTGTTTTATTAAGGTGGTAAAAGAAATTTCAAATAGCTGCGTAATTTTAAGATATTTGCAGCTATTTGAAGATAATAAAAAATTTTATTGAGATAGGAGTGTAAGAAATAGGTAATCTTAAAAAATTGCAAAGCCATCTCAATAACTGGATGCTTGTTTATACATTGATATTAATGACTGCTGGTGTATGGATAGGCTATGGGCATAGCGCTACTTTATGGGTAAAAGCAAATCAGCAGTTTTTAACTCTTTTAAATACTATTGCAGTTTTCTTTATCATCTATCCTATGATGGTAAATGTTAAACTTGAATTGCTTTTAAAGTCAATGAAAAATTGGAAGGCATTGCTATTAAGTTTGATATATAACTTTGCTTGGGCGCCGATTTTTGGATATTTTATTGCAACATATATGATTAAAGATCCTACTTTGTCAATTGGATTTTTATTAGTTATGGTGGTTCCTTGTTCAAGTATGAGCATTACTTATACAGGCCTTGCTGAAGGAGATGTTGAATTAAGCACTATGATTGTGGCTTTAAGTTTTATTGCTGCAATTTTTGCAGTTCCATTTTGGATGAGGATTTTTGCTTCTCATACGAACGTTCCTGTACCGACAGGTCAACTACTTATGTCTATATTAGAAGTTCTTATTTTGCCAATGGTGTTAGGTTATTTAACAAGGACTTTGGTAGTGAAAGCTTTTGGAGAAGAGAAATTTAAAAATATACAACCAATTTTTCCATCTATATCTATAATTTCAATGTACATTTTAATTTTCTTGATATTCTTTAGTAAAGCTGGTATGGTTGTTGATAAAATAGGATTAATATTGTTTTTGCTTGTTCCAAATGCTATCTTTATTGCAGTTACACTGATATTTGTTACGTGGCTTAATAAAGTATTGCACTTTTCGTATAAAGAACATATGGCAATTGTATTTGCTAGCACAGGGAAAAATAATGGGACTGCTGTTGCACTAGCTACTGCCGCTTTTTCTCCTATGGTTGCTATACCAGCAGCTACTATGCCTATCTTTCAGATTATTTTACTGATTTTATATCTTAAATTAGGGCCTTGGATAAAGAAGTATTATGAACCCGTAAATAAAAGAATCTCAGAAGAATAATCAATTACTACGGAGAGTTAATTGCAGAAGCAACGCAGGTTATCAGAATGAACGGAAAGGTTGAGGATATTACGGCAACTATACACACACATCCAACATTAAGCGAAATAATAGCAGAAACAGTAGAAAAAACGTTAAGTAGTTTTTAATGTTTTTTCAGTAGACATTGTTTTTATAAAATAGTGCTGTCAAACAAGTTGAAAGTTGACACAGAGTGTTAAAGCGTATGAAAAGGGTGATGATATGAATATTTTATATATTTCCGGAAGTCCAAGGAAAAAGAGCAACACTGACATTCTTTTAAAATTAACTATGTCAATTACGGGAGGAGAATTTATAAAGCTTATAGATTATAATATAAAGCCTTGTCTGGCTTGTTGGGCCTGCCAAAAAGACGAAGAATGTCCTATAGAAGATGATATGACAGAAAAACTTATACCAATGCTTTTAAAAAGTGATGGAATTGTAATAGGAAGTCCAGTTTTTTTTAACAATATTTCTGCTCAACTTAAGGCTTTTATAGATAGAACGTGGTGTATAAAAGGACAGTTAAGAAACAAAATTGGTGGTGCTATTGTAGTGGGTAGAAAGTATGGACATGAAAGTGCGATAACGGCTATAAATGCTTTTTTCCTTAAGCATGATATGATTCCCGCAAATAGAGGCGTTTGTGGCATTGCTTATAAAGAAAGAGAAATTTTAAATGATACGGAAGCAATAGAGGCGACAAAAAGATTAGGAAAGCGTATATTAGAGCTTGGAGAAATATTAGGAATTAAATAGCAAGGTCTATTTTGTTTTTTGCTTAAATATGTTAAAGTATGTATGAAAGCAATTACTTGCATACATAGATGAGGAAAGATTCTGTAGTGAGGATAAACCTGAAGCTAGTAGAATTGGACAAACTGCGAAGAAAGATTAAGGAAATTTTGCAATTATTCTTATAGAGTTACTATGGTTTACCTATAAATTTGTTAAAGAGGATAGAAAGTAGCTTCTAAGAATGAGTCTATACACAAGAATTGGTTTTTACGAATTCAAATTGGATATTATTACAAATGTCTGAGAAAGATAATGCTTAATGTTGCTTTTCGTAGGATTTTTTCCGTTTCGTTTTGCGTTTGCCATATATAAGAATTCGATTAAAAGCGGAAGAACTTCTTTGAAAATATATAACAGAACCCATATCAGAATTTTGGGACTTTGCAAGAATCTAAAAATAATAATGTAGAGGAGGTATAAAATTGGTTACAAAAGAACAAGTACTAAACGCTTTAAGAAAGGTATATGACCCAGAAATAGGAAGAAGTATAGTAGACCTTGATATGGTGAGAAGTATTCAAATAGAAGGGGATAAAGTTACAATTGGCATAAACCTTACTGTGAAAGGTTGCCCTCTTCAAGATACTATTAAAAAAGATGCTATCGAGGAAGTTTCCAAACTTGAAGGGGTTTCAGAAGTAATAGTAAATTTAGGTAGCATGACAGAAGAAGAAAGACAAAATTTAGCAAGAAAGCTTAGCGGTGGCAGGAAACCTATATTTGAAAATACGAGAGTAATAGTAGTAGGTAGTGGAAAAGGTGGAGTAGGTAAATCAACTGTTGCAGTTAATTTGGCTGTGGGCCTTGCTAGATTAGGTTTCAAAGTAGGGCTTTTGGATGCTGATGTATTAGGATTTAGTGTTCCAAGGCTTTTGGGTATTGTGGATGAAAGACCTTATGCATTGGATGAGCATACTATTTTGCCATTAGAAAGATTCGGGATAAAAGTGATTTCAATGGGTAATTTTACTGACGAAGATACACCTTTAATATGGAGAGGTCCACTTTTGTCAGGAGTGCTTGATCAGTTTTTCAATGATGTGTATTGGGGAGAATTAGATTATTTAGTATTGGATCTACCTCCAGGGACAGGAGATATACCTCTTACAGTGATGCAAAAATTGCCCGAGTCAAAATTTGTGCTTGTGACAACTCCACAAGCTTCAGCTTCTCACGTAGCAGGAAGAATCGGTTATATGGCTAAGAAAGTTAATTTAGAAGTTATAGGTATTGTGGAAAACATGTCATATTTTGAATGTCCTAACTGCCACCAAAGATATAATATTTTTGGTGAAGGGGAAACAGAAAAATTAGCGCAAGATTTAGGAACGGAAATACTTGTAAAGATTCCAATGACGGTTAAAGTCAGAGAATTAAGCGATGTAGGTATACCACCTGCTCTTGATGATGGATCAGAGGGATTGCCCTATATTGAACTTGCAAAAAAAGTTATAGAGAAAGTAAGTCCGATAAAATAAGTTAACCCACCGTGTGTTAAACTTACATTATGGAGATTCTCCTTTCTGTTAATGTTTTTGAGTTGACACTTAAATTTTATCAGAAAAAGGGGAGTCTCCATATATTTTTTTGCAAAAAATTCTTCACTTAATTTAGCCCTCAAATGGCTCTATTTGGGCATTTCGTAAATTCACTTGCCGAATTCAAGTTTATATTTTACCTTTTAACCAATTTTTCTAGATGAACTAATGGGTTTTAAAAATACAACAAATAATTCTTGATACTATAAATTTTATTGATTTTTACAAAAAAAAAAAAAAAAAAAAAAAAAAAAAAAAAAAAAAAAAAAAAA
>NZ_CM001486.1:2017152-2116773 GCF_000262445.1 Thermoanaerobacter siderophilus SR4
AAAAGATAATTCGGAAGGATTTTATCGAATTTTGTCGAATATAAAAAATAAAAATAAGACTGGTTTATTTATGGGGAGGTTTTCTTGAATGGATAAAATCGTATTTGAAGAATCATATACGATTAAAGATTTAGATAGTGATTTAGAAAAATCAATATACAGAATTGATAGTTTAAATTTACCTTTTTATGATGAAAACTGTGCCATAATTTGCGAGATACAATCGGACAAGCCAAATAACAAGTACGAGGAAGATGCAAGAATTGTAAAGAATAAAATAAAAATTTTTTTAAAAATGCGTTGAAGACGCATTTTCTTTTCGTTTTACCTAATATTGATGAAATATTATTATTTGTTGGGTTTGATAGAAATAGATATGAAAGGCAGACATATATTAATATAGTAAGAGAAGTTTTTTATAAATTACAAAAAGAAATATATGATTTAAATTTGCCTTTCACATTATCAGCAGGAGTTAGCTCCTTTGTAAAAGAAAGTACTATGATCAAAAAAGCTTATACCGAGGCTTATATAGCAAATGAAGTGGGAAAAAAGATTTACAAAAAAGAAAGCATTACTTTCTATGATGATTTAGGTATATACAAATTTTTGCGTCTTGTGGATAAAGAAGATATTTTGAAAGACGAAAATATACGTTGTATTTACGAATATGATAAAAAACACAATACAAATCTAATAGAAACCTTAGAAGTATTTATGGATAATAATGGAAGTATAAAGAAGACGGCTGAGAAAACTTTTATGCATCCAAATACTGTTAAATATAGGTTAAATAAAATAAAGGAATTGGTAGGAGAAGATATACTAAAAGACGGAAGTAAGAGATTTTACTACTATGTATTGATAAAAGCAATAAAACTAATTTTAGATTAAAATAATGCTTTTACTATTCATAGCAAAAAATACATAACATGCTATTTTTTTTGTCTTTTTAAGATATATGTTTTTTGTAACACTGTTATTATAATTAATTTAAACAAAAGTTACAAAATTGTAGGAGGTGAACATTTAGATAGTATAAAAAGTACAAAAGAAAAAATGTTAAAGGAAGGTAGATCGTGATATCTGATGTTATTCATGCTTTATTTTACATGCTGCTGGCAAGGGACAGACTGACGGCCATTCATTCTAGAAATGTATCAAAGTATGCCATGACAATAGGCACTGCATTGGGTTTAGATTCAGACGATATGAAAGAACTTTATGTAGCTGCTCTGTTGCATGATTGTGGCAAGGTTGCGTTGCCGGACAAGCTTTTAAAAACACCGAGAAGTTATACACGCTGGGAAAAACAGATGGTACAGCAGCATGTGGTAATAGCGAAAAAGTTGTTGGTAAATCTCGGTTTTTCTAACAAAATTCTTGATGGCATTTATTATCATCACGAAAGATACGACGGTATGGGCTATGTGGAAGGTTTAAGAGGTGAAAGCATACCACTTTTCGCACGAATAATTGCTATTGCAGATGTATTTGACGCGCTTACAAGCAAAAGACCTTACCGAGATCCATTATCCATTCAGCAGGCTATTAACGTATTAAAAGAATCAAAAGGGCAGTTTGATGAAGAACTGTTGGACATTTTTTTAAGATATATTAACAAATCATATGTTGATATTATTAAAAATATTTAAGTTTAAAAATTTTACAATATAGTGGGAGGTTTAAAATATGGCTGAAAAAAATTATAAAACACTTGCTCCTTTGAGTGGAGAGAGCATAAGTGCAACCAGTACAAATACAGCCGTAGATGGGGTAGATAGAAAGCAAATTGAAATGCAAAGGAAAAAGGCACGCACCTTTGCAAAGAGACAACAGGCAGCAGAAAGAATTGCAACAGCGACAGAAGAGCTTTCATCTGGAGTTGAGGAAGCTTCAGGAGCAATCGAAGAATTGAGGTCTTCTATGGAACAGATTGCTAGCGGTGCAGAGGAAGCAAGCAAGGCGATACAGGAGTCACTTGCAGCAATTGAACAAGTAACTAGAGGAGCGGAACGTTCATCGGCGAATGCGCAGAAGGTATTGGATAGGGCTGAGGCTATTCAGTTACTTGTAAAAAAGACAGCTGAAGACATAGAAAAGCTTGTAGAAGGCGTAAATAAAGCATCGTCTAAAAATGAAGAATCAGCAAGACTTGTAGCACAACTAGAAAAGCAAGCAGAGAATATAGTTGATATAGTCAAGACAGTTGGAAGAATAGCAGATCAAACTAATTTACTGGCATTAAATGCGGCTATAGAGGCAGCACGGGCTGGAGATCACGGCAGAGGATTTGCGGTAGTGGCCGATGAGGTAAGGGTACTTGCTGAAACTTCGGAAAAGGCAGCTAATGATATAAGAGAAGTAGTAAATCAAATTCAGCAAGAAGTTAAGGTAGTAGTAGATGCTATTAATGGAGCAGCAGCCAAAGCACGTTCACAAGTTGAAAGAGGGAAGACTATAAGTGAAGGCCTTGTTTCTGTTCTCAGAGCAATGGATGAAGTAGTAAAAGGGGTGTCTTTGATAAATGATCTTAGTCGCCAATCGTTTCAAGCTGTGCAAGAATTCCAAAAAGGGGCGGAAATAATAGCAAGCGGTGCTGAACAACAGGCTGGAGCTACAGAAGAGTCACTTCAAGCGATAGAACAACAGGCAAAAGCTCTCGCTGATGTAAGTCAAGGGTCTACTGAACTTGCTGAGATGGCGGAAGATTTAAGGACATCTACTGATACTCAAAAATCGGCTGAAAGCTTTGCGGCTGCGGCAGAAGAGCTTTCCGCTGCGATAGAAGAATTAAGTAAATCAGCAGATCAAATAATGGTTGCACTTTCGCAGATATCCAAAGGTGCCGAACAGCAGGCAAGTGCAGCAGAAGAATCTTCCAGCGCTGTTGCTCAGGTCGAAAACGGAATGAAGACGATTGGCGAGCAGGCGCAGTCGGCTTTAAATAAAGTGATGGAACTTTCAAGATTACTTGAAACCAACAAGAGCAATGTAGATCAACTTATTGCTGGTATTGAAGATGCTCTTAATGAAAACAAGCTAAATATAGAAAAATAAAAACGTTGGAGTCTATGGCTAAACAGATCAATAAAATTGTGGATACTATTGTGACAGTTGGTATTCAGACAAACATGCTTGCGGTAAGCGGAGCTATAGAAGCCGCAAGAGCAGGAGAACACGGTAAAGGCTTTGCAGTTGTTGCATCGGACATAAGAAATTTGGCGCAAGATAGTACGAATAATGCAGAACAAATCAAGGAACTGGTAAGATCTATACAGGAGCAAATAGGAATAGTACTTGAAGATGCAGAGGCAATAGGCGATTCTACTGTTGAAGAGGTAGAAAAAGCTAGAAGAACTTCAAAAGATTTGGAGCAGATAGAAAAGGATATGAAGGAAATGGTAAAAGCTAGTGAAGAAATTGCAGAAGAGGCTAATCAGAGTATATTAGCGATAGGACAGATAAGGAAAGGAGTAGATCAGATTGCTTCTGCTGCCGAGGAAGCTTCAAGGGCTGCACAAGAAGCAGCTGCAGCTGGTAAGCAACAAGCAGAGGGTATAAGGGAGTTAGCTCAAGCTATTGAAGACATTGCAGCACTAGCCGATGAAATGCAACAGCTTTAAGATTTAAATATTGGTTAAGGTGATGTTTTATGGAACTGGTAAACACAAAAGATATGTCAAGGGAAAATGGCCTTCAGTGTGTTACATTTCATTTGGGCGATGAAATGTACGGCATAGATATGCGATATCTCCAGGAGATAATAAGGGTTCCTGATGTAGTAAAAGTTCCAAGTACCCCTTCATATATTCGTGGTCTTGCCAACTTGCGAGGCACAATCTTGACGATCGTAGATTGCAGACTGCGCTTAGGACTCAAAAAAAATGAGGATACTGAGGCAAGTCGTGTGATCGTGCTGACAGCGGGTAACAAGAAGTTAGGGTATGTAGTTGATCAAGTAGTTGGAGTAATATCTATCCATGAGGATGAAATAGAAAAGGGGTCTGGCTCAGAAACTGCTGCAGACTTTGTTGAAGGTATTGCCAAAATTGAAAAGGGCAAAAAGTTGGTCATGCTGCTAGATGCCGAGAAACTTCTAAATTTCCACGAGGGAGAAACTGTCAGAGAGGGTGCGGAAGTTAGTAAGAACAATATAATTGGCATAGTTCAAGAAAGCGAAAAAAAGAACGCGGATGCTAACGGAGAACAATTGCAGATGATAAGTTTTAAGATAGGAGAGGAAGAATACGGTATTGAGGTAGGCAGTGTACAGGAAATTGTTCGTTTTTCTGGTGAGGTTAGTGAGGTCCCCAATACACCACCTTATATCCTTGGTGTTATTTCTCTTCGAAATAAAGTATTACCCATTGTTAGCTTACGACGATTGTTTAATATGGAAGAATGCTCTTTTGATGAGAGGTCGAGAATAGTAGTTACAAGTATAGAGGAAAATGGTTTTTCGTATACTGTGGGGCTTAGAGTTGATTTGGTTTTGGAAGTGTTGAGAATAGATAAAGTTGCGGTTGCTCCGGTACCACCTTTATTAAAGGCAAAAGATAGTGAAGAAATAAGTGGTATATGTAAGCTGAATGAAGGTAGCCGCCTAGTTTACATACTTGATCCCAAAAAGCTATTTTCGCATAGGTTGAGAGAAAGTGCTAATATATTAAGGACACAAGGTGGTGATGAGGAGATGAAGGTTGTTGATGCAAAGGACGAAGAGGAGCAGCTTGTAAGTTTTTTGGTAGATGGTATAGAATGCGCATTTCCTATAGAGGATGTAAGGGAGATAATAAGACCAACAGAAATAATAGCGGTTCCTAAGGCACCGGATTTTGTGGAGGGTGTCATAAACCTGCGCGGTACGATTGTACCTGTTATCGACCTTAGAAAAAAGTTTGGGTTAAAAGAGGAAAATCGGGATGATCGCAATAGGATAGTGATCGTTGAAATTTCTGGAAGACACACCGGCCTAATCGTTGATTCAGTTAAAGAAGTATTAAAAGTTGGGCATTCTCAGATAGAGGATACGCCAGAGATTCTTATGGATGAAATAGACCAAAGGTTTATAAAAGGCATTGCAAAATTTGATGGGGCGAACAGGATGATCATTTTGCTATCTGTGGAAGAGGTGTTGTCAGGAAAGGAGAAAAAAGAACTAATGGCAATAGATGAAGCAGATAATTGACGCAATAGTTTGATAGGAGAGAAGTGCTAATTATGAAGAAAAAAATTCGTGTACTCGTAGTGGATGACTCTGCTTTTATGCGAAGGTGTTTAAAAGATATACTTGAAAATGAGGAAGACATGGAAGTAATTGATACCGCTCGTGATGGCAATGAGGCAGTAAAAAAGGCAGTAGCTCTACGTCCTGATGTGATAACTCTTGATATAAATATGCCAGTGATGGATGGACTTACCGCACTGCAGTACATAATGTCTCTTGCGCCATGTCCTGTTGTAATTATTTCATCTCTTTCTACAGAAGGAGCTTTAACCACATTTGAAGCTCTCGAGCTCGGAGCTGTTGATTTTGTGGCAAAACCAGGTGGCACAGTTTCGCTGGGAATAAAACAGCTTGCCGACGAAATTGTATCAAAAGTGAGGATAGCTGCTTTATCGAATAAGGAGCTACTAAGTTCTTCAAGAAACTTTAAAAAGTTATTGAAACGTAGAAAGCAGGAGGTAACTGGGAAAGTATATGAAAATAAAAATGTCAAAAACGAAATTGTGATAGTAATTGGAGTTTCTACAGGGGGACCAAAAACGTTGATGGAAATTTTACCTTATCTTCCTTCAGATTTTCCGGCGGCTGTGTTGGTAGTTCAGCACATGCCACCAGGTTTTACACAATCTTTTGCTCAACGCCTAGATCAAAGCTGCAATTTAAAAGTAAAGGAAGCGGAAGACAAAGCATTTGTAGAACCTGGAACAGTTATTATTGCAAAAGGTGGATGGCACCTTGTGGTGGAAAGGGATTCGAGAAGTTCTAAGCTTATTACTAAATTAACTCAAAAACCTGAAGAGGCACTTTATAAGCCTTCTATTAACGTTACCATGAAATCGGTACTTGAAAATGTAGATGGCCGGAATATTATAGGTGTACTTTTGACAGGAATGGGTGACGACGGTGCAGATATGATGGTCGAAATAAGAAAACGAGGTGGGTTAACTATTGCAGAATCACAAGAGACTGCTATAGTATATGGTATGCCAAGAGAAGCTGTAGAGCGTGGTGGAGCTGAGATAGTAGCACCTGCTTATAAGATAAGTGATATTTTGCTAAAGAAGGTGAATGAGTATGCAAGAACCTCAGAATATTAATGAATTAATTAGACTAATGAAGAATGGCAGAAATGAAAGCGAACGCATTGCGGCAGCACTCGATTTGGGAAATTTTGAAAATAAAGAGGTAGTAAAGGCATTGGTAGAACAACTTTGGATGGAAACGAGTAGAGCAGTACAAGAGTCAATAGTGAGTTCTCTTACAAAGATAGGAAGCAAAAATGTTGCAGAACTTGCTGTGGAGTTACTTAAAAGCGATGATGCTTATCTTAGGAATGTTGGAGTAGAAATATTGGCAACCATTGGAGATTCAGCTCTTGAGATTTTTGAAAGAATGATTACGCATCCTGACAAAGATGTTCGACAACTAGTGGTTAATGCTATAGGAGAAGGGCAATTGAAAGAAGCTGCTATGATTTTAAGAAAAGTTATAGAGGAAGATGAAGAAGAAAATGTTGTGGCGGCAGCAGTTGAATACTTAGGCGAGATTGGCGGTAGTGATGAGGACAAGAAAGCAATAAAGCAAGCTTTAAATCGCTTTTCCAGCCCCTTTTTTCAATATGTCGCAGAAGTTGCGTTAAAAAAACTGGGAGGATCGGAATGAGGTGAACAAGTGACAGCTGAAGAATTTATCAAGTTAAGAGATTTTATCTACCGGAAAACAGGAATATATTTTGAGGAGCAAAAAATGTATTATGTAAAAAACAGGGTAGAAAGCCGCATAGAGGCTACCGGATACGAGAATTTCAGGAGCTATTTTGCGTGGTTGCGATTTGACGTCACAGGGCGGGAACTTCAAGAATTGCTTAATGCTTTAACGGTTAATGAAACTTATTTTTTTAGGGAATATTATCAGTTGAAATGCTTTGCGGAAGAGGTTTTACCTGAAATTTTGGAAAGAAAACGCAAAGAGAATATAGAAAAATTAAAATTTGGTCGGCTGGCTGTTCTACAGGTGAAGAACCATATACGCTCGCAATAATAATGGAAGAAATGCTTGAAGACGTAAGTGATATAGAATGGGAAATCTATGCAACGGATATAAATACAGATGTCCTGAAAAAAGCCGAGGAGGGTTTATATTCACAAAGAGCTGTTCGGCTTGTGCCTGAAGAATATAAAAAGCGTTATTTATATAAAAAAGGAGAGTTTTATGAAGTAGTACCAGAACTTAAAAAGAAGGTCACATTTTTTCAGTTAAATTTAATGGATGCAGCGGAAATGCGAAAAATGAGAAATTTTGATGTGATTTTTTGCAGGAATGTGCTTATTTATTTTGATGATGCATCTCGAAGGCAAGTAGCAATTTATTTTTATGAAGCTCTTGTAGAAGGAGGTTATATATTTCTAGGCCATTCAGAGTCAATGAGCCGCATTACACCTATCTTTAAACTGCGAAAGTATAAAAATGCGTTTGTGTACCAGAAATGAGGTGAAAAAAGGTGAATCCCAGCGTATTAATTGTAGATGATTCTGCGGCAGTGCGTGGTTTTCATGGTTCGATACTTCGAAATGTCGGTTTTGAGGTTGAAGAAGCTGCCAACGGTTATGAAGCTTTGGAAAAGTATCTTGCAAAGAAATTTGACCTTTTATTAGTTGATGTGAATATGCCTAAAATGCACGGATACGAGTTGGTACGGCAGATACGAGAGCAAGAGCTTCACGGTTTTGTACCAGTGATTGTTATATCTACAGAATCAGCAGAAAATGACTATTTAGAAGCATTTCGAGTTGGAGCAAATCTTTATTTAGAAAAACCGGTTGATCCGATATGCTTGCAACTTTCTGCAAAAATGCTTACAGGGGTAAGGTAGGGATGACTGAAATGAAGAATGAATCCAATAGATTTATAAATAATGCAAAAAAATTGCTTGACAATATAGGTTTTTTGTGCTTGCGCTGGAAGATGCTGATGAAAAAGATAAAACAGCTGAAGAAATTTTAAGCAGATTGAATGAATTATTGCAATTATGCAAGTCCTATGATTTTGATAAACTGGGTTCTTTTATAGAAAGTTTAATAAAACTGATTAAGGAAATGGCACAAAAAGAGAAATTTATCGATACGGAGATAAGTGATTTTTTACTGGATTCTTTTGAGATGATAATAAGTTTAATTGAGAATGCTGAAAAAGAAGGACTTGAGACATTAAAAACGCCGGAGCTAAAAGAATTTGAAGGCAGAATATCAGAGTTTTTGGATAAAATAGATAAAATGCCTCAAGCTTCTGTGGTACATACAGACGATATGTTACGCACTATTTCAAAAGACAAAAAAATTTTTTTAAATGAATTAATACAAAAAAGCGAAAATGTTTATGAAATACTACTTCAAGTAGTAGGTACAAAAGCTGCAGAAATTGATGTAACCGAATTTTTTGACAAATTAAAAGAAATTGGAGAGGTTACACATATTGATGCTGATACGCGAAAATTACCTTCACTAGAAGAACTTGATCCTTCTATCCCTTATATATCTTTGACTTTTGTATTGATATCTGATAAAAATGCCCAAGAAATAGAAGACACAATGTATAAAGTAGTAGGAACAGATACTGATGTAAAGGTACTTGTATCTCCAGTGTTTCCTGGTGCAATTGAAAAATTTACGACTTCTGAAGTTGATTCTTTATCGGCTACGTCGGCTGGGGAAGACAAGGTACAAGAAGTCATGGATATGATAATTTCACAGCAGGAGGAGTTCTATAAGATTGCAGAGACGCCAGAAGACCGGCGTTGGAGGGGAAACATGGTTATAAACCTGCTTCAAAGGATAGCAGAATACATGGGTTGGGTTACAAAAGGAGAAAAATTAGTCAAAGCATTTAAAACAAATAAAGTCAAATTGCCAGAAAAATTTGCAAAACTTATGAATCTGGTAATAAGTAACAAAAATGAATTACAAGAAGGTGAATCTAAAGATAAGGAAGTTTATGCAGTAAGAACTGAGAATAAAGAAATAGAAAGGCTTGAAATTAAAAAAGGTGAAGAGAAAATCTTGCAAGAGTATAATGAAAGTATTTCCAGAGATGTGATGAACAATAAAGGGTTTTCAGAAATCGAAACTACGAAAACGCTGAAAGTAGACCAAACTAAAATCGATGAGCTCATGAATTTAGTAGGAGAACTGGTTGCAGTCAATAATGGACTTTCGTTTATGATAAAAAAAATCGAAATGGAATATGGATCAACAGATGTAACAAAAGAATTAAAAGATAGGCAGGTTTTGCTAAAGAGGATAGGAAATGACTTGCAGGACATAGTAATGAGCTTGAGACTTCTTCCAATAAAATATATATTTGATCGTTTTCCAAGAATGATTCGCGAGATTAGCAGAAAACTTGACAAGAAGGTACGTCTTGTTACTGAGGGGGAGGAAACCCAGATAGACAAGAATATTGCGACGGCGCTTTATGATCCAATGTTACACATTATAAGGAATGCAATCGATCACGGAATTGAGAAGCCGGAAGAACGGTTAAAAAAGGGAAAATCTGAAGAAGGTTTGTTGGTTCTAAAGGCACAAAAAATAGGAGATAAGGTTATTATTGAGGTCAGAGATGATGGACGCGGCATTGATACTGATGTAGTAAGAGCGAAGGCAGTTCAAAAAGGTTTTGTATCTGCTGAAAAAGCAGCGACGATGGATGAACACGCTGTTTTGGAACTTCTGTTTATACCTGGTTTTAGTACTTCAGATGACGTAACAGAGTTATCTGGTAGAGGTGTGGGAATGGATGTCGTTCGTGATACAGTGAAAAAACTGGGTGGTAATGTGCGTTTGATGAGTAAAGCGGGAGTAGGTACTTCTGTATACCTGGAACTGCCTGTGACAATGGTAACATCCAGGGTACTGTTATTTACTTTGAAAGAGCGCCGTTATGCCTTGCCCCTTGAAAGTGTAGGAGAACTAGTAAAAATAAAGGCTGAGGATATAAGAAAGATGAAAGGAAAAGAAGTAGTAGTATTGAGACGAGAAATAATGCCACTTTTGAGACTAAAGGAATTTATGGGGCTTCAAAATGATGCTGGAGAAAAATTTGATACAGAATATTCACTTGTTGTACTAAATAATGGCGTGGCGCTGATGGTAGATGAATTTATTGGTGAACAGGAGATCATTATAAGGCCCCTTCCGGAAGAACTATCTTCAGTATATTTTTTGGGTGCGGCTATATTGGGTGATGGGGATATTGTTCTTGTTCTAAATCCTGAAAAATTAGCGGGAGGCATTTAAAAATGATGTTGGACTATCTTGATGCCTATGTTGAGGAGACTGAAGAACAACTTTCGAGATTGGAACAGCTTTTTTTGGAAATAGAGAAAAATACCAACCAGATAGAAATTTTAAATGAAATTTTTAGGATTGTACATACAATAAAAGGTTCGTCAGCTACAATGGGTTTCAGCATGGTGGCAGATTTTTGCCACAGATTAGAAAATCTTTTTGACAAGCTGAGGAAGGGTGAACTTGGTATAGATGACTATTTGATAGATATACTGTTTAAAAGTTTTGATACTTTGAAAGAAATGGTGTCAGCATCTATAAAAGGAGAAAACTATGATAGCCATATAGTAGAAGTGTTGATTAACGCTATAGATAGTTTTAAACAAATGGATGACAATAATAATGGTAAGAAGATAGAGGAAAGCAATAAAGAAACCATTGAAAAAAAGAAAACCAAGTAAATAACAATATTTGGGAAATATCAGTTGAGATAAGCAAGGATTGCGTAATGAAAAATGCACGGGCTCTGATAATTGAAAAATATATTGAGGAAATGGGAAACGTGATATGCTTTGAACCTTCTCTTGATGTGCTGCAAAGAGAAGAAGTTGTAGGTGAAAAGATAACGGCAATATTGGAAAGTCGGATGAGAATCGAAGATGTGGTCTGGAAGTTACAAAATGTACCAGATGTCATTAACGTGGAGGTGAAGCAAGACTATAGAAGTAAAGACGTTGTCAGAATAAATATAAATATGCAGAATAAAATAGAAGATATTATGCATTTAAAAGAAGTTATGATGAAAGCTAATGTGGTAGAACTCGAATTTGAAGAAAAGCCTAAACTAAGTTTTGCATTATTACAGCTTATACTTGCTGCGTATAGAGAAAATAAAGAAATTCATTATAAAAAAAACAGGGGGAATGTAGCAAAAATACTTAATTTAATGGGAATAATTTCATGAAGAGACTTTAAATTTTTTTAAGGGAGTGAAAAGTATTTTGTGTATTTAGATTAATTTCATACTCTTTCTTGGCAAGAATTAATTAACATTTTATCTAATCCATCTTTAAGTATAACCTTTTTTCTAAATTTTATGCATGAAAGTGAATTAATTTGGTTAAAATATTCAATTAGGGGTTATTTGAGTTTTTCTTTAGGACCTTTGAATCCCTAGGTCTTCAAAGGTCCTAAAGAAAAATTTTTTTTCGGTTCTTTTCCCTTATAGATATTTTTCTAATCTGCCTGAATACATTATAATCAATTGGTTTAATACTATATCCCAATTTTTATATCTTACGGTCCATTTCTTTAATACATTCATACTTACCAAATATAGCATTTTTTCTAATGCTTCATCGGATGGAAATATTGTTTTTGATTTTGTAACTTTCCTTAACTGCCTATGGAATCCTTCAATTATATTCGTTGTATACATTATTTTCCTTACTTCATTAGGAAATTTATAAAATGGACTTAAAACATTCCATTTCGCCAAATTGAGTCTTTACAGTCTCAAAAATCTGTACCATTATTTTGAAAATAAAAAAGTCTCATTTTTGAAACTCTTCTTAACCTTTTAAAACATTAATTTAGCAATTTCTTTATTTCTTCTACAGGTAACTTTGTAATTTTTGCAATTTTGTCGATATCTATGCCTTCTTTTAACATTTCTTTTACAATAGCAATTTTTTCTTGCATTACATCTTTTTCTATTTCTTTCTCTATTCCTTTCTCCAATATCATCTTATATGCTTCAGATTCTTCAATTTCTCAACATATTCTTCCTTCCGTTTCTCCTTAATTACCTTCTACTTATAACCACACTTCACAGTGATAATAAATCCGTTACACTCTATATAAGTGATTCTTCTACTTCATCGTCTTGTCAAGAATGTTTCTCATAAAACGGGTTTGGCTAAACTTAGAAACTGTGATAATATTAAATTAAAAGATTTTGTATTCTTTTGCCAATGAATAGAATTAATTTAAAGGGGGCTAAAATGATGAACGAAATAAGTATTGCGCATCTTGTCAAATCAGAAGATCTAAACCATCACGGAACACTTTTTGCTGGAAGAATAGCTGAATGGTTTGTGGAAGCCTGTTTTATAGCTGCCTGTGACCTTATAAAAAAGCCTGAAAACATTGTTTGCCTGAAAATACATGGCCTTGAATTTAAAAAGAGTGCGACGAAAGGAGATATTATAAAAATAAAATCCCGTGTAGTTTTAACTGGAAGGTCTAGTGTAAAAACTTATGCTAAAATATATAAAAATGATGAAGCTGAGCCTATATTAGAAGGCTTTGCTACTTTTATTCATGTAGATGAGAATGGAAGACCAGCGCCGCATAATGTTACCTTACCTGAGCCTGAAAATGAAGAAGAAAGAATGCTTAGGGAAAGGGCAAAACAAATTATCTAGGAGATGAGAAATAAATATCAACTGGATAAAAAACCACTTCTGTAAGGAAGGTTAGTTTATGGGGTAGTGATAAAATGGATACAGTAAAGATTTATACCAATATTATAAAAGATAATATGGATAGACCGGAAAAAGTAGATAAGCTAATAAATTTTGGTCTTACCTCTGCTTACTATTATGTGAGCTTTTTCAAAGACAAAAGGATTCCCAAATCTCTTCATTACCTAAATAAATACTCTATAAAAAGCATAAAAGATTCTTTAGCAAATCCTCAAAATTCTGCTTGGGTAAACCTCTTTGCACCCTCTGAATTTTTGATTGCTATGGACATAAAACCCTTATTTATTGAAGCATATTCTTCTTTCATGTCAGGCTTCTTCATCGAAGATTATCTTGTTGATACTGCCGAATCGAGAGGCATGTCAAATACTTTATGCAGTTATCATAAAACTTTCATAGGAGCCAGTGAACTTAATATCCTCAAAAAACCTAAATTTATGATGACTACTTCCATGATATGCGATGCGAATATACCTACTTTCAAGTATCTTTCAAAAAAACACGGGGTTCCACTGTACATTATTGATATTCCCTACAAATATTCTAAAGACTCCGTAGTGTATGTAAAAAAACAGCTTTTAGAAGTGGCGGAAAAGCTTGAGGAAGTTTTTAATAGAAAGCTTGATATTGATAAATTGAGGGAAGTTGTAAAAACGGAAAATAAAACAAGAGCACTTATGAGAGAATATTTAAATTATGCGGGAGAAAAAAGATTTATACCTACTATGACCTTTGAAATGTATATGCTCTTTGCATCCCATGTATTCATTGGAAGCAAGGAAGTATTACATTTTTATGAGATGTTAGTGGAGGATATAAAAAGAGCTCCTGAAAGAAGTGGAAAAAGCATATTTTTTATACACCTTCTCCCTATATTTGAGAAAAATTTTAAAGATTACTTTAACTTTAGCGATAAATTTCACATTGCTGGTAGTGACTTAAATTATGATTTTCTTGATGAAGTTGATGAAAACGACCCTTTCAAGGGAATCGCTGAAAAGCTTATCTTAAACTCTTTTAATGGTGAAATAAATAGAAGAGTTGCAAGAATCAAAGAACTGATAGAAAAAATAAAACCGGACGGCATTATACAGTTTTGTCATTTGGGCTGTAAGCAGTCCATGGGTGGAACGTTTATAATTAAAAATCTTGCTTCAGAATTGGGTATTCCATTTCTTTATTTAGATGGGGATTGTGTAGACAAAAGAAATAATCAAGAGGGGCAGAATAGGACGAGGCTCGAAGCTTTTCTTGAAATGCTTTAGCAATCTTTCTGGAGGTGAAAAATTGATAGGGTACATTTGCAAATACACGCCTGTAGAAATAATCGAAGCCTTTGGAGAAGAACCGGTAAGACTTGAGTCAGGATATAAATCTCATGAACATGCTGAGGCCCTGATTCACTCAAATATGTGCAGTTTTGCAAAAGGGGTTTTGGAAAATATAATTGAAAATAATATTGAAGAGGTTGTATTAACTGCCTGTTGTGATAGTATAAAAAGACTTTATGATGTATTAAAAGGTAAAGTAAAACTTATCTATCTTCTAGACCTGCCCAGAAAAAAAGATCCTCTCGCAATAGATCTTTTTTACAATGAAATAATTGAATTTATAGAAGCGTATCAGGCCTTTAAAAACAAGAATTTTGCTGAAGAGAATTTGCTAAAAATTCTAGAAAGCAAGTCTTTTAATAAAGAAAAGGAATCCACTGAAAGCATTGCTATATTAGGTGCGAGGCTTAAAGATGATGTTATAGAAAAAATCATAAATTCTTGTACAGCAAATGTAATAAATTTTACCTGCACAGGTGAAGAAAGAGTATTCAATATTGAAGCAAAAGATAATTTATTAAAAAGCTATGCGGAATCGCTTCTCAATTTAACACCCTGCATGAGAATGGCAGAAGATCGAAGCAAGTTAATCAATAAAGAATTGAAGGGGATAATATACAACACCATAAAGTTTTGTGATTTTTATTCCTATGAGTATGCTGAACTCAAAAGCAAAGCAGACGTCCCACTTTTAAAAATTGAAACTGACTATAACGATTCAAATAACGGCCAGATTTTAACAAGAATAGATGCCTTTTTGGAATCAACCGGTATAAAAAAGATGGAAAAACAAAAAGCCAAGAAGGGATATTTTGTAGGAGTGGATAGTGGCTCTACTTCTACAAATGTAGTCATAATCGACGAAAACAAAAACATAATATCATATTCTATTATTCCAACAGGTCCTAAAGCTCTAGAAAGTGCTTTTAAAGCTTTTGAAATTGCTTTAAATAATGCAGGACTTCAAGAAAAGGATATTACATCAATAGTAGCAACAGGGTATGGAAGAGTAAGCATTCCCTTTGCAGATAGAATTGTAACTGAAATTACCTGTCACGGAAAAGGCGCGTTTTTTGTAGACAATGCTATTAGAACTGTTATAGATATAGGTGGACAGGATAGCAAAGTGATAAGGTTAGATGACAGCGGCAATGTCATTGATTTTGTGATGAATGACAAATGTTCAGCAGGGACAGGCCGGTTTCTTGAAGTAATGGCGAGAACGTTAGGCATTTCAATTGAAGAAATGGCAAAAGTGCATAAGGAAGTAAAAGAAAATATCACGATTACCAGTATGTGCACTGTATTTGCAGAATCAGAAGTAATATCTCTTATTGCCCAAAACAAGGACCAGAGGGATATAATACATGCCCTCAATAAAGCCGTTGCTTCAAAAGCAGTTTCCCTGGTCGACAGAATAGGGAGAAAAGGAAAATACATGATGACAGGGGGCGTTGCCAAAAATCAGGGAGTAGTTTATGCCATTGAAAGCAGGCTCGGTGAAAAACTTGTAATCCCATTTGAACCACAGATTATTGGTGCGCTTGGAGCAGCGCTAATTTCACTTGAAGGTAAATGAAGTTACTTTTTATGATAAAAATAAAATGGTGGTGATGTTATGAAAATTCTTATAGCTCCCGATAAGTTTAAAGGAAGTTTATCTGCATTTGAGGTTGCAGATAGCATAGAAAAAGGAATTTTAAAGGTTTTCCCAGAAGCCGTTATCGAGAAAGTCCCTATGGCAGATGGTGGCGAAGGGACTGTTGAATCATTAGTTAATGCAACTGGAGGAAAAATAATAAAGACAAATGTAAAAGATCCTCTATTTAGAGGTATTGAAAGTTTTTATGGAATATTAGGTGATGGCGAAACAGCAGTTATAGAAATGGCTGCTGCCTCAGGACTTTATCTTTTGAAGGATTATGAGAGAAATCCCATGATCACAACAACATACGGAACCGGTCAGCTTATAAAAGATGCTTTAGATAAAGGCTGCAGAAATTTCATTATAGCAGTAGGTGGAAGCGCAACCAACGATGGTGGTGCTGGCATGGCAACAGCGTTAGGAGTTAAATTTTATGATAAAGATGGTAGAGAAATAGGTCTTGGAGGAGGCGCACTTTCAAAAATTTATTCAATAGATACTTCAAATCTTGATTATAGATTAAAGGAATGTAGGTTTATTGTAGCCTGCGATGTAGCAAATCCTTTAATTGGAGAAAATGGTGCATCAAGAGTTTACGGTCCCCAAAAGGGTGCTACAAAGGAGATGGTAAAAGTTTTAGATAAAAACCTTGAACATTATGGTAAACTTTTAGAAAAGTATTTTAATAAAAGAATAATAGATGTCCCAGGTTCAGGTGCTGCAGGTGGTTTAGGTGCAGGACTCATGGCATTTTTAAATGCACAGTTAAAAAGTGGTATAGAAATAATAATTGAGGCATTAAAGCTTGAAGAGAAAATAAAAGAAGCTGATATTGTAATTTCCGGTGAAGGAAAAGTAGATTTTCAAACAGCGTTTGGGAAAACAATTTCAGGAATAGCTAAATTGTGCAAGAAGCATAATAAACCGTTTATTGTAATAGCAGGAACGGTTGAAGATATAGAAAAACTTTATGAGATTGGAGTTAGCAGCGTTTTTTCGATTATGGAAAAGCCAATGTCCCTTGAAGATGCTATAAAAAACGCACCAACATTGTTAGAAAAATCTGCTGAGAGAATTTTTAGGTTAATCAAAGTCATAAAGGCTTAAAAAAAGGGGGGTTTTTAATGTCAGGTCCATATTTAATCTTTATTTTATTCTTAGCTATTCTTTTTATCGTAATTACAACAGCAAAGTTTAAACTTCATCCATTCTTAGCCCTTATTCTCGCATCATACTTTTTAGCTTTTGCAGCATTTATGCCATCCGATAAAATTGCAGGCATAATTGCTCAAGGCTTTGGTAACACACTTACAAGCATAGGGATAGTAATAATAGCTGGTGTTATCATAGGAACTATTCTTGAAAAATCAGGTGCTGCAATCAAAATGGCTGAGACAATTATTAAGTTTGTAGGGGAAAAGCGACCTACAATAGCAATGAGTATTATAGGTTACATTGTTTCTATCCCTGTTTACTGTGATAGTGGATTCATAATTCTTTCTTCATTGAACAAAGCTTTAGCAAAGAAAACGAAAACATCTCTTGTTGCAATGTCTATAGCACTTTCAACAGGACTTTATGCAACACATGTTTTAGTTCCACCGACTCCAGGTCCAATTGCGGCTGCTTCAAATCTTCAACTTAATAATCTTTTATTGGTTATCTTAATAGGACTTCTGGTAGTAATACCAGCAATGATAGCAGGTAATATATTTGCTAATAAAGTTGCTTCAAAATATCAAGCTAGTATTGATGAAAGCATAAGCTATGAGGAAGTTTTAAAGAAGTATGGAAAACTTCCAAGTGCTTGGAAATCATTTGCCCCAATTGTTGTTCCCATAATTTTAATGGCACTTGGCTCAATCGCAAAGTTCCCAGGTGAACCATTTGGAGAGGGCTTTTTTTATAAACTATTTGTATTTTTAGGAACACCTGTAAATGCACTTTTAATAGGTATGTTCTTTGCATTTTTGCTTTTACCAAATTTAAGTTCTGAAACATTAAATTCCTGGATTGTCGAAGCAATAAAGGATTCAGCAACAATATTAATTATAACTGGAGCAGGTGGTTCATTAGGTAATGTAATTAAAGAAATAGGAGTAGGTGATTATCTCGGACAAACTTTGTCGGGATTAAATCTTGGTATGTTTTTGCCATTCATTATTGCAGCAGCAATTAAAACTGCACAAGGTTCTTCGACCGTTTCCCTTATAACGACATCAGCATTAATGCTTCCGCTACTACCATCTTTAGGATTTACTTCAGATATTGCAAAGGCCCTTGTGGTTGCGGCAATAGGTGCAGGTGCTATGACCGTTAGCCATGCAAACGATAGTTATTTTTGGGTTGTTTCTCAGTTTGGTGGGATAGATGTTAAAACTGCATACAAGACTCAAACTGTTGCAACCCTAATAATGGGAATAGTAGCAATAATCACAGTTTTCATTTTGTCGTTATTCTTAATTTAATATGTCACAATAAAGCACCCAAAATCTTTGGTGTTGAAGTTTTTATAGGTTTTTTGTCAAGAGTTGGGGTAGGTATTTTCTGAATGCCTGCCCTTACTTTTTAGATCAGAACATAATGTCATTATTAGCAACTTTATACATTAAATGTAAATAACTTCATTATACTCTAGCCCTCATTTGATACAGAGGCTATCCAGTATTTGCTTTTATATTGCCTTACTACTCTTATTTACACTGTGGGTATATTTTTTTATTGCTATATTGCAAAACATTCTGATATGGTATAATAAAGGCGAATGTAAGAATAAGAAGCTTAATAATATCAAAAAAGCAAAAAAGTTTAGAAAGCGGGTATTATAAACAAAAATACAAGGTTAGATCTATATACATTGTATGAATTTAACAGATAAAAAGGTTGAGTCATCTACAATAAAAATTATCATACATACAAGCTAAAAACTAACCTAAGATGAATACTTGTCTGGTGATAGGGCTATGTGGACATAAATATTATTTCCTTTTATAGGATGAGTACGAATATTTTAGGGGAGACAAATAACTTTTTAGTTACATTTACTGATATAACAGCGGAATACAATATGATGCAAAAATTGAGAAGTAGTCAAAATGAAGTGGAAACGGCATTTTCGATTATGCTTCCTGACCAGCGTATAGAAGCACGGCTGAAATCTGTTCCAGAGTATATGGATGAGTACGACGAAAGTACAGGCATGGTGAAGATAACCGGTGTAATCAGAAATGGTGGATTCAGGCACGTCGTAAACATGCTTAAATTAATTGCAGACGCTTTTAGACAAGGTCTGATGGAATTGCCGGGGATGGATAAGAATGCACTTGTAGAGGCAGCTGTCCTGCATGATATTGGGAAAGTACAGCCGGACTTGAAGATAGGAGATATAGTAAATCCGAAAGAAGCGTTTGAAAAGGGTTATTTTCATGCATTTCGAAGCGCTGATTTAAGCAAGGCGTTATATAATATAGACGATAAGGTGTATTATTTGATAAAGTATCATCATCATATTGAAAACGAACTGCCGTCCGACTTCCCTGAGGTTCTATTGCCAATGTACAGATTTTTCAGATTAATTGATGGCCTTTCAGCTGGAATTACTCGCAGAGGTTCTAAAGTATTGATGAAGATAAACGGCACCAGAATTTATGTGAAGGAAGAAAGTAGTTTCCGATCTTACAATCAGGAAATTGAAATGGACATTTACACTGGATTTTTCAATAGCAGAAAGAATCATTATCATAAAAGCTGGTAGGCTTTAAACACCCAAGCCATTAGTAACAATATCAAGAGATAATTGTTTAGCTTTGTTTTTCATAGGATTTCCTCCGTTTCGTTTTTGTGTTTGTCATATATAGGAATTCTACAAAAGCGTGGGAATTCCTTTGAAAATATATAGCAGAACTCCTGAATTTATGAGGGTTTTGGGGTTCTGCAAAAACCGAAATGTTAAAATAAAAAAGGGGGAAAAAGAACGTGGAATTTATGAATGTTAAGCTTCCAGAGGAAATTGTTCGTGAAGAATATTTAGGAAATTTTGACCAAGCAAATCATCTCATTGAAAGATGGCTTGAAAAAAGACTTCCAAATGAGCTTAGAATGAGATTAATTTTTGAAAAGGAGCGAGTAAAAAGGCTTTTAAAGAATTATCCTTATAATGAGGAGACAGCTATTAACAAAGCAAGAGAGCTTATAGATAATTTTACAAATGAAGAATTTTATACTTTGCTTGATAAAGGATTTTTGGATTACATTATGGTTGATGGAAAAAGAATGTATGAGGAAAGATTTGCTCAGAATATTGCTTATGCGATTCCGGATTACCAGAAAAGGATGAAAAAAGACAAAAGTAGAGAAGAGTCACGAAATCTTAATGACAATAGGTTACGAGAACTTCTGAATGGTGATAAGCCGAAAGAATATAAGGTTCGTGCTAAAATTTCTCTAAAAATTGTAGAAGACATCGAGGAAGAGAAAGTGAAACTTTGGTTGCCATTTCCAAAAGAAGAATTTCAGCAGAAAGATGTAAAACTTGTTTCAGTAAGTCATGAAAAGTATTTTTTAGCATCTTCTGATATCCCTCAAAGAACAATCTATTTTGAAGGTAAAAAAGATGATGAATATTTTGTAGAATTCGAATATGTTATAAAAGAATGGGTAAATACAGTTGTCCCAGCAAATACTGAAAAAATAAATAATTATGACTTTTTATCAGAGGAACCACCCCATATAATTTTTACACCATATTTAAGGAAACTTGCTAAAGAAATAGTAGGAGATGAGAAAAACCCCTATCTAAAGGCAAAGAAGATATATGATTGGATAACCTTAAATGTTAACTACTCTTATGTACATCCTTATGCATTATATGAAAATATTCCTGAGTTTGTTGCATGTAATTTAAAAGGTGACTGTGGATTTCAAGCGCTCTTCTTTATAACTCTTTGCAGGATTGTAGGTATTCCTGCCAGATGGCAATCAGGCTGGTATATAACCCCATTCCTAGCGTCACCGCATGATTGGGCATTATTCTTTATACCACCTTATGGATGGCTTCCTGCCGACCTATCTTTTGGTGGGCGTTATAAAAACAATCAAGAATTAAGAGAATTCTATTTTGGTAATCTTGATGCATTTAGAATGGTGGCAAATTCTGATTTTATGAAAGACTTTACACCCAAGAAAGTATTCTGGCGTAGTGATCCTTATGATAATCAGGTTGGTGAAGCAGAAACAGAGCATAAAAATATTTATGATTTTAAATATGAGATTCAAGTATTAGATTTTAAAGAAATACGGAGGTAGAGAAAATGGGAAAAATAGTGGATATAAAATTTACACTTAAAAGGTACAATTTCTATAAACCATTTCATATCGTTGGGAGCATTTCATCAGAGGCAACAAACATTGAGGTAGAAGTAACCCTTGATAGTGGTGCAAAAGGGTATGGAGAAGCATCGCCTTCATTTAGAGTTAATGGAGAAAGAGTAGAAGCTTTATTACAATTTGAAAATTTTGTAAAAGAAACAATCACAGGAATAGACGTGAAAAACTATAGAAAAATTTTTGATATTACGGATAAGATGTTTGCAACTCCAAGTTTAAAGGCAGCTGTTCAATATGCAGTGCTTGATGCTTTTTCAGAAGAAATAGGAATTCCTGTTTATCAGATATTAGGTGGTGCAAAGGATAAAATTGAAACGGATAAAACAGTAGGAATAGATAGTTTTAAGAATCGTATAGAGGAAGCAAAATCTATATATAATAAGGGCTTTAGGGTTATAAAAATCAAGGTTGGTGAAAACTTAGCAGAAGATATTGAAGTTATGGAATCAATTTTTGAGGTAACAAAAGGAGCAAAATATATTGTTGATGCAAATATGGGATATACTCATAAGCAAGCAGTTGAATTTATTAAAAAGGTATATAATATGGGAATTGACGTATCAGTATTTGAACAACCTGTTCTAGCAAATGATATAGATGGCTTAAAATTTGTTAGGTTTAATTCTCCATTTCCTGTAGCAGCAGATGAAAGTGCACGTACTAAATATGATGTACTTAGGCTTATAAAAGAAGAAGCAGTAGACTACATAAATATAAAACTTATGAAGTCGGGTATTTCAGATGCTTTAGCAATTGTTGAGATGGCTAAAGCTGCAAATTTACAGCTTATGATAGGTTGCATGTCGGAGTCAAGTGTTGGAATAAATCAAAGTGTGCATTTTGCACTTGGAACAGGTGCGTTTAATTTTCATGATTTAGATTCACACTTAATGATGAAAGAAGAAATATTCAGAGGAAAATTTGAACAAAAAATATCAGAAATAATACCAAAAGAATGAAAAAATCAAAGAGCTGAAAGTAGTACGTATAAATCAGTTAAAGTGGTACGGATTTTTTCATTTTCGCTATGTTTAAATCAAAAATCCGAATCAAAAGGCGTACCTCTGCTTATTTTCGCAGACGTGCACCTTTTGTATTTGGCAGTATATGTAGTGCAACTTTACGGCAAATAATGAGATATAGTGACATTTTCGCAATTGTGGCACAAGTTTCTGCTGACTTCTCTTACAGCTTCTCTGTTCTCTTTATCTCCTGAGTCTTTTTTGTTTGTATTCTTCATTATATTTTATTATATTTTCTTTGTTCCTTTGACATTTTGTAGACACTTTCTCTCTTTACACCATCAAAATTCTTTGTCAAGAGGTGGGGTAGGTGTTTTCTGAATGCCTGCCCTTGCTTTTTAGATCAGAACATAATGTAATTATTAGCAATTTTACATTAAATGTAAATAACTTCATTATACTCTAGACCTCATTTGATACAGAGGCTATCCAGTATTTGCTTTTATATTCCCTTGTTACCCTTTTTACACACAATAAGGTATCCTCTTTCTAAATCGTTCAAAATTCCTATATCCATATGCCTCCCTCTTTGATACTTTAACTTTTGTTATGACATTTTGATTATATCTTCAGCTTTTAAAAGTTTTGTGATATAATTGTTATGCACTTATTCTGGCCTTTTGAGTGTTTTTAGTATTTGAACAATTATAATATAACAGGTATTTAGAACAAGTGCTCTATTTTTTTAAATAGGGTGTTATTACCCACCATTATAGAATTTTTTAAAAAATGAAAAAAGGAGAGGCGGACTTCTCACCTCTCCTTTTTCAATGTATTTTTTGGGAAGTGCAGAGATGGGAAGTACGATTAAGGGAGAAAACCACTCCTTAATACCATACTTACCACCTCCTGCACATACTAAATTGTATTTCTACTTTAATTAATATTATAAAGGTCAAAGAAGGTCAAAATTAAATAATTAAGTTTATCCACAATTTTTCGCCCAAAACATTAAAAAACTCAAGGTAAATGAGATTTTTCTCTTTTTATTTCAATATTACGTTATTTTTCACTGGGTTTAATATTAAAATTTTTGACAACAAAGGAGTGCAAAAAATTTTATAATCATTAAAAAAATATTGATAAGCCATAAATATTAATGATATAATATTCTATGTATTCAGATTTTACATATTGTATAACACTTTTACTGAAAGGATGAAAATAAATGAAAACCATAATAAACACCGATGCTGCGCCAAAGGCTATTGGACCATATTCGCAAGCTATCATGATAGACGGCTTTTTGTACACATCAGGGCAAATAGCAATTGATCCTGCTACAGGAGAACTTGTAGAAGGAGGTATTGAAGCGCAGACGGAAAGGGTTTTAGAGAATATAAAAGCGATTTTAAAAGCTGCGGGGATGGACCTTAACAATGTTATAAAGACAACTGTATTTGTCACTAACATGGGGGATTTTGCTAAAATTAACGAAATTTATGGAAGGTATTTTAAAGACAATCCACCTGCCCGTTCCTTAGTTGAAGTAAAAAGTCTTCCTAAGGGTGCGCTTATAGAAATAGAAGTTGTAGCACATAAATAAAATTTTCTCTTTTTTTAAAGAATTATTAAACGATTACAAGCTGGGGAAATAAAAATAGGAGGTATCAACAGTTAAGAAATTTTAGGTAAAACAGTATAATTGTAACTAGAGCGATAAATAAATTTGTGCGCCTTACAATTCCAAGGAGAGTTTACACTAACAGCCATATGGATGTTATAGCAGAGGCTGTAAAAAGAGTTTATGCAAGAAGAGATAAAATAAAAGGATATAGATTTACTTATGAGCCGCCAATATCGAGGCATTTTACTGCGAGATTAGAACCGGTAGAATAAAAAATAAGGGGATGGGCAATTCACCATCTCCTTATTTTGTCTATAAAAATATCGAAAACTGTGATAAAATGAATATATGCATAAATTTGTAGAAGGAAAATCGGCATTTATATAGAATATATTGATAGGTGAGAGATGTGAAAAGGTTAGCTAAAATTATAGTTATATTATTGGTGATAGTTTACATAAGTAAAGTAGGGATAACGACTTTTGCAAACAAAAATAAAACTACAGTAGTGACTTATGGAAGTATTTTAATAGCCTTTAATGCCCAAGGATATGTTATAAAAAATGAAATAATGATAAATGCTCCTTTTGATGGTAAAATAAAAAAACTTGTACCAAGTGGAGAAAAAGTTCCCAAAGGTACTCCTATTGTGCAAGTTTATTCTGCTGATTTTGATGAGGAAAAACTACATCAATTAGATGAGGTAAACAGAGAACTAAAAAATCAGGATACTAATATACCTTTTTATTCAGATGTTCAAAAATTAGACGACATAATAAAGAAAGAAGAGCAAAATTATCAAAATGCGATACAGCAAAATAGCCCTGGTGCAGATAAAATACAAAAAAGGATTGAAGACTTAAAAGCCAAAAAAGAAGAAATTTTAAGTAAAGGGCCAATAATGCTCCAAAGAATTGAAAACTTAAAAGAGCAAAAGGAGTATTTAGAAAAATATGTAGAAAAAAATGTGATTACTGTAAATTCACCAGAGTCAGGAATTGTAAGTTACTATTTCGATGGCAGTGAAAGTATTCTACATGAAAAAGATATGTTCAATTTAAATCCGACACAACTTGAAAATTTAAACTTTCAATCCAAAGAAATTAGTACAGAGGTAAAAGGAGATTACCCTTTTGTAAAAATAGTGGATAATTTGGAGTGGTATTTAGCGTTGGTTTTAAATGAAAAACAACAGGACTTATTAAAAGAAGATAGTAATGTGAAAATTTTGATTGATAATTATGGTGGTGAATTGCGGGGAAAAGTTATAAAAACCTATAAAGGTGACGATAAATTATATATAGGAATAATTGAGATGATAGATGAATATCCCAACTTTTATAAAACTTCTAAAATAAATGTAAAAGTTAAAGTTAAAGAGTACAATGGACTTAAAATACCTCTTTCTTCTATTGTACAAAAAGAAGGAAAAGAAGGAGTTTTTGTAATAAAAAATGGCAAAGTTCCTACTTTTAAAGAAGTAGTAATAAAGGCTACAGATGGCAAATATGCGATTGTAGAAAGCGTTGATAAAACATCTGGATTAAAAGTGTATGACGAAATAGCGGTAAATGGAGAGGATTACTTGAGCAAATAAGGGGGGATAAATACGACTATATGTGAAAATATAAGAAAGATAAAAGAAAACATAAAAGAGCATGCATTAAAGGTAAATAGAAATCCGGAGGAAATATTAATTGTGGCAGCTACTAAAACTTTCGGTGTTGAAACTATAAAAGAGGCTATTGCTTGTGGAATAACTGACATAGGTGAGAATAAGGTTCAAGAGTTAAATGAAAAGTATCCTTATTTAAAAAATGAGGTAGAATTTCACTTTATAGGACATTTACAGACAAACAAAGTGAAATACATTATTGACAAAGTTAAGTTGATACATTCTTTAGATAGTATTAAATTGGCAGAAGAAATAGACAAAAGGGCTAAACAAAAGAGTCTCATAATAGATTGTTTGGTGGAAATCAATATTGGTGGAGAGGAAAGTAAATACGGAATTCCTCCTGAAGAAATGCATAATTTTGTTAAAGAAATGGAAAAATATGATAATATAAGAATTAGAGGGCTTATGACAATAGCTCCTTACCTTCCACCGGAAGAGGTAAGGCCCTATTTTAGAAAGATGAAAGAATTATTTGAAGAGCTAAAAGAAATTAAGCAACATAATGTACAAGTAGAATTTTTGTCAATGGGCATGTCCAATGACTATTGGGTAGCAGTTGAAGAAGGGGCGAATATTGTTAGAATTGGCACTTCTATTTTTGGGCAAAGACAATATAATGTGGAGGGATAATTAATGTCTTCAAAAGTGATTGATAAATTAATGAGTTTCTTTGGTATCGATGAGCCAGAAGAAGAGAAAGAAGAAGTAGACTCTTTACAACCTGTCATACCTTACGATAGAAAGCCTAAAATTGTCAATATTCATACACAGACCCAAGTAAAAGTTTTGATTTTAAAGCCAGAAAAGTTTGAACAAGTGATGAATATATGCAATGAATTAAAAATAAAAAACCGGTGATTGTAGATTTACAAAAGATGGACAAAAATGAAGCTCAAAGAGTAGTGGATTTTTTAAGCGGTGCAGCCTATGCTCTTAATGGAGAGATAAAGAAGATATCTGGCTATATATTTTTAGTTGCGCCTGAGAATTTTGACATTACAGGGGATATAAAAGATGAAGTAAATTCTTTATACAATCTAAATTGATAAGGAGGAAATGATTTTGCCTGTAAATTTTGCAATTTTAACAGCATTAGATTATTTTTTTGAAGTTATAAATTGGCTTATATTGATAAGGGTTATTTTATCTTTGCTAAGAATGGAGAATATGTCAAATCCACTTTCTCGTTTTGTGATCATAACGACAGAACCAATACTTGAGCCTTTTAGGACATTACAATTTAGGTCTTCTATTGGAAGAAATTTAATGATAGATTTTTCGCCGGTTTTGGCGATTTTGGTGATTCAGTATTTAGTTCGTCCTTTAGCTTTTAAATTAGTATTATTACTGATGAGGTATATATGATGGACAAAGAATTTACTGTATCCCGATTTGAAGACATAATTAAAGGCGTTTTAAAATCTAAAAGAGTAAAATATACAGACTTTTTAAGCCTCTCTGAACAAAAAATTTTTGAAAAAACTATATTAAAGTATCGACAGCAAGATATAAACTATAATCTAGATGGAGGATATCCTTTAGCAGAAAGAAAGATAGCAATTATTTACCCCGATTTTTTACAGCCGGAAGATACCCCTATTTGCGCTGTAAGAATTGAAGGCAATTTTTCTAAGCTATCTCATAGAGATGTGTTGGGTTCACTTTTAGGGTTAGGGATAAAAAGACAAAAAATAGGCGATATAATTGTAAAAGAGGATAAATGTGACATATTGTTACATAAAGATGTGGAAAGTTATGTACTTATGAACCTTTTTAAAGTCGGGAAAGAGAAGGTAAGAGTTAATTCAATTGACTTGAAAGATGTGATAGAACCTGAAATAAAATATAAGGACATTTTTTCTACCGTAGCCTCACTACGGGTTGACAGTGTGGCAGCTGCAGGTTTTGGTATATCAAGGACGAAGGCTTCAGAACTTATAAAGTCCGGTCTTCTTCAAATAAATTGGGAGTATACAGAGGACCCTTCTTCAGAAGTAAAAGAGGGAGATGTAATTTCTTTACGTGGTTTTGGAAGAATTAGATTAGAAGAAGTGAGAGGTAATACAAAAAAAGGTCGCGTTTCTGTACATATTCTAAGGTTTATATAATGTTACAAAAGAAAAGGAGGTAAATATTATGCTGACGCCTATGGATATACATAATAAAGAATTTAGGCGGTCTTTTAGGGGTTATAATGAAGAGGAAGTGGACGAGTTTTTGGATAAAATTATGGAAGACTATGAGATGTTATACAAAGAAAATGCGGAGTTAAAAGATAGAATTAATATAATGAATGAAAAACTTCAAAGCTACATAAATATGGAGAACACTTTAAACAATACTTTGATTGTTGCTCAAAATACTGCAGAGGAATTGAAAAGAAATGCAGAAAAAGAAGCACAACTTATCATACAAAATGCACAACAAAATGCAGAAAAAATATTAGAGAAGGCAAATCAAGAAGTTGTAAGAATAAGAATGGAGTTAGAAAGATATCGCAAGCAATTAAATGTTTTTAAAGCGAAATTTAAATCTCTTTTAGAAGCCCAGTTGGAATCAATACTTTCAATAGATGAGAAAGAATTGATTCCAGATGAGGATGAGGAGAAGGATGCAGAATAGATTAGGGGTTGTTGGAATATTAATTAAAAATAGAGAAAATGTGGCAGATAGGGTAAATCACATATTGAGTGAGTACGGCCACATTATTGTAGGGAGAATGGGTATACCCTATAAAGATAGGGGAGTATCGGTTATCGCTTTAATAGTTGATGGTACAACGGATGAAATAGGGGCTCTTACTGGTAAACTTGGAAGTCTTCCTGGGGTAAAAGTGAAATCTGCTCTGACTGCATGAGATATGCATACTATTGACGAAAAACTTGTGGTATTATATAATTGTGTAAAAAAATATTGTTAAAAGCTATGATGAGGACGAGTAAGTAGAAGCGACTTCCAGAGAGTTGGCGGTAGGTGCGAGCCAATAAGTTCGTTTCTACTGAAAATCACCTCGGAGCTGCAGGCTGAAATAGGAGTAAGCTGTGCCGGGTTTCCCGTTATCTTAAATGAGAGATTAAGACAAAGTTTTTCTTTGTCTTAATAAGTAGGGTGGTACCGCGAACTTCTCGTCCCTGACGAGAAGTTTTATTTTTAGTTTGAAAGATAATATTTGAAGAGGAGGTAATGTTCAGTGGATTACAACAAGACACTTAATTTGCCGAGGACAGATTTTCCTATGAAGGCTAATTTGCCAACACGAGAGCCAGAGATATTAAAAAGATGGGAAGAAATGGATATTTATCATAAAACATTGGAAAAAAATAAAGGCAAGGAAAAATATATTTTACACGATGGGCCGCCTTATGCTAATGGAGATATACACATTGGAACTGCTATGAATAAGGTATTAAAAGACATTATAGTGAAATACAAAACAATGAGGGGTTATGATGCTCCTTATGTGCCAGGATGGGATACACACGGTCTTCCTATTGAACAGCAAGCTATAAAAACTTTAGGTATAAAAAGGCATGAAGTAAGTCCTACAGAATTTAGAAAAGTGTGTAGGGATTTTGCTTTTTCTCAGATTGAAAAGCAAAAAGCTCAATTCAAAAGATTGGGAGTAAGGGGAGATTGGGATAATCCTTATCTTACCTTGAATCCGGAGTATGAAGCTAAACAGATAGAAGTATTTGGTGAAATGGCTAAGAAAGGCTATATCTATAAAGGTCTAAAGCCTGTATATTGGTGCCCCAGCTGTGAGACTGCTTTGGCAGAAGCAGAAATTGAATACTTTGATGAAACCTCTGATTCTATTTATGTAAAATTTAGAGTTAAAGATGATTTAGGGAAATTCAAGGGAATTGTTGAGAATCTTAATAATGTGTATTTTGTAATATGGACAACTACTACATGGACTATTCCGGCTAACCTTGCAATTGCTTTAAATCCAGAGTTTGATTATGCGCTTGTAAAGTTTGGAGACGAAGTATATATAATGGCAAAAGATATGTTAGATACTGTAAAGAAAGAAGCTAACCTTTCAGATTATGAAATAGTTGCTGTATTTAAAGGAAAAGATTTGGAGGGCATGAAGGCTACCCATCCTTTATATGACAGAGATTCTTTAATAATCTTGGGTGAGCATGTAACTTTAGAAGCTGGTACTGGATGTGTTCATACTGCTCCCGGCCATGGTGAAGAAGACTTTTTAGTTGGGCAAGAGTATGGTCTTGAGGTTTTAAATCCAATAGATGATAAGGGATATTTTACAGATAAAGCGCCAGGATATGCTGGTCTGTATTATGAAGAGGCTAACAAGGTCATAAAGGAAGACTTGAAAAAAGCTAATGCATTAGTGGCAGAAACCCGTATTACCCACTCATATCCTCACTGTTGGAGATGTAAAAGTCCAATAATATTTAGGGCGACAGAACAGTGGTTTGCTTCTGTGGAAGGATTTAGAGAAGAGGCACTAAAAGCTATTAAAGAAGTTAATTGGTATCCTTCATGGGGCGAAGAGCGCATAACTAACATGGTAAGAGATAGACGAGACTGGTGTATTTCAAGGCAAAGGGTATGGGGTGTGCCAATTCCTATATTCTACTGTGAAAAGTGTGGGAAACCGCTTATAAATGATGATACAATAAATGCAGTTAAAGAGATCTTCAGGCAAAAGGGTTCAGATGCATGGTTTGAAATGTCAGCTGAAGAGATATTGCCAAAAGGGATTACTTGCGAATGCGGTTCTACAAAGTTTAGGAAAGAGACAGATATAATGGATGTGTGGTTTGATTCAGGCTCCAGCCATGCAGCTGTGTTGCAAACTCATCCTGACCTAAAGTGGCCTGCAGAGCTTTATTTAGAAGGTTCAGACCAACACAGAGGATGGTTCCAGTCTTCCCTTTTGACATCTGTGGCAACACGTGGAAAAGCACCTTATAGAAACGTATTGACCCACGGGTTTGTTGTAGACGGTGAAGGAAGGAAAATGTCAAAATCTTTAGGGAATGGTATTGACCCAGCTGATGTAATTAAAGAATATGGAGCAGATATTTTGAGGCTTTGGACTGTTTCTGCTGATTTTACTTCAGATATGAGAATTTCACAAGAGATTTTAAAACAGATGACAGAAGCGTACAGAAAAATACGTAACACTAGTAAGTTCTTGTTAAGCAATCTTTATGACTTTGACCCTGATAAGGATATGCTCCCTTACGAAGAGCTTTTAGAGATAGATAAATGGGCTTTATATAGGCTTAACAGAGTAGTTGAAGAGCTTACAGAGGCTTTTGATAAATATGAGTATTACGATTTTCTCCATCTGGTTCATACCTTCTGTGTAGTAGATATGAGTAGCCTTTACCTGGACATTTTAAAAGACAGATTGTACACTTATCCTGCTACTTCTAAAGAGAGAAGAGCGGCTCAAACGACACTTTACATTATTTTAGACACTCTTGTAAGGTTGATAGCACCAGTGCTTACATTTACTTCAGAAGAAATATGGTCATATATGAAGCACGACAGTCAAAATAATTTTGAAAGTGTTCAGTTAGCTGATTGGCCTCAAGTCCAAGAAAAATACAATAATCCTTATATAATAGAAAAATGGGAAAAACTTTTTGACATAAGAAAATATATTTCTAAAGCTCTTGAAATAGCGAGAACCGACAAAAAGATAGGTCACTCTTTAGAGGCACAAGTGGATATATATCCATCTCAAGAGCTTTATGATTTCTTTAAAGGCTTTAATGACCTCGAATATATGTTCATAGTTTCAAAGGTGGTACTTCACCAACCAGAAGAACCTGTTCCTCAAAATGCTTATGAAAGTGAAGATTATAATTTAAAGATTGTGGTAACCCATGCACCGGGGGAAAAATGCGAACGCTGCTGGATGTACAGTGAAACAGTAGGAACTATAAAAGAGCATCCAACTATTTGTGCAAGATGTGCTTCTCACATTGAGCAGCAAACACAAGTTTAAAAAGGGGATTTTTCCCCTTTTTAAACATTATTTTAGGAGGGATATTATGAATCTGCTTATAAAAAATGTAGCTTTGCTATCTATGAAAGAAGAACAGCCACTTATGGAAAACACCAATATCTATATTGAAGGCGACACGATAACTTACATAGGAGAAATTAATCCGGATATAAAAGTTGACAGAGTCATAGATGGAACAAAAAAAATTGCAATGCCGGGTCTTATAAATGCTCATACTCATTTGGGAATGTCTTTATTTAGGAATTATGCAGATGATGTGCCGTTATTTGATTGGTTGAGTAAACATATCTGGCCCGTTGAATCTAAACTTTCAGCAGAAGACGTTTACTGGGGTTCTTTATTGAGTATGATAGAGATGATTTATTCTGGTACTACTACTTTTTGCGATATGTATTTTTTTATGGATGAAGTAGCTAAAGCAACAGAAGAAGTAGGGATAAGAGGAGTGTTGACAAGGGGTATTATAGAAGAAAGTGACGCTGAAATAAATAAGGAAAAGTTAAGAGATACGCGAAAACTTTATAATACCTGGCATAATAAAGCGGATGGAAGAATCAAAGTAATGGTGGGTCCTCATGCACCTTATACCTGTAGCCCCTCTTATTTAAAGGAAGTAGTAGAGTTAGCTAAAGAGTTAAATACAGGAATTCATATTCATGTATCAGAAACAAAAAAAGAAGTAGAAGAAAGTTTCCAAAAGCATGGAAAATCTCCTGTGAAACATTTAAAGGACATAGGAGTATTTGATGTTCCAACTATAGCAGCTCATTGTGTTCATGTAAGCGATGAAGACATTGAAATATTAAAGGAAATGAAGGTATCACCAGTTTACAATCCTACCAGTAATGCCAAATTAGCCAGTGGTTTTGCTCCTGTGGATCAAATGCTAAAAAAAGGAATAAACGTAGCTTTGGGAACAGATGGCCCAGCCAGTAACAATAACTTAAACATGTTTGAAGAGATTCATTTTGCTGCCACTATTAATAAGGCGTTAAATTACGATGCTCTTGCTGTACCGGCATTGGAAGCTCTAAAAATGGCGACAATCAATGGCGCTAAAGCTTTATTGTGGGATAAAGAGATAGGTTCCATCGAAGTAGGGAAAAAAGCGGATATAGTGATTATTGATATTGACAAGCCGCATTTTTATCCACATCACAATTTAATTTCTGCTTTAGCTTATACTGCTCAAGCATCAGATGTGGATACAGTGATAATAAATGGCAAAATAATAATGGAAAATAGAGAAATAAAAACTGTAGATGTGGAAAAAGTAATGTATAACGTAGAGAAAAGGGCGAAGGAGTTAATAGGGAAAGAATAACATGGAAAAGGTATTCTGCTAAGGCAGGATACCCAAATTTTTGTAAGTTGACACTTTATTTGCATTATTATATGATGGCTTTAGTAGAAATTGTAAAATCATTTACACTAGAGCACATATTAAAAATGGGGTGATAAAAGTGCTATTAAAATCAGAAAGAGAACAAATAGTAGAATATGGTAAAAAACTTATAAATTCTAATCTTACAAGAGGTACAGGAGGGAATTTAAGCATTTACAATAAGGAAAAAGGATTGATGGCTATAACTCCTTCAGGAATTGATTATTTTGAAATTAAGCCTGAGGATGTAGTAGTAATGGACTTAAATGGCAATGTAATAGAAGGTAATAGGACTCCTTCTTCAGAGTATGAGATGCACAGAATTTTTTACGCTAACAGACAAGACATAAACGCTATTATACACACTCATCCAGTATATTCTACAACTCTTTCCTGTCTACATTGGGACCTTCCACCAGTTCATTACCTTGTGGCTTTAGCAGGACCAAATGTCAGATGTGCTAAATATGCAACTTTTGGTACAAAAGAATTGGCAGAAAACGCTTTTGAGGCTATGAAGGATAGAAAAGCTGTGCTATTAGCCAATCACGGACTTTTGGTAGGAGCTGAAGATTTGCCTAATGCTTTTAATATAAGTATTCAAATTGAGTACGTGGCAGAATTATATTACAGGTCAAAATCTATAGGAGAACCAGTTATTCTTCCAGAAGATGAAATGAGGTTAATGTTAGAAAAGTTTAAAACTTATGGGCAGGTAAAAAAATAATAAAGAGGTGAAAAAAAGTGGGAGAGATTAAAACTATAGAGTTTAAAGATGGAGTTTTATATTTAATTGACCAAAGAAAATTGCCCAATAGTTATGAGATTTTTGAGTGCAGAACTTATAAAGACGTAAATTTTGCTATAAAAGACATGGTGGTAAGGGGGGCACCGGCAATTGGAGCTGCAGCAGCTTATGGGGTGGTATTGGCTGCAAAAGAATTTATTAATGAGGAAAAAGAAAGTTTCTTTAAAAAAATGGAGGAAGCTTTAGAAATTATCTCAAAATCAAGACCTACTGCTGTAAACCTTATGTGGGCAATAAATAGAATGAAAAAAGTTATTGAGAATAATAAAGAGCTAGAACTACAAGACCTATATGAGCTATTAAAAAAAGAAGCAGATAATATTTACTACGAAGATATAGAAACCAACAAAAAGATGGCTAAATTTGGGAATGAGATAATTAAAGAAAATGCAGTTATTTTGACCCATTGCAATACGGGAGCCCTTGCAACCGTAGGGTATGGAACTGCTTTAGGAGTTATTAGAGAAGCCCATTACAGTGGGAAAAATATTTTTGTATATGCTGATGAGACAAGGCCTAGGCTTCAAGGCGCAAAATTGACAGCATGGGAATTAGTACAAGAAGGAATTCCTGCAAAGTTAATTGCTGATAGTGTTGCTGCTACTTTGATAAGAGATGGGAAAATAGATGTAATATTAGTAGGAGCCGATAGAATTGCTTTAAATGGGGATACTGCCAATAAAATTGGAACTTTTATGCTCTCTGCTGTGGCAAAAATGTACCATGTTCCTTTTTATGTGGTAGCTCCTACCAGCACAATTGATTTTAACATTGAGACAGGAAAAGAGATAGTTATAGAGGAAAGGAGTCCTGAAGAGGTAACTCATATAAATGGCGTAAGAATTGCACCTGAAGGAATAGAAGTGTACAATCCAGCTTTTGATGTGACTCCTCATGAAAATATAACGGGAATAATTACAGAAAAAGGAATAATTAGACCTCCTTTCAGGGAAAACATATTAAAGCTAAAGTGAAGGATACCCGGATTAATTTTGATTATTTGCATATAAATACAAAAGACAGAGGAGGTACATTTTTAATGGAAAAGGCGATCATTGGTGGTACTGGATTTTACGAAATAGGACAAAAGGTGTCAAAAAAATTGGTAGAGACAAAATATGGAGAAGTGGAAATTGATATTGTGACTATTGAGGGGGAGGAAATTGGTTTTTTGCCCCGACATGGGAAAGGTCATGCAGTTCCACCTCATCTCGTAAATTATAGGGCAAATATTATGGCATTGAAACAAATGGGAGTAAAATATGTGTATGCAACAGCTGCAGTTGGTTCTTTTAATGAAAATTATGAGCCAGGGGATGTTGTAGTACTTAAAGATTTTTTAGATTTTACTAAATCGAGACCATTGACCTTTTTTGAAGGGGAAGATGGAGTGGTAAGACATGTAGATATGAGTGACCCTTATTGTAGTAATTTAAGGGCAAAATTTTATAATGCTGCTAAAAAAGAAGACTTATTGATAAAGGGAGATGCAGTTTATGTGTGCACTGAAGGTCCACGATTTGAAACTGCACAAGAGATAAGAATGTATAAAAATTTAGGTGCCGATGTAGTGGGGATGACTAATGTTCCAGAAGTAGTTTTAGCGAAAGAATTAGGAATGTGCTATGCTGCGGTGGGGATAGTTTCAAATTGGGCTACAGGAATGAAGGGCAATATAACATTACATGAAATAAAAAATATCTTAGAATTGAGCAAAGAAAAAGTGATAAAAACATTTATAAGAGTTTTTTTAGAAGAAAAATTAGACCAAGAGCATTGTAATTGCAGTAAAGCAGTAATTGAATTATGATTAGATGTGATTAAATTATAGGAGGAAAATATCATGGGAGTAAATAAAAACTATCGGTTTGACACAAAAGCAATTCATGGAAATGCGTTTAAGAAAAACCCTGAAAATGCTTTGAATCCTCCAATTTTCCAGACGACTACTTTTGTCTTTGATGACCTCGAACATGTTGAAAAGGTGATGTCTTTTCAATCTCAAGACTATGTTTATACAAGAGGTAATAATCCGACCTTAAGATTATTTGAAAACAGATTAGCGGAGTTGGAATATGGCAAAGGGGCAGTAGCTTTTTCTTCCGGGATGGCTGCTATTAGTTCAGTTTTATTTTCTCTTTTAAAACCCAAAGATACTGTAATAGTTCATAAGACTCTTTATGGTTCAACTTATAACGTAGTGACAAATATACTGCCTAAATATGGAGTAAATTATAAAATAGTGGACCTTACAGATATAAGCGAATTAGAAAAAAGTGTAGATGACTCCACAAAAGTTGTGTATTTTGAGACTCCTTCTAATCCAAATTTATCTATTATAGATATTGAAGAGGTTGCAAGGGTATGCCATAAAAAAGATATTAAAATTGTTGTTGATAATACTTTTGCTACCCCCTATTTTCAAAATCCTCTTCTATTGGGAGCCGATGTAGTTGTTCATAGTGCTACTAAATATATAGGAGGTCACGGTGACGCACTTGGAGGAGTTGCAGTTTCACAAGATGAAAAGTATATACATTATTTAAAATTTGATTATATGTGTGAATTTGGTGGGGTAATGAGTCCTTTCAATGCTTGGTTGATGTTGAGAGGCATAAAGACTTTAGGCTTAAGAATGAGGCAACATGAAAAAAATGCAATAGAGGTAGCAAATTTTTTAAATTCGCATCCTAAAGTAAAAAACGTTATGTATCCTGGTCTTAAAAGTTTTAAAGGCCATGAAATAGCGAAAAAACAAATGAGAGGATTCGGAGCTATCATAAGTTTTGAAATAGAGGGAGGAACCAAAAATTTAGAGAAGTTTATAAGTAATTTAAGATTGTGTCAGTTAGCGGTAAGCTTAGGAGATACAGAAACATTAGTGGAAGTACCTTCCCTTATGACTCACAGAGGGTATCCAAAAGAAAAGCTTGAGGAGTTCGGCTTCACAGAAAGTATGGTGAGAATATCAGTAGGCCTTGAGGACTACAATGATATAATAGAGGATTTGGATCAAGCTCTTAAACAAATTTAAAGAGGTTTTGAGGTGATAAAGTGCCAGTAGTCAATTTAAGCCTACAGGTATTGCCTGTAGTTTCTGAAGAAAAGGTGTATTCCATTGTAGATAAAGTCATAGAATATATAAAGAGCACAGGTGTAAAGTATGTTGTGGGACCAATGGAGACTACAATGGAAGGAGAACTTGATACTCTTTTAGAGATAGTTAAAAAAGCGCAGGAAATTTGTATAAAAGAAGGAGCAAGTAGGGTCATATCTGTTGTAAAGATTGATTATAAACCTGAAGGAGTTACAATTGACGAGAAGATAAAAAAATATTATGTATAATTAACTTTGACTTGCATAAAAATATATTGACAAATAATTTAATGCGTTATAGAATTAAAATAACACAATATAAATATGTATCAAAACCAATGACCGGGAAGAGTAGATATCAGCGTTTAGTCAAAGCGAGCTCGGGAGGGTGAAAGCCGAGTACTGTAGCTGATATTGAATGGGCCCGCGAGGTGAGATGCGAACTTTTAAGTAGCAGTATCCGGTGGTCTACCGTTAAAAAGACAGGGTATCGAGGAATCTCCGTACCCGAAAGAGTGGTCCTGTGTTAAAAAGGTGGCACAAGCGAGCATTTCGCCCTTTTGGTGAAATGCTTTTTTTAGTAATACAGGACAAATTGGGTGGCACCGCGAGTCACTTCGCCCCAATGGGCGGAGTGACTTTTTTAATTTTCAGGAGGTGATAAAGTGGTAAACATTTCTAAAGAAGATTTTTGCGAACACAAAAAAAGAGGATATGTCTTCCCAGTCTATGCAGAAATAAACGGAGATGAATTGACGCCAATAAACATTTTTTATAGTCTTGAAGGCAAAAACAAATTTTTACTGGAAAGTGCAAATGGAAGCACTAACTGGGGGAGATATTCCTTTATAGGAAAAGACCCATATTTATTAATTCTAAGTTACAACAGAGATATAAAAATTATCACAGACAGAGAAGAGCATAAAAAAGGTATGGCGCTTGAAGAGATAAAAAATGTTTTACAGGTTAATTATAATCCTTTAGGACTTGATATTCCTTTTGTTGGAGGTGCTGTGGGTTATGTATCTTACGATACGATAAGGCTTTATGAAAGACTGCCGGATAAAAACCCTGATGAAATAAATATACCGGACGTATACTTTATGTTTTATAAAAGTTTTATTTGCTATGACCATTTTAAACACAGAATTTATACTGTTTATAACGTATATCCTGATGAAGATGTAGAGTATGAGGAAGTTTTACAAGAGATTAACGGTCTTTTGCAAGAGATAAAATCAACTAACATAGAATTTCATGACCTTTCACCTCAAGAGGGAAAAGAAGTCAATTACAACTTCACCAAAGAAGAGTTTTGCCAAATTGTTGAAAAAGCAAAAGAATACATCACAAAAGGTGATATATTTCAGGTGGTACTGTCACAAAGATTAAAAGCACGAGTTAATTCGCAGCCTTTTGAGGTTTACAGAAGATTGAGGTCAAAAAATCCATCTCCCTATCTATTCTATATCGACTTTGGTGATTTTCAGCTTCTTGGTTCTTCACCTGAAAGCCTTGTAAGTGTTTTTGGAGACAAAGTGACTACAAATCCCATTGCAGGCACAAGGCGAAGAGGAAAAGATGAAGAAGAAGATTTAAGACTTAAAGAGGAACTTTTAAAAGATGAAAAGGAAAGGGCAGAGCATGTGATGTTAGTTGACCTTGGAAGAAACGACATAGGAAAAGTTAGTGAATTTGGAAGTGTAAAAATAGAGCGTTTTATGGAAGTAGATTTTTACTCTCATGTAATGCACATTGTATCGACTGTTTCAGGAAAGCTAAAAAGAGGACTTACGGCTTTTGATGCTCTTATAGCTTGTCTTCCTGCAGGTACAGTTTCTGGGGCACCAAAAATAAGGGCGATGGAAATAATAGACGAACTTGAAAATGTGAGAAGGTCTTTTTACGCAGGAGCTGTTGGCTATTTTTCCTACAATGGCAATATGGACATGTGCATAGCAATAAGGACTATTCTCTTCAAGGAAGGTTATGCTTACCTTCAAGCGGGAGCAGGTATTGTATATGATTCAATTCCTGAGATGGAATATTACGAAACTTTAAATAAGGCAATGGCTCTTAAGGAGGTTCTTTGATGATTCTGATTATAGATAATTACGATTCCTTTACCTATAATCTTTATCAATATGTGGGAGAAATGCACAAAGAAATATTTGTAATAAGAAATGATGAAGTGTCTGTTAAAGACATTGAAAAACTGAATCCCGAAAAAATTATATTATCACCTGGACCGGGAAGGCCTGAAAATGCAGGCATATGCGTTGATGTCATTAAAAGTTTAGGGGATAAAATTCCAATATTAGGAATATGTCTTGGCCATCAAGCGATTGGATATGCATATGGTGCAAAAATTGTGAAAGCAGATAAGATAATGCATGGCAAAACTTCTCTCGTATTTCACGAAGGTGAAAAAATATTTAAAGATATTAAGAATCCTATAGAGGCAATGAGATATCACTCTCTTGTTATTGACAGACAAACTCTTCCAAGAGATTTAGAAATTACAGCCTATACAGAGGAAGGAGTGATTATGGGAGTAAGGCATAAAATGTACCCTGTATATGGTTTACAGTTTCATCCAGAGTCTATCTTGACAGAGCAGGGTAAAGAAATTTTAAGAAATTTTTTGGAGGTGGGATACCATGTTACAAGAAGCTATTAAAAAAATTGTTTTAAAGGAAAGTCTTGAAGAAAAAGAAGCTTATGCTGTTATGAATGAAATTATGAGTGGCAATGCAACTCCTTCTTTAATAGGGGGCATATTAATAGGACTCCGATTAAAAGGTGAAAGTGTGGAAGAAATAACAGGTTTCGCGAAGGCAATGAGAGACAACGCAATAAAAGTAGAACTTGCCTCTGACTATGTGATAGATACTTGTGGTACAGGTGGCGATGGTGGGAAGACATTCAATATTTCAACGGCGGTTGCTATAATTGCTTCAGCTGCAGGAGTAAAAGTTGCAAAACACGGCAATAGAGCTGTTTCCAGTAGAAGTGGAAGTGCAGATGTTTTGATGGAATTGGGATTTGACATTGAGGCAGAACCACAAAAAACAAAAAATTAATTGAAGAAAAAGGAATGGGATTTTTATTCGCACCTAAATACCACGTTGCAATGAAGCATGTAGCAGGGATAAGAAAAGAATTAGGCACAAGGACGGTGTTTAACGTCTTAGGACCATTAACAAATCCCGCATTTGTAAAAGGACAGGTATTAGGAGTTTATGATAAAGAATTGACTCATCCTCTTGCTGAAGTACTTTTAAGATTGGGAATTGAAAAGGCTATGGTGGTCCACGGCTTTGATGGCCTTGATGAAATAACTACTACTTCTCCTACTTTTGTCAGTGAAGTAAAAGAAGGCAAAGTCATTGATTATGTGATAGACCCAGGAGATTACGGTATCCCTTATGCAAAACTTGAAGATTTAGAAGGCAAAGACGCTAAAGAAAATGCTCAAATAATCTTAAACATCTTAAGAGGTGAAAAAGGGCCTAAAAGAGATATAGTCGTTTTAAACGCAGCAGCGGCCTTATATATAGGAAAAGTTGTGGAAGATTTAAAAGAAGGAATAAAAGTCGCAAATTATCTAATAGATACGGGTTTAGCTCTTGATAAGCTTACAGAGATTTTGGAGTACCAAAGGAGGCTTAGTTGATGGTATTAGATGAGATTGTGAGACACAAAAAAAAGGAGGTGGAAGAGAAAAAAAGAATAAAGCCAGTAGAGGAACTAATTAACGAAATTAAAGGAGGCTATTCTGGCAATTTCAAGAAAGCACTTCAAAAAGAGGGTATATCAATTATTGGAGAGATAAAAAAAGCCTCTCCATCTAAAGGAATTATAAAAGAAGACTTTGATGCAGTAAAAATTGCAAAAGTGTATGAGAAAGTTGATATTGACGCTATTTCCGTTTTGACAGAGAAGGAATTTTTTAAAGGGGATGACAATTACATTAGTGAAGTAAAAAAAGTCACTTCAAAACCTATTTTGAGAAAAGATTTTATTGTGGATGAATACCAAATATATGAATCAAAAATTTTAGGAGCCGACGCAGTACTTCTCATTGTTTCCGTATTAGGGGATAACTTAAATACTTTCTATAATTTATCTAAAAGTGTAGGTTTAGATGCGCTTGTGGAAGTTCACGATAGACAGCAGCTTGCAATAGCATTAGAAGCTGAATGTGACATAATAGGTATAAATAACAGAGACCTTAAGACTTTTAATGTAGATATAAACACAACAGAAAATTTGATTAAATATATACCTCAAAGTACAATAATTGTTTCCGAAAGTGGAATAAAAATACCTGAAGATGTAAGGTATTTAGCTTCTTTGGGAGTAGATGCCGTATTAATTGGCGAGACTTTTATGAAAATTATAGATGATATTGACAAAATCACTGATTTTGTAAGGGAGGCAAAAGGAGGAGGATAAATTGGTAAAAGTAAAAATTTGCGGACTGAGAAGAAAAGAGGATATTGAATATGCCAATGAGCTAAAACCTGATTATGTAGGATTTGTCTTTGCAAAAAGCAAAAGACAAGTAGAGGTAGAACAGGCTTTATACCTCATAAGCCTTCTTGATAAAGAGATTAAAACAGTGGGAGTTTTTGTAAATGAACCAGTGGAAAATGCATTAAAGATAGCTCAAACACTAAATCTCGATGTTTTACAGTTTCACGGTGATGAAACACAGGATTATATAGATAATTTTAAAAATTTCACAGTGTGGAAGGCAATACGCATAAAAGACAAAGAAGATTTGGAAAAAACAAAAGAATTTAGAGTAAATAGTTTTGTATTTGACACTTTGACAAAAAACGAATACGGTGGTACAGGAAAAACATTTAATTGGGAAGTTTTAAAAGGATTTGAATTGAATGTTCCAATAATTTTGGCAGGAGGGCTAAACGAAAACAATGTAGAGGAAGCTATAAGAATAGTAAATCCCTATGCTGTTGACGTCTCCAGTGGCGTTGAGACAGAAGGTTATAAAGATTTTAAAAAAATGAAATCATTTATTGAAAAAGTGAGGGGTATTCGATGAGTGGAAGATTTGGACGTTTTGGAGGTCAGTATGTGCCAGAGACTGTGATGAATGCGCTTATAGAATTAGAGAGGGAATTTGAAAAAGCTAAACAGGATAAAGATTTCATGGAAGAATATAGGTATTACTTGAGGGAATATTCAGGAAGACCTACACCTTTGTATTATGCTGAGAATCTTACTAAAAGGCTTGGCGGGGCGAAAATTTATCTAAAGAGGGAAGACCTAAACCACACAGGAGCCCATAAAATAAACAACGTATTGGGACAGATTTTATTGGCAAAACGGATGAATAAAAAGAGAGTTATAGCTGAGACAGGAGCAGGACAGCATGGAGTGGCAACTGCTACAGCTGCTGCAATGTTTGGAATGGAATGCGAAATATTCATGGGAGAAGAAGATATAAAAAGGCAATCTTTAAATGTCTTTAGAATGAAACTTTTAGGTGCAAAAGTAACACCAGTAAAATCAGGGACGGGAACCTTAAAAGATGCAGTAAATGAAGCAATAAGAGATTGGGTGACAAATGTAGATAATACTTTTTATGTGATGGGTTCTGTTGTTGGGCCTCATCCTTATCCTACTATGGTGAGAGATTTTCAAAGAGTAATAGGGGATGAGGCAAAAGAGCAAATACTTCAAAAAGAAGGAAGACTTCCTGATTATGTGATTGCTTGTGTCGGCGGAGGCAGTAATGCCATGGGAATTTTCTATCCCTTCATTGAAGATAAAGAGGTAAAATTGATAGGCGTGGAAGCTGCAGGTGAAGGAATTGAGACAGGGAAACATGCAGCTACAATGGCAAAAGGTTCTGTAGGAGTATTGCACGGCATGATGACTTATCTTTTACAGGATGAAGAGGGGAGAATAATGCCAGTATACTCTATATCTGCAGGACTGGATTACCCGGGGGTAGGTCCAGAACATGCCTTTTTAAAAGAAAGTAATAGAGCTCAATATGTATATGCGACAGACGAAGAAGCATTGGCGGCTTTTATGGACTTATCTCAAACAGAAGGGATAATACCAGCTTTGGAAAGCGCTCACGCTTTGGCATATGCTATGAAACTGGCTCCAAATTTAAGGAAAGACAATATTATCATTGTAAATTTGTCAGGCAGAGGAGATAAAGACGTAAATACAGTTGCGAAAGTATTGGGGGTGGAGTTATGAATAGGATTGACAAAAAGTTTGAAGCCTTAAAAGGAGAAGGGCGCAAAGCCTTAATAACCTTTATAACAGCAGGAGACCCGGATATAGAGACGACTTATGATATAGTCTTGGCTTTGGAAGAAGCAGGAGCGGATATAATAGAACTGGGAATACCTTATTCTGATCCATTAGCTGATGGACCTACAATACAGGCTTCTTCACAAAGAGCTTTAAATAAAGGTGTAAAAATTCCTGATATAATGAAAATAGTAGAAAAAATAAGGTTAAAAAGTGATATCCCTCTGGTTTACCTTGTCTACTATAACTCTATATTCAAATATGGCATACAAAAATTTTTAAAAGAGTCAAAAGATGTAGGGATAGATGGGCTTATCATTCCAGACTTGCCTATTGAAGAGAGAAAAGATATTTCTGAGGAAGCAGATAAATACGATATTTATTTAATACCTTTAGTTGCCCCAACATCAAAAGAGAGGATAAAATTAATTACTGAAAATGGCAAAGGATTTGTATATTGCGTTTCAATTACAGGTGTGACAGGTGCGAGGGAGGATATTGAAACTGACATTGAAGAATATATGAAGACAGTCTCTCAATACACCAATATGCCAAAGGCAATAGGGTTTGGCATATCTACTCCGGAGATGGCGAAAAAATTAAAAGATTTCAGTGATGGAATTATTGTAGGGAGTGCACTTGTAGAAAGAATTGCTAAAGGGTATAATAAATCTGAAATGTTACAGGAAGTTAAAAGTTTTGTATCCAGCTTAAAAGAAGTTTTATGAAGGTGATGAAAATGAACCTTAAAATAATTGGCGACAAAAATAACAAAATATCAATAAAAATTGGGAATATAACTATGGGTAAAGACAAACTTATAATAGCAGGACCCTGCGCTGTTGAGAATGAAGAAATGCTTGTAAAAACAGCAGAAATAGTTAAAAGCTGGGGCGCAAATGCTTTAAGAGGAGGAGCTTATAAGCCCCGCACCTCTCCTTATTCTTTTCAAGGTTTAGGGATTGATGGACTTAAAATGCTAAGAAATGTAGGCGATATGTTTAATTTGCCTGTTGTAACTGAAGTTTTGGATGTGAGGGATGTTGAAATTGTTGAAAGATATGCTGATGTTTTTCAAATAGGTTCAAGAAATATGCAGAATTTTTCACTTCTCAAAGAGGTAGGAAAAACCAAAAAGCCTGTTTTGTTAAAGCGGGGATTTTCAGCCACATATGAGGAGTGGCTTTATGCAGCGGAATATATTGCTATTGAAGGAAACGCCAACATCATCATGTGTGAAAGAGGTATAAGGACTTTTGAAACTTATACGCGAAATACTTTAGATATAGCTGCTATTCCAGTAATTCATGAACTTTCAAACTTGCCTATTATCGCAGATGTAAGCCATGGTACAGGGAAAAGAAGCTTAATCATACCGATGGCAAAAGCTGCAATAGCTGCTGGTGCAGACGGAATAATGGTAGAAATCCACCCTGAGCCCGATAAAGCTTTATCTGATGGAGAACAGTCCCTTGATTTTTCCCAATTTGAAGAATTGATGAGAGAGATAAAAAGCTATTGAATTTTTTAAAGAGAATAGATATAATTTAGATAAAGAATAATAATTATCTAAAGAAAATAATTTTAGAAAGTAGGGATAGCATGGTAGAGCTAAGTAAAAAGGCTCCTGACTTTACTTTAAATACCCATGATGGAAAACAAGTTTCCCTTTCAGATTTTTTAGGTAAAAAGGTTGTTTTATACTTTTATCCAAAAGATAACACTCCAGGTTGTACAAAAGAAGCTGTTTCTTTTAGAGATAACATAAAGTCAATAGAAGAGAAAAATGCTGTCGTAATAGGTATAAGTTTAGATGATGAAACTTCTCATAAGAAGTTTATTGAAAAATTCAATCTTCCTTTTATTCTTCTAAGTGACAAAGATGCGAAAGTGTCTACAAAATATGGGGTATACAAAGAGAAAAACATGTATGGCAAAAAGAAAGTGGGAATAGAAAGGTCAACTTTTATCATTGACTCTGAAGGAATTGTGAGAAAAATATTTAGAAGGGTAAAAGTAGATGGACACGTTGAAGAGGTATTAAAAGCGCTAGATGAAATATAAAAAAAGTTTAGGGAAAGCCCTAAACTTTTTTTTCTTATATCTTGTCAAGAGCTTGTTTGAAGTCATTTATAATATCTTCTATTTCCTCTATTCCAACAGAAACTCTTATAAGCCCTTCTGAAATTCCTAACGCGTTTAATTCTTCCTTGCTGAGAGACCTATGGGAAGTGGATTTTGGATGAGTTATCATGGTTTGTACTCCTGCCAGTGAAGGAGCAAATTTAACAAGTTTAAGCCCTTGCATAAACTTATCTACTTCAGGTTCTCCACCTTCTATTTCAAAACTTAACATACCTCCAAACTCATCTTTAAACAACTTCTTTGAAACGCTGTAGTCAGGGTGAGAGGGAAGTCCGGGATAATACACTTTTTTGACTTTTGGATGGCTTTCTAAGAATTTAGCCAGTTCCATTGCGTTTTTACAGTGTTCTCTCATTCTTAAGAATAGAGTTTTTGCTCCTCTTAAAACCAGCCATGCATCAAAGGGGCTCATTGAACCGCCGAAGTTTTGTGTGATTCTTTTTGTGCGGGATATAAATTCTTTATTACCTGCTATAAGTCCGGCGATGACATCGCTGTGGCCGTTGATGTATTTTGTTGCACTGTGTATTACAGCATAGGCTCCTAATTCAATTGGTTTTATCAAATAAGGGGTTGTAAAAGTATTGTCAACAATCAATTTTATATTGTGCTTTTTTTGCGATATTTGCAACTTCCACAACGTCAAAAACTCTTATTAGAGGATTTGTCATGATTTCCATGTATATCACTTTAGTGTTTGGTTTTATAGCTTTTTCAACAGCTTCTAAATCGGAGAAATCCACCAAAGTTACATCAATATTAAGTCTTTTAAATTCTGCATTAAAAAGACTGTTTGTACCACCGTATATATCTTTTGCGGCGATTATATGGTCTCCTGAATTTACTTCTGCCAACAAAGCTGAAGAAATTGCCGCCATTCCTGATGAACAAGACTGTCCTGCTTCCGCACCTTCTAAACTGGCAATTAATTTTTCCACTGCTGTTTGATTAGGATTTCCAAGTCTTGTGTACATATACCTTGAAGGATTACCACCAAGATAATCGTAAACTTCTTCCAACGTATCAAAAGTGAAAACAGAAGTTTGATAGATAGGAAGAGTTTTTGGCATTGGAGGAATTTCTTTATCTATGTAGTTTCCAGTATGTACTACTTTTGTTTTAAAACTTAAATCCATTTTATCAACTCCTACAATTTGTACTTTAAATTAATGATAATATGTGCAAAATTAAAAGTCAATAACACTTCACTTGAATTATATTTTGAGATAAACTATTATTAAATACAAGATTGATTGCATATTTTTTTTAATGAATAAATAAACGTTTATAAAGGCTTTATTTTACAGTAATAAAGAAAACTATACTGGAAAAATTAAATGTAAGGAGGAAAAAGTCTTGAATAAAGACGAATATAAAAACAATAATAATATTATGTTAACTGCAATAAAAAAGCAGTTAGACCAAATGTCAGAGATGATGGAGAAGATGAAAATTGCTGATTACGTCGAGCTTATGCAAAGCCCTTATAGGCTTTTGTGGTTAAACTTTATAGGCGGGGTAGCAAGAGGTTTTGGAATAGCAGTAGGTTTTACAATACTTGGTGCGATAGTTCTTTATATACTTCAAAAATTGGTGATGTTAAATTTACCTCTAATTGGCAGTATTATAGCGGATATAGTTAAGATTGTAAATCAAAAGTTATATTAAATAGGAGTTGGTATGATGGATAGTGAAAAGCTGGAACACTTTAGACAATTACTATTAAAAGAAAAGGGAAAGGTCTTAAGCACAATAAATCAAATGAATTACAATGATGGCATTGGCGGAATTGCACAGAGAGAGTATTATCAAGAACTTTCTCTTTTGGATAATCATCCGGCAGATTTTGCTTCTGAAGTTTATGAAGTAGAGAAAAATTATGCTCTCAAAGACAACGAAAAACATATTTTAAGGCAAATAGAAGATGCTTTTAAGAGGATGGAAATGGGTACTTACGGCATATGTACTCACTGCCATAAGCCCATTGAAGAAGAACGATTAGAAGCCCTTCCTTATACTGCTCTTTGTGCAGAATGCGCTAAAAATAATGATTTGAAATTAAAAGATTTAAGGAATTCAAGGCCTAATGAAGAGAGAATGATAAAATACCCCTTTGGATGGGGGTATAAGGATTTAAAAGGAGAAATTCAATTTGATGCAGAGGATTCTTACCAAGAGGTTGCACGATTTAATAAGACAAAAAGCGGTTTGGACAATTATGATGATGACTATGATGATGAAAATGCTGGTTATGTAGAGGAAACTGACAAGATAAGTAATGAAGATTATAAAAGGACTTTGTAAATCTCCGGGAAACTGGAGATTTTTTATTCACCTATAATTTTGACCAATACTCTCTTTTTCCTTTTTCCGTCAAATTCACCGTAAAAGATTTGTTCCCATGGACCAAAATCTAATTTTCCATCTGTTATAGCTACTACAACTTCTCGACCCATTATTGTACGCTTTAAATGAGCGTCTGCATTATCTTCATAAGTATTATGATAATATTGGTCATAGGGTTTTTCGGGGGCTAATTTTTCCAAGAAATTTTCAAAGTCCTTATGTAAGCCTGGTTCATCGTCATTTATAAAAACACTTGAGGTAATGTGCATTGCATTACATAAAAGAAGCCTTTCCTTGATTCCGCTTTCCCTAACGCATTCCTCTATAAGAGGTGTAATGTTTATAAATTCTCTTCTCTTTTTTGTTTCAAACCACAACTCTTTTCTATAACTTTTCACGATGATACCTCCCACATTGGTTATTTTTAATTATATTTTATCACAAATAAATTGTTTGCAAGAGTAATAATACTCTGGTATATTAATTTTAAGAGGAAGAGGTGTTGTAAAAAGACCACAAAAAATTGGTATTTGAAGGTCATATTAGAGAAGAAAATAAAAAATTAAGGAGTGTGTATAATGTCAAAAAAACTTTATCGCTCAAGAACACAAAGAATGATAGGAGGCGTATGTGGAGGAATAGCAGAGTATTTTAATGTAGACCCAACAATTATAAGACTCATTTGGGCATTTCTAATAATATTTTGGGGAACTGGACTTTTAGCTTATTTAATTGCATGGATAATTATACCAGAAGAACCGTAAAATTAACGTTAAGATAAGTTTATTAGTTTTAAATTTCTGAATGGTAGCGATTTAGGAATAATAAAACCCCTCCCAACAACTTCGGATTTTTTGAGAGGGTTCGTTTGCTGGAAACATTAACTTTTCAATAATGGCAGGGGAGACAGGAATCGAACCCGCAGCCCACGGTTTTGGAGACCGTTGCTCTACCAATTGAGCTACTCCCCTGCGCGCTTTTTATTATAACATACGAAACAAACCCTCGTCAATAATTTATATCCTTTTTTGTTGAATTATTCATAAAAAAGTTTTCTGAGATTTAGTATAATTATTAAAGAGATAGAGAAATATTGTTGTATAGTTTAATATTAGTCTCTAGAAAGTTCAGAGGTGATATATAATGCTTAAAAAGATATCTTTAATACTATTAGTTTTTGTAGCCTTTTCTATATTAATTCCTATTTCAGCACAAGCGGCAAATATAACAATTACAATTAATGGCCAAAATGTAGTTTTTGAACAAAAGCCTGTTATAAAAAACGACACAACTTTAGTCCCTATGCGGGCATTTTTTGAAGCATTAGGTGCTAAGGTAAACTGGGAAGAGAAAACTAAAACGGTTACAGCCTTTCGCGGCGAAACGACTGTACAACTTATAATTGGCCACAAAATTGCAAAAGTTAATGGAAAAAGTTATGAGCTTATTGTAGCACCACAAATTATAAACGGTTATACCTATGTGCCTTTAAGATTTGTTGGTGAAACCCTTGGAGATGAAGTAATATACGATAATGGGCACATAATAATCAATTCTTCCAACCAAAGAACAAGAGTAAGTTCAATAACTGCACCAAAAAACACAGTTAGCGAAACTAATACTTTTTCATCTTCTAATATAACCAGTGAAAAAGATTTATATCTTTTAATTAAAAATGCTCTTGAAAACAATGAAGATGAGATAACTTTTACCCTTAGCAATTCTTTCTACAATTCTGTAAGAAGTAGTGGTACAGTTAATGATATATTAAACAGTATATCGGATATTGTAGATCTGGTATTGGCACATCATCCTGAAATTGGCTATGCTAATAAGTGGACTATTTCTGCAAATAGTTTTAACAATGTCATAAGTAAAGTAAGTATAAAATTTGAATATATATATCCTAAAGATAAATTGGAAAAAATGAAAGATGAAGTATATATTAAAGCTAAAGAAATTATTAGCCAAATAATAAAACCGGATATGTCTGATATAGATAAAGTCAAAGCAATTCACGACTACATTGTAAAGAATACTAAATATGATTATGAAAATTTGATAAATAACACTATACCACCAGAATCTTATACTGCTTATGGAGTTTTCATAAAAGGAGTAGGGGTGTGCCAAGGATATGCTGCAGCTTTTAATTTACTTGCTCAATTAGCTGGAATTGATAGCCTTGGAGTAGCTGGTACAGGTTTTAATTATAGTGGGTCTATGCCTCATGCTTGGAATATGATAAGAATTGACGGCAAAATCAGTTACGTAGATGTTACATGGGATGACCCTGTTCCAGATCAAGGGGATAATGTAAGATATGATTATTTCAATGTAACAGAGGAGCAGTTAGCAAAAGACCATAGCTGGGATAAAGAAAAATTTTTGGAAAAATATTTTGATTATAAGTAGTATATTACCTCTTTATGTAGGTGAAAAAATGTTAGTAAGAAATTTAATATGGTTCTGTTACTATTCCTAAAACTGCTCCTGTGATAATTGAATTAGAAGATAGTTCTTGCAAAGATTCGGGGTGTCCCACTACGACGACGCCGTAGTATTTTATCCCGTTTTCCTTTAAGAAATTCACTGTCCTTTTTAGATTAGTTGAAGAATAACTTTGTACATTACTAAGTCGTTCCAGTTCTTTTAAAAATTCTTTTTCGCCATTAGGGCTATTAACATATGGGTTTCCAACCAATCTTTCTGCAAGATAGCTTCTTTGCTTATAATCTTTTTCTTCATAAACTAAAACGGCACCCCACATTAGCTTTAAATCCTCAGGTATAATAGTTTTAATTTCGCTGAGGGTTAAAGGCCTGTCAAAAGATAAAGCCATTTCAACGAGATTATCGTTAGGTATATTTTTTAGTACATCAAACTCTCTTATAACTTTATCGTATTTTACTGCGGGATTGTAAAATTTTAATTTTGGCACGGCATAAGGAGCAAGGTATTCTTTTGTACCTTCTGGTATGACTGTGGAGATTTCGGAATAGGGGATTATGTGGTCAGTTTCGACAACACAAAAAGATTTGTTTCCTTGAAATTGCTCTCCTCCCCAGATATCAAAATCGACTGTGACTATTCCGGCAGGATAAGGCTTATTTCCTATTAACCTTAAAAGATAATATTCTTTTTGCCGCCCGAATAGCCTGACATTATAACTTTCTCCTGAAATTGCGAAGGTATTAGGTTCTGTAAATTTAACAATACCCGGATAAAAGCTATCTATGCGGTTTTCTTGATTCTGCAGCATCATTTCAGGAATTATGAAGGTTAATACAAAAACACCTATGGCGATAATTAAAGAAATTATTATTATGCGAAGTATGCTTTTAAAACGAGCTTTGCGCAAAAAAGCTTTTTCGTCAAAAGATATATCGCTTATTGGCTTATTTAAATCTGATCCCATTTAACTTTTCTCCTCCTCTTTTAAATATTCTTTTAATTTTTTTCTTAGTCTCCATACCATTGTCTTTACTGTATTGGTATTGGTTTTTAAGTAAGAGGAAATTTCTTCATTTGACATTTCTAATATGAATTTAAGGTAAAAGAGCTTTTGCTCATTGAGAGTAAGCCTATTAACTGCTTTTTTTATTACTTCTTTATTTTCAATCTGTTGAAACTCTGAAAAGGTACTTTGAGGAAAGACATCTATAATAGAAACTGTCATATCTTTTTTGGTTTTGCGCAGATAATCAGTGTATTTGTTTCGCGCCGCAGTCAAAACATAAGCTTTTAATTTTCCCTCTTGAATGCCGTCTAAATTCAAGTATGTGGAAAGCAGAGCTTCTTGGGCTATGTCTTCAGCATCAGCCTGTGGTACACCCAATTTAAGTAAATAATAGAATGCAGCTTTGTACAAATCCTGCCACATTAACCCCTCCTCCTTATAGCTTTTCATTAATAAAGACGTTTTGGGGATGAAAAAGTAAACAAATTAAAAATATGCAAAAGCTCATTGTTATTTCGATTATAACTCAAAAGAGTTTGTTCTAAAGCTTTTTTTTAAAAAGGCAGGAAGGATTTCATACTTTTATAGAGAATATAAATCTATTATCGGCATTTTTTAAAAACTGGCATACCAATTTTAGGTTAGCTTTGTAATTCTGGATTAAAAAAAGGAGAGTGTATAAGTATGAAAGAATGCCAGAAACTTATAACAGAGAGAAGGTCTATCACATTTTTTGACACGACAAAAGAAATATCCGATGACCTTATAAAAGAAGTCCTTGAGGTAGCTGCTACAACGCCTATGGATGGTTTTAGTGAAGAAAAGATGAAAGAGTTTTTAGGTATAGATGTAGAAAAAATGGTGCCGATGATAGTAGCTATAGGTTACAAAGCCCCGGAGAAAAATTTGCTTCCAAGAGCTTATAGATTTAAATTTGACGAATTTGGAGAGATAATCTAATGAGTAATTACGTAATAATTTTAGTGGCTTCTATTTTAGCAGGAGCCACTAATGCTATAGCAGGAGGTGGCACTTTAATAACCTTTCCTGCCCTTGTATGGGTTGGTGTAAATCCTCTATCTGCCAATATAACAAATACAGTTGCTCTGTGGACTGGTTCTGTCACAGGTGCATGGGGCTTTAAAGAAAGACTCGTTAGGACAAAGCATCTTTTGAAGATTTTAATATTTCCCTCGTTATTTGGAGGTATCTTAGGAGCTTATCTTCTTATGATAACTCCTCAGAAAGTTTTTAATTTTGTTGTACCTTTTTTAGTTTTATTTGCAACTATAATTTTAGCATTAAATGACAGAATAAATAAATTTAATCTAAAGGAAGGAGAAGATATAAAGAAAAAATCACTAGTATTTGTTTTTATACTTCAATTTCTTACTTCTCTTTATGGAGGATATTTTGCAGCAGGAATTGGCATTTTAATGCTGGCAACGTTGGGAATAGCAGGTATTACTGACATATACACGGCAAATGGTATAAAAAAATGTTCTTTCACTTTTTATAAATATCACCTCCGGTTTAGTTTTACTTTTTAGTGGAAAAGTAGAATGGCCTTTTGCTATTATTCTCATGATAGGATTTGCTTTAGGAGGATATTTGGGAGCTAAGATATCGCAAAAGTTTGATAGCAAAAAAGTAAAAAGCTTTGTAATTTTATGGGGAATTATATTGGCAATAGTGTTTTGGATTAGAGGAGTATAGGATTATGGAGGAGCAAGGTAATTTCTTCTTGCAAAAAACATTTTGATTTGCTACTTCTTTCTAATAAAAGTTTTGTGATAGGGATATATAGGGTGGACAATTAATTACTTGTTGAAAGGAGGAAAATATGTTAAAAGGGTTTAAAGAATTCATTATGCGTGGAAATGTTTTGGATTTAGCAGTAGCTGTAATAATAGGTTCAACCTTTAACAAAGTAGTAAATTCTTTAGTAGTAGATGTTTTAACTCCATTGATTGGAGCCATATTCGGTGCTCCAGATTTTTCTGCTATTAAATTAGGTCCAATAGCCATAGGCAATTTTCTTAACGCTGTTGTTAAATTTGTTATTGTTGCTGCAGCCATTTATTTTTTCATAGTAGCTCCTATGAATGCCATTAAGCGACGTAAACCAAAAGAAAAAGAACAAACACCACCTGAACCATCAGAGGAAGTAAAACTTTTAAGAGAAATATTAGAGGTATTAAAGGAAAAGTAAGGTAATATTGATTAATATAAATTTGTCGTCGACCTAAGATAATGCAAAAAATGTTGAGGATCGACGACAAATTATTTTTTTCAATTTTAGAAAATAGTTGATTTTGTCAAACAATATGGTATAATAAAGTAGAAATACTTGACAGGAATTAAAAAGTCGTAAGGCGTATAATGTGCTATTTATGCATGTTAGAATGAGTTTTTAGCCTACCTATAAGGAATTGAAACTGATAGGCGTAGATGCTTCTAAAGAAATGAACAGCGAGTTTTTAGCCTACCTATAAGGAATTGAAACTTGTAGGATGAACATCGTTCCTCACTGGCCTGTCTTCGTTTTTAGCCTACCTATAAGGAATTGAAACTCTCTTATCCAGTCCATTAGCGGCAACACTGTTTCTGTGTTTTTAGCCTACCTATAAGGAATTGAAACAAAACTTGCTCACTGTTGCTATACCGTCTAAAACAGTTTTTAGCCTACCTATAAGGAATTGAAACATCTCCTCCCCTTTACCAGTGTTTTATTTTCGCCAATGTTTTTAGCCTACCTATAAGGAATTGAAACTATCCAGTTTTAGTCTTAGCTGTTGCCTGAACAATTGTTTTTAGCCTACCTATAAGGAATTGAAACCAAAAATGGGCTGTCGAAGACAGTCCAGAAATTGGTTATGTTTTTAGCCTACCTATAAGGAATTGAAACGACAGAGAAGGAGTCTTATTTTACAAACTAAAAACTGGGTTTTTAGCCTACCTATAAGGAATTGAAACGTTTTAATAATAATGGAACATGGACTGATTGGCAAGGTTTTTAGCCTACCTATAAGGAATTGAAACCTGATAGCATAAGCTAATGATAAAAGTGATTTTCCCGTTTTTAGCCTACCTATAAGGAATTGAAACACTTCTATAAAATATAAAGCTGGAGTTTTAAAAGATGGTTTTTAGCCTACCTATAAGGAATTGAAACCAAATATTAGAAGAAAAAATATTGCAAGCCAAAAAAGGTTTTTAGCCTACCTATAAGGAATTGAAACCAAAGTCCACCCTCCTAATTGTACGAAATTCTTATTTTGGTTTTTAGCCTACCTATAAGGAATTGAAACTGAGTATAAAACTATTACCTTGCACTACAGAAACGAGTTTTTAGCCTACCTATAAGGAATTGAAACATAAAAGAAGGTGAGATAGATGGCTAATGCTTTTGGGTTTTTAGCCTACCTATAAGGAATTGAAACCTCTTTTGCTTTTCGCTTTCACAATTGTTGTACCCAGTTTTTAGCCTACCTATAAGGAATTGAAACGCCAATCAGTGATGTTCAACCAGATACATCAGAAGGTTTTTAGCCTACCTATAAGGAATTGAAACATGCACTTGTGTATAACGGCAAAATAGCGCAAAAAGGTTTTTAGCCTACCTATAAGGAATTGAAACCTCTACTTTTTGTAGCAATTGAAGATATGTTACATAGTTTTTAGCCTACCTATAAGGAATTGAAACTCTTCTGAATAAAACTTCTTAATCTGCATTTCAACGAGTTTTTAGCCTACCTATAAGGAATTGAAACACAGCTTCTTGACTTGCCCATGCTCTTAAACCTTTGTTTTTAGCCTACCTATAAGGAATTGAAACTCAAGTTCGAACACATAAGCCATATCTTTTTGAACTGGTTTTTAGCTGTAAAAGTCAATATATTTTTGTACAAAATTATATTCCACTTTTTGTACAAAAATATATTGACTTTTACATGGGACAAAATTTTCTTCGCCATCGTTTTTAGCCTACCTATAAGGAATTGAAACTTCTACTCTCCCTAATTTTCTGACATTTTTCCCATAAGTTTTTAGCCTACCTATAAGGAATTGAAACTATTGAAAAGGATATTGAATATCCCTTTCAATTTCGTTTTTAGCCTACCTATAAGGAATTGAAACTTGCCAACATGGAAGCAGGTAACATAACGCAGTGCAGTGTTTTTAGCCTACCTATAAGGAATTGAAACATACCTCTCACAAGCCCTTCTATCATATCCACACCCGTTTTTAGCCTACCTATAAGGAATTGAAACATGCATTGATGGGCACTTTCGCCGATAAAATGGAGCAAGTTTTTAGACTACCTATAAGGAATTGAAACATCCTTTTTCCGCCAATTTCATAGTTTCCGGTACCGGTTTTTAGCCTACCTATAAGGAATTGAAACGCAAAAATAACTTGATTTCTTATCGTTACATTTTTATGTTTTTAGCCTACCTATAAGGAATTGAAACATTTATTTACGAAAATTTTTAAAAATAAATAAGTTTTAGCCTACCTATAAGGAATTGAAACTCCCTCAAAATGAGGAATACGGTGTAAAGTATGGAGAGTTTTTAGCCTACCTATAAGGAATTGAAACAGTAATTGTTCAGGTAACTGTTTAGGTAACTGTTCAGTTTTTAGCCTACCTATAAGGAATTGAAACTTTGGAGCTGGCTGGCGAAGTGTATTGGGTGCTTTCAAGTTTTTAGCCTACCTATAAGGAATTGAAACGGGTTTTTCTCATCATACCAAGCACACATGATTTTCAAGGTTTTTAGCCTACCTATAAGGAATTGAAACCAGTTTCGCTGTCACTGTATACTGTTATAAGCGGGCACCGTTTTTAGCCTACCTATAAGGAATTGAAACTCTTCCCAGAAAAACACATTTATGAGAGTGTTGCTATGTTTTTAGCCTACCTATAAGGAATTGAAACTCCAGCACTTCTACTAATCCCGAAACACAATAAAGAGTTTTTAGCCTACCTATAAGGAATTGAAACATTCTTCAATGCTCAAAAGAAAATTCGGCGAAAAAGGGTTTTTAGCCTACCTATAAGGAATTGAAACTTGGGATACGGATGTCTTTGTAGAATAAGACATCTCCGTGTTTTTAGCCTACCTATCCTGAAAATAGTGTCTCTCAAAAAGGCAACAAAAAACTAAACCCATACCGATGTAAAAATATGGGATAAATAAATGGTTAATAAAGTTAAATTAAAAGTTAAGACACTGCAGATTCGACCGTGACCTTAAGGCCTAAAGACTCTAGCTTTTTTAAAGATTGACGAATAATCATATTACGCTTTTTCTCTTCATAATAAGTAGGACCTAATTCAATATATGGTTGCTTTTGCTTGAGAATATGATAAACTATAATTAAAATGCTATGTGCCACTGCAACTGCTGCACGGTTTGCTCCTCTTCGAGCAGCGATGCGGTGGTACTGACTTGAAAGATAAGTACCTTTTGCCCTTGAGGCAGCTCTGGCAGCTTCAATAAGAGAGCTTCGCAATTTTTGGTTACCTTTTCGAGTTCTTGCAGACTTTTGTTTACCAGCACTTTCATTATGACCTGGACACAACCCTGCCCAAGAACACAAATGGGCAGCAGAGGGGAACTGTTCCATATTCGTGCCGATTTCGGCTATTATTTGTTCTGCAGTTCTTCTTCCGACTCCAGGGATTGTATCCAGCAGTGCCAGGTCTTTTTCAAAAGGGAGCATTCGATTTTTAATTTCTTCGTCTAATTTTGCTATTTCTTCATCAAGGTAATCAATATGTCTAAGCTGTATTTCCAGAAGCATCCTTTGGTGATGATTGATCAAGCCTTTTAAAGCGCGTTTTAGTTCATCCATTTTATTTTTTAGCTTGCCTTGAGAAAGCTCAGCCAGGATTTCGGGATTTTCTTCACCATTTATAATAGCCTCAAGTATAGAACGACTGGATGCCCCGTTGATATCAGAGACTACCGAAGACAGTTTGATATTAGCTCCTTCTAAAACCTTTTGTATGCGATTAAGTTCTCTTGATTTTTCTTCAATGAGGCTTTTTCTATAGCGTACAAGCTCGCGAAGTTCTCTTTGTTCACGATCTGGCACAAAGCTGCCTTGCAAAAGGCCATGTTGTAAGAGACTTGCTATCCACTCAGCATCTTTTACATCGGTTTTTCTACCAGGGACATTTTTAATATGCTTAGCATTGACGAGTAGGATTTTAATGCTCTCAAGCTCAAGTAGATTGTAAATAGGTTTCCAATAAGAGCCGGTACTTTCCATAGCAACAACAGAACAACCTTTAGCTTTAATAAATTCTTTTAATGCAATAAGGTCATCGGTCATAGTTGAAAAAGTGCGGATTTCTTTACCTTCTGGTGTTATTATACAAGCTACGACATTCTTTTTATGGACATCTAATCCGCAAACATGAGAATAAACTAAATCCATGAAAGAACCAACTCCTTTTTTAAAATTTGAACGATAGCGACTGTAAAATTGAAGAGCTGGTGCAACAACCATAAGGGGTTATTCTATCCTGCGTGCTTCCCGTAAAGGGAGCAACAATCTGTGGTGCACCTGGTCGTTGGAGTCTGTCTATGAGTCGGGCTCAAAGCACCAAGGTAAGAACGACCTTTCTTCACCAGCCGCTGTACTGATTATATCATCAAAAAAGGACATTTTCATCCTCTGCTGGTGCCGCATTTGCGGCATGGGAGTCTATAAGGAATTGAAACTGCAAATAGCGAGGTGATGTAGATGGCATGGCAAAGTTTTTAGCCTACCTATAAGGAATTGAAACTCTCCTCCTTTATTTTTCTTTCCCACATCGGCTGTGGGCGTTTTTAGCCTACCTATAAGGAATTGAAACATCACAAAAGCAAAAGCAGTAAAAGAAGGGGACATAATGTTTTTAGCCTACCTATAAGGAATTGAAGCCTATAATTAAGATATGAAGGTTATAGTATTTACTTAGACCTGTTTATAGGAAATAGGGGAAGAGGAAAAGGCACTGAAGCAATTTCAAAAGATTTATGTGGAGGACAGTTATTTTTGGGATATAGCTGAAATTTTCAATGATATGGAATTATAGAACTTTAAATATGGGTAAAAGGGAAATAGTTTAAAAATGTTTATGAATTTAAAAGGCTAAGTGTGTTAGTAAGAAAATATATGGGTGTGTATAATGCCTTTAAATGAACAGCAAAAAGCATTTAGAAGACAAATAAAAGAGTATGAAAAAGAAAAAAGATCAAAAGGTATAGAAGAACCATTAAGTTATGTCAATGAAAATTCTCGTCCTTGGAAATATGTCAAGACTTTATCTCTTGCAAGTATAATACCAATACTTATATTATTATGGAATACATATGCACTTTCCACATGGATAAAGCCAATACTATGGAAGTTAGGATTTCCACAGGGGAATGTAAGGTCGGTGATGCAAATTATGAAATTGTAAAACAATTACAAGAATTTGTAAATGGACAGATTGACCTTGGTGAAAAAATAGTTGATGCTTATATTGTTTTTAAAGAAAATAGGAATAATGCAAATGCACAAAGAATAAATGAGTTAATAAATCAATTTAATGAAAAAAACCGCGAAAAAAATAATATTATTGTAGAGATTCTTAAGAAAGCAAATATGCCTTATACAATTGATAATAATGGCACGATACATTATCAATACATTCCTTAAAATATCTAATTTTAACTTTAATACCATAATCATTTAAATTTGTTTAAAACAGATTGGGCTACTAATGTTATTGCCCATCTGTTTTTTGTTTTAGGAAATTATATATAATCAATATTTTAAAAAATTATACTAGCGTTGAATTTTTCCTTATTTTATTATGGCATTCAACGACATTTTTCTATAAAAAATACAATTTTTTAGAAGGATTTTGAAAAGTTATGTAGAATAATGTTATATGAGAAAATTTTGGTTAGCATGTTTATGGAATTTACTAATTATTTGCTACAATTTTTTTACATTATTGTTTTTAAATTATATTATTAAAAAGCATGTAAAGGAGTTTTTGATATGAGTAAGAAAGAAGTTACTGTTCGTTTAGAAACAATAACTCCATTGTGGACAGGGGATGCATGGCAAGAGAATGTAAAAATTAGATCTTCTTCTTTAATGGGAAGCTTAAGGTTTTGGTTCGAGATATTTTTAATGGCTGCAACTGATTTATTGCCTTCTACTTATGATTACAATTCTGAAAAGCTTGGTCCAAGTAAATATCGTCAAGATATTCTATCTAATTTAAATAAGGGATTAACTATGAAAGAAGCAGAAATTGAAGCCTTTAAATTTCAAAAAATTTCTTTACCTTCTTTTATTTTTGGATGTAATGGTCTAAAAAGTAAGATTGAGATAGAGAATATTACATATGATGACAATTTATTAAACAATGAATTAGATTTGCCCTTTGCTATTTATAAAAATAAAAGAGATAAAGAGTTTATCGAAGTATCATCAAATGATAAACAGAAGTTATATGAGATTCGAAAAAATAGAAATAACCATATATGGTATTTTCCTCAGGAATATCTTTATGGAGATTTTTATATCACTTTTTCTTTTGCTTATGAAGATTTAGCTGAAAAAATTTTTTATCCATTATTGAATTTTATCCAGCAATATGGTTTTATTGGAGGCAAAAACAATCTTGGATTTGGTAGAGTTAAATTTACTATTGTTGATGGAGACTTAAGTAAATATAGAACTTTTGATTTTTCTGATTTTGATTATGGTAAAAAATATTTATATGAGGCTTTTGAAGAAAATACAAGTAAATTTGAGGATATGTATGATATATACAAAATAGGTTTTTATAAAAAAGGAGAAAAGAACTTCGTAAATTCTGATTTATCTAAAAAACATATAAAACAACTTATAAAAGAACTATTATCTGATAAGGCATTTAATAGAGCAGCTTTTAAAAAGAACAATCCTAATGAGGTTGAAAAAAGACATTTTTTATTTGGAATAAGTAAAGGTAATATAAATGCTACAAAGATTATACCCTGGATTAACAAGGTTGATGATACTAAGTACGAATATGGATATATATCTTTAGTAATGCTTAATAGATTTGAACAAAAGGCGGGTGTTAAAAATGTATGAAAGTTTTTTTGAGGAATTAAACAATAAAATAGATAAAGATGTACTTCATAAAAATTATTTTCACTTTATGAAATATGCGTATAAATATAAAAATGAAAATATGTACGATGGTAGGGTTTCTCGTATTCGTTCAGAAGAATACGATAGACAATATTATGAAAGAATTTTTCCTTTTTTTGAAGAGAGGGTACATAAAAAATTAAAGACTCAAATAAATTTTGGAGATTATCCTTTGGAGTATTTTAAAATATTTAAAGGAAGGAATATATACAAAGATAATAGCAACATTGTTTTAGAAGCAAAAAAAGTTTCAAATATTTTGCATAATGAGGAAGACATAAAAAACTATATTAATTCTCTTATGCCTGGTACTTTTGCAATTTATCAGGAGTTTACTCTCAAAACTTCATATTTTTCAAAGGATGATGACGAATTTTATATTATTGATAATCCTATTCTTAAGGAAAAAGTTTTTAAACTTCCCATGATTCGTGGAAGTAGCTGGAAGGGTGCCTTATTGAAAACTGCATCTAAATTATTGGATAAAAAAATACAAACAGGTGCACCTATAGATGAGGTTTTTAATACATACAATCAAATATGCAGAATATTTGGTACAGGTTCAGAAGATTTTAGAAAGGTGAAAGAAGTATTAAATGAATATATAAAAAATATTTTTGATATTAAGCATAACGATAACTTAATAAATAGTTTAATAGAATATGCCTTGTTTGAACTTGGAGTAAATCTTTCCATAAAAAATGGGAATGAGCCCATAGTATATCAGATGGTTGAGCAAATAATAGATAAAATTGAAAATAATGAAATAGAGGGCATAGATATTCGAAAAGGAAGAGCAGTTTTTTATCCTACTTATTTTGATTCTTTAACTTTAGAAGTTATATATCCACACAGCAGAAAAACAAAAGCGGGCAAGCAGCTCATATATTTTGAAGTGGTGCCTGAAGGTACAAAAGGTTATATTCAGATAGTTTATATACCCTTCGATGCTGTTTTGTTACCTAAAGAAAAGATCGAAGAAGAGATAAAGAAAGATTACGATTTTATAAAAGAAATTATTACAATAACTTTGAATGAATATGGAATAGGAGCAAAGACAAAACTTGGCTGGGGACTTGCGGAAATTGTTGGAGAAACAAAATACTGCAATTTAGAGGGGGTATTAGTTGATGAGTACTCTTAATTTAAATAATTTTATTGATGATAAAGATGAAACAAAAGACAAAAGAAAGGAAGTAATAAAGGCTGAAATTGGTGCTTTATTATTTAATTTAGGAAAAACACATATAGGATTTAAATTCTGGCGCGACTACTTTAGTAAATATTCACATGAATTTAGATTTTCAAGTTATAAAGAATATATTAAAAATGGTGTTTTCATTGATGAACTAAGGAACATTGACAATGAATTAGCTGATTTTTTCTTAAATTTAAATATTTCTTTAGGTTTTGAAAATATTCCCATTATTGAATTAATGTTGGGTGGTGAGAGTAATTTAGACTTTGTTAAAGATGTATTTTTCCGTAGTTGTGAAAATATAAATTCAGGTATAGACAAAGGAGATCCACTCAAACAACTCAATTTATTATGGATTTCAAATGCTTTTGGGAGTTTTAAGGAAGAAGTTATAAAAGAAAATTTTGACAATAGACGTCTAAAATTCTTTAAAGATTTTTGGGATAAAGTTTCTTCTTTCGGTGTTGAGCCTGATAATTTAACCTATCAAAATTGGATAGAAATTAGGAATTTTGTTTTAGAAGAAATAAAAAAATGGTATTCTCACCTTTTAAGTGATAGTAGATTTCCTATAAATGATATTACGCTTTGGGATCAGGCTTATATGACTGCCTCATTATTTAAAGCGACAATTACTGCAATGCTCCTTGACAGTAGTAAAGTGAATGAATATAAGACACCTAAAAAAATAAAATGGAGTATATTAGGAATTCAATATGATAAATTAAGCCTTATAGAAAAATCCTTAAAGGCAAATTATATCTCATGGTATAACAGTAAAATAAATGAATGTGATAAAAAAATTAAAAGTATGATTGAAGAAAAATATGTTTTAGGTAATGAGATTTATAGAGATGAAACAGGAATTTACTTTCTTGTACCCGAAAATATTATTTGCAAAGATGAAGAGAATGGTTTGTACAGAATTCATGATGACCTTAAAATCATTGAAAATGATATTTTAGATGAATTTCATAATATATTTAACCATGAAATATATCCTTCTATTTTTTTAACTAAACCTTCAAGAGGAACAATGAACCTATCTTATCTTGTTGAAAGTGCAAAAGAGAATTTTCTCAAGCCTTGTCTACCAGAAAATTTTGGCGATGAGATAGTAAACAATATTGTGGATGACTATAATGGTTTATGTTATATATGTGGTATAAGACCAGGTAAAAAGAAAGAAGATTTAATTTTATGTGATATCTGCGAAGAGAAAAGAAAATTAAGAATGAAAGAATGGTATCATAATCTTAATGGTGAGACTATATGGACAGGGGACATTGGAGATAAAAATGGACGAATAGCTTTAATAAGTCTGAAGTTTGAAATGAAAGAATGGCTAAATGGAGACTTTCTTAATACGTTTGTAAATACTGATTTTGACTACAAATTATCATTAAAAGAGATTAAAGATGGATTAATAAAAGATAAAAATAAAAAGATACCTAATACACTTGTGGGCACAACTTTAAGGAGTGTTAAAATAACGGACTTTGCAGAAACTGCTTTGTTAGAACGTTCCATAGGTGATAGATGGGAAAATTTAATCACTAAAAAAGTAGGGTCAAAAATTGATTTTGAAAATAGAAAAATCCATTGGGACAAGCTTTCAAATGATGAAATAGATTTTTTAGCTGAAATAATTTTGCAGTTTATTGTAAGAAAAAATCCTTCTCCAGCAAGGCTTAGAAGAATAACAGAAACGACTAAAGAGTTTTTAGAAATAATGAAGAAAGATTTGCCTTCTTTTATGTTTGATGAAGAAAAAAGAAGATGGAGAAATAAAAGGATTATATGGTATTGTGGTGATAATATAAAGAAAAATTATGAGTACGAATATAAAGGCTTAGAATTTATGTCTGATTCTGAAGGTTATGTTTATCTTATTTCATCTTTAGACTTTGCAATTGATATTATAAAAAACCGGACAAAAATAGAGAAGAGGTTTATAAAGAAATAGAAGAAGGGAATTTTGACTGGCTGAAAGAAGAGATAATATTAAATGATAAAAAGGATAAAAAATATTCTAATATAATACTACAATCGTCAAATGCTGAATATAAAGAATATTTGCCTTTTATTTCAATGATAGATCCAACACCCTCCTTATGGCAATTTATAATACCTGCTGAAAGTGTGCCCCAGGTTATTAAAGAAATAAAAGAACGATACATAAAAGAATTTAAATATGTAGTTGGCAAACTACCTTTACACATTGGGATAATTATACAGATTATATGAAACCTTTATACGTCGGAATTAAGGCATTAAGGGAAATAAAAAGGGATATAGAAAACTTTGAAGTAATTATGTCAATAGAAAGTGAGGGGGAATTAAAAACTTTACAGGACGAAGCTTTGGTTTATGCCAATGATTTTGAAAAAAATGAAAGCCTTATAGATATGTATTCTTTATATGAAAAGAAAGCTGTAAATAGTAAATATGAATTTTATATAGTTCCAGAAAAGGATACAAAACAGTGTATTCACACATTTAATGATAAAAACGGAATAGAGAAATTTATTGTTTATCCTAATACTATTGATTTTGAATTTATAGATGTAAATATAAGAAGAAATGATATAAATTATGACAAAGAAGGTAAGAGATATTTAAAGTTTAAGAAAAGGCGACCGTATAAATGGGAAGAATGGGAGAAGTTTATTAAGTTTTATAACTACTTTAATGATAGCAATAGGAAGACAAAATTGCATAATATTATAAATATTATTTATTCTAAAATCGAAGACTGGAAAGGAGATGAAGGAAATTTAAAAAGCTATTTGTTAACCTCATTTATAAATGTGCTGAAATTAGATAATAAAGAAAAATTAAATGAATTTTCGAAAATATTTGGTGAACAAGACTGGAGTGCTTTAATGGAAAAGGCAGATGAAGATTTTCTTGACACGTTAAAAATGTTCATAGATATGTTTGAATTTTGGCATAAAGCATTAAAAAAATTATAAGGAGGAAGATTCTTATGGATAAACTAAAAGTTTATGGGATAAGTTCTGATCCTGTATACATTGGAACTGGCGGATGTACAATTGGGAGGGTAGATAATACGATAGTCAGAGACCCTATTACAAGGATACCAAAAATTCCGGGTTCAAGTTTTGCAGGTACATTGAGGTTTTATGTAACATTAGAACTTCAATCAGCCTTTAAAAATGAGTTTAGAATAAATCCTAAAGATAGGAGAGGTGAAAAAATAGAAGATTTATTTGAAACACAAAAAGATTGGATAAGGTTTGAGGGAAATAGATATGCATTGATGAAATGTGCAGGACAGGATGATAAACCAAATGAGATTTATGATAATATTGACGATTTAGATGCAAAAGAGTCGGGGCACTGCGGAAAATGTATTGTTTGTAAAACCTTTGGATATGCGAAAAAAAGTGAGGCACAGCAGGGAATTGCTTTTTTCTCAGACCTTAATATTTTGTTTTTCCCGTTTATACAAGATTAGGTGTTAGATGGATTACATCACCACAATTATTAGAACTTGCAGGGATTAATATAGACGGCAATCTTATCCTTAATGCTGAAGAGGTAATTATACAAAATGTAAAAAATATAAATGGTACTATAAATTTGGGATGGCTTAACCTACATTATAGAAGAGAACAAATTTCTACATTATTTTCAGAAAGGTTTAAAAATATTAGTTCTAATGATGGTAAAGGTAAAAATGTTTTTGATAATATAATTACAAATCTTGTTATAGTTCCTGATAATTTAATATCACAAATAATTAACTCAAATCTTGAAGTTAGAACATCTGTTTCAATAGACCCAATAACAGGAGCAGCCAAAGAAAAAGCATTATTTACCTCTGAAGCGATACCAAGAGCAACTGTATTTTATGGAGAAATAAGATTAATGCATAGATATTTATCAGATGATTTACCAGATTTAAAACTTGTTATAGATGCCATAAAAGATTCATCAAAGTATTATGAAACTCTCGGAATTGGGGGAATGACCACAAGAGGCTTCGGAAGATTAAAAATATTTTTTGAGTAATAGGGATGTGCAAAATTAATTAAAATAATCATAATCAAAAACCAAAATATGTATGACATACAATATATAGTAATCAACACTGACAATCAAACATAAAGGAAGTGGTAAGGGAAAAGAAAAGACAAAAAGAGGAGCTAAAAAAGGGCATAAATATCCTGTAGAAGTCAAATGTTAAAAAGTGGCATGAACCAAATTCAGCAAAAGTTAAGCCGATTGCATTAGACCAACAAGGGACTTAAACTCATCAAATTTACCCAGTTTAATAGCTACAATAGCAACAGTAAGCAAAGTAATATGGCCAAAAGTATTAAGGTTGCTGACAGAATTAATATTTCTAACATAAGCTTTTTCAAAATCCAGAGCTTTAAAGCGGGAATTATATCTTTCTGATTCAATTCTCAATCTATAGACAGCCTTAAAATAGAGGGAATCTCTATTAATAGAGGACCTATAATCAGAAGATATAATAGCATACTTAGTACAGCCTCTATGCTTTTTGCCATTAAGATATTTAGGATGATTTATAGGGCAGGCAGAATCATCTTTAGAATTACAGAACTTGCAAACAAATTTTTGCTTAATAAAACCATCAAAATACTGCTTGCCATCTTTAAGCATTTTAATACCCGCTTCGCAGACCATATAACCATCATCAGTCAGAGGGGGATTTTTAGAATTGCGCTTGTTAAGAGGAATAAAGCAATGACCGTGGAGAGTATCTCTAACATAATTATAAAGTTTCTTAACATCATAGCCTTTATCAGCAATAAAATTAACATACTTAAGGTTAAACCACTTATTAGTCTTCTCAAGTAAAGACAAAGCAACTTCAAAATCGGGGACATCAGCGGGAGTAGTAGTTTCAGCGATAGGCAATCCAGAGATAGCATCAACAATAATGTGATTTTTATAGCCCCCAATAAAACTTATAGCGTTTATTAGAAGAATCATTAGAAGCAGAATAAACGCCTAATTTACAATCCTTATCAGAGTTAGGCTGATTATCTTTAGAGAATTTATTTTTAGAAAAAGACTTAGGGTTATTTAACTTAGTGTTAGCTTTAATAGGGGTAGAGTCCATGGAAATAAACTCACCAGAGATAATGCCCATATTTTTGAGGATATTGACCTGGTTTTGAAAGATAGAGGTCAAATAATCATGAGAGAACTCATTAATAAAACGGCGAAAAGTCCAATAAGAAGGAAGAGGTTTAGAAATGTCGAAGCCACAAAGATGAGCAATGATAAGATTATTGCGGAGATAATCTAAAAGGTCAGAAATTGTGCCGAATCTTTCAGCTTTCATGACAATAAAAGCTCTAAAAAGTGCATGATGAGAGTAACCCTTACGGCCAGGACTAGAGGAAGGGAATTCAGGTATTGAAGACAGGTCAAGATTTTCAAACATAGAAGAATAGAAATCAATTTTAGACTGAGAGGTAAAGAGTTCAGGTATATTTAAAAGTAATTGAAGCTGATACATGTAGGATTTCCTCCTTCTTAAAAAATTTTTTATAGTGTATATATAATAATTCGACAAATGGGAGGGGAAATCCTACATAAAAGATAAAAAATTCAAGAGTGATAGGAAAAAAGTATGTCTGTAGAATGGCTTAAATGAAGGCTTCTGAATTTTGCACAAGTCTATTTGAGTAATTGATAAGGGGTGATATTTATGTCTAAAAATCTCGATGCTGAATTAAACAGGTTAGGTTTTGACATAGTAAACAGTTCTCAAGGGAATAAAGAAATCCTCAGGTTTATTGATAAAGCTTTGGGAGTTTTATCAAATGATGGTGTGTATGCCTATTATGTTTTTTGTTTGAGCAAAGATAAAAAAGATGACAAGAAATATAGTGAAATTTTTATTAAAAAGCCAATGGAATCTTTAAAGCCTTTTTTACAATCTAAATATAATGAAATTGATAATGAAGAGACATTTTTTCAGGAATTATCTAAAGATATATATGAATTGCTGTTTTTTAAAGAATCGTTAGAAAAAGCGCTAATTTATGCACGTTATCATGCCAAAGCAGTAAATGGTGATGAAAATGAGTGAAATTAAATGGTTTGAATTAACTTTTAAACAGCTTACCCCAATGCATATCGGGAAATACAATTATGGAGTTATTGCACAGACGCATATATTTATTCCTGGGTATACAATGTGGGGAGCTCTGGTAAATAGCTATGGTATAAGGAATGGATCTTCAGAAGAAATTTTTAAAGAAACGCAGGACAATTTTAAAATGATTACCTGTTTTTATCCTTCTTTTGACAAAGGAAATATTTATTTTCTCGAATATTACAAAGGGATGTTATATTATAAAGAGCATAATAGTGAAAACAGGTACAGTGAAAAAGAATTTAGAGCAAAATTTACAGATACATATATTTCAACTGCAGTTATTCCAGATACAAAAACTGCAAAAGATGAATCACTTCACGAAATTGAGACTATTTTAAATCGAAGTAAGGACGAGAGGGATAATAGTAAACAGCTTTATTGGAAAGGGTTAATAGGACTTTTAAATGATAAATATGAGAAATTTTTATCTGAAGGGTTAGAAATTTTTGTTGGTGGCGATATAAGATATGGTTTTGGAAAAATGATTTTAGAAAGTAAAAAGCCAATTTCAGGAGATCACCTAAAAGAATGGCAAATAAATAATGACGGAATTCTTATAAAATCGGACAAGCCTTTAACCAACTATGTTGAATCAAAGAATGTTAAATTAAAAAAAGGCAGGTTTGAAACTATTGTACATTTAGATTTTGCAGGAGCGGTACCCTCTTTGGAGAAAAATGAAAAAAACATTTACGTATGTTTTGTCCCTGGAAGTAAGGTAGAAATAACAGATGATATAAAATTAAGGCTTAATAAGGGGATATTTGAAAGTGGAATATGAAACAAATGCTTGTATTTAAATTTATAACTACAAAAATTTAATCAATCTTATATTTAATATAATACTTACAAAAATATTACTGTCGTTTTTTATGTAGTCATATTTTTTATGAGTTTGTTTTAAGGCAACAAAAAATCTCTTATTTTTTTAACTATAGGCAGGGATTTATAAAGTCTTATTAAAATAAATTTATATCAAATTGGAGGGAAAAACGTGGAAGAAGAAATTAATTATCAAAAAGAGAACATCTTATTTATATCAAATGAACAAATTGATATTGATTCAGATGAATATAAAAACAAAGAGGAATATGATAAACTAAAAATTCGTTCTAAAATAGAACCATGGCTTACAGCTATTTTCCAAAGTGAACATTTATCACTTCTTGTAGGACAGGGGTTAAGTATAGCTTTATCAGATGCGGGAAATTTAATGTCGAAAATGGAATTTAATAATGAAGTATATAAATCTAAAATAAATAATATGGCTGATGAAGAAGCTAAAAACATGAGGGGATGTTCTGCCAATTTTGAGGACACATTTCGAGTCGCAATGGAATTATTGAAGGGTTATGAAATCTTAGGTGATTTGGATAACATGAGGAATTTGGAAGATGAAATTAATGAGCAACTGAAAAAATTTCTTACAGGGATAATAGAAGGAGAAAAGAAATTTTTAAAAAAAGTACAAGATGAAGCGAGTAAAAAAGATGGCGAAAATTTATTAATGTTATTAAAAAATTTTCTAATAAGTTTTGCGAGTAGAACAGCAACAAGGGATAGATTAAATATTTTTACTACAAATTATGACAGGTTTATTGAATATGGTTTGGACGAAGCTGGTATTTTAATTCTTGATAGGTTTATTGGAAAATTAAAACCAATTATGCGTTTTCACCGAATTGACTTAGATTATCATTATAATCCCCCTGGGATAAGAGGAGAACCACGGTATGTAGAAGGAGTTGTGAGGTTTGCAAAACTTCATGGTTCTATTGATTGGGAATTTGATGGTGATAGAATAGTAAAAACACCTATATCATTTGGAGAAATGCCAAATGAAGATTTTTTTAAAAATCCTTTTGAAAAAGTTGTAATTTACCCTAACTCGTCAAAAGCGGTAGAAACAGCATTTTTCCCTTATTCTGAATTGTTCCGTGATTTTTCAACGGCAATATGTAGACCTAACTCTGTTTTGGTAACTTATGGATACGGGTTTGGAGATTCACATATTAATCGTATTATATTAGACATGTTGACTATACCATCTACACATTTAGTAATTATTTCTCGTGATTTAGCTTATGGCAGAATAAAAAGATTTATAAAACAATGTAATCTTTCGCAGCTGACACTTCTAATAGGAAAAGACTTGGCGGATTTTAGTATATTAACAAAGTTTTATTTACCAAAACCAGCTATTGATAGAATAACCGAGCGACAGGTTGCAATTCTTGAAAAAAGGGGTAAACTGAGCAAAGAAAATGATAATAATATATTTCCAATAAAAGAAGGTGTTAATAGTGAATTATAATTTTGAAAATGTTAGACAGACAGTGATCGGAACAGTAGAATTTGTCTCTCCAAAAGAGATAAAGGTTTTACTCGATATAGATGCACCATTAAATACGTCTTTAAATACTGGAACACCTCAATTATTTCCACGTATTAATGGATATCTTCTAATACCAAATGAGTTAGGGGCTATCATAGGAATTATTTCATGGGTAGGTATTGAGTATTCACCATATCCGAAACGTAAAGGGTATAAAGATTTTGACATAGTAGATTTGCCATTTCCACTTAGAAAGCTTTCTCTTTCACCACTTGGAATTTTAAAAGGAAAAGAAAATGGTAACAAAATGGACTATGAGATAGAACGCGGTGTATATAGTTACCCTTCTGTGGGCGATATAGTTGTTATTCCAAGCCAGGAACAACTAAGAGCCATCGTACAAAATAAAGATAGAAATGCGAGGGTAAAAATAGGAACATCACCTTTAGCGGCAAATGCTCCTGTTTATGTTGACCCTGATAAGTTGTTTGGAAGACACCTAGCAATTTTAGGAAATACGGGCAGTGGCAAATCTTGCTCAGTAGCTGGACTTATAAGATGGTCTTTGGAGGCAGCTGACAAAGAAAATAAAATTAGAAATCCAATAGAAGGAGATAAACCTTCAATAATTGAAGAGACTGATGAGGCGGCTATAACAGAACAAGATCGATATTTAGAAAGTATAACTAAAAAAACAAATGCAAGATTTATCATTTTTGATCCTAATGGTGAATATGGGAATTGTTTTGATGATATTGTAAATGTAAAAAGGTATGAAGTCCGAATAAGAGATGACAGTAAAGCAGAACAGCTTAAAGTTCCGTCGTGGATGTGGAATAGCTGGGAATGGGCTTCTATTGCACAAGCGACTGAAAAAACACAAAGACCCATATTAAGAAGGGCATTAAGGGAAATAAAAAATGCTGGGCTTGTACAAAATGAGACTGAAAGTATATTGTTTAAAAATTTTTTAACGAGTTTTAAAATCCGTTTGATTAATTTTCAAAAAAAGGGAGCAGAACTTTCAGACTTTCCAGGCAAACAAAATTATGGAGAATTTTTAGAAAACATAGAGAAATCTTTAAAAACTTTTGATGAAAGTAAATTAGATAAAAACTACAAAGATACAAAGGGCAAGATTACAGAAAAAATTAAGGAAATTTTAGATGAACATAAAAAAAATGCAAGTAATTATTATCCAGCTTTTAGTTTACAAGATGTAAATCCTCTGTTAGATATTTTGAAGAATGCTGAAGACGAAATTGGACCTTTAATACCTTATGAAGGACCTGATGAAGATTCACCTGTTTTTTTTAGAAATGATGATTTTCTTACTCATATTAATCAATTAGCACAAGAAACTAATCAGCAGCAATATTTGGAATTTTTTATTATGCGTGTGCGAAGTTTATTTACAGATAAACGTATTGCTTCAGTTATTGGTACTGAAACAGCGAAGGACTTTACATTAGAACAATGGCTTGAAGACTACATAGGTAACAATGAAGAAAAGCCATCTGTTACAATTATTGATTTATCTCTTTTACCTTCTGAAATTCTTTATCTTGTAGTTTCAGTAATGGCAAGAATTATTTTTGAAGCACATTACAGATACAAAAAACAAAATGATAAGATTTTACCGACTGTTTTAGTAGTTGATGAAGCACATAATCTTATAAAAAGATATGAAACTGAAGATGATAATATTTCTGCACAAAGGTTATGTACTCAAATTTTTGAAAAAATAGCTAAGGAAGGTAGGAAATTTGGTGTAGGCTTAGTTATTTCTTCACAAAGGCCATCGGAACTATCTCAGACGGTTTTATCTCAGTGCAATACATTTTTGCTTCATAGGATTGTAAATGACAGAGACCAAGAAATGGTGAAAAAGCTTGTACCAGATACAATGGGAGGAATTTTCAATGAACTCTCTGTGTTACCTTCACGAAAGGCAATTTTATTGGGATGGGCAGCACCTATTCCTACGATGGTGGAAATGAATGAATTAAAAGAAAACCATCAACCTAAATCAAAAGATCCTGATTTTTGGGATGTATGGGTTAATAAAGAGGAAAGAGCGATAAATTGGAGCGATATAGTTGTAGATTGGCAGCAAAAAGCAAACAATAAAATGCAAGATGGCGAAAGTGATGAAGAAATAGATGACATTGTAAATAATGAAGAAATTAATGAATTTCAGACAGAGTTTAATGAAGATAAAAGTTTTTAAGATAAAGTTGGTTTAAATTACAATTATATAAAGATTTTATAAATAAAGATATTTCTAAACTAACTTTAGTGATATTATTATGTAAGAATAAGGTCTAAGTCAGAAATATCTTTGATATAATTAAAGCTTTTTAGGGATATAAAGATATCTTATTTATAAGAGTGGCAAAATACATATTTTGATTTATAGAGAACTATATAATATTTTTATGTAATATGTTACTATATATAATAGGTGATTAAATGGTGAGGGATAGGAGAATGGCTGAAGTAATAAATTCCAATGATGTTTTAATACAACGGATAAAAACTATACTTAAAAATAAAAAGAATAGTACAATAAACATTGTTAATGATAAATTAACACTTTCTGTTTTTAGTGAATTGCAATTCGACATGGAAAAAGTCAAAGAAATAAATCTTGTTCTAAGAGATTCTACTTATATTCCTACTGGCAAAGAAATTTCTCGGGAATTTGAAATTGGTAGAATTGCTGATAATATATTTTTTAACTCCTATGAAATAGTTGAAAAAAATAAATTGGGGCATCTAAGCAAAGCTCGTAGTATGTATAATTTTATTGAAAAACACGTGAATGTAAAAAGGATAAAAAAGAAAGAGCTTTTAAAAAGCAATTTCATATTAATAGATGAAGACTATGGAGTTTTTGGGGATTCTTCTTTGGAAATTATCCGCAAAACCAGGAAAAATGGTATAGTTCCAATGAATTTTAATATAGAAATTACTGATTCGAAACAGGTTAAAGAACTTAAAAGAGGTTTTGAGATTATTTGGAACAATAAGGGATATACAGAAGATTTCAAGAAGCAACTTTTAGAAAATCTTAATTTCATTTATAAAGAATACGATCCGGAATTTCTTTATTTTTTACCCTTTATGAACTTTTTGGAGACCAATTAGATTCCGATATAGAGCGATTTGAAAGCGATCATATTGGTTTTAAAGATACTGAGATTTGGAAAAGTCTTTTTCGATTTCAAAAAGATGCAGTGGTTTCTGCAATACGCAAAATTGAAAAATACAATGGCTGCATTATTGCTGATAGCGTAGGGCTTGGAAAAACTTTTGAAGCATTAGCTATAATAAAATATTATGAGTTACGACAACATAGAGTTTTAGTTTTAACACCGGCGAAGTTGTATGATAACTGGGATTCATTCAGAAATTCTTACATAGATAACCGTTTTGCCAGAGATCGGTTTGCATTTGATATTCTTTGTCATAGTGATTTAAGTCGTCGTTTTGGGAGATCCCGTAGCGGCCTTGATTTATCCAGAATAAATTGGGGAAATTATGATTTGCTTGTTATCGATGAGTCCCATAACTTTAGAAATCGCAATGATAATCCAGAAAGACTTTCACGTTATGGAAGATTGATAAATGAAATTATTAAAAAAGGGGTTAGAACAAAAGTTTTAATGCTGACAGCTACACCCGTAAACAATTCTCTAAATGACTTAAAAAATCAGTTGAGCACAATTACTATAGATAATGACGAAGCTTTTAAGGAAGATGGTATTATAAGCATTGAAGGGGTATTAAAAAAAGCGAAAAAAGTAATAAATGATTGGATTAAAGAGCCAAATAGAAATAAAAAGGATTTATTGGATAATCTTCCATCAGAATTTTTTAAACTTCTTGAAATGGTTACAATTTCGAGAAGTCGTAAGCATATCACTATGTATTATGGCAATGATGAAATAGGTAGTTTTCCTGAAAAACTTCCACCAAAAACTTATAAACCAGAAATTGATAGCAAAGGGGAATTACTAAAATTTTATGATACAGATGAAAAGCTTGATATGTTAACACTTGCAGTTTATCAACCTATGAAATACATTAAACCTGAATACAAGCAATATTATGTAGAAAAATTCCAAACAGTTCGTGGTGACAGAGTGCTATTTAATCATGAAGAAAGAGAATATTTTGTTTCCGTACTACACCGATTCAATTTATTTAAAAGGTTAGAAAGCTCTGTTTATGCTTTTAGGGAGACTTTACAACGTCTTCTTCAGAGAATTGATAGATATATAGAATTGCTTGAAAAAAGTAGTGAAGATTTAGAAGTAGAATTTGAAGAATCAGATGACGATGAAGAATTATTATTGGATTATAAGTATGAAATAAATGTTAATCATTTAATGAAAGGAATATATTTGGCTGACTTATATCACGATAAAGGGAAAATAGAAGAATTATTGAAAAGTGTTGATATTGTTCTGCAAGAACAGAGAGATGAAAAATTAAAAACCTTATTAAACTTTTTAGAAGAAAAAATAACTAAGACACCTTATAATCCAGGCAATAAAAAAGTATTAATTTTTACTGCTTTTGCTGATACCGCATATTATCTTTATGATACTATTGCACAAGAAATGAAAAAACATGGAATTCATACTGCGCTTGTAACTGGGACAGGCGAACCTAAAACAACGCTAAATATTTCTAAAGAATTTAATACTATACTATCTTATTTCTCTCCCAATTCTAAATTAGAGAGAAAATTACCCGAAAATGAACAAATAGATATTCTTATTGCTACTGATTGTATTTCCGAAGGTCAAAACCTTCAAGATGCTGATTGCGTGGTAAATTATGATATTCAATGGAATCCAGTTATTTTAATTCAACGCTTTGGTCGTATTGATAGGATTGGAAGCAAAAATGAACGAATAGCTATGATAAATTTTTTCCCGAATTTAGAACTAAATGAATATCTTCAATTAGAATACCGTGTCAAACAAAAAATGCTGGCGGTAAATTTGACTGCAACCGGAGAAGATGATATATTAAATCCAGATTTAAATGACTTCGACTTTCGTAAAAAGCAATTGGAACGATTGCAAAATGAAATAGTTGATATTGATGAATTATCAGATAATATTTCTATAACAGACCTAAATATGAACGATTACCTATATGAGTTGTCCATGTATGTGCGTAGTCATCCTGAAATAAAAAGAGTACCGAGAGGAATTTATTCTGTGGTTAAAGGGGAAAAACCAGGTTGTATCTTTTGCTTTAGGCATCTTGAAGATAATACTAAGCCTGAAAGTAATAGTTCTCTTTACCCCTATTACTTAATTTATGTTACCCATGACGGTGAAATATATTTTGGAAGCGGTAGTTCACGAGAGACTTTAATGCAATTTAGAAAGCTTTCTTATGGGAAAAATAAACCAAATACCGAACTAATTGATTTGTTTAATCAGCAAACTAAAAATGCAACTGATATGAGCTTTTATTCAAATCTTTTGAATAAGGCAATTGATAGTATTAAAGGTGAGGAAGAAAGAAAAGCTGAAACAAGTATTTTTGACTTTGGTGGCTACGAAAATGAATTTGCCCATACAAGTGCTGATGATTTTGAGTTAGTATCCTTTCTTGTGGTGATGTAAATGCTTGGAGTACCTGAGAGATATAAGATTGATAAAAATTTCGATATAAAAACCTTTTTAACCGGGGAACTAACAAAACAAGAGAAACAAAAATTTAAAGAAGATGTTAAAGGAATAACTTTAACACACCAAATAATTGGAGAAGAAATACCGTCATTAATAAACAATGATTATAACTATCAAGCTATTCTTTATTTTGATATAAAAGTTAATGACTTAAAGTATTCTAATTTTATTGGCGGAATTTTACAAAAAACAGTTAAACCTCCTGCGGTGTTACGGTTTATTGATAATAAAGGCAATTACCTGTACTGTTTTGCTTTAAAAAGATTAAGTAAAATTGATTCGCAGGAAATTGTCATAGATGATATAATTTTTACTCAGAGAAGTTCTTTATTTTTCCCAGATGAAAATGCAACATTATTTGATCAATATTTAGCTTTTACTAAAATATTAAACACTGGTAACAAACTCACCTTTTACACAGAAATTATAACGAAAGCCTATCTTATTAACTATAAATATCTTTGGACCGGAGCTTTAAGGGCATTAGATACCAATATCTTTTATGATATTGAAAAAATGAATGAAATAAGGACTCTTTTAAAGAAAATCATAAATCTTCAAAATCATCTGAGCAAGTCGATCACATTAGCAGAAAAGGCAAGCCTTAATTCAAAAATAAAAAGTAGTTTTTTAAGGTTAAATGAAATAATTGCTATTTAGGAGGGGCAATAAAATGGAAAATAAAGTGTCAAAGGAAATATTTAATCCAGTCCAAGACAATATCAAAAAGCTTGCTGAATTATTTCCTACTGTTGTAAAAGATGGTCAAGTAGATTTTGAAGCGCTAAAACAGGAACTTGGCCAAGTTGAAGAGGTAGGGAAGGAAAAATATGAGCTTACCTGGCCAGGGAAGACTTTAGCTAAACAGCTTGCCTTAACCGATGTAGTTGGAAAAACCTTAAAGTATGTACCTGAAGAGAGCAAAAATCCGGATACTACAGAAAATCTTTATATAGAAGGAGATAACTTGGAAGTTTTGAAACTTCTTAGAAATTCGTACTATGGCAAGATAAAAATGATTTACATAGATCCGCCCTATAACACCGGCAATGACTTTATCTATAAAGATGACTTTAAAAAATTAAAAGAAGAAAGCGACAAAGAAGAAGGCGAACTTGATGAAAATGGTGAACGATTAATTAAAAACCAGAGAAGTTCTGCACGCTTCCATTCCAATTGGTTGAATATGATGTATCCACGCTTAAAAGTAGCTAAGGATTTGCTTTCCGATGATGGAGTAATTTTTATTAGTATTGATGATAATGAAGTGGCTAATTTAAGAAAGATTTGTGATGAGATTTTTGGGGAGGAGAATTTTGTAGGAGAGATCATCAGAAAAACCAAGTCAATGACTGGCGACAAAAATACTGGTTTTAATTTACAACATGAAAGTTTGGTATGTTATGCCAAAATAATAGAAAATGTTTTCTTAGAAGGAGAGGAAAAAGATTTCGATGCATATGATAATCCTGATAATGATCCTAATGGGGATTGGGTAAGTGCAGATCCTAGTGCGAAAAGCGGCGGTCCAAGTTTATACTTTGAAATAATAAATCCCTATACAGGGAAAATTGACTTACCACCCAAAGGTAGATATTGGGCATTTTCAAAAGAAACATTAAGTGAATATATAAAAAACGGAAAAATTGTATTTAAAAAAAGACATTCAAACAATGAAAGAGGATTTATTTTTAAACGATATAAAAATGAATTAAAAAGTTATAGAAATCCTGTAAATAGTTTAGATTTTGTTGAAAATTCATATATGAATCAAAATGGAACTAAAGAATTAAGAGAATTGATGAAAGGAGAATTTTTTCCCAATCCAAAACCACTAAACTTTATAAAGAAAGTAATTTTCTATTCAACTAGTAAAGATTCTATCATTCTTGACTTCTTTTCTGGTTCAGCTACAACAGCTCATGCCGTTATGCAGCTTAATGCCGAAGATGGTGGCAAACGCAAATTTATTATGGTGCAGTTACCAGAACCTTGTCCAGAAGATTCCGAAGCCTATAAAGCTGGCTTTAAAACCATTGCCGATATTGGTAAAGAAAGGATTCGTAGGGCTGGAGAAAAGATTAAAGAAGAATTTAAGGATAAGGAGTGGATTGATGACCTTGATATTGGTTTTAAAGTTTTTAAGGTAGCTGAAACAAATATTCGATGGAATGATGAGGTTTTTGACGGTGAGCAGATTACTTTAAGCGAAAGCGCTCTTTCTGTTAAGGATGCTTTAGACTTTAATCCTGGCTTTACTGATATTGATGTAGTTTATGAGATTATGCTACGTCACAGAGATTTCCCACTTACATCTAAAATTGAAAAACTTACCAATATAGGGAATCGAACATATATGTTTGCCGATAGTGTAGTAGTATGTCTTGAAGAAACGATTACCAGTGATATTGTGGATAAAATAGCTTCTTTAGAACCAAAACCGATAAAAATTATTTTTAGAGATAGTGCTTTTGATGATGATATTTCTTTGAAGTTAAATATTTTGCACAGACTTGATACACAAATAAAGCTTTTTAACCAGGGAAAAGACCAGACTTACAGAGTAGAGTTTATTTAAGGAGTGGGCTAAATGACAAGGAAAGTTATATTTAACTTTGATGATAATTTAGAATACCAAAAGAAAGCTATCAACTCAGTTGTAGCCCTCTTTAGAGGACAAGATCGGGAGCTGGGGGATGTAATTTATCGTGGGAAAACCCGACATATAGGACGTATATCTGAGGAAATTATAAGGAATAGATTGGACATAGGAAGGAATGTTATTCTAGAAAATTTACGAGAAATACAAACTCAAAACATGCTCTTTCCCTCTCCTGATTTACAGCCTATATATAATTTTTCTATAGAGATGGAAACAGGTACTGGTAAAACTTACGTATATTTGCGGACTATTTTGGAGCTCTATAAAAATTATAATTTTTTGAAGTTTATAATTGTAGTGCCTACAGTGGCTATTCGTAAAGGAGTGGAAAAAATATTGAAATTTTGAAAGAACATTTAAAAACCCTTTATGACCTTGACATTTCAAATTATGCTTTCGTTTATGATTCGAATAATTTAAATAAGTTAATGGACTTTGTGGAAGCTAGGGATTTACGCATTGTAATTATGAATATACAGGCATTTAATAAAGACAGCAATAAAATTCGCAGAGAAGATGAAAGAGGGCGAGTTTTGTGGGACCTAATAAAATATACTAAACCAATTGTCATTATAGATGAACCACAGCGACTTGAAGGAAATGGGAAAAAGAAAAGTGCTTCTTTAAAGGCTATTGAAGAATTGGATCCGCTATTCATTTTAAGGTATTCAGCAACTCATAAAAAGCTTTACCATCAAGTATATAAACTTGATTCGTACCAGGCTTATAAACAGGATTTAGTAAAGAAAATTGAGGTTAAAACTGTTTATGGCAATATCAGTAAAGACTACCCTTATGTTCGTTATATAGAATTTACCCGGGACTTAAAAGCAAAAATTGAAATTTTCTATCGTGAACCGGGCGGGCAAGTTAAATTACGTACCTTCAATGTGCAAAAAGGGGTAAGCCTTTATGAATTATCCGGAGAATTATCCCAATATAAAGATATGATTGTATTGGAAGACCCGCACAAAATTAACGGATTGAAAATTGGTTATAAGGAAGGTATCTTAATATTAAAAGAAGGAGAAAATAATTATAACTTAGATGAACTGGACTTAATCAGAATATTAATCCGTTTAACTATTCAAACGCATTTAACAAAGCAACTAAAAATTTTAGAAAAAGGCTATAAAATCAAAGTTTTATCACTTTTCTTTATAGATCGGGTTAAAAATTTTAGAGATAGTGAAGCACCTGACGGTCGAGGAATTTATGCCCGCATTTTTGATGAGGAATATGAAAAAGTAATTAAAGATCCAAGATATAATGAACTTTTTAAAAAATATCCTGATTTATTTCCTGAATACAAAAATGTGCAAAAGGTAAGAGAAGGTTATTTTGCACGGGATAAGAAAAATAATGAAACTGAGATAGAGGATTGGGACTGGGGGAAAGATGAATTAGAGGTAAAAGCTAAATCTCAGGAAGATATTGAACGTGGAATACAGCTTATTTTAGAGAAAAAGGATGAACTAATTTCTTTTGATGAACCATTGGCATTTATTTTTTCTCATTCAGCTTTAAGAGAAGGCTGGGATAACCCTAATGTTTTCCAACTGTGTACATTAAAAAAAGGAAGTTCAGAAATTGCTAAAAAGCAAGAAATAGGACGAGGCTTGCGACTGCCAGTGGATATTTATGGAAACCGATGTTTTGACAGTGAAATAAATGTTTTGACTGTAATTGCCAATGACTATTACGATCACTTCGCTGAAGCCTTGCAAAAAGATTTTAGATTGGAGGAAGGACTAGATCAGGAAGAAGTTACTTTTGAAGTTATTTATCAAACCTTGGCAGACGCTGGGATTCCAGAGGAATTTCTTGTGGCAGATACAGTAGAAGCTTTTAGGACTGAACTTATTAATGCTGGAATTATTAATGCTAAAACTAACCAACTAACGAAAGATGCAGCAGAGATAATATATTATGATTTTACAAATGCAATTTTACAACCGTATCAGGAAGCTATTAAAGAGAAATTTATAGAAAATATGAAAGCAAAAGGTAGTAAACGAATTGAGATTAAAAATGGTGATGAAGAACCTGTAGAAAATGGATACCACAGTTTTGTAACGGAAAAAGAATTTCAAAAGCTTTTAGCAGAATTACGTGAACGAATAAACAAAAGAACAATTTACCATGTAAACATTGATAAAGAGGAGTTTATTAAACAAAGTATAGAAGAAATTAATAAACATCTAACTAATAAATTTATTTATCGTCAATATGAAATAGCAACAGGAGGTATAGATTTCAAAAAATCTAATGAGTTGCAAATACATGATCCTGCTAAATTTACAATTAATCTTGGAATAGAAGAAATAGAAAATAATAAAAGTGATTTTGAAATAATAAATTATCTCATGCATCAAACTTTCTTACCAAGGAAAGCTTTAATCAGAATTTATTCGGCTTTGGAAAATAAAATTTTATTACAGAAACAGGAGATTTTAGATGAAGTAATTAAGATTCTTCAGAATAAATTGAATGAATTCCAGGCTAAGAATATAGAATATGAGGTTTTGGATGGAGTTGTGTTTGAAGAGAAGAATATTTTTGCTGTGGATGAAATTGAACAATGGATGCTAAATGAAAGTGCTAAAAAAGCATATAAAACAAAAGAAGAATACCGAAAAGCTCTCCAGAAATATATCCGTGTAGATAGTCATGGGGAGTATGAATTTGCAAGAAGCCTTGATGAAGATCCTGATGTTCTTCTCTTTACAAAATTAAAAAAGGGAGGACTTGTCATTGAAACCCCTTATGGAAATTATACTCCTGACTGGGCAATAATACATAAAGTTGATGATCATAAGGCAAAGTTGTATTTTATTGTGGAATCAAAATTTGAAAAAGAAAGAGTTAATTTAACCGATGTGGAAAAAGCCAAAATTGAATGTGCCCGTAAACATTTTGCCACCGTATCCAGTGATGTAGTTTTTGATTGGGTCAATAGCTATGAAAGATTTAAAGATATTGTAAATAGAAGTATTCAAAAAAATAATGTAGTGAAAGGAAGTTAAAAAAGGCTTAAGAAGGAATTTTTAAAATACATGTCGAAATATATAAAGTGTTTAATTAAATAAAAATGGGATATTTTGAATAATAACTAGAGAAATTTATATTTTTGAGAAAGGTAAGATAAAAATGTCACTAAAGACTCTTTTTAAAGAGGTTATGGATAATTATATAAAAGCAAGAACCTCACAGCCATTTAAAGGAAATAGAATAGGAGATATATTACGAAAAGAAATACCTCAGGAGATACAAAAATTTGATTTTATAGGTGATGAATATTTTATTAAAGGCTCTAATGGTCAAGGTAACTGGGCAGAAATTCCTTGGGTTGCTATTATGGACAAAAATATTACACAAACTACAATGGAAGGGGTATATATTGTTTATCTATTTTCTTTTGATATGAAAAGGCTATATTTAACTTTGAATCAAGGCTATACTAAGTTAAAAGATAAATATGGTAAACTTGTGGCCATTAAAAAAATGTTATCTCTTGCTTTAAAGATAAGGAGTAAAATGGAGGCAAAGGGATGGAATACAGATAATAATTTATCAATTGGCAATGAATTTTATGAAAAAGGGACAATATTTTATAAAAAATATGAGAATGATGATTTACCAGATGATGAAACATTAAAAAATGACCTTCATGATTTGATAAATATTTATAAAAATGTTTCTGTTTTAAGCGGTGAAGATAAGGAACAAATATATGAAAATGAGGAAGATTATATACCTGACAACGATACTAGTTATAACGTCAAAGATGAACTTGAATACATAAAAAGTTACATAAAAAATCATGGGTTTAGCTACAATGATAAGTTAATAGAAAATTTTTATTTATCTTTGAAGTCAAAGCCATTTTTAATTCTTGCAGGTATTTCAGGTACAGGGAAAAGCAAACTTGCAAGACTTTTTGCGGAGGCTATAGGTTGCAATACGAAGAATGGACGATTTATGTTGGTACCTGTAAGACCCGACTGGTCAGATTCTACGGAATTATTAGGTTACAAAGATATGCATAATAAATTTCATCCTGGAGTTTTAACAAATTTTATAAAAAGGGCTATAAACGATATAAATAGACCTTACTTTTTTGTATTGGATGAAATGAACCTTGCACGTGTAGAGTATTATTTCAGCGATATTCTTTCAATTATAGAGTCACGAAAAAAGGATGGCGATAGAATTGTTACAGATCCCCTTTTGAACAAAGAACTGTTAGATGAAGATTCTTTCCATGAATATGGCAATTTGTACATACCTGAAAATTTATATTTCATTGGCACTGTTAATATGGATGAGACTACGTTTCCCTTTAGCAAAAAAGTGCTTGATAGAGCAAATGTTATTGAGTTTTCTGATGTAAACCTCGATTATTTTGTTGGAGATATCGAAGAAATTACTGAAAAAGTATTAAACAATAGTTTTTTGAAGAGTGAATTTCTAACATTAAATGATTGTCTTGATTATAGGGAAATTATTGATGATGTGATTTTGGTTTTAAAAAAATTAATGATGTTCTAAGAGAGGGAAATTTGCATTTTGGTTATAGGGTGAGAGATGAAATAAGTTTTTATATGATATACAATGAGTTAAATGGTTTAATGGATTTTGATGAAGCGATGGATTTAGAAATATTGCAAAAGATTTTGCCCAGGATACACGGAAGCAGTATCAGTATAAAGAAAATACTTGTCGAATTATTTAAAATATGTTCTGGCAATTATGAAGCCAAGTATGAATATGAGGATATGGATGTTAGTGATAAGATGCTTAAAGATATGGATAATTGTGTATATCCAAGGTCAGCAGAAAAAATTATTTATATGGTAAGGAGATATGAAGAAGATGGATTTACGTCATACTGGCTCTGATGTTGACCTGCTTTATATATCTACTCCGAAATTTGATTTTTCAATAAAAGGCAATCCCTATCATCCTAATGTTGGAGCTTTAAATATCAATGAAAACGTAAAGGCAAAAATATATATCTCGTGTACAGAATATACTGCTAAAATTTATTCACCAATAGAGGATAAGTTGGTGTCATATACGGGGGATAGTTATCCTCTTTTTTATGAACAGCAAAATTATGAAATTGTGATTGAGAAAAAAACTGATGATGAGGTGTCATTTTGGCATGAGAATATAAATATTAGGAACAAAGTACGTTTTGTAGGTGCTTCCAAAAGAGTATTATCAGGTATTATTAATTTTAAAAATGATATTGGATATTCAGAGCTTATTATGCTAGTTAATAATCGAGAATATCTAAAGGTAACTATTGAGGTTTTTCCTTCTAAAATTGACTATCAAAAGGATTATTATGCTCTTTTACAAGATATTAACAATGAATTATACAATCTTATATTTGATTTTTATAAAAGGACATACTTTTATAGCATGACTAAAAACAATGTAGGAAACAGCCTCACTGAATTTTTTGCGATTATAAATCAAGTGTTTGATAAGTTAAATAAATCGATCATGATTGTGCTAAATATGCCCCATCATGTATTAAAAAAAGATAGGGAAATACTCAAATATTATACTGCAAAAAGGGTTGACAGAGAGGGAATAAAATGGATTAACAAGCATCCTCAATATGTGAAGAACATTAATGGGGAAATAATAGTTGACAAAGTTTGCTCTGTAAAGAGTTCTATTACCTATGATACATATGAAAACAGATTGGTAAAATACATTATAAAATCTATAATAAAAAAGCTTAATTTAGTTAAGAAAAATTATGAAAAAGAATCAAGTATTGTTGATGAAAATATTAAAAAAAGCATTGAAGCGATGATATATAAGCTTGGAAGGCATTTAAATTACAGTTTTTTGAAAGATGTTGGAGATATATATACTATGAATTCACTTTCCCTTGTGCTTAATATGGCGCCAGGATACAAGGATGTTTATAAATATTATATTATGCTTTTAAAGGGACTTATGATAAGGGAATACATTTTTAAAATATCTATGAAAGATTTGGCTATATTATATGAATATTGGTGTTTTATCAAACTTAATTCAATATTGAGAGAAAAATATAGTCTTGTAAAGCAAGGTATTATTAAATTTAATAATCGAGGACTTACTGTTACTTTGACAAAAGGCGAGGAGACTCGTGTTGAATATCAAAATCCAAAAAATGGGGAGATATATTCCCTAGTGTACAATAAGAAATTTAAATATGATAATATCCCAACTACACCTCAAATGCCTGATAGTATATTATCGTTGAGCAAAGTTGGATCAAATACTATATTTAAATATGTACTTGATGCAAAATACAAAATAAATCCTGCAGTTGTTGATACAGATTATTATAATAAATATCGTTCTCCAGGTCCGGAAGAAGAGGATATAAACACTATGCATAGATACCGTGATGCCATTGTGTATGAAAATAAAAATAATAAAAATTTTGAGAGAATGATTTTCGGGGCTTTTGTATTGTTTCCATATTCTGACGAAGAAAAATATAAAGAACATCATTTTTATAAAAGTATTGAAAAAGTTAATGTGGGAGGACTGCCATTTTTACCTGGTTCTACTAAGCTTGTTGAGAAATTCATAGATGACCTTATAAATAATTCTTTTGAATCAGCTTTTGAAGATTCAGTTTTTCAAGGTGGTACATATGAATACATTGATCAAGTAAAGTTTGATGATAAAGAAGTACTTGTTGCTCCGTTGTCAAGTAAAGAGCAGCTTGATATAAATCTCAAATATAATTTTTATCATATACCTTATAAAAATATTAAGTCTAGCGGTATGAAGTTTAAATATGTTGCGATATACCAGTCAATCAAAAAATTTGATAAAGAAGCTGGGATACACTATTATGGGAGGATAAAAGGTTTTGAAATAGTAAAAAGGAAAGATATAAAAGAAATACCAAAGGATTCTGATGAGTTATATGTGAAATTTGAAATAGAAGAATGGAAAAAGCTTGAAAGACCTATTACTTGTGGTCCTTTTGGAGTTACAAATCGTATATATACTAATTTGTTTCTTCTTAAGAATGCAAAAAACGTATCAGAACTTTGTATAAAAACAAAAGAAGACTATAGACTTTATTTGGAACTTAAGAGGTTGTATGAGCATCAAGAAGAATTTTTAAAAGTCAATATTAATAGTAAAGTGATTGACGAAAATACAAAAATAACAGGCTTTAAAATAGGGAATTTAACGATATTTATAAATGAGGGTTATTATAATATCTATAAAGATGATATTTTACGAGATAAAATACCTATAGAAGAATTTTCAAAAAGACCTAATGCAATTATAAAGAGGATAAGAAATAAGATATAGTATATTTTAAAAATAATTAAGTATCTTATCACCATTATAGGAAGTGAAATTATGTTAGACATAAAGATTGAGAAAATAATACGTTCAAAAAGAAAGACAATAGCCTTGCAGATTACAGATAATGCTACTCTTATAGTGAGGGCACCTTTTGGTATAGATGAAAAGAGAATTTGGGAGGTTATAGAAAAGCATTCAAGGTGGATTGAGAAGAAAAAGAAGGAGATAGAGGCAAGGGATCCTAAAGCTTTAAAAAAGGAATTTGTGAATGGGGAAGGGTTTTTATATCTTGGTAAGTATTATAAGCTGTATATAGTAGATAATCAGGAGATTCCTCTTAAGTTTGAAGATGGTTTTTATCTTTCAAGGGATTTTTTAGATAAAGCAAAAGAGGTTTTTATTGATTGGTATAAAAAAGAAGCTTTTAAGAAGATATCTGAAAGAGTCAAGTGGTATGCTAAGAAAAGTAATTTAAAATACAATAAAATAAATATTACGTCTGCACAAAAAAGGTGGGGATCCTGTTCTTCAAAAGGAAACTTAAATTTTTCATGGAGACTTATAATGGCTCCTATTTCTGTAATAGACTATGTTGTTGTGCATGAGCTTGCACACTTGGAAGAAAGAAATCATGGAAAGAATTTCTGGATAAAAGTAAAGATGTTAATGCCAGATTATAAAAAGCAGGAAGACTGGCTCAAGAAAAATGGTTATTTGCTGAATTTGTAAGTGAAAATTAATTGTATATATTTTTAAGGAAGGAAGTAAAAAATATGGAAAAGTTTTATCAACCTGTTCTTGAGACTCCAAGGCTTATATTAAAGAAAATAAGTTTAGAAGATGCGGAAGACATGTTTGAATACGCAAGGGATCCAGAAGTTACAAAATATGTATCATGGGAATATCATAAAAGTATTGAGGATTCTGTAAAGTTTATTAATCTTTTGTTGTCAAAATATGCAAATAGTGAGCCTTCAGACTGGGGATTATATTTAAAAGAAAATGGCAAATTAATTGGAACATGTGGATATGTATTTATTGATGAAAAGAATATGACAGGAGAAATAGGGTATGTGCTTGGCAAAAAATACTGGAATAAAGGATTTATGACAGAGGCAGTTAAAAAAGTAATAGAGTTTGGCTTTAAAAAGTTGAATCTTAATAGAATACAGGCAAGGTGCAAGGTGGAAAATATACCTTCTGAGAGAGTAATGCAAAAAGTTGGTATGAAGTTTGAAGGGATATTGAGAGAAACAGTTTTTATAAAAGGGAGATTTTGGGATATGAAGATGTATTCTATTTTGAAAAGAGAGTATGAATTAAATAATTAGATTATAGACTAGAAAATTAATCAGTTTTTTTAGCCATCTAAGGCAATAAGCGCCTTATATTGGATGGCTTGTTTTGCATAAAATTTAGAATATTCTTTGTGTCTAAAGGAAATATTTAATTTTAATTATTCATTACAGACATAGATTAATATTTTGCAGAAGGTTTAATTATAAATTAAGCTATAGTTTAATTTGTAATTTTCCTGTATAATATATTCGTACAGCAATATGGTTACAAAAACAAATGAATACATAGGAGGAATTGACGTTGGAGATAATTATTGTAGCGTTTGTGATTTTATTTGATCAAGTGACAAAATACCTTGCAGTGAAATATCTTATGCCTATAGGAAGTTATCCGGTTATAAAGAATTTTTTTCATCTTACTTATGTGGAGAATAAAGGTGCGGCATTTGGTATGCTTCAGAATAAGACTCTTTTTTTTATAGTTATAACAGTAATTGTAGGGGCTGTGCTAATTTATTCTATGATTAAACTGCCAGGTAATAGTGTGTATAATTATACACTTGCTATGATCCTGGGGGGCGCTATTGGAAACCTTATAGACAGAGTTAGACTCGGATATGTTGTAGACTTTATTGATTTTAAATTTTTCCCTGCGGTTTTTAATGTTGCAGATTCTTTTATAGTTATAGGAGCTATTATATTAGGATATCTTATGATTTTTAGGGAGAAGGCGTGATGGGATGAACGTAGTAGATAAGATAGTTTTGCAAGGAGAAAAAGAGGATGAGGGAAAGAGAATAGACGTTTTTCTTGCGGCAGAGTTAGATTACACAAGGTCTTATATTAAAAAATTGATTGTGGATGGGCTTGTTTTTGTAAATGGTAAAACGGTAAAGCCCAGCTACAAGGTAAAAGAGAATGATGAGGTTGTTGTAAATATCCCAGAGGCAGAGAAAATTGATGTACTGCCAGAAAATATACCTTTGGATATTCTTTATGAAGATGATGATATAATTGTGATAAATAAGCCCCAGGGAATGGTAGTGCATCCGGCACCGGGAAATTACAGTGGTACACTTGTAAATGCACTTCTTTACCACTGCAAAAATTTATCGGGAATTAACGGCATTTTAAGGCCGGGTATAGTTCACAGGCTTGATAAGGATACCTCTGGTGTGATGGTTGTTGCCAAAAATGATAAAGCTCACATAAGCCTTTCTAATCAAATAAAAGAGAGAAGTGTTTTTAAAAAATATGTTGCTATTGTAGAAGGAGTTATAAAAGATGAAGCGGGGGAAATTGAGGCACCTATAGGAAGGCACCCTGTTGACAGGAAAAAGATGGCTGTAATAGAGGATGGAAGATATGCTCTTACATTGTACAAAGTTTTGGAGCGGTTTAAAGAAAATACATTAGTAGAGGCGGTTATAAAGACAGGGAGGACTCATCAGATAAGAGTGCATATGGCTTATATTGGTCATCCTGTTGTAGGGGACCCAGTATATGGTTTTAAAAAGCAAAAGTTTAAGTTGGAAGGGCAGGCATTACATTCACGTGTTTTAGGATTTATGCATCCTACAAAAGGAGTTTACATGGAGTTTGAAGCTCCTCTTCCTGAGTATTTTGTAAGGTTGATTGAAATTTTAAGACGTTCCACTCATTAAAAAGTTTAGATTTTATGTTTATGGGTATATTGCGAAGCTATTGAAATTGTATATTTGCATGTTATGTTTAATTTTTTATGTCATCAAGAACATTTTTACATGTCATCCTGAGCCGGAGCGTAGCGGAGCCTTGAGTGAAACGAAGGGTCTGGCGAAGGATCTCAGACAAAAAAGACATGCAATAAGCTAAGCTTTAAGGTCTGAGACCCTTCGGCTACGCCTCAGGGTGACATTTTGAAAGGCTGCCCAAAACGAGCATTAGACACGACTCAAAACGTGAGGCTGCCCTCTAGCATAAAAGCTGGACTTTTTATAAATATTTTGTCAACAACTTCAGGCAAGAATTAAACTTTTATCCTCTCTCTATTTACTAAATATATCTCATCTCGCTCTGGTGGAGTTATTTCTTCTTTTCCTTTTGATGTTATTAAATATTTCCCTTCTTTTATAATTTTACCTATTATTGTAGCTTGTATTCCTTTTTCAGATAGAGATTTGACTATTTTATCTCCATCACTGGCAGTAATTATCATTGAACCGCTGGATATGAGCTTTAAAGGGTTTATGCCAAAAAAACGGCAAATTTCTTTTGTTTCAGGGCGTACTGGCAATTTTTCCTCATATATTTCAATGCCAAGGCCTGATGCTTCTGCGATTTCATAGGCTGCTCCTAATATTCCTCCTTCTGTTATATCGTGCATTGCATTTGCACCATTTTGTGCTGCAGTAAGTCCTTCTTCTATGACATTTATTTCGTTTATAAAACTTTGTGCTTTTAAGATAAAATCTTTATCGTAGTGCTTTAGCAGCAAATCTTCATAGTCAGTTGCTAAAATTGCTGTGCCTTCAAGGCCTAAAGCTTTTGTAACTATGACATCATCGCCTATTTTTGCGCCTTTTGTGGTTATGTACTCACCTTTTTTAGCCATGCCAATTGCTGTTGTGCTTATAATAGGCTTGTTTACTGTAGTGGTTATTTCTGTGTGGCCTCCTAAAACTTCTATGTTGAGCTTTTTTGCTGCTTTATCTATTTCTTCCATTAAATTATGGAGTACAGATTCATCACTGCCTTCGGGCAGTAGTATAGTTGATAATATTCCAATTGGCTTTGCGCCACAAGAAGCTAAATCATTACAGGATATTATGACAGATAAAAAGCCGCTTAATTTCTCTGATGCTGTTATGGGGTCTGTTGAAAGGACCGCCACGTATTCGCCGAAATCTATTATGCTACTGTCTTCTCCTAATTGGGAGTGGACTAAAACTTCTTTTCTTTTAGCGCCAAGATAAGGGAAAACACTTCTTTTTAGTATTTCTACAGGTACTTTTCCTACTTCCATTTTGTCACATCCTTCTTTTAATATTGGTGTCAATACTAACATCTTAGCACAATTTTTATTTTTTTAAATATTCCCTATAGACAAGTTGAAAAGAATGTGATAATATATAGAAAACGAAGTCCTTTAAGCAGTCCTGTGAGGCTGGCAAGGTTGGCATAATTATATGTAGCATAAAAAGCTTCTTGCCAGTGCAAGAAGCTTTTTTGTGGAGGTTGTGAAGTTGAAGATAAAAGCAGAGATAATGGATGAAAAAGCCATAGACAGAGCCTTGATAAGAATAGCCCATGAGATTGTGGAAAGGAATAAAGGCATTGAAGATGTGGTTTTGGTAGGCATTAAGACAAGAGGAGTGCCTTTAGCAGAAAGAATAGCAAGGTATATATCGCGAATTGAAGGAAAAAAGCCTCCAGTAGGGTCATTGGATATCACCCTATACCGTGATGACCTTACCACAGACCTTGAACAGCCTGTAGTCAAGAAAAAAGATATAGGTGTGGATGTGGTAGGTAAAATAGTGGTGTTAGTGGACGACGTGATATACACAGGAAGGACTATAAGGGCTGCTATGGATGCAATTATCGATTTAGGGAGGCCTAAGGCAATACAGCTGGCAGAATTAATAGACAGAGGGCACAGGGAATTGCCGATAAAGCCAGATTATGTAGGTAAAAATGTTCCAACATCAAAAAATGAAATAGTAAATGTGATGTTGGAGGAAATAGACAAAGTCAACAGAGTGGTAATAACTGAAAAGTAGCACCTTTAATTTAGCCCAGCGAGGCTAAAAAGGGAGAATGATAGATATTCTCCCGGAGTATTAAACTCTAAAAAGGGAGGATTTTTTATGCCAAAATTTGAAACCCTAATTTTAACAGAAAAGAATATTTTATACAAAAAGAGTAGTACCATTTCACATTATTGTGATGTGGTGACTACTCTTTTTTTAAAAGGAGGAAGGCAATGTGAATAGAAAAGATCTGTTAGGTATTAAGGATTTATCGAAAGAAGAAATACTGGAAGTTTTAGACACTGCAAAGGAGATGAAAAAAATTCTAAATGGAGAAAAATATTCGCAGATACTAAAGGGAAAGACAGTTGTGACGATTTTTTTCGAACCTAGCACGAGGACAAGACTATCTTTTGAGATGGCAGCAAAGTATTTAGGCGCTCATTACGGCAATATAGAAGTGGCAACCAGCAGTGTTGCTAAAGGGGAGTCTTTAATAGACACCATAAGGACTGTTGAGATGATGAAGGCGGATGTGATAATAACAAGGCACAACATGAGTGGAGCGCCGCATCTTATGGCAAAATACACAGATGCCTCTATCATAAACGCAGGAGATGGTATAAATGAACATCCCACCCAAGCCTTGTTGGACATGATGACAATCAGAGAAAAGAAAAAAAGCTTTGAAGGATTAAAAGTGGCGATAATAGGAGACATTATGCACAGCAGAGTTGCACGGTCAAATATATGGGGACTTAAAAAGATGGGGGCGGAAGTGAGAGTTGCAGGCCCTTCCACCTTGATGCCACCCCAAATAGAAAAGATGGGAGTTAAAGCTTACTACAATGTAGAAGAAGCTATAAAGGATGCGGATGTAGTGATGGGACTAAGAATTCAATTGGAAAGGCAAAAAAGTGGACTATTCCCATCAATTGACGAATACAGAGAATATTTTGGGATAAATAAAGAGAGAATGAAACTTGCAAAAGCTGATGCGATATTGATGCATCCAGGACCTATAAACAGAAATGTTGAAGTTACTTCAGAAGCAGCAAATGCTGAGTATTCTGTCATAGAAGAACAGGTAACGAATGGTGTCGCTGTCAGGATGGCACTTTTAAAAATACTTTGTGAAAGGAGAAATTAAAATGAGAATGATTATAAAAAACGGTACTGTAATAGATGGGTTTGGAAGTGAAGTTAAAGCGGATATATTAATAGACTATGGTATCATAAAAGCGATTGACAAAAATATACAAGCCTCAGACGGGATAGTGATTGATGCGACAGGCAAATATGTACTCCCAGGTTTTGTGGATATGCACACCCATTTAAGGCAGCCAGGATTTGAAGAGAAAGAGACTATTAAAACAGGAACAGAAGCTGCAGCAGCAGGAGGTTACACTACTGTTGCCTGCATGCCAAATACAAATCCTCCTATAGACAATGAAATAGTAGTAGAATATGTAAAAAGCATTGCGCAAAGAGAAGGAGTTGTAAAAGTACTGCCTATAGGAGCCATGACAAAGGGAATGAAAGGCGAAGAAATAACCGAGATGGCAAAACTTAAAAAAGCAGGGGTTGTTGCCTTATCTGATGACGGTTTTCCAATAATGAGCGCAGGGCTTATGAAGAGGATAATGACATATGGAAAAATGTATGACTTACTCATGATAACTCACTGTGAAGACAAAACATTAAGTGGCGAAGGTGTAATGAATAGCGGAGTAATTTCCACAATGATAGGATTAAAAGGCATACCAAGAGAAGCAGAAGAAGTCATGCTTGCAAGAAATATTATACTTGCAAAGTCAACTGGTGTAAGGATTCACATCGCACATATCTCAACAAAAGGAAGTGTCGAACTTATAAGAGAAGCGAAAGAAAAGGGAGTGAAAATAACTGCTGAAGTGACTCCTCACAATCTTACCTTGACAGATGAAGCAGTCTACAATTACGATACAAACACAAAAGCTTATCCACCCTTAAGGACAAGAGAGGATATAGAAGCATTAATAGAAGGATTGAAAGATGGCACAATAGATGCAATCGCGACAGACCATGCCCCTCACACTAAGGATGACAAAAAAGTGCCTTACGACATGGCTGCTTTTGGAATATCGGGCTTAGAAACAGCCTTTTCCGTAATAAATACTTTCCTTGTACAAAAAGGTAAAATAAACATGAAAGATTTAGTCAATTACATGAGCATAAATCCTGCAAATATACTGGGTATATCCAGTGGAATAAAGGTTGGCAAGACAGCGGATATTGTGATTGTAGACCCTTATGAAGAGTATGTAGTTGACAAAGATAAATTTAAATCAAAAGGAAAAAACACACCTTTCCATGGTATGAAGCTAAAAGGAGTTGTGGAATACACAATAGTTGAAGGTCAAATAAAATATGCAAGGGATAGAAAAATTGAAAAAATTGAGGTATAATTAATAAAGGAATATTTATGCGATAAAATGAATAAATTTTCAATAAGAGGATGGTGTAGATGTTTATTGATAAATTAATTGAGAGTATAAAAGCTAAGAAAAGCCCTGTTGTAGTGGGGCTTGACCCCAGAATTGAAAAAACTCCACAATTTATAAAAGACGTTGCTTTTAAGAGAAAAGGAGAAAATATTGAAGGCATATCTGAAGCTTTATACCTTTTTAACAAAGGTATAATAGATGCAGTCTACGATGTTGTGCCTGCGGTCAAAATCCAAGTTGCTTTTTATGAAGCTTATGGGATAGAAGGATTTAAAGCTTTTTTCAAAACTGCTGAATACGCTAAAAATTTAGGGCTTATGGTAATAGCGGATGTTAAAAGAGGAGATATACAAGAGGTTGCAAAAATGTATTCAAAAGCATATATGCAAAACCAGTTGTTTGATGCGATTACTGTAAATCCTTACATGGGTGAAGATACTATAATCCCTTACGTAGAAGATGCGATCAAATACAATAAGGGTATATTTGCACTTGTCAAAACTTCAAATAAAGGTTCTAAAGATATACAGGATATAAAAACTGCAACAGGAGAATACGTCTATCAACGAGTTGCTAAAATAATAAATAAAATTTCAAAGTCAGCAGTTGGGAAATATGGCTATAGTTCTATAGGTGCAGTAGTAGGTGCAACTTATCCAGAGGAGGCAAAAGTGCTAAGAAAGGAAATGCCAAATTGTTTCTTTCTAGTGCCAGGCTATGGGGCACAAGGGGGGACTGTTGAAGATATAATGGATTGTTTTGATGAGAATGGACTTGGCGCGATAATAAATTCTTCCCGGAGCGTTATCTATGCATATCAAAGTCCTTACTGGAAAGATGTATATTCTGAATATGAGTATGCACAAGCGGCGAGAGCAGAAGTAATTCTTATGACAGGTATGATTAACAATGGGCTTGTTAAAAGAAAATACATCGCTTGTTGAGGTGAAAGATGAAGACCAAGATATTGTCTAATGAAAAGATAGCCAGTGGCATTTATAAATTGGTATATGAGTGGAAGGGGGGAATACCTTCTCCAGGCCAATTTGTAATGGTAGACTGCAAAGGCAAGACTTTTCTAAAAAGGCCTATAAGCGTATGCTCTGTTGATGACAAATCAATGACAATTGTATATCAGGTTAAAGGGGAAGGTACTAAAAATTTATCCGAAATGAAAAAAGGAGACACAATTGAAGTAACAGGTCCTCACGGACATGGTTTTGAACTATATGAGGACAAAAATGTGTTAATAGTAGGAGGGGGAATAGGCATTCCTCCCCTTCTATACCTTGCTAAAAAAATCAAAGCAAAAAATTTGTATATTGCGTTGGGATTTAAAAGTGAAATTTTTCTTGTGGAGGAGTTTAAAAATTTAGGAGAAGTTATTGTCACGACAGAGGACGGAAGTTTTGGGAAAAAAGGAATGGTGACACAAGGAATTGAAGATATAATTGATAAGATTGACATAATATATGGCTGTGGACCAAAACCTATGCTAAAGATATTACAAGATATTTCTCTTAAAAATAACATTCCTTGTCAAATATCTGTAGAAGAAAGGATGGCTTGTGGCATAGGAGCTTGTCTTGTATGCGCTTGCAAAGTGAAAAAAGATGGTGGTTTTGAGTACAAAAGAGTGTGCAAAGATGGTCCCGTCTTTTGGGCAGAGGAGGTGGAGTTTTGAATTTACAAGTTGAAGTTGGGGGACTTAAGTTAAAAAATCCGGTGATGACAGCTTCAGGTACTTTTGGGTTTGGAAGAGAGTACGGAGAATATATTGATTTAAATCAATTAGGGGCAATAGTTGTAAAAGGACTTACAGTAAAACCTAAAGAAGGCAATCCACCTCCACGAGTTTATGAAACTCCTTGTGGAATGCTAAACAGTGTAGGGCTTCAAAATCCGGGTGTAGATGCTTTCATTGAGAAAGAGCTGCCCTTTTTAAGAGATTATGATGTTGCTGTAATAGTAAATATTGCAGGAGAAACCATTGAGGAATTTGCTTACATGGCAAAGAAGCTTGATATAGATGGTGTTGATGGAATTGAAATAAATGTCTCCTGTCCAAATGTGAAAAAAGGTGGTATGGCTTTTGGAATAAATCCTGATGATATATTTAATATAACAAAAGAAGTAAAAAAAGTTACACAAAAAACTGTTATTGTAAAATTAACACCAAATGTGACGGATATTGGGGTTTGTGCTAAAGCAGCAGAAGATGGAGGAGCAGATGCTGTATCTTTAATTAATACAATTGCAGGGATGGCTATAGATATTGATACAAGAACCCCCATTTTTAAGAACATGATTGCGGGTTTGTCTGGACCTGCTATAAAGCCTATTGCCCTTAGGATGGTGTATGAGGCAGCGAGAGCCGTAAAAATTCCTGTTATAGGTATGGGCGGTATAAGTTCATTTAAAGATGCATTAGAATTTATGATTGCGGGGGCGAAGGCAGTGGCAATTGGCACTTGTAATTTTGTGAATCCCAATTGCACAATTGAAGTTATTGAGGGAATAAAACAATATATGGTTTTAAACAATATAGAAGACATAAATGAGATTATAGGTTCTTTAAAGGTTGATTAAAGGGGATGAGAAAATGGAAAAAGAAGAAGTCTTAGAGATTTTTAGCAAGTTAGGAGTAATTAACAAAGGACATTTTTTATTGACATCAGGAAAACACAGCGATACCTATTTGCAGTGTGCGAAAATATTTCAATATCCTAAATACAGCGAAATTTTTAGTAAAGAATTGGCATTAAAATTTAAAGGCCACGAAATAGATGTTGTAATAGGGCCTGCAATTGGAGGAATTATATTGGCCTATGAAGTTGCTCGTCAAGTTGGAGCAAAAGCTCTTTTTGCAGAAAGAGAAGAAGGAATGATGAAGCTAAGAAGAGGATTTGAAATCAAAGAAGGAGAAAATGTGCTTGTAGTAGAAGATGTAGTGACAACAGGGGGCTCCGTAAAAGAAGTTATAGAGTTAGTCAATTCTTTAAAAGGTAATGTAATAGGAGTTGGAAGCATAGTTGATAGAAGTGACGGGAAGGTAAATTTTGAAGTTCCTTTTAAGTCTGTGGTAAGCTTGTATGTTGAAGCATTTGAAAGAGAGGAATGTCCCCTTTGCAAAGAAGGCATTCCTCTTGTAAAGCCGGGAAGCAGGAAATTTTAAGGTATAAGCATATTTATAACTCTCATTGTTTCAGGTCCTACAATTCCGTCAACTTTAAGGCCATTGTCCCTTTGAAATCTCATAACAGCGTTTTTGGTCCTTGGTCCAAAAATGCCGTCTATTGGACCAGGGTCATAGCCTAAACTTTGAAGAATCATTTGAAGCTGAAGAACATCGTATCCGACGGTACCCTCGTATAGAAGCCTGGAGCCTAATTGTTGCCTCTCCATTTTTTCACCTCATTTATACACTTTCACTATTACACAATATGATAAAAATAGGGAAAGTGTTCTTTTTTATAAGACTTGTAGAATTAGGCACTTTAAGTATTGAGTTTCTTCAGAGGCTAATAATATTGGATGGTCTTTTGATTGAGTACGTTGTTCTACAAGTCTTACATTTCTTTTAGCATCATTGGCTGCCTCTTTAATGACATCTAAAAACATATCAGGTTTTATGTGCTGTGAACAAGAACAGGTGATGAGAAAGCCTCCTTCTCTTAGAATTTTTAATGCTCTTAAATTTATTTCCTTGTATCCCCTTAATGCGTCTTTTACAGTTTCTTTGCTTTTTGTAAAGGCAGGGGGATCTAGTATTATAGTATCAAACTTTCTGCTTTCTTTGTCATATCTTCTTAATAGGTCAAAGGCGTTGTCACATACGAAATTACATCTTTCTTGATAACCACTGAGTTCTACATTCTTTTTTGCCATTTCAATGGCTTCCTCAGAGATGTCGACTGTCTCAACTCTTTTTGCACCATAGTGAAGGGCATGTACTGTAAATGAGCCTGTATGGCTGAAACAGTCTAGAACTTCTGCATCTTTAACGTAATTTTGAATTGCTTTTCTGTTTTCTTTTTGATCTAAAAAATACCCAGTCTTTTGGCCATTTTCAATGTCTACCCAAAATTTTATTCCATTTTCTTCAAATTGTTGCATTGTGTCAAACTTGCCGTACAAATATCCTTTTTGCTGTGGAAGCCCTTCTAATTCTCTTACATTTACATCATTTCTTTCATAAATGCCTTTGGGATTTAATATTTCAACAAGGAGCTTTACTATTGTATTTTTATATTTATCTATACCTAATGCAAGAGTTTGCAAAACAAGATAGTCACCAAATTTGTCCACGATTAAAGCGGGTAAAAAATCTGCTTCTGCAAATACAACTCTGCAGGAGTTTAAATTGTCCATAACTTTTTTTCTGTATTCCCATGCTCTTTTAATTCTTCTTCGAAAAAACTCTTCATCTATTTCTTCATTAATATCTCTGGTCAATAATCTGACAGTTATCATGGATTTTAGATTTATGTATCCTTTTCCTATGAATTCTTTTTTGTGATTTAAAACATTTACAATTCCACCTGGAGTGTAATCTCCTTCAATTCTATCTATTTCAGTTTTGTATATCCAAGGGTGACCATTTAAAATCCTTTTAATATTTGTGTTTCTTAATATAACGTCTGCCATAACATCTCTCCTCATAACTTCTAATAACTTTTTTATATCATAATTAGCCAAAATATTCAATTGTATTGACATATTCCTGTGAATAGTATTAATATTGAAGGGGTGATAGTATGCAAAAAATACTTGGAAGAATAAGAAGAGCAGTTCAAGATTTTAATATGATACAAGAGGGAGATATAATAGCTGTTGGTGTTTCAGGAGGAAAGGACAGTATAACCCTTTTATATGGATTACATCTCCTTAAAAATTTTTATCCGGTGAAATTTGATGTAATGGGATTGATGCTGACGTTAGGTTATGATAATTTTGACCCAACGCCTGTAGAAAATTTTTGCCGAGAAAAAGGGATACCTTTTTTATTAAAGAAACAGATATAAAAAAGATAGTATTTGATTACAGGAAAGAAGAAAATCCCTGCTCCTTGTGTGCAAATTTAAGAAGAGGAGCCCTAAATAATTTTGCTAAAGAAAAAGGATGCAATAAAGTAGCTTTGGCTCATCACTATGATGATTTAATAGATACTTTTATAATGAATTTATTTTACAATGGTAGACTTCACACTTTTGAGCCAGTTTCTTTTTTAGACAGGTCAAAAATTACTGTAATAAGACCTATGATATATGTTAAGGAAAAAGACATAAGAAGTGAGGTGAAAAAGAATAATTTGCCTGTTGTAAAGAACCCTTGCCCTGTTGAAGGACATACAAAAAGACATTATATAAGGAATTTGATAATAGATTTAAAGAAAGAAATACCTGAGATAGACAAAAGAATTTTTACAGCGATAAAAAAAGACGTTTTTCACTTTGAAGGATAACTGCAAAGAAGAATAAAAGTCAGCAAAAAAGAGTATAAAGAAAAAACATGAACATTTCCCGTTATTTTTCGACATAATGGAGTTTTATAGGGATTGAACAATTCTTTTAAAAATGATATATTAATAAACGTCGCTGTTGAGGCGACGAGACAGCAAGATAAGGTATTGACAAAGGTAATAGAATTTGATAATATAGAGAAGCTGCTGAGGGGCAGCGGAGGGACCTTGAAAAATGAACAGTGAGGCGGAAAAGGTGGAGTGAAAGAGTAAGGAAATGAAGCTGAGAGTTTGATCCTGGCTCAGGACGAACGCTGGCGGCGTGCCTAACACATGCAAGTCGAGCGATTCAGAGGTCGGAAATCGACTTCCGACTTCTGATCTCTGGATAGCGGCGGACGGGTGAGTAACGCGTGGGCAACCTACCCTTAAGACCGGGATAACACCTCGAAAGGGGTGCTAATACTGGATAAGCTCCTTGTAGGGCATCCTATGGGGAGGGAAGGTAGCGGAAGCTACCGCTTAAGGATGGGCCCGCGTCCCATCAGCTAGTTGGTAGGGTAACGGCCTACCAAGGCGACGACGGGTAGCTGGTCTGAGAGGACGATCAGCCACACTGGGACTGAGACACGGCCCAGACTCCTACGGGAGGCAGCAGTGGGGAATATTGGACAATGGGCGAAAGCCTGATCCAGCAATGCCGCGTGAGTGATGAAGGCCTTAGGGTTGTAAAGCTCTTTTACCCGGGATGATAATGACAGTACCGGGAGAATAAGCCCCGGCTAACTCCGTGCCAGCAGCCGCGGTAATACGGAGGGGGCTAGCGTTGTTCGGAATTACTGGG
>NZ_CM001486.1:2116873-2419524 GCF_000262445.1 Thermoanaerobacter siderophilus SR4
TCTCTGCTAAGTCGGAAGACGAAGTATAGGGGCTGACGCCTGCCCGGTGCTGGAAGGTTAGGGGAAGTGTGAGAGCACTGAACCGAAGCCCCAGTGAACGGCGGCCGTAACTATAACGGTCCTAAGGTAGCGAAATTCCTTGTCGGGTAAGTTCCGACCCGCACGAAAGGCGTAACGACTTGGGCGCTGTCTTGATGAGGGGCCCGGTGAAATTGTAGTACTCGTGAAGATGCGAGTTACCCGCGATTGGACAGAAAGACCCCGTGGAGCTTTACTGTAGCCTGTCACTGGATTTTGGTAATTCTTGTACAGGATAGGTGGGAGACGGAGAAGGTAGGGCGCCAGCCTTACTGGAGTCGGCGTTGGGATACCACCCTGGGATTACCGGAATTCTAACCTATAGCCGTGGAACCGGCGTAGGGACAATGGCAGGTGGGCAGTTTGACTGGGGCGGTCGCCTCCTAAAGGGTAACGGAGGCGCCCAAAGGTTACCTCAGCGCGGACGGGAATCGCGCGAGAGAGTGCAAAGGCAGAAGGTAGCCTGACTGCGAGAGAGACATCTCGAGCAGGGACGAAAGTCGGGCTTAGTGATCCGGCGGCAGTGAGTGGGAACGCCGTCGCTCAACGGATAAAAGCTACCCCGGGGATAACAGGCTGATCTCCCCCAAGAGTCCACATCGACGGGGAGGTTTGGCACCTCGATGTCGGCTCATCGCATCCTGGGGCTGAAGTAGGTCCCAAGGGTTGGGCTGTTCGCCCATTAAAGCGGTACGCGAGCTGGGTTCAGAACGTCGTGAGACAGTTCGGTCCCTATCCGTCGCGGGCGAAGGAAACTTGAGAGGCACTGCCCCTAGTACGAGAGGACCGGGGTGGACGAACCGATGGTGTACCAGTTGCACCGCCAGGTGCACAGCTGGGTAGCCAAGTTCGGAGGGGATAAACGCTGAAAGCATCTAAGCGTGAAGCCCGCCTCAAGATTAGGTTTCCCACCCGAGAGGGGTAAGACACCTCGAAGACCACGAGGTAGATAGGCCGGGGGTGTAAGAGTGGAAACACTCTTAGCTGACCGGTACTAATCAGTCGAGGACTTGACCGAGAAGGCTTTGTGCAGTTTTGAGGGTCTAGATTTCCGGTGGCGATAGCGGAGGGGAAACACCCGTTCCCATTCCGAACACGGAAGTTAAGCCCTCCAGCGCCGATGGTACTGCTTTCGCGGGAGAGTAGGTCGCTGCCGGTAAAATTTTATACATATTTAAAAGAGGTAGTCTGTTTTTAAAATGGACTACCTCTTTTCTAGTTTTTGTTTTTTATGTGGTGGAATTAGTAACTGCAATTAGTTTAACTAAAGGAGTTCAAGTAGCATTTCTTCTGCAGGGTCAATAATATGCATATTTAATTTTTCTGCAAGCTTTTCTTTCAAATAAGGTAAGTGGGTGCAACCTAGTACTATACCATCTGCATTAAAATTTTTAGGTACTAAATCAGCGAGACTAAATTTCTCGATGATAACTTCTGGAATTTCAAAATTTTCAATTGCCCTTATTATAGGAAGCATAGTTATTCCGATAATTTGAACTAACGGGTTATTTTCATAAAATATCTTTTCTATGGCCTCTAAGGATTGACTATTAGCAGCCCAAATTACCAGCCGATTGTACTTTGAAGCTACACTATGGTATACTTGAAGAGGTGTTACAATATTAGTATCTGGGTATTTTTGTTTTACGAGTTCAAGGTCTATTGCAGCTGAAAGAGAATTGCAGTAAATCATTATCTTCTTTATGTTTTCTTTTTTAAAATCCCCGATGATAGAGATTACTTTTTGTGTGAGGACATCAGGTTTTAAAAATTGGAGGATGTTTTGTTCATCCGGGGTTGAAGCCGTGGAAATTCCCAATGCTTCAATCCCGTTTTTTTTCACAAAATCAACTCCCATTTGAGTATCTACTGGAGTACCAGCGATAACCCCAATAATTTTATGAGATTGTGACAATAAGATCGCCTCCTGTTTAGAAAGCAGGTACTACGGCACCTTTATAATTGTCCTCGATAAATTTTTTAACTTCTGGAGAATTTAAGGCTTCGGCTAACTTCTTAAGTTCAGGCCTTGATTCATCACCTTTGCGAACTACCAGTACATTGACATAAGGGGAATTTGCTGATTCGATAAAGAGAGCATCCTTAGTGGGTACAAGTCCAGCTTCCAACGCATAGTTGGTATTTATTACTGCTGCGTCTACATCTGATAATACTCTTGGCAGAGTAGCTGCTTCCAACTCGGAAATCTTAATTTTTTTAGGATTTTCGACAATGTCATTTACTGTTGCTTTAATACCTGCATCTGGTTTTAATTTTATTATTCCAGCTGATTGCAGCAGTAGCAAAGCTCTTCCGCCATTGGTAGCATCATTTGGTATGGCAATAGTAGCACCTTCTTTTAATTCACTGAGATTTTTAATTTTTTGTGAGTATATTCCCATAGGTTCGATATGAACTTTAGCAATGTATGTTAAATTGAGATTATGTTCCTTTAAAAAGTCTTCAAGATAAGGAATATGCTGAAAGTAATTAGCATCTAATTCTTTTTCAGCAAGTTTTAGATTAGGTTGCACATAATCTGTAAACTCTACAATTTCTAAATTAATTCCCTCTTTCGCAAGTATAGGTTTTACGACGTTTAAAATTTGGGCGTGGGGCACTGGAGTAGCTCCTACTTTGATGGTTATCTTTGATGTGTCCTGTGTTTGGGATTGGGATGTTTGTTTTGCTCCACATCCTGAGATAAAAAGTGTTATAAGACTAAATAGTAAAACTACGGTTAAAATTTTTTCACTTTAATTTCCTCCTTTTTAAATATAATTTACCGGTTCCTTGACAGATGTTTTACTAATATATCTCCTAGAAATTGAATTAGTTGTACCATAGCTACCAAAATTGCTACGGTATAAAGCATAATGTCGAGCATAAATCGCTGATATCCATATCTTACTGCTAAATCTCCTAGCCCACCACCTCCTATAACACCTGCCATTGCAGAATATCCTACTAAATTTATAGTAGTTATAGTAACCCCTGCTGCTATGGAAGGTAGAGCCTCAGGGATTAACACCTTAGTTATAATTTGAAAAGGCGAAGCTCCCATAGACTGGGCTGCTTCAATGACACCGCGGTCTACCTCTCTCAATGCTGTTTCGGTAAGCCTTCCCATAAAAGGGATAGCTGCTACAGAAAGTGGAACAATAGCAGCAGTGGTTCCTATAGCTTTTCCTACAAGCAACCGGGTGAAAGGTATAAGTACAATTAAAAGTATTACAAAGGGTACAGAACGGAAAATATTTACAATAGTACCTAGTATTTTGTTTAAAGGTTCGTTATGCAGTATCTGATCTTTGTCAGTTACCATTAACAGCACACCAAGTGGTACACCAAAAATTGTTGCTATGAGCGTTGATACCACTACCATGTATATAGTTTGCCACGTTCCGACCAGCAATAAGTTTATAGTTTCAGACATTTTCAATCACCTCCACGTCGAGTCCCAAATCTTTTAGATATTTTAAAGCAGCGTCTGTTTCACCGTTTTTGCCTCTTAGCTCAACTATAAGAGTACCGTAGGGCATACCCTGGATGTGGTCAATGTTTCCATAGAGAATATTGGTGTCAACATCAAATTTTCTTATAATGCTTGATATGACAGGTTCTGTTGTAATTTCGCCGAAAAAGGCAATTTTAATAATTTTGCCTTCCAAGTGTTCGTGGGACAAGTTTTCAATCCTATCTTTTAATTCCTTAGGTATTTCTGATAAAGTTACAGATTTTAAAAAATTTCGTGCGGTTTCTGTTTGAGGTTTTTTAAATACTTCAATAAGAGGTCCCTGTTCTACCACACGACTTTTTTCAATAACTGCTACTTTATTGCAAATTTGTTTAATGACATTCATTTCATGAGTTATGAGAACTATGGTGATTCCCAGCTCCCTATTTATATCTTTTAAAAGATTTAAAATAGAAAGAGTTGTTTCTGGATCCAGCGCTGAAGTAGGCTCGTCACAAAGAAGAACTTTCGGATCATTAGCCAGGGCTCGTGCTATGCCTACCCGCTGTTTTTGACCGCCTGAAAGCTGAGAAGGATAGTTGTCGGCCTTGTCGGAAAGCCCCACGAGCTCTAAAAGATTTTCTACTTTTTTATCGATTGTCCTTTTGTCCAGCCCGGCAATCTCCAAAGGAAAAGCCACATTGCCTCTGACAGTTCTGGATGATAACAGATTAAAATGCTGGAATATCATGCCTATTTTTTTTCGCATTTCTTTTAATTCAGAGGGAGAAAGCCGAGTCATTTCAACACCATCTATCTCAATTGAACCGGAAGTTGGCTTTTCGAGCATATTTATGCAGCGCAGGAGAGTACTCTTTCCAGCACCGCTCAGACCTATAATTCCAAAAATATCGCCTTTTTCTATGTTGAGGTTGACGTCTTCCAAAGCCCTAACATTTCCTGAAGCTGAATGATAAACTTTTGTAAGATTTCTAATATAGATCAAAGAAAAGCCTCCTTTCCCAAAATAAAAATAAAAAATCCTCTTCTGACAGTACGAAGAGGTTTTTAAATCCTCTTATCTGCCAGAACTCAACGTTCTGCAGGAATTAGCACCGTGCAGCCGCATGTTTAAAACTTTCGGCCACCGGTTGCCGGGTTTCATCGGGCCAGTCCCTCCACCTGCTCTCGATAAGAGTTTTTATTTTATTATTCACTTCAGCAATTTAATTAGATAATAACATCAACATAAACTTTTGTCAATAGGTTAAAAAAGTCATGATGTAAGTTATTTAAAAAATCATAAAGCTAACAGAAACAGAGACAAGAAAAATATAGCAATAGTCTATTTGAGATGGATTTTTTTTGCTTCTATTTGCTATAATTTTGAGGAGGACAATGAAAGTTTTAATACAATTATTTCCATGGAAATAGAAAAAAGGAGGAATGCTATGAGAACGTTTATTGGAATTGATTTAGATGAAAAATCAATAGGGAAATTATCAAGTTTTCAGGAAGAGTTAAAAAATTATACGATAAAAGGAAGATGGACTCATAAAGATAATTTCCATATTACTTTAAAATTTCTAGGGGAAATAGAAACAGAAAGTGTAATGAAAATAAAAGACTCTCTTGAAGTAGCAGTAAAAGATATTAGTCCCTTTTATATAAAATTTGACAAAGTAGGATTTTTTAAGGGAAATGGCGATATGCGAGTATTGTGGGTAGGTACAGAAGAAAATTCCTTTCTTAATAAATTGCATCACAATATAGATAAAGAATTATATAAAATAGGATTTGCAAAAGATGAAAGAAAATTTACTTCTCACATTACTATTGCAAGAGATATACGTTTAAACATTGGAATAGAAGAAGTAAATAATCTTTTTGAAAAACAAGAGAAAGAGGCTATTTTAGTAGATACAATTTTTTTGTATGAGAGCGTTATACAAGAAAATAGAAGAAAATATATTCCTATATTTAGTGTGCCTTTAAAATCGAGTAGGAGCTGAATAATTATTTTATTCAGCGTCCTCTCACACCACCGTACGTACCGTTCGGTATACGGCGGTTCATTAGGAATTGTGTACAATTAGATATCTTTGGGATAAACTCCTATAACCTATGCTTTCAAAGTATTTATTTGTAAGAGTCTTATTTAGGATTGGGCTATTGGATATTCTCCAGTAGCCTTTCCTTGTATTGGCGTATTCCCAGGCTTTTTGTTCTTCTACTCCTAGTTTTACTAAGTTATCATGCTTCGTTTTTATCTTCTTCCATTGTTTCCATATACATGCCCTTAGTCTTCGCCTTATCCATTCGTCAAGGGTTTTCATTATGCTTTTCGCGTCTGCTAACCCAAAATAGTTGACCCATCCTGTTGTTATTTGATTTAGTCTTTTTATTCTGTTTTCCATGCTTATTCCCTTGTTCCGATTGGTTATTTCTCTTACTTTTTCCTTAAACCTTTTGATGGATTTTTCATGGATTCTTATTCTTACTTCGTTTTCTTTTGTGTAGAATGAAAATCCAAGAAATTTTCTTCTCCATGGTCTATCTACAGCACTTTTTGCTTCGTTGACTTTTAGTTTAATTTGCTTTCTATGAATTTCTTTATGCTCTTCATTACTCTGTTTCCTGCAGACCTGCTTTTTACATATATGTTGCAGTCATCTGCATATCGGCAGAATTTATGCCCTCGTTTCTCAAGTTCTTTGTCTAGTTCGTCCAACATTATGTTTTGCTAATAGAGGACTTAAAGGCCCTCCTTGGGGTGTCCCTTCTTCTGTTGATACTTTGATTCCGTTTATCATTACTCCTGATTCTAGGTATCTTTCGTATTAACTTTAGTACCCTTTTATCTCCTATCCGCTTTTCTAGTTTGGACATTTATTATGTCGTGGTTTTACTCTGTCAAAGAACTTTTTCTAAGTCCATATCTACAACCCATGTGTATCCTTCATTTATGTATGCTTCTGCGGCTTTTATTGCGTCTTTTGCACTGCGTCCTGGTCTGAATCCATAACTGCTATCTGAAAATGTATGGTTGTAGACTTTATTCAGTATTTGGGCTATTGCTTGTTGTATTAGTCTATCTAGTGCTGTAGGTATTCCTAGTAGTCTTACTCCTCCATCTGGTTTGGGAATTTCTACTCTTCGCACTGGTTGTGGTTTGTATTTCCCCTCCAGCAGTTGTTGTTTTATGGTCGGCCAGTTTTCTTTGAGATACGGTAGAAGTTCATCTACTTCCATCCCATCGACTCCATGGCTTCCTTTATTTGCAACAACGCGCTTGTATGCTGCTTCCAAGTTCCCTTCGTTTTAACTATCATTTTCAAGCATCTTGCCGGGAAAATCTTTGTACCTCGTTTCTTCCATCTTCCGACGCCGATGATATACTAAGCACTTCCGTTGTCTTTTGAAATTCCATTTCTCTATTCAACGGATAGCCTCTTTGTTGAGTTGTCTGCAGTCTCTGCATATCTTTCGAGTCCATAAGATTTCCAAAACCTCCTAACGTTCGGTCCTTCCTTATCTATTCATGTCTAGATAAGTACTATGACCTCTGCTGACTTCTCAAGGTTCAGCCATACATCACTGCATGGGTTGTCACTTCAGATTTTACTTCCATGACTTATCCTTGAGACCTCCCCGGGTAAGAACGATAACTTTCATCTCATATATCTGCCAGATTTACTGTATGGGATTCGGGTAGTGTTGGACTTCGTTTTGTTACGCAAACTCATCCATCCCAATTCAGCCTCTTATCTGGTTCTTGTTCATCAGACCGAGATTTTGCCTTAAGCTTCCTTCAGATTCCACCTCACGATGGACACCCTTGCTCTTGGCTAGTGGTTCCCACTACCAAGCCCACAGCGGACTTTCACCGCCTAGTTATCGCCCATGCCGGGCGCACATAAGAAATAAGATGCCTAAAAAGCATCTTACGGACTGTAGACAAACTGTCGTAAAGGAGATATTTTGCATAAGGAGTGACTTGTTACAAAGCGATAACAAAACTTAGCAAGACCGAGGGTGGAGGCAGGGCCGAAGCCATGGATGGCGGAGGCGGGCACCTTAAGGCATGGATGCCGATTGTGCTCGGTACCCTGCCGGAGCCTGAAGGTCGAGCTTTAGTTTTGTCGCTTTGGAACATCGGAGCGACGATGCAAAATATTTCCTTTGAAAATTTTTTAACTTTATCAACAAACTGTAAGATGCCTAAAAAGCATCTTACTCTGGATTTACATAAAGGGTCTTTTGGTTTGTATATATTACAAAACCTGGTTTTGCGCCAGAAGGTTTTTTTACGTATTTTTTTAAGGTATAATCAACAGGTACATTTGAAGAATTTTTCGCTTTGCTATATTTGGCGGCTAATTTTGCAGCTTCAATAAGAGTTGTTTCAGGCACAGATTTGTTATTTGTCTTTATTATGACGTGGGACCCTGGTATGTCTTTTGTGTGAAGCCATATATCGTTAGGATTTGCGAATTTTAACGTTAGATAATCGTTTTGAGTGTTGTTTTTCCCTATATATATGTCGAAACCGTCTGAAGATACTACATGCAATGGTTGAGAAAGAGTTTGCCGTGATATTTTTTCTTTTGCTGCTTATGTATATACCCTTGTTCAGACAGTTCATTTTTTATTTCCTCTATTTCTGATGGTAATGTACAATTTTCCAAGTTCACTAGTTGACCTTCTAAATAAGTTATTTCCTCAAGAGTATCGGATATTTGTTTTTCTATTATTTTATTGGCATTTTTTAACTTGCTGTATTTTTTAAAGTATCTTTGGGCATTTTCTGAAGGGGAATATTTTTTGTCAATGGGTATTTCAATTTCTTCGCCAGTGTAATAGTTCATGGTTTTGAAGCTTTCCATTCCTTTTTTTAGAAGGTGCATATTTGCTGTTATAAGTTCGCCGTAAAGTCTAAAAGTGTCAGCATTTTTTGCTTCGTTTAATTCTTGTTGAAGTTTATCTAATTTGTTATAAAGTTTTTCTAAATTGTTGTTGATGATTTTTCTTAAATCCGAGGACCTTGCTTGCAAATTTACTATATTTGCTTTTTCACTGAAAAATTTACAAGCAGCTTGGTTCACTGTAGGGAAAAAAGTTTTTGTAATATATTGAGATAAATCAATACAAGAAAAGTCAATTACTTCATTTTCCTGAAAGGCAATGCAAGGTTTTAAATTTAAGCTTAAAACATCTTCATATATTTTTTTTATGTTTTGATATAGATTTTCAATTTGCTCATCTTCTATTGATTCTACAAATCTGTCAGATACATTACATCTAAAAGCAACTTCTCTTGCTAAAGTGGGGCTAAATCCTTGTAGAATATCTATTAAGGCTTTTTCAATTTTTTTTGATTTGTAGTTGTTAACAGCTTCTTTAAAAGAAGGTAACGAAAGATTATTTATATTTAACTTTTCTTGCAGTGGTGGGCAGACATATTGCCTCCCAGGTAGTACTTCTCTTACTTTACTCATATCGGAATATACTCTTTTTATGCTATCTATTATCGTTTGAGTAGCTTTGTCAATTAATATGATATTGCTGTGTTTTCCCATTATTTCAATAATTAGAGTTTTAATTGTTTGATTTTCTAATTCATCTTTTGTTTCTATATCGATTTTTACTATTCTGTCAAATTCTACTTGTTTTATATCTATTATCCTGCCGCTTTGAAGAAATTTTCTCAAAAGCATGCAAAACATTGGAGGCTCAGCAGGATTTTCTTTATTTTCTTCTGTAAGATATATTCTTGGATAATTTGCATTAGCAGACAATAGCAGTTTATAGTTTTTACCTTTATTTCGTATTATAAAGATTAATTCTTCTTTTTCAGGTTGATATATTTTATCAATTCTTCCACCAATAATTTCTTCTTTTAATTCTTTTGTTATTGCATGTAAAGTTATACCGTCCAAAGCCATAGTTATAACCTCCAGATTTTATTGTATATAAAAAGTATACCATGAAATCGAAGGGTTTAATAGTGAAAAATTGATTGTGTTGATTTTAGTTGTAACATTTGTTACAATAAAACAAGATGTAAAAATAGGAATTAAAGTTTAATTGCCATAAGTAGAAAATTGAAAAGCAAGAGAAAGAAAGATAGAGGAGGTGGAAAGTTGAAGTGGTTACTTTTTGTGTATAAGGTCCCAAGTGATTCGTCAACAGCTAGGGTTACTATATGGAGAAGAATAAAAAAAATTGGCGCTTTGTATTTACAACAGTCTGTATGTATTGTGCCTTACATGGAAAGGCTTGTAAAAGAAATAGAAAAGTTAAAGGATGAAATTAAAGGCTTTGGAGGAGATTTTAAAGCCTTTGAAGTAGTGGCCCTTGATGAAGAAATAGAGAAGGATGTGATAGAACAATTTAATCATCAAAGGAGGGAAGAATATAGTGAAATAAAGGAACAATGTGAAGAGTTTTTTAAAGAGATTGAAAAAGAGATAGCAAGAAAAAATTTTACTTTTGCAGAATTAGAGGAAAATGAAGATGAGTTGAATAAGTTATATAAGTGGTTTGAAAAAGTAGCCCAAAGAGATGTGTTTGAGTGTGAAATGAAAAAAGAGGTTAAGGAATTATTAGAAAAAGCCAGTCGAGACTTTGAATATTTTGCTTCATTGGTTTATGAAAATAATAAAGAGTGAAGGGAGGCATTTTAATTGTTAAATGTAATTATTTTGGGGTTGACAAGTCTTCTTACAGATATATCTACTGAAATGGTATATCCTTTGATTCCACTTTTTCTCACTTCTCGACTTGGGGCAAGCCCGGCAATAGTAGGGATTATTGAAGGGTTTGCGGAAAGTCTAGCTAGTATACTTAAGGTTTTTTCAGGGTACATATCTGATAAAGTAGGTAAAAGAAAACCTTTAGCTATAGCTGGATATTCTTTTTCTACTATAGGAAAAATGTTTTTGTATTTTGCTACTTCATGGGGATGGGTTTTTTGGGGTAGAACTGCTGACAGGTTTGGAAAAGGAATACGAACAGCTCCAAGAGATGCTTTGATCGCTGAAGCTGTAGATAAAGAAAACATTGGGAGAGCATATGGACTTCATAGAGCATTGGATACTTTAGGCGCAACGATTGGAATTGCTTTAGCGTATTATTTTTTGACTTCTTATAAAGGAGATTATAAAGCAGTTTTTATGTATTCTCTAATACCAGCTTTTTTAGGAGTTATTGTGCTGTTTTTTGCTAAGGAAAGCACAGTAAAACATGAACTTTCAAAAAAACTTTCATTTTCTTGGAAAAGTCTTGATAGACGTCTTCAAATGTTTTTAATAGTTATTTTAATTTTTGCCTTAGGTAATTCTTCTAATCAGTTTTTACTTTTGAGAGCAAAAAGTGTGGGCTTTAGTGATTCGGATGTTATACTTTTGTACTTGGTGTATAATATTGTTTACATGATATTTTCATATCCAATGGGAAGATTATCTGATAAGATAGGGAGAAAAAAGCTTCTCATTATGGGTTATTTCTTTTATGGAATAGTGTATTTAGGATTTGCTGTTTTTGGCTTTAAAAGTGCTATGTGGATATTATTTTCTGTTTATGGTTTGTACATCGCTTTGACTGAGGGTGTTGAAAAGGCTTTAGTAGCGGAAATTTCTCCACCTCATTTAAAAGGTACAGTTATAGGGCTTCATGCTACTTTTACAGGCATTGGCCTTTTACCGGCTTCTTTTATAGCAGGAGTACTTTGGGATACATTGGGAGTAACTGCACCTTTTTATTTTGGCGGAATTATGGGAGTTTTGGCTGCTATTGGCCTTATGATCGTTTTATGATTGTTTTCCTCACATTTTCTTAAAATATCTAACCAAATTAGCCTTTTTTGTGTTATAATATCCTTGAAGATTAGAAAATGGAGTGATATAGGTGAAATTTACTAAAATGCATGGATTGGGAAATGACTTTATAGTAATTGAGGCTCTAGAAAATGTAGATTATAGTGAATTAGCTATTAAACTTTGTGATAGGCATTTTGGTATAGGGGCGGATGGTCTTTTAGTTGTTGAGCCTTCAGGAATTGCGGATATTAGGATGAGGATTTTTAATGCAGATGGTAGCGAAGCAGAAATGTGCGGTAATGGTTCTAGATGTTTTGCAAAATATGTTTATGAAAGAGGGATAGTAAAAAAAGAGAAAATGGCAGTGGAAACCTTAGCGGGAGTGATTATGCCAGAAGTTTTTGTAGAAAATGGGAAAGTAGAAAGTGTAAAGGTTTATATGGGCAATCCCATTTTTGAAGCTAGCAAAATACCTATAAAAAGTGACAAGCAAAAATTTATAAATGAGCCAGTAAAAATAGATGGGAAAGTTTATAAATTAACTTCTCTAAGGGTAGGAGTGCCTCATACTATTGTTTTTGTAGAATCCTTAGATGAAAATATGATTAAAGAATTAGGTCCTAAAATTGAAAAATCTTCCCTTTTCCCTCAAGGCACAAATGTAGATTTTGTAAAAGTAGAAGATAAAGAAAATATTTCTGTAAGGACTTGGGAAAGAGGTGTGGGGCTTACTCTTGCTTGTGGAAGTGGTGCCTGTGCGTCTGCAGTAGCTTCAGCAGTTTTAGGTAAGACGGAGCGAAATGTCAATGTCCATTTTAAAGCTGGAAAACTTTTAGTAGAATGGCTGGAGGACAATAGTATTTATTTATCAGGAAGTGTGGAAGAAGTCTTTAGAGGCGAGATAGAGCTTTAGTTTAATACAGAGAGAATTTGACTATAATAAGAAAAAGGTGATATGATGATAAAAAGCATGACCGGTTATGGAAGAGGTGAGATTAAGGAAAAAGGCTATTATATAACTGTGGAAATTAAATCTTTAAACCACAGATTTTTAGACATAAATTGCAGAATGAATAAGCTTTTAAGTGGACTTGAAGAAAAAGTAAGAGAATTTGTTTCGCAGCATGTTGTGAGAGGGAGAATAGAATTAAATATTGGCTTTGAAGTGTATGAAAGAAGTATTAATGTTATAGAAATTGATGAGAATCTTTTGTCAGAATATCTTAGAGTTTTTACTGATGTAAAGTCTAAATTTGAATTAGAAGGATTTATAAAGGTAAGTGATTTGGTGTATTTGCCGGAGGTTATCAAAGTAAAGAATGATGATCTGGATTTGGAAGAAATATGGGAGTTATTAAAACTGCCATTGAGTGAAGCTATTAATAACCTCATTGACATGAGAAACAAAGAAGGTATAAAATTATACGATGATGTAGTTAATAGGATAGACAAAATTTCAGATATAGTAAAAGAGATTGAAGATTTGAGTTTTGTAATGGTAGAAGATTATAGAAAAAGATTGGAACAGCGTATAAAAGAATTGGGGGTAGATATAGACCCTAATAGGATGGCAATGGAAATAGCAATTATTGCTGACAAGTCATGTATTGCTGAAGAAATAACAAGGCTTAAAAGCCATATTATTCAATTTAAAGATTCTTTAGAAGAAGAAGGGTCTGTAGGTAAAAAATTAGATTTTATAGTTCAGGAGATGAATCGTGAAGCTAATACGATTGCTTCAAAGTCAATAGACTATAGAATTTCTAGTAAAGTCATTGACTTGAAAAATGAGATTGAAAAAATTAGAGAACAAGTTCAAAATATTGAGTAGGGAGGAAAAAGTATGTCGATTAAATTAATAAATATTGGTTTTGGCAATATAATTTCGGCAAATAGATTGGTGGCAATAGTCAGTCCAGAATCAGCACCTATAAAAAGAATAATTCAAGAGGCAAAAAATAGAGGTATGCTTATTGATGCTACATATGGTAGAAGAACAAGAGCAGTTATAATAACTGATAGTGACCACATAATACTTTCTGCTGTTCAACCAGAGACCGTAGCTAATCGTCTCAATTCAAATAAAGAGATATTAGAGGACACTTTAGAAGAAGACGAAGAAGAAGAGGAAGAGTAGGGGGAATTTGTGTTGTCGAAAAAGAAAAAGGGTTACTTATTGTGCTTTCTGGGCCTTCAGGGGCAGGAAAAGGAACAATATGCAAAGCCTTGATGGAAAAAGAGAAAAATTTAAAATTGAGTATATCTGCCACCACCCGTCAGCCAAGAAGCGGGGAAATAGAAGGGAAAAACTATTTTTTTAAATCGGAAGAGGAATTTGAGAAAATGATAGAAAATGATTCTTTTTTAGAATGGGCAAAGGTATATGGCCACTACTACGGTACACCAAAGGATTTCGTGTTAAAAAATTTAGAAGAAGGAAATGATGTAGTTTTAGAGATAGATATTCAAGGAGCTTTAAAAATAAAAGAGAAGTTTCCAGAAGGAGTGTTTATTTTCATATTGCCTCCTTCAATGGAAGAATTAAAAAATAGGATTAAAAAACGGGGGACAGAGACAGAAGAGGAGATAATAAAAAGATTTAAAAGTGCTTATGAGGAATTAAACTATGTTTCCAGGTACAATTATGTAGTTATAAATGATAGTGTAGAAGAAGCGGTTGAAAAAATTAGAGCTATAATTATTGCAGAGAAATGCAGAGTTGATAGAAATAAGGATTTGTACTTAGAAATCAAGGAGGAGTTGGTATGATTTTATATCCATCAATTGTAGATTTAATGGAAAAAGTGGATAGCAAATATACTTTGTGTTCTTTAATTGCAAAAAGGGCAAGACAGCTTATTGCTGGTGACACTAAATTAGTAGACATAGATTCTGATAAACCTGTAACAATTGCTACAGAAGAAGTAAATAAAGGACTTATTACTTATGAAAGACCGCAAAAATATGGAATAAAATAGAGGGTGTTGAAATGAATACAAGCAAAAAAAATGTAATATTAGGGGTTACAGGAGGTATAGCAGCTTATAAAGCTGCAGACCTTACATCTCGACTAGTAAAAAAAGACATAAATGTGGATGTCATAATGACAAAGGAAGCTACAAATTTTATAAGCCCTCTCACTTTTGAGGCTTTAACTAACAATAAAGTAGTTGTTGACATGTTTACAGACAGGAAATATTGGGAAATTGAGCATATTTCTTTAGCAAAAAAAGCTGATGTATTTGCAATAGTTCCTGCAACCGCAAATGTTATTGCTAAGATTGCTCATGGCATTGCAGACGATATGTTAACTACTACTATTCTTGCTACAAAGAGTCCTGTATTAATTGCTCCCGCCATGAATACAAACATGTATACCAATCCTGTAACTCAAAAGAATATTAAAATTTTAAAAGAATATGGCTTTTTATTTGTGGAGCCAGCTGCCGGAAGACTTGCTTGTGGGACTTATGGCGCAGGAAGATTGGCTGATGTAGAGGAGATTGAAAAAGCTATTTTAGAGTTATTGGACAATGAGAAAAAAAGAGACTTTGAAGGGAAAAAGGTATTAGTAACAGCAGGGCCTACTCGAGAGCCTCTTGACCCTGTAAGATACATTACAAATCGCTCTTCGGGTAAAATGGGCTATGAGATTGCAAAAGCTTTAGTAGAAAGAGGGGCACAAGTGATTTTAGTTTCTGGCCCTACTTATATAGAGGTACCTAAAGACGTGACTTTTATTCCTGTAGAAACAGCGGTAGATATGTACAATGCTGTCATGATGCACCTTAATGAAGTAGACATTGTCATAGGGGCTGCAGCTGTTTCTGACTACAGACCTAAAGAGATGAAAAAAGAAAAGATAAAAAAAGATGATGAGAAATTAACTATTGAGTTGGTTAAAAATCCAGACATAATGTATGAAGTAGGACAGAAAAAAGGAAACAAGATTTTGATAGGCTTTGCTGCTGAAACTACTAATTTAGTAGAATATGCAAAAAGAAAGTTAAAGGAGAAAAATATGGATTTAATAGTTGCAAATGATGTATCTCAAGAAGGAGCAGGTTTTGAAGTAGACACTAATATAATAAAAATCATAGACAGAGATTTAAACGTAAAGGAGTATCCTTTGATGACAAAGATTGAAGCTTCTCATGTGATATTAGATGAAATAGCTAAATTGTTGTAAGGCCTTTTGGCTTTTTTTATTTGGTAAATATTTAACAGGCGGAGGTTGCCATGTTTGCCGAGGTCGTTGTAGACATTAAATCTTCTAATACTGACAGGGTATACACTTATCGTATTCCTGAAGGAATGGATATAAAAGTTGGTATGAGGGTATCTGTTCCTTTTAATAATAGGTTTATAGAGGGTTATGTAATAAGTACTACTGACAAGGCGTCTTATTCAGTGGATAAAATAAAGGATATCCATAGAATTTTAGACAGCTACAGCATATTTGATGAAAAAATGATTGAACTGGCTAAGTGGATGAAGGAATATTATAAATGTTATTTTTCTGAAGCTCTCCAGACTATAATGCCTGTAGGGATAAAGCAAGGGGAAAAGAAAGTAAAGGTTGTGAAAATAAATATTGATGAGATACCTTTCCAACTTTCTAAAAGAGCCCCTAAGCAATATGAGATTTTACAATATTTAAAAAATAGAAGTCCTATTAGGCTTTCTGAGCTTGTCAAGGTGCTCAATATAGACTATGGAGTTATAAGAAGTTTACAAAATAAAGGGTATATAGAAATTTATGAGGAAGAAGTATTGAGATTTAGTGTAAAAGATATTGAAAAAACCAAGCCTCTATTATTGACAGAAGAACAACAAAAAGCTGTAGAAGAGGTTAAAAGTTCTATCTTGACAGGCACTTTTGATAAATATTTGCTTTTTGGTGTAACAGGAAGTGGCAAAACTGAAGTTTATCTTCAATTAATAGATGAAGCTATAAAAATAGGCAAAAGCGCTATAGTTTTAGTACCAGAAATCTCATTGACGCCTCAGACTATTGAAAGGTTTGTGAGTCGATTTGGCAATAGAGTGGCTGTAATTCACAGTGGCCTTTCACCGGGAGAGCGTTTTGATGAATGGCGAAAAGTAAAAAATGGTTTAGTGGACGTAGTAGTTGGTGTGAGAAATGCAGTTTTTGCCCCTTTTAATAATCTTGGCCTTATTATAATTGACGAGGAGCATGAGACTACCTACAAACAATCAGACTTAAGACCTAAATATAATGCTAAAGAAGTGGCAGAAAAGCGGTGTGAAATAGAAAAAGCAGTTCTGGTTATGGCCAGTGCTACTCCTTCTTTAGAGACCTATTATAAAGCTAATAAAGGAGAATATAAACTTATAAGACTTACAAAAAGGATTAATGTTTCTATGCCGCAGATAGAAGTTGTCAATATGAGTGAGGAATTGGCAAGCGGAAATACTTCAATATTCAGTCGTAAATTATTTTCCTATATAAAAGAAAATCTTAAAAGGAAAGAGCAAACTATTCTTTTTTTAAACAGAAGAGGATACTCTTCATTTGTTTCCTGCAGAGATTGCGGTTATGTGCCTAAATGTCCTAATTGTGATATTTCTTTAACTTATCATTTTGAAGATAAAAAATTGGTTTGCCATTATTGTGGTTATGAGGAGACTATGAAAGAAACATGCCCTAAATGTGGAAGTAAAAGGATTAGGTATTTAGGCATAGGGACCGAAAGGGTAGAAAACGACATAAAAAAGTTTTTTCCTAATGCAAGAGTTTTGAGGATGGATGTAGATACCACAAGAAAAAAAGGGTCTCATGAGAAAATTTTTTATGACTTTAGAAATGGTAAGGCAGACATTCTAATCGGTACGCAAATGATATCTAAAGGCTTTGACATTCCAAATGTTACGTTGGTGGGAGTAATACTTGCAGATATAACTTTAAATCTTCCTGATTTTAGGTCCAGTGAGAGGACTTTTCAGCTGCTTACTCAGGTAGCTGGAAGGGCAGGAAGAGGTGAAAAGCCTGGAAGAGTAGTAATACAGACCTATGAAGATGACCACTACAGTATAGTTACTGCAAAACAGCAAAATTATGTGAAGTTTTACAACGAAGAGATAAAATACAGAGAAATTTTTAGATATCCTCCCTTTTCACATCTAATGAATATAGTGATATCAGGAGAAGAGGAAGAAGAAGTTAAAAACACTGCTGCAAACACTTATTTAACTTGTCAAAAGCTTATTAACAAACTTCAAAATAAGAGTTATAATAAAATACTAGGACCTGCTCCAGCTCCTATAAGTAAAATAAACAACCGATATAGATGGCAGGTCATTTTAAAAAGTGAAGATAGAAGCATTTTGACAGAGATAGCAGAAGAAATTCAAAAGATGAAATATCCTAAGGATATAAGGATAGCTGTAGACATTGACCCTTTGAATATCATGTAAATTTAAGGAGGTATTTATTTTGGCAATAAGGTATATTAGAAAAAATGGAGATGAGGTCTTAAGGAAAAAAGCAAAACCTGTTACAGAGATAAATCCTCATATTCTCACTATATTAGAGGATATGGCACAAACTATGTATCTCAATGATGGAGTTGGATTAGCTGCTAATCAAATAGGAGTTTTGAGAAGGTTAGTTGTCATAGATGTGGGGGAAGGACTTTTAGAGCTTATAAACCCTGAGATTGTGTATGAAGAAGGAGAACAGGTAGGGGCCGAAGGCTGTTTAAGTATTCCTGGAGTAGTAGGAGAAGTTAAAAGGCCTAAAAAAGTAAAAGTAAAATATTTGGATAGAGAAGGTAAAGAGAGGGAAATTGAAGGAGAGGATTTATTGGCAAGAGCTTTATGCCATGAAATAGATCATTTAAACGGGGTTCTGTTTATAGATAAGGCTATAAGATTTTTAGATGAAGAAGAAAAAGAAAATGTCAAGGAGGTATGACTTGTTGAAAATTGTCTTTATGGGGACGCCTGACTTTGCCGTCCCCTCTTTGCAAAAACTTTTTGAAGAAGGGTATGATGTGGCTGCAGTGGTTACGCAGCCAGATAAACAGAAAGGAAGAGGAATGAAACTTAGTTTTTCCCCTGTCAAAGAAGTGGCATTGCAAAAAGGAGTAGAAATTTTACAGCCGGAGAAAATAAAAACAATCCAGAGTTTTTAAACAGATTAAAAGAGATAAATCCCGATGTCATAGTTGTTGCAGCTTATGGAAAGATTTTGCCTGAAGAGGTTTTGACACTGCCCAAATACGGCTGCATAAATGTCCATGCTTCTCTTTTGCCAAAATACAGAGGAGCTGCTCCGATTAATTGGGCTATAATCAATGGTGAAAAAGAAACGGGTATTACTACAATGCTTATGGATAAGGGATTGGATACAGGAGATATGCTTATCAAAAAATCTATTCCTATTTTAGATAAAGATGATGCGGAAACACTTCATGATAAGCTTTCTCGATTAGGAGCAGAGGTTTTGATAGAAACCTTAAAGGCGTTAGAAAAAGGTACTTTGATTCCTGTGAAACAGCGGGAAGAGGAGGCTTCTTATTCACCAATACTTACTAAAGAAATGGGACATATAGATTGGAATAAAACGGCAGAAGAAATACGAAATTTGATAAGGGGAATGAAGCCTTGGCCTGGTTGTTATACTTTTTATGGGGATAAAATGCTAAAAATTTGGAAAGGCGAAATAGTTGAATACAATGGGAATGAAGAAAATGGAACAGTTTTAAAGTCAAAAGGGGACTTAATCGTGAAATGCGGTAAAGATGCCCTAAAGATAGTAGAAATTCAACAAGAAGGTTCTAAAAAAATGGGTATTAGGGAATATTTAATAGGTCACAATATACCTGAAGGGACAATCTTTAGATAATTTAAAAAGGAGAATTACTTTTGAAGGGGAAAAAAAGAGTTTTTTTGGGGATATTGGCAGTTACCTTTTTGGTTTTGACTTTAATTGTTTTGGGAATTTTATACGTAATAAATAGAGGTAGAATTGAACTTTATAAATATCTACTTATGACGTTAATGATTTTTGTTCTCTTTTTGATGGCTTTAATTGTAGCTGTTATTGGAGCAACTTTTTATGTGGTGGTCAGTAAAAAATCTAACAAATTTTTAAGCTCTTTCATAGCAAATTTTTTAGACCTTTTTTATCCCCTAGTGGTGTTTGTAGCAAGAGTTTTGGATTTAAAGATTGAAAAGGTAGAGCAGTCTTACATTGAAATAAAGAATTTTTTGTTTAATAAAAATATAAAGAGATATGCTCCACAAGACATATTGATATTGGCACCTCATTGCATACAATACAGCGGATGTAAATTTAAAGTGACTTATGATATAGATAATTGTAGACGATGTGGAAAGTGCCAAATCAATGATTTGGTAAACTTTAAAGAAAAATATGGTGTAAATGTGGCAGTTGCTACAGGAGGTACTCTTGCAAGAAAAGTAGTAAAGGACACAAAGCCAAAGGTAATAATAGCAATTGCTTGTGAAAGAGATTTGACAAGTGGCATGCAAGACGTGAAGCAAATCCCTGTTTATGGTATAATAAATGAGAGACCTAATGGTCCTTGCTTTAACACTCGGGTAGATGTGCAAAAAATTGAAGAGACTATAAAAAAATTGTTAAATGGAGGGTGAATAATATGTTTTGGGATACTACAATAATACTTTTAATACCTGCTTTAATATTTGCTATGTATGCACAAGCTAAGGTGCAGAGCACTTTTAGCAAGTATGCTCGCGTCAGAAATAGATATGGATATACCGCAGAGGAAGTAGCGAGAAAGATATTGGATAGTATGGGGCTTTATGATGTTAGAATTGAAAGGATACCGGGCAATTTGACTGACCATTATGATCCAAGGGCAAAAGTTTTAAGACTTTCTGAATCTGTTTATGGGAGTGAATCTATAGCTGCAATAGGAGTAGCTGCCCATGAAGCAGGGCATGCGATACAACACGCAAAAGGCTATGTGCCTTTGACTGTAAGAAACAGTCTTGTTCCTGTAGCTAATTTAGGGGCTAATTTAGCTTGGCCTTTAGTAATTTTGGGATTTTTCATGGGTGCTCCTGGATTACATTTGATAAATATAGGTATACTTCTTTTTAGTGCAGCAGTGCTTTTTCAGGTTATTACTTTGCCTGTAGAATTTGATGCAAGCAATAGAGCAATAGCGCTTCTTCAATCAAATGCGCTTTTTACAAGAGAAGATATTGAACCCGCTCGGAAGGTTTTACAAGCTGCTGCTTTGACTTATGTAGCTGCAGCATTAGTTTCTATTATGCAGCTTTTAAGATTGATTATTATAAGAAATAGCAGAGAGTAAAGGAGAAAAATACAATAAATGAAACCAAGAGAAATAGCGTATAAAATACTTCAAGAAGTGTTGTCAAAAGAAGCTTATGCGAATATTTCCTTTAATAAGCATTTAAGAAGTCAAGAATTAAAAGAAATAGATAGAGGTTTTACTAAAGAGTTGGTATTTGGTGTTATTGAAAGAAAGTACACATTAGATTTTATACTTTCTTTTTTTGTAAAGAAGGCTCCGGATTTAAAAACCATGATTTTTCTTGAAATGGGATTATACCAGCTTTTGTACATGGACAAAGTTCCTTCTTATGCAGCTATAAATGAGACAGTTAATATAGCTAAAAAAGTATTAGGGATAAAGAGAGCAAATTTTATAAATGCAGTTTTAAGAAACTATGAGAGAGAAAAAGAAAAAGTAATTTTCCCTGATAAAGAGAGGGATTTAAAGCAATATTTGAAGGTAACATATTCTTATCCTGATTGGATTGTGGAAAGATTGCTAAATAATTATGATGAAGAGAAGGCAGAGGCGCTTTTAAAAAGTTTAAATGAAAGGCCTGAAATTTGCTACAGGGTTAATACTCTAAAGATTGATATTGAAGATTTGAAAAGGCTATTAGATTCTGACGGTATTGTTTATAAAAAAGGTTATTATCTAGAAGAAGCACTGTATATAGATATTAAAAACCCTGAAAGGCATCAATTGTACAAAGAAGGGCTTATTTACATTCAGGATGAGGCTTCTATGTTGGTTTCTAAAACTTTAAATCCTAAAGAAGGAGACACAGTATTAGATGTGTGTGCTGCTCCTGGTGGTAAAACGACTCATATAGCACAATTGATGAAAAATAGTGGTGAAGTTATCGCTTTTGATTTGCATCCTCATAGATTAGAGTTGATAAAAGAAAACTGTAAAAGATTAGGAATTACAAACGTAAAAACTGAAGTCTTTGACTCTACTTTTGTCAATGAAAAGTATTTGGAAAAGGCTGATAAAGTCTTAGCAGATGTTCCTTGTACAGGTATCGGTATAATCAGAAAAAAACCCGATATTAAGTTAAAGAATTATACGAGAAAAGAAATTTCAGAATTAATTGAAGCTCAATATAAAATATTAGACTCCAGTTCAAAATATGTAAAAAAAGGTGGATTTTTGGTGTATAGTACCTGCACTATAGGAAAGGAAGAAAATCAAAATGTAATAATGAAATTTTTAAAAGAACACCCTGATTTTAAATTGGTTGATATAAAAGCTGAGATGCCAAGTGGATTAAGCATTGAAACTGATTCTTTAGGATATGTACAAACTACACCTTTAGAACATGAAATTGATGGCTTTTTTATAAGTAAGTTGAAAAGAATAAAATAGTGGAGGTATTTTAAGTTGTACAATTTAAAGGATATGACCTTGGAAGAAATGGAAGAATTTTTTGTAAATATTGGAGAGAGTAGATATAGAGCTAAGCAGATTTACAAGTGGATTTACGACAAAAAAATTACAGATTTTGACGAAATGACAGATATCTCTAAGAATTTGCGCTCAAAATTAAAAGAAATTGCTTATATTTCACAACTGAAAATTGAAGCGAGAAGGGTTTCTGAAGTAGATGATACGGTGAAATACCTTTTTTTGCTGGAAGACAACAATATTATTGAAGGAGTTGCTATAAAATACAGGTTTGGAAATACTGCTTGTGTTTCTACTCAAGTAGGGTGCAATATGAGATGTAGCTTTTGTGCTTCTGCTATTGGAGGTAAAGTTAGAGATTTGAAAGCTTCAGAGATGGTAGACCAAGTTATTGCTATAGACGGCGACTATGGCAAGATTTCTAATATTGTTTTGATGGGAAGTGGGGAACCTTTTGACAATTATGATGAAGTGATGAAATTTATAAAAATAGTAAATAACCCCTACGGTTTAGGAATAGGCGGCAGGCATATAACTATATCTACTTGTGGAATAGTTCCCAAAATTTATCAATTTGCAGATGAAAAACTACAGGTTAATTTATCTATTTCATTACATGCTCCTAATGATGAATTGAGAACTCAACTAATGCCAATAAATAAGGCTTATCCATTAGAGGAATTGATGAAAGCTTGTAAGTATTATGTAGAAAAAACAAGGCGCAGGATAACTTTTGAGTATTCTTTAATTGAAGGAGTAAATGATAAAAAAGAACATGCGTATCAATTGGTTGATTTATTAAAAGGGATGTTGTGCCATGTCAATTTGATACCTATTAATTATGTAAAAGAAATAGGCTTTAAAAAGGCAAACAATGAAAAAGTTATGATGTTTAAAAAAATTATTGAAGATGCAGGGATATCTTGTACGGTGAGAAGGGAATTGGGAAGCGATATTGAAGCTGCCTGTGGACAGCTGAGGAGAAAGTATTTAAAGGAAAGGTAGGGTTTTTATGATTGTAGCTGCCCTAACTGATATTGGCAATGTGAGAGAAAAAAATGAAGATTATTATTATGCCTCGGAAGAAAAAGATTTGCCACTGTTTATTGTAGCAGATGGAATGGGAGGCCATAATGGGGGTGAAGTTGCAAGTAAGTCTGCAGTTGAAGCCATTGTTGATTATTTTAAAAAGAATTATTTTAAGCTACAGGATAAAGAAATTTCCTCTATAGAAGGTTTTATAGAGAAATCAATTAAATATGCTAATAAAGTTGTTTATTCTCAAGCCTGCTCAGAATGTGAATTAACTGGGATGGGTACTACTCTTACTTTGTTATTTTTTGCAAAAAACCGTTTTTTTGTAGGACATATTGGAGACAGTAGGGCTTATTTAATAAGAGATAACCACATAAAACAAATTACAGAAGACCATTCATTTGTAGAAGAACTTGTAAAAATGGGTAAAATAACTCATGAAGAAGCCCGAGTTCATCCTCAAAAAAATATAATAACCAGGGCTTTGGGAGTTGATGAGGATGTAAAAGTAGATATATTTCATGACACTGTTATGCCAGAAGATATTTTGCTTTTATGCACAGATGGGCTTACTAATTTGGTGACAGACCAACAAATTTTAGATGAATTTACTAAGAATGAAGATATAAATACCTCTTGTGTTAATTTGGTAAATCTTGCAAAGGCTAACGGTGGATATGATAACATAACTCTTATTGCTGTTAAGGAGGTGACATCATGATTGGACGTATATTAGGTAACCGCTATGAAATATTAGAGAAAATTGGCGAAGGCGGAATGGCTAAAGTTTACAAAGCAAAGTGTCATCTCCTTAACAGAATAGTGGCAATCAAGATTTTGAGGCCTGAATTTGCAGCAGATGAGGATTTTGTAAAAAAATTTAGAAGAGAATCTCAGGCAGCAGCAAGTCTTTCTCACCCTAATATAGTGAGTATATACGATGTTGGGCAAGAAGGGGATATTTACTACATTGTGATGGAATATGTAAAGGGACGTACTTTAAAAAAGCTTATAAGTGAAAATGGTGGGCCATTAGAGGTAGGTAGAGCGATAGAAATAGCACGACAAGTTTGCAAGGCATTGGACCATGCCCATAGGAATCGCATTATTCACAGAGATATAAAACCTCAAAATATTCTTGTTACTGATGACGATGTGGTGAAAGTTACTGATTTTGGAATTGCACGAGCTGCTAATGGTTCTACTATAACTTACACTGGAGATGTAGTAGGGACTGCTTATTATTTTTCGCCTGAACAGGCAAGGGGTGGAATAGTAGATGAAAGGACGGATATTTACTCTTTAGGAATCGTCCTTTATGAAATGTTAACGGGAAAAGTGCCTTTTGAGGGCGATAGTCCTATTTCTGTTGCTTTAAAACACATTCAAGAAGATATAATCCCCCCTTCAAAGCTAAATGACAAAGTGCCGAAAGAATTAGATCAAATAGTTTTAAAAGCTACTCAAAAGGATGTAAATTTAAGGTATCAAACTGCAGCAGATTTTCTTAAGGACTTAGACACTTTTTTGCGAAACCCTAAAGAACTAAATTTCAAAGAAGAAGAAGAAATCACAAAAACACGAGTGATTCCTTCTAAAGATGTAGAGGAGTTAAAGAGAGCGGCACAAAGGAAGGAAAAAGAAAAGAAAAGGAGAAATGTCATAAAAAGAATAGCAACTGTTTTATTAATTCTCTTGCTACTGGCTTCTTTAGCTTATGGTACGATGTATGTCCTCAATAACTTTTTCAAAGTAAGCGATATGGTAGTTCCAAATGTGGTGGGTTCGTCATTAAATCAGGCAAGTAAAATTTTGTCAGACCATAATTTAAAAATGGAGATAAGTGAAGAGCGGTATAGCGATAAACCTGAAAATACTATTTTATCTCAAGACCCTCCACAAGGGAGCGTAGTAAAAGCTGGAAGTACGGTCTACGTGGTGATTAGTAAAGGTAAGCAAGTTGTTGTGGTGCCTAATGTGATAAATAAAGATTATTTAGAGGCTAAAAATATTCTTGAGAATATGGGCCTCAAAGCAAATATTATAGAACAATATAATGACCAGTTTCCTAAAGAGTATGTTTTTGACCAAAATCCAAGACAGGGAGTACAGGTAGAATATAACACAGTGATTGATCTGTATGTTAGCAAAGGTCCACAGCCTGCAATAATGCCTAACGTAGTTAATATGACATTGGAGGAAGCGACAACTGCCTTAGAAAATGCTGGTTTAAAATTAGGTAAAGTCATTTATAAAGAGACAACTGATGTACCAGAAAACATTGTGTTAGAGCAAAGTGTTCCTCCAAATAGTGAGGTTCAAAAGGGAAGTCCGATAGATTTAATTGTTAGCAAGATGCCTCAAGATTCTTTACAACAACAAACTAAAAATGTTATTATTAAATTGCCTGACAAACCGGGTACTATGAAAGTGGATGTGTATGTAATACAAAACGGACAAAAGAATCTAGTATATTCTGCCGAGCACACTTATCAAGACAGTCCACTTACAGTGCCTGTTATGGCATATAAAGGTAAAGCTACGCTTGAGGTGGATATAGATGGACAGGTATATAGTACAGTGGAGGCGAGATTTTAATTGACAAGGATTGAAGGAAGAATTGTACGAGGGATAGCTGGATTTTATTACGTAGCTACAGAGCACGGCATTGTAGAATGCCGTGCTCGTGGAAAGTTTAGAAAAGATAATATTACTCCCTTAGTAGGTGACATTGTAGAAATTCAAATGATAAACGATAGTGAGGGGTATATTCTAAACATTTTACCACGAAAAAATGAACTTACAAGGCCTCCAGTAGCTAATGTAGACCAAGCGATAATAGTATTTGCTATTGTCAGGCCAGAGCTTAATCGAGTTTTGCTAGATAAAATGATTGTTTTAGCAGAGAGCAATGATATTGAACCTGTAATTTGTATCAATAAGGTGGATTTAAAAGAGGATAGAAAGACTTTTGATTTGGTGACTATTTATCAGAAAATAGGATATAAAGCAGTGGCTACTTCTACAGTTACAAAAGAAGGAATTGAGGAATTAAAATCTTATTTAAAGGACAAGGTTTCATTTTTTGCAGGTCCTTCTGGAGTAGGAAAGTCCTCTTTGATTAATTCTATTCAGTCAAATATAAAATTAAAGACAGGGGAAGTCAGTGAAAAGCTTTTAAGAGGTAGACACACAACAAGAAGTGTAGAACTTTTATCTCTTGATTTTGGAGGGTATGTTTTAGATACTCCTGGTTTTACTGCTTTGACATTAGATATTGATAATCAAGACCTTCGATACTATTTTAGAGAATTTTTAGAGCTTCAAAGGGGATGCAAGTTTTCTTCTTGTCTTCATGTAAATGAGCCAGATTGTAATATTATAAAGGCGGTGAAAGAAGGGCTAATAGATAAAAACAGGTATTTGAGTTATCTTTCTCTGCTTAAAGAATTAAAGGAAAAAGAGAAGAGGAGGTACTAAAAATTGAAAATAGCTCCTTCAATATTATCTGCAAATTTTGCGAATTTATTAGAGGATATAAAAAAGATAGAAAAAGATGCTGACCTTTTACATATTGATGTGATGGATGGCCATTTTGTTCCAAATATTACTATTGGACCAGTAGTTGTAAAGTCCCTTAGAAAATTTTTTTCTCTTCCTTTTGATGTCCATTTGATGATTGAAAATCCGGATTTGTACATAGAGGAGTTTGCAAATTCAGGAGCGGATATTATAACTGTCCACCAAGAGGCTTGTATACACTTACATAGGACAATACAAAAATAAAAGGCTACGGCAAAAAAGCTGGGGTTTCTTTAAATCCAGCTACCTCCTTAGAGACTTTAAAATATATATTGCAAGATGTTGATATGGTGTTGATTATGACAGTAAACCCCGGCTTTGGAGGACAAAAGTTTATAGACTCAATGCTTAAGAAAATTGAGGAGTTAAATAAACTTAGAGAAACTTTGAAGCTAGATTTTAAGATTGAAGTAGATGGGGGAATAAATATTCATAATGTGAAAGAAGTTGTTAGAGCAGGAGCTGACATAATTGTAGCTGGTTCTGCAATTTTTGATTCTTCAAATCCTGCCCAAACTATAAAAGAATTTAGAGAGGCAATAGAAAAATGAAAGTTTTAATTATTTCTAATGGAGATATAAAAGATTATAATTTTTATGAAAAGCTATTAAAGGATGTAGATATGGTAATATGTGCAGATGGTGGAGCGAATCATGCTTACCAAATGAAGATAAAACCAGACCTTATAATAGGAGATTTTGATTCAATAAAAGAAGAAATTTTAGAGTTTTATGAGAATGAAGGGGTAAGAATAGAAAAGTTTCCTCCTATGAAGGATGAGACAGATACGCAACTGGCAATGTTAAAAGCTATAGAATTGGGGGCAACAGACGTTACTTTTATAGGGGTGATTGGAGAAAGATTTGACCATTCTTATGCAAATCTTTCACTTTTACTCTATCTACTAAATCGCAATATTAAGGGTAAAATTGTAAATGAAAAGAATGAAATATATTTGATAAATAAATTTATAGAGGTTGAAGGTAAAAAAGGAGAACTTTTATCTTTACTGCCTTATTCAAAGGAAGTAAAGGGAATATACACTAAAGGCTTGTTTTATGGTCTTTCAGGTCAAAGTATGGATTTAGAGATGCCTTACGGTATAAGCAATGTTTTTACAGAGGATAAAGCCACTATAGAAATAGAAGAAGGACTTTTATTAGTGATAAAGCCAAAAGAATAGTTTCAAAATCCCCTTCCAATGAATAGTATATAGTAACTAAAGAGGGAAGGGGTGTTTTTATGGATAAATTTTTTTATAAGCTGAAGCGATTAAATAGGCAATTGAATTATTCGCTGGGATATATATTGATGGCTTTGGGTGTATTGATATTTGTTATGTATATTCCTGCCTGGTTGTGGATGATTTTTCTAGGAATTTTTCTTGTAATAGCCGGTTATTATGTAAACATATATTTTAAGTGAAAAAATAAAATAAAAAAGCGTGCAAAAATGCACGTCTTTCTTTATAATGCTCTTTGTACTTTTCCTGCTTTTAAGCATTTTGTACATACATGGAGTCTAACAGGAGTACCATCTACTATAGCTCTTACTTTTTTTATGTTAGGTTTCCACTTTCTTATAGATTTTCTGTGGGAGTGGCTATATTGATAGCCTGCTAAAGGCCCTTTTCCACAAATATCGCACTTAAGCATAGTTGCACCTCCTTTGAAAGACAATAATATTTTATCAAAAAATAATTACCTACACAATAGAGAAATTAACACAACGATATTATTTTATCATCATCTTTTGTAAATGTAAATACCTTTACAATAAAGCAGGTGTAAAATTTTAATAGGTGAGTAATATAGCAGACATCGCAGGCTAGTTGATGTTATTGAAATATTCAGGTAAAATATAAATTAAGATTGATTTGGAGGGATATTAATGATTCAAATAAAAAACAAATATGGAGTAATAAATATCTCAAATGATGCAATTGCTGCTATAACCAGTAGAGCAGTAGCGGAGTGTTATGGGATAGTAGGATTGGGGAGGAGAGGAGCAAATGGATTAATAGAAATATTTAAAACAGAAAATTCAGGGAGAGGAGTCAAAGTTTTAGCTACAGAAGATGGTGTAACACTGGAAGTTTATATAGTTGTCCTATACGGTGTAAATATAAAAACTGTTTCAGCGAATGCTATTGAAAAAGTGAAATATGCTGTCGAGAAATTTGTAGGAGTAAAAGTGGAAAATGTAATAATAAATGTTCAGGGAATTAAAGTTGATAATTGAGGAGGAAGTTATGTTGAAGTACTTAGATGGAAAAACTTTAAAGAACATGATGATTGCAAGCTCTAATTATCTTTTTAACAATAAAGTAGAAGTTGATAAACTTAATGTTTTTCCTGTTCCAGATGGTGATACTGGCTCTAATATGGCGTATACAATGCAATACGCTGCCAAAGAGTTAGAAAAATCACAAGATACGATAAAAGACGTTTTAGATGCTATTTCTAAAGGCACCTTGATGGGGGCAAAAGGTAATTCTGGAGTTATTTTGTCCCAGATTTTTAGAGGCTTTTCTAAACGACTTAGAGATACAAAAAAGATAACTCCTTGCGATTTTGCAGAAGGCTTGAAAGCTGGTGTAGAGGTAGCTTATAAAGCAGTTATGAGACCTGTAGAAGGTACTATTCTCACAGTATGTAGGGAAACTGCAGAAGAGGCTGAAAAAATATGTAAACAAGTTGAAAATTTTGAAGAATTCTTCCCGAAGATTATTGAAGCTGCAGAAAAGTCCTTAGAAAACACCCCCAATCTCTTACCAGTTTTAAAAGAGGCTGGAGTAGTTGATTCTGGTGGAATGGGATTTGTGTATGTATTAAAAGGGATGTTTGAAGGGTTTAAAGGAAACAAAATTGAGCCGATAGAAGTTTTAGAAGGGATAGTAACAAATAAGCAAGTTGTGGAGGATTTAAGATTTTTATATTGTACAGAAATATTAGTCAAAACAAAAAAGACTTATGCAGAAGCTATTTTAAAAGAGAAATTTGGCAAATTTGGAGATAGTTTGGTGATAGTTTTAGATGATGACATTTTAAAAGTTCATGTGCACACAAACAATCCTGGATTAGTATTAGAAGAAGGACTTAAAATAGGTGAACTTATAAAAGTAAAAATTGACAATATGAAAATACAACATGAAAGTTTGGTAAGTGAAGAGAGAAAGCCTGAGAAAAAATATGGAGTTTTAGTTGTAATTAACGGAGAAGGAATTAAAAATCTTTTTTCAGAACTGGGTTGTGATGTTATTATAAATGGTGGACAAACGATGAATCCCAGTACAAATGACATTTTAGAGGGTATAAAAAAGATAAATGCGGAAAATATTTTAGTTTTTCCTAATAATAAAAATATAATAATGGCTTGCGAACAAGCAAAAGCCTTATCAAATAAGAAAGTAGAAATAATCCCAACAAATAATTTTAATGAAGCTATAACTGCCATTGTAAATATTGATACTGAAAAAAGTTTAGAGGAAAATGTAACTAGAATAAAAGAAATATTAAGTAATATAAAGACAATTGAAGTGACTTATTCAATAAGAGACACGCAAATAAACGGTTTTGAAATCAAAAAAGGAGATGTGTTAGGTTTTATAAATGACAGTCTGGAATCAGTAGGAAAAGATTATAATAAAGTAGCACAAGAATTGATTTATAAAGCTTTAGATGAGGATTCTTCATTAGTTAGCATATATTATGGGGAAGAAGTTACAAAAGAAAAAGCGGAGGAATTGAAAAATTCTCTTTCCGTAGAGGCAGATGTGGAAATTTATTTTGGAGGTCAGCCGCTTTACTATTATGTTATATCAATAGAGTAAAGGTGAAATGAAATGCCTTTAAATCTGGATATTCAGTACGTAAAAGGAGTTGGACCTAAAAGGGCAAAACTTCTTAAAAAATTGGGAATAAACACAGTAGAGGACTTATTATTCTATTTTCCCAAAGATTATGAGAATAGAAGCGATATTTTAAAGATTGAGGACCTAAAAGTTGGGGAAAAACAAACTTTTAGAGGTTATATTGCAGGTAGTCCCCGAGAAATAAAGACTTCAAAAGTTATCATAACTAAAGTGCCTGTAAAAGATGGAACAGGTGCAGTAGAATTAGTTTGGTATAATCAACCCTATATAAAGAATAATTTTAAAATTGGTGAAGAATATATAATAAACGGCAAATTGCAATTTAAATATGGGCAGTTAATAGTAGAAAATCCTGTTTTAGAAAAAAGTGAAGATTTTAAATTAAACACTGGAAGGATAGTTCCTATTTATGGGCTTACAGAAGGGTTGACGCAAAATGCTATCAGGAAGATAATGTTTAATGCGCTTCATGATTATGTACAGGAAGTGGAAGAGTTTTTTGATGAAGAATTTTTATCTGAAAAAGGATTAATGGATATAAAGAACGCACTAATTAATATAAATTTCCCCCAAAATGAGGCATATTTAGAACAAGCAAAATACAGATTTAAATATCAAGAACTTTTTTTGCTGCAAATGGCCTTATTTTTAATGAAAAGGTCTGTTAAAGGGAAAAAGGGGATAAAATTTGAAAGAGTAGAGTTAAAGCCTTTTCTCATGGGATTACCCTTTAAATTGACTTCGGCGCAGATAAAAGTTTTAAAAGAAATAATTGCAGATATGAATTCTCACAAAGTGATGAATCGCTTAGTGCAGGGAGATGTGGGCTCTGGTAAAACAGTTGTTGCAGCTTGCAGCATGTACATTGCTGCCAAGAATGGCTATCAAGTGGCAATGATGGCTCCAACGGAGATATTGGCAAAACAGCATTATCATACATTAAAAGAGCTTTTTAGAAATACTGATATAAAAATTGGGCTTTTATCTGGCAGCATTTCACCTTCTAATAAAAAAGAAGTACTAGAAAAATTAAAAATGGAGATTATGATATTGTAGTAGGGACACATGCACTAATAGAGGATAATGTTATTTTTAACAATTTAGGATTTTGTATAACTGATGAGCAACACCGATTTGGTGTGAGACAAAGGGCGCTTTTGACACAAAAAGGTGAAAATCCCGATGTTTTGGTTATGACAGCTACACCAATTCCTCGTACATTGGCTCTCATTCTTTATGGAGATTTAGATATATCAATAATTGACCAATTACCTCCTGGAAGAAAAAAAGTTAAAACCTACGTTATTTCTTCTTCTGTGAGAAAAAAAGCCTACGAGTTTGCAATGAAGGAAGTAAAAAAGGGAAGGCAAGTTTATGTAGTTTGTCCACTAATTGAAGAATCGGATAAAATAAATGCGATGTCTGCCGAAATAGTATATAGAGAAATTTATGAAGATGCTTTTAAGGAAGCTAAAGTAGGACTTTTACACGGTAAAATGACTGACAGCGATAAAGAGAAGGTTATGGAAGAGTTTGTAAATGGCAAAATCGATATTTTAGTTTCTACTACAGTAATAGAGGTGGGAGTAAATGTACCTAATGCAACAGTGATGATTGTAGAAAATGCAGAAAGGTTTGGACTTGCACAGCTTCATCAACTTAGAGGTAGAGTTGGCAGGTCAGAATTTCAGTCTTATTGTATTTTGATTAGTTATTCTAATTCTGACATAGCTAAAAAAAGACTGGGAGTTTTAGCTCAAACTTCTGATGGATTTAAAATTGCAGAAAAAGATTTAGAAATAAGAGGACCAGGTGAATTTTTAGGATTAAGACAGCATGGTCTTCCTGAATTTAAAATTGCTAACATTTTTGAAGACATAGATATTTTAAAGACAGTGCAAAAAGATGTAGAAGAGTTACTGGAAAAAGATCCTAAACTTGAAAACCATCCAAAGCTAAAAAGTATTTTACTTAATCAATTTTATCAAAAATTAGAAGGAATAATATTAAATTAGAGAAGGAGAATAGTAGTATGGAAAAGATAGCGATTGTCACAGATAGCTTGTCTGACATACCTGAGGATTTAGTAAAAACTTATGGAATATTTGTAGTTCCTCTGACTATCAATATTGATGGTGTAAGTTATAAAGATGGTGTAGATATAACAAAAGAAGAATTTTATAGGCTTTTAAGAGAAGGGAAAATGCCTACAACTACTCAAGTTTCACCAGTAGAATTCATGGAGGTTTTTAAGGATTTATTAAAGAGCTATGACTACATCATTGCCATCATTTTGACTTCTAAATTTAGCGGCACTTATCAATCTGCTGTGATTGCCAAGGATATGGTAGACCCAAAACGGATTGAAGTTATTGATTCAAGACATTTTACATTAGGAAATGGTATGTTAGTTCTTCAAGCTGCTAAAATGGCAGTTGCAGGGGCTTCTAAGGAGGAAATTGTTGAAAAGGTGTATGATTTAATTCCTAAAATTAGGTATATAATGGCTTTTGATTCTTTAGACTATCTGTACAGAGGAGGACGTCTACCTAAATCACAGGCTTTTATAGGAAATATTTTAAATATAAAGCCCATTTTAATGAATGATGATGGGGAATTAAAAATAGTAGATAAGGTTAGAGGTCAAAAAAAGGTTATTCGCTGGATGATTGATTATATGAAAAATACAGGAGTAGATTTTACAGATAGAGAAGTGGGATTAATTCATACAGATAAAGAAGAATTTTTAAATGAAATAGAAGCCGCTTTAAGAAGTGAGTTAGGAATAACTAAGTTTTTAAGGTCAAGAGCTGGCTGCGGAATAGGTACCCATGCAGGGCCTGATGCGGCAGGAGTGTTTTTTGAGGAAAAATAAATTTTTATTATTTGCCATTTCAATCACTTTTATACATTTTTGAAAACAAATTTATAGTTTATAAAAAAGCAATTTGGTTAAATTAATAATACAAACACAAATGGAGGTGATTGAAATGGCAGCAGGATCAGAAACCAAAAATCCTCTTGTGGTAAAAGAGGCAAAACAGGTTATGAGCCAATGGAAATATGAAATAGCAAGAGAATTAGGAATAACTCCTCCAGCTGATGGCTACTGGGGCAACCTCACATCTCGCGATTGCGGTGCTGTAGGTGGCCACATGGTAAGGAAGATGATACAAATGGCAGAAAGCCAAATGGCTAGCAAAGGAACTTGGAAATAAATCATATTATTAATATAAAAAAAGGATATCCCTTTGGGATATCCTTTTTAATATCAAAAGGTATATATAGCAATTGTTTACAGGTATATAACCTAAATAGCGGGTTAAATTAATAATGGAACATGATTTAGGAGGTGATTAAAATGGCTGTAGGTTCAGAAACTAAGAATCCTCTTGTGGTAAGAGAAGCAAAACAGGTTATGAGCCAATGGAAGTATGAGATAGCTAATGAATTAGGAATAACTCCTCCAGCTGATGGCTACTGGGGCAATCTCACATCAAGAGATTGCGGTGCTGTAGGTGGCCATATGGTAAGAAAAATGATACAAATGGCAGAAAGCCAGATGGCCAGTAAAGGAACTTGGAAATAAAATAATTTATAATAAAAAAGGGCAGTCCTTGCGATTGCCCTTTTAAAATTTTAATCCAGGTAGTTGCCTACCTGGACTGGGAGAGGAGAAATTGAAGGAAGAATTTTGGGGAAATTTCTGTTCCCATAAATATTATTTGCCATTTTGAAAAAAATTTATACATATTTTTTGTGATATTTTTTAAAAATATGCTAAAATAATTGTTGAAGTGGGGGTAATGTCTTTGAGAGTGATAGCAGGTAAGTTAAAGGGAAGAAAGGTAAAATCTTTAGAAGGCGATGAAGTGCGGCCAACTGCTGATAGAGTTAAAGAATCGCTGTTTAATATATTGATGAACAAAATAGAAGGAAGTATTTTTTTGGATTTATTTGCGGGCACAGGTAATATAGGCATCGAAGCATTAAGCAGAGGGGCCCAGTTTTGCTATTTTGTAGATAAAAGCTTAAAAAGCATAAAATGCATAAGGGAGAATGTAGCTGAATTAAATTTAATACCTTTTGCTAAAATACTTCACCGAGATGTGTTGAAAGTTATTGAAATATTAGACAAAAATAACACAAAGTTTGATATAATATTTTTAGATCCCCCTTATTATCAAAACCTTGCCGAAAAAACTCTTATAAAGCTTGGAGAGGCTAAAGTTTTAAAGAAAGACGGCATTATCATAGCAGAACACCATAAAAATGATAAAATAAGAGAAAGGTATGGAAATTTAGTAAAGATAAGAGAAAATAAATATGGGGAGACGATATTATCATTTTATAAGGAGGAAATATGAAAACTGCAATTTATCCAGGGAGTTTTGATCCAGTTACCTATGGACACATTGATATTATAAAAAGAGGAGCAAATCTGTTTGATAAGCTTATTGTAGCTGTGCTTTTAAATCCGTCGAAAAAGCCTTTATTTACAGTGGAAGAAAGGGTAGAGCTTTTAAAAGTGGTAACTTATGATATTCCTAATGTAGAGATTGATTATTTTGATGGTTTATTGGTAGATTATGCTAAAAAAGTCAATGCTAATGCTATAATAAAAGGCTTAAGAATGGTATCTGATTTTGAATATGAGTTCCAAATGGCGCTAATCAATAAAAAATTAAACCCTTCTGTTGAAACTATTTTTTTAATGACTAATGCAAAGTATGGATATTTAAGTTCCAGTGTAGTAAAAGAAATTGCACAATTTGGCGGTTGTCTTTCTGAGTTTGTGCCTGATATTGTGGCTCAAAAATTAATAGAAAAATTTTCAAGATAATTAAAGGGGGTTTTATTTTTGTCAAATTTTGATGGTTTAGAAGTTCTTAATCTTCTAGAAGAATTAGAAGACATTATAGAAAACAGTTCTTCTATTCCTCTTTCTAACAAAGTTTTGATAAACAAAGAAGAAGTTTTGGACTTAATAAGACAAATCCGAATAAAATTGCCAGATGAATTTAAAAGGGCGGAATGGATCAAACAAGAAAGGCAAAGAATTCTTTTAGAGGCACAACAGGAAGCAGAAATGATAATAAAAGAAGCCGAACAAAAGATTAAGGAAATGGTGAGTGAAAGTGAGATAGTTAAAAAGGCGGAAAAGACGGCAGCAGAAATAATCTCTACTGCCCAAGCTAATGCAAAGGAAATAAGGTTAGGAAGTAGAGAATATGCTGATGAATTGCTCGCTAAAATTGAGTCACAGGTGTCTGAAATATTAGAAACTATTAAAAGAAATAGAGAAGAATTAAAAGGCAACAAATAGTTAATGTTGTTGTAGATATTGTTTTATAGCTATTGCAAAAAGTAGGATAGTCAAAGTGACAATTATAAAAATTATTGAAGAAAATTGAAATATGTCCCAGGAATTTTTGTAAGTATATGGGTTGAAAACGTGGGAAATTGCATTTTCTTCTTGAATTCTTATTACAGAGAGTAACCAATAGGAGTATAAAGCGGCAAGAAAAAATTGGATTGTTTTTGCAATGAAATAAGGAAGATATTTTATTTTTGTTTTTGCTATTACTCCTAACACTTGTCCATGTATCGATATTCCGCCCCATGCTATTATAGCGCTTACTAATACTACTTTTTGTTCTAAAGATGCAGAAACTTGGCTTATTAAGTTTGAACCTACTGTTATTTCTAAGAGGCCACTTAAGAAAGCAGGTATTAGACTTTTGTCAAAACCTAATAATATGAATATAGGAGATATGAAGTAAGAAAGAAAATCCAAAATTTTATACAGTTTTAAAAATTCTATTACCACTGAAAAAAGTATAACATAACCTCCTATCATGATAATAGTATTTGTTGATTTGGAAACCGCTTCTGACAGGATAGTACTTAAGCTTTTTTTGTTCTGCTCTCTTGTATAATACATTTTTTTGATGGCAGCATTTAAAAGGTTTTTTGTTGAAGGTGACTTTTTATAAGAATTTTTCTTGTAGAGACGAAAGAGAAGTCCAGTGGTTATAGCTGCTAAGTAATTAGAAGCCATGATTATGTATCCGGCTTTTGGACTACCGAACATGCCAATTGCGACGGCTCCTAACATAAAAAGGGGGCCTGAATTATTGCAAAAGGACATGAGCTTTTCTGCTTCTTCTGTTGTGCATAAATTTTCTTCCCAAAGTCTTGATATCACTTGAGCCCCCACGGGATAACCGGAAGTGTATCCGATTGCCATCGCAAAAGAGCCACTTCCCGGCACGTTAAATAAGGGCCTCATTATAGGCTCTAAAAAAAGTGCCTAAAAAAATGTACTACTCCTAATTGTAAAAGAAGCTCTGAACCTATGAAAAAAGGAAGTAGAGAAGGAGTAATAGTAAAAAGCCAAAGGTTTATACCGCCTTTGGCGGCTTCTAATGCTTCTTTAGGGAAAAGTATTAAAGATAGTACCATTAAAATTAAAAAAGAAATAAAAATATTTAAAAAGGTGTTTTTCAAGATTTATCCCCACCTTGTTTTGGTATCATTACTATATTATTTAGAAAGTCCTTTAAAAATGAATGTTGGGGAATTTAAAGTTTTATTAAAGGATGTATAAAGTCTAAACCGGCGATAGAGGAGTTTTTATAAGCTAAAGTATAGACATCAGTAGCAAATAAATCTTTTTCAAACATTTTAGTATTAGATAGTTTGATTTTATATTGTGATACTTTTGTAATTATAGGGAGGGGAGATTTTTTCTTTATTTCTCTTAGCATTTCTTTGCCCTTTTCATTAAAACCCAAAACCCTTATATAATTAGGGCCATCAAATTCTTTAAAAATTTGTTTATCTATATTAAGTAATAGATGAATAAGTATATGCCTTATTCTGCTTTCTGTGTATCGCTTTGATTTTACAAGTTTTATAAGTTCTTCAACATTATTAGTTTTATAAGAAGCTTTGTAAATTTTATTTTCTAAGCCTTCAGAGACATCAAATATGTGATTGAGGGGAATGTGATTTCTCAACAGATAAATTAAAATATTAGAAAATTCCTCTAAAGATATGGGACCTTGTTTTTTTCAAAAGAACTTTGCAAAATTTCTTTTGTAAAGTCCGGTATATATTTTTCTAAGCCTTCTAGTCCCTTTTCAAAAATATGCTTTCTTATAGAAGAGGCACTGGCAAATTCTCCTTTTAGTTCTAACGAAGTATACAAAGAGCCTTTTCGCTTTATAGTAAAAGGTGTAATAGAACTACCTATTTTCTTTAAAGATTTAAGGTATTCTATTGCCAATATGTTATTGGATGTTTGTAAAATCTTTTCTATTTCATTATTATTTATAACTTTTTGTAATGCTAATTCCCGTGCTTTTGCAAAGGTTATGCCGCTTTTTAAATATTCTTTTAATGCTTTTCTATAATAAATTGACTCTTCTAAAAGTATTTCAGCAATTTTTGTGAGTTCGCTTAAATCGCCTTTTTCACTCCCAAAGGAAATACAATCTACTATTTTTAAAGAATCTAATAGTTTCACCGCTCCATAAGCGAAATTTTCAGCTGTAGAGGTAGCGTATACTACTGGTAACTCGATTACCAAATCTATACCGGCTTTTAATGCCATTTGAGTTCGTTTCCATTTGTCTACAATAGCTGGCTCTCCTCTTTGTACAAAATTTCCACTCATTACTGCTATAGTATAATCGCAATTAGTTAATTTTTTTGAAATTTGCAGATGATAAAGGTGGCCATTGTGAAAAGGATTATATTCGACAATAATTCCTAAAATTCCCATATAACTTCTTACCCTTTCAAAAAAATTTTTAAGATATACTTATTATTTTACATAAAATATGATAAAATGTAAAAGGGAGATCGTGTATACAATATTATAGTGATAAAATTAAAAAAGGAAGGGAGATTTTAAATGGCAGTAATGGATAGTATCATACAAAAGGCTAAAGCTAATAAAAAAAGGATTGTGCTTCCTGAGGGAAGTGAAGCGCGGACTTTAAAAGCTGCCGAAAGAGTTATTAAAGAAGGTATCGCTGATGTGGTTTTATTAGGGAAGGAAGAAGAGATAAAAGAAAAAGCAAAAGGATTGGATATCTCGAAAGCAGAAATTATAGACCCTGAAAAGTCGCCTCTTTTACAAAAATATGCTGAAGAATATTATAATTTGAGAAAAAACAAAGGAGTTACAGAAGAACAGGCATATCAAATTATGAAAGACCCTATGTACTATGGGTGCATGATGGTCAAATTAGACGATGTTGATGGTATGGTATCTGGGGCGATTCACGCTACTGCTGATGTTTTCAGACCGGCTTTTCAAATTGTAAAAACTGCTGCAGGTGTCAAAGTAGTATCCAGCGCCTTTATAATGGAAGTACCTAATTGTACTTATGGAAGCGATGGAGTATTTATTTTTGCTGATTGTGCAATAAATCCTAATCCTAATGAAGAGGAATTAGCAGCAATTGCTATTGCTTCTGCTCATACTGCAAAAGTCCTTGCTGGAATTGAGCCTAGAATCGCTATGCTATCATTTTCTACCAAAGGAAGTGCAAACCATGAATTAGTAGATAAGGTGAAAAATGCGACTAAAATCGCAAAAGAATTGGCGCCTGATTTGCTAATTGATGGTGAGCTTCAATTAGATGCAGCGATTGTCAAAGAAGTAGGAGAGTTAAAGGCTCCAGGAAGTCCTGTAGCAGGAAATGCAAATGTGCTTATTTTCCCAGATTTGCAAGCGGGAAACATTGGATATAAGCTAGTGCAAAGACTTGCTAAAGCTAATGCTATCGGACCAATTTCTCAAGGTCTTGCAAAACCTATCAATGACTTGTCAAGAGGTTGTAGTGTAGAAGATATTGTTAATGTTATAGCAATAACTTGTGTACAAGCTCAAGGGGTGCAAAAATAACTTTGAGGAGGCAGCGAGTATGAAGATTTTAGTCATGAACTGTGGAAGTTCGTCATTAAAGTATCAATTGTTAGATATGGATAATGGGAAAGTGCTAGCGAAAGGATTGGCGGAAAGAATAGGTATCAATGATTCTCTTTTAACTCATCAAGTAGAGGGCAAAGATAAAATAAAAATACAAAAAGATATGAAAAATCATAAAGAAGCTATACAAATTGTTTTAGAGGCTTTAGTAGATAAAGAAATCGGAATATTAAAAGATATGAAAGAAATAGATGCAGTAGGACATAGAGTTGTGCACGGGGGAGAGTTTTTTACTGATTCCGTATTGATTGACGATGAGGTAATCAAAAAATTAGAAGCATGTATTGACCTTGCGCCTTTGCACAATCCTGCTAATATTGAGGGGATAAAAGCTTGTCAGCAGATAATGCCAGGAGTGCCGATGGCAGCAGTTTTTGATACGGCTTTTCATCAAACAATGCCAGATTATGCGTATATTTATCCCATTCCTTATGAATACTACGAAAAATACAGAATAAGAAGATATGGATTCCATGGGACTTCTCATAGATATGTATCTTTAAGAGCTGCTGAAATATTAAATAGGCCTATTGAAGAGTTGAGAATCATTACTTGCCATTTAGGAAATGGTTCTAGTATTGCTGCGGTTAAAGGCGGTAAGTCGATAGATACAAGTATGGGATTTACACCATTAGAAGGGCTGGCTATGGGTACAAGGTCCGGAAATGTTGATCCTTCAATTATAACTTTCTTAATGGAAAAAGAAGGATTGACTGCAGAACAGGTTATAGATATACTCAATAAGAAATCAGGTGTATACGGAATTTCAGGAATAAGTAATGACTTTAGAGATATAGAAAATGCAGCTTTTAAAGAAGGGCATAAAAGGGCTATGTTGGCATTAAAAGTTTTCGCTTATAGGGTGAAAAAGACAATAGGTTCTTATGTAGCTGCTATGGGTGGTGTTGATGTAATTGTATTTACTGCTGGAGTTGGAGAGAATGGACCAGAAATGAGAGAGTTTATTTTAGAGGATCTAGAGTTTTTAGGCTTTAAACTGGACAAAGAGAAAAATAATGTGAGAGGAAAAGAGGAAATTATATCTACAGAAGATTCAAAAGTTAAAGTTATGGTTATTCCTACAAATGAAGAATATATGATAGCTAAAGATACTGAAAAATTGGTAAGGGGTTTAAAGTAGATAATCTTGACAACGGGTTGTGGGGTTAGTATAATAGGTGATGTCAATTATTTTAAGGTGTGTGAAGAAAAATGAAAATCGATCTATTAAAAATCAAAGGACAGCTTGGCCGCAGCATAAATATAGACTATGTAGAGGACATAGAGAGCATTGAATTTAAAGGGGAAGAATACAAAATTGTAACTCCTCTACATGTAAAAGGTACTATTACCGCGCAAAAAGAAGGGCTTTTGGCAGAACTTGATATTACAGGTAGTATAAATGCCGTCTGCGACAGATGTTTGGATGGGTTTATTTATAATTTAGACCTTAAATTACGGGAATATGTAGAGGAGTCAGTAGACGAAGAAGTAGATGATAGCTTTTATGAAAATTTTGATTTAACTACTTTTGTAGTGCATTTTGTGATATTGTCGTTGCCAATGAAATTTTTGTGCAAAGAAGATTGCAAAGGCTTGTGTCCTGTTTGCGGTACTAATTTAAACCACCAAACCTGTAGCTGCAAGCGGGAAGATATTGATCCGCGGCTTACCGTCCTTTCTAAACTACTGCAATAGATGTAGGAGGTGTTAAGATGCCAGTTCCAAAGAGGAGGACATCAAAGGCGAGAAGAGATACTAGAAGGAATAATAGTTATAAAATAGCTGCACCGGCTTACGTTTTGTGTCCAAGATGTCATGAGCCTAAACTACCTCATAGAGTATGTCCAAACTGCGGCTATTACAAAGATAGAGAGGTAATAAAAGTAGAAGAGTAAGACTAAAATAAGACTAAAAAAAAGTAGTAATAGGAAAAGACCTATTACTACTTTTTTTAGTTGATTTTACAAAAAAATAATTTATAATTTTGGGTAGGTCATAAAAACAACTAATATCTGGAGCTGGTAATATGGCTGTGCGAATGAGTAAAGTAGAAAGGCAAAGACTTTTAAAAGAAAAAATAAATACTAACCCCTTTTACACTGATGACGAGTTAGCAGAAATGTTTGGAGTAAGTGTACAAACTATAAGACTTGACAGGATGGAATTGGGAATCCCTGAAGTTAGAGAGCGTATAAAAAGTGTTGCAGAAGAAAATTATCAAAAAGTGAGAACTATTACAGGCACTGAAGTAGTTGGAGAATTAATAGACTTAGAATTAGGTAAAAGGGGTATTTCGATTTTTGAGCCTACAGAGGATATGGTTTTTGTCAAGACAAAAATTGTGAAAGGGCAATACATTTATTCTCAGGCTGAGTCTTTAGCTATGTCTGTTATTGATGCCTCTGCTGCTTTAATTGGAGTTGCAAACATAAAGTACAAGTTTCCTGTTAAAGTAGGAGATAGACTTGTCGCGAAAGCCGAAGTGATACGTCAAAGAGGAAACAAATATTTTGTTTGGGTTAAGATAAAAGTTAAGGATAAGGAAGTATTCAGAGGAAAGTTCATTTTAGTGGCCATTGATGAGGATTTTCTAAAAAAAAGGAGTGACACCGTTGAGGTTAGCAATTGATGCTATGGGTGGTGACCATGCTCCAGAGGAGATAATTAAAGGCAGCTTAGAGGCACTAAAGCATTTTCAAGATATAGAAATTGTCCTTATTGGGAAAGAAGAAGTTTTACGCGGCCTCCAAGGAAAGGAGAAAAGGCTTAAGCTTGTTTATGCTTCAGAAGTTATTGAAAATGATGAAGCACCTGTTACGGCTGTTAGAAAGAAAAAAGATTCTTCAATGATAGTAGGTTTAGAACTTCTTAAAAAGGAAGAAGTGGATGCTTTTTTGTCAGCTGGCAATACAGGAGCTCTCATGGCAGGAGCATTGCTTACTTTAGGGCGCATTAAGGGAATTGACAGACCAGCTTTGGCTCCAATACTTCCTACTTTAAATGGGGCTACCGTGTTATTAGATGCAGGTTCTAATACTAATTGTGATGCTCAAAATTTGGTGCAATTTGCTGTCATGGGACATGTCTATGCTCAAAAAAATGTTTGAGATAGAGAGACCAAGAGTAGGGCTTTTTAATATAGGAGCAGAAGAGGAAAAAGGAAATGAAGTAGTAAAAAAGGCTTTTGAAAAACTTAAAAAATCAAAACTAAATTTTATTGGGAATGTGGAAGGAAGAGATATCCCTTACGGCGTTTGTGAAGTTGTAGTCTGCGATGGATTTGTGGGAAATGCGATACTAAAGTCTATGGAAGGAATTGCTTCTGTGATTTCTCAACTTTTAAAGGAAGAGTTGGCACGAAATATTTTTACTAAACTGGGTGCTCTTTTAATAATGAGGGGACTAAAGAGAATAACTAAAAAAATGGATTACACTGAATACGGAGGAGCCCCTCTTTTAGGAATTAAAAAGCCAGTCATAAAAGCCCATGGCAACTCAAAAGCAAAAGCTATTTTTAATGCGATAAAACAAACTAAAAATTTTGTAGATAATGATGTTTTAAATCATATAAAAGAAGAAATTGAGTCAATGGGAGATGAGTTAAGTGTGTGAAAAGATTGCTGCAGGAATTTTAGGTACAGGAAGTTATGTTCCCGAAAAAGTTCTTACTAATTTTGATTTAGAAAAAATGGTGGATACTTCTGATGAATGGATTACTACAAGGACTGGAATTAAAGAAAGGCGCATTGCAGATCCTTCACAAGCTACTTCTGACTTGGCTACTGAAGCCGCAAAGAAGGCTTTGGAAGATGCTAAAGTTGACCCTTCAGAAATTGACATGATCATTGTCGCAACTGTTACACCTGATATGAATTTCCCATCTACTGCTTGCATAGTTCAAGCTAATTTAGGTGCAGCCAACGCTGCTGCTTTTGATATCTCCGTCGGATGTTCAGGCTTTATATATGGAGTTGCTATCGCTCAGCAATTTGTAGAGACTGGTATGTATAACAAAATATTGGTTATTGGAGCAGAAACTTTGTCTAAAATAATAAACTGGAAGGATAGAAACACTTGTGTTCTCTTTGGAGATGGAGCAGGGGCAGTAGTTGTGGGAAGAGTTGAAAGCGGATATGGAATATTGAGTTCTTATTTAGGAGCTGATGGCACTGGCGGGAAACACTTGTACATGCCAGCAGGTGGTTCTAGAATGCCGGCCAGCGAAGAGACTGTAAAAAAGAATTTACATACTATTTTTATGGAAGGGCAAGAAGTATTTAAGTTTGCAGTAAAAGTAATGGATAGTGCTACTATTGAGGCTTTAAACAGATGTGGTTTAAAACCAGAAGACATAGATATGCTTATACCTCACCAAGCAAACACAAGAATAATTGAAGCGGCGAGGAAGAGGTTAAAACTTAGCAATGATAAAGTTTATATAAATCTTGATAAATACGGTAATACCTCTGCTGCCTCTGTTGCTATAGCCTTAGATGAAGCCTATAGAAAAGGACTGATAAAAAAAGGCGATGTCATACTAACTGTCGCTTTTGGTGCAGGTTTGACTTGGGCATCAAGTGTTATAAGATGGAGCAAGTAAGGGGTGAAAAATATGTTTAAAACTAAAATAGTAGAAATGCTCAATATAAAATATCCAATATTTCAGGGTGGAATGGCATGGGTCGCAACTGCAGAACTAGCTGCTGCCGTGTCAAATGCAGGAGGTTTAGGAATAATAGGAGCAGGTAATGCACCAGCTAGTTTTGTAAGGGAACAGATACGGAAGGCAAGAGAACTTACTGATAAACCTTTTGGCGTCAATGTAATGCTTTTGTCTCCTTTTGTTGATGAAGTTATGGAGGTTATTTTAGAAGAAAAAGTAGATGTCATAACCACTGGAGCAGGGAATCCAGGTAAGTACATACAAAGACTTAAAGAACGGGGTATTAAAGTTATTCCTGTTGTGCCTTCAGTAGCATTAGCAAAAAGAATGGAGGACATTGGTGTGGATGCTGTTATTGCTGAAGGAACAGAATCGGGAGGTCATATTGGAGAACTAACGACTTTGGCATTAGTACCTCAAGTAGTAGATGCTGTTAAAATTCCAGTCATCGCTGCAGGAGGAATTGCTGATGGACGTGGTTTTGCAGCTGCATTTTGCTTAGGAGCTTCAGGTATTCAAATGGGAACTCGGTTTGTATGCTCTACTGAATGTACTGCTCATCCTCGTTACAAAGAATATATTTTAAAGGCAAAAGACAGAGATGCCGTTGTTACAGGAAGAAGCACAGGTCATCCAGTCAGGTCATTAAAAAACAAACTGACAAGAGAATTTGAAAAGTTAGAGCAAATGGGTGCTCCTAAGGAACAATTAGAAAAATTAGGGGAAGGAAAATTAAGAGCAGCGGTAGTAGACGGTGATGTAGAATATGGTTCTGTGATGGCAGGTCAAATTGCAGGACTTATAAATGATATTAAACCTGTAAAAGAGATAATAGAGGACATAATGAAACAAGTGGAGGAAGTAATTGACAATTTGAATAAAATGAGGTGAAAAAATGAAAGTAGCTTTTATTTACCCCGGGCAAGGTGCCCAATATGCTGGAATGGGCAAAGAAATATACCAAAAATACCAAGAGGCAAGAGAAATTTTTGAAAGAGCAGATGAAGCTTTAGGGTTTAGCATATCTGAACTTTGTTTTGAGGGACCAGAAGAAGAACTTGTGAAAACAGAAAATACCCAGCCGGCCATTTTAACGGTTTCTGTTGCTTTAACAAAGGTTTTGCAAAAGAGAGGAATAAAGGCTGAGGTTACTGCAGGATTGAGCTTAGGAGAGTATTCCTCTTTAGTATTGGCTGAAGCTTTAGATTTTGAAGATGCGGTTCGTTTAGTGAAAAACAGAGGAAAGTATATGCAGGAAGTAGTACCCCAAGGAGTGGGTACTATGGCAGCAATACTGGGACTTGAAAATGAAGTAGTAGAAGAGATTTGCCGTACTGTATCACAAGTTGGAATAGTAGAACCTGCTAATTACAACTGTCCTGGACAATTAGTTATATCTGGAGAAGTAAAAGCTGTGGAAAAAGCTGTCGAGCTAGCCAAAGAAAAAGGTGCAAAAAGAGCAGTAGTATTAGCAGTCAGCGCACCTTTCCACTGCAGCATGTTAAAAAAAGCAGGAGAACTCCTAGAGAGGGACTTAGAAAAAATAGAAATAAAAGATTTAAAAATTCCAGTAGTATCAAATGTAACAGCTGATTATGCGTCTAAAGACCAAGTGAAGGACCTGCTCATAAAACAGGTGAGTCATCCTGTGCTATGGGAACAATCTGTAAAAAGAATGATTAAAGATGGAGTAGATACTTTTGTTGAAATAGGTCCAGGAAGGACTCTTACAGGTTTTGTTAAAAAGATTGACAGAACTAAATCTGCCTATAACTTTGAAGATGAGGAGTCTCTTTTAAAGACTCTCTCGGCTTTGGGGGTATAAGTATGGAAACTGAAAGAAAAACTGCTTTTATAACAGGTGGGTCAAGAGGAATAGGACGTGCTATTGCTTTACGCTTGGCAAAGGATGGATTTAATATTGTCGTCAACTATTCGAAAAGTGATAAAAGTGCTGAAGAGGTTGTAAAAGAAGCAAAAGAGTATGGAGTAGAGGCAATGGCTGTCAAATGTGACGTCTCTAAATACGATGAGGTTGAAAAAGCGATAGATAAAATTGTAGAAGAATTTGGTAGTATAGATGTTGTAGTAAATAATGCGGGAATTACAAAGGACAATTTAATTTTGAAGATGGATGAAAGCGAGTGGGACCAAGTAATAGATGTAAATTTAAAAGGTACATTTAATGTAATAAAATTTGCATCAAAGTATATGATAAAAAAGAGAAAAGGGAAAATAATAAATATTACATCAGTTGTGGGAATAATGGGAAATGCAGGTCAAGCTAACTATGCTGCTTCTAAAGCAGGAGTGATAGGACTTACTAAATCTGTTGCAAAAGAGTTAGCAAATCGGGGAATAACAGTAAATGCTGTAGCTCCCGGCTTCATTGAAACGGATATGACAAGTGTGTTAAAAGATGAAATAAAAGAAAATATGTTAAAGAGTATTCCTTTGAAAAGAGCTGGAAAACCGGAGGATGTAGCTGAATTAGTTGCTTTTTTGGCGAGTCCCGCTTCAGATTACATTACCGGGCAAGTAATAAATGTTGACGGAGGAATGGTTATGTAATATTATCATAATGTATAATTTTTGAGAGGAGGTGAAGAAGGTATGATTTTTGAAAAAGTAAGGGACATAATAGCCGAACAACTCGGCATTGATCCAGAGGAAATAACGATGGAGTCATCTTTTATAGATGATTTAGGAGCAGACTCTTTGGACATAGTAGAGCTCATAATGGCTCTGGAAGAAGAGTTTGATATTGAAATTCCTGATGAAGATGCTGAAAAGATTAAAACAGTAGGTGATGTAGTAGAATACTTAAGCAATCTTGAATAATTGAGGTCCCGCGTTGCGGGACTTTATGCAATATAAAATTTTACTCTATTTTGGAGGTTTTAACTCATGAACAGAGTAGTTGTAACAGGAGTAGGAGTCATTACACCTTTAGGTAATACTGTAGAAAAATTTTGGAATTCTTTAATAAATGGTGAGTCTGGAATAGACACTGTTACCAAATTTGACGTGTCGGAGTTTCCTACTAAGGTAGCAGCAGAAGTAAAAGATTTTGAACCCACTTTATACATAGATAAAAAAGAAGCAAGAAGAATGGATAGGTTCATCCAGTTTGCTGTTGCCAGCGCGAAGTTGGCGTTAGAGGATTCACAAATTGACCTTTCTAAAGTTGATTTAAACAGGTTTGGTGTTATTTACGGTACAGGCATAGGAGGAATTGAAACTTTTGAAAATCAGATAAAAATTATGTATGAAAAAGGTCCCGGAAAAGTAAGTCCCTTCTTCATACCTATGATGATAGCAAATATGGCAGCAGGTCAAATTGCAATAACTTTTGGGCTAAAAGGGATAAACGAGACTATAGTAAATGCCTGTGCTTCCAGTACTAATGCTATAGGAGAAGCTTTTAAAGCTATTCAAAGGGGAGATGCAGACCTTATAGTCACAGGTGGTACTGAAGCAGCTATAACTCCCATGTCTTTTGCAGGCTTTTGTGCAATGAAAGCTATGTCCACAAATGAGGACCCTAAAAAAGCCTCCCGTCCTTTTGATTTGAATAGAGATGGTTTTGTAATGGGAGAAGGGTCTGCAAGCTTAATTTTAGAATCTTTAGAACATGCGCAAAAAAGAGGAGCTAAAATTTATGCAGAGATAATAGGTTATGGTGCTACAGATGATGCTTACCACATAACTGCTCCTGCGCCAGAAGGAGAAGGAGCTGCTCGTGCAATGGAAGCAGCTTTAAAGGACGGAAAAGTAAGTTTTGACATGATAGATTATATCAATGCTCATGGAACTTCCACTGAATATAACGACAAATTTGAAACAATGGCTATAAAGAAAGTCTTTAAAGACCATGCGTATAAACTCTATGTAAGCTCTATCAAGTCTATGCTAGGCCATTTGTTAGGAGCAGCAGGGGCTGTTGAAGCTGTTGCTACTGTTTTGACTATAAAAAATGGCATTATACCTCCTACTATTAATTACGAAACTCCTGATCCAGAGTGCGATTTGAATTATGTGCCTAACGAGGCTATAGAAAAAGAAGTAAATTATGCGATTTCTAATTCCTTAGGCTTTGGAGGACATAATGGGACATTACTTTTTAAAAAATTTTAAAAGAGGTATGGAAGTGAAAAGAGAAAATTTGTCTGAATTAGAAAAGAGAATAAACTATAGTTTTAAAGATAAAAATTTGCTTATAGAGGCTTTAACTCACAGTTCATGGGCTCACGAAGGTAAAAATAGCAAGATTAGCAATGAAAGATTGGAGTTTTTAGGAGATTCTGTCCTAAGCCTTGTAATAAGCGAGTATTTGTACAAGAATAGAAAAGATTTAGAAGAAGGTTCTCTTTCTAAATATAGAGCTGAAATAGTTTGTGAGCCCTCTCTTGCCAGATGTGCAAGAGAAATAGAATTAGGCAACTTTTTGCGCATTGGCAAAGGAGAAGAACTGACTGGAGGAAGAGAAAGAGATTCTATTCTTGCAGATGCTATGGAAGCGATACTGGCTGCTGTATATCTGGATGGAGGATTAGAAGTCGTTCGCAATGTAATTTTAGAATTGTTCAAAAATATCATTGAAGAAGTTTTGGAAGGGCTTATTTATCGCGACTATAAAACAAAACTGCAAGAAGTTGTTCAAAGCATGGAAATAGGGAAAATTATCTATGAGCTAATAGAGGAAATGGGTCCTGACCATAATAAAACTTTTGTAACTCAAGTGCGGATTGGTGATGTAATATTAGGAAAGGGTTATGGTAAAAGTAAAAAAGAAGCTGAGCAAGCTGCGGCTATGGAAGCATTGATTAAATTGGGGATATTAAAATGAAAAAAAGATGTATATAATACCACTTTTTATACCCCATTTAGGTTGTCCTTTTAAGTGTGTTTTTTGCAATCAAAATTCAATAACAGGCCAACAGCAGGAGATAACAGAAGAATATGTAAGACAAACTATAGAAACCCATTTAAAAACTCTTCCAAGGGATGCAGAAATAGAGGTATCTTTTTTTGGTGGCAGTTTTACGGGAATACCACAGGATATGCAAAATCTCTACTTGGGAATTGCGAAAGAATATTTGGACAATGGCAAAATAGATGCTATTCGTTTGTCTACTCGTCCTGATTATATAGACACCGAGATTTTACAAAATCTTAAGAGATACAAAGTTTCAATAATAGAACTTGGAGTACAGTCAATGGATGAAGAAGTGCTTTTAAAAAGTAGAAGAGGTCATACAAGTGAGGATGTCGTAAAAGCTGTGAATCTAATTCGGCAATATGACTTTAAATTAGGATTGCAAATAATGATAGGACTACCTGGAGATAACTTAGAGAAATCTTTAAATACCGCTTATAAGATTGTGGAGTTGAAACCTGATTTTGTGAGGATTTATCCTACTTTGGTGATTAAAAATACTTATCTTGAAAGAATGTATAAAGAAGGAAGATTCTTTCCTCTAACCTTGCAAGAGGCTGTTGAAATTTCAAAGAAAATGTATATAATTTTTATTAAGAATAATATTGATGTCATTCGGATTGGACTTCAAACGACAGAAAATATTAATTACAATAAAGATGTAGTAGCAGGTCCTTTTCATCCTGCGATGGGACAATTAGTTGAGTCAAGTGTTATTCTTGACATTTTCATAAGGGTATTTGAGGATAAAAATATAAGGAACACAAAGGTTACGATTTTTTCTAATGAAAAGCGGATTTCCACAATTATAGGGCAAAAAAAATTCAACAAGTTGTTTTTAGAAAAAAAATACAACGTAAAGACGGAATTTAAAATATTAAACAGTCTGACTAATGACAAAATAGTTGTTTGTAGTGATAAAAAGATCATGCGTATTTCTATAACCGATTTTATAAAAATAATTTTTAAAAAATTTTATAAAAAGAAGGAAATATTGGTTTTTATCGAATATATAATATATATCAAATGTATTCATTTTCACAATAATGTATGAAGGAGGTTATTTTACAGTGGAGGTTCTAAAAGTATCAGCTAAATCTAAACCTAAGTCTGTAGCAGGTGCATTAGCAGCCGTCTTAAGAGAAAAATCTTCAGCAGAAATTCAGGCGGTTGGGGCAGGTGCAGTAAATCAAGCGGTTAAGGCTATTGCAATAGCAAGGGGGTTTGTGGCGCCAAATGGCATAGACTTAATTGCGATTCCTGCCTTTTCAGAGATTGAGATAGACGGCGAAATGAGGACAGCGATAAAATTTATTGTAGAACCAAGATAATCTAAACCTGCTTTTTTAGCAGGTTTTATTTTTATATAGAGGTGATTTTGATGGAAGGCTTCGTTAAAATTTTAGTGTTAGAAAATGAAATAGAAGCTAAACTGTTAGAAGGCATTTTAAAAGAAAAGGGGATACCACATTTTATAAGAAGTTATCATGATACGGCTTATGATGGATTGTTTCAAATGGTAACAGGATGGGGAGAAATATTAGCACCTTCTTCTTATAAGGAAGAAATAGAGGAGATTGTAGAAGAAATACGAAAAAATGAAGATGAAATTTAAATGTAGATGTGGTAAAATGGAAGGTGCATAAGGAGTGGTGGTATGTACCTTAAGAAACTTGAACTTCAAGGCTTTAAGTCTTTTGCAGACAAAGTAACTCTTAATTTTGAAAAAGGTGTAACAGCAATTGTAGGTCCAAATGGAAGTGGCAAAAGTAATATTTCTGACGCTATTAGATTAGTTCTGGGAGAACAAAGTATCAAAAGTTTAAGAGGTTCTAAGTTAGAGGATGTAATTTTTGCAGGTAGCGAGAATAGAAAACCTTTAGGTTTTTGTGAAATAAATCTCACCCTTGATAATTCCGATGGTTATCTTCCTTTTGATTATACAGAGGTAGTTATTACCAGAAAAATTTTTAGATCTGGCGAAAGTGAGTTTTTTATAAATAAAACTCCTTGCCGTCTTAAGGACATATACGAGCTTTTTTTAGATACAGGAGTAGGAAAAGAAGGCTATTCAATAATAGGACAAGGGAGAATAGACGAGATCCTATCTGCAAGACCAGAAGATAGAAGACAAATTTTTGAGGAAGCAATAGGTATTTCAAAGTACAGATATAAAAAAGAAGAAGCAGAAAGGAAACTCACAGCAGCTAATGATAATCTACTTCGTTTAAACGATATAGTTGTAGAATTAGAGAAGCAGCTTACTACTTTGGAAACGCAAAAAAGCAAGGCAGAAGAGTTTTTAAAACTCCACAAGGAAAAAAGGAAAGCAGATATAAGTTTATATATTCAATTAGCAAAGAGGTCTATGAATCAGTACGATGCTTTAAAAGGAAAATATGAGAACTTAAAAAATCAATTAGATGTAAAAAAAATACATAAAATCAATCAAGAGGAGAATTTGTTATATAAAGAAAAAGAAATTCATGACTTAAAACAGCAATTGGGCAGTAAAAAAGAGGAATATCACAATAAGTTAAGAGAGATAGAGATAGTCTCAGGAAAAAGGGAATTAATAATAGAGAAGCTTAGAAATTTGGAAGAAACCACAGAGCTTTACAGAGAGGAGTTAGAAAAAGCTGCAAAACGGGAAAGAGTTTTAAAGGAAGAACTTAAAAGGATAGAGTCTAATGTAGCCCTTTTACATGCAAACAAGGAAGAATTGGAAGAAAAGTTAAGACAATTTCAAGAAGAATATGTAAGTTTGCAAAAGAAACAAAAGAATGAGATAGAAGAAGTTGAAAAAGCTAAGGAAGATATAATTGAAATTTTAAATAGCATAGCAGATGTGAAAGGAAAATTGTCTTTGAACAATTCTCTAAAGGAAGAGGCAATAAGTAGGCAGCAAAATTTAAAAAAGCATATAGAGGAAATTCAAAATCGAATAGAAATTTTGGATAAAGAAAAAATAAAATTGTTGAAGAATTACAAATTTTACAAAAAGAACTGGATAAAAAGAATCAGCAAAGGGTTACTAAACAGCAAGCTTTACAAAAAATTGATAGTGAGCTGATTTTGAGAGAAGATACTTTAAAAGTTATTAAAGAAGAAATTGAAAGAAAAAGGTCACGACTTTCTATTTTAGAGGAGATGGATAAAAATTACGAAGGCTATAGTGGAACTGTGCGGAACTTGTTAAAACTCTCTGAAAATATTCCTTCTTTTAAGGAAAATATAATAGGAGTAGTGGGGGAACTTTTAGAGGTTGAAAATACTTATAGCACAGCAATTGAGGTAGCATTGGGCTCAAGTATACAGAATATAGTTATAAAATCTTCTGAGGGAGTAGCGGAAATTATTGAAAGGTTAAAACAAAAAGATTTAGGAAGAGCTACTTTTTTGCCTCTTGATTTAATCCGTGGGAGGGGTCTTTCTCAACAGGAAAGCAATATTTTGACTGAGAAAGGCGTAATTGGAGTTGCTTCTAAGCTAATAAAGTATAACGATAATTTAGAAGAAATTTTTAATTTTTTGTTAGGTCGTGTTATTATAGTAGATACCATTGAAAATGCAGTGAGGTTATCTAAAAAATATAATCAAGCTTATAAAATTGTAACATTAGAAGGAGAAGTTATAAATCCAGGGGGTGCAATAACCGGTGGCAGTTTAAAACCTAAACTTCAAAGCATCTTTAAGAGAAAAGAAGAGATAACTAAACTGAAAAAAGAAATTGATAGTTTAAAAAATCAACAAGAAATATTGGTGGAAGAAATTGGGCAAAAAATAAATGATAAAATTCATGAAGAGGAGCAAATAGAATTATTCAACAAAGAAATTTCTGATATTAGCTACAATATAACTTCTAATGAGCAAAGGAGGATTTCATTAGAAAAAGAAATAGGAAATTTATTAAATCAACTAGAAAATTATACTTTAGAAATTGATGAATTAAAGGAAAATGTTAGAAATTATCAACAAGAAATTGACCGGTTTTTAAAAGAGTTAGAAAGCTTAGAAAAAGAAAAAGAACGATTGGATGCTTTGATCAATGGTTTTAAAGAAAAAACAATAAAGGAGAGGAAAATTTAGCAATTTTAGACAAAGAAATCACTGCTTTGAAGATTGAAATCGCTAAAATCGAACAAAAGCTCCAGAATGAACTTCATAACTTAAAAGATAAACGACAAGAATTTGATAGAGAAAAAAACAATATAGTAGAGAAGGAAAAGAATATTAAAGAAATAGAAAGCTTAAAGGTCAATTTGAGTTTAGATAGGGAAAAGTTGCAAGGAGAAATATATAAATTACAACAAGAAGTAGAAAAAATTCAAAAAGATATTTCTTCTTTAGAAGATAATATTTTCCAAGAAGAAGAAGATTTACAAAAGCGTAAAGAAAAATTTTCGATTTTACAACAAGAATTTACTAATATTAATGAAGAATTTCATAAGGTAGAAATGGAAATGCAAAGATTCCAGATAGAGATTGACAATATCAAAAATAGGCTTTGGGAAGAATATGAATTGACCTTAGACAGAGCTTTTGAAGAAGCTGAAGAAGGCGAGATTTCAAAATTAAGACAAAGAGCAGATCATTTGGCAAAGGCTATAAAAGGATTAGGTAATGTGAATATAGATGCTATTGAAGAATATAAAGAGGTAAAGGAAAGGTATGATTTTTTAAAATCTCAGATGGAAGATATTATAAAGGCAAAGGAATCTTTAATTTCTGTAATCGAAGAAGCAAATAAAATTATCAAAACAAAATTTAAAGATGGTTTTGAAATCCTACAGATTCAATTTAAGGAGACGTTTAGGCGACTTTTTGGAGGGGGTAATGCAGAGTTAATACTTACTGATGAAGACAATCTTTTAGAAACAGGTATAGAAATTAAAGCACAGCCCCCAGGAAAGAAATTGCAAACCCTTTCTCTTCTTTCAGGAGGAGAAAAGGCATTAGTTGCTATTTCCCTTTTATTTGCAATGCTAATTATAAAACCTACTCCTTTTTGTATATTGGATGAGATAGATGCAGCATTAGATGATGCAAATGTGGAGAGATTTGCTGAGTTTCTGAAAGAATTGTCAAGAGATACTCAGTTTATAGTTGTAAGCCACAGAAAAGGGACAATGATGGTGGCAGATGCGATATACGGTGTAACAATGCAAGAAAAAGGAGTTTCCAAATTGTTATCCCTTAAACTAAATACTGACGACAAAATAGGAGGCTTGGTAAAACATGCTTAATTTTTTTGACAAATCTAAAAAAGAATCCGAAACTGCTGAAAAAAAAGGTTTTTTTCAAAAGATTAAAGAAGGACTTTTAAAAACAAGAGAAAATTTGACTTCTAAAATAGATAGTATTGTTACAATAGGTAGAAAAATTGACGAAGAACTTTTGGAAGAATTAGAAGAGATTTTAATTTTAGCTGATATAGGTATTAGTACTACTTCTAAGATTATAGAAGGAATACGTCAAAAGGCAAAAGAAAGAAAGATTTATGATGCGTCTCAAATAAAAGAACTTTTAGCTGAAGAAGTTTATGAAATTTTGCAAAAGGATGTAGAACCTTTTACCTTGACTTCTCCTATGGTGATATTGAACGTTGGGGTAAATGGAGTAGGAAAGACTACTACAATTGGAAAATTAGCTTATTTGTACAAAAAAGAAGGCAAAAAAGTTATGCTAGCAGCAGGTGATACTTTTAGAGCTGCAGCTATTGACCAGTTAGAAATATGGGCAGAGAGAGTTAACTGTCCAATTATCAAACACCAAGAAGGCTCAGATCCAGCTTCTGTTATTTTTGATGGCATTCAAGCCTCAAAAGCAAGGGGAATAGATATACTTATTTGTGATACTGCAGGTAGACTGCATAATAAAAAGAATCTGATGGAGGAATTGAGGAAAATACGCAAAGTTATAGATAGGGAATATCCTGAAGCGAGAGTAGAAACCTTTTTAGTTTTAGATGCTACAACTGGTCAAAATGCTCTTCAACAGGCGAAAATATTTAAAGAAGTTTCTGATATAACCGGTATTGTACTTACCAAATTAGATGGAACGGCAAAAGGTGGAATTGTGGTAGCTATAAAATCAGAATTAAATGTACCTATAAGATATATAGGAATTGGGGAAGGAATAGAGGATTTGCAAGCTTTTGATGCAAAATCTTTCGTTTCTGCTATTTTTCAGTAAATTAAATCATAAAAAAATGAAAAAACACAGCTTGACAAAAAGCAGCCCTTCATATAAAATCTTAATGTAAAGGTTAGGACCTTAACGGGTGGGATTTTTGTGGATGATGATTTTTTATTTATGACTCTTTTGTATGATTTTTATGGTGCTTTGCTTACAGATAAGCAAAGAGAAATTTTTGAGATGTACTATTTAAATGATTATTCTCTTGGAGAAATTTCCGAACTTTTGGATATCTCGCGGCAAGGGGTTTATGATACCTTAAAAAGAGCAGAAAGCTCGTTAGAGTTTTTTGAGGAAAAATTAGGATTGGTAAAAAGACATCAAGAAATAATGAATAAACTGGATAAGATAGAAAAGGGCATTAAAATAATACGGCAAAGAGAAAGAGACCCAGAAATTTTAAAAATTATTGAGGAGATAGCTCGTGAAATAGAGGAGCTAAATCCGTAGGAGGTAAATTTTAATGGCTTTTGAAAGCCTATCTGAAAGGCTGCAGGAAATCTTTAAAAAGTTAAGAGGAAAAGGAAAACTCACAGAAAAAGATATAAAAGAAGCTATGAGGGAAGTAAAAGTTGCCCTCTTAGAAGCGGATGTCAACTTTAAGGTAGTAAAAGACTTTATAAACTCTGTTACAGAAAAAGCTTTAGGGCAAGAAGTGATGGAAAGCCTGACCCCGGGGCAACAGGTGATAAAGATAGTCAATGATGAGCTTATAGCCCTTATGGGGTCTACTCAAAGCCGGTTAAATATAGGGAATAAAGTTCCTGCAGTTATAATGATGGTTGGACTTCAAGGTTCTGGAAAGACTACTGCTTGTGGGAAATTGGCAAACTTGTTAAAGAAGCAGGGAAAAAATCCCCTACTAGTAGCCTGTGACGTCGTCAGACCGGCTGCCATAAAGCAGTTACAGGTTGTGGGAGCTAATGTAAATGTACCAGTTTTTACAATGGGGGACAAAGTAAATCCTGTTGATATTGCAAAAGCTTCTATTGATTATGCAAGGTCTCATAACTCTGACGTAATTATCATAGATACTGCGGGTAGGCTTCACATAGATGAAGAATTAATGGAGGAACTTGTAAATATAAAAAAAGCAGTACAACCAGATGAAATTTTGCTAGTAGTAGATGCGATGACAGGTCAAGACGCAGTGAATGTAGCGTCTTCCTTTAATGAAAGGCTAGATATAACAGGAGTTATATTGACAAAATTGGATGGAGATACGAGGGGTGGAGCAGCTCTTTCTATTAAGGCTGTTACACAAAAACCCATAAAATATGTGGGTACAGGCGAAAAGTTGACAGATTTAGAGCCTTTTTATCCTGATAGAATGGCCTCTCGTATTTTGGGAATGGGAGATGTTTTGACTTTAATTGAAAAGGCCCAAGCAGCAATTGATGAGAAAAAGGCACAAGAGTTAGGTCAAAAGCTTTTAACAAAACAGTTTACATTGGAAGATTTCTTGGAACAATTGCAGAGTCTTAAAAATATGGGGCCTTTAGACCAACTTCTCAGTATGATCCCTGGAATGAACAAAAACATGCTTAAAAATGTAGACATTTCTGAAAAAGACTTAAAGAGGATAGAAGCCATTATTCAATCTATGACTAAAGAAGAAAGGCAAAAACCCTTCTATTATAAATGGCAGTAGAAAGAAAAGAATAGCCAAAGGCAGCGGTACCACCATCCAACAGGTAAATAGCCTCTTAAAACAGTTTGAAGAAACTAAAAAGATGATGAAGAAATTTGCTGATATTGACAAAGACCTAAAGAAAGGTAAAATGAGGCTGCCTTTCTTTAGATGATATCGGAAGGTGGGCAACTTTTGAAGGAGGTGAGAAAGTGGCAGTCAGAATAAGATTAAAAAGGTTTGGGGCTAAGAAAAGACCTTTTTACAGGATAGTAGTAGCAGATTCAAGGTCACCAAGAGATGGAAGGTTTATTGATGAGATAGGATATTACAATCCTATAGCCCAGCCTGCTGAAATAAAAATAGATGTTGAAAAGGCTAAAAAGTGGCTTAGTGTTGGTGCCCAACCTTCAGATACTGTAAAGTCACTGTTTAAAAAAGAAGGTATAATTGGCAATAGTGCATCTCAATAATCCTCTCTTGTGAGGAGGTGTAATAATGGGAGAATTGGTTAAAACTATAGCCAAGGCGTTAGTTGACAATCCTGATGCTGTAGAAGTCAATGAAATTGAAGGACAGCAATCTGTTATCATAGAGCTTAAAGTTGCTCCCGAAGATATGGGAAAAGTAATTGGGAAACAGGGAAGGATTGCTCAAGCAATTCGCACGTTGGTTAAAGCTGCTGCCTTAAAAGAAAAGAAACGTGTGATTGTTGAGATAATCTAGGTGGTGGTATGGCTGATTATTATAATGTAGGAAAAGTTACTTCTGCCCATGGCATTAAGGGCGAAGTTAAAGTATATCCTCTTACCAATGTTCCCGAAAGGTTTTATGACCTTGAGTATGTATGGATTTTTGATGACCAACAAAGGCCCCACAAATATGACATTGAATATGTCAAGATTATATCTAAAGGAGTTTGTGTAAAATTAAAAGGAATTGATACTAGAGGCGATGCAGAAAAATTAAAAGGGGCCTTTTTAAAAGTTGACTCTCAAAATGCTTTGGAGTTAGAAGAAAATGAATATTTCATCAAAGATTTAGTCGGGATGAAGGTGTATACAGAAGAAGGAAGTTTTCTGGGTACATTGGTAGAGGTACTTAAGACAGGTGCAAATGATGTGTATGTAATAAAAACTGAGGAGAGGGAAATACTAATTCCTGCTATAAAAGAAGTGGTCAAAAAAGTTGATGTTGACAATAAAGTAATGGTGGTCCACCTTCTGGAGGGGCTATGATGATTTTTGACGTTTTAACCCTATTTCCTGAAATGTTTGATAGTGTTTTATCCTATAGTATATTGAAAAGGGCTATTGAAAAAGGAAAAATAAAAGTTAATTTGATAAATATAAGAGATTTTTCAAAGGATAAACACAAAAGAGTAGATGATTATCCTTATGGAGGCGGGCCAGGAATGGTGATGATGCCTCAGCCTCTCTTTGATGCAATTGAATTTGTAAAAAGTCAAGGAAATATCCCTGTATATTACCTTGGTCCTAAAGGTAAAATTTTCAATCAGGAAATGGCGGTTAAGATGTCTAAATTAGAAAGAATAGCCCTTTTGTGTGGCCACTATGAAGGAATAGATGAAAGAGTCTATTCTGTTATTGATGAAGAAATTTCTTTAGGAGATTTTATATTGACAGGCGGAGAGATAGCCGCCATGGCTATCATTGACGCTGTAACAAGACTTATTGAAGGAGTACTTTCACACCCTCAAAGCGCTATAGAAGAATCCTTTGCTAATAATTTATTGGAATATCCACAGTATACAAGGCCAGAAATTTTTAGAGGTATGAAGGTGCCAGAAATTTTACTAAGTGGTAATCATGCCGAAATAGCTAAATGGCGAAGGCAAAAGTCTTTAGAGATAACTCTTTTAAAACGGCCTGATTTGCTTAAAAAGGCTGTTTTGACTGAAGAAGATAAAAAGTTTTTAAGAGAAAAAGGATTTGACATTTAGAAGGTGGAAGGAGGGAAAAATAATGGACTTAATAAAAGCAGTTGAAAGTCAGCAGATGAGAAAAGACTTAACTCCTTTTAATGTAGGAGATACTATAAGGGTACATTATAAGGTTATTGAAGGAGATAGGGAAAGAATTCAGCCTTTTGAAGGGATAGTAATTAAAAAGAGTGGATCAGGTTTAAGAGAGACTTTCACTGTAAGACGTGTATCTTATGGCGTTGGAGTTGAAAGGACTTTTCCACTTCACTCTCCAAGAATTGAAAAGATAGAGGTTATAAGGAGAGGTAAAGTCAGAAGAGCAAAATTGTATTATTTGAGAAAGAGAGTAGGAAAAGCTGCTACAAAGATAAAGGAATTAATGTAAAAAGGGGTTAAAACCCCTTTTTTAAATATGTGGAGGAATTAGACATGATACAGTGGTATCCTGGACATATGGCAAAATCTAAAAAGGAGATAGTTTCTAACCTTAAGTTAGTAGATGTAGTATACGAAATAGTAGATGCGAGAATACCTAAAAGCAGTAGAAACCCAGATATTGATGATATTGTAAAAATAAAAAAGGATCATTCTTCTCAATAAAGCTGATTTGGCTGATGATGTAATTACGGATTTATGGATAGAATATTTTAAAGAAAAGGGAATAGAAGCGGTAAAAGTTAATTCAATTACAGGATTTGGCCTTAAAGAGATAAATGAAGCAACTCAGAGAGTTTGTCAAGATATTTTGGATAAAAAAAGCAAAAAGGAATGATTCCAAGGCTGAGAGGAATGATTGTAGGTGTTCCAAATGTCGGTAAATCTACTTTTATTAATAAATTAATTGGCAGTAAAAGGGCAAAGACTGGCGATAAGCCGGGGGTTACAAGGGCTTTGCATTGGATAAAAACTCCTTATTTCGACCTTTTGGACACTCCTGGCATACTCTGGCCAAAATTTGACGATAAAAAAGTAGGAATTATGTTAGCAATTACTGGAGCTATAAAAGATGAAATATTGGACATAGAAGAAATAGCATTAAACTTAGTAGCAATCTTAAAAAAGTATTATCCCAATTATTTGATGTCCCGCTATAAAATTGATAAAATAGTAGATGAAGATTTTGAACTTTTAAAAGAAATAGGTAGAAAAAGAGGTTGTTTAATTGCAGGTGGAGAAGTAGATACATTAAAAACTTCTCATATTTTGCTGGAGGATTTTCGCAAGGGAAAACTGGGGAAGATTTCTCTGGAAAGACCATAAGGGGGATTTTTATGCTTTCTAAAGTAAAAAGTATGGCAGTCTTAGGGATAAATGCCTATGTGGTAGAGGTGGAGGTAGATTTATCTACAGGAATTCCTTCTTTTGATATTGTGGGCTTGGGCGATACAGAAGTTAAGGAAGCAAGAGACAGAGTAAGGTCTGCTATCAAAAACAGTGGCTTTGAATTTCCCCTCAAAAAAATTACTGTAAATTTAGCACCAGCGGATACTAAAAAAGAAGGTACTGCTTTTGATTTGCCTTTGGCAATAGGAATTTTAAAATGCACAGAGGAGATAAAAGAGGAAAAGGAAGATATAGCCTTTGTAGGTGAACTTTCTTTGGACGGAAGTCTAAGAGGCGTAAATGGTATACTGCCAATGGTAATCGGGGCAAAGGAAAAAGGTATATCCTCTATTGTTGTTCCTTATGAAAATGCTTATGAAGCGGCAGTTGTTGAGGGGATAAAAGTATATCCTATGAAAAATTTAAAAGAAGTGGTTGAATTTTTAAATGGAGATAGGGAAATAGAATCTTTTACTTTAGATATTAATAGTTTTTTTGATAATGTAGAATACGACGTAGATTTTGCTGAAGTAAAGGGACAAGAAAATGCGAAAAGGGTACTTGAGATTGCCGCTGCCGGAGGCCACAATGTGCTAATGATTGGCCCTCCTGGAGCGGGTAAAACTATGTTGGCAAGGCGTTTTCCTACTATTCTTCCTCAGTTAAGTTTTGAAGAGGCTTTAGAAGTTACCAAGATATACAGTATAGCAGGATTGCTTCCAAAAGGTACACCTCTTATCACTACTCGACCTTTTAGAGCTCCTCATCATACTATCTCTACAGTTGCTTTAGTTGGGGGAGGAAAATATCCTAAGCCTGGGGAAGTATCCCTTGCCCACTATGGAGTGTTATTTTTAGATGAGATTCCTGAATTTAAAAAAGATGCAATAGAAGTTTTAAGGCAGCCGTTAGAAGATGAAGTGGTTACAATTACTCGTGTAAATGGTAGCTTTAGTTATCCAAGTAAATTTATTTTAATTTTAGCTATGAATCCTTGTCCTTGTGGCTATTATGGCGATGATACTCACGAATGCCATTGTAGTGTAAATGAAATAAGAAGATACCAAAATAAAATTTCAGGACCTTTGTTAGATAGAATTGATTTACATGTGGAGGTAAAACCTCTTAAAAAAGATAAATATTTCGAAGAAGAAACGCCATCGGAAAGTTCCAAGGAAATTCGCGAACGAGTTATAAAAGCACGAGAAATGCAACTTAAAAGGTATAAAGGTACTGGTATATACTTTAATTCTCAATTAAAAGGAAATATGTTAAAAAAATATTGCAAACTTGATGAAGATACTAAAAAATTTTTAAATGAGGCTTTCGAGAAGTTTTATTTAAGTGCAAGAGGATATAATAAAATTTTAAAAGTTGCTCGTACAATTGCTGATTTGGAAGGTGCAGAAAATATTAAGTTTGAGCATGTAGCAGAAGCATTACAGTATAGAATTGTTGATAGCAAATATTGGTATAAATAAAAATTACAATAAAAATTTTATGTAAAGTAATTAATTCTCAAATGTGATAAGAAGGTGTTAGCTTTGGAGATAACAAGTTTTTTTAATAGGGAAAGTATAAAAAATATTTTCTTTATTCTTATAGGGACTTTAATGTCTGCTATTGGTATTAACATGTTTATTGTTCATGCTAAACTTTTAAGTGGAGGAGTCTCTGGTATTGCACTTATTATACAGTATTTAACCAAGTTTCCTGCAGGATACACTATATTTTTGCTAAACATCCCGCTTTTAATTTTGAGCTATAAAAAAGTAAATTTAAGATTTACAATTTTTACTATTATAGGTACTGTATCACTTTCTTTGTTTTTGGTGCTTACTTATTCAATAAAAAATATATTACATATAAATGATCCATTACTTTTGAGTTTATACGGCGGAGTGTTAAATGGTTTAGGTATGGGAATAGTTTTTAGTAATCACGGGTCAACTGGCGGTTTAGATATAATTTCTGTAATTGTAAAAAAGAAATATGATAATTTTGAAATTGGGCATATTTCTTTTATTGTTAACTTTTTTATCGTAGCCATTGGAGCTATATTTTTTGGTTTGACCAGTGCTCTTTACACTCTTGTCTCAATGTACATTACTTCCTACATGGTGGATAAAACTATAAAAGGTTTTAATAGACAAAAAATGGTGCTGGTGGTTACTGATAAAGTAGAAGAAGTGAGCAAAGAAATAATGACTACATTAAAAAGAGGGGTTACTTTGCTTCATGGAGAGGGTGCTTATACCAAAGAGAACAAAAAGGTTTTATATTCCATTGTGTCTTTAACACAGCTTCCACAGCTTAAGCTTATTGTACACCAAATAGATGAAAATGCTTTTATCTCTATATTAGATGTAGCCGAAGTTCATGGAAAAGGATTTATGAGGGAATTATTTTAAATTTCATTGCAAATTTTGAAATTTTCTCTTATAATTTTTTCTAAACGACATAAAATACTCAATTGAAAAGGAGTTGATAGCTTGAAAAGAGTTTTTTCAGGAGTACAACCAACGGGAGACATTCACATAGGTAATTATTTGGGAGCAATGAGGCAATTTGTTGCGCTACAAGATGATTATGAATGCTTTTTTTGTGCCGTTGATTTACATGCTTTAACAGTTCCTCAAGACCCTAAAGTTTTAAAGGAAAAACTATTGAATTGGCAGCACTTTACCTTGCAATAGGTTTAGATCCTAAAAAAGTTACCATTTTTATTCAGTCTCACGTTCCTGCCCATGCAGAATTGGCATGGTTGCTACAATGTATAACCTATTTTGGTGAATTGAGCAGGATGACACAATTTAAGGATAAAAGCAAAGGAAAGGAATCTGTTTCAGTTGGACTTTTTACATATCCGGACTTGATGGCAGCAGATATACTTTTATACAATACCCATTATGTTCCTGTAGGAGAAGACCAAAAGCAGCACTTAGAACTGACAAGAGACATTGCGCAGCGTTTTAACAACAGATTTGGTGAAACTTTTGTAGTTCCTGAGCCTATGATTTTAAAACTTGGTGCGAGAATAATGAGTCTTACTGACCCTACTAAAAAGATGAGTAAAAGTGACAGTGATCCAAATAACAGAATCAATCTTTTGGATGAGCCTTCTGTAATCAAAAAGAAAATAATGAGAGCAGTGACTGATTCTGAGACTGAAATAAGGCTTGATTGGGAAAACAAACCGGGTGTTAGCAATCTTTTGACTATTTATAGTTTATTTACAGGTATGGAAATAGAAGAAGTTGTAAATAAATTTAAAGGACAGGGTTATGGCACTTTAAAGAAAGAATTAGCAGAGGTTGTAATAGATAAATTGACTGTTATACAAAAAAATTATAAAGACCTCAGTAGAGATTATGTTTTGAAGGTTTTAAAGGAAGGGGCGGAAAGAGCTCAAGCTGTTGCAGAAAAAACTTTGAAAGAAGTAAAAGAAAAGATGGGATTGATATTAAAAGATTAAAAAGGCGTTTGGGAAATGACTTAGTTTTTCAAAGGCTAATGTATCAGGATTTAAATAAACCTCAATCACGTCAAAACGAGGCTGAAAATTTCGAAATTTTTCTGTTGAAGCCAAGTACAACTGGGCAATTTTCAATATTCTTTGTTGTTTATGAAAATTTACAGCTTCACTTCCAGTTCCAAAAGAGGTAGAGGTTCTTGTTTTTACCTCTACAAAAACTATTTCTTTTTTGAATAGAGCTATTATATCTATTTCCCCAATTTTGCATTTAAAATTTTTCTCTAAAATTTTATAACCTGATTTTAATAGATATTGGGCAGCTATTTTTTCTCCTAAGCTGCCTATTGTTTTTTTGTTCAATGTTTTTCATCCTTTCAGAATTTTTTCAATAAAAGTCTTTCTGTGGATAGGACAGGGACCGTATTTTTTTAAAGCTTCAATATGTTCTTTTGTACCATAACCTTTGTTTTTTTCAAAATTATACTGAGGATAGATTTTGTGGTATTCTTTCATTATTTTATCTCTTTCAACCTTTGCCAGTATAGAGGCAGCAGCTATAGAAATACTTTTTGAATCTCCTTTTACTATCGCTTTTTGATTTATCTCTATTTGAGGAATGGTAATAGCATCTACTAAAAGGTAATCAATTTTTTGTTGTATTTTTGAAATAGCAATCTGCATGGCTTTGTAGGTAGCATTTAATATATTTATTTTATCAATTTCTTCGCAATCAACTATTCCAATGGCATACGAGATAGCTACTTTTTTTATTATCTCTGACAATACTTCTCTTTTTTCTTCAGATAGTTTTTTCGAGTCATTTATCTCAGGGATGAAAACTTCTTTAGGAAGTATTACACAGGCGGCAACTACTGGTCCTACTAAAGGACCTCTTCCCGCCTCGTCTACTCCAGCAATGAAATTTAAATTTAATTGATATAATTGATTTTCATAGTATTTTAGATTATTTATTCTTTCTGTTTCTTTTTCAAGCCACTTTTTAGCAGTTTCATTTAAGCTGAGAGATTGAAAGTCACAAAAGGGATTTTGGTATAAATAGTTTTTGAGTTGGCGTAGGTTATATAAGTTTGACATTGTATCACCTTTCTTTTTTCTTTATTTTATCACAGGTTATGTATTATAATAAAGATAATTAGGGAAAACGATGTTAAAGGGGAACAATTATGGAAAGGGAAAAGATTTTTAAAATATGGTTAAGTACTGTCAAAGGAATAGGGTATAAAAGTTTTGTTCAATTGATGGAATTTTTCAAAACTGCGGAAGGTGTGTATAAAGCAAAAGAAATTGATATTTTTAAAGCAATAGGAAATAGAAAATTAGTACAAAATATAATAGAAGCTCAGAAGTTGAACCCTTTTGATTATATAGAAAGATTGCAAAATTTAAAAATAAGTGTATATACATTAGAAGAGGAGGAATATCCGAAAGAATTAAAAAATATTTATGATCCACCTCCTGTTTTATATTTGAAGGGGAATATAAATTTAAAAGATAATTTGTGCATTGCCATGGTGGGCGCAAGAAATGCTACTTTTTATGGAAAACAAGTGGCACAAAAATTGGCATATGAGCTGTCAGAAAGAGGTATAACAGTTGTAAGTGGCATGGCAAGAGGAATTGATAGTTTTTCTCATATAGGAGCGTTGAAGGAAAGAGGAAAAACTATTGCTGTTTTGGGAAATGGCATAAACATAGTTTATCCAAGAGAAAATAAAAAGCTGATGGAGCAAATTAGTGAGGAGGGATTGCTGGTTTCAGAGTTTCCTCTTGATTCTCCTCCACTGCCACAAAATTTTCCTCTGAGGAATAGAATCATAAGCGGGTTATCTCTTGGGGTAGTTGTGATAGAAGCAGGAATAAAAAGTGGATCTTTATTGACGGCTCAATTTGCCTTAGAACAAGGAAGAGAGGTTTTTGCAGTACCTGGGAATATAACGAGTGCTTATAGCAGAGGAACAAATGAGCTCATAAAACAAGGTGCGAAAATTGTAATTGGTGTTGAGGATATTTTAGAAGAATTTAATTTAAGAGAGGATGTACAACAAAAGATTGAGGAAAATCTTATGTCTTCTCTGACGGAGGAAGAGAAAGAAGTGTACGATTTTATTTGTGAAGCTCCAAGAGATATAGAAGAAATAGCAGGCTATGTGAAAATAAAAATCTCAAAAGTTAATGCAATTTTATCTTCTTTAATGTTAAAAGGTATGATTGAAAAACTTCCTGGCAATAAATATGAGAAAAAAATATTTTGATAATTGTCAAAAACTTTGATATAATTATAAATTGTTTTGGAGGTGTCGAAATGGCAAAATCTCTAGTTATTGTGGAATCTCCAGCTAAAGCTAAGACTATATCTAAATTTTTAGGCAAAAATTTTAAAGTAGCAGCCTCCATGGGACATGTTAGGGATTTGCCTAAAAGTCAATTAGGTATCGATATTGAAAACAATTTTGCTCCTAGGTACATAACTATTCGGGGAAAAGGGGCTATTATAGAGAATTTAAAAAAAGAAGCAAAGGATGCAGATAAAATTTTTTTGGCCACTGACCCTGACAGAGAAGGAGAAGCAATTTCCTGGCATATTGCCCAATTGTTAAATTTGAATATTGAGGAGCCTTGTCGCATAGAATTTCACGAGATCACAAAAAATGCAGTGCAAACTGCTCTTAAAAGCCCTCGCTCTATAGATTTAAATTTGGTAGATGCGCAACAAGCCAGGAGAATTCTTGATAGATTAGTAGGATATAAAATAAGTCCCCTTCTTTGGAAAAAAATAAAGAGGGGATTAAGTGCAGGCAGAGTTCAATCAGTAGCAGCTAGGCTTATCTGCGACAGAGAAAGAGAAATAGAAGCCTTTGTGCCAGAAGAATATTGGAGTATTACCGTGATTCTCTCTGATAAGAAAAACTCTGGCAAGTTTGAGGCAAAATTCTACGGTACCAAAGAGGATAAAGTTGAGTTAAAGACAAAAGAAGATGTAGACAAAATATTAGCAGCATTGTCTGAAGAATACATTATAGATAAAGTAAAAACAGGTGTCAAAAAGAGAAATCCTTCTCCACCTTTTATCACTAGTACTTTACAACAAGAAGCTTCGAGAAAATTGGGATTTACTGCAAAAAAACTATGTTAATTGCACAACAATTATATGAGGGGGTAGAAATCAAAGGAGAAGGCAGTGTAGGTCTTATTACTTATATAAGGACTGATTCTACAAGGGTCGCAAATGAAGCTAAGGCAGAGGTATATAAATATATAGTTGAAAAGTTTGGAAAAGAGTATGCCAATCCTGAAGCAAATTATGCTTCTAAAAGAGCCAATGTGCAGGATGCTCACGAGGCTATAAGACCTACTTCTATTTATAGGGATCCGGAAAGTATAAAAGATTCCCTAACACCAGACCAATATAAATTGTACAAACTAGTTTGGAGTAGATTCATAGCAAGTCAAATGGCACCTGCAATTTACGATACTGTTTCTATGGACATAGTAAATAATGGATATGTTTTTAAAGCCTCAGGGTCTAGCATTAAATTTTTAGGTTTTATGACAGTGTATGTAGAAGGAACAGATATGCAAGAAGAGGAAGAAAAAACTGTACCTGTACTTCAAGAAGGGACCAAATTGTTTTTAGAGGAATTAAAGCCAATGCAACATTTTACCCAGCCTCCGCCTCGATATACAGAAGCTTCTTTGATTAAAGAATTGGAGGAAAAAGGAATAGGTCGTCCCAGCACTTATGCTCCTACTATCTCTACTTTGTTAGAAAGAGGATATGTGGTAAAAGATAAAAAGAATTTAAAACCTACAGAATTAGGTTTTATTGTAACAGACGCATTAAAGGAGTTCTTTTCAAAAATTGTAGATGTAAAATTTACTGCTGAGATGGAAGAGCAGCTAGATAAGATTGAAGAAGGTCAAGTGAAATGGTATGAAGTAGTGGAAGAGTTTTATAAAGACTTTTACAAAACTTTGAAGATTGCAGAAGAACAAATGGAAGAGATAGAGGTAAAGGAAGAAGTAGAAGTAACAGACATTAAATGTGAACTTTGTGGAAGAAATATGGTTGTAAAGAAAGGCAGGTATGGAAAATTTCTTGCTTGTTCTGGTTTTCCTGAATGCAAAAATACAAAACCTTTATACGAAAAGGTTGGTGTTAAATGCCCTAAATGTGGTGGAGAAATTGTAAAGAAAAAGAGCAAAAAAGGCCGAACTTATTACGCTTGCGAAAATGCACCTGATTGCGATTTTATATTGTGGGACAAACCTGTTGAGGAAAAATGTCCTGTTTGTGGTAGCATGTTAATAGAAAAAAATACAAAAAATGTACATATACTAAAATGTTCTAATCCAGGATGTGATTATCAAAAAGAAGTTAAATGAATTTAACAAAAATTTTGAATTAATTCTTGAAGCATTGTGAAAAATGTGTTAATATTAAACTATCTAAAGGGGTGTAAACATGTTTAAGGGTACTACCATAATTGCTGTGAGAAAAGGCGATAAAGTATCAGTGGCTGGTGATGGACAGATTACCTTTGGAGAAAATACAATTTTAAAACATGGAGCGAAAAAAATTAGAAGATTGTATAATGGAGAAGTAATAGTAGGATTTGCTGGTTCGGTAGCTGATGCTTTGACTCTTTCGCAAAAATTTGAAGAAAAACTTGAGCAGTATGGAGGTAATTTAAAAAGAGCAGCAGTAGAATTGGCACAGGAATGGAGAAAAGACAAGATTTTAAGAAAGTTAGAAGCTCTTTTGATTGCGGTAGATAAAAAGGATACTTTACTTATTTCTGGCACTGGTGAAGTTATTGAGCCAGATGAGGATGTGATTGGGATAGGATCTGGAGGAAATTATGCTATGGCTGCAGCCTTGGCGCTACGGTATAATACTGATTTAGATACAGAAGATATAGCAAAAAAAGCTTTAGAGATAGCTTCAAAGATTTGTGTTTACACTAATAACAACATAACAGTTGAGACTTTATAGGGGGTGCTCTAAGTGAAGAATTATACTCCCAAGGAGATTGTAGAGGAATTAGATAAGTATATTGTAGGACAAAAGGAAGCTAAAAAGTCAGTAGCAGTGGCTTTAAGAAATAGATATAGGAGAAATCTTTTACCTGACGATTTTAAAGAAGAAGTGACCCCCAAAAATATAATTATGGTAGGCCCTACTGGAGTAGGAAAGACAGAAATTGCTCGAAGAATTGCGAAATTAGTAGAAGCTCCTTTTGTAAAAGTGGAGGCTACTAAGTTTACTGAGGTAGGATACGTAGGACGAGATGTAGATTCCATGGTGAGAGACCTTGTAGAGGCTGCTGTAAGAATGGTAAAAGAGGAAAAATTAAAAAAGTTACTGAAAAAGCGAAGAAAATTGCAGAAGATAGGCTAATTGATTACATAATTGGAAAAAGAAAAAACAAACTAAAAATCCTTTTGAAGTATTGTTTAATTATCCTTCTGCCGAGAAAAGTGAAGAGACAGAAGAAGAAAGTATGCAATACAAAAGAGAAGAAATAAGGCAAAAGTTAAGAAATGGCGAGCTAGATAATTATGTAGTGGAAATAGAAGTAACAGATACATCTACACCAATGCTTGAGATGTATACTAATTTAGGGTCCGAAGAAATGAACATAAATTTGCAAGATATATTTGCTGACATTTTACCTAAAAAGAAAAAATTAAAAAAGTTCCTGTGTATGAAGCAAAAAGAATTCTAGAGTCTGAAGAAGCTCAAAACCTTATAGATATGGATGAAGTAATTGAAGAGGCTATTAAAAGAGCAGAAAACGATGGAATAATTTTCATAGATGAAATTGACAAAATTGCCAGCAGCGGTTATACAGCAGGACCAGATGTATCAAGGGAAGGAGTTCAAAGGGATATTCTTCCTATAATTGAAGGTTGTACAGTAATGACAAAATACGGTCCTGTTAAGACAGACCATATATTGTTTATAGCAGCTGGTGCTTTTAACGTTGCAAAAGTGTCTGATTTAATCCCTGAGCTACAAGGAAGATTTCCTGTAAGAGTTAATTTAAAACCTCTCACAAAAGAGGACTTTATAAGAATATTAAAGGAGCCTAAAAATGCTCTTACAAAACAGTATCAAGAGCTTTTAAGAACAGAAGGAATAGAAGTTAAATACACTGATGAAGCAATTGAGGCTATTGCAGAAGTAGCATATCTTATAAATCAACAATCGGAGGACATTGGCGCAAGAAGATTGCACACTGTCATGGAGAAGTTGTTTGAAGAATTATCTTTTAATGCGCCAGAATTGGGAGGGCAGCAAATAGTGATAACTGAAGAGTATGTAAAAGAGCAATTAAAAGATAGTCTAAATAAATACGAAGTTAGTAAATACATTTTATGATAATAAAAAATAAAAACATAGGAGGATTAGAAATATGAGCACACTATTAGAAAAAACTAGAAAAGTAAATCGAATTTTGCAAAAAACAGGAATTCAACCAGTTGATTTTAATGAAATGGCCAATATTTTAAAAGATGTCATTGAGGCCAACGTATATATTTTGAGTAGAAAGGGTAAAGTATTGGGTTATAGTATATTAAAAGATTATGGAAATGACATTTTTGCTCAAAGTAAAATAATACCTGAAGAATATAATGACAAACTTTTGCGAGTGACGGAGACGCTGGCTAATGATAAAGGTAATCTTTTTAAAGAGGATAAAGTTTTATCAGATTTAATTTTGACTATAGTACCTGTCAATGGCGGTGGAGACAGGTTAGGAACTTTAGCCTTATCAAGAGGGGTAAAAGAATTTACTGACGATGACTTGATATTAGCAGAATACGGTGCTACAGTAGTTGGCCTTGAAATTTTAAGGTCAAAAAATGAAGAAATAGAGGATGAAGCGAGAAAAAGAGCAGTTGTTCAAATGGCACTAGGAACACTTTCTTACTCCGAATTAGAAGCTATAAAAAATATTTTTGAAGAGCTAAATGGAAAAGAAGGATTATTAGTTGCAAGTAAAATAGCAGATAAAGTAGGTATTACAAGGTCTGTAATTGTAAATGCCCTTAGAAAGTTTGAAAGTGCTGGCATAATTGAGTCAAGGTCTTTAGGAATGAAAGGTACCCATATAAGGGTACTAAACGATAAATTATTAGAAGAGTTAGAGAAAATGAAAAGATAAATTTAAACCCTTATTGAAAAATATAAGTCTCCGCTTTTATGCATGGGGTTGTACTTTAGCATGAAAGCAGGAGACTTAATTTTATGTAAAAGAGTCCTATAAAAATAGGACTTTTTTCTTATGGTGTAAACTATTACGGCATGATATAATATTATTCGATAAAAATTGATATTATTTTACAAAAAAGGCAGTGTTAGAACAAAGTTAAATATTTATTTTTTGGCTTATTTTAGCAGGATTTTTGGTTTGTTTGTCGAATTAAGTATAGTGTGGTCGAATAAGAGGAGGCGAGAAAATGCTGGATTTAGGAATTGAAAATATAGATTTATTACAAAAGGGATTGTACGCAGCCACTGTAAGAAACAATGTGATTGCCAATAACATCGCTAATGTGGATACTCCTAATTTCAAAAGGTCTGAAGTCAAATTTGAGGATATTTTAAAAGATGCTATAAATGGTACAAAGTTAAGAGGTTATGTTACAAACCCTAAGCACATTCCTATTGGCCCACCTGCTATTGATTCCATACAACCGGAAATTATTCAAGTAAATGACACTTCCATGAGGTTAGATGGAAATAATGTAGACATAGATGCCGAAATGGCAAATTTAGCTAAGAATCAGTTGTATTACTATGCCCTTGTGCAAAGGGTAAGTGGAGAGCTTAACTCTATCATGACTGCTGTAAAAGATGGGAGGTAATTTACAATGAACTTATTTAGTTCTATGGATATAAGTGCTTCGGGTTTGACGGCGGAAAGACTTAGAATGGACATAATTGCCCAAAATATAGCTAATGTAAATACTACAAGAACAGTTCAAGGAGGGCCTTATAGGAGAAAATTAGTGGTTTTAAAAGAAATACAACCTGACAGTTTCGAAAGCATTCTAGATAAAGTTAAAGGTAAATACAGTGGCAAAGGAGTAGAAGTTGTACAAATAGCTGAGGATGACCAAACTCCTCTTAGAGAAGTTTATGACCCTGGACATCCTGATGCTGACCAAAATGGATATGTAGAGTACCCAAATGTAAACATTGTTTCTGAAATGGTAGATATGATTTCTGCTACTCGTGCTTATGAAGCCAATGTAACAGCCTTTAATGCTTCAAAAGCTATGTTTCAAAAGTCTTTAGAAATCGGTAGGGGGTAGACATAAATGGTTAATCAAATAACACCGGTTAATCCAGTAACTTTGGATAGCACTTTAGAAGCAACACAGAATGGCAGTAAAATAGATACTTTTAGCGACTTTTTAAAAGAAGCCTTTAACAAGGTAAATGATTTACAGTTAACGGCAATGAAAAATGACCAAAAACTTGTAACTGGTGAAATTGACGATATAAATCAAGTGATGATAGATGCTGCGAAGGCTGACATTGCACTGCAGCTTACAATTCAAATAAAAATAAAGTGCTGGAGGCCTATCAGGAAATAATGAGAATGCCATTGTAATGTCTTTAATTGAAATGAGGTGAATTAATGCCAGACTTCATTGCCAATTTTAGAGAACAACTGACAAACTTTTGGAATAAGTTTGATAAGAAACAAAAGATACAGTTAGGAATTATTGCTATTTTACTTTTTATAGGCATTTCTTTATTAGTTTACATAGTTAATAGGCCTAATTATGTAGTTTTATATTCAGATCTAAGTATAAAAGATGCAGGAGCGGTAGTTGAAAAATTAAAAACCGAATTCAAGATTCCATATAAAATATCGAACGATGGGACGACAATTTTAGTTCCCGCACAATACAAAGATGAGGTGAGGATGAAACTTGCGACAGAAGGAATCCCACAAGGGGGATTTAGCTTTCAAGACGCTATGAATAACTCCCTTGCTACAACAGACCAAGAGAGAAGACAAAAGTATTTGTATTTTCTACAAAATGAAATACAAAATTCTCTAAAAACTATAGATGGAGTGCAAGATGCTATTGTCAATATCGTAGTACCTGATCAAAATGCCTTTGTACTTTCAAATACTACTAATCAAGCTACAGCGGCTGTGATGCTAACTTTAAAGCCAGGTGTGACTTTATCCTCTTCGCAAGTCAAGGGAATCATAGATTTTGTATCTAAGAGCGTAGAAGGTTTAAAACCTGAAAATGTTACTGTAATTGATAATAATGGTAAAATTCTAACTGCAGAAAGTGATACTACTGCTGAAAATGCTAATACTCAATTTGCTCTTCAAAAAAAAGTTCAAGAAGACTTACAAAACAGCCTTCAAACATTGTTAGAACAAGTGTTTGGACCAGGTAATGTAGTTGTAAGAGCAAATGTTACTTTAAATTTTGATAAAAAGACGCAGGATACTATAGAGTATTTGCCTGTTCAAGGGAATGACAATAAAGGAATTGTAAGGAGTATACAAGAGCTTAAAGAAAAAGCCACAGGTACACAAGGTGGAAGCTCACCAGGTACTGCGTCAAATAATCCTCCTGTAGCTTCAACGACTGGTAATGGTACTTCTGATTACAGTAGAACAGAAACTACTATAAATTATGAAATAAATCAAATTAAGACAAGTCTTGTTCAAGCTCAAGGGAAAATTGAAAGTATTTCTGTTGCGGTTGTTGTAAATCAAAATCTTAATAATTCTATGAAACAGCAAATTGCTGACTTGGTTACAAAAGCTGCAGGAGGGGATTCTCTTGTAAAAGTATCGGTTCAAGGAATACAATTTAACCAAGACCTGTTAAAGACAATGCAGCAGCAGGCAAAAGTTTCAAAGGGAGTACCAGTGTATGTATGGGCTATATTAGCGGCTTTAGTGTTAGGAGGCGGACTATTCCTTATTATGATGAGAAGGAAGAAAAAAGAAACCTCTTTAACTACAGCTGAACAGGAGGTCTTAGCTACTGTAGAACCTATAGAACCTATCGAAGAAATAGATTTCTCTGAGAAGGACGAAAAGAAAAACAGATAGAAAGACTTATAAAAGAAAAGCCAGAACTTGTTGTGCAGGTAATTAGGACATGGCTTAATGAAGAGTAGGTGGTGGTATTGTGGCGAGAGGTGCACTTACAGGTAGGGAAAAAAGCGCAATGCTTTTGATTGCATTAGGCCCTGACCTTTCAGCTCAAATATATAAGCATTTAAGGGAAGATGAAATTGAACAATTAACTTTGGAAATAGCTAGTATACGAAATCTTACTCCTGAAGAGAAGCAAAAAGTTATAGATGAATTTTATAACATGTGCGTAGCGCAAGAGTACATAATAGAAGGTGGAATAGAATATGCAAAAGCAGTTTTAGAAAAAGCTTTAGGTGCTCAAGAAGCTTTTGAAGTTATCAATAAATTGACTTCTTCTTTAAAAGTAAGGCCTTTTGATTTTATAAGAAGAGCGGATCCATCTCAAGTTTTAAATTTTATACAAAACGAACATCCTCAGACTATTGCGATGATTTTGTCCTATTTAAAACCTCAACAAGCAGGAGCAATTTTATCATCACTACCTGAAAACTTACAGGCAGAAGTGGCTATGAGAATAGCGACAATGGAGAGCACTTCTCCTGAAGTAGTAAAAGAAGTTGAGAGGATTTTAGAAAGAAAACTATCTTCTTTGGTTACACAAGATTATACTTCTTCAGGCGGTATTCAGACAATTGTAGATATACTAAATTCTGTAGATAGGAGTACAGAGAAAAATATCTTGGATACTCTTGAGACTATAAACGTTGAGTTAGTAGAAGAAATTAAGAAGAGGATGTTTGTATTTGAAGATATTGTTACATTGGATTCCAGATCTATACAGAGAGTATTGAGAGAAGTAGACAATCACGATATTGCTCTTGCACTTAAAGGTTCCAGTGAGGAAGTTCAAAGAGTTATTTATAGTAATATGTCTAAGAGACTTGCTGATATGATAAAAGAAGACATACAATATATGGGACCTGTAAGATTAAAAGATGTAGAAGAAGCACAGCAAAGAATTGTAAATATCATAAGAAAATTAGAAGATGCAGGAGAGATTGTAATATCACGAGGAGGAGGGGACGAAATTATTGTATAGGATATATAAGCAACGGGAAATAAATCTTTCCTCTCCCGTGGTTTTAAGAATTGTGGAAAATGGCAATTACAAAGAAAAAGTGGAGAAAGTAATTGAATTGAGAGAACAAAGAGAGGATATAAAAAAAGAAAGTGCGGATTTAGCAAAGAAAATAATAGAAAGGGCGAGACAAGTCCAGCAAGAGATACTTAGGAAGACTAAGGAAGATGTAGAAAAAATCTTAATAGAAGTAGAGAAAAAAGCTAAGAAGATTGAAGAAGAGTATAAAGAAAAGGGCTATCAAGCTGGATATACTGCAGGATATCAAGAAGGATACAAAAAAGGAGAAGAAGAGGCTAAAGCTATAATAGAAGAAGCAAAGACTATTAAAGAAGAGATTATTAAAGAAAAACAACGAATGTATAAAGAAGCAGAAAATGATATTGTAAATGTAATTTTGCATGCGGTAGAAAAAATTGTAGGTAAATATGTGGAAGAGGACAAAGACATAATATTGAACCTCATCAAAAAAGGAATGGAAAACTACAATGCTTTTGACAAAGTCACGGTAAGGGTTAGTGAAGAGGATTATGAACACTGTATTAAAAACAAAGACAAAATTCTTAAAGACATAGAGTTTTTAGATGATGTAAATATCTTAAAAGATTTATCATTAAAAAAAGGAGATTGTGTAATTGAAACAAATTCTGGAGTGATAAACTCTGGTGTTAGTACACAACTTAAAGCTTTAAAAAACTTATTTGTGGGTGTGCTAAATGAGTAATATGTTAGATAAATATAAAAAAGTTCTTCAAGAAAAAAGGCTAATTCAATATTATGGAAAAGTTTCTCAAGTAATAGGATTAACAATCGAAAGTACAGGGCCTCTTTCCAACATAGGAGAAATATGTAATATCAAGACTATTAACGGAAATACAATTTTGGCAGAAGTTGTAGGTTTTAAAGAAGAAAAAGTGTATCTCATGCCTTTAGGGAATATGGAGGGAATAGGAGCAGGCAGCAAAGTGATAGCTACAGGTCAAACACTTAGAATTAACGTAGGAAATGAACTTCTTGGAAGGGTATTAGACGGTTTGGGCAATCCTATAGATGGCAAAGGACCGATAAAATTTGAAAAATCTATTCCTATTAATAATGTGCCGCCTGATCCTTTAGAAAGGAAGCGAATTAGAGAAGTCATTCCTCTTGGTATAAAAGCGATAGATGGACTACTTACTTGCGGCAAAGGGCAGAGAATTGGTATTTTTGCAGGAAGTGGTGTAGGAAAAAGTACGTTATTAGGTATGATGGCAAGAAATGCTAAAGCTGATTTAAATGTAATAGCTCTTATAGGAGAAAGAGGAAGAGAGGTAAATGAATTTTTAGAAAAAGATTTAGGGGAAGAAGGTTTAAAAAAATCTGTAGTTGTAGTAGCTACTTCTGATACTCCAGCTCTTATAAGAGTAAAAGGCGCTATGACTGCAACTGCTATAGCTGAATATTTTAGAGACCAGGGGTTAGATGTTCTTTTGATGATGGATTCAGTAACTCGTTTTGCCATGGCTCAAAGAGAAGTAGGGCTTTCTATAGGGGAAGCTCCTGTTTCACGAGGTTATACTCCTTCTGTCTTTTCAGTTTTACCTAAGCTTTTAGAGCGATCTGGATGTTCTAAAAAAGGCTCTATTACAGCTCTTTACACTGTGCTAGTAGATGGGGATGATTTGAATGAGCCAATTGCTGACGCAGTAAGGGGTATACTCGATGGGCACATAGTTTTGTCAAGGAAACTGGCTAATAAAAACCATTATCCTGCTATTGATGTATTAGCAAGTGTTAGCAGGGTGATAAATGACATAATTACAGAAGAACATAAAGAACTAATAGCGAGGTTTAAAGATATTTTGGCGACTTACACAGAAGCGGAGGATTTAATAAATATAGGAGCATATAATCTTGGCAGTAATCCTAAAATTGATGAAGCTATTGAGCTAAATGAAAAAATGAATAGTTTCTTAAGGCAGAGAATAGACGAATCTTATGACTTTGAAACTACAAAACAACTTTTATACGAATCTATTAAAAGGTGATAAACATGAAAAAATTTGAATTTAATTTGCAGCCGGTATTAAATTTGAAAGAACAGTCAGAGAAGATAGAAAAAGAGAGATTGTCTAAAATTATGGCAGAAATAAATTTACAAAAGGAAAAATTACATAATCTGACTAAGCATCTCAATGATGTTTTAGAAGAGAGAAAAGATGAAATAAGTAAAGGGACTACAGCTCTTAAAATAGCCGAGTCTGATGCTTATGTAAGAAAAATACAACAGATGATTGAAGACAAGAGAAATCTTATAAAAAAATTAGAAAAAGATGCTGACTTAGTAAGAGAAAATCTTTTAAAGATTTCTAAAGAAAAAAAGGCATTGGAGAATTTAAGAGAAAAGCAATTCACTGAATATCAATATCTATTGAACTTAGAGCAAAATAAGGTGATAGATGAGCAGATAAGTTTTAGAGTAGCTAAATCCTATTAGGAGGATAACCATATGCAAAATGAAGAAACACAAGTGAAAAAGCGGCCAAAAACGAGGCTAATATTTTTAATACTTTTGCTGGTGATTATAGGGGGCATGGCTGCGATAATTTACTTTAATATAGGGGGAAGTCAAACCTATCTAACAAAACAGTTATCAAAAGTTCCGATTTTAAAAGGCTTGATTTCTCAGCCATCAGTTCAGGACAAAAATGCAGAAATAGCAAAACTTACTAATGAATTAAAAGCAAAGGAACAACAAATTGCTGACTATGAGGCTAAGTTAAAAGAAAAAGATGACCAGATTAATGCTTTAAAAGCAGAATTAGAGAAAATACAGAATGAAAGTAGTACTTTAAAACAACAGTTAGAAAATAAGCAAGCTAGTTTAAAAGATATAGCTACTTATTATCAAAACATGGATCCTCAAAATGCAGCTCAAATTCTTAACAACATGTCAGATGAAGATGTAATAAAAATATTAAGTTACATGAATAAAGACAGTGCATCAAAAATATTAGAGTCATTAAAAGCAGATAAAGCAGCTAAAATAACTAATATTCTTTTAAAAAATGCTACAATGATTCCTTAGAAAGGAGGTGAGAGGGATTGAGTGGAATACTACTTGATACTGAATTGTTGCCATTTGCAGTAGTGAATGTAAAACCTGATGGAATCAAAGCAGCTACAAATTCACAAAAAAACTTAGCTACCAAAGGAGATAGTCCTCCTAAATTTTCAAAAGTGTTAAATCAACAATTGCAGTTAGCTGTTAAAGAAAATGGTGAAACTCTGTCCTCCAAAATCGAGAAAGATAAAAACATCGAAGAAGGTCAAGATGCAAAATTTGCTGATATAGAAGATACGCTGATTAAAGATGTTTTTAATTGGCTGCAATACTTAATAAATACTTTAAACGTAACAGGACAAATGAGGGAGGGCGAACAACAGTCAGTTGGCTCTCAGGAATTGGTTAGAGTTTTTCAAAAAGAAGTGGGACAACTGCTGCAGAATTTTTTTCAAGGCAAAAATTTGGATATTGACAAAATCTCTCAAAAAATTAGCCAACTTTTAGAGAAAAACTTCGGCATCAAATTGCAATCAGATACAATAGCTAACGCTATTAAAACCGGCAATTTTGAAGAAATTTTAAGTCTCTATAAAAATAAAAATCCTGATGGGGAAATTGCGAAAGTACAAGAATCAGATATGTACGTTTCTCGTTTACAATCCTCTAATGCTAAAGAAGGAAAAAATAATTTGACACAAGTTAAAGAAGAAGATGAGAATTTGGCTCAATTAAATTCACAGCGTCTTTTGAGTACAGTCAGTAAGGATAACAGTACAAAATCAAAAAATTTACCATCAAATTCAAATAACGAATTCTTTGCAATTAAGAAAGACGGAGATTTTGAGCAAAATCAGTCGTTTCAACAAAATGACTTTGCATTTTTAAAACACGACACAAAAATCTTTGATAATCAATTAATACAACAAAACTCTAAATTCCATCAAAAACCTGAAATTCAAATTTTTGACCAAATAATAAACAACGTAATTCTTTCAAAAAATGAAGTTTCTTCGACTATTAGTATACAATTAAAACCAGAATTTTTAGGGAAACTTCAAATTAACCTTAAATCTATAGATGGTAACATCATCGCTACCATAATAACAGACAGCGAGAAGTTAAAACATCAGATTGAATCTAATTTAGCAATTTTAAATAGTCAGTTAGATTTAAAAGGAATTAAAATAGATAGTTTTAATGTGACAGTAGACAAAAATATGCAATTTACTTCTCAATACAATGGCCAGCAAGGTTTTAACGATGCATCAAAGCAGCAAAATATGCAAAAAGGATATGTCAATTACTTAGTTTATGAACTTCCACAAACAGAAGAGATAGATCTGCCACAACAAAATTATCAGATTTCACAAGACCATATTGACGTAAAAGCGTAGAAAGGAGGGAATATTGTGGATATAAATACTAATTACAATATTACAACTGTTTACACTAACAGAGTAACAACATCAAAAGACCAATTGGGAAAGGATGATTTTTTAAAACTTTTAGTCACCCAGCTAAAAAATCAAGATCCTTTAAATCCAATGGATGATAGAGAATTTATTGCACAATTGGCACAGTTTTCAACGTTAGAACAAATGCAAAACATGAATAGCAGCTTTAATGCGGTAAGAGCTATAAATTTGATAGGCAAAAATATATATGCTACCATTACTGACAATAATGGGAATTCTCAAACTGTGACAGGAAAAGTAGATGTTGTTTATAAGCAAAATGGAGAATACTTTTTACAAGTGAACGGCATAGATGTGCCAGTGGATGCTGTGACAGCTGTTTCAGAATGAGGTGATAAAATGTCTGAGATAGTGAAAATCCCTCAAAACCTAAATGTCAATTACTTAGCCCAGAGAGTAGCAGGTAACAATGGGACTTCTACAGCCTTCAAAGAAGTTTTAAATGAAAAAATTGATGAACTAAAATTTTCAAAGCATTCACTTATGAGGATGGAAATGAGAAATGTTAAAATTACGCAGAAAGAATATCAAAAGCTTTTGGAGGCAGTAAACAAAGCTAACCAAAAAGGAATAAAGGATTCTCTAATCATAATAGATAACAAAGCCTTTGTAGTAAATTTAAAGTCTAAGACGGTTATAACGGCAATGGATGGAGAAATGTTAAAAGATAGTGTTTTTACAAATATAGACGGTGCTGTAATAATTTAAGCCGGACCTTAACGAGGGGGCTTATCGCTTTTGACTGACAGAGAAAGCGAGCAGCACCGAAAATAAAGGGAGGAGAAAAAATGTTAAGGTCAATGTATTCTGCAGTTTCAGGGTTGAAAGCTCATCAAGCAAGGATGGATGTAATAGGAAATAACATAGCAAATGTCAACACTGTTGGATATAAAGCCAGCAGAATGACTTTTAAAGAAATATTTAGTCAGACGATAAAAGGGGCTTCTGCGCCTCAAGGAAATGGCGGTGGAACTAATCCTCAACAGATTGGTCTGGGAGTAGCTATAGCTTCAATTGATACGTTGTTTACAAGAGGCGGTGCTCAAAGAACAGATAATCCTACAGACCTTTCAATTGATGGAAATGGATTTTTCATTGTCTCCAATGGAGGAGCAAATTTGTACACAAGGGCAGGAAACTTTAGCTTTGACTCTAATGGAGATTTAGTGACACCTGATGGATATAAAGTTTTGGGTTGGATGTCAACAGATGGGAAAACAGTAAACACTGATACAGGAAATTTAGTGCCAATAAGCCTTAAAAATTGGTCAAGCATAGACCCGGTAGCGACTACACAATTAGAAATAGGAGGAAATCTAAATGCTTCAACAGCAATAGATGCAGATATAAGCTATAATATCGTTGTATATGATTCTCAAGGAGGAAGTCATGTAGCTACAATTACTTTTACTAGAAAAGGGGCAAATTCATGGGATTGGAAAGTATCCTCTTCTGATCCAGCAATTTCATCTATCGATGGTACAGGTACTCTTACTTTTGATTCTGAGGGGAAAATTGCGCCAGATCAAAGTGGAAATAGAATTGCAACTGGTACCCTGACTTTTAATATGGATAGTAATATGACAAACGCAACTATTGGTCCTGTTTCACTTGACCTTTCAAAACTTACTATGTTCTCAAGTGAGACCGATTTGAGAGAACTTAGTAAAAATGGAAATGAAGCGGGTTCTTTGGAGAGCATTAACATAGACAAATATGGAGTTGTATCAGGTATATATTCCAATGGTCGCCGACAGATAATTGGGCAAATTGCTATTGCAGATTTTCAAAACCCCATGGGATTAGAGAAGATAGGAAATACCATGTTTATTAATACAGTAAACTCAGGAGAACCAATGATAGGAGCAGCTGGTACAGGTACAAGGGGCTCTATAAATCCTGGAACCTTAGAGATGTCTAATGTAGATTTGTCTAATGAATTTGCAGATATGATTGTAACTCAAAGAGGTTTTCAAGCTAATGCGAAAGTTATAACTGTCTCTGATGAAATATTGCAAGACCTTGTTAATATGAAGAGATAATTATAGTCTGCTGGGCTTTGTGCCCAGCAGATGTAATGGAGGAAAATTATGATTTATGTTACCCGTCTTAATAATGAAGAATTCATTGTCAACGCTGAGTTAATTGAATTCATAGAGAGAACACCAGATACGGTCATAAGCCTTACCACTGGTAAAAAAATAGTTGTAAAAGAAACGCCAGAGGAAATTATACAAAGAGTCATAGAATATAAGCAAAAAATTTTCACTAAAGAGGTGTTAGAATGAATACAAAGACGATTCTTATAGCAGTAGTTGCGGCAGTTTTATCGTTTGGTATTGCTTTCGTATATTTTAATAATTTTGCATTTACTAACAAACCTAAAGAAATCACCTATTATAATTACTCTCCTGGCGGAGAATTTATAACTAATTTAAAGGGAGACGGAAAATTTGTCAAGGCAACAATAGAGTTGCAAGTTGCAGATAAAAATATTTTAAAAACCTTAGAAGAGAGGAATCCCCAGATTAGAGATTTGATAATCCAAATTTTAAGAGGAAAAACAGAACAAGATGTGGAAGGGCCTGAAGGACAGGAGAAGTTAAAAAACGATATAAAAAATGAGATAAATAAAATAATAGGTGAAGGAAAAATTGTAAATGTATATTTTGATGAATTTATTGTTCAATAGGGAGGAGGGGGGCTTTTGGCTGAAATATTATCGCAGAGCGAGATAGATGAACTATTAAAAGCTTTTAGTTCAGGTGGGTTAGATGTCCAAGAAATTGAAAAAGCAGAAGAAACTAAAAGTAAAAAGATAAGAAATTATGATTTTAGAAGGCCTAATAAATTTTCAAAAGAACAACTGCGAACTCTTCAAATGATTTTTGAAAATTTGTCAAGGTCTCTAACTTCCTTTTTGTCAGGATATTTGAGAACAATAGTAAATGTTACAGTGGTCTCTGTTGACCAGCTGACTTATTATGAGTTTAGTAATTCTTTAAACAATCCAGTTTTCATTGCTATTATTGATGCAGCTCCTTTAGAAGGCCCTTTTCTCTTGGAATTTAATAATAATACTACTTATGCAATACTTGATAGAATTTTGGGGGGAATGGGAAAAGGCGAGCTTTTGGATAGGGATTACACTGAGATCGAGATTAGCCTTTTGACTAAAATTGTAAAACAAATACTTCCACTTTTCAAGGAACCGTGGAGTAATATATTAGATATTAATCCCTCTTTAATAAGAGTGGAAACTAATTCGCAGTTTGCTCAAATAATATCTCCTAATGAGACTGTAGCTTTGTGTACTTTATCTATAAAAATCAATGAAACAGAAGGAATAATGAATTTTTGTATGCCTCATTTGACATTAGAACCTATTGTACCCAAATTAACGACGAAATTTTGGTTTTCTAGCATGAAAAAAGAAGATAAGGTAAATCCGGAACTTATAAAGAGTAAAATAAGCAAAACTTATATACCCCTTACTGCTCAACTTGGTTCTACAACCATTACTGTAAAAGAATTTTTGGAGCTTGAAATAGGAGATATAATTATGTTAGATAAACATTTCAAAGAGCCCGTAGACATAATAATCGATAAAAAAGTCAAATTCAGAGGTATACCTGGCATCAAAAATAACAAATACAGTGTAAGAATAACAGAAGTTATTTACAAAGGAGATGAAGAAAGTGAATGACTTTTTATCACAAGAAGAAATAAATGCACTATTAAAGGGATTAACGGAGGAATCTACTGAAAACCAAGTTGCAAATTTAAAAGAATTAACAGAAGAAGAAAAAGATATATTAGGTGAAATTGGAAATATAAGTTTTGGCACTTCAGCCACTACTTTATATACTTTATTGAGAAATAAAGTTACTATTACTACTCCAAAAGTTTCAGTATTATCTTGGGAAGAGTTGAAAAAGGAATTTAATATTCCTTACGTGGGTGTTGAAGTAGAGTACACGGAAGGACTAAAAGGTCATAACCTTCTTATTTTAAAAAAAGAAGATGTACTTAAAATGACAGATTTGATGATGGGGGGAGAAGGAAAAGTAGAAGATGGAGAAATTACTGATCTGCATTTAAGTGCAATAGGAGAAGCCATGAACCAAATGATAGGTTCTGCTGCTACTTCCCTTTCTACCCTTCTCAATAAAACTATAAATATTTCACCGCCTAAAGCTTTTATTGTTGATTTTACTGCCTCTTTGCCAACAGATATTTCATTTCCGGAAGGCGATGTAGTAAAAATTGCCTTTAAAATGGAAGTAGGAGAAATAATCGATAGTGAAATTATGCAGCTTTTGCCTCTTGATTTTGCTAAGGAACTAGTGCAAAGTGTTTTGTCGAAAAATGAAGAAAAACCATCAGAAGTGACTTTCCAAGAAGAGAGTTCTAATGTTATAATAGAAAATGATGAAAAGATTGTCGAAACAGCTAATAATATATCACCAGGGGGGAAAGTTACCAAGAAAGAACAGAAAGTCAATGTAAGTCCTGTAGTTTTTCAAAGCTTTGACGAAGATTCTTCTTCTAAAGGTAAAAAAGATAAAGAAAATTTAGATTTAATTTTAGATGTTCCTCTTACTATTACTGTCGAATTAGGCAAGACTAAAAAACTTATAAAAGATATTTTAGAATTAAGTGAAGGTTCTATTATTGAATTGGATAAATTGGCAGGTGAGCCAGTAGATATTTTGGCAAATGGAAAGTACATAGCTAAAGGGGAAGTAGTGGTAATTGATGAGAATTTTGGGGTTAGAATTATAGATATTGTTCATCAAAGCAAAAGAATTAGCAATATAGAATAAAGATGAGGAGGAATCATTTGTGAGCAAAATAATGATAGTTGACGATGCTGCTTTTATGAGGATGATGATTAAAGATATTATTTCAAAAAACAATTTAGGGAGTGTAGTAGAAGCCGAAAATGGTGCTGTAGCAGTAGAAAAATATTTTCAAGAAAATCCAGATCTGGTTATTATGGATATTACTATGCCGGAAATGGATGGAATACAAGCAGTAAAGGCAATCCGTGCAAAGGATCCCAATGCAAAAATAATAATGTGCTCTGCTATGGGGCAACAAGCTATGGTTATCGAGGCAATTCAAGCAGGAGCAAAAGATTTTATCGTAAAGCCTTTCCAACCTGATAGAGTAGTGGAAGCTATTAAAAAATTGTTGAAGTGAGGCGCTTAAAGTGTCTAATGGCACAGAATATGTTTTTCAATTGATATGGTATTTAATTGCTTTCCTTTTAGTAATTGGAGCGGCTTTCTATATAACCCGATTTATAGGACAAAGTACTTTAAGATATACTCGCTCTACTAATTTACAGGTGATAGACTATATTATTTTAGGTAGAGATAAAGGTTTATATATAGTGAAGGTAGGAGACAAATTTTTTCTTATAGGTGTGAGTAACAACAATATAACTTATCTTACAGAGATAAATAAAGAAAATATAAAAGTTCTAACTAATGATAAAGATTTTGTGACAAATTTGAATATTTCAATAGAGAGATTAAAACTGCTAAAAAACAGATATTTGTCTAAAAAAGATGGTGAGCAAAAATGAATTTAGGAGATTGGGTTTCATCGGTAACAGCTCCTTCAAATATAGCTACAAGCCTACAAATAGTTCTTCTGCTGACAGTTTTGACTTTGGCACCTTCTATTTTGATAATGATGACTTCATTTACTCGCATAGTAGTTGTGCTGTCTTTTTTGAGAAACGCGTTAGGACTTCAACAAATGCCTCCTAATCAAGTGCTAATTGGTTTGGCGCTGTTTCTCACTCTGTATATAATGGCTCCTGTGGGGCAAGATATCAACAATAATGCTATTAAACCTTATACTGAAGGAAAAATAACTCAAGAGGAAGCGTATCAAAATGCTATCAAACCATTGAAAAATTTTATGTTGAAGCAAACAAGGCAAAGTGATTTAAATCTTTTTGTAAGTTTAGCTAAAATTAAAGTAAATAATGCAGAAGACCTTCCCATGAGAGTGGTCATTCCTTCTTTTATCATCAGTGAATTAAAAACTGCTTTTGAAATTGGCTTTATAATTTACATTCCCTTTTTGATAATTGATATAGTAGTCGCCAGTGTTTTAATGTCAATGGGTATGTTTATGTTGCCACCTGTTTTGATATCTCTTCCTTTTAAAGTATTACTTTTTATTTTGGTGGATGGATGGAACCTGGTTGTAAAATCTTTGATTTTAGGTTTTAGATAGGAGATGAAACAAGTTGAATACGGGAATGGTTATAGATATAGGAAGAGAAGCTTTAACTATTGCCTTAACAGTTGCTACTCCTTTATTAGCAGTAGCATTAGGGGTAGGACTTTTAATTAGCATTTTTCAAGCTACTACACAAATTCAGGAACAAACTTTATCTTTTGTTCCTAAAATTGTCGCTATACTTATAAGTCTAATTCTATTTGGGCCATGGATGCTTACTACTTTGGTCAACTACACTCAAAGGTTGTTTTTAAATATTAATAATTTTATAAAGTGATGTAAAATGGATATAATTCAGTATTTACTTCAAAATGTTCAAGTTTTTATATTACTTTTCGTCAGAATGCTTGGCATTTTTATACTTACACCTTTTTTTGGTACAAAAAATGTTCCTACTACTTTTAAAATAGGTTTAGGTTTTTTTGCTGCAGTAATTGTTTTTGATACCATGGGACCAGTGGATTTGCAAATAAATAATGTTTTAGATTACTTTATTGTTGTCATATCTGAGTTCATTGTTGGACTCGTGATAGGGCTGGCATCTATGATATCCTTCAGTGCTATACATTTAGCCGGTCAGCTAATTGATTATCAGTTGGGTTTTGGACTAGTAAACATTTTAGACATTCATAGTGAAACCCAAGTTCCTTTAATGGGAAATTTCATATATATTTTGACAATCCTTATCTTCATGCTTATGAATGGCCATTATACCTTATTTACAATGTTGGCTAAAAGCGTTGATATAATTCCTATTGGGAAAGTTGCTTTTGATTTATCTGGTATGTCTCAGGTCTTAACAAAAATGGTCTCTGATATGTTTATATTAGGTTTTAGAATAAGTGCTCCTATAATTTTAACAACTCTTTTGACAGATTTAACTCTGGGAATAATCTCCCGTACTATACCTCAGCTTAACGTCTTTATGATAGGAATGCCAGCGAAGATTTTTGTTGGAATCTTTACTTTGCTTATTATGTTGCCGATGTACCTGACAATTATAGATTTTATGTTTAATGGAATGAATGCTGACATTTTTAGATTGATGAAATTTATGACAAGGTGATAGTTTTGAGTAAAATAAATTTACAATTGTTTGCTGAAGAAAAAACTGAACCAGCTACTCCTAAAAGGCGACAAGATGCAAGAAAAAAAGGGCAAGTCTTCCAAAGTAGGGAAATAACTTCTGCTTTAGTAATTGTAGCAGGTTTTTTGGCAGTAAATATACTTGCAATGCCTTCTTTAGGAAAAATGATGGCTTTAATAAAATATTTGCTTTATACTTATTCTGGAGCTAATGACGATGTTTTTAACGTAGTAGGTATACGAAATCTGTTTACATACGTCTTGCAGCAAGCAATATCAATAATTATGCCTATAATCTTATTGATTTTTGTCGTTTCTCTTGCATCAACTTATCTTCAAGTAGGCTTTGTATTTACAACCGAGCCCCTTGCCTTTAAATTCGAAAGATTAAATCCTGTGGAGGGCTTTAAGAGAATTTTTTCAAAAAGAGCATTAGTAGAATTAGCTAAATCTATTGCTAAAGTGGCAGTTCTTTTCTATATAATGTACTCTTTTTTAGCTTCTCAATATAAAGGTATACCAATGCTTCTTGATATGTCAGTTCAGGATATATTAAAATACGCTTTAAACATACTTTTGGGAATTACTATTAGAATAGGAATTGTACTTATTGTTCTTGGAGCGTTAGATTATTTCTTCCAGTGGAGAGAATATGAAACAAGTCTTAAAATGAGTAAAGAGGACATAAAGGAAGAGTTTAAAGAGACAGAAGGAAACCCACAGATAAAAGCAGAGATAAGAAGAAAGCAGCGACAAGTTTCTATGAGAAGAATGATGCAAGACTTAAAAAAGGCAGATGTCGTAATAACAAACCCAACTCATCTTGCTGTTGCTCTTATGTATGACAGCAATGTCAATGATGCACCTGTAGTGATAGCTAAAGGACAGGATATGATCGCCCTCAGAATAAAAGAAGAAGCTAAGAAGTTAAATATCCCTATAGTAGAGAATAAGCCATTGGCTCAAGCACTGTATAGGTCTACTGAAATAGGAGATATGATTCCACCAGAGCTTTATCAAGCTGTAGCTGAAGTTTTGGCTTATGTCTACAGCTTAAAGGGAGAATAGGAGGGATAATTTGAAAGCCTCTGAGTTTACTGTGGTTCTTTTTGTAGTAGGAATAGTCTTGCTCATAATAATTCCTGTACCACCTGTTATCATGGACTTTTTATTAATATTTAACATAACTTTGTCTATAATAATACTTTTAACTACTATGTATGTAAAAGATGCTTTAGATTTTTCTATATTTCCTTCTATATTATTAATAACTACTCTTCTGAGACTGGCTCTTAACATTTCGAGTACGAGACTTATTTTAAGCAATGCCTATGCAGGTGGCGTAATACAGGCCTTTGGAAGTTTTGTAATAGGTGGAAATCCAGTTGTCGGATTTATTATTTTCTTGATAATTGCAATTGTACAATTTATCGTCATAACCAGAGGAGCAGAGAGAGTATCTGAAGTGTCAGCAAGATTTACTTTGGATGCAATGCCGGGAAAGCAAATGGCAATAGATGCTGATTTAAACGCAGGTCTTATAACAGAAAAAGAAGCTCGTGAGAGGAGAAAAGAAATACAGCAAGAGGCAAAATTTTATGGGGCAATGGATGGTGCTAGTAAATTTGTCAAAGGCGATGCAATTGTTTCTATAATTGTTATAATTATAAATATTGTTGCAGGTCTCATTATTGGAATGGTAATGAAGGGGATGGATATAAATAGGGCTTTAAATACTTATACTGTTTTAACAGTAGGCGAGGGTTTGGTAAATCAAATACCAGCACTTTTAATATCAACTGCTACTGGAATGATTGTCACTCGTTCAGCTTCTGAATCAAATTTAGGAGGGGATGTAATAAAGCAGCTTTTCAATCAGCCTCGAATTCTGAAAATAGCAGCTGGGTTGCTCTTCGCATTGGTATTAGTACCTCTTTTACCTAAACTCCCACTTATCTTAATGGGTTCATTGTTTGCATATCTTGGATTTGCAGGGACTCAAAAAGTAACAGTAAAAGAAGAAGAACAAGAAGAAAACATAAAAGAGTTAGAGAATATAAGAGATCCTAAGAAAGTATATGAATTATTGCAAGTTGACCCTATTGAACTGGAATTTGGTTATGAATTGATTCCTCTTGCAAGTGGAGAATTGTTAGATAGAATTGTCATGATAAGAAGACAAATTGCTCTTGATTTGGGTATTGTGGTCCCAATGATTCGTTTAAGAGATAATATTCAATTAAAACCAAATGAATACGTCATAAAGATTAGAGGAAATGAAATTGCCAGAGGCAAGGTATACGTTGATAGGTATATGGCTATGACTGCCGGAGAAATAGATGAAGATATTTCTGGAATTCGAGAAAGAGAACCAGCTTTTGGATTGCCTGCAATTTGGGTAGATGAAAACGAAAGGTCAAAGGTTGAGGCAAGAGGATATACCGTAGTAGATGTTCCTTCTGTCATTGCTACTCACCTTACTCATATTATAAGACAGCATGCCCATGAACTTTTAGGAAGGCAAGAAGTGCAGAGTTTAATTGACAATGTAAAAACTACAAATCCTGCCTTAATAGAAGAATTAGTTCCTAAGCTTTTAACAATAGGTGAAATAGAAAAAGTGCTTTCTAACCTTTTAAGAGAGGGGCTATCTATTAGAGATTTAGTCACCATATTAGAGACTTTAGCTGATTATGCCCCTATTATACGAGATACAGATGTTTTAACAGAGTATGTAAGACAGGCTTTAGCTCGTACTATTTCCAATAAATATGCTGCAGGTGGTAAAATTGAAGTTATAACGTTAGATCCGAGTGTTGAACAGTTAATATCCTCTAGTATAACTCAGACAGAACATGGTTCTTATTTAGCATTGGAGCCTTCTTCGGCACAAAGGATTTTAAAGAGTATCCATGAATTAGTAAAAAAGGTAACTTTAAAGGGTGGACAACCTGTAATTCTGACAGCGCCTGTAACTCGATTTTATCTCAGAAAGTTAGTAGAACAAATTTCTCCCGATATTGCTGTTTTGTCATATAATGAACTTTTACCAAATATTGAAGTTACATCGGTGGGGACGGTGAGGTTAAATGAAAGTTAAAAAATATATTGCTAACGATTATCAAGAAGCTTTAAGAATGATAAAAGCGGAAATGGGAAGTAACGCTGTAATACTTCATCAAAACAAAATTAAAGAAAGAGGGATTATAGGACTTTTTAAGAAGAGTAAAGTGGAAGTAGTAGCAGCGGTAGAAGATTACCCACCGGTAATACCTAAAGAAAGTATTACAAAAAATGATATAAATGAACTTAAAAATTTGATAAAAACTATAGCAGTCAATAAAAATGAAGCGGTTACAGAAACTAAGGAAAAACTTTAGTTTCTAGATTAATGGATTATGGGATAGAAAGGGAAGTATCACACTTGTTAGGAGAGGGAATTGATGAACTTGATAATAAAGGAATAAAAATTTTAAAAGAACGAATAGAGGCTTTTATGGGACCTCCTCAAAAATTGAATACTGAAAAAAGCAAAAAAATTTTGTTCATTGGACCTACTGGAGTGGGGAAAACTACTACAATTGCAAAAATTGCTTCTAATTTGATATTGAATGAAGGTAAAAATATAATGCTCGTTACAGCAGACATTTTCAGAATAGCGGCGGTAGACCAGCTGAAAACTTATGGGGAAATTTTAGGAGTGCCAGTAAAAGTAGTAAATAATATTTTTGACCTTCATAAACTTCAGCCAGAGCTTGAAAAGTACGATGCTGTTTTGATAGATACAGCGGGAAGAAGCCATAAAGATGAAAAGCGAATAAATGAATTGAAAACCTTCATTAAATATGCAAACTGTGATGAAACTTATTTATGCTTGAGTGCTACGACTAAATCGGAAGATTTAAAGGAAGTGATAAAAAGATATGAATTTGCAGGAGATTATAAATTAATTTTTACAAAATTAGATGAAACCGATAATTATAGTTCCATTTTAAATGCTGTTTATTATTCAGGGCGGCCAATTTCTTATTTTACAAATGGACAAATAGTTCCTGATGATATAACTTTAGCAGGAAGTGAAATTATCGCCTCAAGTATAGTAAAGGGGAATTAGTATATGATGGACCAGGCTGAAAGTTTAAGAAAATTGGTTTCCCAAAAAAATAAAATAAAAAGAAGCAGGGTTATTACAATTACAGGCGGAAAAGGCGGCATTGGCAAAACATGTATCTCAGTAAATCTTTCTTTGGGGCTTAAAAAATTGGGCTATAATGTTACGATTATTGATGCAGATTTGGGATTTTCAAATGTCGAAATTGAATTAGGAGTTACTTCTAAGTATACTTTATTAGATGTTTTATACAACAACAAAATGATAACAGAAGTCATAAGCGAAGGACCTTTAGGCATAAAATACATATCTTCTGGTGGAGATTTCAACCTTATCAATGAAGGAGTAGATTTAAGCCTTTTTCTAAACAACATTAAAATTTTAGACTATTATTCCGATTTTATTATTATAGATACGGGTGCAGGGCTCAATAACGTAATTAGCAATTTTTTAAAAGCGGCCGATGAAGTTTTACTCATAGTAACTCCTGAACCCACGTCTATTATGGATGCATATACTCTTATTAAGTATTCACTGGTAGGTGAAGATAAAAAGATTAATGTGCTGATAAATAAGGTAAAAAATTTTAATGAATACAAAAAAATTTATGAGAGGTTTGAAGCAGTAGTTAAAAACTATTTGGGCGTTCCTTTGATTGATTTGGGTTATTTGGAAAATGACGAAAAGATGATGGAATGTATAATTGAGCAACATCCCATTGTCCTTAAATATGAAAATAGTAAAACCTCAAAAAGGATATTGCAAATTGCAGCTCAAATAGCTAATCAACCTCCTCCTATAGAAAACAAGGGGTTGTGGGGTATTTTTTCTAGACTTATAAATAGAGGAGGATTTAGATGAATCAGATAAATTTACAACCAGGGCAGAAATTAAGATTAGGGTTAAACAATGGTCAAAATATGTACTCATCTCAAGTACAGGATATTTCTAAAAATGGAACTATATTAATTGATACTCCAGTATACAGTGGACATTTAGTTCCTGTGAGAATAGGTTCAATAGTTCAAATAATTTATTTTACAAAACAAGGCTTATTTACCTTTTATGCCAAGGTTTTAAATAGATTTTCTGGAAAACTTGCTCTTTTAGAAATAATGCCTATAAGCAGTGTAGAAAGATTGCAAAGGAGACAGTATTTTAGATTAGAAAAAGTGATTCCCTTTACTTATACTATTAGTGGTGGAGAAGAAGATAAGGTTTATAAAGGCCTTATTCAAGATATAAGCGGTGGAGGATTAAGATGTAAGGTAGATAAAAAATTAGAGGTAGGGACTATCATAAATTGTGTTTTTACATTAGACCAAGAGATAACAGTAAGCGGAAAAGTAGTGAGATATGAAGAATTATTAGAAAAAGGATATGAAATTGGTCTCTGTTATGTGGACATTGATGAAAAAGTAAGAGAAAAAATTATAAGCTATATCTTTGAAGAACAGAGAAAAAGTAGACAAAAAGGGATTGAATGATTTATGAAAAATGATTGTCTTGTTATAATTGGGGCTTCTACTGGGGGGCCTAAAGCACTGCAATATATATTGACAAATTTACCAAAGGACCTTTTTGCTTCAGTAATTGTAGTACAACATATGCCAGAAAAGTTTACTAAAATGATGGCAGAAAGATTAGACCAAAGTTGTAATCTCAAAGTAAAAGAAGCAGTAGATGGAGAGGAAATTTTGAAAAATGTAGCTTATATCGCACCTGGCGATAAAAATTTATTATTAATTGAAGAGAATGATAAAGTAAAAATTAAACTTTCTACTGATTTTGAATCTGTTTATAAACCTTCCATTGATGCTACTTTCATAAGTGCTTCCCAAATAAATGCTTGCATAATAGCTGTTATTTTGACAGGTATGGGAAGTGATGGTTCGAAAGGACTTAAGTTTTTAAAAGAGAGAGGAAGTTTTATTATATGTCAGGATATCAATTCTTCTTTAGCGAAAGGAATGCCTTATAACGCTATAAAAACAGGATTTGTTGATAAAGTTCTTCCTTTGGATAAAATTCCAGTAGAAATAATTGAGAAGGTGAGGGAATTTTATGGAAAATAATCAATACATCGATATATTTATTGAAGAATCACAAGAGCATATAGAAAATTTAAATAGCAATTTATTGCTTTTGGAAAATGACCCTGAAAATAGGCAAGTAATCGATGAGATTTTTAGGTCTGCCCATACTTTAAAAGGCATGGCTGCTACTATGGGCTTTGAAAACATGAATAAATTAGCTCATAAAATGGAGGATGTATTACAAGAGGTAAAAAATGGTCAATTGCATATTTCTCATGCAATCATGGATATTCTTTTTAAGTGTGTAGATACTTTAAGTGAAATGCTGGATTCAATATCACAAACAGGAGAAGATAATGTACCTATTGATGAGTTGATATTTTTACTTTCAGGTGTTAGTTCTAAATCTGGAAACAAAGAAAATATTGTACAAAAGGAAAATGATGCTTCTGGGAGCGATACTCTACTAAATGTATACGAAGAAGATATAATAAGAGAGGCAGCAAAAGATAATTACAAAGCCTATAAAATAACAGTACATATTGACAAAGGGTGTGTTATGAAATCAGCTCGTGCTTTTATAATCTTTAATAGTTTAGATGAAATAGGAGACATAATAAATTCTTCTCCCTCTGTAGAAGACATTGAAGATGAAAAATTTGAGGATAGTTTCACTGTTCACATCATTACAAAAGAGGATAAAGAAAGTATTGAAAAAAGATTATTGTCTATTGCTGAGGTCAACAACGTGGAAGTGGAACTAATAAACATTGATTTAAATAAAGAAGGGGAAAGATTTGTCAAAGAGGTATCTTCTTCACAATCTCAAAGTTTTGAGAACATAAAAAAATCTCAAAGCAATAATAAAACTTCAAAAAGTGTAAGAGTAGATATAGACAGATTGGATAATTTAATGAATTTAGTAAGTGAGCTTATAATCATAAAAACCCGCCTTGAAGGGTTAGAGGCAGATAATAAAAACTCTGAAACTGTAAGTGCTATTGAATATTTAGAAAGAATAACTACTAATTTACATGACGCGGTTATGAAGGTAAGAATGGTACCGGTTGAAAGAGTATTCAATAGGTTCCCAAGAATGGTAAGGGATTTATCTTACGAGTTAGGCAAAAAAATTATTCTCAATATGTATGGACAAGATACAGAAGTAGATAGAACTGTTATAGATGAAATCGGTGACCCTTTAGTTCACCTCATAAGAAATTCTATTGATCATGGTATCGAAATGCCGCAAGAAAGGTGGCAAAAAGGGAAACCAGAACAAGGTACCATTAATTTGAGAGCTTATCATGAAGGTAATAATGTCATAATAGAAGTTAGTGATGATGGAAGAGGAATTGATATAGAAAAAGTCAAAGCAAAAGCAGTAGAGAAAGGCATTTACACTGCTGAGCAAGTAAATGACCTTTCTAAAGATAAAATTTTAGACCTTTTATTTAGGCCAGGTTTTAGCACTGCTGACAAAGTTACAGATATTTCTGGCAGAGGCGTAGGATTAGATGTAGTAAAAAATAAAATCGAATCCTTAAACGGCTCAATTGAAATATTATCAGAAATAAATAAGGGAACAAAATTTATAATTAAACTTCCTCTTACTTTAGCAATTATACAAGCTTTATTAGTAAAAGTAGGAGATGAAAAATTTGCAATTCCCCTTAATTCAATTTCAGAAATAGTTCATAAAAAAGAGGAAGAAATACACAATGTTCAAGGAAAGGAAGTAGTTCTTTTTAGAGGAAAGGTAATTCCAATAATAAGATTAAATGAAGTATTAGAAACCAAAAAGATTTCTAATAATGGAAATTTGGTGTGTGTAATTATCAAAAAAGGCGAAAATTTAGCATGCTGTACTGTAGATGAATTAATTGGTCAGCAAGAGATAGTCATAAAACCATTAGGGAAGTATCTTTCTAATGTCAAAGTTATTGCAGGAGCTACAATATTGGGAGATGGCCAAGTGGCCTTGATTGTCGATGCCAACAATTTGTTTTAACAGGGAGGGAGAATTTTGAGCCTATATGTTATCGCCAAAATTGATGAGGAAGAATATGCAATAAACATAGAAAAAGTGCAGACTATAGAAAAAGTAATGCCTATAACAAGAGTTCCTCAGACTGAAAGTCATGTAAAAGGCGTTATAAATTTAAGAGGAGAAATAATTCCTGTGATTTCTTTAAGAGCAAAATTGGGTTTACCAGAAAAAAAGTACGATGAAGATACAAGAATTGTGGTTTTAAAGGCTTACGATATGTTAGTAGGCATGATTGTAGATAATGCTAATGAAGTGGTTGATATTGCAGAAGAAGATATTGATAACTTGGTTTTTAATGAGGCTTCTGACGAATTTGGAAAATTCGTCAGCAAAGTAGGAAAAATTAAAGATAAGGTATTTCTCATTTTAGATTTAAAAAAATTATTAGATGTCAGGGTGTGAGAAATGTGGATATTAACCGATTAAATGAAATGTACTTAGACATTTTAAAAGAATTAGGAAATATTGGAGCAGGAAATGCTATAACTGCTCTTTCAACAATGATTGGCAAAAAAGTGGACATGCAAGTGCCAAAGGTAAAAATTCTAGATTTTCAAGAAGTATCAGATATATTTGGCTCTGCTGATACGATCATTGTTGGTATTTATTTCGATCTAGATGGAGATGTAAAGGGTAATATTCTTTTTGCACTTGATATAAAAAGCGCTGCTTCTCTTATTTGGAGCCTCATGGGATTGGAAGTAAAAGAAGAATTTGATGAGTTAGAAAAATCCGCTTTAGAAGAAATAGGAAATATTATGGCGGGTAGCTATGTAGCCTCATTATCTACTCTTACTTCTTTAAATATGAAAATTTCACCTCCCGCAATAAGTATAGATATGGCAGGAGCAATTTTGAGTGTTCCGGCTATTAAATATGGAGAAATTTCTGATAAAATTTTGTTTATTGAGACCCAATTTATAGAGGGAGAAAAACTTATAAAAGGTGATTTCTTCTTAATACCAGATATTAACTCTTTTGATTTAATACTAAAAGCGCTTGGAGTTGAAGTGAATGGAAAATAAGATTTACAGGGTTGGAATGGCAGATGCAAAGGTCACACAAAGCCCAGGAATTCTTACAACTATTGGGCTGGGGTCTTGTGTCGGAATTGTTCTTTATGACCCAATTACAAAAATATCAGGTCTAGTACATATTATGTTACCTTATAGTAACAAAATATCTGATAATTCTAATAAACTTAAGTTTGCCGATACCGGTATCCAAGTTTTGATTGAAGAGATGGTAAAATTGGGTGCTAATCCCAAAAGGTTAATTAGCAAAATTGCTGGAGGAGCGCAAATGTTTTCTTCTAAGATAAATTCTGACATTATGAACATAGGAGAAAGAAACGCAGTTGCTACTAAAGAAGTACTAGGAAAACTTGGTATACCGATCGTTGCGGAAGATATAGGTGGAAATTATGGAAGAACTATTGAGTTTTATTCTGAGGATGGAAGACTATTAGTTAAAACTATTGGTTATGGAATAAAATATATTTAAAAATTGGGGGAATTTTGTATGTCATTAGCGGAGGAGGATATATGGAAAACTTATAATTCTAATAAAGACCCAAATTTACGAAATGAAATAATAATCAAGTATATGCCACTTGTCAAACATATTGTTAAAAAACTCATTATTTCTGATATTACTCAATCTGAATATGAAGACTTAATAAATCAAGGAGTAATTGGCCTTATCGATGCAATTGAAAAATATCAGCCTAGTAAAGGTGTAAAATTTGAAACTTACGCTACTTTAAGAATAAGAGGAGAAATAATAGACTATTTGCGAAGAAAAGATTGGATGCCTCGAAGCCTCAAAAAGAAGTACAAAAAAATAGAAGAAACCGTAGAAACACTTCAACAAAAATATAATAGAGAACCTACAGTTGAAGAAATAACAGAAGCTTGCGGCTTAAATGAAACAGATGTTTTAAAGACTTTAAGCTATATCAATGTTTCTAACATTAACTCTTTAGAGGAAGCTATTGAAAATAATTTTAAATTACATGCTATTTCAAATGTAGAATTAAAAAATCCAGAAGAAGAAGTATTGTACAAAGAACTAAAAAGAAAGCTAGCAAGTGCTATTGAGAGTTTACCAGATAAGGAAAGATTAGTTATAACATTGTATTATTATGAAGATTTAAACTACAAAGACATAAGCAAAATTTTGAATTTAACAGAGTCTAGAATATCACAAATTCATACAAAAGCTATTAAAAGGATAAGGGAAATGTTAGGCGAATACTTTTAAAATGGGGGCTTTAAAATGGATGAAAAAAAGTATAAAGTACTTGTTGACGTATCAAGAGATAAACAACAAGCTTATTTGACTTTAATTGAAGACCCCAATGGCATTAGTATTAATAAAGAAGTTTTATTACAAGAAATAGCAAAACATAATATAGTATATGGAATAAAATTCGATGTTATAGATAATATTTGTAAAGATTTGAAAAAGGTAAAAGGTGTATTAATTGCAGAAGGTAAAAAGCCTATAAATGGAGAAGATGGAAAGATAATTTTTGAGATAGACGTAGAAAGTGCTGCAACCCCAAAAATTTTGGAGGACGGAAGTGTAGACTATAAAAATTTGGACTTGTTTAAAAACGTTAAAAAGGGCCAAATAATAGCTCGAAAAATAAATCCTACTGAAGGACAACCAGGAATTAATGTTTTTGGACAAAAAGTTGATGCTCTAGGCGGCAAAGATGTAAGACTTCCTCTTGGAAAAAATACTTATATTGATGAGGATAAGCTTGTAGCTGCTGTAGATGGCCATATTGTGGTTTTAAACAACAAAATAGAAGTACATACTCTTTTGGAAGTAAAAGAAGTCGACACTTCTGTAGGAAACATAAAAACGGTAGCAAGTGTAAAAATTACTGGAAATGTTAAATCAGGTTTTACTGTTGAAAGTGAAGGTAATATAGAAATTTTTGGAGTAGTGGAAGCAGCCACTATAATAGCAAAAGGGAATATCAGTATTCATAAAGGAGTACAGGGCGCTGGAAGGGCAAAAATTATCGCAGAAGGAAATATTACAGCAAAGTATTTACAAAACTGCAGTGTAGAAGCCGGAGAAGATATATACAGTGAAGCGATAATTTATTGCGATGTAAAAGCAGGAGGAAGTGTAAAACTTTTAGGAAATAAAAGCCAAATTATTGGCAGTAAAATTGTAGCTGCAAGAGAAATTTCAGCGGCAAATATTGGTTCAAAAATGGGAACGTATACAGAATTACAAGTAGGTATACTGCCTCAAAAGAGACTGAAAATAGCGGAATTAACTTGTCAAATAGAACAAAACAATGCCCAATTAGAAAAAATAGGAAAAATTCTTAAGTACATAGAAAAAATCGAAAACTTACCTCCTGATAAAGAAGAGATTTATCATAAAGCTAAAAAATCTTTCCAAGATTTAATTTCTCTAAATCATCGTCTAAGTGAGGAATTAAATTCTTTAAAGGAGGAAATAAAAAGTTCTAGTATTGGAATTATAAAAGTTTTTGATACAATATTTCCAGGAACTAAACTCGTCATTGATGACGTGACTTTAAAAATACAAGAACCTATTAAATATGCTATGTTTATAAAAAATGAGGAAGAAATAAAATTTTTTCCTCTAAAATAAGGAGATGAATTTTATGTCCTCCAATGCCCCTATTGATTTAAAATCTATTCTACCCCGTACTGTAGAGGTAGGAAATTTGAAACAAATTGACCTTCAAAAGCCTGTCATTTATTCTCAGCAAATAACAACCCTTTCTAATAGAGAAAATGAAATAAAGAAGACAAAGCCTAATGAACTCGAGAAAACAGAAAAAACTCTTATAAAAGATCGTCGAAACTCTGAACAAAAAAATAAGCAGGAAAAAGATAAGGATAAAAAACGTAAAAAAACATAGGCCATCTAGACATAAAAGTGTGATAATATATTGACATTTAGCAAAATATATAATATAGTATTCATTGTCAGTCAATAACACACGCCTAATGATTGCAAAAAGGGTGCCTGAAAAGGTCTTTTTGCAAGAGGATTTAGGCGGAGGAATAACCATAGGAGGTGGATGTATGTCGGTAATTTCAATGAAGCAGTTATTAGAGGCAGGGGTACATTTTGGTCATCAAACAAGAAGATGGAACCCTAAAATGGCTCCTTATATTTTTACAGAAAGAAATGGAATTTACATCATTGATTTACAACAAACGGTAGAAAAACTGGAACAAGCTTATGAATTTGTCAAAAAGTTGGCCATGGAAGGAGGCACTATTCTTTTTGTTGGGACCAAGAAACAGGCTCAGGATTCTATTAAGGAAGAAGCAGAAAGATGTGGTATGTTTTATGTAAATCAAAGATGGTTAGGTGGAACCCTAACTAATTTTAAAACAATTAGAGGAAGAATTCAACGATTAAAAGAACTCAAAAAAATGGAGGAAGATGGAACTTTTGATGTTCTTCCTAAAAAAGAGGTAATAAAACTTAGGAAAGAAAAGGAAAGATTGCAGAAATTTTTGGGCGGAATAGAGAATATGCAGTCTCTGCCTTCTGCTTTATTCATAGTTGACCCCAAAAAAGAAGCTATCGCTGTGGCAGAAGCTCGAAGCTTGGAAATACCAATTGTAGCTATTGTAGATACCAATTGCGATCCTGAGCTAATCGATTATCCTATTCCAGGAAATGATGATGCTATAAGAGCTGTCAAGCTTATTACTTCAAAGATTGCAGATGCAGTGATTGAAGGCAATCAAGGCGAACAATTTGCTGCTTCAGAAGAGTGAAAATTTTGGTCTAGTGGTAAGGAAAAAGGCAAAGCTCCTTACCACTATTGTATATCATTTATCATTATCTAAGGAGGTTTTTCTAATGATATCAGCACAAGCTGTTAAAGAATTAAGAGAACGAACTGGCGCTGGAATGATGGATTGTAAAAAAGCTTTAATGGAAGCAAATGGAGATATGGAAAAGGCCATAGATATTTTAAGAGAGAAGGGATTGGCTGCTGCTGCTAAAAAAGCAGGTAGAGTTGCTAATGAAGGCTTAGTTGATGCCTACATACACAGTGGTGGAAGAATAGGGGTTTTAGTAGAAGTAAATTGTGAGACAGATTTTGTTGCAAATACTGATGAATTTAAAAATTTTGTTAAAGAAATATGCATGCAAATTGCTGCCGCAAATCCAAAGTATATTTCTCGTGAAGATGTGCCACAAGCTGTTTTGGAAAAAGAAAGAGAAATTTTAAAAGCACAGGCGTTAAATGAAGGGAAACCCCAAAATGTCGTAGATAGAATAGTTGAAGGACGTATTGAAAAATTTTACAAAGAGAATTGCTTGTTAGAACAAGAATACATTAGAGACCCAGAAAAAACAGTGAAAGATTTGTTAAATGAGACGATTGCAAAATTAGGAGAAAACATTGTAATAAGAAGATTTGTCAGATTTGAAAGAGGAGAAGGTATTGAAACTTCCTCAAATGAGTAATAAAATTAAATAGGCAACCACATAGGGACACGGTTGTGTCCCATTTTTATAAATTACTTAAAAAATTAAGAAGGATTTTCAAAATTTTTATAGAACTTATAAGAATGGGGTGTTATTGTGTTGTCAGTTGTTTACAAGCGAGTAGTTCTGAAAATCTCAGGAGAAGCTTTGGCAGGAAATAAAGGATTTGGAATCGATTTTGACACAGTTAATCGAATAGCAGACGAGATAAAAGAAGTGAAAGAAATGGGAGTTCAAATTGGTCTTGTAGTTGGCGGAGGAAATATATGGCGTGGAAGAGAAGGTATTGGGATGGACAGAACTACTGCAGACCACATGGGAATGCTTGCGACTGTAATTAATGCTCTTGCACTGCAAGATGCTTTAGAGCAACGGGGAGTTCCTACAAGAGTTCAGACTGCTATTGAGATGAGAGCAATTGCAGAACCCTATATACGCAGAAGAGCAATAAGACACTTAGAAAAAGGACGAGTTGTTATATTTGCTGCTGGGACAGGGAATCCCTTCTTTTCAACTGATACTGCTGCTTCATTAAGAGCAGCAGAAATAGATGCGGAGGTCATACTATTAGCTAAAAAAGTAGATGGAGTCTATGACAAAGACCCAAATAAATACAAAGACGCTGTAAAATTTAAAGAATTATCTTATTTAGATGTTTTAAACAAAGGTTTAGGAGTAATGGATTCAACAGCAACTTCTTTATGCATGGACAATAAAATACCAATCATAGTTTTTGACCTTACTACCTACGGAAATATAAAGAAAGTAGTAACAGGAAAAGATATTGGTACAATAGTGAAGGAGGTTTAAGTATGAGTGATTATTTAAAAGCTAGCGAAGAAAAAATGCAAAAATCTTTGAGCGTTTTAAAAAACGAATTAGCTGCTATAAGAGCAGGTAGAGCAAATCCTGCACTACTTGACCGAATTATGGTAGATTATTATGGTACTCCAACTCCTCTTAACAGATTAGCCACCATTACAGCTCCGGAGCCAAGAGTACTAGTTGTACAACCGTGGGATGTTTCAAAAGTAAGCGATATTGAAAAAGCAATACAGAAATCAGATTTAGGAATTAATCCAGTTTCTGACGGTAAAGTGTTAAGATTAGTTTTTCCTGAATTGACTGAAGAAAGAAGAAAAGAATTGGTAAAGTTAGTTCATAAAAAAGCAGAAGAGGCAAAAGTAGCAGTAAGGCAAATAAGAAGAGATGCTAATGATGCTGTAAAAAAGATGGAAAAAAACGGCGAAATTTCGGAAGATGAAAGAAAAAAGAGAGAAGAAGAAATTCAAAAATTAACTGACAAATATATTAAAGAGATAGACAAAGCGGTGGAAGCTAAAGAAAAGGAGATAATGGAAATTTGACAGATTATTATAATAATTTTATAGGAATGGATTTACATAAAATAATAGAAAAATTACCTAAGGACTTAAAATTTAACGTTGTAGAGACAAAATCTATTTTTAAATATGAGGGTTCTCGTTTAAAAGTTGCCAGGATAAAAGAACAAAATAACATTCTTGAAATTACTGTTATTAGAATTTAATCCCCCTCTGACGAGGGGGTGCCCTTATAAAATGAGGAGGAAAATAAATGGTGTTTTTTAGACAAAAAAATAGAGACTTGAGTGACAAGATTGATAAAAATAAATTGCCTATTCATATAGGTATTATCATGGATGGAAATGGAAGATGGGCTCAAAAAAGAGGGATGATGAGATTTTATGGCCATAAAGCTGGTGTTAATGCTGTAAGAGAGGTTGTAAAAGCCTCTAGAGAATTAGGGATAAAATATTTAACTTTGTACGCTTTTTCAACTGAAAACTGGAAAAGACCTAAAGAAGAAGTAAATTTTTTAATGGATTTACTCGTTGAATATCTCTCTAAAGAAGTAGATGAATTGAATAAAAATAATGTATTGATTAACTTCATAGGGGATATTTCTGTTTTACCAGAGAAGTGTAAAATTGAAATAGATCGGGCGCAAAATGTAACAAAAAACAACTCTGGCCTTGTACTTAATATAGCGTTAAATTATGGCGGAAGAGATGAAATAGTAAAGGCTGTGAAAAAAATTTGCACAAAGATTTTAAATAATGAATTGTCCATTGAGGAAATTACAGAACAAACTATAAGTGAAAATTTGTATACTAAAAACCAGCCAGATCCAGATCTTATAATAAGAACAAGTGGAGAAAAAAGATTGAGCAATTTCTTATTATGGCAATCTGCTTATTCTGAGCTTTGGTTTACAGAGGTACTGTGGCCGGATTTTGGCAAAGAACATCTTATTGAAGCAATATTGTATTACCAAACTCGCCAAAGAAGATTTGGGGGAGTATAGTAAGGAGTGGTAAATAAATATGCTAAAAACAAGAGTTATAAGTGCGATAGTAGGCTTGCCAATTTTATTTTTCATTTTAATAAAAGGGGGAAATATGCTTAAAATTGCATTAGTTTTAGTAAGCATATTAGGACTTAATGAATTTTATAATGCTACAAAAAATATTGGGGTACGGCCTGTAAAAATTTTTGGATACGTGTCAGCAATCCTTTTATATTTTTTAGAAAGTAAAATCGCAAAAGTAGATGTATTAGTTATAATCACAATGATGCTTTTTTTGCTGTTTTTGACTAATAAAAAATATAATCTCAAAGATTACGCTCTAACTTTAATGGGAATCATTTATATACCTCTTTTCTTTTTATACATACAAAAACTTAGAGAAATGCCTGAAGGAATGTACATAGTATGGTTTGTTTTTATAGTCTCTTGGATGACAGATACTTTTGCCTATTTTACCGGTAGATTTTTTGGAAAGCACAAACTTGCTCCTACAATCAGTCCCAAAAAGACGATAGAAGGAGCGATTGGAGGAATCATAGGCTCTACCATAAGCTGTGCTGTATTTGTTTGGTTATTTCCTCAATCGAATGTCAGTATATATCTTTCTGTAATTATAGGTTTATTTGGCAGTTTGATTGCTCAATGTGGAGATTTAATTGCTTCCTTTATAAAAAGAAATTGTTACATTAAAGATTTTGGAAATACAATTCCTGGCCATGGAGGAATTTTAGATAGATTTGATAGTATTTTATTTGTTTCTCCTTTCATATACTTTATTTTTCAGTACTTAATTTAGAAAGGGATGTACTTTATGAAAAAGGTAATAATTCTCGGCTCAACTGGTTCTATCGGTACACAAACATTAGACGTAATAAAAAATTTTAGAGAAAGTTTTGAAATAGTAGGACTTACAGCTTATAACAATGTAGAACTTTTATCGAAACAAATTAGAGAATTTAATCCTAAAGTTGTAGCAGTAAAAGATGAAGATAAAGCTAACCAATTAAGGGAGAATCTAAAGAAAAATGTCGAAATTCTAACTGGCAGCAAAGGGCTTCAAGAAATTGTGAAGTACGATGCCGATTTAGTGGTGGTAGCCGTAGAAGGGATTGCTGGCCTTATTCCAACAGTTACAGCTATCCAGAGGGGAAAAGATATCGCTTTAGCGAATAAAGAAGTACTTGTAACAGCTGGACAAATTGTGATGGATTTGGTAAAAAAGAAGGATATAACTCTTTTACCTGTAGATAGTGAACACTCTGCTATACTCCAATGTTTAAGAGGAAATGACAAAAAAGAAGTATCTCGATTGATTTTAACAGCCTCTGGAGGTCCTTTTAGGGGGAAGAAAAAGAAGATTTGAGAAAAGTAACTGTAAATGAGGCTCTAAATCATCCTAATTGGAAAATGGGGAAAAAAATCACGATAGATTCTGCCACTTTGATGAATAAAGGGTTTGAAGTAATAGAAGCAAAATGGCTCTTTGACATTTCTGAAGATAAAATTGATGTGATTGTGCATCCCCAGAGTATAATTCACTCAATGGTAGAATATATAGATGGTAGTGTAATTGCACAATTGGCTACTGCCGATATGAGGATACCTATTCAGTATGCATTAAATTATCCTACTCGCAATTACATAAATGGAATAAATTTTTTGGATTTTTCTATTACAACTCAGCTAACTTTTGAAAAACCCGATTTAGAAACTTTTAGATGTTTGTCGTTGGCATATGAGGCTTTAAAAATTGGCGGCACGATGACTACAGTGTTAAATGCGGCTGATGAAATAGCTGTGTCACTGTTTTTAAATAAAAAAATAGAATTTTTACAAATAGCTGAAATCATAGAGGAGAGCATGAAAGAACATAATAATATACAAAATCCCACTTTAGATGATATAATAAATGTGGATAAAGAGGTTAAGGAAAAAATAGCAAAAAAATATATGAGGTGATACATTTTGACAATATTGATAAGTATAATTGTTTTAAGCGTTTTAGTAATGTTTCACGAATTTGGACATTTTATCGTTGCAAAACTTTCTGGAGCTAGAGTAAATGAATTTTCTATTGGCTTTGGTCCACGACTTTTTAAAAAGAAATACGGAGAAACAGAGTATTCTTTTAGAGCATTGCTATTCGGTGGTTATGTTGCTTTAGAAGGTGAAGATGAAAAATCTAATGACCCGCGGGCTATAGTAAATAAGCCTTGGCCTGTAAGGTTAGCTGTCTTTGCTGCAGGTCCTTTAATGAATATATTATTAGCTTTTTTATTGCTTTTTATTGTATTTTTTAATATAGGAAGTCCGATACCACAGGTAAAATCCGTAATGGAAGGCTATCCCGCTGAAAAAGCAGGAATTTTGCCGGGGGACAAAATTGTAATGGTAAATAATACAAAGATAAATACATGGGAGGAGTTAGAGAAAGCCATAAGTTCTAATGGAGAGCGAGTATTGACAATTGAAATTCAAAGGGGAAATCAAATTTTACAAAAACAAGTAAAACCAATTTTTGATAAAAACGCTTCAAAGGTAATGATAGGAATTGTTCCAGACTATGAGCGTTCTATCTCTCTTGCCTTTAAAACTGCCATCAATCAGACAATATATTTTTCGAAACTTATTATTTTGTCTCTTGTAATGTTAGTAACCGGAAAAGTCTCTGTCAATGATATTATGGGACCTGTGGGAATTGTTCAAGCTGTTGGAACAGTCGCTAAAACAGGTGTTATAAATTTACTAGCTTTTTCCGCTCTTATAAGCGTAAATTTAGGCCTTTTTAATCTATTGCCACTACCGGCTTTAGACGGTGGAAGGATTTTGTTTGTGTTAGCAGAGGCAGTAAGAGGTAAACCATTGCCACCTGAAAAAGAAGGCTATATTCATTATTTAGGTTTTTTACTGTTGATTGCTTTGTTGATTTTTGCAACCTATAGGGATATTCTACGCATTTTTTAAAAGGTGATAAAAATGAGAAAAATTACTCGCGAAGTCAAAATAGGCAATAAAAAAATTGGAGGAAATAATCCAATTTTAGTTCAGTCTATGACTAACACGGATACCCACGATATTGAAAAAACAATAGAGCAGATAAAAAAACTGGAAGCTGAAGGCTGTGATATTATAAGAGTTGCTGTTCCAGATATGGAAGCAGCTGAAGCAATAAAAGAAATAAAGAAAAATATAAATATTCCTTTGGTAGCAGATATTCATTTTGATTATCGATTAGCTATAAAATCAATTGAAAATGGAGCAGACAAGATAAGAATTAATCCTGGAAACATAGGAAGAGAAGAAAATATCAAAAAAGTGGTAGAAATAGCAAAAGAAAAAGGTATTCCTATTAGAATAGGTGTAAATTCTGGTTCTTTAGAAAAAGAAATATTACATAAATACAAGGGAGTAACTGCCGAAGCAGTTGTGGAAAGCGCTTTAAAAAATGTTTTAATTTTAGAAAAGTTAGGCTTTTATGATATAGTTATTTCGCTTAAAACTACAAATGTACCTCTTACTATAGAGGCTTATAAACTCGCTTCTTCAAAAGTGGATTATCCATTGCACGTAGGCATAACAGAGGCAGGTACCATTGAAGCTGGCACTATAAAATCTGCTATAGGAATAGGAACATTGCTTTATTTAGGAATAGGAGACACAATACGAGTTTCTCTAACAGGTGACCCAGTCCATGAGGTAAGAGTAGGAAAACAAATTTTACGCTCTTTAGGCTTTCTAAAAGAAGGAGTAGAAATTATTTCCTGCCCTACCTGCGGCAGAACAAAAATTGACTTGATAAGGTTAGCAGAAGAAGTAGAAAAAAGGACGAGGCATATTAAAAAGCCTTTAAAAGTTGCTGTTATGGGATGTGTTGTAAATGGACCAGGGGAAGCAAAAGAAGCGGATATAGGAATAGCAGGAGGAGATGGAGAAGGAGTTATTTTTAAAAAGGAAAAGTTTATAAAAAAGTTAAGGAAGAAGAGTTAGTAGAAGAATTGATGAAAGAAATTGAAAAATTACTTGAGGAGGATTCTTAATGATTTCTGTTGTAATCCCAGCTTTTAATGAAGGAAAAAATATTGGGAGAGTTTTGTCAGTCTTAGAAACAATAGACCTGATTGATGAAATCATAGTTGTAAATGATGGTTCTACAGATGATACAAAAGAACAAGCTCTAAAATACAATGTAAAACTTGTTGATTTAGAAAAAAATCAAGGAAAAGGAAAAGCGTTAAAAGCAGGAATAGATAATTCTAAAGGTGATATTATCGTTATGTTAGATGCCGATTTGATTGGACTTACTGAAAAACATTTTGTAAATCTCGTATCTCCTGTATTAAAAAATGAAGCAGATATGACAATTGGAATTTTTTCTGGTGGAAGAAAATCTACAGATTTTGCACAAAAAATAGCACCCTTTTTGTCAGGCCAAAGGGCAATAAAAAGGCAGTTTTTAGAAAACATTGAAGAGATGGAAATCAGTAGATTCGGAGTAGAAATTGCTTTAAATAGACATGCTGAAAAGAATAAGTTAAGGGTGGTAAATGTGCCTCTTGAGAATATGAGTCATGTCATGAAAGAAGAAAAGCTGGGATTAGTTAAAGGCTTTTATGCGCGATTAAAAATGTATTTTGATATTTTAAAAATGTGGATTTAGAAAGAGGGATTTGATGATTCCAGCATCTTTTCCGCAGGAATTTGAAATAAAAAAAGTAAAATTGTTAAAAAAAGAGAGAAAATTAATTGTAAGCGTATCTTCCAATAATAACATAAATTCTCAAATAAGAAAATTTCAGGATTTTTTGCTTAATAAATTTCCTTTAATTAAAGAGGTAGAAGTCGTAGTAGAACAGGAGAAAAAATTTAATAGTCTTCAGGACATATTAGACAATTTTGAGGAAATAATTTTAAAAATAAGCGAAGAATACCCTGCTTCTCTTAGTTTTTTAAAAACCTGTGATGTAGTAACAGAGAATCAAAAGATAATAATTAAAGCTCCCAACGAAGTAGTCTATCAATTTATAAAAAGCAATAAAATTGATTTTGTTCTTAAGAAATTTCTAAAGGATAAATATGGGTTTAAAACAGAAATAGATGTAGTCCTTTTAGAAGAGTTTGAAGATACAATGGAAAGAATGATAATGGAGGAAGATATAAAAGTTATTGAAGAAATCACTAAAAGCGGGCAGAAGCAAGAAACTGGCAAAACAACAGAAAAAATTGTGGATAAAGAAGATTCCCAAGTACTTTTAGGAAAGGAAATAAAAGCTGAAGCAATATCCATTAAAAATATCACTGCAGAAACAGAAGAAGCAATAATAGAAGGTGAAATCTTTTCTCTCGAGTTTAAGGAATTAAAGTCCAAAATTTTAATGACTTTTGATATAACTGATTATACTTCATCGATACTTGTAAAAGCCTTTTTAACTGAGGAAAAGTATAATTATTTAAAAGAGAATATCCAAGTAGGCAGTTTTGTAAAATTAGGAGGGAAAGTTTTCTACGATAAATATGAAGGAGACTTAGTAATAAGTCTAAAAGACCTTCAGTTGATATCTCCAAAAGAAAGAAAAGATTTAAGTGAAGAAAAAAGAGTGGAACTTCACTTACACACTCAAATGAGCAGTATGGATGCAGTAGCCTCTGCAACAGAAGTGATTAAAAGAGCAGCAAAATGGGGACATAAAGCCATTGCTATAACAGACCATGCAGTTGTACAGGCATTTCCTGAAGCGATGGAAGCATCTTCTAAATACGGTGTAAAAGTCATATACGGTGTAGAAGGTTATTTAGTGGATGATGGTGTACCTATTGTAACAGGAGATACAGAAGCCACTTTAGAAGATGAATTTACTGTTTTTGATATAGAGACGACGGGTCTTTCCAATATAAATGATGAAATAATTGAAATTGGTGCAGTAAAAATAAAAGAAGGCAAAATAATAGATACTTTTGAAACCTTTGTTAATCCCAAAATTCCTATTTCTTCTTTTATAACAAAACTTACTGGAATTGACGAATCTATGGTTAAAGATGCTCCTTCTATAGAAGAAATATTACCTAAATTCTTGGAGTTTGCTTCTAACAGTGTTTTAGTAGCTCATAATGCAAATTTTGATGTGTCTTTTATAAAATCTAAAGCTAAAAAATTTAATTTAAATGTAAACAATGCAGTTTTAGATACCTTAGAACTAAGTAGACATTTATATAAGGACTTGAAAAATTACAAGCTAGACACACTGGCTGACCATTTACAAGTAAAATTGGAACACCACCACAGAGCAGTAGACGATGCTATGGCTACAGCTGAAATATTTAAAAAAACTATTGATAGGTTAAAAGAATTAGGAGTAGAAAAGGTAAAAGATATAAATGCTATATTAAAAGAAAGTGAAGTTGACATACGGAAACTTCCTGTCTATCATGTCACGATTTTGGTAAAAGACCAAAAAGGATTGAGAAATTTATACGAAATAATCTCTAAATCCAATTTGGAATATTTTCATAGAACACCTCGTATTCCCAAAAGTTTACTTATTAGTATGAGAGAAGGTCTTATCATTGGTTCTGCTTGCGAACAAGGGGAAGTTTTTAGGGCGATTGTATCTAACTTAGAAGAAAAGAAACTAGAGAATATTATTTCTTTTTACGATTACTTAGAAGTACAACCTGTTGGTAATAATGAGTTTTTAATTGAAAAAGGAGAAGTAAAAAGCGTAGAAGAATTAAGAGAAATTAATCAAAAAATTTATCTTTTGGGTAAAAAATACAACAAATTAGTAGTGGCAACAGGAGATGTGCACTTTTTAGATCCATGGGATGATATATACAGAAAAATTTTAATGGCAGGAAAAGGATATAAGGATGCAGATAGGCAGCCGCCTCTTTATTTTAAAACAACTGATGAGATGCTAAAAGAATTCGAATATTTAGGAGAAGAAGTAGCGAAAGAGATTGTAATTGATAATCCTAATAAAATTGCTGACCTTGTAGAAGAAGTAAAACCTATACCAGATGGAACATTCCCTCCTGTGATAGAGGGAGCTGAAGAAGAATTAAGAAGGCTTACTTTAGATAAAGCCCATGAAATATACGGTGACCCTTTGCCGGAAATAGTACAAAATCGCTTAGATAGAGAATTAAATTCTATAATTAACAATGGATATGCAGTTATGTATATTATAGCTCAAAAATTAGTGTCTAAGTCTTTAAAAGATGGGTATTTGGTTGGTTCTAGAGGTTCTGTAGGCTCTTCTTTAGTAGCCACTATGAGCGGAATAACAGAAGTTAACCCGCTGCCGCCTCATTATGTTTGTCCAAATTGTAAGTATTCCGAGTTTATAACTGATGGAAGCTATGGTTGTGGTGTGGACATGCCGGATAAGACTTGTCCTCACTGTGGAACTTTGATGAGGAAAGATGGTTTTGATATACCCTTTGAAGTGTTTTTAGGTTTTGAAGGGGATAAAGAACCAGATATAGACCTTAATTTTTCTGGGGAATACCAACCTATTGCTCATAAGTATACAGAAGAACTTTTCGGAAAAGGCCATGTTTTTAGAGCAGGTACTATTGGAACTTTAGCAGATAAAACTGCTTATGGATATGTCAAAAAATATTTTGAAGAACGCAATTTAATAGTTCATAAATCAGAAATCAAAAGACTTACTGTTGGTTGTACAGGAGTGAAAAGAACCACAGGGCAACATCCAGGTGGAATAATGGTAGTGCCAAAGGACAAGAGTATTTATGACTTTACTCCAATACAGCATCCTGCTGATGCAGAAGACACCGATGTTATAACAACTCATTTTGACTACCATTCAATAAGCGGAAGGCTTTTAAAACTGGATATTTTAGGGCATGATGACCCTACAGTTATAAGAATGCTGGAGGATTTAACCGGCATTAATGCAAGAGAAATTCCTTTATATGATAAAAAAACTATGAGTTTATTTACCAGTGTAGAAGCATTGGGAATAGACCCTGAAGAGCTAAATACTCCTGTGGGTACTTTAGGATTACCTGAGTTTGGTACAAAGTTTGTAAGACAAATGCTTATTGACACTCGTCCTACTACTTTTGCAGAACTAGTACGCATAAGTGGACTTTCTCACGGCACTGATGTATGGCTTAACAATGCTCAGGATATAATAAGAGAAGGAATAGCTACATTAAAAGAAGTAATATCTACAAGAGATGACATAATGCTTTATTTGATAAGCAAAGGTATGGACAAAAAATTGTCTTTTAAAATAATGGAAAATGTGAGGAAAGGCAAAGGTGTAACACAAGAAGAAATAGAAGAAATGAGAAAACACGGTGTTCCAAATTGGTTTATTGAGTCTTGCCAAAAAATAAAATATATGTTTCCTAAGGCCCATGCTGTGGCATACGTAATAATGGCATTTCGAATTGCTTATTTTAAAGTTCATTATCCAGAAGCCTTTTATGCTACTTACTTTACCGTTAGAGCAGATGACTTTAATTTGGATATTGTATTAAAAGGGAAAGACAGCATAAAAAATGCTATAAAAGAGATAGAAGCGAAAGGAAATAATGCTAGTCCTAAAGAAAAAAGCCTTTTAACAGTATTAGAAGTAGCTTTAGAGATGTACCTAAGAGGATTTAAGTTTATAAATGTAGACTTATATAAATCTGATGCAGTCAAATTTTTGATTACTGAAGAAGGATTGCTACCACCTCTTAATTCTTTAGAGGGAGTAGGAATACAAGCAGCCAAAACAATTGCACAAGAAAGAGAAAATGGCAAATTTCTATCTGTTGAAGATTTTAGAAACAGAACAAAGGTCAGTAAAACAGTTATAGAAATATTAAAACAGTATGGCTGTTTAACCGATTTGCCAGAATCTAATCAATTAAGTTTATTTTAGTGTTGCGTTGGTAAAAGGTGTATGCTATAATTGTTATGTCAACATAGATTTTTTGCACAAAGAGTGGGTTTTCCCACTCTTTAGTTTATATAATGAAAAATAAAAAGTTTTAGGAGGAGAAGGATATGTCCAAAATAGAACAGATTGCAAAGGATTTAGTAATGCCTGTTTTAGAAAAAAATAATTTTGAACTGGTAGATGTAGAATACAAAAAGGAAGGAAGCCACTGGTATTTGAGAGTCTATATAGATAAAGAAGGAGGTATTACTTTAGATGATTGTCAATTGGTTAGCGAGTATTTAAGCGATAGATTAGATGAAGTAGACCCAATAGAACACAGTTATATTTTAGAAGTATCTTCTCCCGGTCTCGATAGACCTCTTAAGAAGCCTCGAGATTTTGAAAGAAATATCGGAAAAGAAATAGAAATCTCCCTATATGCCCCTATTGATAAGAGAAAAAAGTTTGAAGGTGAACTTATAGAGTTTACTGGTGATAAAATAATTATTCTCTATAATGGAGAAAGAAAGGAATTTGATATGAAGAATGTAAGTCTTGTTAAACCAGTAATAAAGTTTTAAAATTAAGGAGGGAGAATAATAATGAACGCAGAATTCATAGAAGCTTTAAATTCTATCTGTGAGGAAAAAGGTATCCCAAAAGATACAATGTTTGAAGCAATAGAAGCTGCTTTAGTTTCTGCTTACAAGAAAAATTATGGAACTTCTCAAAATGTTAAAATTGTCATGGATAGAGAAACAGGAGATGTTAAAGTTTATGCACAAAAAACGGTAGTAGAAGAGGTCTACAATGACCTACTAGAAATAAGTTTAGAAGAAGCGAGAAAAATAAATAAAAAATACCAGATAGGAGATATAGTTGATATAGAAGTAACTCCTAAAAACTTTGGCAGAATTGCAGCACAAAACGCAAAACAAGTTGTGATTCAAAGGATTAGAGAAGCTGAAAGAAATGTAATTTATGAAGAGTTTTTAGCCAAAGAAACAGAAGTAGTAACAGGTATTGTAACTAGGGTTGACAAAAAAAATGTGTTAATTAATTTAGGAAGAGTAGAGGCTATATTAGGCCCATCAGAACAAATCCCGGGGGAAACTTTTGCACCGGGAGACAGAGTTAAGGTGTATATTGTGGAAGTAAAAAAGACTACTAAAGGACCTCAGATTTTAATTTCTCGTTCTCATCCAGGACTTGTAAAAAGATTGTTTGAATTGGAATCCCCAGAAATTCAACAAGGGATAGTGGAAATACGGAGCATTGCTCGAGAAGCTGGTTCACGGACAAAAATGGCGGTTTTTAGCAGGGATGAAAATGTGGACCCTGTAGGAGCTTGTGTTGGATATAAAGGTGCGAGGGTACAAGCTGTCGTCAATGAACTAAAAGGAGAAAAAATAGATATAGTCAAGTGGAGTTCAAAACCTCAAGAATTTATAATGAACGCTTTAAGTCCAGCAAAGGCTTTGAGTATAGAAATTTTAGATGAAAAAGAAAAAGTAGCAAGAGTAATTGTACCTGATTATCAATTGTCTTTAGCAATTGGAAAAGAAGGACAAAATGCGAGGCTGGCGGCAAAGCTCACCGGTTGGAAAATAGACATAAAAAGCGAATCAATGGTAAAAAGTTAAGTGAGGTGAAAAGATGAAGACCAAAAAGGTTCCAATGAGAATGTGCTTAGGCTGTCAGCAGATGAAACCAAAAAAGGAATTAATACGCATTGTAAGACGAGCGAAAGATTCAGTTGTACAGGTGGATTTAACAGGTAAAGTGCCGGGAAGAGGTTGTTATATTTGCAAAGATATAAATTGTCTTGAAAAAGCTTTTAAAAACAAAAGGTTAGAAAAAGCGTTAGAAGTACCGATCTCTGATGAAATTTACGAACAATTAAAGAGGGAGATAGAGGATGAAGAATGACAGATTTCATTCTATGCTCGGAATAAGTAAAAAAGCGGGTAAACTTGTCTCTGGTAATTATAGTGTGGATAAATACCTTAAACTTAAGAAAGTTTTTTTAGTTGTATTGGCTACCGACGTGTCAAAGAATACTTTTAAAAAGTTTGCTACAATGTGTGAACGAAATAAAGTCCCCTACATTGTATATTCCACAAAAGAGTTATTGGCAAAAGCTATAGGAAGAGAAATGGTCGGGGTAATTGGTATTACAGATGAAGGATTAGCAAATGTATTATTAGATGCTGCAAAGGAGGAAAATTATGGAGGTGAATAATATGTCTAAAACAAGAGTTTATGAATTAGCAAAAGAATTAAATTTATCTAGTAAGGACCTTATATCCAAATTAAACGATTTGGATATAAAAGTTAAAAATCATATGAGCACATTGGAAGATGAAGAAGTAGAGCTGATACTGGATTTATTAAGAGACAAACCACAACAAATAGAAGAAGTCAATCAAAAAGAGGAAGAAGATATATTTGAGGACAATTTAGAGGACATAGAAGAAGAAAGAGTTTATAAAAAGAGCTTTAAAAAAGGTAGCAAAAAAAATAAGAAGAATAACAAAAAAGCGGTTTTAACAGAAGAAAAAGAAGAGGACGAAATTAAAATAATCACTATTCCTGAGTTTTTGACTGTAAAAGAATTAGCAGAAAAAATGAAAGTTAATCCTACAGAGATAATTAAAAAGTTAATTGCAAAAGGAATAATGGTTACAGTAAATCAACAAATTGACTTTGAAAATGCAGCTAAAATTGCTGAAGAATATGGATTTTTAGTAGATAAAGAGGAAGTAAAAGATGAATTAGAAATGTTATTAGAAGAAACGCCCGATGATGAAAAAGATTTGCAACCTCGTCCTCCTATTGTCACTGTAATGGGACATGTGGACCACGGTAAAACTTCTTTATTGGATGCCATCAGAAATACAAATGTCACTATGAAGGAAATGGGAGGAATTACACAGCACATAGGAGCTTCTGTAGTTGAGATAAATGATAAAAAAATTGTCTTTTTAGATACACCCGGCCACGAAGCTTTTACTGCTATGAGAGCAAGGGGAGCCAGCATCACAGATATTGTCGTGCTAGTAGTAGCCGCAGATGACGGTGTTATGCCTCAAACAGTAGAAGCAATAAACCACGTGAAAGCCGCCAATGTACCTATGATTGTAGCCATAAACAAAATAGATTTGCCGACTGCAAATCCAGATAGGGTAAAGACAGAGCTAAGTGAGTTAGGTTTAGTGCCAGAAGAATGGGGAGGAAATACAATTTGTGTACCTGTTTCTGCTAAGAAAAATATAGGTATAGATAATCTTTTAGAAATGATTTTGCTGGTTGCTGAAATGGAAGATTTAAAAGCTAATCCAAATAAGCCAGCAAGAGGCACTATAATAGAAGCAAAGTTAGAAAAAGGAAAGGGTCCTGTTGCAACTGTCATTGTGCAAAATGGAACTTTGCAAATAGGAGATGCTATTTTAGCAGGTACTGTTTATGGAAAAGTAAGGGCAATGTTTGACGATAGAGGCAGAAGAATTAAAAAAGCAGGACCTTCTATGCCAGTGGAGGTTTTGGGCTTTTCTGAAGTACCAGAAGCCGGAGATAAGCTCATAGTAGTAGAGGACGAGAAAAAAGCAAGAGAATTAGCAGAAAGACGTAAAGAACTTCAAAAAGAAATGGAACTTAAACGCAAGCAAAAAGTTTCATTAGAGGACTTATTTAGTCAAATACAGGAAGGTAGTGTAAAAGAGTTAAATATTATCATAAAAGCGGATGTTCAAGGTTCAGTAGAAGCACTAAAAAAATCCATTGAAGACTTAAGCAACGAAGAAGTTAGAATAAAGGTAATACACGGAGCAGTAGGCGCAATAACTGAAACGGATGTTATGCTTGCATCAGCTTCTAATGCCATAATAATAGGTTTCAATGTAAGACCAGAGACTAACGCTAAAAATCTCGCAGAAAAAGAAAAGGTAGATATAAAGCTTTATCGAATTATATATGAGGCTATTGAAGATATCAAAGCTGCTATGAAAGGTCTGTTGGAGCCAAAATATAAAGAAGTAGAGCTAGGAAGAGCAGAAGTTAGAGCTGTTTTCAGAGTACCTGGTGTAGGAAATGTAGCTGGATGCTATGTGTTAAGTGGTAAGATTTTAAGGAATTCTGATATACGTGTAGTAAGGGATGGTATTGTAGTTTATGAAGGTAAAATTGCTTCTTTAAAGAGGTTTAAAGACGACGTAAGAGAAGTACAACAAGGATTTGAATGTGGTATAGGTATAGATAGGTTCAATGACATTAAAGAGGGGGATATAATAGAAGCTTACCAAATGGAAGAAATTCCTCGTTGAAAGGATGAGTATAATGCAGTACAGGAATAGTCGACTTTCAGAAGAAATGAAAAGAGAAATAAGTAAAATGATTTTAGAAGAAATTAAAGACCCAAGAATTAAAGCAATGGTTAGTATAACTGACATAGAAGTTACTAAAGATTTGAGATATGCTAAAGTTTATGTAAGTATTTATGGAAGTGAAGAAGATAAACAAGAAACTTTTGAAGGGCTAAAAAGTGCAGCTGGCTACATCAGACACGAAATTGGAAGAAGAATAAAAATGAGATATACTCCTGAAATTATCTTTGAATTGGATCGATCAATAGAATACGGAGCTCACATTTCTGAAATATTAAAAGAACTAAACAAGCAAGAGGGTGATGGTAATTGATATTAATTGATGCAATAAATCACATAAAAGATGCTAAAAGTGTAATTGTAGTATCTCACATTGCACCCGATGGAGATGCTATAGGCACTGTTACAGGAATGTATAAAGTATTAAAAAAAATGGGAAAAGAAGTAGATGTATTCATAGATGACGAAATCCCTGAAATGTACTACTTTGTTCCTAATGTAGAGAAAATATCAAGACCATTTTATAAAGAGGCAGACGTGGTTTTGATTTTTGACTGTGCTGATGAAGAAAGATTGGGCAGTACCAAAGAACTTTTAAAAACTTCTGCTGTAACTATTAATATTGACCATCACATTTCAAATACTTTGTATGCCAAATTGAATTATGTAGATACTAACGCAGCAGCGACAGCAGAAATAGCCTATCAAATTGTTAAATTGTTAGGAGTAGAATTTGATGAAGAAATAGCTACAAGTTTCTATACAGCGATTTTGACAGATAGTGGTGGATTTATGTACGAATCAACTACTTCTATAACTCATCAAATAGCTGGAGACTTAATAAACAATGGCGCTAAATTTAAAGAAATAGGAGATAAAGTTTTTAATACTCTCAAATTCAACAAAGCAAAACTTTTAGGAAGAGCCTTAAATAGCCTTACATTATATAAAGATGGAAGAGTTGCTTATATGGAAATTTTAAAAAAAGACTTCCAAGAAACAAACACAAACCTTTCACATATAGAAAATATTATCACTTATGCTAGAAATATTGAAGGAGTAGAAGTAGCGGTACTTTTAGTTGAAAAAGAAGGAGAGATAAAAATTAGTTTAAGGTCAAAAGAAAAAATAGATGTAAATAAAATTGCAAATATTTTTGACGGTGGAGGCCATGTAAGAGCTGCTGGATGTAGCATCAAAGGAAATATTGGAGAAGCCAAAGAAAAAATTTTACAGGCAATATTCAAAGAATTAGAGGGATAAAAATTGGAGGGAATGCTCAATATTTTAAAACCCCCTGGTATGACTTCTCACGATGTTGTAGATTTTATTAGGAAAATCTATAATATACGAAAAGTAGGGCATACAGGAACTTTAGACCCAGATGCAGCAGGAATACTGCCTGTTTGTGTAGGGAATGCCACTAAATTTGTCTCTTATCTTCTTGAGCAGGATAAAAGATATAGATTTGAAATAACTTTTGGCTTTACTACAGACACTTTGGATAAAAGCGGCAAAATTGTAAAAGGCGGACCTGTAAGGATTCTGAGGGAAGAAGAATTAAGGCAAGTCTTAAATGAATTTAAAGGGAAAATAAAACAAATTCCTCCAATGTATTCTGCAAAGAAAATAAAAGGAAAAAAGTTATACGAATATGCAAGAGAAGGAAAGACAATTGATATTCCACCTATTGAGGTTACCATATATGATATTGAATTAGTTGAATATGAACCACCTTATCGGGTATTAATAGATGTGAAATGTTCTAAAGGCACCTATGTGAGAGCTTTAGTAAGAGATATATGCGAAAAATTAAACATGCCGGGATATATGTCTATGTTGATAAGAACAGAGGTTGGTGCTTTTAAAATAGAAGATGCTTATACTCTTGAAGAAATAAGGGAAAAGAAAGTATTATTGCAGCCAATAGATAAGTTTATTGAATTACCTTCTGTACAATTAAACAAAATGGAAGCTGAAAAAATTTTAAAAGGCCAATTTATTCAAAATAGATATCCTATTGAAACTTCACTTTTGAAGTTATATGATAATAATGGTAAATTTCTCGGCATTGGGATTTTAGAGCGAAATAAAATCCGTCCAAAAAGACTTCTTTGAGGGGGAAATGATAATTTGCAGATTGTTTATGAAAGCAATGCATCAAAATACAAAGAGGCCAAAGTAATAGCTTTAGGCAATTTTGATGGAGTTCATATAGGTCACCAGGAATTAATTAAGCAAGCAATAGCTCTTTCTAAAGAGAATAACTTAGCGAGCGCTGTTTTCACTTTTAAACAGCATACTTCAAAAATTTTAACCCCTGACAAGCAACCAGAGCTTATAACTACTTATCAAAAAAAGGTAGAAATTTTAAAGCAATTTAACCTTGATTACGGAATATTTTTTGACTTTACTGAAAGTTTTTCTAAATTAACTGCTGAAGAATTTATAAAAAAATTTTAGTAGAGCTATTAAACATTAAAATAGCAGTGGTGGGACATAATTATAGATTTGGCTACAAAGCTTTAGGGAATGTAGATACATTAAAAAAATATTCCAAAGTATATTCATATAAAGTTTATGTTGTCCCACCAGTTATAAGGGAGGGTATTGTAGTAAGCAGCAGCTATATCAGGGAATTAATAAAATCAGGTAAAGTTGAAGAGGCAAATAGTTTATTAGGACGTTTTTTTCCCTTGCAAGGAAAAGTGATTCATGGACAAGAAATTGGGCGAAAATTAGGTTTTCCTACTGCTAATCTACAAATATCAGAAGATTTGGTTTTGCCAAAAGCAGGAGTATATGTGACGCGAGTAAAAATAGAAGACAAATTTTATATAGCTGTCACAAATGTTGGCTCGAAGCCTACTTTTGGTGGCAAAAGCATTTCTGTCGAATCTTACATTTTAGATTACAATGAAAATTTATATGATAAATATTTAGAAGTTGAATTTATAACAAGAATAAGAGATGAAATTAAATTTCAAAATTTAGAAGCCTTAAAAGAACAAGTTTTTAAAGATATTAATTATGCTAAAAACTTTAAAAATATTTTACAACAGAAACATTATGTGATAAAATAAAATAGCGATTTACCTTATGCTTTGATACCCGTATCTCCGGCGGTATTCTATGCATAAGGCGTATTCTAAAAGATGGAGGTGAAAAAAGTGCTGGACAAAGAAAAAAAGGCAGAAATAATCAATAAGTTCAAGCTCCACGATACTGACACAGGTTCTCCAGAAGTTCAAATTGCCCTTTTAACTGAGAGAATAAATAACTTAAATGCTCATTTGCAAGTTCATAAAAAAGACCATCATTCAAGAAGAGGTCTTCTTAAAATGGTTGGGCAAAGAAGGGCACTGTTAAATTATTTAATGAAAACAGATATGGAGAGGTATCGTGCCATTATCGAAAAATTAGATTTAAGAAAATAGAGCGAGATACCTCGCTCTATTTTCTATAAAATTTTACGAAAGGAGGATAACATGGAAGAACGAACTTTTGAAATGGAACTAGCCGGGAGAAAGTTGTTAGTCCAGATAGGAAAAGTAGCTCAACAAGCAAATGGAGCAGCTTGGGTAAAATACGGAGACACTGTCGTTCTAGTTACTGCCTGTGCTTCCAAAGAACCCCGAGAAGGAATTGACTTTTTTCCTTTAACTGTTGAGTACGAAGAAAGATTGTACTCTGTCGGTAAAATTCCTGGTGGTTTCATAAAAAGAGAAGGGAAACCTAGTGAAAAGGCAATTCTCTCTGCTCGGTTAATTGACAGACCAATTAGGCCTTTATTTCCCCATGGTTATAGAAATGATGTACAAGTTATAGCTACAGTTTTATCTGTTGACCCTGACGTACAACCAGAAATAGTCGCAATGATTGGTTCGTCTGTTGCTCTTTCAATTTCTGATATTCCTTTTAATGGTCCTACAGGAGCGGTAGCAGTAGGATTAGTCGATGGGCAATTTATAATTAATCCTAACCATGAGCAAAGAGAAAAAAGCTTAATGCATTTAGTGGTTTCAGGAACGAAAGATGCTATTGTAATGGTGGAAGCAGGGGCAAAAGAGATTCCTGAAGAAACTATGCTAGATGCTATAATGTATGCTCACGAATATATCAAACAGATTGTAGAGTTTATAGAAGGAATAGTTAAAGAAGTAGGTGTTCCGAAAAGCGAAGTAATTTTACATGAAATAGACAAAGACCTAGAAGAAAAAGTAAGAGCCTATGCAACAGAAAAAATATACAATGCGTTAAGAACAGCAGAAAAGAAAGAGAGAAACGACAACTTAGATAAAGTTGAACAAGAAGTTTTAGAGCACTTTAAAGAAGAATATCCTGATAATCTTGCTGATATAGATGAAGTACTTTACAATATAATGAAAGAACAAATGCGAAAAATGATAACAGAGGAAAGAATAAGAGTAGATGGCAGGGGCCTTGACGACATAAGACCAATATGGTGCGAAGTAGGAGTGCTACCCAGAACTCACGGTTCTGCGATTTTCACAAGAGGACAAACTCAAGTGCTTACAGTAGCAACATTAGGTGCATTAGGAGATATTCAGATTTTAGATGGCATAGGAGATGAAGAAGCAAAAAGATATATGCATCATTACAATTTTCCACCCTACAGTGTTGGAGAAGTAAGGCCTCTAAGAGGTCCTGGTAGAAGGGAAATTGGTCATGGAGCTTTAGCAGAAAGGGCTTTAGAACCGGTGATTCCTTCTGAAGAGGAATTTCCCTATACTATAAGATTAGTGTCAGAAGTTTTAAGTTCCAATGGTTCTACTTCTCAAGCTAGTGTTTGTGGCAGTACTTTAGCTTTAATGGATGCAGGAGTTCCAATAAAAGCTCCAGTTGCAGGAGTTGCTATGGGGCTTATCAAAGAAGGAGATGTAGTTTCTGTACTCACTGATATACAAGGAATTGAAGACTTTTTAGGGGATATGGACTTCAAAGTAGCAGGCACAGAAAAAGGAATCACAGCGATACAAATGGATATAAAAATTCCTGGAATTGACAAAGAAATTTTGAAAATGGCTTTAGAAAAGGCCCGAAGGGGCAGACTATACATTCTCAACAAAATGTTAGAAGTTATAAAAGAACCGAGAAAACAGTTATCAGTATACGCACCTCGTGTTATAAGGATGGTAGTTGACCCTGAAAAAATTAGAGAAATAATCGGACCTGGTGGCAAAACCATAAGTAAAATTATTGCAGAAACGGGAGTAAAAATTGATATTGAAGAAGATGGCAGGTTATACATTACTGCTTCTGATTTGAGATCTGGCGAAAGAGCTAAGCAAATGATTGAGGCTATAACAAAAGATATAGCAGTAGGAGAAATTTATTTAGGAAAAGTGCTTAGAATAACACCCTTTGGAGCTTTTGTAGAAATTGCTCCTGGTAAAGAAGGACTTGTCCACATCTCTAAGCTATCAAAAAAACGGGTACAAAAAGTAGAAGATGTAGTAAAAGTTGGCGATGACATATTGGTAAAAGTCACAGATATAGACAAACTCGGAAGAATAAGCCTTTCAAGAAAAGACGCATTGCCTGATGAAGAGGAAGAAGAAAGAAACTAAAGGCATAAACCGACCCACGGTTTATGTTTTTTATTTTTTAGTAATATATTCGCCGCCTGTTTGAATAAAATTAAAGTGAGAATATCAACGGGTGGTGTTATAATGAAAATATTTTATATAAAATATCCTAAAAAAAGCTTTTGGATTATTTTTTCCTTAGCAATATTACTGCTCATCTTTTTAATTTACATAATTACACGCAGCGTTTCTGTTTTTAACAGCAATGAACCTATTTATAAAGGAGATACAAAGGAAAAAAAGATTGCCTTTGCTTGCAACGTCGCATGGGGAGATGAGTACATACCAAAAATGTTAGATATTTTTAAAGATAACAATATCCATATTACATTTTTTTTTGAAGGAAAATGGGCAGAAAAAAATCCTGATGTTGTAAAAGATATTTATCAAAAAGGCCATGAAATCGGAAGTCATGGATACACACATGTAAAATATACAAATTTAAGTCGGCAACAATATGAAGAAGATATTAAAAAAAGCGGTGAAATTTTAGAAAAAATTACAGGAACAAAACCTACCCTTTTTGCACCACCGTATGGTGATTTCAATGATGAAGTAGTAAAAGTAGCAGGACAATTAGGATATAAAGTTATTCTATGGAGTTTGGACACCATAGATTGGAATAATCCAAGTCCTCAAACAATTGTAGATAGAGTTATGACTAAATATCACAACGGTGCTATTGTGTTAATGCACCCTACTCAAAATACTGTGGAAGCATTGCCACAGATAATAAAACAACTTAAAGAAAAAGGTTATAAAATAACTAAAGTATCGGAAGTAATTGTAGATAACAATTAAATTTGCTATAATAATAATTAAATTTGCAAAGGAGGATAAAATGTACGAACAAAAGATTATTGAAGGAGTAAAAGTTGTAACTTGTAAAATTCCTCACGCATATTCTGTATACATAGGGATATGGATTAAAGCAGGTTCTATGTACGAACATAAAGCTATAAACGGAATATCTCATTTTATAGAACACATGGTTTTTAAAGGTTCTAAGCTAAGAAGTGCAAAGCAAATTGCGGAAGAAATGGATAGTATTGGTGGACAGTTAAACGGCTTTACTGAAAAAGAAAGTACCTGTTTTTATATAAAAGTCTTAAATACTCACGTAAAACAAGGTCTTGATATACTTTTTGATATGGTATTTAACCCTGCCTTTAAAGAAGAAGACATAGAAAAGGAAAAGCAAGTCATCTTTGAAGAAATATTGACAGAATTAGATTCTCCTGAAGACGTAGCTTATAATCTTTTAGCAAAAACAATATGGAAAGGACATCCCTTGTCTTTCCCTGTACTTGGTACTTTTTCTACTATTAAAAAGCTAAACAAAGAACAAATTGTAAATTATTATAATGCCCATTATAACAAAGATAACATAGTCATTTCTATAGCAGGAAATTTTGGCGATGATATCTATGAAACACTGCAAAAATATTTATCAAAAATTCAAAAAACTAATGTTATTTCTCAATTAACTTCTCCAATTTGGCATAAAAACAAAGCTTTTTATGAAAAAGATTTTGAACAGGTAAATTTATGTATTGGTTTACCTGGAATAACTTATGACTTAAGGAAAGTATATGCTTTAGCCGTCATTAATAATGCTTTTGGTGGAGGAATGAGTTCAAGACTATTTCAAAAAATAAGAGAAGATAAGGGATTGGTTTACTCGATTTATTCTTATCCTTCTACCTATCACCATGCTGGGGTTTTTTCTATTTTTGCTAGTATGAACGCTAATAATTTTAGAAAGGTATATGACTTAATTTTGCAAGAAATAGAAGAGGTGTATTCAAAAGGTTTAGCAAAAGAAGAGATTGATAAATTTAAAGAGCAACTTCGCATAAATGTATTAATGGATTTAGACAGTATAAGCAGTAGAATGAGCGCAATAGGAAAATCAATGCTTTTATTTAATAAAGTGCATACTGTAGAGGAAATACTTCAAACAATAGATAACTTAACTTACGAGGAAATAAATGACTTAGCTAAAAAAATTATAAATCCTGATGACATGAGCATAGCCGTGGTTGGAAAACTAAACAAAAGAGATAAAGGGTGGTTAGAAAATGTCCATAATACTTAAGATTAAAAAAACTGATGATGCTAAAGACTTACCTTTGCCTGCTTATATGAGTGAAGGAGCCGCTGGCATGGATTTATATGCTAATGTTAAAAAGGAAGTCATATTACAACCTGGCGAAATAAAACTAATTCCAACAGGTATACAAATTGAACTTCCTCCAAATTTTGAGGCCCAAATAAGGCCAAGAAGCGGCCTAGCTTTAAACTACGGAATAACTCTTTTAAATACTCCTGGTACAATTGATTCCGATTACAGAGGAGAAATAAAATTGATAGTCATCAATTTAGGAAAAGAAGCAGTCAAAATCGCAAGGGGACAAAGAATTGCTCAAATGGTAATCAATCAAATAGTAAGACCAACAATAGTAGAGGCAGAAATCCTTTCAGAAACTAAAAGAGATGAAGGAGGATTTGGCCATACCGGTATATAAGGAGGGGTTCTATGCGGTTAAGCGAATTTGGAAATAAAGAAATTGTAAATTTAACGGATGGAAGAAGATGGGGATTAGTAGAAGATTCAGATTTAGTTATTGATGAAGAAACAGGAAGGATTCATTCAATAATAGTATATGAATCAAAAGGTTTATTTAGAGGAAAGACAAACTATATTGAAATAAGTTGGGACTCTATAAGAAAAATTGGTGACGATATGCTTATTGTGGAATTCGAAGAAAAGAAAAGACGGTTTTATTAAAAATATTACTTTTCTTTATCACTTTAATGAAGTATAATAATATAAAATGTCTCAACTTAGATACCTTCAAAAGGAAAGGATGAGAACGTGAAAATATTGGTACAAAAATTTGGTGGAACTTCTGTATCAACACCTGAGAGAAGAGAAATGGCTACATCAAAAGTAATTGAGGCAGTTAAAAACGGTTTTAGCGTGGTAGTAGTAGTTTCTGCAATGGGAAGAAATGGAGATCCTTATGCCACAGACACTCTAATAAACATGGTTAAATCAATAGATAGCAATATTTCAAAACGAGAATTAGATTTATTGATGAATTGTGGTGAAATAATCTCCAGTGTGACTTTTGCTGCAACCCTATCAAAGAAGGGTTATAAAGCAAAAGTATTTACCGGAGGACAAGCAGGCATTATAACAGATGATAATTTTGGCAATGCGGAAATTATAAAAGTAGAACCAACAAGACTTTTAGAAAGTTTAAAAGAGGGAATTATTCCTGTAGTAGCAGGTTTTCAAGGTATCACAGAAGAAGGAGATTTAACTACGTTAGGGCGTGGAGGCAGTGATACAACTGCTGCTCTTTTAGGTGAAGCTCTAAAAGCTTCCGCGGTAGAAATATATACAGATGTAGATGGAATAATGACAGCAGATCCTCGCATTGTTTCAAAAGCTCATATTTTGAAAAAAATAAGTTATAATGAAGTATTCCAATTTGCAGAACAAGGAGCAAAGGTAGTACATCCTAGAGCGGTAGAAATAGCAATGAGAGGTAATATACCCCTTGTTATAAAAAATACCATGTCAGACAGTCCAGGTACCATTATAACTCAATATAATGAGGCTTACGATAATATTTACGATATAGACAAATTAGTCACTGGAATTGCCAATATGGACCATAGAGTTCAAATCGTGCTAGAAAACAGTGAAAATACAGAAAGTATATTCGAAAAAATTGCAGAAGAAAAAATAAGCATTGACCTTATTAATATTTTTCCTGAAAAACAAGTTTTTACAATATCAGAGATGGATTTTAAAAAGTTACAAAAACTTCTTGAAGAAAACAATATAAAATATTCCTACAGAACTAATTGCTCAAAAGTCTCTATAATTGGTAATAGAATAAGAGGCGTTCCAGGAGTAATGGCAAGAGTAATAAAGGCATTATCAAGGCATAATATAGAAATTTATCAAACAGCTGACTCTCATAATACTATTTCTTGCCTTGTAAGTCAAGATAAAGCTGAAGAAGCAGTTAGAGTTCTACATGACGAATTTAATCTTTAAAAGGGAAGCGCATACTATTGCGCTTTTTTTTTATACTAATTATTAGGAGCGTGATAAAGATGAGCAATTTTTTAAAAAATGAAGAAACAGAACAACCTCAGACTTTACCACATGTTCAGGAGAATTTAAAAAATTTAGGCCAGACAAACGTACCTAATTTTGAAAGCAATATTCATTGTCTTACTATAATAGGGCAAATTGAAGGCCACATGATACTGCCTCCACAAAACAAAACCACAAAATATGAACACATAATACCACAATTGGTAGCAATAGAAGAAAACCCTAATATAAAAGGAGTTTTGATTTTATTAAATACTGTAGGAGGAGATGTGGAAGCAGGTCTTGCTATTGCAGAAATGATAGCAAGCCTTTCTAAGCCTACTGTATCTATAGTATTAGGTGGAGGTCACAGTATCGGGGTGCCTTTAGCAGTTTCAGCAAATTATTCTTACATAGTGCCAAGTGCTACCATGACAATACACCCTATCAGAATGACAGGATTAATAGTAGGAGTTCCCCAAACTTTTGATTATTTCAACAAAATGCAAGATAGAATAGTAGAGTTTATTGTGCGAAATTCAAAAATAAAAAGAGATACTTTTATGAAGCTTATGCTTAAAACTGGAGAATTAGCCAACGACATAGGAACAATCTTAGTTGGAAAAGAAGCAGTAGATTACGGTTTGATTGACGAAATAGGGGGTATCAAAGAAGCTTTAAAGAGGTTACACAATATGATAGAAGAAAGAGAAAAAAAGAAAGGTGAAGAATAATGTTATATACAATAATTCCCTATGAATTAATTTTTGAAAAAAGAGAAGATATACCCACCAATTACATAGAACTAAAGATGGGGAATAAACAGTTAGTAGTAGAAAAACTCTCAAATGGAAATTATATAATTCAAAGAATGTATTCTACTAATCCTTTTGATTACCTAGACGCAAAATATACTCCAGGAAGCATGATAAGTATTTATTAGAAAAATTTTTGTGTTATAATAGATGTGTTTAAAAAATTAGCACATCTATTTTTTTGTTGCTATTTTACATAATTAATACTAAAATTTTTATAGAAGAAATTATAAACAGGTGGTATATATGATTGATAAAAAACAAAAGTCTCTCAAAAACGAAATCATTGGAATTATATTTTTGGCTTTTACACTTATTTCTTTTTTAAGCCTTTATACAGATACAACTGGTGCTATAGGTAAAAACATAGGAATTTTTTTAAAGGGTTCTTTTGGGATAGGTTCTTATGTTGTATCTGCTTTACTTTTAGTATTTGCGTTGATGTTTCTTTTTAATAATCGAGATTTTATAAAATTACATAAAGCTGCAGCACTTTTTGGACTTTTTCTAACCCTCATAAGTTTAGATCATTTGTATTATTTCCCTTCTAATGAAGGATTAAAAAATTATATTTTAGCTGCTTACACTAATGGTATAAACAATATGGGTGGAGGAGTTGTTGCTGCCTTACTGGTATATTTTCTAGTAAAACTTTTGGGTATCACAGGAAGCTATATATTATTGTTTTCTTCTTTGGCAATTTTTATAGTGCTTATTACAAATGTATCTATCGTAAACCTGATGGAATCTTCCTATCAGAAGTTTAAACAACGTAAAAAAAGATAAAAAAACAGACCATGAGAAGGAAGTAATTTCTACCTCTACTTCTCAGGAGGATTTCACACCTTTAATTGAAGAAAATATAACAGAAAAAAATAGAACAATCGATATAATTGAACAAGTAGAAGAAGAAAGAAAAATCTATGAAAAAGGTACAAAAGATAAAGAAGAGGTTATAGAAAGCGAGTATCTTCCTCCTCCTATAACCCTTTTAAAAGAGGCAATTCCCCCACCAAAAATAAAAAATGAAGTGTTAATGGAGAAAGTAAAAAAATAGAAGACACCCTTAAAAACTTCGGAGTTGATGCAAAAGTTATCCAAGTGACAAAGGGGCCTGCAATTACTCGTTTTGAATTGCAACCTAGTGCAGGAGTCAAAGTTAGCAGAATTGTGAGTCTAACAGATGACATTGCTTTAAGTCTAGCTGCGCCTTCTGTGAGAATAGAAGCGCCGATTCCTGGTAAATCTGCTATTGGAATAGAAGTCCCAAATGATAAAATAGCTCCAGTATATTTGAGAGAAGTAATAGATAGCAAAAAGTTTAGAAATTTTAAATCAGGCTTAGCAATTGGTTTAGGAAAGGATATCGCTGGTAATATTGTCATAGCAGATTTATCTAAAATGCCTCATTTGCTCATTGCAGGTGCGACAGGTTCTGGTAAAAGTGTTTGCATAAATTCTCTTATAGTGAGTTTGTTATACAAAGCCCCTCCACAACAGGTGAAAATGATATTGATAGATCCAAAAGTAGTAGAACTTAATATTTACAACGGCATTCCTCATCTCTTAACTCCGGTTGTCACAGACCCTAAAAAGGCAGCCGGTGTCTTAAATTGGGCAGTACAAGAAATGACTAAGCGTTATAATTTATTTGCCCAATATGGAGTTAGAGATATAGACAGCTATAACGAAAAATACAAAGAAAACAGCTTATATAAAATTGTAATCATAATTGATGAGCTTTCTGACTTAATGATGGTCTCTCCTGCAGAAGTAGAAGAATATATATTTAGGTTAGCTCAAATGGCAAGAGCAGCTGGCATTCATTTGGTCATTGCTACCCAAAGACCCTCTGTTGATGTAATAACGGGAGTTATTAAAGCCAACATCCCTTCAAGGATTTCTTTTGCTGTATCTTCTCAAATTGACTCAAGAACAATCTTGGATATGACAGGTGCAGAAAAACTTTTAGGAAAAGGCGATATGCTTTTTAACCCTATAGGAGCAGCAAAACCTATGCGAATTCAAGGAGCTTTTATCTCTGAAGAAGAAGTAGAAGCTGTAGTAAATTTCTTAAAAAATCATTCTAAGCCTCAGTACGAAGAAATAGAAATTGAGGAAAAGACAAATGGAAAAATTTTTGAACAACAAGAGGATGAGTTATTAGAAGATGCTATTTCTGTAATTTTAGAAACAGGGCAAGCTTCTATTTCAATGTTACAAAGAAGATTAAGAATTGGGTACGCGAGAGCTGCCCGAATTATAGATCAATTAGAGCAAAAAGGTATTATAAGCGGTTATGATGGTTCTAAGCCAAGGCAAATTCTTCTATCAAAAGAAGAAATAAAAAAATATTAGAAGAATCTTAAAATAGAAAGGAAATGCAGATGAAAAATGTAGGAATTATATCCCTTGGATGTCCCAAAAACACAGTTGATTCGGAAAAAATGTTAGCAATTTTAAAAGAAAAAGGTTATAACATAGTAAATGATAAAAATAAAGCTGACATACTCATTATAAATACTTGTGGCTTTATAGAGGATGCAAAAAGAGAGTCGATAGAGTACATCATTGAGATGGGAAAACTCAAAAACCGCAGGCTAAAATACCTTATTGCAACTGGTTGCTTGTCTGAAAGATATAATAAAGAATTATTAAAAGAACTTCCCGAATTAGATGCAGTAATTGGCACTGGAGATTTCCCCAAAATTGCAGAAGTAATAGAAGAAATAGAAAAAGGAAAAACTGTTTTAGAATATGGACACGCTAATTTACTAAATGATGAAGGAATACAGCGCATTTTAACTACGCCAAATTATTACGCCTATTTAAAAATTGCAGAAGGTTGCAGCAATGCTTGTTCTTTTTGCATAATTCCAAAGATTAGAGGAAGATACAGAAGTCGCAAAATGGAGGACATACTTAGAGAAGCCGAGGAACTCGTCAAAAAAGGTGCAAAAGAACTTATACTCATTGCTCAAGACACTACAAAATATGGAGTAGACGTTTATAAAAAATTTATGCTGCCCCAACTTTTAAAAGAAATTTCTAAGATTGATGGTTTAAAGTGGATTAGGTTACTTTATGCATATCCTGATAGTGTAACAGAAGAACTTGTTGAAGAGATAAAAAACAATGAAAAAATAGTAAAATATATTGATATTCCGCTACAACATTCTCATGATGAAGTCCTAAAAAGAATGAATAGAAATACTAATAGACAAAAAATAGAAGAGGTTATAAGTAGATTGCGTAGCATTCCAAACATGGTAATACGCACTACTTTTATGGTAGGCTTCCCTGGAGAGACAGAAGAAGAATTTGAGGATTTAAAACAGTTCATAAAAGAAAAAAGATTTGAGAGAGTAGGAGTTTTCACATATTCTCGAGAAGAGGGAACTAAATCGTATTATATGAAGCCTCAAATTAAAAAGAGTGTCAAAATTAAAAGACAACAAGAGTTGATGGAGATACAAAAAGAAATTTCTTATCAGCATAATCTTTCAAAAGTGGGGAAGCAGTTAGAGGTACTAATTGAAGGCTTTGAAGATGGAATATATTATGGCAGAAGTTATATGGATGCCCCTGAGATTGATGGTGTTGTTTATGTAAAAAGCAACAAAAAACTCAAAGCTGGAGATTTTGTGGTAGCAACTATAACAGATGCCTATGAGTACGATTTGGTGGGGGAATATTAATGAATTTAGCAAACAAACTTACAATGTTAAGACTTTTTTTAATACCTATTTTTATGTTTTTTATGCTTGTCAGAGGTCCCTACAACGATTTTATAGCTGCAGGAATATTTTCACTTGCAGCATTGACCGACAAATTTGATGGATATGTGGCAAGAAAGTTTAATCAAATAACTAATTTTGGGAAATTTATGGACCCACTGGTAGACAAAATAATGGTTTCTTCTGCTCTAATAGCCTTAGTACAAATGGGACGCATTCAAAGTTGGATTGTAGTAGTTATATTAGCAAGAGAATTTTTAATAACAGGTATTAGGACAGTTGCTGCTGATAAGGGAATTGTCATTGCTGCCAGCAATTACGGTAAATACAAAACTACTTTTCAAATGATAGCAGTAATTGCACTGATGCTTAATAATTACCCTTTTAGCCTTATAAATTTTCCTTTCGACACTATAATGGTGTATATAGCTTTAATTTTGACAATTTATTCGGGTGTAGATTATATTATAAAATCTAAAAATTTATTCAAAGATTAAAGAGGTGTTTTAATTGAGAGGAGAAATTATTTCTGTTGGCACAGAGCTTTTATTAGGACAAATTTTAAATACTAACGCCAAATATTTATCTGAAAAATTGGCTCTTTTAGGTATAGATATATATTTCCATACTAACGTTGGAGATAACGAAGAAAGATTAAAAGAATGTTTAAATATCGCTTTTAACCGCTCTGACCTTATAATAACAACAGGTGGATTAGGCCCTACTGTTGATGACATTACAAAAGAGACAGTGGCTTCTTTTTTAGGTCTTCCTCTTGTAGAAAACATAGAAGCAAAAGAAGAGATAATAAGATTTTTTGAAAAAATAGGACAAACACCTACCATGAACAACTTCAAACAAGCCTTTTTCCCAGAAGGTGCAAAAATCTTGCCAAATAAAAATGGAACAGCTCCTGGCTGTATAATAGAAAAAGATAACAAAATCATCATAATTTTGCCTGGTCCACCTTCTGAGCTAATTCCGATGTTTGAGGAATCTGTATATCCTTATCTTAAAAGCAAAACTAATGAAACTATAAAGTCTCGAGTAATCAAAATATTTGGCTTAGGTGAATCAAAAGTAGAGGAAATGGTAAAACCTCTTTTGTTTAATTCTAATCCTACTGTTGCTCCTTTAGTAGGTGATGGATACGTAACTTTGAGAATAACTGCAAAAGGACATGATGACAAAGAAATTTTAGAAATGATTGAGGATATGGAATCAAGGATTAGAGGTATCATAGGTGACTATATATACGCTGTAGATGAGGAAGAAATGGAAGAAGTCGTGATAAAATTACTACAGAAAAACAAATTAACTCTTGCTGTCTCTGAATCTTGTACAGGTGGTTTATTGGCAAAAAAGATAACAGATGTATCAGGGGCTTCAAAAGTCTTTAATTTAGGTGTTGTTTCTTACAGTAATGAAGCCAAAGAAAAAATTTTAGGAGTTAAAAAATCTACTTTAGAGTCTTATGGAGCAGTAAGCCATGAGACAGCAAAAGAAATGGCAGAAAATATAAGAAAATTGGCCAATGCTGATTTTGGTTTGTCTACTACTGGAATTGCAGGACCTACAGGTGGAACACCTGAAAAGCCCGTAGGATTAGTGTATGTGGGTTTTGCTACCAATGAAAAAGTCTATGTAAAAAAACTAATGTTAAGTGGTGATAGAAGTAAAATAAGGACAAGGACAGTACTACATGCTTTAGACATTGTAAGAAGATATCTTCTGGGAATAAAAATTGACTAGTTATGTTCATTAATATATAATTAATTTAATACAATACCTTGTATTCTTGGGAGGTAAATAATAAATGATAGAAAAACAAAAGGCTTTAGAAATGGCTATAAGTCAGATAGAGAGGCAGTTTGGCAAGGGCTCTATCATGAGATTGGGAGATACTGCAAAATTGAATGTAGAAGTAATACCTACAGGTTCTCTTGAATTAGACATTGCTTTAGGTGTCGGAGGAGTTCCAAGGGGAAGGATAATAGAAATTTTTGGCCCTGAGTCTTCAGGAAAAACTACCTTAGCGCTACATATGATAGCAGAAGCACAAAAAATGGGAGGAACGGGTGCTTTTATAGATGCAGAACATGCTCTTGATCCTGTATATGCAAAAAATCTTGGGGTCAATATTGAGGATTTATTGGTGGCGCAGCCTGATACGGGCGAACAAGCCTTAGAAATTGCAGAAGCCCTTGTTAGAAGTGGTGCTGTTGACATAATTGTGATAGACTCTGTTGCTGCTTTAGTACCTAAGGCGGAGATTGATGGTGAAATGGGAGATAGCCATGTAGGGCTTCAAGCGAGACTGATGTCTCAAGCTTTGAGAAAATTAGCAGGGGTTACTAGTAAGTCTAAAACTATTGTGGTCTTTATAAACCAGCTTAGAGAAAAAGTAGGTGTTATGTTTGGAAATCCTGAAACAACCCCTGGAGGAAGAGCACTGAAATTTTATGCCACAATAAGACTAGATGTGAGAAAAGTAGATGCAATAAAGCAGGGAAATGAGATAATCGGCAATAGAACGCGTGTCAAAGTTGTAAAAAATAAAATTGCTCCGCCTTTTAAACAAGCAGAATTCGATATAATGTATGGAGAAGGTATTTCAAGAGAAGGAAGCATTTTGGATATTGGCACAAGTATAGACATAATTGAAAAAAGTGGTGCTTGGTATTCCTATGGAGATATACGATTAGGGCAAGGAAGAGAAAACGCTAAGCAATTTTTAAAAGAAAACAAAGAAATCGCAGATGAAATTGAAAGAAAAATTAGAGAAAATTTCAATCTAGCTTATAATAAAATAAAATCCTCCCCTGATGCAATAGTAGAATGACCCCTTATTGTGGGGTTATTTTATTACAAAAGGAGAAATAAGCATGATAATAACTACTATAGAAAAGCAGAAAAAAAATAAAACGCAATATAATGTTTACATAGATGGAGAATATGCCTTTAGTTGCAATTTAGAAGATTTGATCTATTTAGGCATAGAGGAAGGAAAAGAACTAGATAGTGAACAGTATAATTATTATGTAAACTATACTGCAACAAGACAAGCGAGTGACTACGCATTTAAACTTTTATCAAGAAAAATGTTAACAGAAAAAGAACTTTCTCAAAAGCTTGAAATAAAAGGTTTTGAAGAGAATATTATAAAAAGTGTTATTGAAAAGCTGAAAAGCTATAACTATATCAATGACGAAGTTTATACCAAATTATTTATAGAACAAAAAATAAACCAATTGTATAGCAGGCGAAAAATTTATTACGAACTTGTAAAAAAAGGAATTAGTAAAGAATTGATCCAAGAAAGTTTAAACAATTTTTATCCTGAAGAAAAAGAAGTTGAAATAATAAAAAAAATAATTGAAAAAAAATTAAAATCCCAAGAAGAAACTAAAAAGTTAAAAAACTATCTTTACAACAATGGTTTTCAAATTGAAAACATTAGCGATGCCTTGAAAGAAAAGGATTTATAACTTGACATAATTTTGAAAAGGGTCTAAAATAAAATATGAATAACTACTAAGGAGGTGTAAGAGTATTAGCCATGTTGAATTGATAATCACAGCACTTATTGCAATAGCAGTCGGCTTTCTAATTGGTTATTTTGCAAGAAAGGTTATTGCAGAATCTAAAATAAAAAGCGCAGAAAATTTAGCGCGTACCATATTAGAAAGTGCAAAAAGAGACGCTGAAAATAAAAAAAGAGAGCTCTTATTAGAAGCTAAAGAAGAGATTCACCGCATGCGAACTGATTTAGAAAAAGAGATAAGGGATCGCAGAGGTGAATTACAGCGTTTAGAAAAAAGACTCCTTCAAAAAGAAGAAACCCTGGATAAAAGAGCCGAAACTTTAGAACAAAAAGAAAATCTTCTAGAAGAAAAACAAAAAGAAATTCAACAATTGGAAGAACAAATTTCTTTACTCCATCAAAAAGAAATAGAAGAATTAGAAAGAATTTCGGGACTAAGCCGTGAAGAAGCAAAAGCCATTTTATTAGAAAGTGTTCAAAAAGATATACAACATGAAATGGCTGTAATGATTAAAGAAATGGAAAACAAAGCTAAAGAAGAAGCAGAAATGAAAGCAAGGGAAATAATTAGCAATGCCATTCAACGTTGTGCGGCTGACCATGCTGCAGAAACAACTGTGTCTGTTGTTACCCTTCCTAATGATGAAATGAAAGGTCGCATAATAGGTAGGGAAGGTAGAAATATAAGGACAATAGAGACATTGACGGGAATTGACCTTATAATAGATGATACTCCTGAGGCTGTTGTTATTTCAGGCTTTGACCCTATACGAAGAGAAGTTGCGCGGATTGCGCTGGAAAAATTAATTGAAGATGGGCGAATACATCCCGCAAGAATAGAGGAAATGGTAGAAAAGGCTAAAAAAGAAGTAGACAACATGATAATCAAAGCAGGAGAAGAAGCGGCTTTTGAAGTAGGAATTCACGGTTTGCATCCCGAGCTGATTAAGTTACTAGGAAGACTTAAATTTAGAACTAGCTACGGGCAAAATGTCTTAAAGCATTCAATCGAAGTAGCTCATTTGGCAGGACTTATGGCTTATGAATTAGGTGCAGATGCCCTAGTTGCCAAAAGAGCAGGACTTTTACACGATATAGGTAAGGCCGTAGACCATGAGGTGGAAGGCCCTCATGTAATGATAGGTGCAGAACTAGCTAAAAGATATCATGAGTCTGATGCTGTCATTCATGCCATAATGGCTCATCATAATGATGTAGAGCCTCAGACTGTTGAGGCAGTATTAGTACAAGCGGCAGATGCTATCTCTGCCGCAAGGCCAGGTGCAAGGCGGGAAGCTTTAGAAGCCTATATTAAGCGTTTAGATAAGTTAGAACAAATTGCTAATTCTTTTGAAGGTGTAGAAAAGTCTTATGCTATACAAGCAGGAAGAGAAATCAGAATAATGGTAAAACCTGAAATTGTCAATGATGATGATATTGTCATTTTGGCGCGAAATATAAGCAAAAAAATTGAGGAAGAAGTTGAATATCCAGGTCAAATCAAAGTGACTGTCATAAGAGAGACAGTAGCTGTAGATTATGCAAAATAAAGGATTGAAAAAAAGCGTGCGATGAGCACGCTTTAAAAGTTTCATCATAAATTTTTATTAGCTATTGTTTTAATAGCCAGGTTTGTGTAATAATAAGTTTAAGAAAATTATTTTTTGGAGGTTAAGAATGAAGATACTTATCATCGGCGATATAGTTGGAAGACCAGGTAGAAACATATTAAAAGAGCACTTACAAGAATTAATATCAGAATACAATATTGACATAGTTATAGCGAATGGAGAAAATGCTGCCGGAGGAAATGGACTGACTCGCAAAGTTGCTGATGAACTTTTTGAAATAGGAATTTCTGCATTAACAATGGGAAATCACGTGTGGGATCAAAAAGAAATATTAAAATTTATTGATGAAGAAATGCGAATTGTAAGACCTGCCAATTATTTAGAGGAAACACCTGGCAGAGGATCTATAGCACTTAATTTTAAAAATACAAAAATTGGTATTATAAATTTGCAGGGAACTACCTTTATGCCTTGCAATAGAAATCCTTTCTTTGTCGCCTTAGAAGAAATAGAAAAGTTAAAAAAAGAGACGAATATAATCCTCGTAGATTTTCATGCAGAAGCTACTTCTGAAAAAATAGCAATGGGATATTTTTTAGACGGAAAAGTAAGTTGTGTTTTTGGCACTCATACTCATGTACAAACGGCAGATGAGAAAATATTACAAAATGGGACAGCTTACATAACTGATGTTGGCATGACAGGTCCTAGTGATTCTATATTGGGAATAGATAAAGAATTAATAATTAAAAAATTTACATCTTCTGTACCTGTACGCTTTGAAGTTGCAAAAGGTCCTACCCAAATAAATGCCATTGTAATTTCTGTTAATGAAATAACAGGAAAATGCTATAGCATAGAACGGATTAATAAAATTTATGCATAAAAAGGAGGATTTTTAAAACAAATGTAGAATATTAACAAAGAGAAAATCATTTGTTTTTAAGGGGGAAAAACAATGGAAGTGTTAAAAGTTTCAGCAAAATCTAATCCAAACGCTGTAGCAGGAGCGTTGGCAGGGGTGTTAAGGGAGCGTGGAGGTGCAGAAGTACAAGCAATAGGTGCAGGTGCAATAAATCAAGCTGTAAAAGCTGTTGCAATTGCGAGGGGTTTTGTAGCACCAAGCGGGATTGACTTAATTTGCATTCCTGCTTTTACAGACATTGAAATAGACGGTGAAGAAAGGACAGCAATAAAGTTAATTGTAGAGCCACGATAAAAAATAACCTGCATTTTGCAGGTTATTTTAAATTGTAAAGGTAAAATTTAGAAGAAAGGTTGGGATATAATGTTTGCAGACCTTCACATGCATTCAAAAGCTTCTGATGGAACTAATTCACCTTCTGAAGTAGTTCGATTGGCAAAAGAACACGGACTTAGTTGTATTTCTCTGACAGATCATGATACGATTGATGGATTAGAGGAAGCCATAGGAGCTTCTTCGAGATATGAAATAGAAGTTATCCCTGGAATTGAATTTAATTGTTATTATCAAGATCAAGAAATTCACATTTTAGGTTATTTTATAAATTATCACGATAAAAATTTTACTGAAAAATTAGAAGAGATGAAAAAGCTGAGAAATGACAGAGCCAAAGCGATTTTAAAAAATTAAATGAATTAGGAATTGATATTTCTATAGAAGACGTATTGGAATTCACAAGTGAAAAATTCATAGGAAGACCTCATATAGCAAGAGCCATGGTAAAAAAGAATTATGTAGAAAGTGTAAAAGAAGCCTTTGAAAAATACATAGGAGTGGGTGCTCCTGCTTATGTAGAAAGATACAGAATCACTCCTTTTGAAGCAATAAACCTTATTTTAGAAAATGGAGGTGTTCCTGTTTTAGCTCATCCCGGGTTACTTCAAGATGATAGTATTATTGAGGAATTAGCCCCAAAAGGTTTAATCGGAATAGAAGTTTACCATTCAAAACACACTACCGAAGATATAGAAAAGTATTTAAACAAAGCTAAAAAATACAAGTTAATCATAACTGGAGGCTCAGATTTTCACGGTATAGAAGTAGATGGCAGAGACCTTTTAGGAACCATAAAGTTAGACTATGAATATGTAAAAATATTGAAAAGTAAAGCTAAAAATTTTGTAGAAATATCAAAATAATTAAGTTAAAATAATATTGTGATTCATATAACAAAACCCTCTGGAGGTGTAAAAATTGGATTTATCCCAAAATGCCTTACAAATTACCCCTTCTATGACATTAGAAATAACTGCAAAGGCAAAACAGCTAAAAGCTCAAGGCATAGACGTTATAGACTTCGGAGTAGGAGAGCCAGATTTTGATACACCTGATTACATAAAAGAAGCTGCAATTGACGCTATAAAAAAAGGCTACACCAAATACACCCCTTCTTCAGGCATTTCCGAATTAAAAAAAGCAGTATGCGACAAGCTTTTAAAAGATAACGGCCTTAAATACCAACCAGAACAGATTGTCATATCAAATGGTGCAAAACACTCTATATATAATGCTCTTTGTGCAATTTTAAATCCTGGCGACGAAGTTATAATTCCTGTACCTTATTGGTTAAGCTATCCTGAGATGGTGAGATTGGCTTATGGAAAACCTGTCTTTGTAAAAACAAAAGCAGAAAATGACTTTAAAATTACAGCCGAAGAATTAAAAAATGCTATTACCTCTAAGACAAAAGCTTTAATTTTAAATACCCCCAACAATCCAACTGGCTCAGTGTATACTAAAGAAGAGTTAGAAGAACTTGTAAAAATTATTGAAGAAGCAAATATTTTTGTCATTTCAGATGAAATATACGAAAAATTAATTTACGAAGGCAGTCACATCAGTATCGCCTCTTTAAATGAAAAAATTAAAGAACTGACAATTTTGGTAAACGGTATGTCTAAAGCTTATGCTATGACAGGATGGAGAATTGGATATACTGCTTCTTCTTTAGAAATTGCAAAGGTTATGTCAAACATTCAAAGTCATACCACCTCAAATCCCAATTCAATTGCTCAATATGCCAGTGTAGCTGCTTTATCAGGTGATGAAACTGTTATTAAAAGAATGGCAGAAGAATTCAATAAAAGAAGAATTTATATGGTAGAAAGGATAAATAAAATAAAGGGATTGAAATCAAATAAACCTCAAGGGGCTTTTTATGTAATGGTAAATATAGACGAATACATTGGGAAAGAGATAAAAGGAAAAATTATTAGAGGTTCCATAGATTTTGCAAATGCTTTAATTGAAGGAGCAAATGTAGCAGTTGTTCCTGCTTTGCCCTTCGGAATGGACAATTACATTAGGATTTCTTATGCTACTTCCATTGAAAATATTGAAAAAGGCTTAAATAGAATCGAAGAATTTTTAAATAAAGCATAATGAGGAGGTAAATATGCGAGATACTTATCAGAATCCGTTAATAACAAGATATGCTAGCAAAGAAATGGCCCAAATCTTCTCTGACGACGAAAAATTTAAAACTTGGCGAAGATTATGGGTAGCTTTGGCAAAAAGCGAAAAAGAATTAGGGCTCAATATTACAGATGAGCAGATTAAAGAAATGGAAGAAAATATAGACAACATAAACTATGAAGATGCGGAAAAATTCGAAAGAGAATTTCGACATGATGTTATGGCTCACATACATGCCTATGGTCTTTTGTGCCCCAAAGCAAAACCTATAATCCATTTAGGAGCTACCTCTGCTTTTGTAGATGACAATACAGACATTATTTTGATGGATAAGGCTTTTAAGCTAATTGAAAAGAAGCTTCTTAAAGTAATAAAAGTTCTATCCGAATTTGCTTTAAAATATAAAGATTTACCTACTTTAGGTTATACTCACTTTCAACCAGCTCAACTTACTACGGTTGGTAAAAGAGCATGCCTTTGGATACAAGATTTAATTCTCGATTTACAAGATTTAAGATATAGAAGAGAAAACATAATGTTAAGAGGAGTAAAAGGCACCACTGGTACACAAGCAAGTTTTATGGAACTTTTTGGTGGTGATGAAGAAAAAGTAAAAGAGCTAGACAGATTAGTAGTAGAAAAAATGGGATATAAAAAGTCCTTCCCCGTGACAGGGCAAACTTATACGAGAAAATATGACTTTATGCTCTTGTCTGTATTGAGCGGTATTGCTCAAAGTGCTCACAAATTCAGCAATGACCTAAGGCTTTTACAACATTTGAGAGAAATTGAAGAACCTTTTGAAGAAAAACAAATAGGTTCCTCTGCGATGGCTTATAAAAGAAATCCTATGAGAAGCGAGAGAATGGCAGCTTTAAGTAGGTATGTTATTGTCACACTTTTAAATGCATCTATTACTTCTTCTGCTCAATGGTTTGAAAGAACTTTAGATGATTCAGCTAACAGACGAATTGTAATACCCGAAATGTTCCTTGCCACAGATGCTATATTAAATCTTTATATAAACATTGCGTCTGGTTTAAAAGTAAACAAAAAAGTAATTGAAAAAAATGTGATGACGGAATTGCCTTTTATGGCTACAGAAAAGATTTTAATGGAAGCTGTACTTAAAGGTGGGGACAGACAAGAGTTACATGAAGCTATAAGAGTATACTCCTTAAAAGCGGCAGAAGAAGTTAAAAATGGAGAAGAAAATAGGTTGCTTGATTATATACAAAATGACCAAAGATTTAAACTTTCCCAAGAAGAAATTAAAGAATTAGTTGACCCTATAAAATTTACCGGAAGAGCTGTAAGCCAGACTGAAGAATACATTAAGGAAATTGTAAACCCTATTTTAGCAGATTTTAAAGAAGATGTAGAAGCAAAAGTAGAAGTGTAAAATTCGTTCACTTTCCACATCCCAATATCATAGAATAACAATAAAAATGGTATTGGGATGTGGTGGTAGATGGGAATATGGCCAGTTTTCTTTGAAGGATATAAATTTGAAGGATATAAAATAGAAAAAAAGTCAGAAGATAAACCTAAAGAAGTCACAACAACTGTAGATGATAAAAAATTACAAGAAGAAGCTTTAAAAGAGCTAAATTCTTTGATAGGCCTTAATAAAGTGAAAGAAATTATACAAGAAATTTACGCTTTCTCGCAACTGCAAATAAAGCGTAAAAAGGAAGGATTAGCCACTGAACCTATAGTATTACATATGATATTTAAAGGTAATCCAGGAACAGGCAAAACTACTGTAGCAAGGATATTAGGAAAACTTTTAAAAAGTATAGGAGTTTTAGAAAAAGGCCATGTAGTTGAAGTAGAGAGAGCTGATCTAGTAGGAGAATACATAGGACATACTGCTCACAGAGTCCGTGAAAATGTAAAAAAAGCTTTGGGAGGAATTTTGTTTGTAGATGAAGCTTATTCTTTGGCAAGGGGTGGAGAAAAAGACTTTGGCAAAGAAGCTATTGATACTCTTGTCAAAGAAATGGAAGACAATAGGAATAAATTTATACTTATATTAGCAGGTTACAAACACGAAATGGAATATTTTTTAAATACCAATCCCGGACTTCGCTCCAGGTTTCCAATCCAGATAGATTTTCCTGATTATACTATAGATGAACTTCTTCAGATTGCGGAAGTCATGGTAAAAAACAGGCAATATAAGCTTACAGAAAGTGCAAAGAGAAAATTAATGAAAATATTGATTCGTGACGACAATTCAAGAGAAATAGGAAACGCGCGCCTTGTAAGGAATATCATAGAAAGAGCAATTAGAAAACAGGCTGTAAGAGTTTTAAACAAAATAAATATAACCAAAGAAGATTTAATAACAATAGACAGTATAGACATTAGAGAGGACTGAGAAAATGGACACAAAAAAATTTTTGCAGAACAATTTCCATATAAACTCAAAAATAATCGAAGTTATAGAAAAAGCAGAAAAAGATTGTTATCCTGTATTTAGAAAGATTGATAAGACTGTAGAGTACAATCAGTATAAGGTCATATATCATTTCCAAAAGAACAAATTAAGCGATATCCATTTTAATGGCACAACTGGCTATGGATATGGTGACATCGGGCGAGAGACAATCGAAAAAATATATGCAGGAATATTTGCCGCAGAAGACGCTTTAGTAAGGCCTCAAATCGTATCTGGAACTCATGCTATAGCATTATGTCTATTTGGCAATTTAAAACCAAATGAAGAGCTAATTTCGGCTTGTGGGAGGCCTTATGATACGTTAGAAGAAGTAATAGGGATAAAAGGGGAGGGGAGGGGAAGTTTAAAAGAATACGGAGTTATATATAAAGAAATTCCCCTCCTTAATGATGGAAAAATAGATATAGAAAGTGTAAAAAAAGCAATAACCTCAAAAACTAAAATGGTGATGATTCAACGATCAAAAGGGTATGACTATAGAAAGTCTTTGAAGATAGAAGATATAGAAAAGGCAATTAGTGAAATTAAAAAGGTAAAAGAAGATGTAATTATATTTGTAGATAATTGCTATGGAGAATTTACTGAGATAAAAGAACCAACAGAAGTAGGAGCCGACATTATAGCAGGTTCTCTTATAAAAAACATAGGTGGGGGAATTGCCCCTACAGGTGGATATGTAGTAGGAAAAAAGGAATTAGTTGAAAATGCTTCTTATAGGCTATATGCCCCTGGCATAGGAAAAGAGGTAGGTCCTTCTTTAGATTTAAATAGATTGATTTTACAAGGGTTATTTTTTGCACCTCAAGTGGTAGGACAAGCTTTAAAAGGAGCTGCTCTTTTAGCGAAAATTATGTCAGACTTAGGCTATGAAGTTACTCCAAAATATGACGAAGAAAGAACTGACATAGTTCAAGCTATCAAATTTAAAACTGCTGAAGAGTTGATATCTTTTATCCAGGGAATACAAATGGGGTCCCCAGTAGACTCTCATGTAATTCCTGAGCCGTGGGACATGCCAGGATATCAGGATAAAGTCATAATGGCAGCAGGAGGATTTATACAAGGATCTTCTATAGAGTTAAGTGCAGATGCACCTATAAGAGAACCTTATATCGCATACGTGCAAGGTGGTCTTACTTATCCTCAAGTAAAATTGGCAATAGCTATTGCTTTAAATAATATTTACAAAGAAGAATAAGCTACGAAATAAAATTCAAGAGGAAAATCTTTCCTCTTGAATTTTATTTTCAATCTTCCTTTTGTGATAAAGGGTTTTTATTTACAGCTTCTTTTAATTGCGAATCATCTACATGGGTATAAATTTGCGTCGTAGACACGTTAGAATGCCCTAGGAGCTTTTGTAAAGTCCTTATATCTACATTACCATATCTGTACATCAAAGTCGCGGCTGTATGGCGCAATTTATGGGCAGAATATTTTTTTCCTTCTAAATTAGCATTTTTTAAATGTTTTTTTACGGTATATTGTACAGTTTTAACACTTATGCGTTTAAGCCTTTTGCTCAAAAACAAAGCCTTTTTATCTTTGACTCCTTCTTTTGGCCTTACTTCTAAATATGTATTTATTGCATCAATACACGCATCATTTAAATAAACTGTTCTTTGTTTATTTCCTTTTCCTATAACAGTTAGTTTATCATCTTTTATGTCGTCTAGATTTATATTCACCAGTTCAGAAACTCTGAGCCCACAGTTTAAAAACAAAGTGATAATAGCGTAATCTCTTTCTTTAAAAGGCCCATCTATAGAATTTAAAAGCTTCTTGCTTTCATCAAGGGTGAGGTAAATAGGCTGTCTTACAGAAAGTTTTGGCGACTCTAATTCTTGAGTAGGATTTTTGCTTAGCACTTTAGCTTTTTTGTAAAGATAATTATAAAAAGACCTTAAACTTGCTACTTTTCGAGCACGAGCAGGGGGAGTATTAGACCTTTCGTTAGCTACAAAGTTAAGGTAGGCGTATAAGTCGTTTAAATCAACAGATTCTATCAAATCAACATCTACATCAGAAATATCTATTTCATCAAATTCTACATTAGGACTAACTTTTCCGCGTCTTTGCTTTAAAAAGCGCAAAAACAAAACTAAATCATAAGCATAAGCTTTTACAGTATTATAAGAACGGGCTTTTACAGTTGAGAAGTAGTTTAAAAATTCTTCAAGAAGAGGGGGATATTTAATAATAGAACCATTATTAGAAGTATTATTAGAAATTTCATTAGACATTTTCAAAACTCCTTTCTATTTTCTATAATTCTAATTATACGAAATAACTATTTCGTATAATTACTTGTATATATAATACCATACATATAATGCTTAAATCAAGCTACTTTAGAGACTGCGTTCAAAATTATTAAAAAGCTCAAGGAACCTTACTAAACTAAGATTCCTTGAGCTTAAAACTCTTATAACTTTTTAGTATTTCTTTTTATTTGCTCTGTAGCCAGTCTATCACATAAATTATTGTATTCACTATCTGCATGACCTTTTACTTTAATCCAATTGATTTGATGTCTTTTTGAAACCTTTAAAAGCTCCTTCCATAACTCTTGATTTTCTACTGGAGTTTTATCTGATTTTAGCCAATTGTTTTTCTGCCACTTTTCAAGCCAGCCTTCTTTAAAGGCATTTATTACATAACTACTGTCACTATATAAATTAACTTTACAAGGCCTTTTTAAGGCTTTCAAAGCTTCTATTACTGCTTTTAATTCCATTCTATTGTTTGTAGTATTTTCTTCAAATCCTGATATTTCTTTTTTTGTTCCTTTGTACAGTAAAACTGCTGCCCAGCCACCTGGACCAGGATTACCGCTACAAGCTCCATCTGTGTATATTTCAACAACATCGATATTATTTGACATTTTTACTTCAATCCCTTTGTTTTTTGATATGCTGCAGCCACTGCTTCAATCACTGCACTTCTCATTGCATTTTTTTCCAAAATCCTTATACCTTCAATAGTTGTACCACCTGGAGATGTTACCATGTCTTTTAATTGGCCAGGATGAAAACCTGTTTTTAATACCATGTTACCTGCACCAGCTACAGCCTTTGAAGCTAATTTATACGCAACATCTCTTGGTAATCCCAATAGTACACCACCATCTGCCAATGCTTCAATAAACATGTACACAAATGCTGGACTACAACTAGAGACAGCCATTGCAGCATCAATTAACTTTTCTTCTACTTCTACAATTTCCCCACAGGTTTTAAAAATCTTCTCCACAATCTCTTTATCCTCTCGCTGTATCTCTTGTGAATAACTTATAGCAGTAATACCTTCTCCTATTAAAGCAGGAGTATTAGGTATTGTTCTCACTATCTTTCCCGTTTTTAAAATATCTTTGACATGACTTATAGTTATACCCGGAGCTATAGTAATTATTATTTTTTTATCAGTTACTTTTACTTTTATTTCTTCTAATACAGCATCGTAAATATTAGGTTTTATTGCTAAAATGATAATATCTGACTTTTCAGTTAGGTCAATATTGTCTTTTGCAACAATAACACCAAATTCTTTTTCTAACCCCGCTGTTTTTTCTTTCACCGGATCATAAAGAATTAAATCCTCAGCGTCTATAAAATCCGACTTTAATATGCCCTTTATAAGAGCAAGTCCCATATTGCCGACTCCTATAAAACCAATCTTCATCTTGAAAAACTCCCCTACTTTGTTATTTCAAAAAAACAGTATTAGTTACCCTAATACTGTTTTTTTGTTTTTACTCTTCTTTCTTCTCATCCTTATCAGAAGCAGAGAAGATTACAGGCTTTTGGGGTGTAATTGTCGAAATAGCATGCTTGTAGATAAGAAGTTGCTGTTTGTTCTCTGACTCCAACACCACCGTAAAATTATCAAATCCTTTCACTAAACCCTTTAATTGGAATCCATTGATTAAGTAGACAGTTACTGGTACATGCTCTTTTCTCACTTGATTTAAAAAGATATCCTGTAAATTAATAGCTGCTTTTGAACTTGCCATCTTTATCCCCCTTCTTTAATATGTATCATTAGTTATATTCTATCAAAAATTTAATTTTCCTGCTAAATATTTAATAATATTTTTTTTGAGTTCTTCATAATTTTTATAGTCATCTACAAAAAACCATTTGATAAAGTTATAACCCTTAAACCAGGTGATCTGTCTTTTTGCATACCTCCTTGTCCCTTTTTTAATCTTTTCAACAGCTTCTTCTAAAGAAATCTCTCCTTTTAAATATTCGACAATTTCTTTATATCCTAAAGCCTGCATAGCAGTACTGTCTTTATTATACCCGATTTTTAGCAAGTTTACCACTTCTTCAACCAAATTATTTTTTATCATTTCATCTACTCTTTGATTAATTCTATCGTATAAAATTTGTCTGTCTCTGAAATTAAGCCCTATCATTATAGGCTGATACTCTAGATTTAAACGCATACCACTCATTTTTTGATAGTAAGAAATAGGTTTGCCTGTAAATTCATAAACTTCTAAAGCTCTGATGATTCTTCTAATATCATTTGAATGTATTTTTTTTGCTGCCTCTGGGTCCACACTTTTTAACTTCTCATAAAGATATTGACTGCCATAAGTATTTGCTAATTCTTTCATTTTCTCTCTAAATTCTTTGCTTCCTTCAAAATCAGAAAAGTGCATGATGTAAATTATTGAATTGATATATAAACCAGTTCCCCCTACAATTATAGGAAGTTTCCCTCTTTTGTAAATATCCTTTATAATCTCTTTCGCTCTTTTTTCATATTCTGCTACACTAAACTCTTGATTTGGCTCTACAATATCTATCAAATAATGAGGGATGCCTTGCATTTCTTCCTTTGTAATTTTTGCTGTACCAACATCCATGTACTTATAAACTTGCATAGAATCAGCAGAAATGATTTCTCCATTAAATTCTTTTGCCACGTCTACTGCTAATTTAGACTTGCCAGAGGCTGTGGGCCCAACAATAAGCACAATTTGTATAGCCATCCCATCACCCTTATATTACATAATTCTTTTAAACATCTTTTCTAACTGAGTTTTTGTTATAGCGATTATAACAGGTCTTCCGTGAGGACAGGTGTAAGGATTTTCTGTAATCTTCAAATCCTCAAAGAGTTTATAAATCTCTCTTTCAGATAAATTATCCATAGCTTTTACTGCAGCTTTACAAGCCATCATTATAATATTTTCTTCTTTTAAGGATATTTTATTGATAAGTTCCTTATCTTTAAGTTTTTCCACTATATCTATAAATAACTGCCTTGCTTCTGGCTGTCCTAAAATTACAGGCACCTCTCTTAATATTATAGAATTGTTCCCAAATTCCTCAAATACATAACCTAATTTATTTAAAAGCTCTTTTTCTTGATGAACAAGTTCTAAATCTCCTGGTTGTAATTCTACTACAATAGGAAATGTTACCTGCCTTGTTTGAATTTTTTCATATTGGGAAGTAAATTTTTCATATAAAATCCTTTCGTGGGCAGCATGTTGGTCAATTATATAGAATACATCTTCCCTTTCTACGATTATATAAGTAGAAAATAATGTGCCCACTATTTTTATATCACTTATTTTTTTAGCAAGGTCATTTTTATTTACTTCTTCTTTTTCATACTCCTCATAAACAGCCAAATGGTTATCTAAACTACTATTTTTACTATTTTCTTTTAATACATTATCTTTTAAAAAGACATTCTGACCTTTAAATTCATTGTCAAATTTCTTTTTTCCTTTTCTACTTCTTTATCAGAAGAAGTAAAGTATAATTTCGTCTGCTCAGCTGAAATAGTTGGAGTTTCAATTTTAAAGATATTCTTCTTTTCTTCAATTTTTACTTCTGGTATTAAGTTGTATTTATGAAGGCTATTCTTTATAGTTTTATAAACAGCTTCAAAAATTCTTCTTTCATCTGAAAATTTTATCTCTAATTTTGAAGGATGTATATTCACATCAATTTGCCTTGGGTCTATTTCCATGTACAAAAAAACGGCAGGATATCGATTTACAGGTATATAAGTCTTAAAAGCTTCATCGATAGCGGCTGAGAGGGTTTTATTTTTTACGTATCTTCCATTTACATAGAAAAATTGCATATTCCTATTTGAATAATTTAAAGAATTTTTACCTGCTAAAATCTTTAATTTCAAATCTTCACTTTCAAAAGAAGCTGACATAAGAGAAGAGTAGACTTCATTTCCAAAAAGCCTCAAAATTGCATCTTCTATATTTCCATTGCCTGATGTTATAAACTGCAGTTTCCTGTCTTTTACATATTTAAAAGAAACTTCAGGATGGGAAAGGCACAATTTAGTTACAACATCAGTTATATACATAGTCTCTGTTGAAGGACGTTTCAAAAACTTCCTTCGTGCCGGCGTATTAAAAAACACATCTCTTACTTCAATACTACATCCTTTTGCACAACCGCAATTGGTTTTTTCTACTACCTTCCCACCTTCCACAACAACTTTAGTACCCAATAAAGCTCCTTCTTCTTTAGTCTGTAAAGTTACGTGGGAAACTGCCGCAATACTAGCTAAGGCCTCTCCTCTAAAGCCTAATGTCCCTATATTATAAAGGTCATTGTCAGATTTTATCTTGCTGGTGGCGTGCCTTTCAAAAGCTAAAATAGCGTCTATTTCATTCATTCCACAACCGTCGTCAGATACCTTTATATAAGGAATGCCACCTTCTAAAATTTCCACTGTAATATTTTTGCTTCCAGCGTCAATAGAATTTTCAATTAATTCTTTCACTATAGAGGCAGGTCTTTCAACAACTTCTCCTGCAGAAATTTTATTTATTGTCTTTTCATCTAAAAGATGAATTTTATTCATAATACTCCGCTCCTCAAGGAGATTGCCTTCTCCTTTAATTCATATAAATAATTTAGAGCTTGAATAGGAGTCATGTTGTCCACATCGCAATTGGCTATATCATCAATTAGCGAATCCTTTGCCGTAGAAAAAATATCTATTTGAGTAAAGGCAAGTTGCTGTGATGCATTTTCTAATTCGGACTTTATGACCTTATCACTTTCCAAACTGTTCAATATCTCTTTTGCTCTTTCAACAATGCTATAAGGTAGTCCTGCTAATTTTGAAACTTGTATTCCATAGCTTTTATCAGCGCCACCAGGTACTATTTTTCGTAAAAATATTATGTCATCTTCTCTTTCTTCTACTGAAACATTATAATTCCTGACTCCCCTCATCTTGCCTTCAAGTTTTGTCAATTCATGATAGTGAGTAGCGAACAAAGTTTTAGCCTTTATCTTTTCATGAATATATTCAATAACTGCATGAGCTATACTCATACCATCATAAGTGCTTGTACCTCTTCCTACCTCATCTAGTATTATCAAACTTTTACTAGTGGCAGATTTTAATATATTTGCCACTTCAGACATTTCCACCATAAAGGTACTCTGTCCTGCAAAGATGTCGTCGGATGCTCCTACTCTTGTAAAGATCTTATCTACAATTCCAATTTTAGCGTAAGAAGCAGGGACAAAAGAGCCTATCTGCGCCATCAGTACAATTAAAGCAACCTGTCTCATGTAAGTAGATTTACCAGCCATATTAGGTCCCGTTATTATCATGATAGGATTTTCAGGACCAATATCTATATCATTTGCTACATAAGATTCATCAGAAATAGTCTCTATTACTGGATGTCTCCCTTCCTTGATGACTATTCTGTCACTATAATCTACTATCGGTTTTATATATCTATTTGTTTCCGCAACTTCTGCAAAGGAAATGAGTACATCTATTGTGGCTATATATTTTGCTGTGTTTTGTATTCTTACAATTTGTAGTTCTACTTTTTCTCTTATTTCGTTAAAAAGCTGATATTCAAGCTCAATTAATTTTTCTTCTGCTCCTAATATAGTCTCTTCTATTTCTTTAAGCTCAGGTGTCACATACCTTTCTGCATTTGCCAAAGTTTGTTTTCGTATGTATCTTTCAGGAACCTGTGGTATATTAGATTTTGTAACTTCAATATAATAGCCAAAAACTTTGTTGTAACCTATTCTCAAGTTCTTAATGCCTGTTTTTTCTCTTTCTTCAGCCTCAAGATTTGCGATCCAATTTTTACCTTCTGTTGAAGCCTTTCTTAGCTTATCTACTGTTTCATTATACCCGTCTTTTATGATATTTCCTTCTTTTAATTGAGTAGAAGGGTCATCTTTTATCGACTTATCTATTAATTCGTATATATCTTGTAAAGTATCAAATTTCTCGCATATCTCTTTTAAAAGCCTTGAATTGAACTTTTCTAATATTTCTTTGATGTAAGGCAAATTTTGCAGAGATAGCTTTATAGAAATAAAATCTTTTGGATTAATACTCTGGTAGACAATTTTGCTGGCCAATCTTTCTAAATCGTATATTTTGTTTAAAAATTGTTTTAAATCTTGGCGATTTTTATAATCATTAAAAAGTTCTTCAACTGCCTCCAGTCGAGCATCAATGTGCTCTTTGTTAAGCAAAGGCTCTTCCAGCCATTTTTTTAAAAGCCTTCCTCCCATAGGAGTTACAGTTTTATCTAAAACTCCTAATAAAGAGCCTTTTTTTGACTTGTTTCTATTAGACTCTAATATTTCTAAATTTTTTATTGCATTGCTGTCTAATCCCATATAGGAGTTATCTTCATATATAAGCAATTTGTTTATATGCTTTAAAGCAGTTTTTTGTAATTCTTGTAAATAGCTAAAAAGAGTCGCTAACGAATTAGCCATATAAAGCTTATCTTTTATACCTAATTCTTCGGATTTTTTATTAAATTGAGTTTCTATTAATTTAATTTTTTCTTCATAGTCAAGCTGCTTTTCATAGATATTTACAGCACAGTTATTATTCTTGAAAATTTTTATGTATTTATTATTTTTTAAAAAATCTTCATTAGCGATTATTTCTGAAGGAGCATACTTTGTTATTTCATCATAAACTCTTTTAATGTCTTTACAATTTTTAAGTTCTGTAGCGTATAAATCTCCCGTTGTTACATCAACAGCACAAATTCCATAATTGTCCCTTCCTTTAAAAACAGACACAAGGTAGTTATTTGTTTTTTCATCCATTGATTCAGGATTTATTATTGTCCCCGGAGTATATATTCTTACTACATCTCTTTTTACCAATCCTTTTGCTTTTGCAGGGTCTTCTAATTGTTCACAAATAGCAACTTTATATCCTTTCTTTATCAACTTGTCTATATAAAAGTCTGCTGCATGGTAAGGAACACCAGCCATTGGGGCTCTTTCTTCCGTTCCTGCGTCTCTCCCTGTCAAAGCTATTTCAAGCTCTTTAGCAGCAATTTCCGCATCTTCGTAAAACATCTCATAAAAATCTCCTAGGCGGAAAAAGAGTATTGCATCTTTATATTTTTCTTTTATTTTAAGGTATTGTTCCATCATTGGAGTGACGGCCATTTTTTTGCACCTCCGACTCCTCTTTATTATATCATAAAAATTAGCGCCCATATAGGCGCAGTTTTATCTTATAACTTCTACTAATTCTCCCTGCATTGTCCAAGCCTTTGTTTCAGTTATTTTAACATTAGCAAGTTTGCCGATAAGGCTTTCATCTCCCACAAAGTGGACTACTTTATTGGTTCGAGTTCGAGAGGTCAATTTATTACTGTCTCTTTTACTAATTCCTTCTATCAATACTTCCACAATTTTTCCTCTCAATTCTGCACTTTTTTCTAAGCTGATTTTGTTTTGCAACTCTATAAGTCTTTCTAAACGCTCATGTTTTACAGCATCATCTACTTGGTCTGGCATATTTGCCGCAACAGTGCCTGCTCTTTTAGAGTAAATAAAAGTATAAGCGGCATCAAATCGCACTCTTTCTACTAAATCCAACGTCTCCAAAAAATCTTCTTCTGTTTCACCTGGAAAACCTACGATTATATCTGTTGTTATCGCAATATCTGGAATGTTACTTCTTACTTTGTCAATAATTTCTAAATAGTGTTCTTTGGTGTATTTTCTATTCATCTTTTTTAAAATCTTGTTGCTACCAGCTTGTACAGGTAAATGCAAATGTTCACAAACTTTATCTAAATCCCTAATGGCATATATTAATTCATCGGAAATATCTTTAGGATGAGAGGTCATAAACCTTATTCTCTCAATTCCTTCAATATCATTTAGCTTGTAAAGTAGTTTTGCAAAAGTTATATCTTCATCAAGGTCTTTTCCGTAAGAATTTACATTTTGCCCTAATAAAGTGATTTCCTTATACCCTTTTTGGGCTAATTCTTTTACTTCTGCTATTATATCTTCTGGCTTTCTGCTCTTTTCTCTGCCTCTTGTATAGGGTACTATGCAATAGGTGCAAAAATTATTGCAACCATAAATAATATTAACCCATGCCTTTAAATTGCTGTCCCTTTTGACAGGTAACTCTTCAATTACATTTTTTGTATCTTCTATAATATCTATAACTATATCTTGAGAGTTCAAAGCCTCCCATAAAAGCTGTGGAAATTTATATATATTATGAGTGCCAAAAACAATATCTATATAGGAATATTTTTCTTTAATAGCTTCTACTACATTTTTTTCTTGCATCATACAGCCAGATACACCAATAATTAAATTAGGATTTCTAGCCTTCAATTCTTTCATTTGTGATACTCTTCCCAATACTCTTATTTCAGCATGTTCTCTTACAGCACAAGTGTTAAAAAGTAAAACATCAGCTTGTTCCAGATTTTCAGTATATTTATATCCCATCTTTTCTAGCATACCTGCCAATTTCTCCGAATCATGGACATTCATTTGGCAGCCGTAAGTTTCAATGTGATAATAAAGGTTTTTACCCTTATTTTCTTCTGCAATTTCTTTCATTATTTTTTCTTGTTTTTTTAATTCTTCTTCAGTCACATAAATATTGGTAGGCATTATTATTAACACCTCTTTTATCCCTGTGGAATAATTTTTTTGTAGAAAAAAGTTTTAATTGGTTCAAAATTGTATCTATATGGCAATATTATCTGCTCTGTGCTACCCACAAAAAATATACCGTTATCATTTAAAGACTCATAAAATTTTTTATATATTTTATCTTTAGCTGTATCATTAAAATATATTAACACATTTCTACAAATTAATAAATCTATATTTTTAGGATATTCATCATTTAACAAGTCATGCTTTTCAAATTGTACGCTTTTTCTAATATCTTCACTTATCTGATAACTTTTGTCATCAATTTTTCTAAAGAATTTTTTTAAATATTCTTGAGGTACTTTTTTTACACTCTCAGCCGAATATATACCTTTTTTAGCTTTTTCCAATACTCTTCCATCTATGTCTGTAGCAATAATTGTCACATCTTTTAAATCTATAAACTTTGTTAAAAGCATGGCTACAGAATAAGGTTCTTCTCCAGTAGAACAAGCTGCACTCCAGACTCTAAAACTTTTTTTTATAATGTCAGGTAAAAGGTCTTTCTCTAAGATTTCCCACTGTGAAGGGTTCCTAAAAAATTCTGTCACATTAATAGTAATATAATTTAGAAACTCTTCATATAATGTCTTATTAACAGAGAGTTCATTAAAATATTCCTCATAAGAGCTAAATTTGTGACTAGTGATTAAAGATTCTAATCTTCTTTTCATCTGCTTTTCTTTGTATAAAGATAAATCTATTCCAGTCAATTTATGTATTTTTTTAACAAAGTCCTCATAACCTACCATAAATATGTTCACCCCTAATTATAGAAAAAAGTGGCTTTAAAAGCCACAAACAAACCAGATCCTTCATATTTTGAAGTTTAATCAGTAATTAACCACCTTCACTGGTTTTTCAAAGACTCCACGTTTGACCTCTGTTGCAGTCATGTTTTGTGCTCTTAACATTTTCGCTATATAGTTACAGGCATCCCACGGATTGACATCATCACCACAAGTAAATACGTCAACCGCGGCATAACCCAGTTCTGGCCAAGTATGGATAGTTATATGAGATTCTGATATGACCACTACTCCGCTTACGCCCTGGGGATTAAATTTATGGAAAGCAACTTCCCGTATCTCTGCGCCTGTCACTATTGCAGACTGAACCATTATGTCTTCGATTAATTCCAAGTTGTCTAAAATATTGCTATCGCACCCATAAATTTCTGCCAAAATGTGGCGACCCAAAGCATTCATTTTGTATCGTGCCTCCTTTACTAAAATAATGTATACATTCAATGATTTTAATTTTAGCAGATTTTTTTCTTTTGTCAAGGTTTTTTACATGACAGTTTAAAAATTTTTATTAAATATTTCTCCCAAGGTGATTCTAAGCTCTTGATGCTCTATTTCTGGAATATCTTCTTCTTCAAGAGGCACTTCTTTAAGATTTATTTTTTTATCTTGTTGGTTTATATTCAATATTTCTACTTTTATAGTATCATTTATTTTGTATGTTTTGATACTATTTTCTAAATCATTTTTATGAATCAATCCTTCTATCCCTGGTTCTAGCTGTACAAATACCCCAAAAGGCGTAATATTAGTAACAGTTCCCTTTAGCACGTCTCCTTCGTGATATTTTGTTTCTGCATTCTCCCACGGATCTGGCAATACTTTTCTCAGGCTCAAAGTAATTTTTCTTTTTTTCATCCACATTTAATATATAAACCGAGACTTTATCTCCAATTCCCAATACTTCTCGCGGATTTTTAATTCTTTCCCAGCTAATTTCACTTAGAGGAATAAAACCATCAAAACCTCCTATGTCTACAAAAGCTCCCTTATCTATTATGTTTTTTACTTTTCCTTCTACTATGTCTCCTTCTTTCAAATTAGATAAAAGCGCTTTTTTAACTTTTTCTCTTTCTAGTTTCAGTACTTCTTTTTGAGATCCAACAATCTTCTTGCCGGGAATATACTCAATTATTCGAAGCCGCAAAGTTTTACCTAAATATTCATTTAATTTATCGACATAATGTAATTCCAGTTGAGAAGCAGGAATAAAAACCTTAGCTCCTAATGAGTAGGCAATCACTCCGCCTTTTACAACCTCAATAATTTCTCCTTCAATTATCTCTTTATTTTTATAGGCTTTTTCAATTTTTTCTCTGCTCAGCTTATCATCAGCCATAACTTTAGAGGCTAATACATTTCCTTCATCATTTTCCACACTTATTATATATAAATCTAACTCATCCTCAACATTGAAGGTCTTTTTTACATCAAAATTAGGATTTAAAGAAAGTTCATTTTTAGGCACAAAAGCATCTGATTTATAGCCAATATTTGCAATAATCCCCTCATCAGAAACTTTTATCACTTCTCCCTTGACAATGTCTCCAGGTCGCAACGTCTTAAAAGTATAACCTTCTAAAAAATCACTCATCCCCATCTTCCCCTTTTAAAAATCTAATTTTCTCTATCACGTCTTCTATCACATAATCGGGGGTTGAAGCTCCTGCTGTTACTCCTATAATCTCATGGTCTTTTACCATCTCAAGAGTCAATTCCTCTGCATCTTCTATATGAAAAGTGTTTTTACAATTTTTTTCACATATCTTTTTTAGTTTTTGAGTATTAGAACTATGTTTCCCCCCAATTACAAACATTACATCTACCTTTTTTGAAAGCTCATCAGCAGCATCTTGTCTTTTTTGTGTAGCATCGCATATAGTATTAAAAAAATAAGGTCTTTAACTTTTAGCTTTATTACTTCTAAAATATCTTTCCAATGCTTTTCAATGAGAGTAGTTTGAGCAACTGCACATGCCTTTTCTAATTGAGGTAATTCATAAGCTTCTTCAATTGAATTTACCACATAAGCGGTGTCATCACACCATCCGTTTACTCCTATTACTTCTGGATGATTTCTATCTCCTACAATGATAATAGAGTAGCCCTTGTGGTAGTACTCATAAACTATATTTTGGACCTTTTTTACAAATGGGCAGGTAACATCTATGACTTCAACTCCTTTTTTAGCGAGAAAGTCGTATAATTTTTTAGACACCCCATGACTTCGGATAATTAATTTATCGCCCTCAGTCAATTTATCCAGCTCTTCTTCTTCAATAACATTAACCCCTTTTTTCGATAAGTCCGATATAACTTGTGGATTATGAATAATTTCACCTAAAGTATATATTTTCTTTCCATCACCTTTTTCAATTTCCTGATATGCAGTTTCAATAGCTCTTTTTACTCCAAAGCAAAAACCTGCATACTCAGCAATCAATATTTTCATTCTTTACCTCCTACAGCAATTTTGCAATTTCTTGCATTATTTCCTCTCCAATAGCAGAAAGTCTCTCAGAGGAAAGTTTAGAATTAGCATATTTTTCAAAAGTTATTGGTTTACCGATATTTATAATAATCTTAGAAAAAAGGCGATATTTCCCTTTAATTCCTATAGGTACTACAGGAGCATTCCCTTTAATTGCTAATAAGGCAACCCCTGGTTCAGCCTTTTGAAGTTTTCCGGTTTTACTTCTTGTACCTTCAGGGAAAATTCCAATTGCTCTTCCTTTTTTTAAGTAAGTTAAAGCAGTTTTAATAGCTGATAAATCAGCAGTACCTCTTTTAACGGGAAAAGCTCCTAAGCCTGTCCCTAAAAGAAGCTTTAAAAAAGGATTTTTAAAAAGCTCTTCTTTTGCCATAAAGTATATTCGCCTGTTTAAAAGTGCTCCTATGACAGGAGGATCTAGAAGACTTATATGGTTAGGGCATATGATTACTGGGCCTTTTTTAGGAATATTTTCAAGTCCTCTTACTTCTATTCTAAACATCATTTTTATAATTGCTAATACTATAACTTTGGCAATATAATAAAACATACTTAAATTTCCCCTTTTAATCCTTCCTTTATAATATTGTACAGTTTTTCTAAAACTTCCTCTTCTGAAAGATATGTAGTATCAATGACAATAGAATCTTCAGCAATTTTTAGAGGAGATGTATCTCTCTGTGAATCTATGGTGTCACGATTTTCTATTTCTTTTAACACCTCGTAATAACTTACATTTACATTTTTAGTTTTAAGTTCTCTATAACGCCGTTTTGCCCTTTCTTCTAAAGAAGCAGTTAAAAAAATTTAAACTGTGCATCAGGCAGCACAACTGTTCCTATGTCTCTTCCATCCATTACTACATTTTTGCCTTCAGCAATTTTCCTTTGTTTTTGCACTAAAATTTCTCTCACTTTAGGTATTTTAGATACCAAAGATACTTTTTCAGAAACCTCCGGTTTTCTTATTTCTTCAGAAATGTCTTTTCCATCTAAAAAAATTTTTCTTCTTCTAAGATGATATCAGCACTTTGCACAATATCAGCTATTTTGTTTTCTTCAATAAGATTTACCCCCTGTTGGATGGCCTTATATGTAATGGCTCTATACATAGCACCTGTATCGATATAGGTATAATTTAAAAGTTTAGCTAATTTTTTTGCAACAGTGCTCTTGCCAGCTCCAGCCGGCCCATCTATTGCTATTTTTACAGTCAATACTATCACCTCAAACTAAGTCTGGACGCAGTTTTTTTGCTTCTTTCAAATAAACGTGTTTAACCTCTTTATCTTCACTTAAATTTGTAAAAATCGCAACTCTTATGCAATGGCTGAGACTGCCTTTTACCTCCATTTCTTGTAGGCACATCATAGGTATTGAGGTCATACCCATATTCCTAACTGCTTCGGCAGGGTAAACCGCATCTAAATCTTTAGTAGCACTAAAAAAAATAGAAATTATGTTTTTCTCTTCTAATTCATTTGCTTTAATAATTTCTTCAATGAGAATAGTAGTATCCTTTAAAATATCTTCTTTTGTATTTTTGGAAGTTATAGCACCTCTTATGACTTTTATAGGGCATTCTCCTCTCCTATCATCTTTTGTCTTTTTTATATTATAGCATAATTACCCTTTACAAATAAATCATTTCAGCCTAATCATACATATTTTTTGTATATTCTTATCTACTTTAACTACAGTGGTATTTTGCGGCTCAATTACATTTTCACTAATTGCTACTACTTTAAAATGAAGAGGTTCCTTTTCTCTGGTGCCATCTATTTCCAAAATTTGATTGGGCCTTACTGTAATAGTAATAGACTTGGTAGAAAAATTTGCAACTGGCTCTCCGTCTAGCAATACAAAGGAATTTAATGCTTTATCCTTTTCTACAACCTCAATTGTCACTTTACCTTCTTGCGAAAGATTAGAATTTAAATTAATCCCCTCTAATCTTTGTGTAGAACTTAAAAAAACTTTTATATCGTCATTTGTCATCAAAAGTTGAGTTATAGCTATACTTAAAAGCCCTAACATTATCAATACTACAAGAATACTTTCACTGTCAATATATCTGTATTTTTTCCTTTTGACTCTTTTTCCCATATTTATCCTCCTTTTCTTATTATATCTTATGCAAAATAAATAAAAAAATGCGGTTTCCCGCATTTCGCATTCACGCATTGATTCCTGCCACATATCCCGTAGAAAAGGCGATTTGCAAGTTGAATCCACCGGTAAATCCATCCACATCTATAATTTCACCTGCAAAAAATAAGCCTTTTATTATTTTAGACTCCATTGTAGAGGGATTTATTTCTTTTATACTTACTCCACCACCTGTAACAATAGCTTCTCTTATAGGCCTTAGGCCTTTTACCTTAAAAGTAAGATTTTTTAAGCTATTGACCAATTTTTTTCTTTCATTTTTGGTTATTTCCCTAACTTTTTTATCAGGGTCTATATTCGCCCTTTTTATAACATATAGGATTAATGAATGAGGCAATAAATCTTCCAAGGCATTTTTCAGATTTTTATTTTGGTACTTATTAAAATCTCTTAATACTCTTTCCTCCAGCTTTTCAACATTAAGTCCCGGCTTTAAGTCAATTTTTATTACCACTTCTCCCTTACCTAAGTAGTCATGTAAAAACCTGCTTAAGGTGAGTATTGCAGGGCCTGACAACCCAAAATGGGTAAAAAGCATTTCTCCAAACTCTTCTCTTATTAATTTCTCTCCAAAAAAAGCAGAAACTTTGACATTTTTAAGAGTGAGTCCCATCAATTCTCTTACATTTTCATATGTAACAATCGGCACTAAGGAAGGAAATGGCTCTATAATTGTGTGCCCCAATTTCTTAGCAATTTCATACCCATCACCAGTAGAGCCAGTCGTAGGATATGACACTCCTCCTGTTGCTAATATTACACTATCGCAGTTTAAAACACTCTCATCAACACTTATGCCCTTTACGTGTTTATTTTCCACTATCACATCACTTACTCTGCAGTTATAATTTATCTTTACTCCATATTTTTTAAGGATATTCACAAAAAAATCTCTCACTTCTATTGATTTATCTGAAACCGGAAAAACCCTTAAGCCTCTTTCTACTTTAGTTTTAAGCCCATTTTTATTTAAAAACTCTATTAAATCCTTATTAGAAAACTTGCTAAAAGCGCTATATAAAAATTTACTATTGCCTGGAATATTCTCGAAAAATTCTTCTTTGTCAGCAAAATTCGTAATATTACACCTTCCATTACCTGTAACTAATAATTTTTTACCTAAAATGTTATTCCTCTCAAATATACTTACTTCTTTTCCCATCATAGCTGCTGATAAAGCTGCCATCATTCCTGCTGGACCGCCGCCTACTACAAATATTTTTTTCATATTATTTTTTCATCTCTCCTCAAATGACAAGTATCGTTAAATAGCACTAAAACAGTTTTTCCATCTTCTTTAACATCTATTATATTAAGAGAAGTATTATCAAGTCTAAATCTAGGATAAAAACTTAAGTCAATTCCTAAAAGCCCTAAAATCAGTGCTTTTATAGAAGTCCCATGAGAAACAATCAATATATTTTTTCCTTTATTCTCTTCAACTATCTTCAAAGTATTTTTTACCATTCTCTTTTGAACTTCTTCTAAAGTTTCTCCTTTTTCTATATTAGCTTTAACAGGATTTGTTTTCCATAATGTATATATTTCTTTATACAATTCATTAATTTCTTCCGATGTAAGCCCTTCCCATATACCAAAGGACATTTCTCTAAACTCAGGAATTTTCTGAACTTCTAATCCCAACTCTTTTGCAATTATTTGTGCAGTTACATAAGCTCTTTTTAAATCACTTGAATATATACAATCTATTTTCTCATTTTTTAATCGACTCGCCAGTAGTTCAGCCTGTTTTAAACCTGTAGGTGTCAAATCAATATCCTGCACACCTTGCATTTTATTGTGTAAATTCCACTCTGATTGCCCGTGACGTGCTATATATAGTCGTGTAGTCATACAATTCCTCCTTAAGTTTTATGCGAAATTAAGGTAAAAGATTTGATCTGCGTAAGAAAGCTTTGACACCTCCCATTTTCTCTCTTTTAATGGAATTTTCTTAAAAGGCAAGCCTAACTCATTTATAAATTTTTCAAATCGCTCATCCAGCCAAGGAGGTGTCCAAATACCCGACCTACAAATGTGTATAACCCCTATCAAATTCTCTTTTGGTAATTCTTCTACAGATTTATAATACTGTATATTGTAAAGATTGTTAAAGTCCTCAAAATCTGAAGGCTTTTCAAAGGTGTAAGGGCTATATACAATGTTGGCTCTTTTTACTATACCTTCTTTTAAAAGTTTACCTAGCCAATTAGCACAATTTAATTCAAAATCCAGTGAAGGTAGTCCACCATATCCTAAATCAGAATGGGCATCAAAAGAAATTACTTCAGAACACTCAAAATTTTTTGCCAAATAATAGGCAACTTTATGGGATTCAGAGACAAAAATTTTAATATTTTTATCAAACTCAAACTGTGTCTTTATTTTATCCCAAAAGCCTTTTATGACTTTACCTACTTTTATAGTCTTTTCCAAATCTTCTCCCTCTAATTTCCCTTTTATATATCTCTTATACCACAGTTGAGTCAAATTTTTATCATTTTCTATATAAGAGAAAAACCACTCTTTTTTAGAAGGTATAAAATAATCCCAATCTACAGTTAGAAGACTCCTTACCATAAAGAAGCCTCCTCTGATAAGCTTTTTATAATATTTTACCATATAAAAAAAGACCTTCAATTGAAGGCCTTTATAACCAACCTCTAATTTTCATAGCTTCATAGACTCGTTTAATCGATATCATGTAAGCTGCTGTCCTCATATCAACTTTGTACTGTTGTGCTAATTCATATATAGCGTTAAAAGCATTTACCATCATAATTTCCTGTCTTTCTTCTACTTCTTTTTCTGTCCAATAATAATTCATGAGATTTTGTACCCATTCAAAATATGAGACTATTACTCCTCCTGAATTAGCTAAAATATCTGGAACTACAAACACGCCTTTTTCTGCTAAAATTTTATCTGCTTCAGGGGTGGTAGGACCATTTGCTCCCTCGCAAATTATTTTCGCCTTTACATCTGGCGCATTTGCAGAAGTTATCTGGTTTTCTAAAGCTGCTAAAGCTAAAATATCTACATCCATTGTTAAAAGCTCTTCATTTGTTATACTGGTTGTTCCCTCAAAATTGCAAACTGTTCCTGTCTTATTTACATGCTCTACTAATTTTTCGACATCAATTCCATCTTTATTGTATATACCTCCATACACATCACTTACTGCCACAATTTTAGCTCCTAATCTATGAAGATTTAAAGCTGTGTAACTTCCAACATTTCCAAAGCCCTGTACAGCTGATGTACAATTTTTGGAATCCATCTGTAAACGTTTTACAGCCTCCCGTGCCATCAATGCAACTCCATATCCAGTTGCAGCAGTTCTTCCCTTAGAACCACCATATATCAAAGGTTTTCCTGTAATGACCGCAGGGCTATTGTAGCCTACAATTTTGTTATACTCATCTACCATCCAAGCCATAATTTGCATGTTAGTATTTACATCTGGAGCTGGTATATCTTTATTAGGACCAATTATACTGACTATTGCTCTTATATAGCCCCTGCTTAACCTCTGCAACTCATCGTTAGATAATTCTTTTGGATTTACCACTACTCCGCCTTTTGCTCCCCCGTATGGCAGCCCAACTACCCCACATTTAAATGTCATCCACATGGATAAGGCTTTTACTTCATCTAATGTAACATCAGGATGAAATCTTATTCCACCTTTTGTGGGCCCTAATGCGTCATTGTGTTGGGACCTATAACCTTTAAAGACTTTTACTGTACCATCATCCATCTGCACAGGAATGGAAACTTCTAATACTCGCATAGGTTCCTTTAAAAGTTCGTAAACAGATTCTTCTAACCCCAGCAAATCACAAGCATTTTTAATCTGTTTTTGCGCAATAATCAAAGGATTTAATGACTCTTTTGACATTTTATTATCCTCCTAATTTTAAAATTTTGAAGCAAATAAATCGATTTCTAAATTATATATTCTACAAATTTTTTAATAATCCTTCAAAAATTTTATTATTAATTTGGCTTTGAGAAATATACTCCATATTCATCCCAAATACTTTCCAATTTTTCAAAAGTATCCGTTATTTTCTCTTTTTCTTTGAGACCCACAGCTACAACAAGAGCATTGACAAGACTTAGCGGTGCCACTAATGAATCCACAAAAGAAGCCATGTTGCTTTTCGCAATTAATATCTCATCAGCAACAGAGGTAAGAGGAGAAATTAAACTGTCTGTTATTGTAACGATTTTTGCATTCTGAGATTTTGCATATTTCAGCACATCTAATGTTCTTTTTGAGTATCTCGGAAAACCAATTCCTATCACTAAATCATTTTCACTAACTCTGAGAATTTGCTCGAAAACATCTGATACGCCGGCTTTAACGACTGACACATTTTCCCGTATTAAATTTAAATAAAATCCCAAATATTCTGCAATGACAATAGAACTTCTGGAACCTATTATATAAATTTTTGTAGCATTGATGATATCTGAAACGACTCTTCTAAAGTCATCCTTATTTATTTCATTTATGGTCTCTTTTATGTTTTCTATGTCGGCTTTTAGTACATTATTCAATATAGCAATTTCGTCTGTCTCTTCTGTCATTTCTAACCTTTGCACTGTTGTAAGTTTATTTTTTATAAGCTCTTGCAGTGCATTTTGAAGTTCTGGATATCCATTATAGCCTAAAGTATTAGCAAATCTTACAACAGTTGATTCACTTACATTTATGCTGGCTCCCAATTTTGCAGCTGTCATAAAAGCTGCCTTATCATAATGATTTATAATATACTCTGCTATTATCTTTTGGCTTTTGCTTAATTTTGTATAATTATCTTGTATCCTTTTTATCAAATCATCTGTTTTTGCCATATTTCACTACCCCTCATTTTTACAAGATTATAGCCCTCTGTCAATGCTCTTTTGTTAATCTCTTCTGTGCCTGGAGGTACTCTATTTAAAACAGCTCTTTCCAAAGATTCTTTTGTTACTACATTAGTTAACTCTGCTATTACACCTAAAGATATTATATTCGCCACAAAAGCTCTTCCAATAACCTCTTGTGCAGTTTTTATTATGGGAAGTCGGATAACTTTTTGGGCATCTTCATCATTAGGAATTATTGATTCATCTATTATAATTATTCCATTTTCTTTCATGTCATTTTTATACCATAAATAGGCAGAAGGCGCAAGAGTAAGTAGTATGTCTGGCTTTAATACCTTAGGATACGTTATATATTCATCACTTATTATTATTTCTGCTTTGCTGGACCCCCCTCTTGCCTCAGGACCATAGGACTGACTTTGAACACTATTTTTACCATCCAATATTGCAGCTTCCGCCAAAATTATTCCTGCAAGGATTAAACCTTGCCCTCCTGAACCACTTAATCTTATTTCTATTGAACTCATTTGTAATTCACCTTCAAATTATTTAACATTTTTTGATATTCTTCTACAAATTCAGGCTCATCAATATTTAAAAGCTCTCCAATAATAAATTTGTCATGAAACTCTTCAGGGTCCATTTTACTACCTTGTTTTATGTCTACTGCATGGTCTTTTAACCACTTTAGCATATCTGCAGGTGTTCCTTTTTTATTTTTCTTCCATAGTAAGTAGGACATATACTTAAAGCTTCAATGAAGGAAAAACCTTTATGAGAAATTCCTCTTTCAATTAGTTTTGTCAATTGATGAACATGGTAAGCAGTACCCCTAGCTACATAAGTAGCACCTGCTCCAATGGCCAATTTGCAAATATCAAAATACCTATCAATATTTCCGTAAGGTGCAGTAGTAGCTCTGTCAAATCGTGGAGTCGTTGGAGAATACTGTCCTCCTGTCATTCCATAAATATGGTTGTTGTACATTACTACAGTTAAGTCTATATTTCTTCTGCAAGCATGAATAAAGTGATTACCTCCAATAGCCGCATTATCTCCATCTCCAGTAATAACTATTACTGTAAGCTCAGGATTAGCAAATTTAATACCTGTTGCAAAAGCAATAGCTCTTCCATGGGTAGTATGCAAAGTATTAAAATCCAAGTATCCTGATGCCCTTGCAGAACAACCAATTCCAGATACAATACATACCTTGTTTTGATCAAGTCCTAAGTTGTCAATTGCTCTTACAATAGCTGCCGTTACTATTCCATTGCTGCAACCTGGACACCAAATATTTGGTAACGTTTCTTTTCTAAAATACCTTTCTACTAACTCAGAAGCCATTTTAAAAACTCTCCTTTATCTTCTCTACAATATCAAAAGGAGTAAGAAACTCTCCATTAAATTTGTTAATTTTTCCTACATAGGTATTCCCTTTGATAATTCTATCTACTTCATAGTAAAGTTGCCCTGTATTCATTTCAACTACAAACACTTTCTTAAATCTAGGATATATTTCCCTCAATTTTTCATCAGGGAAAGGCCATATGGTTATAGGTTTAAAAAGTCCAACTTTTATTCCTTCTTTTTTAAGTTCTTGCATCGCCGCTTCACAAGCTCTGGCAGAAGAACCAAAGGAGATAAGAAGTATATCTCCACCTTCAGTATCTTTTTCTTCAAACATTATTATGTCTTTTTTATTGTTTTCAATTTTTCCTATCAATCTTTTTATCAATTTTTCTGTTACTTTAGGGTCATTTGTAGGCAATCCTTTTTCATTGTGGGCAAGTCCTGTTACGTGAAATCTAAAACCTTTACCAAAGGGTGCTAAAGGTGCAACTCCATTTTCTATATACTGGTAAGGTAAGTAGTTCTCTTTGTCTTGTGGCATGGGTCGTTCAAAAATTTCTACATCTTTATATTCATCCAAATTAACTGCTTCTCGTAGATGACCTATAACTTCATCCATAAGTAAAATTACAGGTGTCCTGTATTTTTCAGAAAGATTAAAAGCTTGAATAGTAATATAGTAAGCTTCCTTTACAGAAGATGGTGATAAAACGATTATAGGATGGTCTCCATGAGTTCCCCATCTGGATTGCATTACATCTCCTTGTGCAGGGGAAGTAGGCATTCCTGTGCTCGGACCCATTCGTTGAACATCTACTATAACGCATGGAATTTCTGCCATAGCGGCGAAGCCTATGTTTTCTTGTTTTAAAGAAAACCCAGGACCCGATGTAGCAGTCATTGCTTTTAATCCAGTAAGGGAGGCTCCTATAACTGCTGCCATGCTGGCGATTTCATCTTCCATTTGAATAAATTTCCCACCTACAAAAGGAAGTTTTTCGGCACAAAGTTCAGCAATCTCAGTAGAGGGAGTTATTGGATATCCTGCATAAAATTTTAGTCCAGCATCTATAGCTCCTTCCACTACCGCTTCATTTCCTTGCATCAATACCGTAGGCATCATTCTTTCACCTCTAAATATATGGCAAAATCAGGACACCGGAGCTCGCAAAGGCCGCATTTAGTGCATTTATCCGCATCTATTAGTCTAACTTTACCATTTTTTAGTTCCAATACTTTAACAGGACAAAATTCTACACAAATGCCGCAGCCTTTGCACCATTCTTCTATTATTACGAGCTCTTTATTTTTTACCAATTTATCACCCTCATTAAATTTTGTTTGCAATATATAATATTCTATACAAAAATAAAAAATCCTCCATAAAATGAATAATAAATTTCATGAATATTTTTGATACAATTCTTGCATCATATAGAATATTAGAAATATTTATTCTATTTTTATATCCCAGGAGTTTAAAATATTTATCATGTTGTACTCTGTTAAATCAAAATGAATTGGAGTAATAGAAATATAACCTTCTTTCACAGAAACAATGTCTGTCCTTTCATCCTTTTCTATTTCCGAAATTTTCCCTGCCATCCAATAGTACTCTTTCCCTCTTGGGTCATAATTTTTTTGAAAAGTCTCAATATAGATTCTCTTGCCGAGTATTGTAGCTTTTACGCCCTTTATTCCCTTCTTAAAATCGGGTATATTTACATTCAATAATGTGTTTTTAGGTAATCCTTTTTCTAAAACTTTTTCTATTAAATTCTCCAAAAATTTATATATACGCCTATCTTCAATATCAGCGGTTTCTGCAAGGGAAACTGCAATAGCAGGAATGCCGTAAATTGCAGCTTCTATAGCCGCAGAAACAGTACCAGAATAAAGTATATCTGTCCCTAAATTTAGACCTTCATTAATGCCAGAAATTATAATATCAGGTTTTTCTTCCAGCACCACTTCAATTCCTAATTTGACACAATCGGAGGGCGTACCATTTACCGCATATATTTTCAAACCATCCTCTTCCTTCACTTTTTTAAGCCTTAAAGGTTTATGTAAAGTTATAGCATGGCTTATAGCACTTCTTTCTTTTTCAGGAGCTACTACCGTTACCTTATACTTATCTTTAAGATATTCTGCTAATTTTAACATCCCTAATCCTTGTACTCCATCGTCATTAGTAAGAAGTATTTTCATTTTCTACCTCCTCTAATTAATAACGTATAATTACTTTGATTTTATTACAAAATTTATATATAGGCAAGGAGTGATACAGTGATACAAATAGACGACGCGGGAAGTGGAAGTTTAGTAGGTGGAACGTGTATTGGGGCTATGAGAGTAGAAACCGGAGAATTTTTCTGTGATATAATTCCCATAGAATATTATAACGAAGAAAACTTTAAAAATAAATTGTATTTAAAAAAAGCCTGTGAAATCGGGAAAAAACTTTTAGAAAAGCTTAAAGTAAGCAAAACTGAAAAAATACAAGTTTGTAGAGGTTACATGTTTGATACTTTTAGAAAATGGTTAGAACAAGAAGAGTATAATTGGGAAAGTACCCAAATATTAAATCCTCTTCAGGATATAATAGAAAATTCTTTTGAAAATTACGCTTTATCTTTAGGATTGCCAGAAAAGTTTTTAAGATACACAAAATATCCTTTTCATTTTCATCGATTGCTGAGATGGGTATATGCCGATTATGAAAACAGAGCCAAATTGTGCAAAAACTGGGTGGAATAGCTGGAAAAAATATGGAAAATTAGAGGTAGAAATAAGCTACACTTATTTGCAAGAAAACAAAAATTACCTATGCTTAAAATGTGGAAAAAATATTCAACCAGGGACTGTAAAAGTTATAAAATATACAAGCAATTATCCTAATACTATATATCTTCACATTAATTGTTAAGGCACCTTAAAAGGTGCCTTAACAATTAAATATTTAGGCAGAAGGTATACATATTTGTTGTCCTGGGTATATCAAATTGGGATCTGGTATTTGTGGATTTGCTCTTATCAATGCATCAAGACTTACGCCAAACATATTAGCTATTGACCACATACTGTCTCCCGGTTTTACTGTGTATATTGTCTTGCAGGTCTCTGGAGACACTGGTGGACAGTAGAAAGGTATGCAAATTTGTTGCCCTGGATATATCAAATTAGGATCCGATATCTGAGGATTAGCTCTTATTAAGCAGTCAAGACTTATTCCAAACATATTCGCTATAGACCACATACTGTCTCCCGGTTTTACTGTGTATATTGTTTTGCAGGTTTCTGGAGATACTGGTGGACAATAGAAAGGTATGCAAATTTGTTGCCCTGGATATATCAAATTAGGATCCGATATCTGAGGATTAGCTCTTATTAAGCAGTCAAGACTTATTCCAAACATATTCGCTATAGACCACATAGTATCTCCTGGCTGCACTGTATAAAAAGTCTTACAATGTCCCGGATGAGGATGATGTGGATAATAGGGATGATGGTAAGGATACTTAGGATAGTTGGGATTGTAATAAGATCCATCTATTGTCATCTTATTTCCCTCCTTTTAAACTTAAACTTTCTACTACATGTTATGAAGGATAAAAATATATGTTACAGGAGGGATTTTTAAATATAAAAAACAGGGAAGATTATTTCCCTGTCAGACTGGATATGTCATATATTCCATATTAAGAAGAGTTGCATCTATTTGATATTTTTTTGCTCTTCTGTATTCAAAAAATTTCTTTGCTACTTGTGGGAAAAGAGCATAAGATAAAACATCTTCTTCTTGTTCATAATACTCTTTAATCTCTTCTTTAATCGCTTCAAATTGCGGTTTTAAAAGATCTGCTGGTCTAACATCTATTACCTCTTCATCTCCTATTATTTTCTTCTTTATTTCTTCTGAAATTGGCGCTGGTGGTCTACCATACAGTCCTTTCACATAATCTTTTACTTCTTTTGGTACCATTTTATACCTTTCTCCAGTTATTACATTCAAGACGGCTTGAGTCCCTACCATCTGACTCATAGGAGTAACAAGAGGTGGGTATCCTAATTCTTCTCTAACTTTAGGAATTTCTTTTAAAACCTCCGGGTACTTATCTAAAGCATTTTGTTGTTTCAATTGGGAAATCAAATTTGATAGCATTCCTCCTGGAACTTGATAAATTAATACATCTGTATCTACACCCATAACCATAGATAAATCTATTTCTTTATTGTGATTTTGTTTTACTTCTTTAAAGTATGAAGCAATCTCTGATAATAACTCCATATCCAAACCAGTGTCATATTGAGTGCCTTTTAAAGCTGCCACCATTGTTTCTGTAGCAGGTTGAGAAGTTCCTAATGCCAAAGGTGAAATAGCAGTGTCTATTATATCTACTCCAGCCTCTATTGCTTTAAGATAAGTCATTGCCGCCATTCCACTCGTATAATGGCTGTGCAACTGTATAGGAACATTTACTGTATCTTTAAGGCTTTTTACTAACTCATAAGCAACATAAGGAGTTAATATTCCTGACATATCCTTTATGCATATGGAATCTACTCCTAATTCTGTCAGCTCTTTTGCTACTTTAATATAATGGTCAATGTTGTGAACAGGACTTATAGTATAAACAAGGGTACCTTGAGCGTGAGCTCCCGCCTTTTTAGTAGCTTTTATAGCAACTTCAAGATTTCGTACATCATTTAAAGCATCAAAAATTCTTATTATATCTATTCCATTGTAAACAGCCTTCTCAATAAATCTTTCTACTATATCATCAGGATAATGCCTATATCCTAATAGATTTTGTCCTCTCAAAAGCATTTGAAGAGGCGTATTTTTTATCCTTTTCTTTAATCTTCTTAATCTTTCCCAAGGGTCTTCGTCAAGAAATCTCATACAAGCATCAAAGGTAGCTCCTCCCCACGCTTCAATAGAATAATATCCTACTGCATCCAATTTTTCTGCAATTGGGAGCATTTCTTCCGTCGACATTCGAGTAGCCAAGAGTGACTGATGGGCATCTCTTAATACAGTTTCTGTAATTTTAATTTTATTGCTCATATTAATACCTCCTCATAATATATTATACTATTTTTTCAAAAGAAACAAAATAAAAAAAGAGCCAAAAGGCTCAAAATTTTAGAAGAAGGAAAGGATAGATTCCCTTATAAGTTTAGCTGCTAAAATAGAGGTTATACCAGCTATATCGTGAGAAGGCGAGACTTCCACCAAATCCATCCCAACGACATTTAAATCTTTTAAAATATGAATAGCCTCTAATGCCTCTTTTGTGGTTATTCCCCCTGGTTCTGGTGTACCAGTGCCTGGTGCAAAAGCAGGGTCTACAACATCTATATCCCAGCTAATATAAATTGGATAATCTTTTATATCATCAATTACACCTTTCAAAGGTTCAACTACTTCGTACAAAAACATATGGGTATTTTTTTCTGCAAACTCAAATTCTTCTTTTTCACCTGACCTTATCCCAAAATTATACATTTTAATACCCTTAGCAATATCCCATACTTTTCTCATCACTGTAGCGTGAGAATATGCTTCACCAAAAAATTCTTCTCTTAAATCAGTATGGGCATCAAAATGAAGGATTACAAGGTTATCCTCATATTTTTTTAAGTACTCTTTTAAAATTCCATAAGTCACTAAATGTTCTCCACCCAAGAACAATCCTTTTTTTCACTTTTCAAAATGTCTTCTGTAGCTTTTGAGATTAAATCTAAACTCTTTTCCACATTCCCATAAGGAAGTACTAAATCTCCTAAATCATAAAATTTCTTATCTTCCAGCCTCCTATCTAAATACACACTATAATATTCTAAACCATAAGAGGCTTGCCTTATGGCAGCAGGTCCAAAGCGGCTTCCTGCTTTGAAACTCACTGTGTAATCCATAGGCAAACCTACTATAACTACCTCTGCCTTTTCATAATCTTCAGTAGCCCCTAAAAACTTTCCCGGATCAACAAAATATTTTCCTTCTATCATATTACACCTCATCAAAAATATCCTTCACAAATTTAGGCAATACAAAGGCCGCTTTGTGAATTTCAGGTGTATAGTATTTAGTATCTATTCTTGGAATAGAATTTATGTCCACTTCTTCAGGGTCATATTTTTTTGAACCCATGGTAAAAGTCCACAAACTTCCTGGATAAGTCGGTATTGTTGCTATATATGCTTTTGTAATAGGATATATTTCTTTGAACATTTTGCTGAGTTTGTTTATCAATTTTCCATAAATAAAAGGTGATTCTGTCTGAGCCACAATAATACCATCTTCTTTCAAGCATTCATATACGGCTTTATAAAAATCAGAAGTAAAAAGCCCTACAGCTGGCCCAATTGGGTCAGTAGAATCCACTATTACCACATCAAATTCATTTTTGTGTTCATTAACATATTTAATTCCATCTCCAATCATTATTTCTACTCTTGGGTCATCTAATGCCTGGCTTATTGTAGGAAGATATTTTTTAGAATTTCTCACTACTGCCTCGTCAATTTCTGCCAAAACTACTCTTTCTACAGAAGGGTGCTTTAAGACCTCTCTTACTGAGCCTCCATCTCCGCCTCCAACAATTAACACGCTTTTTGGATTTTTATGAGTAAAGAGGGGTACATGTACTATCATCTCATGATATACAAATTCATCTTTTTCAGTGGTTTGAAGTATACCATCTAAAGTTAATACTCTTCCAAATTGATATGTATCGAGTATTGCTAAATGTTGATAAGGAGTTTTTTCTACCACCAATGTTTCTTTAACTTTCAAAGAAAATCTCAAATTTTCATCCTGATTTTCTGTAAACCATAATTCCATTGAAAACACCTCCAAGATTTTTAATAATATATTTAAAAAAATATCTCACTCTCCAAAAAACTCTTTTAATTTAACTATCTGAAAATCGCCTTTTTCTTTAAAACCTAATTTACAAAAAAATCTTTATAAAAAGGTATATTGACACAAGCATTTTCTAACCCCATATCTAGGGCATGATTAAGTACTACTCTTACCATTAAATTTTCAAACCCCTTATCCCTGTAGGAAGGCAAAATTGCCAAATTAGTTATTATAGCATTATTATTTTCTACTTTCATAGAAATAAAGCCAAAAGGCTTGTCTTCTCTTGCAATCATGAAAATCTCTTCTAAAAAATTTAAAGTTCCCTTCAAATTACACTCATTAGCAATTTTTTTAATAATTTCGAAATCCTCTGCTTTAGCAAAGTTAACTGAAAACATACTTCACCTCAAGCTTTTTAAATAATCTATTTCCTTTTGTGTCAAATACCTCCACTCTCCTGGTTTTAACCCTTCTAAAGATAACTCACCAATTTTAGTTCTTGTAAGAGAAATAACAGGATGTCCAATAGCCTCACACATTCTTCTAACTTGTCTATTTTTCCCTTCATGAATTTTTATTTCTACAACACTTGTCCCATTTTTAACTGCTAAAATCTCTATTTCTGCTTTCGAAGTCAAATAATCTCCTATCAAAAGTCCATTTCTAAACCTTTCCAACTCTTCTTGTGTTGGAATTCCTTTGATTTTTGCAATATACGTCTTCACAATTTCATGTCGAGGATGCATTAAGATATTGGCTATCTCCCCATCATTTGTGAGTAACAGAAGCCCTGATGTATCATAATCTAAGCGGCCAACAGGATATATTCTTTCCTTAACTTTAACTAAGTCCATCACTGTAGGCCTGCCAAACTGGTCTTTTACGGAAGTAATATATCCTGTTGGCTTATTTAACATAATATAAACTTTTTTCTTTTCTCTTCTCACAATTTTATCATCAAATTCAATTATGTCAACATCAGGATTGATTTTTACTCCCAACTCTTTTACTACTTTTCCATTTACTTTTACACGGCCTTGTAAAATATACTCTTCGCACTTTCTTCGTGAGGCTATTCCACATTCTGCTAAGTATTTTTGCAACCTTTCCATTTGTGTTCACCCATTTTTTCGTTTATACAAGTTTTTCGTCATAAATTTTTAATAAATTATTTCTCATGATCCTTTCTTTTATCAAGTTGGTATCAGTAGTATAAAGGCCTAATTGTTTCATCCTCTCAAAATATTCTGCCCCTGCAAAAGTATACCTCTTTTTCAAGCCTTCTTTCGTCTTTATGCTTTCATTAGCATATGCTATCAAATCACCAGAAGCTAAATTCCTTGGTAACTCCAAAAGAGGCATGCCAAGAGCTAATCTTACGCTGTTATGTCCAGCAAGACATCCTGTCACCATTGCCTCAGTATGCCCAGTAAACAAGCCAGACTTCTCCCCTGCACATAATAAATTCTCTAAACCTATAACTTTCATTGTATTATCTCGCGGTGCCATTGACAAATATCTTACAGAATTAGCTTTTCCTCCAGAATAGGGGTCATCATAACGTGCTCTTTCTAAGCCAGGAATTTTTCTAAGTTTTTCTAATGGATAAAAAGGAGTCATGAGCTTTACATAACCAGTATCTAATAGTATAACATTTTCTGCGTATTCTGGCAATGCATATTGTTGACACACCTTCAAATTCAATTTTTCCATGTTAATATCTTCTTTAGGCACAGGCAATACTACTACTCCATCTCTTTCCAGCTTTTCTCTTATCTCTTTGCTTAAAGATTCTTTATTTAATTTACATGAACCACTAAAAGCACCATAAACTTCATCTGCCCTCATTCCTAAAAGGTCTTCTACACCTGCCCTATAACTTATGCTAATTCGAGGACCAAAAGAAGGGCACCTTAAAATACACATAGCACATCCGTTTCCATATCTTAGGCAATTGCCCATAGGTCCTGTAGAACCAGTAGTTTCTATAAAAACATCTCCATACTCTATAGTATCATCTGCTAAAACTATTCCTTTTATTCTTTTTTTGCTTTCCATCACAACATCTGTAGCTCTTGTCATCAGCTTAATAGTAACCCCTTTTTCAAGTAACATTTTTCTAATCATTGGTTCTACCATTGTCACATCATACAGATTTGCATGAGCATGGCCAGGAAAGTTGATATTTACATGTCTTGCTGCCTTATCTGTTATTTCAATAAGTTCATTTCCACCCAAATATATAAGTTCTTCTGCAGCAGTATATCTCCCGTTATTTCTCATTATACCTCCTACAAGTCCGCATCCCAAAAGCATATCAGTCTTTTCTAAAAGCACTACTTCCGCTCCTGCTTTTCGAGCCGTTAAAGCAGCTGCACAACCAGCCCAACCTCCACCTATTACAACAACTTTAACCATGTAACATCTTCCTTTCCAAAGCTTTTCTAATATCCACTTGAACCTTACAGGTTCTTACTTTTTGGTATCCTATCTGAACTTCACAACTACCACATATCCCTTCACCACAGCATATAGTATTATTGTTTGAAACCGCTAAATAGGCTTCTTGATTATATAAGTCCAAATAATTTAAAATATTCACATGCTGTTCATCAGAGCCTCCACTATATACAACCGTTATTTCTTTATCTTTAATTAACTCCTTTAAAATTCTTTCTCCTTCTTCGCTTAAAAGGTCTGTTTCAATTATCATTATATTAAACTCTTTCAAATAGTCATTTATAAAATTTACTCCTACTTTTCCTTTGTCTACGATAGCAATAACTTTGTTTTTGTTGTTTATTAGTTTTGAAATAACAATTACCCCCGGAGCTTGTGCAATTCCTCTCAAAACAACTAAAGCCTTAGAATTGTGAATTCCTTTAATATACCTATGACCTAAAAGCCCATTCCAATAAGGCCCTCTTAAATAAACCTCTTCTCCTTCCTCAGCTTTTTGAATCAATTTTGTTTTTGGACCACTTACTTGTATAGCTATCTTGATTATTCCTTCAAGCTCGTCTGCATACATTACTGACATAGGAGTATCAAAAAAAGGTGGGCTTGAAATTCCTCTTAAAAAAACAAAAGAACCTGGTTCATTCAAATCTCGTGCCATCTTATTTGGTACTTTAAGAGTCAAAATTATAACTTCTTCGTTAATTTCTTCCCTTTTTAACACTTTAGAAAAAATTGTGCTGCGGGTAGCTTTAGCCTTGTATCCTGCCCAAACAAATTCCTGAAAGATACAAACTCCTCGCCAATTACAATCGCAAAAATTTTTCCCCTGAAGTTGTGAACATACTATGCACTCATTTAATTCAGCCAAATAGCAAGGACAATAATCAGTACCAGCGTCAATGCATTCTAATCTATTTGCCAATTTATCTCACCTCCAATTTCACACTAATTAGACTTGTGCAAAATTCAGAAGCCTTCATTTAAGCCATTCTACAGACATACTTTTTTCCTATCACTCTTGAATTTTTTATCTTTTATGTAGGATTTCCCCTCCCATTTGTCGAATTATTATATATACACTATAAAAAATTTTTTAAGAAGGAGGAAATCCTACATGTATCAGCTTCAATTACTTTTAAATATACCTGAACTCTTTACCTCTCAGTCTAAAATTGATTTCTATTCTTCTATGTTTGAAAATCTTGACCTGTCTTCAATACCTGAATTCCCTTCCTCTAGTCCTGGCCGTAAGGGTTACTCTCATCATGCACTTTTTAGAGCTTTTATTGTCATGAAAGCTGAAAGATTTGGCACAATTTCTGACCTTTTAGATTATCTCCGCAATAATCTTATCATTGCTCATCTTTGTGGCTTCGACATTTCTAAACCTCTTCCTTCTTATTGGACTTTTCGCCGTTTTATTAATGAGTTCTCTCATGATTATTTGACCTCTATCTTTCAAAACCAGGTCAATATCCTCAAAAATATGGGCATTATCTCTGGTGAGTTTATTTCCATGGACTCTACCCCTATTAAAGCTAACACTAAGTTAAATAACCCTAAGTCTTTTTCTAAAAATAAATTCTCTAAAGATAATCAGCCTAACTCTGATAAGGATTGTAAATTAGGCGTTTATTCTGCTTCTAACGATTCTTCTAATAAACGCTATAAGTTTTAATTGGGGCTATAAAAATCACATTATTGTTGATGCTATCTCTGGTTTACCCATCGCTGAAACTACTACCCCCGCTGATGCCCCTGATTTTGAAAGTCGCTTTATCTTTGCTTGAGAAGACTAATAAGTGGTTTAACCTTAAGTATGTTAATTTTATTGCTGATAAGGGGTATGATGTTAAGAAACTTTATAATTATGTTAGAAATATTCTACACGGTCATTGTTTTATTCCTCTTAACAAGCGCAATTCTAAAAATCCCCCTCTGACTGATGATGGTTATATGGTCTGCGAAGCGGGTATTAAAATGCTTAAAGATGGCAAGCAGTATTTTGATGGTTTTATTAAGCAAAAATTTGTTTGCAAGTTCTGTAATTCTAAAGATGATTCTGCCTGCCCTATAAATCATCCTAAATATCTTAATGGCAAAAAGCATAGAGGCTGTACTAAGTATGCTATTATATCTTCTGATTATAGGTCCTCTATTAATAGAGATTCCCTCTATTTTAAGGCTGTCTATAGATTGAGAATTGAATCAGAAAGATATAATTCCCGCTTTAAAGCTCTGGATTTTGAAAAGGCTTATGTTAGAAATATTAATTCTGTGAGCAACCTTAATACTTTTGGCCATATTACTTTGCTTACTGTCGCTATTGTAGCTATTAAATTGGGCAAATATGATGAGTTTAGATCTCTTGTTGCTTTGATGCAATCGGCCTAATTTTTACTGAATCTATTTCATGCTATTTTTTAACATTTGACTTCTACAGGATATTTATGCCCTTTTTTAGCTCCTCTTTTTGTCTTTCTTTTTCCTTTACCACTTCCTTTATGTTTGATTGTCAGTGTTGATTACTATATATTGTATGTCATACATATTTTGGTTTTTTGTCGTGATTATTTTTATTAATTTTGCACATCCCTAACACTAATAAAATATTCTTCAAACTTAAAAACTATTACAAAACAAATAACCCTCTTGAGTCATATTCAAGAGGGATTCAGCACCTTTAACCAATTTTTTATTATCTTTTGAAAATTGTAACCAAAATCTTCTTGTTCTACTTTCTTTAAGGCTACACAATTGACATCACAAACTTTTTCTTCTCCTATCTTTACTGTCACATAACCTATTTTTTCGCCTTTTTCAACAGGAGCTTTGACACTTTTGGGAAGATAAAATTCTAAATTCACATTCTGCTTCTCCTCTTCTAATGCTGGAATAACACATGCTTTCTCACTTACAACTGATACAGTATTTTCTTTCCCACCTTCTACTTTTACCTTCTTAATTAACTCCCCTTTTTCTAAAACTTTATAGGGTTTGTACTTTGAAAAAGCATAATCTAATATTTTCATGGAATCTTCCCACATAGGAGGACTATTTAAAACAACTGCAATAAATCTCCTTCCCTCTCTTGTAGCAGAAGATACAAGACACCTACCTGCTTTATTAGTAAATCCAGTTTTTACTCCATCTGCTCCTTCGTATATCCATAAGAGCTTATTTTTATTCCTCAAATATCTATCCCATTCTTTCCCTTCCCAAGGAATTGTCTTTTCTTTTGTTGATACAATCTCTGCAAATTTAGGATATCTAAAAGCATACCTTGTTATTAAAGCTAAATCATAAGCAGTAGTATAATGGTCATCAATGCCAATGTCTAAACCAGAAGGTGTTACAAAATGGGTGTTATATGCCCCTATTTCTTTTGCTTTTTGGTTCATAATTTCGACAAAACTTTCTACACTACCACCTATATGTTCCGCAATAGCTGTGGCGGCATCGTTCCCTGAGTTTAACATAAGTCCAAAAAGTAAGCTTTCCATATCAATTTTTTCTCCTGGCGAAAGCCAAATAGATGAACCTCCAACGCTTGCAGCCCTTTTGCTGACAGTTACAATATCATTTAAATTACCTTTTTCTAAAGCCACCAACAAAGTCATTATTTTTGTAGTGCTTGCCATTGGCAGCTTTTCATGAGAATTTTTTTCATATAACACTCTCCCTGTCTCTTGGTCCATTACAATTGCTGCTTTAGCAGAGATAGAAGGATAGCTCTCAGCATACACTTTTACAGAAGACATAAAATACAACAAAATAAAAAGATAAAGTATAAATTTTTTCATTTTATGCCTCCTTTATATACAAAAAAGTGGGATTCCCCACTTTTTAAATATCAGCATTGTTATTTATTGTTGGATTTTGTACCTTTTTTGTCGACTTACCTTTATTGAACAAGTTTTGTATTTCTTCTATCAATTTAGGCGTCAAATCTATTATTCTCTCTAGCATAGCACTTTGAGTAACTGGCAAGAGTCTGATTTGCCCTTGGCCAACCACCATAAAGGCAACGGGTTGTACAGAAACCCCTGCGCCACTGCCACCGGCAAAGGGCATGTTTTGAGATGAATCTTGTTCTGTACCTTTTTTATCATTCTTTGGCAAGTTAATTTCACCGCCTCCAGCAGCAAAGCCAAAGGTCACACGAGAGATAGGGATTATTATCGTTCCATCAGGAGTTTCTACAGCATCTCCTACTATTGTATTGACATCTATCATGTCTTTTAAGCTTTCCATGGTCGTTTTCATCAAAGCATCGATTGGGTGGTCACTCATTTATTTTCACCTCCCATTTAAACTACCCAAAAACTTTATTCCATTAATAATAATATTACCACAGGTTATTTTAAATATGCAAATTAAATTTCCTTCTAACTTATTCTGACCATAGTAAGGTGTGATATAAACCTCCGGTGCATTAGTAAAAGTAGCATTATTATATATCGGCATAAGAGCTGTATATATTATTCCCCATAAAGAGCCGTTCAAGATAGCAGTCCAAGCTGCATCTTCTAAGCCAATTTTTAAATTTAAATAAAATTTATAAACAATAGTATCTTTTAGCACATCTTTTAAAAATTCTATAATCTTAAAAAAATCTTTATATCCTATATCTAAAGTCGAAAATTTTCTCTCTTTTTTAGTTCTCTCTAATTTTTTTGTTCCTGCACTTTTAAGTATCTGGATGCCAAAAATTTTAAAATACAATTCCTCTTTTTCAGGCTCTTTCTGTAATTTAAAGGTCAAAAAATTTACAAAAAATATATTAGCTGCTATTTCCAGGGAAATATTTTTCTCCTCTTTATTCGCTTTTACTTTAATTTTAAGAGGCAAAAAATACAGTAAAATCAAAAAAATAAGGATTATAAAAAAAACAGACAAATATTTCATCATTTCACCTCATATCACGCTGTTTATAAGCCTTTTCTAAGCAAGATTTAGGTCTTTATTATAGTTTTGGTAAAAAAATTGATAGTTATTAAAAAACTGCCTATATTGTATTTTTATCCATATAAAGGAAATATAGTATCTTGATATATGATAACCTCTTTTTGAAAAAATAGCAAGTACAATTGTAGAAAACTTCTATGTAAAATTGTACTTATAATAATATAAATATAGCAGGTTAACTCTTTATAAAAGAGCACCTGCTTTTTTACCTTCATTCTCTTTTTCATTTGCAAAGGCAAAAGTGGTTGAAAGAAATGTAAAAGCAAGCCCTATTAAAAGTAGAGACGCAATATTTCGTTTCATATATAATCCTCCCTTAAGGTGTGATTTCAATTTGCGGTAACTCTTTTAAAGATTTAATTCCAAAATACTTTAAAAAATCTTCTGTAGTAGTATACAGTATTGGCCTACCAGGAGATAAAGCCCTTCCGCTTTCTTTGATCAAATTATACTCCAGCAAAGTATTTATAGCTTTATCGCTTTTTACACCCCTTATTCTTTCAATTTCTGCCCTTGTAATAGGTTGATTATAAGCTATTATAGCCAAAACCTCTAATGCTGCTTGAGAAAGTCCTTGTTTTATTTCTAATCCCAAAGCTTGTCTAACTATTTCTCCATAATTATCATTTGTACACATTTGAACTTTATCTTCAAAAAATATAATATCTAAACCGCGATTTTCTCGGTCGTAATATTCTTTTAATTTGTTTGCAACATCTACTATTTCCTCTTGAGAAAGTCCTACTACTTTGGATAAGGTTTTTAATTTTACTGGTCCCCCTGCTGCGAACAATATAGCTTCTATTTTTCCTTCATTGCTCATTTTTTTCTCCTCTCCTAAAGGATTTAATAAGTATATCCCCATAAGTAGTCTTTTGTTCCGCTATAATTCTATTTAATCTCACTAACTCTAAAACAGCGATAAAAGAAACAATAATTTCTCCTTTTGCTCGACTTTTCTTAATAAGTTCACTAAACCAAAGGAAAGGCTTTTTTACTAATTTCACTAATAACTCTTTAATCTTATTCTCTACAGTATATTCATCTTTTTTTATTTCTATTTCATTTTCTCTGGCGTTATTTTTTGAAATAACTTTAAGATACGCTTTATATATATCTTCACTAGAGTAGTTTAAAGCAATTTTTTTATCTATATATTTTACTTCAGACTCTTCTCTAAAAAAACGAGAACCAATTTTGCACATTTCTTTAAAAGTCTGGGCAATAATTTTATATTTCTTGTACTCAATCAATTTAGTTACTAATTCTTCTCTTGGGTCTACTTCTTCCATTTCTAATTGTTGTCCCTCAAACTGCTGTTTGGGAAGCAACATTTTTAGATTTAATTTCTAATAAAGTAGCTGCCATTACAATAAATTCTGATGCCACATTTAAATCCATTTCCTGCAAAGTTTTAATATATTCCATATATTGATCTAAAATAACTGAAATCGGGATATCCATCAAATCAATTTCATTTTTTTCTATAAGGTGAAAAAGCAAATCAAAAGGTCCTTCAAACACTTCTAATTTTACGTTGTACATCTTCACACCCCAAAAGGCTTTAAAATAAGAGTTATAAAAGAGTCCAAAGCATTCATAAGAGGCCCCATGATTTGTCCTATAACCCCAGTGAAAACAAGAAGGAGCAAAATAACCTGTCCATACATTTCATATTGAGAAATCATATAAGCTTCTCTTGGGGGTAACAAACTCCACAGTACTTTTGAACCATCCAAAGGCGGCACCGGTATTATATTGAAAACAGCAAAAATTAAATTGTAAATGTACAATAGATATAAAAGTGGATACAGTATTGGAACATCTTTAAATGCTATCATCAATATTCGAGAAACGATAGCCAACAAGACGTTGGAAAGAGGGCCTGCTAAGGATACAAGCAATACACCTTTTTTTCTATCTCTAAAATATAAAGGATTAATAGGAACAGGTTTCGCCCACCCAAACCTTAAAAGCCAAAGCATTAAAAGACCAAGGGGGTCAATATGAGCTAACGGATTTAATGTAAGCCTACCACTTTGCCTTGGAGTAGGGTCCCCCAATTTATCTGCCACATAACCATGGCTAAATTCGTGGAAACTCATCGCAATAAGAAGTGCAGGTATTCTATATAAAAAATCTATAAAATCTATCAAATTTATTCTCCTTTCTTTAATTTTTCTATCAGTTTTTTCAAAAATGCAATTTCTTCATCTCTTGTAGCAATAATTCCATTAATTTTCGCCTCAAACACATTATCCATTAATTCCCCATATAAAGAACCGGGAGGAAGTCCTAAATTTTCTATGTCTTTTCCCTTTACAGTCAATTTCCCCTTTATAATTTTTTCGGCTTTTTCTCCTTCCATTACTTCAATAGCTTTTAAAACTTCTTCTTTTGTTTCTTCTATAGTTTCTCTTATTTTTCTGATATTTTTATTTTGGCAATTGAGTTGCTCTCTCAAAAAAACCAAGTCTTTTAAAGCCTTGAGATAAATTTTATTTATTCGCAACCTCTTTTCAATTTCATTAATATCTTTTTCTTTTAGATAGTAAAAAAGCACTAAAAATCTGTATAATTCAATTTCTAAATTTACATATACTGTATCGAGATGTTGAGTATTAAGTGTAATTCCATCAAAAATAACTTTATCAATACTGTAATAAATAAGCTTATCAATCATCTCTTTGGCTTTACTTTCTTTTAAAATTAAAAAGATTTCATTCCTTATTCTATCAGCAGACAAAAGTCTGATATTTTCTATCGAATCCTTCATCAAATTATGCGTCTTTTCTTCGATCTCAAAAGAATATCTAGTAGCATATCTTATAGCTCTAAATATTCTGGTAGGGTCATCAATAAAACTTTTAGGATGAAGGACTCTAATTAAACCCTTTTTTAAGTCCTCTAATCCATTAAAATAATCCAAAATCTTCTCTTCTATTACATCATAAGCCAAAGTGTTTATAGTAAAATCTCTTCTTGCCATGTCATCGTATATATTTGAAAATTCGATTGTTGGCAGTACAGCAGGACGTTCATAATACTCTTTACGAGCAGATATAACATCAATAGAAATACCGTCATAACTTAAGGTAGCAGTCCTAAAAGCTTCATACACTACAATATCACCTTTTAAATAAGAAAGCAATATATAAGCAAACTCAATACCGTCTCCTTCCACTACTACATCAATATCAAGGTTTTTAACCCCTAATAAAAAGTCTCTTACAACTCCACCTACAATATAAGATTTAATTTTTGTTTTTAAAGAAATTTCTTTCAGCAGTTTAATTAAATCTATTTCATTAACCTCTATACGCAAAAAATCACCCTTTTACCAACAAAATAATTCCTTGCTTTTTATATTATACCATAGGAAAAGATAAAAAAATAAGTATAAGTTAAAATTCATTAACCTATACTTATTTTATACTTATTTCTTAGTCTTTGAATTAAAAATTAAAGAAAAAATGTACCCAAAAAATACTGCAGCAGAAATTCCTCCGGCAGTGGCTGTCAATCCTCCTGTAAAAACTCCAATCAATCCATCTTTCTCAACAGCTTTTATTACACCTTGGGCAAGGGAATTTCCAAAGCCCAAAAGGGGTATTGTAGCTCCTGCACCACCTATATCTATCAATTTTTTATAAACTCCAAGGCCTCCAAGTATTGCTCCTAATGTCACATATGTTACTAATATTCTTGCAGGAGTCAATTTAGTCTTATCAATCAAAATTTGTGCAATAGCACAAATCAAACCTCCCATTAAAAACGCTTTTATATAATCCATATTGACCTCCTTATAATGTTGTCGATATTGTAATAGCATGGGCAATCCCAGGAATAGATTCCCCTTGCTGGCTGCTGGTAGGAGATAAAAGAGCTCCCGTCGCCATAAATAAAACTTTTTTATAGACTCCATTTTGTATTTGAGATAACAGCCATCCATTCAAAACCACTGCAGAACAAGCCGCACCGCTGCCACCAGAGTGAACGTCTTGTGATTCATCAAAAATTTCTATTCCACAATCTTTATACTTACTCTCTATATCATAGCCCTCTTTATATAATAACTCTAAAAGTATGTCTCTCCCTACTCTTCCCATGTCTCCCGTCATAATAAGGTCATAGTCTTCTATTGTAAAACCTGTATCTTTAAAATGAGTGATAATTGTATCTGCTGCAGCAGGTGCCATTGCCGCTCCCATGTTATTGGCATCCTTCATCCCCAAATCTACAACTTTGCCAGTAGTAGCATGGGTAATATAAGGGCCTTCTCCTGTGGAGGCTAAAATTGTAGCTCCTGCACCTGTCACCGTCCACTGTGAAGTAAAAGGCCTTTGAATGCCTTGTTCTAAAGGATATCTAAACTGTCTTTCTGCAGTAGAAAAATGGCTGGAAGTTGCCGCTATTATATAGTCAGCATAGCCTCCATCAATAAGCATAGCCCCTAAAGTCAATCCCTCTGTCATAGTAGAACAAGCACCATACAATCCGAAATGTGGCACATTCAGTTGTCGCGCAGCAAAATTTGCACTTATAATTTGATTTAACAAATCACCACCTAATAGGTAATCAATTTCTGAAATCTTGAGATTGGCCTTTTTTAATGCTAAATTTACAGCATCTTGAAACATTTTTGACTCTGCTTTTTCCCAACTTTTTTCTCCATAAGTATCGTCTACTAAAATCATATCAAAATAATCTCTTAAAGGTCCTTCTCCTTCTTTAGGTCCTACAATAGTGCCTCCAGCTATTATAGAAGGAGGATTTTTAAACTTAACAGTTTGTGTGCCTAATTTTTTTTTGCCATATCTAACTTCCCCTTTTACTTTAAAAAATAATATATCAAACCTATAATAATTGAAGTACTGACCCCATATACAATAACAGGTCCTGCAATTGTAAACATCTTTGCTGCCGCCCCAAAAACAAAACCTTCCCTTTTAAACTCCATTGCCGGTGACACAATAGAATTTGCAAAACCTGTTATTGGCACTATAGAACCTGCCCCTGCAAACTTCCCTATATCGTCATAGACCCCAATTCCAGTTAAAAAAGCCCCAAGAAATACCATAGTAATTGATACAAGAGTATTGGCATCTTGCATAGAATAACCTCTTGATAGGTAAAAATTTAAAAAGAACTGCCCTATGTCGCTTATCAATCCTCCTACTACAAAAGCCATTACTACGTTTTTAAGCAAAGCAGGTTTAGGCTCATATTTCTGTGCTATGTTTTTATATTCTTGCTCTTTTTTTACATCTCTTTCCATTAATTTCACCCTTCCTTATGACAAGAGCACCATAGACGGTGCTCCTTTATTTTCAACCTAATTCTTTATCTGCTCTATAAGCTATTTGTATATTAGCTTTATATTCTACTATTTTGCCGTTTTTTACATTTGCTGTTTGATTGACAACTTCAATTCCTGATATATTGTCAATAGACTTAGCTGCCTCTTCTACAGCTTTGTGTATTGCATCTTCCCAGCTCACTGTTGAATCCCCTACAACATTTAATACTTTCACAACTGCCATACAATTTCCTCCTCCCTTATATACCAAATCAGCACTGTCAGGTATTTTTTTATTGGTTTTATGCATATAAAAATAGCTAACAGCAAAAATTAGCAATATTGCCACGATTATAATTAACATCTTTTTCATTTTCATTTCACCAGCCATTATTAGTATGTGAAGATAAGCAAAATTAATTCAAAAAAAGTGTAGTATTTGTGTTAAAATACTACACTTCTTCCAATTCTTTTCTTAGTTTTTGTAAAACTTTTTTCTCAATTCTAGATACTTGCACTTGGGAAATTCCTAAAACACTTGCCACCTCCATCTGCGTCATATCCTTGAAATATCTCAAAAATATTATTTGTTTTTCTCGTGGTTTAAGTTTATTTATAACCATCTGTAAAGCTAATTTATCGTCTATATCAACTTCTTTTTCCTCTTCACTCACCATTTCAATTAAAAGCCTGTCATCTTCGTCATGAGTTGCGTTGTCATATAATGACTCAGCAGTAGCAGCCGATTCAAAAGCCATAGCAATTTCTTCAGGACTTACATTTAATCTTTCAGCAATTTCATTAATAGTTGGCTCTCTATTTAATTCATTGCTTAAAATCTCTTTAACATAAAAAGCTTTTGTAGAAAGCTCCTTTAAAGAACGACTCACTTTTATTAATCCATCATCTCTTAGAAATCTCTTAATTTCTCCCATTATTATAGGTACTGCATAGGTTGACAATTTTACATTGTAAGATTCATCAAATTTTTGAATTGCCTTTACAAAACCTATACAACCTATTTGATACAAATCCTCCAATTCATACCCTCTATTAGAAAACTTTTTAACAATACTCCAAATAAGGCCACTATTTTCTAAAATTAATTTTTCCAAGCTTTCTTTATCATTTTTTTGTGCCGCTCTTATCAATTCCAAATTCTCATCACTTTTTTCAAAATTCCCTTCTTTCATAAAGTCACCTCATTTATCAGACCTTATATACTTTGTCATTCGGACAAGAGTTCCCTTTCCTGGAGTTGATTCAACTTCTAATTCATCCATAAAGGTCTGCATGACAGTAAAACCCATTCCTGCTCGCTCTTCTTCTAAGCGAGTAGTAAAAAGAGGTTGCATAGCTTTCTCAATATCGACAATCCCTTTTCCCTCATCTATGACTTCAATTGTTATTTTGTTACCTGAAATAAAAGCTTTAATAGTAATGATGCCGATTTTATTCTCATATCCGTGAATTATGCAGTTAGTAACTGCTTCTGAAACAGCAGTTTTTATATCTGCAATTTCCTCAATTGTCGGATCTAGTTGAGCAGCAAAAGCTGCAACAACAGTCCTTGCAAAAGACTCATTTTGCGACTTACTTAAAAATTTTAACTCCATCATGTTTGTGTATTCCATGATAATCCCCCTTCTATATTTCCTTTAAGGCTTCTTCAATGTCATTATAACATTTAATTATACGCAACAATCCAGAAACTTCAATAATTTTATGTAATTGCTTATTGGCATTTACTATAGCTACCTTACCATTATTCTCTTTGATTTTTTTATATCTTCCTATTATAACGCCAATTCCTGAACTATCCATAAAATTTACATTTTTAAAATCAAAAATTAAATTTTTACACGACTTTTTTTCATACTCGTCATCAATAACACTTTTTATGCTCTCCGCCACATGATGGTCTAACTCACCTTCAATTTTTACTATCAAGGTATCCTCTTTTTTTGCAAATTTTACTCTCATTTTATCAACCTCCCCCTATTATATTCGATGTAAATTTTAAAATTCCTCCTTTTTTGTGATATTTTTCTAAAAAATATAAAAAGCACTAAACAACTGTTTAGTGCTTAAGTAAACTACTGATATCTTAGCCATCCAATAAAAACTTTATTGAGATTTTCAAAAAAGTTCGCTTTTTCTACTACTTCCTGAGGATATATGTTAAATGTCTTTATAATCTTGCCATCCTGTGTTATTTTTACAGTGCCTATTGGGACCTCTTTGGCCAGAGGAGCTAATACAGCATTCTTTAGCTCCACCTCTGTTTTTATATTTTTACCTTCTCCTTTTTTAATCAGTATATACTCATCATCGCGGCACACAACACTAACAGCCTGCTTTTTTCCTTTAAAAACTTTGACATTGCCAAAACTTTGCCCCTTTGAAGCTACTTTTACACTTTCATAATTAGCAAATCCGTAATCTAATAACTTAGCCGCTTCACTAAACCTCGTCTCAGAATCAGGTGCTCCAAATACCACCGCTATTAGCCTTGTATCTCCCCTTTTAGCTGTTGCTGCCATACAATAAAGTGCTTCCGAAGTAGATCCTGTTTTAATACCATCTGCTCCTTTATAGCGCCATAATAATTTATTAGTATTTATGAGACTAAATTTCCCATTTCTTAAAGAATCTAATTTATTGGTTAGATATTTAAATATGCTCTCGTGCTTTACTAATTCCCTTGAAATCATTGCAATATCATATACGCTTGTCAAGTGCCCTTCCTCAGGTAGTCCAGTTGCATTTTTAAAAGTAGTATTTTTTGCTCCCAATTCCTTAGCCCTTTTATTCATCATTTCAACAAAATTTTCCTCTGTACCCGCAATATACTCAGCTAAAGCAACAGAAGCATCATTTGCCGAATTCATCGCTATAGCCTTCATTAAATCATCTACTGTCATTTCCTCTCCTACTTCTAAATATATTTGTGTACCTCCCATATCAAAGGCATGTTTACTTGTGACAACTTTATCTGTTATTTTAATTTTACCAGAATCTATTGCTTCAATCGCCAGTAAAAGAGTCATTACTTTGGTAACACTGGCAGGCGGCAAGGGCTTATGGCTATCTTTTTCATAAAGAATTTGTCCAGTATTAGCCTCTATCAAAATAGCAGATTTTGACTTTAAATTTAAAGTATCAGCATATACTGTGCCATTTAAGACAAAAGAAATAGCTAGTATCACACTCACTAATAATGTTAAAAGCCTTTTAAACATAAAATCACCCTCCTCATCACTATTTATTTTGCGCTGGAGGGTGAATATTATACTTTTTATATTTTTAAGCACGAGGGTGAAATTTATTATAAACTTCTTTTATTTTTGATTTTGAAATTAAAGAAAGTAAATTTGTATTTAAATCTGTTTGATAACCTAACATTTCTTGAACAGCTCGAATATCTGCACCATTTTGAAGCATATGCTGCGCAAAAGATTGTCTTAGCGTATTTGGAGTAACAGGAAAGCCAGGACTAATTTTATCAGTGTATTCTCTTATTATTTTCCAACATCCTTGTCTTGTAAGTTTTTGCCCTCGCAAATTTAAAAAAAGAGTATTTTCTCCATTTTTTGCTTTTCTTCCTTTTTCAATGTAATTTTTTAAGGCCTCAATTGCATGAGAGCCTATTGGAATAACTCTTTCTTTATTAGAGCGAATAACTACATAGCCATAAGAGAGATTCACATCTTCTAATTTTAAAGAAATAACTTCGGAGACTTTAAGTCCTGTAGCATAAAGTAATTCAATAAGAGCTTTATCTCTAAGTCCTTTTTCATCATCACCAAAATCTAGTGAAAGTAACATATCTACCTGTTCAACTGTTAAAGTAGTAGGTCGGCTTTTTTTCTACTTTCGGGGTATTAATCATGTACGTTGGGTCTTCTTCTATTTTCTTTTTCATAAATAAATAATGATAAAAGGCTTTAAGAGAAGAAAGATTTCGAGAAACAGTTGCTTGTGATTTGCCTTTTTTCTTCAAATAGTAAAGATAATTTAATATTGTCGATTTTTTGACATTATAACAGTTTATTCCGATTTCTTCGAGATAATTTAAAAACTGGTTTATGTCTCTGTTATAAGATTCAAGAGTGTTTTTTGACAGTTTTTTGTTCTTTGTTAAAAAATCCAAAAACTCCCCAACCACATTATTTAACATATTCTTTACCCCTACAATTCTTGAATTTTTATAATAAATCCATTAATTATAAATATTCAACATAAATCGTCATTTTCCTTCTTTTATGGTGAAAAAATCGGTAAAAGTAATATATAAGGTGAAAGATAAGATTCTATCAAGCAGCCTATTAATATAACTAAAAACCCTGCATATACCATAAAAGTATAAGATACGAATTGTGATACTAATTCTTCTAAATAAAATTTGCGATTTTTCAAAAGATATAAAGAAAAATTAATAGCCGTTACAGATATAAACAAGATTCCTAATAAGATAAAAATATTTTGAGGCAAAATTCCCATCAATACGAGTAGTATCCCTTTTGTTTCAAATTCTTTTATCAAAACTCCAATAGAAAATCCTAAAATAAAACCTCTTATCCCCACAAGCAAAAATATAAAAGGAATCCCTATAATTGTAGCCCCTAAAATCCATAAAACAAAAACAGTGACAAAATTATTTAGAAGGGATTGTTTAAAAATTTGGGCAGAATTCAAGTCTACAGATTTTGCAATTTGATAAAATTTCGAAATATATCCTATTATTTGCTCCATCTGTATGTCAGTGAGGTTATTAACAGTAAAAGATCCTGCTGCTATTCCTATCATTAAAGACATTACAGCCAACACATACAATAAAAAATTATTTTTAATATGCAAATAAAGATTTCCTTTTAAAAACTTCAAGAATATTGCCCCCTATTTTTTATAAAGCTAATTTAAATTTATGATTCAAAAGGGGACAATATTCCTTTTAAGTTATAGTAACTTTGCCGTATATTCCTCCTCCTCCCGCTGAAACATCCAATTTCCCTTCTCTTCCTCTCAAAATATTTAATGCCTTTGAAGTTCCTATCACTTTCTCTAATTCTTCATAAGGTACATGATGCAAAGCATACAATTCACTTCCAAAGTAATTCACCAATTTTTCGATAGTCTTACCTCCAATATTAGGAATAAATTCTAAGGGAATTTGATAGACATATAAAGGTCTAAAAGGAGGATGTTTTGTATCATAATCTTTAATTTCCTCTATTCTGTCCTTTACACCTAAAACTATATTTGAACTTCCACATTTTAAGCATTTTTTTACAGGAGGTCCTTCCTTCGCAATATAGCCACAATCCAAGCAAAAAGTTCTGTGGTATTTCCCTAATTTAGGATTTAAGCCATAATTTTTTACAATTTCTCTTCCCTTTTCTCTTTTTATAGCCAACAAAATCTCCTCAAAATTTGCCTCTTTTATATCAAAAACATTAAACTCTCTGCCTATTTTTTCTAAAGAATGGGCATCTGAATTGGAAAGAAAAGTTTTATTTTGTAACTCCTCAATCTGATCAGCCATATCAGAGTCCGCGCTAAGGCCTAACTCTACTCCATAAATATATTGATAAAAATCTTTAAAGACATATTTAAGCCTATCAGTAGAACTGCCATAATAACTTTTAAAGGGAGTAAAAACATGGGCGGGAATCACAACCCCGCTGTATTTTTCTGCGATTTCAACAACTTGCACACTTGTAAGATTTACTCGTTGAGAGCTTAGATTTATATTTTTAATGTATTTAGAAATTTCTTGAGAAAACAAAGAAATACTCTCAATATCTCTAAAATAACAAGTTAAATGAGGAGAACCCTTTTCCTCTTTGCCAATTTCTATTTCACTGCCTAAAATCAAAGTAACTTTATTTTTATACCTAAGCCCTCCTTCTTCAAGGGAGAATAATATTCCTTCTTGTATATATTCTTTTAACTCCTCCAAAATAAGCGGAGAAGCGCCATCTACAATGCCAACTATATCAATTCCCTTTAATATACTTTTTTCTAATATATTTAAAACAGTTAAATTTTTTGAGGCCGCAATTTTTACAGGAACTCCTTTTATACTCCTTGCAACATGAACATGCAAATCTCCGTAAAATCTCATAAGCTACTCCTCATTTTTAAATAATATAAAATTCCAATTATCGTTTTAGAATCTTTTATTTGATTTTGTAAAATCATTTCCCACAATTCCTCTGGAGTATATTCATATAATTCTAAAAATTCGTCCTCATCAGGTTGAGCAGTGTATTTTTTTAAATCTTTTGCAAAATACAAATACATTTTTTCATTAGAAAAACCGGGAGTAGTATAAAAAGTAATCAAATGCTTTATAAAACTTGCTTCATAACCTGTCTCTTCTAATAACTCTCTTTTAGCACAAATCAAAGGGTCTTCACCCTTTTCTAATTTTCCTGCCGGTATTTCTAATAAAGACTCCTCTGCAGGTTTTCTATACTGTTTGACTAATAAAATCTTTCCTTCTTCATTAACTGCTACTATGGATACACCGCCAGGATGCTCAACTATTTCTCGCGTAGTAACTTTTCCATTAGGCAGTTTTACCTCATCTACTCTTAAATTTATTATTTTCCCTTCAAAAATCTTGTTGGTGTTAACTGTAACTTCTTTTTGTTCCAAAATTCATCTTCCTTTCTATGTATAATTTTAGCAATAAATACATACTATAGAAATGAGGTGAGAAATATGATTATAGTGGGAAACACTCTTTATTATGCTGGAAAATTTTCCACCCTATTATTTTTATTAAAGGAACTAAATAAAAAATACAAAACTTTAGGAGAAGTAATCAAATCAGTTTCGCACTAATTTAAAAGACACATAAAGGGCTGCAGCTCCACAAGCATTAAAAAAGTCTGGCTCACTTTCATAATTTCTTCCCATTGTTGTCAATTTAAGCCCAGATTCTTCTATATATCTTTTAGTAATGGAAGACTCCACAAATTCTATTGTAAATCGCGAAAATACTGGATTCGAAATTATTTGTTCTTTTATTATCTTCTCTTTTTCTCTTTCCATTGTAGGAAAAGTCAAAACACAGGAACTGTTACACAGCTCTAAAACAGTTATAGTATGGTGACTTATCCCTTGATGTCTCTGCCTTTTATCATTAAACCCAATTCTTGGGATAAGTACAGGCTTACCTCCTAATTTACTTGTAGCATCTATTATATGGGCTTGTTCTACCCCTGAAAACCCATATTTGGTTCCTGTGCCTACTATTCCCGGTCCCATCGTTACTATAACAACATCTGCTTTTAACACTTCCTTTGCACCTATCAAAGCAGTATAAATATTTACACATTCATAATCTCCTCCAAAAGCATGTCCAATTGTAACTGTTTTATCTATTATTCCCCTCTTTTTAAGCTCAAAAACTGTATTGCTGAAACTAATAGGCAGACATCCTCCATCTGTCATCACATATGTAATTTTAAGGTTAGGATTTGTACTTTTTAGCACTAAGGCTACAGGCGCTACCATACTGTGAAGTTCTCCAACTATTACAGGTAAATCTTCTAAACTTTCAAACTCTTCAAAAGCAGTGTGATAAGGACTGTTTTGCTCCTCCATAGTCAACACATTTATCTGAAAAGGCGTATATCTCAATTTCATAATATGCCCATTTCCCACAGCATCGTATTCAGAGTATTTGAGATTTACAACTATAAAGTCATAGCCACCTGTCCCAAGATTTAAAAGGCGAGCAGTTCGGTTTACATAAACTTTATCTCCTACTTCTATTTTACCAGTTATATCGTCATAATTTAAAGCTAACGCCTTTTCTCCCTCTGACTCAACTTCCACAACAGTTATACCTTCTCTTTGTGCAACAATTTTACTTACTTTAGCTAAATAAACGCTAATCACATTATCTTTCTCCTTTTCTTCCTAACATATCGAGGTAATTTAAGACTTTATTTTTTTCGATTAAAGCAGTTAAAGAATATTTTTCTGTAAAAATATGTAATAAAATTAGCAACGCCAATATTATCAACCTGCCATATAAATCAAAAATAAGAATACTGCTTATTCCCAAAGACATTCCTAAAACATTTGATCCAGTGTCCCCCATCATCACATTTGCTTTTAAATCTTCTGGAAAATACACTAAAAGAATCATAGTCAGCAAGACTAAGAAATGGGGATGGGTTTTCCCGATTATTAGAAAAATTAAAGAAATAACCAAAAAAGTTTTTCCGCATCTTCCAGGTCGCAAGTCTACAAGGTTTAAAAAATTCGTAAAAAGTGCAATTATCAAGGTATTTATTATCAATTCCTCTATATTATTTTTTCCAACATTAAAACTCACATAAAAAGCAATTAAAATTCCTGATAAAGCCTTTAAACTGCCTGTAGTAGGCTTTCCTTTTAAAAGCATAGTTATATGACCCTTTAGCCCTCTTACACTTCTGTCTCCTAATACATCATCTATAAAACCGACAAAAGAAATCAGTGATAAGCTCAATAAAATTACCTCTTGATATTCTATTCTAACTCCAAATAAATTGAGAAGTACAATTGACACAAATAAAGCAGGAACAAATACAATACCACCACAAACAGGTATCATAACTTTTTTATAGTTTTCCTTCAAACACAAAGGCTTGTTAATAATGCTATAAAAAAGCTTTTTTGTTATAACTGTCATTATTAAAGGAATTAATATTTTAGTCCAAAACACTATCTCACCTGCTATTCTTTAATATTCTTTGAAAACAACTTATACACTAATACTTTTAGTATATCCCAAAACTGCTTACCTCTGTGCAGGAAGCCTTTCAAGTTTCTCCCTGTAACAGAGTGCGTCATATTCACTTCTACTTCTTTTATTTTATACCCTTTCTTTAATATATCTATTGTCATACCAACTTCTATTCCAAAACCTTTATAAAAAGTTTTTAAACTCTCTAAAACCTCTTTTTTAAAAGCCCTTTGACCTGACAAGACAGATTCAATTTCATATCCTGTAAAGTATTTTACTCCTTTTCTGGCTAAAGTTTTAACAAAGCCAAATCCAGCTTTTATATTTGTCTTTGGAAATTTAGCAATTGTAACATCTGCTTCTCCCTCAAGAACAGGCAATATAAGTTTTTTGACTTCTCGTGACGAAAGACCTACATCTGCATCTAAAAAAACTATCACATCATTTTTTGCATATTTCAAGCCTTCTTTTAAAGCTGTCCCTTTGCCAACATTTCTCTTCATATTGACTATTTTAGCTCCTGCTTTTCTTGCCTTTTCAGCAGTACTATCAGTTGAGCCATCATTTATTACGATGACTTCATCAACTTCTTCAACATCTTTTAATCCCTTTATGGTATCAATTATTCTTTCTTCTTCATTGTAAGCAGGTATCAATACACTAACTTTTTTATTCATCTATCTACCCTCACTTTTTAGAATTAGCAGAGGAATTATGTGTAGAATTGTCAGTATTCATAAAAGAATCTGGCATTAAGCTCATTGCACTTTGCTTAATTCCATAATTTCCTTCTTTACCCTCCATTACCATTATAAGCGACGTCTGCCCTATTATATCCTCCACATTATCTATTGTGGAAATATGCTGTTTTTTATACGCATCAATATAGGAATATTTAGTATCACTTTGTTCAACACCTACAATAGGAACATTAAGTAGCTTCACTTGTTTTATAATGGGAATATCTATAGAAGCTACATTATTATCTTTATTATTACTTCCTCCAGCTATAATTACAAAATCTGTATTACCTGGAATCCCTGTAAAATCTATATAACCATTTGTCTTTAAATAATTAATAAGGTCCACATCCTGACCTGTTACAATTGCATTAGCTAATTTTGAAACTACAAATTCATTCAAATGCTTTTCGTCTACTGTAACTCCATATTTATTAGAAAGGAAGTTTATTAAATTTTGCACTTCCAATTCATCGCCAGTATCAAAACTGTCTTTTATAACAGTAATCGACTCAATAGTAGCTCCTGCCTTTAAAAGAGCATTTCTCATGCCAGAATATATAAACTCATTTGTAGTTTCAATAATCGCTACTTTCACTCCCGTTAATCTATCAGCTACTAACTCAGGAAAAATAATTTGATGATATTGATTGTAATACCCTATCTGTTTATTTAACTCTTGAACAGTGTTTTTTAAATTATTATTTTCTGTTTGTAAATCCTTAAACTTTTGTTCTAACTCGTTTATAATTGCAGTTTGTTGCTCTGAAAAAACTTTTTGGCCATCTAACATAAAACCTATAAAAATTCCAATTCCTAAAGCAATAAAAATAGAAGCAATTGTCAAAACATAGTATTTAATATTTATATTCATAGAAAGTCCTCCTCAAAATCCGATTAAAAGGCGAATTCTAAGTTGTAATAGCTTCAATAGCTGCTGCATAGGTGGTGAAAAATACGCTATTACTCCAAGAGGAATCAATGCTGCCAGTATAATGCTAAATATATAAGAAATTTTAAAAGTTTCTCTGTACAGCTTATTTACTCCTTTGGCATCGATTAATTTTTCTCCTACTTTTAATCGCACTAAAAAAGTGCTTGACATTCCTTTTCTCCCTTTTTCCAGAAAATCAATCATGCTGGAATGGGTCCCTACAGCCACAATTAAGTCAGCACCTTTTTCAAAAGCCAAAAGCATAGCTATATCTTCACTTGTACCTGGAGCCTTAAAAATTTCCGCTTTAAGGCCTAATGCCGTTACTCTTTCCAAGCCCGGCGCTCTTCCGTCGGGATAGGCATGAACAATAATTTCCTTAGCCTTTTTTAAAGCCTCATCGCTTACACTGTCCATATCTCCAATGACTATGTCAGGAACAAGGCCAAACTCTAAAAGAGCATCTGCCCCTCCATCTACCCCTATTAAAATCGGTTTTACATCGTTAATATACTGTTTTATTGTAAACAAATCTTCTTTGTAATCCTTTCCTCTAACAACCACAAGAGCATGTCTATTTTTAAAACGAGTTTTAGTATTAGGTAATTCAACACCACCCAAAATAAAATATTTTTCTTTTTTTGCATACTCCAATGTATTTTCAATAAATTTATCTAATTCAACACCTATGTTTTCGCGACTTTCCTGCAATTTATAGTTTATAACGTCCTTTGTAAGAAGTTTCCCGCTTTTTATAAACACACCATCTTTATATATTTCATTATCTATTATAGTGATTTTGTCATTTTCTTTCAACAAATCAAAAATATCCTTCCCAACATCGTCAATAATTGGAATTCCAGCCTCACATAAAATAGAAGGCCCCATGTTAGGATATCTGCCACTTATAGACTTATCAGCATTTATGACTGCCAAAACTTTTTTTCAACTAAGGATTCAGCAGCCACTTCATCTATATCTCTATGGTCAATTATAGCTATTTCTCCAGAATTTAGTCTTTTTGCTAAATTTTTAGTTCTTTTATCCATTTTAATTGTACCTGTTATTTGCATACAAGCTTCCTCCATAAAGTAACATCCCATTGTTTATTATTATAGCATAAAAAATTTTTACATGAAATAAAAAGTCAACATGTCAATCACATAAAATATGCCCTCTATTTGTTTTTTTAACAAACAGAGGACATAACTTATTTGTCGCCGTGAAAATTCAATATTTATCGCCCTATTTTATGTTTGTTGCCCTTTTGAAATGGGAGGTTAAAAAAGAGAAAGCAGGTATCTACCCCTTTTACCCCGCTTTCATCCCCAACCTCAATTTATCAGCAATAAGCGCGATGAATTCTGAGTTTGTCGGCTTACCTTTTTCGTCATTTATAGTATATCCAAAAAGTTCATTTAAGACTTCTGTTTTGCCCCTGCTCCAAGCAACTTCTATTGCATGCCTTATAGCTCTTTCTACTCTGCTAGGAGTAGTATTGTACTTTTCAGCAATTTTAGGATATAACATTTTAGTTACAGAATTTAAATACTCCATATTGCTAATAACAAGAGAAATAGCATCTCTTAGATACATATAGCCTTTTATATGAGCTGGTACTCCTACCTCATGAATAATTTCTGTAATCATTGCTTCAAGGTCATAATTTTTCTTCGCTTTTACCACAGGAAATACAGTCTTTGATACTACATCTAATTCAGGCTCCATAAGCTCAGAAATCCTTTTTGACAACATAGCTAAATCAAAAGGTTTTAAAATATAATAATCTGCCCCTAATGCAATAGCCCGTTGAGTTATTTTTTCTTGGCCTACTGCAGATAAGACTAAAATTTTAGGCTTTTTTAATTGTTCTTCATTTATCTTTTCCAAAACACCAATGCCATCTAAATATGGCATTATAATATCTAAAATTAACAAATCTGGCGGTTGATTTTTAATGAGTTCAATCGCTTGGTTGCCGTCATTGGCAACACCAACCACTTCAATATTTTCTTGAGTAGATAAATACTCAGCTAAAATAGTAGCAAATTCTTTGTTATCATCTGCTATCCCTACTCTAATCTTCTTAACCAATTATTTAACCTCCCATTGCTAATATTAGTATATAATATTTATTCTACATAATAATTGAATTTCCTTCTTTTTCCCTTAAAAATTTTTAGTTATTTGTAAAAACCTGCTTATTATTAAGTAGAGTATTCATTTCATTAATCATCCATTCTGCATAAACAGCATATCCTTTTGTAGGGTCATTCACAAAAACGTGAGTAACTGCTCCTACCAGTTTTCCATCTTGTATAATAGGACTACCACTCATACCCTGTATTATGCCTCCAGTCTTTTTTAATAAATTCTTGTCAACAATTTTAATTATCATACTTTTAGGGCTAGGAGTTTCTTGATACGCTTTTTTGATAATTTCAATATCAAATTGCTGTATACCTGTATTATCAATGGTAGCCAATATTTTAGCTGGCCCTTCTTTTATTTGGCTTTGATATGCTATAGGAATCTCGCCATACAAATCGTTCTTAAAGTCTTCATACATATTCCCGTAAATTCCAAATTCAGTGTTTTTTAATATATTCCCTATTGTATCAACTTCTTCTAAAAAAATCCCTTTTAATTCCCCGGGTTTACTTCTTCTTCCTTGGTCAATAGAAGTAATTCGAGAATTCATAATCTCTCCATTTTCTACTGATAACATGTGACCAGTATCTATATCAGTTATAGCATGACCTAAAGCTCCATACATCTTGCTAGTAGGATAATAAAAGGTTAAAGTACCTATACCAGCAGTGTGGTCTCTCACCCAAAGACCTATTCTGTATTGTCTATCCTCTTTTGACTTTATAGGATAAATCGTAGTATAAAAGATATTATTTTTTCTATTTATTTTTAACTTTAAGGCTTTTCCCTGTAATTCATTTGCAATTTGTGTAATGTCTTCTGCTTGCTTTATTTCTATGCCGTTGACTTCTAATATTATATCTCCTATCTGTATTTTCCCTTGCTTATAAGGACTATAAATTTTACCGTCCTCCCCCATTATATCTGAATAGCCTACTACTAATACTCCCTTTGTATTTAACTTGACCCCTATCGCTTGGCCGCCCGGTACTACTTTTATTGTCGGAACGATGTCAACACTGATATGCTTTATAGGAAATATTCCAAAGAGCTTAAAATCCAAATTTACTGTGCCAGTGTTTACCGCTTCTATAGTAATAGGTTCTTTCAAATTTAAAACATTTTTATCTTCTGTCTCATTAATTTTTAAAAAACCTTTTTTATCAGCTTGAAAACTTACTTTTATTGGTATATTAAAGTTATAATTAACTTTTTCACCTTGAAAAAATTTAAAACTTGAGGGAGTTTTCGCTATATCTTGTATAGGAGTAAAATAATTTGCAAATACTAAAAAAAAGCTTAAGGATATAAAAAGTAGCAATTTTACTGTATTTTTTGTCATTCTCTCACTTCCTTTTTTGCAGCTTATTTTAATCTAAAATTAACTTAACCTTTTTTAAAGCTTTATATACTGTCAATATATTATCCGATAGTAAAAGGAAGTGAGATTAAACTAAAATATTAAATTTTGCTTTTAAATTGAGATGCAATATCTAATAATTCTTTTGAATGTTCTAAAGTAGTCTGAGTAACATGTGATCCTCCCATAATACGAGCTAATTCATTTATTTTACCTTGATAGTCAAGTTTTTCCACATTTATATAAGTTCTTTCATTTTTTGTAATTTTGGAGATTCGATAATGTGTATCTGCCATAGAAGCGATTTGAGGTAAATGAGTCACACAAATCAATTGATGTTTTTTAGAAAGATATGCCATTTTTTCAGCTACTAATTGGGCAGTTTTCCCGCTTATTCCTGTATCAACTTCGTCGAAAATCAAAGTGGAAATTCCATCTGCGGAAGCGAGAATAGTTTTTAATGCCAGCATAATTCTCGAAAGCTCGCCACCAGAAGCAATTTTAGACAAAGGTTTTAAAGGCTCTCCTATATTTGTAGAAATTAAAAATTCAATTTTATCAAATCCTGTTTCAGTAGGTTCTTCCATTTTTTCTATATTCACTTTAAAATAAGCATTTGGCATATTAAGTTCAACTAAAATTTGATTTATATTTTTTTCTATATTATCTGCTATTTGCTTCCTTTTGAGATGTAATGCTTCACCAACTTCTAAAATTTTTTCCCATAACTTTTGCTGCTTAAGCTTCAATTCTTCTTGCTTTTCTTCAAAATTTAATATATTCTCTAATTCTCTTTTTTATTTTCTTTAAATTCTAAAATATGCTGTATTGTAGGTCCATATTTTCTTTTCAAGGAATTTATTTGATCTAATCGTATTTCTATTTCCTCTAAACTTTGCTGGTTAAAATCTAAGCCATTCAAGTAATCCCGTACCTGTAAAGCACAATCCTCTAATTCATAGAGAATATTCTCCAGCTTATCTTTTAAACCTTTAAGCTTTTCATCTATAGAAAAGGCTGTTTCTAAATTTTTTATTACAACATGTAAATTATCTAAAACAGAAAAGCTCCCACTACCTTCGTACAAAATTTTGTAACTAGAATTCATAGCAGTAAATAATTTTTCGAAATTCATAAGCAAATTTCTTTTTTCTAACAACTGTGTTTCCTCTTCTACGCTCAAATTCGCCTTTTCAATCTCTTCAATTTGATACTTCAAAAGATCAATTGTTTCATTCTTTTCTTTTTCATCTTTAAAAAAACTTGAAATCTCATTTTGTATCTTTCTATATTCTTCTAACAGCTCTTTAAATTTTTCTTTTAAACTTTTAAACTTTTGGTCACCAAAATTATCTAAAATAGAAAGATGTTTTGTATTGTCTAAAAGAAACTGATGCTCATGTTGACCTAAAATATCTACCAAGAAAGCACCTATTTTACTCAAAAAAGAAAGAGGCACTATTCTGCCATTTATCCTACAATAACTTCTTCCACTGCTTGTAATTTCTCTATTTATTATCAAAGTATCATCCTCTTCTAAGCTCAAACCTACTTCTTCTAAAATTTCTACAATTTTATCCTTGTTAGAATCCACAAAAAATATTCCTTCTACGATAGCTTTTTCTTCACCAGTACGTATTATATCTCTACTGGCTCGACTACCTAAAAGCAGCAAAACCGAGTCTATAACTATAGATTTCCCTGCTCCTGTTTCTCCAGTTAATACATTGAATCCTTCTTCAAATTGTATTTCTGCCTTGTCAATAAGTGCAACGTTTTGGATGCTAAGTGCTAAAAGCATAACAAAACCCCCAAAAATCACTTAACTAACTTTCTGAATTTCTCCAATAGCTCTTGAACAGCTTCTTCATTTCTCACTAAAACAAAAATGGTATTGTCACCTGCTAAAGTTCCAACTATATCTTTCCAATTTAATGTATCAATCGCCTCTGCTGCTGCGGGAGCTGTGCCTGATAACGTTTTTATAGCTATGATATTTCCAGCATAATCCACGCTCACTATAGACTCAGATAATAAAGTCATTAGTCTATCTGTAATATGGCTATCTACTTTTCCCATCGGGGCGTATTTATATCTTTTTCCATCCTCTGTTAAAACTTTTATCAGTCTCAATTCTTTTATATCTCTTGACACAGTCGCTTGAGTCACATCAATACCTTGTTTTTGAAGTTCAGCTGCTAACTCTTCCTGTGTTTCAATTTCTTTTTCAGATATTATTTCAAGAATTTTAGCGTGTCGAGCTATTTTCATCATAGTAATCTTCACCTCTTTTACTTTTTATCTTAGACTTGTGCAAAATTCAGAAGCCTTCATTTAAGCCATTCTACAGACATTACTTTTTCCTATCACTCTTGAATTTTTTATCTTTTATGTAGGATTTCCCCTCCCATTTGTCGAATTATTATATATACACTATAAAAAATTTTTAAGAAGGAGGAAATCCTACATGTACCAGCTTCAATTACTTTTAAATATACCTGAACTCTTTACCTCTCAGTCTAAAATTGATTTCTATTCTTCTATGTTTGAAAATCTTGACCTGTCTTCAATACCTGAATTCCCTTCCTCTAGTCCTGGCCGTAAGGGTTACTCTCATCATGCACTTTTTAGAGCTTTTATTGTCATGAAAGCTGAAAGATTTGGCACAATTTCTGACCTTTTAGATTATCTCCGCAATAATCTTATCATTGCTCATCTTTGTGGCTTCGACATTTCTAAACCTCTTCCTTCTTATTGGACTTTTCGCCGTTTTATTAATGAGTTCTCTCATGATTATTTGGCCTCTATCTTTCAAAACCAGGTCAATATCCTCAAAAATATGGGCATTATCTCTGGTGAGTTTATTTCCATGGACTCTACCCCTATTAAAGCTAACACTAAGTTAAATAACCCTAAGTCTTTTTCTAAAAATAAATTCTCTAAAGATAATCAGCCTAACTCTGATAAGGATTGTAAATTAGGCGTTTATTCTGCTTCTAACGATTCTTCTAATAAACGCTATAAGTTTTATTGGGGCTATAAAAATCACATTATTGTTGATGCTATCTCTGGTTTACCCATCGCTGAAACTACTACCCCCCGCTGATGCCCCTGATTTTGAAGTCGCTTTGTCTTTGCTTGAGAAGACTAATAAGTGGTTTAACCTTAAGTATGTTAATTTTATTGCTGATAAAGGCTATGATGTTAAGAAACTTTATAATTATGTTAGAAATATTCTCCACGGTCATTGCTTTATTCCTCTTAACAAGCGTAATTCTAAAAATCCCCCTCTGACTGATGATGGTTATATGGTCTGTGAAGCGGGTATTAAAATGCTTAAAGATGGCAAGCAATATTTTGATGGTTTTATTAAGCAAAAATTTGTTTGCAAGTTCTGTAATTCTAAGGATGATTCTGCCTGCCCTATAAATCATCCTAAATATTTTAATGGCAAAAAGCATAGAGGCTGTACTAAGTATGCTATTATATCTTCTGATTATAGGTCCTCTATTAATAGAGACTCCCTATATTTTAAGGCCGTCTACAAATTGAGAATTGAATCAGAAAGATATAATTCCCGCTTTAAAGCTCTGGATTTTGAAAAGGCTTATGTTAGAAATATTAATTCTGTGAGCAACCTTAATACTTTTGGCCATATTACTTTGCTTACTGTCGCTATTGTAGCTATTAAATTGGGCAAATATGATGAGTTTAGATCTCTTGTTGCTTTGATGCAATCGGCCTAATTTTTATTGAATCTATTTCATGCCATTTTTTAACATTTGACTTCTACAGGATATTTATGCCCTTTTTTAGCTCCTCTTTTTGTCTTTTCTTTTCCCTTACCACTTCCTTTATGTTTGATTGTCAGTGTTGATTACTATATATTGTATGTAATACATATTTTGGTTTTTGATTATGATTATTTTAATTAATTTTGCACATCCCTATTTTATCTTTCTGTAAGTTTGTCCCTCAATAAGTCAAAAAAATTGGTATTTTTACTTTTATAAGATTGGTATATTCATTGCTTTTTTAATGTAAATTATATCTCTATAATCAAGTTTATATCCCTGTTGTCCGTCGGTTGTTATCATTAAATCTTGATTCTCTTCGCTTATTTCCAACCTGAGGACATCCTCTCGTGAAACTATTATAGACCTTGAATATAAAGTATGGGGACATATAGGTGTTATTATTATAACTTCTACTGTAGGATATACAATAGGACCTCCTGCTGAAAGTGAATAAGCAGTTGAACCAGTAGGAGTTGCAATTATTACTCCATCTGCTAAATAAGTATCTACATAGTTATTATTGACATAGGTATTTATACGAGCCATTCTTGAAAAAGCTCCTCTTGTAATGACAATATCATTCAAAGCTCTAAAATTAATAATCTCCATATCATTTTTAACTACATTTGCCTCTAGCATCATCCTTTTTTCTACTGTATATTCTCCTTTATATATTTTATCTAAAGAAACAAACACCTCATTTACATCTACTTCCGTAAGAAATCCAAGATGACCTAAATTCACGGCAAAAATAGGCGTGTCAAAAGGCGCACAAAGCCTTGCAACATTTAAAATAGTACCATCTCCACCTAAAGCAATTATAAAATCGCATTTACTATATATATCTGTAGATTTTCTACCGTATTCATCATAACCCATTTTAGACGCAACTATTTCGTTAAGATATGGTTCAGAACCATGCTCCAATAGCCATTTTACTACAGATTTTGTCACTTCTAAGTCTTTATCTTTATTAATATTTGGAATTACACCGACTTTTTTCATTATAATATCACCACATTTATCATATTCTACAAAAAAACAAATTTTCCTGCTACAAATTTTTAAATGCCTCTTTTACAATTTTCGTAATGTCAAAATTGTGTTGCTTTTCAATTCCCTTTTTGCCGTAAATTAAATATTCTATATTGCCTTCTGCCCCTTTTATAGGAGAATAGGTAATACCTATTATACCGTAGTTAAACTTTTGAAACAAAGTCACAATTTTTTCAATCACTTCCCTATGAACGGCCGGGTCTCTCACGACGCCTTTTTTACCTACTTTTTCTCTCCCTGCTTCAAATTGAGGTTTTATTAAAGCTATCAAATCTCCCTCTGGTTTTAAAAATTTATCTGCAGAAGGTATAACAAGTTCAAGGGAGATAAAAGAAACGTCTATTGTGATCATGTCCACTATTTCAGGCAATGTCTCTAAAAATCTTATATTAGTCTTTTCCATGTTTATGACCCGAGGGTCATTTCTTAAACTCCAATCCAATTGTCCGTATCCTACATCTACAGCATATACTTTCAAAGCACCGTGTTTTAAAAGACAGTCAGTAAAACCTCCTGTGGAAGCTCCAATGTCTAAGGCAATCTTGCCAGTCACATTAATATTAAACGTTTCTATAGCTTTTTGTAACTTTAGCCCACCTCTACTTACATAAGGTAAAGAATTAGTTTTTACTTCAATTGAAGATTCTATGTTGACAAACTCTCCAGCTTTTTCAATTCTCTTGCCATCAACATATACTTCTCCTGCCATAATAGAAGCTTTTGCTTTTTCTCTTGAGGAGAAAAAACCTTTTTGAACAAGCAAAACATCCAATCTTTCTTTTTTTGAAGCCATATTTACCTCATTTCCTTATATTTTTGTAGTATAGTATTTGCGATAGACTCAGCATCTAAATTGTATTTTTTAAACAAGTTTTCCACATCTCCGTGTTCAATAAATTTATCAGGAAACCCCAAACGCAAAACTGGCTTATATATTCCATTAGAATTTAAAAGCTCGAGTATAGCGCTTCCAACACCACCAGCTATGACATTGTCTTCCACTGTAACAATAAATTTAACTTTGTTTGAGATATCAAAAATCAGCTCTTCATCTACAGGTTTGACAAATCTCAAATTGACAATAAAGGGTTGCAAATCAGAAGCTTTTAAAATTGCTTTTGCTTCTAACACCTTTCCTACCATTCTTCCTAATGCAAAAATTGCTATTTCTGTTCCTTCAGAAATTAACTCTGCCTTTCCAAACTCTATACTGCATTCTCTTGTAATATCGAATTCTCCTGCTTTTCCCCTTGGATACCTTATGGCAACAGGGAAGTCAAGATTTCTTGATAATTTAACCATTTCAACTAATTCATTGGCATCTTTAGGAGACATAATCGCTATATTAGGTATAGGCCTCAAATATGATAGGTCAAAAACTCCTTGATGGGTTTCTCCATCCTCTCCTACAATTCCCGCTCTATCAATTGCAAAAACAACAGGTAATTTTTGTATACATACATCGTGTATAAGCTGGTCATAAGCTCTTTGTAAAAAGGTAGAATACACTGCAAAATAAGGTTTATATCCTTGCACTGCCATTCCTGCTGCAAAGGTAGTAGCATGCTGCTCTGCTATTCCTACATCAAAAAATCTTTCAGGAATCAATTTTGCAAAATGAATAAGCCCTGTTCCCTCTGGCATGGCAGCAGTTATTGCAACAATTTTGTCATCTTTTAATGCCATTTCAGTAAGAGTCTTCCCAAATACATCAGAATAAGTCGCCTGCCCCTCATTTACAAACTTACCTGTTTGTATGTCAAAAGGAGCTGCAGAATGAAATTTATCAGGAAATTTTTCTGCAAATTTATAGCCTTTGCCTTTTTTTGTGATAACATGTACTAAAATAGGTCCTTTTATTTTCTTTGCTCTTTCTAAAACCTCTATTAGGCTATCAACGTCATGTCCGTCAATAGGTCCTAAATATGTAAAGCCCATCTCTTCAAAAAACATTCCTGGCACTACTAACTGTTTTACAGAATCCTTAATTCTTTCAATGTATTTATGAAGGCTTTTTCCTATTGGAGGTACAATATTGAGTAAATTATCAACCTCTTGTTTTAATTTGTTGTAAGTAGGGTCAGTTCTAAGTTTACTTAAATACAAAGATAAACTACCTACGTTTTCCGAAATAGACATCTCATTGTGATTTAGCACGACAATCAAATCTGTTTTAGACCTTCCTGCATTATTTAATGCTTCAAAAGCCATGCCACCTGTCAAAGCTCCATCACCGATTACCGCTACAACAGAATATTTTTCACCCTTTAAATCTCTTGCCTTGGCAATACCCAATGCTGCAGATATAGAGGTGCTACTGTGACCTGCTCCAAATATATCATGCACACTTTCCGTTCTTTTAGTATAACCAGAAAGGCCATTGAATTTCCTTAAAGTATCAAACTGGTCTTTCCTACCTGTAATTATTTTATGTACATAACATTGATGCCCAACATCCCAAATTATTTTGTCAACAGGTGAATTAAAAACATAGTGAAGTGCAACTGTAAGTTCAACAATTCCAAGGTTTGAAGCTAAATGCCCACCTGTTTTAGACACCTTTTCTATTAAAAACTGGCGTATTTCTTCACAAAGCAGTGGAAAGTCCTTTTTGTCAATTTTTTTAAATCATAAGGGCTGTTAATTTGTTCTAACATTTAAAACCCTCACTTTCTTTTTTCCTTTTATTATTTTTATAATCGGGCAAAATCTTTATACCCGTGTTTTTTTCTATCCAAGCAAAAATTACAGCAACTGTATAAACAATAGACTGGCTTTTAGCTATACCTATATTTTTACCAATAGCTTTTCCTCCAATTGTAATGGCAGATAATAAACCTCCTAAAATCGCAGTATAAATAGAGCCTTTGGGTCCCTCAAAAGCTAATTTTACAATTATTGCCATCAGAGCAGCACCAGAAACAATTCCAGAAATATCTCCTACTACGTCATTGCAAAAATTAGCCACAATATTAGCATTTCTAAGAAGTTTTATGGCTTCCTTTGCTCCAAATACTTTTTTAGCCGCCATTGCATGAAAAGGTTCTTCTCTGCCTGAAATTACTGCTGTACCTATTATATCAAAAATTATACCAATTAACACTATAAAACCAAGAATACAAAAGGCTACAAGGAGATTGCTCTCTTTTAATGCAACATCAGAAAAAAAATTTAATATAGTGGCAAGAAAAAAGGTTATAATAGTTATATGTAAAATCCACTTATAATTCGTATTTATGTTTTTATTTTTCATAATAAAAAAAGACCTCCTACATGTATAAAGGCAAAGTGGTAGCATATTGGGTAAACTTTGCGGCTTAGGTCCAGTAGGATTTCCCAAGCGTGCACTGAACGTCGCCGTTCAGCGGTTCCCCTTTAAGCCCGCTTCTACCTTGTCGCCAAAGGTAAGACTGGACTACCACTTAGTCCGCACCGTAATCCCCAATATGCCGCCCGGCAAGGCGCAGCCTAGGAGTTTTCCTCAACAGAGGGACTAACCCCTATCCTCTTTTGCAATTCGGGTTTCATCAGCAATAGCCAGTAATTCAAGAGCTCTTTGAATTATGGCTTACAACTGATATCCACCCGAATCACTCAAGGCAGGCTACACTGTCCGCAGCTTTATGGCCGCGAGACAGGTTCATCCTACCCCGTAGCCTGTAAAAGCCACGCAAGTAGGTCTCCGCGGAGGAAGGGTCAACGCCCACATGCCATTGTGGATCGCCCCCCCTCCTTAACTCCCAGCACCAGCCCCCAACTGGGCGTTGAAAGCCAGCACCAGGAACTTCATCGATGTGCCCTTGACGGATTTTTAGGCCCGTCTTCGGGATTAGCGCCTCTGACTAGGATACTGCACCACTTTGCCTTTCTTTTCAAGGTATATTAATTATAACATAATAAAAATGACAATATCAAACCTCTACAAAGTCTGTAGAAGGTTGCTACAGTCATTTAACTGTCAAAAAACTCATTTCTTTCAAAAAGCATTGTCAATACTCCCTTAAGCTTTAGTTTACTCTTTCAATCAAATAATTGGAAAGCTCTTTTAAAAACTCTGCTTTTTCTCCAAACCTATCTAAAATCTTTATAGCATTCTGTGTAAGCTCTACAACCATCTCTTGAGATTTTTCTAATCCAAAAATATTAACAAAAGTAAACTTGCCTTTTTCTTTATCACTACCTACTTTTTTACCCAATTTTTCCTCTTCTCCTATTACATCCAATATATCATCTTTTATTTGAAAAGCAAAACCTATTAAGCGTGCATATTCCCTTAAGGCATGAATCTCTTCTTCTGTAGCACCAGCGATGTAAGCTCCTGCGCAAACAGAGGCTTCTATCAAAGCTCCTGTCTTGTGTTCATGCATAAATTTTAATTCTTCATAAGTAAGCTCCGTATTCTGGGATAGTATATCTACAACTTGCCCACCAATAATTCCTTTACATCCTGAGGCTGTCGCAATTTCATTGGTAGCTTTCAATATTCTTTCATAATCTTCAGGATGTTCTAAAGCATGTCTTACTAACACTTCATACCCTAAATTTAAAAGCCCATCGCCAGCTAAAATTGCTATAGCTTCCCCATAAACTTTGTGATTCGTGGGCTTTCCTCTTCTTAAATCATCATTATCCATGGCTGGAAGGTCATCGTGAATCAGAGAATAAGTATGAATAAGTTCAATCGCACAAGCTACAGGAAGAGCTTTTTTTATATCTCCTCCTAAAAGCTCACAAGAAGAAAGGCATAAAACTGGTCTTAACCTTTTCCCTCCCGCAAACACACTATATCTCATTGCTTCATAAATTATCTCTGGTTTTTCATCTATATCAAGTATTCTGTGTAGTTCTTTCTCAACAAGCTGTTGTTTTTCTCTTAACTTTTCTTTAAACATCCTTTTCCTCCTCTTTAAAATCAATTTCTTCATTTTCGTTGATGAAAAGGGTTATCTTTCCTTCAACCTCACTTAACCTTTTTTCTAATCTCTTAGAAATTTCAACACCTTCTTTAAACAAGTTAAAAGACTCTTCCAACCTTAAATTTCCTTTTTCTAGTGTATTTACAATTTTTTCTAATCTCATCATTTCTTCTTCAAAAGTCAATTCCTCATTCATTCTCTTTCACCTCTTGTACAATCGCTTTAGCTTTGCCATCTTTAAATAAAATTTTTATTTCATCATAAGGTTTTATATCTTTCACAGAAGAAATAACTTTTTCTTGCTTATCTAAAACAATTGTATAACCTCTTGTAAGTACTTTTAAAGGACTTAAAGAATTCAACTTTTCTGCTAAAATTAAAAAATCATTTCTTTTATGTTGGTATATAGAAAGCATTTCATTGTATAAAGAGGCTGTTAAATTTTCAACTTTATGCCTTAAAATTTCACTTTTCTTAGTGGGGCTATTAAGATACAAAGCCCTTTTAAGCCCTTCAAATTCTTTTTTCTTGCGATTTAATTCAGCAGTCATCAATGTTAATAATTTCGTTTTTAATAAAAACAATTCCCTTTGGTAAACTTTTATGTCTGGTACTACAATTTCAGCAGCTGCAGAAGGGGTAGGAGCTCTCAAATCCGCCACAAAATCAGAAATAGTAAAGTCTGTCTCATGGCCTACAGCAGAAACAACTGGTATGCGAGATGCATAAATACATCTTGCCACTTTTTCTTCATTGAAAGGCCAAATTTCTTCTAATGAACCTCCACCCCTTGCTAAAATAATTACATCAATGTCTTCCCTTTTGTTCAAAATTCGAAGAGCATTACATATTTCATCGGCGGCTGAGCTTCCTTGCACCAAAACAGGAACCACTAAAATGTCTACTGTTGGATTTCTCCTTCTCGAAATTGTTATTATATCTCGTATTACAGCCCCTGTTGGAGAAGTCACCACAGCAATTTTTTTAGGATGTTTAGGGATAGGTTCCTTTTTATCAGAATCAAAAAGACCTTCTTTTTCCAGTTTCTCTTTAAGCTTATTAAAAGCAAGGTATAAAGCCCCAATACCCTCCGATTGAATAGACTGCACATAAAGCTGATAAGTACCGCTTTTTTCATAAACTGTTATTCTACCTGTAGCAATCACCGACATACCGTCCTGCAAAGTAAAATTTAAAAGTCTACTATATTCATTAAACATCACACACTTTAAAGAAGCTACTTCATCCTTTAAAGTAAAATATATTCCAGTGCTGTGATATTTTAAATTAGAGATTTCTCCTCTTACTCGGACATTTCTCAAAATTATATCATTGTCCATCATTCTCTTGATATAGTCCGTTATCTCACTGACGTTAAGTGCTTTTAATTGCATATTTAAAAGCCTCCAGGGTGTTTTTAAGTATCATAGCTGTCGTCACAGGCCCAACTCCTCCTGGAACTGGTGTTACATAAGAACACAAGTCTTTTACAGATTCAAAATCCGCGTCTCCATATATATTTCCATCGTAAACGTTTATACCTGCATCTATAAGAATTGTCCCTTCTTTAATCATATCTCCCTTTACCAAATTCATTTTTCCGGCTGCCAACACCAAAATGTCTGCTTGTTTAGTATAATAAGCCAAATCTTTTGTCTTTGAATGGCATACCGTAACTGTACAATTTTTATCCAATAAAAGCTTAGCTACAGGTTTTCCTAAAATATTGCTTCTGCCTATTACAACTGCGTGTTTTCCCTCAAATTGAGTATCAATACTTTCTAGAATATGTAAAATTGCTTTGGGAGTACAAGGAACAAAAAGAGGTTTTCCAGCAAAAAGCCTTCCCATATTATAATTAGATATGCAATCAACGTCTTTATAAGGATTTAGCGTATCGTATACCAATTCAGCATTAAAGTTTTTAGGAAGAGGCATTTCTATCATTATGCCGTGGGTATTTTTATCTTCATTTAAAAACTTTAAGGTGTCAAAAAACTTCGACTCTTCACTTTCTGAAAAATAATAGATTTCAGCTTCAATCCCCACATTTTCACAAGCTTTAACTTTAGAGTTTGCATAAACTTTTGAAGACTCATCATTTCCAGCCATCAAAATCGCTAATCTGGGCTTGTAACCAAACTCCCTTATCTCTCTTTTTACCTCTTCTCTTATCTTTTTAGAAATCTCCTTACCATCAATTATCATTTGATTTACCTTCCTCCAATCCTTTATCCCTTACAAACGCTCCCAACAAACCGTTTATAAACACATGAGAATCTTCTGTACTGTATTTTTTAGCTATTTCTACTGCTTCGTTTATAGAAATATTTACAGGAATATTCCCGTATTGCATCTCATAAATGCTGCACCTTAAAATAGCCAAATCTATTTTTGGCATGCGGTTAAGAGCCCAATTTTGAGAGTATCTTTCTATTTCCTTATCAATTTCCTCTAAATGTTCAATAGCCCCTATTACGGTATTTTCTATGTACTCTTTTTGCTCGCCTGGGTCGTTTTCCTTATAAAAATTCTCAAATATTTTGCTTATAGGTAGCCTTGAAACGTCGTATTGATAAAGCATTTTTACAATCCATTCCCTGGCTTCTGTTCTGTTCATTGTCCCAACTCCTTGAATTTTACTTCTTACATATATTGTACCATAACTCTACTTAAACTAACCCTCTGTCTAGCAGAGGGTTAGTTTAAGTAGATATTTTAATTTTCCTCTTCTTTAACTTGCTGTTGTTTTTTATTTTCCTTATCCATATTTACCCCTTGAACGTGAATATTGACTTCAACAACTTTTAATCCTGTCATATTTTCCACAGCATTTTTAACATTTTCTTGTACATTCCAAGCTACTTCAGGAATTCTAACACCATAATCTACAATTAAGTACAAATCTATTGATACTTCTTTTTCTCCCACCTCTACTTTTACACCTTTACCTAGATTCTTTCTTCCTAACATTTCAGAAAGTCCGTTTACGACTCCCCCGCTCATTCCAGCCACTCCAGGTACTTCCGTTGCCGCCAAGCCTGCAATTACACTAACTACTTCTTCAGAGATTTTAATAGTTCCTAACTCTTGATTTTCATTTGCATTTACATTTTCTTCCATAAATTTCACCCCCTTAAAAAGCAAAAATTTTTAGAGAAAATAAATATTTGTCAAATAAATTATATCATAATTGTAGTTACAAAAACAATTAAGTTTTCTTATTCCAGTCTCGTCATAATTTTTATATTATCTAATGAGACTCCTGTCTGCCTTGAGACAATTTCTACAATTTGTGCCACTTCCTCTTCTGACAGTTTATCTGCCTGTACAATTACATTTACTATGCCATTATCTATCATCACAACTGCATCTTGAAACCCCTTAGCTTTTATCAAATTTTCTATTATCATCTCTTGATTTGTTATTTCTGTAAGTTTTATTATTTGCCTTTGAGCTTCGTCTCTTGTCGCTTCACTGGTATTTTTATTTTCTACTATTTCTTTTAAAGCATCAATACTTCTACTCCTATTTATTTCTCTTTCTTCTCTATAAGTAGTAAATATTCCAGTGAAAAGTTTATCTTTTTCTGTACTAGTTTCTTTTGCAGAAGAAGTACTTGTTTGAATAACTTGCGAATTCTGACTGTACTCATTTTTAGCAGCTTCTTCTTTTTTATTGGTATACCCATAGTTTAAAACAAAAGCAATAGCAATTAGCAAGACAAGGGATATAATCGCTATAAGCTTTTTTCTCATATAGACCATAAAAACTCCTCCCCACTCTTATTTTGAAGATATTACCTTTACTTTATAGGCAGGAATCCCTAAAGCAGTTTGAACTGCCGAAGAAAGTTCGTATCTTAATCTTGGATCTTTTGCTCCATCAGCAACTACAATCACTCCCCTTATTTCTGGCATTATTCTTTTTAATACAATAGGAGCATTTTGCCCAGAGGTATCTTGAGAGGTAACTACTCTGTTGTTTGATTCTGTTTGAATGGTTTCTCGTATTCCTCCACTACTATCTTTTTCATTTGTAGTAGTACTGGATTCTACTACATCCATTGCCGCTACTACCTCTTCATCTGAATTTAGTGTTATGAGGACCTCAACATTTCCCACCCCTTCAATTTTTGACAATATATTTTTTAAATCCTTTTCTAATTTTTGAGCATAATCTTCACTACTACTTTCTTTTTGAGCTAATACCAATTCTTTGTTATCGTTGTTATTTGAAGGGCGAGGTTTTGAAAGAGCACTCGCACCTATTAACAAAATTAAACCTATTAAAAAGATAACAGTCAAATTCTCAACCAACTTTTTATTATCTTTTAAAAGCTTATCTTTAAGTTTATCAAAATCCACTCAAGTACCTCCTTTCAATTTATTCCTCATTTATAGATATATTCTTTAATGGTACATTATAGAATGCACTTATTGTTTTTTTAATCTCTTCATAGTTAAATTTTTTATCTTCTGTCGGTTTTGCTATTTTTTCTGAATTTTGAGAAACCCTTCTCGCATTTCTAAAAGATAAGGTTATTTCTTTGATTTTCCCAAATTCTTTGTCATTTAAGTCTTCTACAAAAGAAACCTCTACTTCCACTCCCTCAATTTCATACAGATTTAAAAGCTTTTCCTTAATCTGTTCAATCAGCCTTTTTTTATATTCTGCCACAATTAGATTATCCCTCTGCTTTTCTGCTTCTTTTGAGATTTGCTCAATATTTATGTTTTTTAAAAAGTAATCATTTTTAAATACGTAGGCTTCTATATTTGCTCTTCCTTTTAAAAAATTTATCAAAGGATTTAAGATAGTAATCATGATTACAAACCCTATCGCAACTTTAGCATATTTTTTTAAACTGGAGGAAGGAACTAAAAGTTCTAAAACTATCAAAAGGATTGCAATATAAATTATCTGTGTTATCCAGTCTTTTAAAAACTCCATTGTTTCACCTACCTCAGCATAGTGGTAATATTAGCTGTTCCTACAATAGCTGTTATTGTAAAGAACATCATCACAGTAACAGAAGCCAATACCCCAAAAACATAAGTTAAAGAAGTTGCCACATCTGAAAGGCAATTTACTATCCTTTTATCGGAGATTGGTTCAATCACTGCTGCTGCAAAGCGATAAATGATTATGAGAGAAAAAAGCTTTATTAAAGGTACTGCAGAAATTATCACAATTGCTATAAGCCCATAAGTGCCTACTGCTCCTTTTATCAATAATGATGCCCCTATAACTGCATCGACACTATCAGATAAAAGCCCTCCTACTACTGGCAAAAAAGCACCAACTGTATACTTCGCCGTTCTCGATATGACACCATCTGCCATTGAAGAAGATAAACCTTGTATAGTTACTACTCCTAAAAAAATACTCAATAAAATTGAAATAGAAGCTGTAGACAAAGTCTTAAAAAAATCCCCCATTTTATTCAAGCTAAACTTTTCAGAAATATTTCCTACAATTTTTACAGCTGTCATGAGCAAAATAATAGGCAACACAAAATCCCTCATCAGATGGGCTATAAACTCAACTGTCACAATGACAACAGGGTGAAAAAACGCTGCAGAGGTAAAAGCACCTACTGAAACAAGTAAAGTTATAAGTACAGGCAGCATCGATTGCATAAAATCAATCATACTGTCAATTGCCTCTTTGCCAATTCCTAAAGCTTCTGTAAAGCTTTTAACCGCTATTACTATAAAAACCATATAGACCGCTAAAAAAGCAATCTCACTTATATTTTCATTTTCAAAGGAACTGTGCAAATTCATTAATATGCCGCCAATTACAGCCAAAATTAAAAGTTGTGTTAAAAGTCTTACAGAAGAATATAATTCTTTGAAAAACAATTTTAATAAATTTTCAAAGAGTTCCTTTATATTAAAAGGTTGTTTTCCTGATATCACATCTTGTATATAAGTCTTTATATCAACATAGGGAAGTATATTGCCATTTTTTTGATTAGCTTCTTTTACAAAGCGGTCAATCTGATAAGTGTCAATACCTTTCAATTGGCTTTCTATATCTTGTTGTCCCGTATCCGCTCTGGCAGTTGTTAATAAAATCATAATCATTAAAATTACAAAAAGTACCTTTTTCAATCTTTTACACCTCACGGCATTATTGAAAGAATTGTTTCCATCAATGCAACAATTATAGGTATTGATAAAAAAATTATGATTATCTTTCCTGCTATCTCTATTTTAGAAGCCAAATTTTTCTCATTTGCGTCGAGACATAGCTGAACTCCAAATTCTGTTATATAAGCTATACCAATGATTTTTAAAGTTGTCATAAAATAAATATTGTCAAGTCCACTTTTTCTAGCAAGAGTATTCAATACTTCTACAATTGCGCTGAGTTTTGGAAGAATCATCATAAAGATGATGACTCCGGCTACCAAACTTAAAATTATTGCCATTTCAGGATTTGTTTCTCTTAGAACTGTCAAAATAATCAAAACCACTATTCCTAAAATAACAATTTGAAATATTTCCATTCTATCACCTAATAAAGTTGAAATATTGTTTTTACTGCATTAAACAAATTGTTTATCATATATATCACCATCATCAAAACCACTACTATTCCTGCCAGTGTCACCATCATTGCTTGTTCTTCTCGCCCTGAACGGATTAATACTTGATTTAATACTGTTACCAGAATGCCAATTGCCGCAATTTTAAAAATTATATCTATGTTCATTATAATCCTCCTCTATAAAAACAATATGATTATCGCCAGTCCTGCCAAAACTCCAATATTTTTGTACAGCTTTTCGTTCTTTTTACTCTCTTCTTCTGCGTTACTAAGTTGCCTTTTTAAAAGCTCAATGGCTAAATCAAAATTTTTTCTTGATTGTATACGTCAGAATTGCCAAGTCCATACCCAAAAGACCTCAAAATTTCTACATCTTCTTTTTTAAGATAGCCATTGTCCCATTCATTTAAAGCTATCTCCCAAGCTTCTCCTGCAGTATAACCCTCATTTTGTGATAATATCATTCCTGTCTTAGAAAAAACAAATTTTATACTTTTATCTGAAGAGCGAGAAATTGCCATGAGTATTTCTCCTAAAGGAGCTTTTGAATATGTGATTTCTATTTTAAAAAGATTTAATGAAGATATCATGCTTTTAAGTATCCAACGCCTCATTTTATATTTCAAAGCAAACAAATACCCTAAACTACTGGTAGAAAAAATAACTAAAACTATTCCAAGTAATTTCATTTTTCAGTCCTTCCTCTCCTATAGGGCCCTTTAAACAAAGTATTAAAATTCTCATCTAATATTTTTTCTACTGTACCTGCCCCTAAACGATTGCTTAAAATTACATAACGTTCAAAACATCTTAAAGAAATAACGTCTTTTAAAACAGGTTTTTTCATAAGGTCTTCAATGTCATTTGCATGAACTGTAGTTATAATCTTAACACCAGTATTCAGCACTTCATGAATCGCTTCTATATCCTCTTTTTACCTATCTCATCTGTCACTACTACTTCTGGAGACATAGACCTTATAAGCATTATCATGCCATAAGCCTTAGGACATCCATCTAACACATCAGTCCTAATTCCCACATCCATTTGAGGTATACCATTGTAACAGCCGGCAATTTCTGACCTCTCATCTACTGCGCCTACTTTTTTACCTTTAAATCCCAAAAAATCTATTCCATTACTTATCCATCTTGTAATATCTCTTAAGAGAGTTGTTTTGCCACATTGAGGAGGTGATATTATTAAAATGTTATATACGTTTTTAGAAGGAGTAATTAAATATTTTAATATTTCCTCTGCCACTCCTATTATCTCTTTTGATATTCGATAATTGTATCCAGAAATATTCTTTAAAGTCTTTATATAACCATTTTCTAACACACATTTTCCAACTATACCTACTCTGTAACCACCTTTTAAAGTAATATATCCATTTCTTATTTCTTCTTCAAAAGCATAAAGAGAAGATTTAGATATTAATTGAAGAGCTTTTTTCACAATCTTCAGAAGTAACAATATAGGCCAAAGAAGGTGAAAAAGAAATAGTCCCTTCTTTTGACACAAACTTTTCTTCATTTTTTAAATAAACTGTGAGAGGTCTATTTACTCTAAGACGTATTTCTTCTACTTCTTGCAACAGGTCATCAGGAATTTTTATAATTACCTCTCTTACTGACGGAGGAAGAGCATAAAGTACTTCCTCAAAATTTTTTCTTGTGTTCATATACCTGTCCCTCCCCTTGTAAAATTATATTTATAAGGCTAAATATTTATGAATAAAAAAATGCCCACTAACTTTTAGTTAGTGGGCATTTTTTTTATTAATCTTCATCATCATCTACAATTTTCAAATTTTTACTTTTAGGGTTTCATTGCAATGAGGACATACCAACTCAGCATCTTCATCTTCTAGAAGCTCTTCTTCCACACTCATCAACATATGGCAATTAGGACATTCTACCTCTACATACTCTTCATAATCCTCGTCTTCATCCTCATATTCCTCATCATCGTCATAATCATAGTCATAGTCGTCATCCTCATCCTCATAGTCCTCATCGCCATATATGTGGTTTTCAATTTCAGAAAGGTCTTCATCTATTTCTCCCACATAATCATCTAATTCGGAATGGGAAGCTTCCAGCTCATTTATAGCATCTGCAAAATCCTCTAAAGTATCTAAAATTGCCAAAATTATTTTACCTTCTTTTGTGCTGTCATCTATCCCTAAGCCGTCTGCTAACCCTCTTAAGTAGGAAACCCTTTCATTTAAGTATTCCATATTCCACATACCCTCCTTTACAAAATAGTATTTGACAAATTGCTGCGTTTATACCCTCTCTAAATATTCTCCGGTTCGAGTGTCAATTCTTATTTTGTCTCCAACGTTTATAAACAATGGGACTTGGATGACAGCACCAGTTTCTACAGTTGCCGGCTTAGAACCCCCTGTTGCAGTATCTCCTCTAAATCCAGGCTCCGTTTCTACAACTTCCAGTTCAACAAAAGTAGGGGGCTCAACGGAAAAGGCTTCGCCTTTATAGAACTTTACTGTAACAATCATATTTTCTTTTATGTATTTAATTGCGTCCTCAACTTTATCATAATTTAAAGGAATTTGCTCATAAGTTTCTGTGTCCATAAAATAATAAAGTTCTCCATCATTGTACAAATACTGCATTTCTCTTCTTTCTATAACTGCTTCTTCAAACTTTTCTGTTGGGCTGAAAGTTTTCTCTATTACAGCTCCTGTCATGACATTTTTAAGTTTTGTCCTCACGAAAGCTGCACCTTTTCCTGGTTTAACATGCATAAAATCCACAACTGTAAAAACCTGTCCGTCAACCTCAATAGTTACTCCTTTTCTGAAATCACCCGCTGCTATCAAAAAAATCCCTCCATCGCTTTAGTTTAATTCAATTAAATATTTCGGTGATTTAGTTAAATTTATAACACCATCTTCTTTTAATAATACCATATCTTCGATTCTTACGCCACCAAAATCGGGAATATATATACCTGGTTCTACTGTAACAATTGCCCCTTCTTTTAAAATTTCTTCTTTTTTGAAAGACAAGCTCGGCGCCTCATGAACTTCAAGTCCTACTCCATGTCCTAAAGAGTGACTAAAATACTGTCCATAACCTTTTTCTTCAATAACAGACCTTGCTAACAAATCCGCCTCTTTAGAAGTGATACCTGCTCTTATATTATCTATCGCTTTTTGCTGGGCTTCTAAAACTATGTTATATATCTCTTTTTGCTTTTCACTGGCTTTCCCCATCACTATTGTTCTTGTCATATCAGAACAATAGCCACCTACTTTACATCCAAAATCTATTGTGACAAAATCACCTTTTTCTATCACTTTTTCAGAAGCTTTTCCATGAGGAAGAGAAGACCTTTTACCTGATGCTACAATCGTATCAAAAGATAGGTCTTCTGCCCCTTGTTTCTTCATAAAATACTCTAATTCTAATGCTACTTCTTTTTCTGTCATTCCTACTTTAATGAATTTTAACAGATGCTCAAAAGCCCTATCAGTAATATTTTGTGCTTTTTTTATGTTTTCTATTTCTTCCTCATCTTTTACCATTCTCAAAGTCTCTACCAAATTAGCCTGTGGTATTAGCTCAATCTCTAAGAGCTCTTTTAATTCCCTATACTGTCCATAAGAAATATTTTCTTCAAAGGCTAGTTTCTTTATCTCCAATGTTTTAATGTATTCTTTTAAAACTTCTTTTATGCCAGTTTTGTGCTCGATAACTTCAAAATCTTTAACTTCTTTTTGTGCTTGCTCAGTATATCTTCCATCTGTAATAAAAATAGCTTTATTGTGGGTCACAAGAGCTACGCTGTCATCTCCAGTAAAGCCAGTAATATATGTAACATTGACAAATTTATAAATAACAAACGCTTCTATGTCTTTTTCTTTCATCAATTCTCTCAAATTTTGTAACCTTTTATTCATGATTTTACCCCCCAATTGAATCCTCTAAAAACTTAACTGCATTGAGGGCAAGGACATAACTATAAGGTCCAAACCCCGTTATCACACCTTTACACTTAGATGCAGTAACAGAGGTCTTTCTGTAATCCTCCCTTCCAAAAATATTTGAAATATGAACTTCTATTACTGGAACTGACACAGCTGCAATAGCATCCATAATAGCTAAACTGTAATGAGTGTAAGCTGCCGGATTTATAATTATAGCATCGAAATTGTTTTCTGCAGAATGGATAAGGTTAATTATTTCTCCTTCACTATTAGATTGCTGAATCTTGACAGCTATATCTAATTTTGCAGCCTCTCTTTTTATCAGATTATTTATTTCTTCGTAATTTATATCTCCATATACCTCTTTTTCTCTTTTACCTGTCAGATTTACATTAGGGCCATGAATTATCAAAACTCTTTTCATAATCTCACCTCACTTTACTATAATACACCTTATTTCCTTATTTGTCCACTACCTAAAATTACATATTTGTAGGTGGTAAGTTCTTTAAGTCCCATTGGCCCTCTCGCATGCATTTTTTGTGTACTTATTCCTATCTCTGCCCCAAAACCAAATTCTCCTCCATCTGTAAAGCGAGTAGAAGCATTTACATATACAGCAGCCGAATCTACTGATTTTAAAAACATCATGGCATTTTCATAATTTTCTGTAATAATGCTTTCAGAATGGCCAGTTGAATACTTCGAAATATGGTCTAAGGCTTCTTCTATGTCATTTACAACTTTTACAGCCAGTATAAGGTCTAAATATTCCGTTTCCCAATCCTTATCTGTAGCATCTTTAACTTGAGGACATATTTCTTTTGTAATTTGACACCCTCTTATTTCTACTCCCAAAGAAGTCAATTCTTCTACCATTAAAGGCAAAAATTCTTTTGCAATAGATTTGTGAACCAAAACTGTCTCTACTGCATTACATACCCCTGGTCTTTGTACTTTTGCATTCACAATGATGTCTTTTGCCATATTAAACTTGGCAGTCTCATCTACAAAAATATGGCAATTGCCTACTCCTGTCTCTATTACAGGCACTGTAGAATTTTCAATAACATTTTTTATAAGACTTGCTCCCCCTCGAGGAATAATGAGGTCAATTAGACCATTTAACTTCATCATACGGTTTACTTCTTCTCTATCGGTATTTTCTATAAGCTGTATTGCCCCTTCAGGAATACCAGCCTCATAGGCAGCTTCAGCAAGAATAGAAGAAATTGCTATATTGGAATTGATCGCATCACTTCCTCCCCTTAAAATCACCGCATTCCCCGACTTTAAACATAGGCCTGCCGCATCAGCTGTCACATTCGGGCGAGATTCATAAATTATACCTATTACTCCAATTGGCACTCTCATTTTGCCAATTTGAAGTCCATTTGGCCTCTTCCACATCTTTTCTATACTTCCTACAGGGTCAGGAAGAGCAGAAATCTCTCTTAATCCTTTTGCCATAGCTTCGACTCTTTTTTCATCAAGTTTTAGTCTATCTATGAGAGAAGCTTTTATATTCCTTTTTTCAGCCTCCACAACATCCTTTTTATTAGCCTCAAGTATTTTTCCAATATCTTTTATTAAAGCATCTGCCATGTGATTCAAAGCTAAATTCTTTGTATTTTCATCCAACACAGCCATTCTTCTTGCCGCAGCTTTTGCCTGTTTCGCCTTTACTTCAATTTCCATACTTCTCACCTCTTTCAAGTATTACAAGATTGTTCCTATGGATTACTTCATCATAATATTTATAACCTAATACCTTTTCTATTTCATGAGTTTTACAACCTTTTATCTTTTCAACTTCTTCTGAAGAATAATTAATAAGTCCTCTGGCAATCTCTTTTTCTTGATGGTCAACCACTGCAACACAGTCTCCTACATCATAATCCCCTTCAGTTTTTACAACTCCACTTGGTAATAGACTTTTCCCATGCTTTATAATAGCTTTCGCTGCTCCTTCATCAATAAAAAGAAATCCGTTCACTTTCGCATTAAAAGCAATCCAAATTTTCCTGCTATTTATCGGGTTTTTCATAGGCAAAAATGTAGTGCCAATTTTTTTCGCCATTTGCTATCCTATTTAATACATTGTCAATTTTCCCATTCGCTATAATCATCTTAACTCCTGAATTCCAACATATCTTTGCTGCCTGAATCTTTGTATACATTCCCCCAGTTCCTCTTTTTGTCCCAGCACTACCCGCAATTTTAAACAATTCATCTGAAAACTCTTCTACGATTTCTATAATTTTTGCCTCTTTATAAATTCGAGGGTCTTTATTATAAAGTCCATCAATGTCAGTCAAAATTATCAAAAGGTCAGCCTCAACTAAACTAGCAAGCAGCGCCGCTAAAGTGTCATTGTCTCCAATTTTAATTTCATCAACAGTTACTGTATCATTCTCATTTATTATTGGCACAACGCCCCATTTGAGCAGGTTTGACAAGGTATAACTGACATTTAAATACCTTCTTCTATCGCTAAAATCTTCCTTAGTCAAAAGAACTTGCGCAGTAATTTTGCCATATTCATTAAAAAACTTTTCATAAATCTCAATTAAAAGCCCTTGCCCTATAGCCGCTAGGGATTGCTTTTCTGGAATGGTTTTAGGTTTTTCCTTTAAATTTAATTTTCCCATTCCAGCTCCAATTGCCCCAGAGGTTACTAATACTACTTCCTCTCCTCTGTTTAATAAATTAGCAATTTGCCTTACTAACTTCTCCATTATTTCTAAGTTCAATTTACCATTTTCATATGTCAAAGTGCTTGTACCAACTTTTACTACAATTCTCATACTTTCGACATCCTTTTTGCAACATTAAGATATATCTCTTTTAGTTTTAAAGCATCTTCTGCCATAGTTCCCCTTGATTCACATATGACAATAGGCTCCATCTTTCTTTCATAGAAAAGCTGTGCCAAAGGCTCAAATTCTGGCCCGTATTGAGTGTCATTTAACGTCCAATGCCTTTTTTCTCCCTGATCTGTGTATTCAATTCTGCTAAAATGGACGTGTATCTTTTTCGCCCTTTCTTTTCCCAAATACCTTTCAATAATATCCAAAACCTCTGCATAATCTTCTATAGACTTAAACCTTCCATTATCTCTTGCATGTAAATGGGCAAAGTCTATAGTAGGAATAATTCTCTTATCCACATTGCACAGCTCCAATACTTCTTCTAAAGTACCCAATTGGTTTTTCTTTCCCATTGTCTCTGGACATATGGTTACGTCAGTAAGTCCTTTGTCCTCCATCTCTTTTAAAATTTCATTTAAAACTTTTTTTGCTCTCTCTAAAGCCTCTTTTCTCGTCCCTTCAGTCGCAGAGCCAGGATGAAAAGTTACCCTTTTTGCCCCCATCCATTTTCCCGCAATTAAACTATCTATTAAGTATCTTTTAGAATTCTCCATTTTGGTTTTATCAGTAGTAGCTAAGTTTATGTAATAAGGAGCATGAACAGTAATAGTTATGTTGAATTTTTGTGCGTTTTCCTTAACCTCTTTCGCCATCTTTTCGCTAATTTTTATTCCCCTTGAAAAAGAATATTCATACGCATCAAGCCCCATGTTATAAAGCCATTCAGGCATCTCTAGAGAAGACTTATGCCCTTCTTTGTAAAAACTGTCGGAATTCCCAGAAGGTCCAAATTTTATCGTCAATCCCCTCATCCTTTCTTAAGTCTAATGTAAGCCTTTATAACTTCCTCTGCTACTTCATCTATTGTCATATCGGATACATCAATAGTGTAGTCAGCAAACCTATAAAAAGGCTCTCTTTCTCTTAGAAGCTGTCTTATTTTTTCTTCTGGATTATCCACCATAAGAAGAGGCCTGTCTTTATTCTTTCCTATATTCCTCAATATAATTTCTGGCCTCGCTGTAAAGCAAATTACAACTCCATTTTTTCTTAATTGTACAATATTTGAAGGATTTAATACAACACCCCCTCCTGTAGCAATCACAAAATTTTTTAATCGAGCTGCTTTTATAACCGCTGCTTTTTCCAATCTCCTAAAATAGTCTTCTCCATATTTTTCAAAAATATCTGAAACAGTCATATTTGCCATTTTTTCAATCATTTTATCAGTATCTATAAAACCGAAGGACATAGTGGTAGCTACTTTTTTGCCAACAGTAGTTTTCCCGGTAGCCATAAAACCCGTTAAAACGATGTTTTTCATGAATATTTCCTCCCTAAGGCAATGAAGGTATTTTCTCTTTTAAAACTTTTTCTATAGTATCAGTTATTACCTTATTCACATCTATGTTTTGAGGAGATTGAGAAGCAGAAGGCTGTTCTACATTATTTGATTGTTCACTTCTGGTATCATCATACAGAGACTTGAAAGGGTCACTTTTACCTTTTAAAAAATCTGTCGGTATTGAAGTACCACTACTGTCTTTCATTGAATAAATAAAGATCTGTAGAGTCAAAAGAAGGTTGTGCTGATTTTGGTCTTTTTCAATAGAGAAACTTTGAATGTTACAAAGTCTCTTAGAATTTTGTATTTCATTTAGAAAAGCTATAATCTCATCGTAATTACCTGAAACAGTAATATTTACGGGTATTGTCACAAAATCTTCTTTTTTCACATTACTAGTTTCTTTTTGACTTTGATCTTGGTTTTCAAAAGTTAAGCTTTTTGTCTTTACACCTGTATCATTGACCATTTGTTGTAAATTAAAAAGAAAAATTTCTATATCCCTTTCTTCTGGTAAAATCATGCTTAATTCCTTTAGTTGAGTTTGTTGCTTGTCTAAACCTTCTCTTAAATTTTTATTGTTTAAAGCAGTTACTTGTTCTAAAATTTGTCTTTTATTTTTTAATTCAATAGATAAATTTCGTATTTCTAAAATTTTGGGAGTTAAATAATATTGATAATAAAGTGCAAAAAATCCGAGTATGACAGCAAAGTAAATTAATACTCTTTCTCTTCTTGTAAGCTTCATCTATGATACCACCTTGATTTTTACTTGTAAAACATATTTTAGAAGGCCTTTATCTGTCAAATCCACCGATATCACTTTCACATCTTCTACATAACTTATACTTCTTAGGTTAAGCATAAAAGCTGCTATATCAGATTCTGAAAGTGCTTGTCCATCTATTTCCAAAATATTTTTCTCATATTTCAAAGAATCAATAGATACTTTTTCAGGTATATTTGAGGCTAAATTTTGCAATATACCTACTGCATCCACTTTTTGCTTTTTCAATTTTTCTATTAAGCTTTTCTTCTTTTCTATATAAGCGGATAAATCTTTTACATTTTGCTGCAACTGAGAAATGTCTTTAAATTTACCTAATTCATTATCTGCGTATTTTAAGTCTTGATACAATTTATTGATATATACCAGTGGAAAAGCTATTAAGGCAAAAATAACGGTGGTTAAAACAAACACAAAAAAAAGACGGGATATTTGTTTTTTTCTTCGCATTTTTTGTTCCTTTAGTTCAGCTGGTATGAGGTTTATATCCTTCAACCTATTCCCCCCTTAAAAGGCATCCATAAACAGGTAAAAAGTATAAATAATCTTCTGTTTCTATCACAAAAGTAGGTATCCTAAAATAATCTTCCACGTATTCTCTCAATCCTAAAAGTTTAGAAGTACCACCTAACATGATAATTTTTTGTATATTTTTATGATATGTGGCATAATAAAAATCAAATATTCTGCTTAGCTGTTGAAACACTTCCGAAAAGGATAAAAGTATAGTATCTTCTATATCCTTATAGTTTTCTTCTCCAATAAATTTTTTTGCCCTTTTATATTCTTCTGCTGCTTGAAAATCTATATTAAAGGCATTCGCAATTATTTGTGTAATTTTATTTCCACCAAACTCTATGCTCCTACTAAAAATGTAATTTCCGTTATCAATCACCGTCACATTGGTAACAACTGCCCCTATATCTACAACTGACACTATTCCTTCAGCTAAATTCACCTTTTTACAAGCTTTATAAATTGAATTGCTATAAATATCAATGGCTTCTAATTTTAATTTTAACATCTCTGCTAATTTAACATATTTTTCTATTATATCCTTAGGAGAAGAGGCAATCAGTACTCTAATCATTTTATCTTTCTCCGCAATATTAGGTAAATATCTATAATCTATTACATAATTTTCATAATCAGGGATGTATTGCTCAATCTCATAGTATAAGGCCTTTTCGACTTCCTCTTCTTTCATTAGTGGCAATTCTAAATCCCTTATTATATTATTTGAGCTGGAAATAGTAAAACACACTTGTTTTTCTTTGATATTGTTCCTTTTCAAAGTCTCATTAATTACATCTGCCAATGAATTTATATCAATAATTTTACCATTAGTTATCACATTAGAAGGCGTATTTATCATTAACCTTTTACCAAAGAATTTATTCTTTTTTTCTCCAACTAATAATTTTGTATTAAAATTCCCTATTTCAATTCCAAGCATTTTTTACCTCCTAATGGCGCTTATTGTTATTCACTTTAATAGCAGCCATTGTTATAGCTTTTATTATGTCTACCTCAAATTGCCTGGCTAACTCATTTGTCTTTACATATAGTTCTCCTTCTTCTGATACAACATATTTTGGAGGTAAATTGTTAAGTGCTAAAGCTTTTATGTCCATTCTACACCTGTCGCATTTACAAACGTCTAAATCTTTCAAAACCTTATCCATCATTTGGTCAACAGCGTCTTCCATGTAATTTTTAAGATGCATAAAAACCCTCTCCTTATTTTTATTGTGTTTGTGGAATTGAATCAATTATCCACTTATCTACTATAGGTGGAGACTGTGATGCATTACCACTAAGAATCACCTTATAATTCGCACTCTTATCAGAACCCATCTTCGTAATATTTACATTAATATTAAATGTAATCTCCGCATAACCGTAACGTACGATTTTGTTCATCCTACCTTCCGTCCATGCACGTACTTTATAGTTTAAAACTTGAGTTCCTTCATTTTCAAAAGCTTTAATTGAAGGAGGAACCATTTCTATACTGTCAATTTTATACTCTTGTCCTGAATCACCCAGTGAAATCCACTCCCCTACTGGGATGTCAAGTCCAAATGACTCCTTTAATAAATTTTTGGCATCTTGTTTATACTGAATTTTAGTTGTATTTTTATTTTCAACTACATTTATCCAAAATTCACCTTTCCCTTTTCCTTTACCTTTTCCTTGATAAGCATCTAACAAAGCTATGTTAAATTCATTTTTTACTCGTTCAAGGCCAGCTTCTGCTGCATAAGTAGCTGAGATAGAGTTTGCATAAGCATGAGAAATTTTGTAATTGGTAACAGTTACTTCTAAAATTGCTACAGCTAAAACTGTGAGAATCAAAATTACCATTAAAGTAAAAATTAAAGCAGAACCTCTCTCATTGAACATTTATACCACTCTTTCTTAAAAAAACGTCTGTAGAAAGAGAAAATCTGTTTGAGCCGTTATCATCACTTTGTCCAATTATTTCAATATTTATCATGTTGCCATTTTTTTGAATTATATTAAATCCGTAAATCTTTACAGCTAATTCGTGACCTACATTGTCATTAATATACAAAGCATGTTTTTTGTTGTCTAGCTTTATTGTAATCTCATCACGATTATTCACATCTTTCATCAATAAGCCATGGCCATTATCAATAATAATGACTTCAGAAGGGCCTTTTTCTAATAAAGATATGATATAATTCATAGCAAACCTGACATTTTGCTCTACATCTACACTGTTTTCAGTGCTTATGAAGGATTTAAAGCCCGAATAATATAAAGAAGAGTAAACTCCTATTACCACTCCGAGTATTGCCAATGTTACGATAAGTTCGATGAGGGTAAATCCTTCTTCTTTTCTCACCACCATTTTAACCACCATGGAACCTTAACGCCAGTAATTTCTGAAGCTTTTGTCCCTATTGCTTTTAAACTAGTAACTCCCTGTTTTATCATGTTAACAATAGTGTCTGCTATAGTGAAAATTTTTGTTTTGGTAACCTCATTCCAACCCAATGTGATTACCACAAAAACTAAAAATAAAGCAGTCCATGTAGCAATTATCACTATTGTTATCAGGTCCACTACATGCTTTATTGCATCATTACTACTGCTACCGCCTCCACTTGGGTCTTCCTCAGAAGGTATTTCTACAGGAACATAAGAAGTAATTTCCGTTGCAGGCGCCATAACATAAAGGGTATACATAGGAGTGTTTGAACCAATTTTTCCTACTTTTATTTGATACTGAGAAACTTCCGCTGTAGAGGTTTGCTGTTCTACATAGGCTATAAAGCCTTCTTTTTCAAAGTCAGTTACTACTTTGGCAAGGTCTGCCTTGTCTTTTACAATTCCCGCCTTTATGTTTTCTGCAATTGTCTGTGCAATTGTAGCTTCTTTTGTCTTTATCTTAGAGTTAGCAGAAGTTATAGCAGATTGACTAAAAATGCCCAAAAGAGGTATTGCCACTATTGCAAATATAGCTATTGAGACAAGTACCTCTATTAAAGTCATGCCTTTATTATCCTTTAAAATCTTCATAAAATCACTCCTAATAATTCCCCTTTATCATAATACGCCCTGTAGCAGGAAGCACAGTTATATAAATTTCTTTTTTGTTATTTTTTAAAGTTATTGTACAACCTCCAGTAGATGGAACCCCCATCTGATTAAACCTTATTTCTTTTTGTATATTTTTCTCTATTATAATTCCTTTAGGCAAATCCTTTGTCTTAATATTTTTATCGTCCTCATATCTATTTATGTAATAACCAGTCTTATCGGGTTTGATTTCAAAATATAAATTTTCTCTTTCGAAAATACTTTTGTGCTGAATATATCTTAAATCCTTCACAACTTCATGAGCTATAAGAGTAAGTCTTACATTTGACCTTGTCGCATCAAAAAAGTCAGTCGAAGGAATAACTATAAGAACTATAACTGTAAAAATTGCCAAAACCGTTACAAGCTCTATTAAAGTTAATCCTTCCTCTCTTTTCATAAGCTTAACCTCTTATGAATTTTATATAATAGTTAAGAATCTCATACCCATACAAAATTGAAATAAACCATGCAATGGAAATGTGGGGTGCAAAAGGAATGTAATCTTTTCTCCCTTTAATTTTCAAAGCTACTAATATAGCTCCTCCCAATGCTCCAATGATTACAGAAAGGAAAAGCACTAAAATTGTAAGCTTCCATCCTATAAAAAATCCAATTAACGCCATAAGTTTTATGTCTCCTCCTCCCATCTCTCCTCCTGAAATTAAAGAGATGAGAAGGAGAATTCCTCCACCTAAGACTAAACCCAACACATAATCCAAAAATCCATAATTGTACATTAACAATCGAAAGATTATAGCACCTACAAATCCTGCAATAATTATTTTATTTGGCACTATTTTGTGTTCCATATCAATAAAACTTATTGAAATCAATATAGAAGCTAAAAACATGTAAGAAAAAGCTTTAAAATCTAAACCAAATTTATAGTAAATTATCAAAAACACAATTCCAGTCAATACTTCAACAACAGGATACCTTGCTGAAATCTTTTCTCCACAATACCTACATCTTCCTTTAAGTAGAATATAACTCAATATAGGTATTAAATCAATAGTTTTTAATTCATGTCCACATTTAGGGCAATGAGAAGGAGGATAGACTATTGACTCTTTTCTTGGCACTCTGTGTATGACCACATTTAAAAAACTTCCTATAATTGTGCCGAATAAAAATATCAGTATGTAAAGTAGTATCTCCATAATGACCTCCTAAAAAAATATTAAGGAGGGCACAAAAATGTGCCCTGAAGTTATGGTAAAGTAACTTCGCCAGTAGAAGAATTGTAGTTAAAATCTTTTCCATCCTGAGTTTTTGGTACTTTGTCAATATAGTTAGGAACAAGGTCATTTAATGATGTTGGGTATGTTTGGTCATGCTCAACATAATACCTCTCTATTGCATTTTGTAAAATTTTTAAATTTGCCTCATCAGCATTAGTCTTAGCATTTGACAATGAAGTTGTCACTCTTGGCACTGCAATGGCTGCCAGTATCCCTAAAATTGCAATGACAACAATCAATTCAATTAGTGTAAAACCTCTCTCATCCTTGTTTAATGCTTTTACAAACCATTCCATCCTTTTTCACCCCCTTTCCCAATATCACTGGCCTATGAAATTGTATAATTGGAACAGCGGCATGACAATTGAAATAACTATAAATCCTACCACTGTCGCCAGCATAACAATTATTAATGGCTCTAGAAGAGTTGTCATTTGTGACACGGCTGTATCCACTTCTCCGTCATAAAAATCCGCAGTTTTATTTAATATGCTGTCCAATGAACCTGAACTTTCACCAATACTTATCATCTGAATTACCATTAGCGGGAAAATGCCAATTCTTTTTAAAGGTTCTGAAAGGGGTAAGCCTTTTTTTATATCCTCTTGAGCTTTCCCAAGACCTTCTGCTACTACTGTATTACCCACAACTTTTTCTACTACTTCCATTGCCTTCATAAGCGGTACACCAGCACTTATCAATGTTCCTAAAGTCCTTGTAAACCTGGAAATTAAAATCTTTTTGTTTAGAGGGCCAAAGATTGGCATGTTTAAAAGCATTCTGTCATAAATGCGCCTTCCTTCAGGTGTCTTCAAAAAACTCGAAATCGAATAAGAAATCAGGAAAATTACTCCTGTGTAAAAGTACCAATATTGAGATATAGAACTGCTTATAGCAATAAGTATTCGAGTGGGAAGAGGCAACTGAACTCCAGCATTTTTAAACATACCTACAAAAATAGGTAAAACATTTGTCAAAAGAAAAATAACAACTAATACAGCTACAACAGATACAATAAGAGGATAAGTCAAAGCAGACTTTACTTTTTGATTTAATTCATTTTCCTTCTCATAGTGGTCCGCCATTTCATTCATTACTTTATCAAGAGTTCCACTCACTTCCCCTACTTCCACCATGTTATAAAGAAGCATAGGAAAAACATCTCCGTATTTTTTCATTGCATCAGACAAAGTCCTTCCCTTTTGAACTTCCTCATAAACTTCGCTTATAGCTCTTTTTAGCCTTTTATTCTCCACTTGCTCCTTAATAGTGGCCAAAGCCGTCACGATGGGTATACCTGCATTTATTAAAGTAGCAAATTGTCTACAAAAAACAGCAATATCTTTTATCTTTACCTTTTTAAAAGAGCCAAAATCTAATATGTCCTGTTTTACAACTTCTTCTTTGATGTCAATTATATAATAATTTTTTTGCTTTAAAACATCAATGCACTGAGCCTTTGAATCAACTTCCAAAGTCCCTGTAACGAGATTTCCTCCCATATCCCTTGCCCTATATGCATACAACGGCATATAATCACCTCTATATCATGCGAGAAAAATTCTCTTGGTCCACACAATAGGTCAATGCATCCTCCAAAGAAATAACTCCTCTTTTTAACAGATGTAAAATAGACATATCCATTGTCATCATTCCAAACTTGCTACCTGTTTGAACTGCCGACTGTATCTGGAAAGTCTTCCCTTCTCTTATGAGATTTCTTATAGCAGGAGTAGCAATCATCACTTCTGTCGCAACTACTCTGCCGGTGTTGTCCTTTTTAGGTATAAGCTGTTGAGAAATAATTCCCTCTAAAACATTTGAAAGCTGAATTTTTATCTGCTGCTGCTGATGGGGAGGAAAAACATCAATAATCCTATCGATCGTCTTAACGGCTCCTATTGTGTGAAGAGTGGACAAAACAAGATGGCCTGTCTCAGCAGCAGTTATAGCAATTTGGATGGTTTCTAAATCCCTCATCTCTCCCACTAATATAACATCCGGGTCCTCCCTTAAAGCAGCCCTTAAAGCTGAAGCGTAAGATGCCGCATCATGCCCAATCTCTCTTTGATTTACTATGCTTTTGTTGTGTTTATGTAAATATTCTATAGGGTCTTCCAATGTGAGAATATGACAAGTCCTTTTAGAGTTTATCCAATCCACCATCGCAGCCAGTGTAGTAGATTTACCACTGCCAGTAGGTCCTGTTACCAATATAAGCCCTCTTGCCTTTAAAGCTAAGTCTTTAAGCATTGGAGGAAGTCCCAATTCCTCTATTGTAGGTATTCTCAAAGCTACAGACCTTATTGCAAGGCTATAACTTCCCCTTTGTTTGTATACATTTATTCTAAACCTTCCTACTCCTGTAACTGAATAGGACAAATCAATATCTCCATTTTGTTCTAACTTTTTCAATTGCTCACTTGTCAATAAATCCTTAACTATTTCTTCAGTCTGCCCAGGGGTAAAAGGCTCCCCTTCTAATTTTTCTAAATAGCCATTAATTCTAAGAACTGGAGGTACTCCAACCGTTATATGCAAGTCTGAAGCTTTTCTTTCAACTACTAATTTTAAAAGTTCCTTTGTATCCATATCCCTCATTCCTCGTAAGTTAGTCTTATCATTTCATCAATTGTAGTTTTTCCTTGTAATACAAGTCTTTTAGCACTTTCTCGTAAAGTTTTCATGCCATTTTTTACAGCCTGAGCTCCAATAACATCAGAGGAAACCTTAGCATTTATAAGCTCTCTAATATCAGAAGTAACAGTCATTATCTCATATATAGGAATTCTTCCCCTATAGCCTGTTTTATTACAAACAGGGCACCCTCTCCCCTTGTATAAAGTAATGTCTTCATTTTCTGAAATTCCCAATAGCTCTTTTTCACCTTTGGAAGCTTTATAAGAAATTCTACAGTTATCACATATTTTTCTCGCCAATCTCTGAGCAATAACCCCTACTACAGAAGAAGATACAAGATAAGGCTCTATACCCATATCTATAAGCCTAGTCACCGCTCCCGCCGCATCATTTGTATGCAAAGTGGAAAGGACTAAGTGCCCTGTTATGGCAGAACGAATAGCTATCTCAGCAGTTTCAGTATCTCTAATTTCTCCAATCATAATTATATCAGGGTCTTGCCTCAAAATTGACCTAAGAGCAGTCGCAAAGGTAAGGCCTGCCTTTTCATTAACTTGTACCTGGTTTATTCCCTCAAGGGAATACTCAACAGGGTCCTCAACAGTTATTATATTAACATTGGGTTTGTTAAGCTCTCTCAGCATTGCATAAAGAGTGGTGGTTTTCCCACTACCTGTAGGACCAGTCAAAAGCACAATGCCATTAGGCCTTTTGATAAGTTTATCAAAGAGCACCAGATCCTCTTCTTCAAAACCTAATTGCTCCTTTGTCATTATAAAATTTTCCTTGTCTAAAAGCCTCAATACCAATTTCTCTCCAAAAACAGTGGGCAACGAAGAAACTCTTATGTCAATATTTTTACCACCTGTAGTAAAATCAAATCTGCCATCTTGAGGAAGTCTTCTTTCAGCGATGTTCATATTAGCCATAATTTTTACTCTTGTCACAACAGGGGCATGGGTACTTTTTATAGTCCTCATAGCTTCTGTTAATTGTCCATCTATCCTAAATCGAATTCTAAGGTCTTTTTCAGTAGGTTCAATGTGAATATCTGAAGCCCTATTTTTTATTGCCTGCTCAATTATAGAATTTACAAAGCGTACAGCAGGCGCGTTTTGTACTTCTTCAAGAATCTCATCTGGCAGCTCTTCTTGACTTTCACTTTGAAACTCCTTTTTAAAATCCTGTACTGCTTTTTCTGCCTGTTCTCTTCCGTAAATTCTATCTATGGCTTTTAAGATACTTCCTTCAGAAGCAATTAAAGGCTTTACATTTTGTTTCGTAATGATTCTCACATCATCTAGTGCAAAAATATTCAGAGGGTCTGCCATTGCTACCAATATACCATCTTCATCTTTTTTTATAGGAATAATAGTATGTCTTTTAGCAACAGCTTCGGGAATTAATTTTGCCACATCTGGGTCAATATAGTATTTTTGCAAATCTACATGTGGAATACCTAATTGAAATTCTAAAGCCTCTAGTATTTGGCTTTCTGTAACATACCCCAATTTAATGAGAACTTTTCCTAACTTTTCTCCTGTTTTGCTCTGAACTTCTATTGCGTGCTTTAGTTGTTCTTCTGTTATAAGCCCTACCTCAACTAAAAGCTCTCCTAGCTTTTTTTTGGCCATAAAATATACCTCCAAAAATAATAAAGCCGACATAAGCCGGTTGCACCACTGTATCCGTGAGGCATAAAGTGCCCACATATAGCCTCACTTCATCTACTCTTTATAAAATATTCTACAAATTATGCGTAATTCCTTCTTTTAAATACATGTATACCAAATTTTTGTCGAAAAATTCCCCTGTCCACAACTTGAAAGAATAATTAGCTTGATTAAGTAGCATAAAAAGTCCATTAGAATACTTTATTCCATTCTTTTTCGCATGTTTTAAAAAAGTAGTTTCAAAAGGGTTGTAAATAAGGTCATATACAAATTTAGCTTTTGAAACCACTCTTTCGCTAACAGGTGAATCTTCCACATTTGGATACATTCCCATGCTTGTAGTATTAACAAGCATGTCTATTTCTGGTATTTCTTCTACTTCATTTATACTACAGTAATCGCACTGAATCTTAAATTCCCTTTTAATATATTCTGACAAATCTTTTGCTCTTTCAACACTTCTATTGGCAATTATTATCGAATCTATCCCTTTTAGAGCAAGAGCAACACAAACTGCCTTAGAAGCCCCACCAGCTCCTAAAACAACAGCTTTCCTCCCTTCAATTTTTTCTCCTACTTCTGTTAATGAGTCTATAAAGCCATAGACATCCGTATTATATCCTTTTAATATTCCTCCTTCATTGACTACAGTATTGACTGCGCCAATTTTTAATGCTTCTTCTGAGACCACATCTAGGTATTTAATTATTTTCTCTTTATGTGGCACAGTCACATTAAATCCTTTTATTCCTAAAGCTTTGGCTCCTTTTACTGCATCTTCAAGTTTTTCTGGCAAAACGTCAAAAGCAGTGTAGACACAATTTAAATCTAAAGAATTAAAAGCATAGTTATGTATTAAAGGTGATAAACTATGTTCTACAGGATGGCCTATAAGACCATACAGTTTAGTATTTGCATTAATTTTCATATTCCTCAATCCTTTTAAGTACATGTCTTTCCGCCCTTCTCATAAGCTTAGTCCATCCTAATTCCTCTTTCGATAAAGGCTTTACTAAAATAGTATATAAGCCTGCTCTTTTTCCCCCAAAAATATCAGTAAATATTTGGTCTCCTATCAAAGCAGTCTCATTAGGCTTAGCATCTAAAATCTTTAAAGCCTTTTTAAAAGCTCCTTTTCTCGGTTTAATAGCCCAAGCTATTCCAGGTACACCAACTTTTTCTTTAAATTCATTCACTCGCCTTTTAGTGTTATTTGAAATAAGGCAAATTTTAAATCCTTCTTCTTTCATTTTTTCCAACCATTCGATAGTTTGTTTATCAGGAAATTTTGATTTTTGAGGTACCAATGTGTTGTCAATATCTAAGACAAGACTAGTAATTCCTTTTTCTTTTAAAAAATCCAAATCAATTTGATAAATATTTTCCACTATCATATCAGGAATCAACTTTTCATACATATGTTCACCTCATTTTGTTAAAATTATATAATAAAAAAAATAAACTGTCAATACAAACAGTTTTACATGGAAAGCTCTTTAAAAAGCTTATTTAAAGCCTTCTTTTCAATCCTTGAGACATAGGAACGAGATATACCAAGCATCTTTGCTATTTCTCTTTGAGTCCTCACTTTCCCATTGTACAGACCATACCTCATTTCTATAATTAACCGTTCTCTATTTTTTAAAACGCTGTTCATTTTACTGTACAACTTTTTAATTTGAAGTTTTTTCTCCACTTGCTCTGATATTTCATCTTCCTCTGTGCCAAGTACATCCATCAAAGATATCTCATTGCCTTCTTTATCTACTCCAATAGGATCCTGTAAAAAAACCTCCCCTTTCATCTTTTTTTCTGCTCTTATAGACATAAGTATCTCATTTTCTATACATCTTGCTGCGTATGTGGCAAGATGAGTACCTTTTGAAGAATCAAAAGTAGAAATTGCTTTTATAAGCCCTATTGTTCCAATAGATATCAAGTCGTCTATATCTTTACCAGTTCCACTGTATTTTTTTACTACATGGGCTACCAATCTCAAGTTCCTCTCTATTAAAATATTCCTCGCTTCCTCATCACCGTTTCTATAAGCTTCTAAATATTTTTTTTCCTCTTCTGGAGTAAGTGGATTGGGAAAAGAGTTGGTGTTTGTCAAGTAACCAAGATTTAAGATTTCCTTTACAATTGATGCCAAAATTGCAACAACAACTTCCCACATTGCCGCCACCCCTTTTTTCAACATTACACATCTATTATATGTGTTTTATTTAAAATGGTGCACGTACATCAATATTTCATTATTTCCTCCGCTATTTCTTTAAAAAGAGGGGCAGCTTTAGTTCCTCCAGTATCTCCATTTTTTACAAAAATCGAAATTGCATATTTAGGCTTATCAAAAGGAACAAAACCTGTAAACCAAGCATGATATATATTTAGCTCCTTGCTAACTTCAGCAGAACCTGTTTTACCAGCACTGCCATAGGTAGTCTCAGCCCTTTTTCCTGTTCCTTCTTGGTCAATAACCACTTCTCTCATCATTCCTTTTAAAATTTTGGCTGTTTTTTCGCTTATCACCCTGTAAGACTTTTTCTGAGACAATTTTTCAATTTCTTTCCCTTCTTCATCAACTATTGCAGTCACTAAACGTGGAACATTCCTAACACCGTTATTAGCTATTGTCGCTGCGATATCAGCTGCTTGAAGAGGCGTCATCAGCACATCTCCTTGCCCTATTGACAAATTCCCAATACCTGCTCCATAAGTATCAGACAATTTAGGCAATCTCCCTATTTGCTCAGGTATTGGCAGACCATCATCACTTTCTATTCCAAATTTTCTCGCCATCTCCAAAATATTTTTGGCCCCTGTTATTTGCCCAATCTTTATAAAAGTAGTATTGCAGGAAACTGCAAAACCTTTTACCATGTTTATTACTCCATGACTTTCTCCTTTGTAATCGTGAAATACTATTCCATTTATATCATAACTACCACTGCAATAAAAAGTATCCTGTAAATTCACTTTATTATATTCTAACGCTGCAGCAGCTATTACAATTTTAAAAATAGAGCCAGGTGGATACATTGAGACAGCTTTGTTTATAAATTCTTCGTTAGAGCTATTTAAATAAGCTTGAATATTATTTTGGTCAAAATTAGGCCTACTTGCCATTGCAAGTATATCACCTGTTTTTATATCTAATACCACTGCTGCTCCATCTACCATATTCTTGTCAAGAGCATCTTCTACTGCCTTTTGTATGTGATAATCAAGAGTAGTTTTTACCCCCAAAACTTCTTTTCCAGAAGTTTTTAACCTTACTCCTAACCCTTTTATATAATCAGTATTATTCCCATCAGTAAACACTGCAATGCTATCTTCCCTTTTGCTATTTAAAATTTCATTAAAAGTATCTTCTAAACCCATCTTTTTCTCTCCTACATACCCTATTACATGTCTTGCTAAAGAATTTTGCGAATACCTTTGAGGCAAAGCTAACTTAAAAATGCCTATAGGTAATTTGTTGTTTGAGTTAAATTTAACTTCATATTCCACATAATCTTTTGCACTTTTTAAGGATTTTAACACATCCTCACAGTTTACTGCGGCAATTTCACTTATAACCTTAGCGGCTTTTTCTTTGTCAGTTAACATTTTAGGTATCGCAAATATATATTCTTTATATTCTCTATCAGTAAAAGGAATCATATTCCTGTCGTATATTTCTCCTCTTCTCTCCAAAATTTTAAAGCTTCTAATTTTTTGTTCCACTGCTTTTTGAGAATAAAAATCTCCTTTGATTACCTGAATGTAAAAAAGCCTAAAAATCAATGTTAACGTTAAAATTGACAAAACTACCCTCAAAAAAACAATCCTATAATTTCTATTTTCCATAAAACTTTGCTCCTTTCAGGAAAAAGTATTCCCAAAAGGAGCAAGTTTTAACCTAATTTTTAATTTCTCGACGCAGTATAAAAAATTCTTCTACAGGATACTTTACAGGAATTTTCACTATCATTTGAGGATGGGGAGCTACTTCAATCTCATTTCCTTCTTCATCCCACATTTTTTCAATTTGCTGCTCAAACTCTACTTTAGGACCCATAATCTCAATTTTATCTCCCACAAACATCCTATTTCTTTGCTCTACAACAGCAATTCCTGTATTTGGGTCATAATCTTTAACAATTCCTACAAAATCATGAGTCCGTATATATTTTGAAGACTCATAATTTTGAGCATCAGGACCTGGTTTGCCAAAATAAAACCCTGTGGTAAATCCTCTGTGACTTGCTTTAGAAACCTCTTCAAGAAGTTTTTTGTCAAAAACATAATCTTTTCCTTTTTCAAGGTAATCGTCAATCGCCTTTCTGTAAGCCCGTGTCACTACAGCAACATAGTAGGCACTTTTGTTTCTTCCCTCAATTTTAAAACTTGTAACTCCAGCCTCAACAAGTTCTGGAATGTACTCTATCATGCATAGGTCTTTAGAATTCATAATATATGTGCCCCTTTCATCTTCGAAAATGGGCATATACTCTCCTGGCCTTTTTTCTTCTACAAGATAATATTTCCACCGGCAAGGTTGTGCACATTCACCTTTATTAGAATCTCTTCCTGTAAGGTAATTGCTTAAAAGGCACCTTCCTGAGTAAGAAATGCACATAGCCCCGTGGACAAATGCCTCTAATTCTAAAGTTTTTGGTGTCTTCTCTCTTATCTCTTTTATCTCTTTTAAAGATAGTTCCCTTGCCAAAATTATTCTTTTTGCACCTAAATTATGCCAAAACAGAGCACTTTTATAATTCACATTATTTGCTTGCGTACTTATATGAACATCTACTTCAGGAGCTACTTCTTTTACAATAGAAAAAATCCCTGGGTCAGAAAGAATAATAGCATCTATGCCAAGGTCAACAACTGATTTAATGTATTCAGGCAATCCTTCCAAATCCTCATTGTGGGGAAAGATATTTATAGTAATATATGCTTTTTTTCCACTTTTCCTCACATATTTTATTGCTTCTTTTATCTCTTCAAGAGTCAAACCAACAGAAGCCCTTAAACTATAATGTTTCCCTCCAAAATATACCGCATCTGCTCCGTAATTTATAGCTATTTTTAATCTTTCCAAATCTCCAACTGGTGCCAAAAGCTCTAACATGATTATTCCTCCTTAAAGCTTACCGCTAATCCGTCTCCTAAAGGCAAAATTACCGTGTACAAAGTTTTATCTTGATATAATATTTCTATAAATTCTCTCATTCTGTACACAATAGTTCTTCTCTTATGTTTTACATTTTTCTCATTTACAACATATCCCTTATACAAAATATTGTCCCACAAGATTACGCCCTCTTTGCTTAAAAGTCTTTTCAGTTCTTTGTAAAATTCTATATATTGCCCTTTCGCCGCATCTACAAAAATCAAATCGTACATCTTGGTTAAATTTGGAAGAACTTGCTGTGCTTCTCCACAAATAAGTTCGATTCTATCTTCTACTTTTGCTTTCTTAAAATTTTCTTTAGCTATTTCAGCCAAATTTATATCCCTTTCAATAGTGACTACACTAACTTCTGAATAAGCTTTTGCCATTATTATAGTAGAATAGCCAATAGCAGTACCTATCTCTAATATATTGTTAGGCTTTTTTAGCTTCACAATAAAACTTAAAAAATCAGCGACCTCCGGTTTTGCAATAGGGATATAATTTTCGTAGGCATATTTCTCCATCTCATCTAAAGGATATCCAAATTTATGAGCTATCCATCTTATAAATTTTATATCATTTGGAGTTATTTCCATAACTCAACCCTTTCATTTAGTATTATTATTTTCATTTGCTTCAATTTCTTTCTGAGCTTTTAAATGGTCTTCATAAGTTATACTGAAAATATGAGACCCATCTTTCTTTGCAACATAATAGTAAAAGTCATGCTTAGCTGGAAAAAGAGCTGCTTTAATAGATTTAAGTCCAGGATTACAAATGGGACCTATAGGAAGTCCATAGTGTTGGTAGGTATTGTAAGGGGAATCTACCTCCAAATCTTTGTACAAAAGCTTATCCTTGTGTTCCCCTAATGCGTATTGTACAGTAGCATCTATTTGTAGTTTCATATGTTTTTTCAAACGGTTGTATATAACACCTGCAATTAGAGGTCTGTCCTTATCTACCACAGCCTCTTTTTCTATCAGAGAAGCTATTATCACAATTTGATCAGGTGTCATTCCTACATATTTTGCATTATCCTTTATAGTACTATTATAAACTTGTTGAAACCTTTTAAGCATAATATTTATTATTTCTTTTTCGCCAGCCTCTATAGGTATTTGATAAGTATCGGGAAAAAGATACCCTTCTAATCTACTTGGTCTATCTTTAGGTATGTCTTTTAAAAAATCGTAGTTAAAAGTATCTTTTTGTGCAACTTCTAAAAATTTATCTTTATTTACTAAGCCTAATTGCGATAACTTATTGGCTATATCTTTAACAGAATAACCTTCCGGAATTGTCACTTTTATTGTATCCTTTTGTGCTTTACCTGCAAATATTTTTTCTATTATTTGATCAGTAGTCATGTTAGGGCTTAAAAGATATTTTCCTGCTTGTAATTTTCCATCAGCACCTAAAACTTTTGCTCTCCATATAAAAAACCACTCATTCTTAATTAAATTATTCTCCTTTAACACCTTAGCTATTTGCACGGTAGAATACCCTTTTGGAATATTTATAATCTTTTGAGGCGCATCACTTTTTGTAGTTACTGGTTGAAAAAAGCTTTGATAGTATACAAAAGCAGAGAAAAACAAAAAAATTATAGTCGTTATTACCACAGCAAATCTACTTTTTCTTTTGTATTCGACATTATTCATTACATTTCTCTCCCTTGGGTAGGTATATCTAAATTATATAATTAATTAAAAATAAAAACAAGTAAGCTTTCCGCTTACCTCAGACTGTAGACAAAGTATTATCGTTGTTGGCATTTTGCATCGTTTGCTCCGGTGATATCGCAGACTAAACTATCGCTCGTCCTCGGGCTCAAGCGGGGTTCCGGGCACATTCGTCATCCTTGACTTAATGCCCGCCTCCGCCCTCCTTGGCTTCGGCCCCGCTTTCGCCTCTCAGCCTCGCTAAGTTTAGTTACTGCTCTATCAAGTCGCTACACTTATGCAAAATGCCAACATGTTATATAAAAGGTTTGCCTACAGTCTAAAGTAAACCTTCTGCTTACCTGTTTTTATAAAGAATACTTATCTTTTAATCTTTTGTATACTGTAATCACTACATACCCAAATACACCTGTCACAATAGCTTCACTTAAAGCGATATATAAAGCTACAAGATAATAGGGCATTTTCGTGAAATAACTTACCCATATTGAAACAATAAGGGCATTTAATATTATAGGAGGCAATATACCTTTGTAAAAAGTTTTAGTTTTTGATGTAAGGTACGCAGCAAGTAATGTCACTAAACTTCCACCTAAAATATCGAGAAGTCCAAAAGGACTTCCTATATTGGCTAATAAACATCCTATAAAAACCCCCCATATTGCTGCCGGCTCTACCATGGGTAATACAACTAAAGATTCAGATATTCTAAATTGAATAGGGCCATAAGAAACACTGCCCAAAAGAATAGTAACAACAAAGTAAATGGCTGCAATGGCTCCTGCCTTTACAATGTACTTAGTATCTATTCTTTTCATCTACTTCATCTCCATCGGTTCCATGATTATTTTTAGTATATCATCCATTATCTTGCCAAGAGTGTATTCTAAAGACAAGTACGAACTTAACTCTGGATTAAGATTTAATATCTCCCATAGCTTTTCTAACACTTCTTTTTCTTTAGGATCCACTTTTTCACCTGACAACTCTTTAGCTTGAATCTCTAATTGCTTTTTTCTAAAATCCTCTAACATTTTCTTATTTTGCTCATTTTCATTTATTTTTTGATACGCCTCTTTAAAAGCTTTGTATTCTGGCAACTGTCTTATGGCATTAGCCAGTTCATAAGCTTTGTCGTAGACGTTCATATTTAAGAGCCTCCTGGTTAAATTTCCATTATGATTGGCAATATCATAGGATTTCTCTTAGTTTTTTCATATAAGAAGCTGCTTAAATTGTCTTTTATCATTGATTTTATAGTAGCCCATTCGCTAACTTCCTCTTTCTCACACTTTGATAACACATCTCTGACAATATTTTTGGATTCCTCCATTAAATCCTCTGATTCTCTCACATATACAAATCCTCTGGAAATTATGTCGGGACCAGCTATAATTCCTCCAGTCTCTTTAGAAATAGTAACCACCACTACTAACAAGCCATCTTGAGCCAAATGTTTTCTATCTCTTAAAACGATATTTCCTACATCTCCAACTCCCAAGCCATCTACCAACACTTTCCCTGCTGTTACTGTCCCTGCAATCCTTCCAGAATTTTTTGTAAACTCTAATACTGTCCCATTATCTACTACAAAGATATTTTGTGGAGGCATTCCTAAAGTCTCTGCAAGCTTAGCATGCTGAACTAAATGTCTGTATTCTCCATGAACAGGAATGAAAAATTTAGGTTTTATTAATGTATGAAGTAGCTTAATCTCTTCTTGACAGGCGTGACCCGATACGTGAATATCTGCCAATGCTTCATAAATTACATTGGCACCTTTTTTAAATAATTGGTTGATGACGCGAGAAATAAGTTTTTCATTTCCCGGAATAGCAGAAGCAGAAATTATCACTGTATCTCCCGGTACAATCTCTACTTTTTTATGCTCAGAAGAAGCCATTCTGGTAAGAGCTGACATAGGTTCCCCTTGGCTGCCTGTCGTTATAATGACAACTTTATCATGAGGCAATTTATTGGCTTCATCAATATCAATCAAAAGGCCATCAGGAACAATTAAATAGCCTAATTCCATCGCTACATTAACTACATTTAACATGCTTCTGCCTGAAATAGCAACCTTTCTTCCATACTTGTGCGCAGAATCTATAATTTGTTGAACTCTGTGGATGTTAGAAGCAAAAGTTGCCACTATGATTCGTTGTTCTGCTTTTCTAAATATACTGTCAAAAGTCTCTCCCACTGTCCTTTCTGACATGGTATAACCCGGTCTTTCAATATTGGTACTATCACATAGCATTACTAGTACACCTTTTTCCCCTAACTGGGCAAAGCGGTGTAAGTCTGGTATTTCTCCCCCTATAGGGGTAAAGTCTACTTTGAAATCCCCCGAGTGGAAAACCGTCCCAACAGGAGTATGAATAGCTAAAGCCGCAGAATCTGCAATGCTATGAGAGGTTCTTATAAACTCCACTTTAAACTGACCAATTTCGACAATCTCTCTTGGCTTCACCGTTATCAATTTACTATCTTTTAAAATACCATGCTCTTTTAACTTATATTCTACTAAACCTATAGTCAGACGAGTCCCATATACAGGAACATTAAGTTGCTTTAAGACATATGGTAAAGCTCCAATATGGTCTTCATGACCATGTGTTAAAACAATTGCCTTAACCTTTTCCCTATTTTTCAATAAATAAGTAATGTCGGGAATGACCAAATCTATTCCCAACATTTCATCATCTGGAAAAGCGAGACCGCAATCCACAACTATAATGTCGTTTCCGAATTCAAAAACAGTCATGTTTTTGCCGATCTCATTTAACCCGCCCAAAGGAATGATTTTAAGTTTTGCCTTGTGTGCCAAATACTTATCTCCTTTCATTAGATATTTTTAGCTTTAATTTTATTTTCCCCCAAAAACCCAAAAAACTTACCCGTACCTTACACCAGTTAATATAAATTATACTTTATTTGAAAAAATACTTCAACCCTATTAATGTAAATTATTTCTTAAACAAAATCCAAAATCTCACTATAAGTTTAATTATACCTGCTCCTACATTTGCTACAATAACCAAAAAATTTCACATTATGATCTATTATTTCAAAATCTTTAGTCTCTTCTATTGCCTCTTCTAAATTCTCCAAAAGGTCTCCTTCCATTTCTATAACTGCTCCGCATTTTAAACAAATCAAATGATGATGCTGATGGTTTTCATTATGATATAGCTCGTATCTATTTCGACCATCGTCAAAATTTAATTTATAGACAATACCTAATTCCTCAAATAACTGAAGGGTCCTATAAACTGTAGCAAGCCCTATTTCAGGATATTTTAGCCTTACAAGGTCATATATTTCCTCAGAGGAAAGATGTTTATCCCTATTTTCCATAATGACGTCCAATATCACACGCCTTTGAGTTGTCAACTTATATCCCTTATCTTTTAATTTTTCTTTAAATTTTTCAATTTCATTCATCTAAATCACCGCCAAATAATATCAACTAATATTAGTTTATGATATTCATTTTCAATTGTCAAATATTTTTTTCGATTTTTTAGTAAATATCAAATTTTATAGTGGACAGAGATATTTCAATTGAGAATCCAATTTCCCTTTTACATAGAAATTAAATTTTGTGGGTATATAAAATTAAGATATACCAAAACGGTATATCTTAATTAATTTCATTCTAATTTTAATTTACTCTTCATCGTCAAAATCTTCATCATCATAATATTCTTCATACTCTTCCATCAGCTCATTGTATGCTTCGACAGCATCATTGAACTCATCTTCGTCTTCAATCCCTACAAAAATATCATTGCCATTTTCATCTTGTTCCACTCTCAGGATGTAAGCATCTTCTCCATCACCATCGACAGGGACCACAACTGCATACCTGGTATCGTCAAGGTCAAATGATGCTACAAGTTCGAAGTCTACTTCATGGCCGTGCTCGTCGATTAGCTGAATGATTTCTGGTTCCATACTATTTCACCTCAATTCTACTTCAAGATAATGTAATTGTATAACATACCAAAAAGACTGTCAAGTTTTTAATAAAAATTTATTTATTTTTTTGTGAATCTAAGTAGTTCTGAAGTATAAGAACTGCAGCCAGCTTATCAATTACTTCTTTTCTCTTTGCCCTACTTATATCAGCTTTTTCTATTAAAACCCTCTCCGCTTCTACTGTAGTAAGCCTTTCATCCCACAATATTATTGGTATATTAATAGCTTCCTTCAAGTGTTCAACAAATCTCACAACTTTTTGTCCTTGTGGCCCCAAAGTGCCATTCATATTCTTAGGTAATCCTACAATTATCATTCCCACTTCATATTCATTTATTATTTGTTTTATTCTCTCAAAATCTTTTTTGTTACTACTTCTTTTAATAGTAGTAAGTCCCTGTGCAATTGTGCCTGATAAGTCACTTATAGCTACCCCGATTGTTTTATCACCCACATCTAAACCCATAATCCTCAAAGAAACCTCTCCATTCTAAAATTGCCTCACACAAAGTGAGGCAATTTCATTTTTCTTATTTTTGGGAAGACAAATACTCTCTCAAAAGTTCTTCTACTAATTCATCTCTTTCAATTTTTCTTATCAAATTTCTCGCATTTTTATGGCTGGTTATATAAGTAGGATCCCCAGACAATATATAACCTACTATTTGATTAATTGGATTATAACCTTTTTCAGAAAGTGCTTCATACACTGCTGTCAATATCTCTTTAACAGTTTTTCTATCAGTTGTAACGTGATACCTCAGAGTCTGTTCGTTTTTATCTACCATAATATATCACCTCTAGATACATTTAACTACCATCAACTTTATAATAACCTATATTTACTTGGCTAGTCAAGCTTTTCTCAATTTTTTAACTGTTCTTTTACAATATCTATCGCTTTGTTTAACGCTTCATCTACCTTAGATAGATTTTTGCCTGTTCCTTGAGCCATGTCTGGTCTTCCACCGCCATTTCCTTCAGATACTTTGCACACCTCTTTAATAATAGCTCCCATGTCTATCCCTTTTTGAACAACATCTTTAGTAGCCATACCGACAAATATAGCTTTTTCTGGGGTAGAAGATGCTAATACTACTGCAGCAATTTTTAATTTATCTTTTAAAATATCTCCTAATGCCTTCAAAGCCTCACTATCATAATCTTCAACCTTTGAAACCACTACTTTTATACCATCTAATGAAATAGCAGAATTGATTAAACTATCAGCCAAAATAGAAGCCATTTTTATTTTTAATTGTTCTATCTCTTTATCTTTTGTCTTTAAAACTTGCTGCAAACTCTCAATTTTTGAAATTATCTCTTTATCTTGGACTTTTAATAAATCAGAAGCCTCTTTTAATATTTCTTCTTTCTCTCCTAAATATTTTATTGCAGCAAGTCCTGTTAAAGCTTCAATTCTTCTTAAACCTGCACCAACTGCACTTTCAGATACAATCTTAAAAATCCCTATTTCGTTAGTATTTTTAACATGAGTTCCACCGCAAAGTTCCATGCTGTAATCATCAATTTTTACAACCCTTACTTTATCACCATACTTTTCTGTAAATAACGCAACAGCCCCTTCTTTCACTGCCTCATCATAAGTTTTTTCTTCAATATGAACATTTAAACTTTGGTATATCTTTTCATTAACCCTATTTTCTATTTGCTTTAGCTCTTCTTTAGTCACCGCTTGATAATGTGAAAAATCAAATCTTAATCGATCATCAGCCACAAGAGAACCAGCTTGATGAACATGGTCGCCTAAAATCTCCTTTAGGGCTTTATGAAGAAGATGAGTTGCAGTGTGGTTTCTTGCAGCATTCCTTCGACTTACCACATCAATTTGAGCTTTTACTTCATCTCCTACTGAAATTAAACCTCTTTCAATTGTTCCAGTGTGTATAAACTTATCTCCTATTTTTTTACAGTCATTTACTTTTATCAAAGCATTTTCATTCTCTAGAACTCCCTTGTCTCCTATCTGCCCACCACTTTCAGCATAGAAAGGAGTAACATCTAATATGATACTCACATCATCTCCAGCTTCTGCTTCCTCAACAAGCTCTTCATCTTTTACAATAGCTAAAACTTTTGAATCGCTTTCATAAGTATCATATCCCACAAATTTTGTTTTAATATCTCCTAAAGTAGAATATATGTCTTGTTCCCACAAACTATTATCTTCTTTTCTGCTGCTTCTCGCTCTTATCCTTTGTTTCTCCAACTCCTTTGTATATCCTTCTTCATCAACAGTAATGCCAGCTTCTTGCAAAATTTCTTTTGTTAAATCCAATGGGAACCCATAGGTATCGTATAGTTTAAAAGCTTTAGAACCTTCTAATACGGTTTTTCCTTGTACTTTTAGTTCGCTTATATAATCTTGTAAAATTGTAAGTCCTTGGTCTATTGTCTCCTTAAATCTTTCTTCTTCCAGTTTGATTATTCGCTTTATATAGTCCTTTCTCTCAATTATTTCAGGATATGCCTCTCCATAATTTTCTATGACTGAATCAACCACTTTATACAAGAAGGTATCGTTTATCCCCAGCAATTTACCGTGCCTTGCAGCCCTTCTTAAAAGCCTTCTCAAAACATAGCCTCTTCCTTCATTAGAAGGCAGAATTCCATCTGATATCATGAAAGTTATCCCTCTTATATGGTCAGTGATAACTCTCAAAGACACATCTTTTTCTGCATCTTTTCCATATTCTACTTCCGCAATCTTAGACACAAAATTAGTAATGCCTCTTATTACGTCTACATCAAATATGCTGTCGACTCCCTGCATTATTGTGGCTATCCTCTCAAGTCCCATGCCTGTATCAATATTTGGATTTGGCAACCTGTGATAATTTCCTCGTTCGTCTTTATTAAACTGGGTAAAAACTAAATTCCAGAATTCAATAAACCTATCGCAATCACAGCCAACTCCACAAGTAGGCTTCCCACAGCCTTTTTCTTCACCTCTGTCAAAATAAATCTCTGAAGAGGGGCCACAAGGTCCTGTGCCAATCTCCCAGAAATTATCTTCTTTCCCCATCCTCACAATTCTTTCAGGAGGTAACCCAACTATTTTATTCCAAATCTCAAATGCTTCATCGTCTTCCTCATAAATTGATACCCATAACCTGTCAACTGGCAACTTCAAAATTTCTGTTACAAATTCCCAGGCCCACGGAATAGCTTCTTTTTTGAAATAATCACCAAAAGAAAAGTTACCCAACATTTCAAAAAAAGTACCGTGACGTGCTGTTTTACCCACTCTTTCAATATCCGGTGTCCTTATACATCTTTGGCAAGTAGTTACTCGTTTGCTGGGGGGAGTTTCTTTTCCTGTAAAATAGGGTTTTAAAGGAGCCATTCCAGAATTAATTAATAATAAACTTTTATCATTTTTAGGAATTAGAGAAAAACTTGGTAGTCTCAGGTGCCCTTTGCTTTCAAAAAAGCTTAAAAATTTTTCTCTAATTTCGTTCATCCCGAGTTTTTCCATAAAAATCCTCCTTTTTGATACAATAAAAACCGTCCCAAATTGGGGACGGGCTTTTACCCGCTCTTTTTTGAGTATATTATACAAGATTGAATATAACAAGTCAATAACTGGTTTATTTCTCAATAAAAATTTCTGTTACAATAACTTTCCCTATTGCTACAACAGGCACAGATAATAAAAGCCCCCAGACGCCAAAAAGTTCCTCTCCTGCAATCAATGAAAAAATCACTGTAATAGGATGAAGCCCTACACTGTCGCTAATTATTTTAGGTGTTATAAAGGCATTTTCTATCTGTTGCACTAAAAGACACACAAGTAAAGCCCAAAAGCCTTTAGATAAAGAATCAAGGAGCCCTATTAAAACAGCAGGAATAATTGATAAGATAGGCCCTATGTAGGGAATTATATTTAATATTCCTGCCAATATTCCTATTAAAAAAGCATATTTAACTTTAATTAGAGAAAGGCCTATACTTGTAAAAATAGCAACAAAGATAGAAAGATATATTTGTGCTCTTATGTATTTACTTAAAATTTTGTCTATTTTTTTTAAAAGAGCAAAAAAACTATCATGATATTTGGAGGGAATCATTCTTTCAATTTCTTTTTCAAATACATTTTTATCTTTTAAAAGATAAAAAGTAATAATCGGTACAATTATCACGTCTATAATATCTTTTAATATTGCAACAGTAGATTTAAAAACCAAATCGACACGAGAGGCAAAAAGATTATTTAGGGCATTCAAATTTTTATCTAAAACTTTTTCAAATTGAGGTGGCAAATAAGAAAAATAGTTAAATTTTAGTTGAATCAAAATTTTTTGTAGTTCTTTAGTATAGAAAGGTATCATTTTCACAAAAATAACTATTTCATTTATCAACAAAGGGAGAATGTAAAAAGAAAAAATAGTATTACCAAAGCAACAATTAAAAACACTAGAAGAATAGACAAAAAAGTAGAAAAGCCCTTTGAATTAAAAAATTTTACCATTGGATTTAATAAATAGGCTATTAAAGCGGAAACAAAAAAAGGGGAAAGTATATTTTTAATACTCACCCAATTCTTTATAAAAAAATACAATAAGCCTATGGCACCAATGATTAAAAAAAGTAGATACACTTTTTTAACTTGCATTTTATCACCTGAAAAATCTATCTAATTTTTATTTTGTTCATTGTACGCCATATTTTTGTCATATTTTTTTCTATCATATCTTTATAACGTCTATATTTTCTCATATCTATTTTGGGAATTATATATGCAGCAGCTACTATTCCTGCCAAAAATCCCTTTATATATTTGTCTCTATTCATAAAAGCCCTCCTTTGAAATCTAAAAAAGTTTCTGCTTTTTATAGATTTCCCTCTTTAAAATAAAAAATGCACACTTTTTGTGTGCACTATCTCACCTTTTTTTCAATTATTCCTCCTCCTACTACTACATCTTTATCGTAAAAGACAACTGATTGTCCTGGAGTTATAGCTCTTTGAGGTTTTAAAAATTTTACTAATACTTTATCTTCTTCATATGGCTTTATTATAGCCTCTTCTTCTTTAGCTGTATAGCGTATTTTTGCAGTTACCTTCATTTCCTTTTCAAGTTTTTTAATGGAAATAAAATTGTTATTTGAGGATATTAGCTCCTCTCCCCACACATCTTCTTGATGTCCAACAACAACCACATTGTTTTTCACATCTATATCCACGACGTATAAAGGTCTATCAGAAGATAAACCCAATCCTCTTCTCTGACCAATTGTATAGTGTATTATTCCTTTATGATACCCTAAAAATTTACCGTGAACATCTCTAAATTCTCCTGGCTTTATTTCATCTTTAACTTGCCTTTTTATAAATCCGCTGTAATCATTATCTGGGATAAAACAAATTTCTTGACTCTCTGGCTTTTTAGCAACAGGTAGCTTTAACTCCTCTGCCAAAGCTCTTATTTCTTCTTTTTTGTAATTTCCTAAAGGGAAAAGAGCATGTTCTAACTGCTTCTGTGTCAAACGATATAAGACATAGCTTTGATCCTTAGAAGAATCTATACCTTTTTTAATAAATATCTTTTTGTTTTTTCATCATAGTCTTTTCTGACATAATGGCCTGTAGCAATGTAATAAGCTCCCAACTCAAATGCTTTCTCTAGAAGCTCTCCAAATTTTATTTGCCTATTACACAATACACAAGGATTAGGAGTCCTTCCTTTTAAATATTCATTGATAAAATAATTTACTATTTTATCATAAAAGACTTCACTAAAATCAACTGTGTAATGAGGTACTCCCAACATCTCTGCAACTTTTTTTGCATCTTGTGTAGCTCTTAAAGAACAACAGCTCTTATCGCTATCAAAAGCTTTAGCTTCATGGTCTACCCATACTTTCATTGTAAGGCCTATAACATCAAATCCTTCTTTTTTTAAAAGATATGCAGCTACAGAGCTATCTACTCCTCCACTCATTCCAATTGCTACTCTATTGTTTATCTCCATATTATATATAAAATCCTCCCCTAAAAGTCCTAAAATTATTATTTCCCTAAATGTAATACATAAAAGCACTTTTTTGATTTAATCGCCTGTAATCATCCACCATATCCTGTAAAGTAATAGAGTCTATCACTTTATTTATACTGTCTCTTATTCTTTCCATCACCAACTTCGTCGGACAACCTCCTGCTCTGCTGCACTCAAAAGGAGTATCTTCCAAAACGCAATCTGCAGGAGCCAGTGATCCTTCCAATGTTCTTATCACATCTCCAACGGTTATCTTATCAGGAGGAGCTGCTAGCATATATCCTCCCTGTGCTCCTCTGACACTTTTCACAAGGTCAGCTTTTCTAAGGATTGCTATAAGCTGTTCTAAATAATGCTCAGAAAGTCCCTCATTTTCTGCTATAGTTTTTAAAGAAATCGGGCCCTCCCCGTAGTAAAGGGCTAATTCAAACATAGCTTGTATCCCATATCGACCTTTTGTAGATAGTTTCACGATTATCCACCCCTGAATTCCTACTATTTTACCCGGATTTCAACAAAAAGAATACCACTTAAAAAAGTGGTTGTCAACACTTAATTTTCTATAATTCTTTTGCTTTATCTTGCAAAGAACCCGGCATTATTTGCATTAGTTCTATTCTATTTCCATCAGGGTCTTCTATCCAATATTGATAATTTCCATCTGCTCCCATCATAGGCTGCCCCTTTATTTCCAAGCCTCTCTTTCTTAGTTCTTCTAATGTAGCAAAAATATCATCTACATGTAGACACAAATGTTTAAACCCTATCCTTTCATCTTCATCTTTTCCCTTGTCTATCCCTCCGGGGAAAAGTTCAATGAATTGTCCTTCCACCACTTTTAAGTACACAAGCATTAATTCTCCATTTTCATGGTTAAGCCTAAAAGCTTCTTTTAGTCCCAATTTGCCACAGTAAAATTCTAAACTTTCATCAAGGTCTTTAACTTTGTAGGCTACATGTCCTAACCCTATTATCACACTAAAACCTCCCAAAAATATTATTCCTTTTTATTTTTATTATAACAGTAAATTAATGTTTTTCATAATACAAAAAGAGGCTTATTTTTTACGCCTCTTTAGACTGTAGACAAACTTTCGTAAAGGAGATATTTTGCATAAGGAGCGACTTGTTACAAAGCGGTAACAAAACTTAGCAAGACCGAGGGTGGAGGCAGGGCCGAAGCCATGGATGGCGGAGGCGGGCACCTTAAGGCATGGATGCCACCTGACGTAGGTACCCTGCCGGAACCCGAAGGTCGAGCTTTAGTTTTGTCGTTTTGGAACATCGGAGCGACGATGCAAAATATCTCCTTTGAATATTTTTTAACTTTGTCAACAAACTGAAGAGGCGTATTTTTTACGCCTCTTCAATGACTTTTTCTACATATTCAGAAGTAGAGCAGGATAAAATCCCACCATATCTCAGCTTGAACTTTATTATATCTCCTACCTTATACGGATATTGGGAATTTGTAACATTGACAATTAAATGGTCACTGCTTGAACCTATTAATTCAATAGAACTGTCCATAGGAATTAGGTCATTCATATTGACATCCTGTTTTCCTACAGCCAAAATTGCCCTTTTCATTATCCCTCTATCCACATATACTTGTCTTTCTCCAAAAGCGTCCATTCCTAATATACCTCGTGGATAAGAAGGTTTTTCTTTTAATTCGACTATCTGTGCTTCTAAAGTAAATACATCGTCATAAGTATGGGGAATTCTGTCTCCAAAAGCCGTTTCCCTACCTAAGACAATAGCTTCTCCTATTCTAAGTTGCGTTATTCCTCTTGGTATGAGACCATTTTGAACTAAGTACAGACTGCTTGAGTTTCCTCCTGAGACTATATCTAAATTCAAGTTGAATTTTTTGTTGATAGAATTTTTTATTTCCACAAGCTCTTCTAATATATCTGGCGTAGGAATAACCGAACCATAACAAGTTAAATTAGTACCTATTCCCCTTAATCTTATACCTTCTAGTTTTACTATTTGTTCTACTATTGGAATAACATCCTCTTTCAATACGCCCTCTCTCAAATCCCCTAAGTCTACCATTAGGATTATTTCATGAATTTTCCTTTGTTTTTTTGCCTCTTCCGATAGGCTTTTTATTGTATCTATTTCTGAGTTTAGGCTTATATCTGCATATTTTATAACTTCTTCCACTTCACTTTTCATGGGAATTCGAAGAAGCATTTTAGGTACCGGTATATGTTGTAATTTTTTTAAATTTTTGATTCGAGAATCTCCTAAGATTTCCACTCCACCCTTTACCATCGTCTGTGCTACTTCTGGAATAGCACAAAAAACTTTTGTAACACCTACTACCTTTATATTTCTCTTTTCACACAAATTAACGATAGTTTGCGTATTTTTTCGAAGTTTTTCTAAGTTTATTCTCAACAAGGGATACACTTAATCTCCCCCATTTCTAAATGCCAAAGCTATTTTTGATTAATTTCAAAGCTTCGTCAGGATATTTCTTAGACAAAACACCACAAGCCGCCATGATATAATCTCTGTCAATTAAAACTTTTGCCGATGAAGGAGGATAAAGCTCTTTTCCACTTCCTCCATCATTTATATTTTCTAATAATTTTTCTCCTCCTTCAAGTCTTGAAAATATTCCACCGGTACCTATTATCCATTTAACATTTGTCAAATCTCTTCCTTCCACATAAAAGGTTCTTCCTGTAGGTCCAAAATAACTGCTTAATTTACCTGCGTGACGCTTTACTGCCACTTCTAATGCCTTGCTTGCAAGATACAACACAAATTCTTTTTCTTCTTCTTTTTTTGGGGTATTGGCTTTATATTGTTTATTAGTTCATCTGCATTACTGAATTTTTTATATATATCCTCTCCGCACAAATCAAATAAATTTCTTGAATTAACAAAAACCCCTAAATCCCCCTCTACTGTGCGTTTAGCCAAAGGCTCTGGATTTACAGTTATTTTTTGTATTTCATCGCTTCCTTCAGTAACAGAATGAACATCTGTAGTAGCTCCACCTATATCGACTGCCATCAAATCACCTATGTCATTGTAAAGAAGTATAGCACATTCCATGACAGCACCTGGCGTTGGGATTATATTTCCTGTCACCAATTCTTTTACTTTACTCATACCTGGCGCTGTTACAATATGCTTTTCAAAAACTTTCTGAATCATTTTTCTTGTCGGTTCTACATTTAAATTATCAATTGATGGATAAACATTGTCTACAATGTATACTTCCTGACCGGCTTCTTGAAAAATGTGGGAAATTTCTTCTCTATTTTCTATGTTGCCTGCATAAATTACTGGCACATTTAATTTTAATTCCGCCAATTTTTCTCCATTATAAAGAGCAGTTTCTCTATCTCCGTAATCCACTCCACCTGCTAAAAGTATTATGTTTGGTTTTATTTGTTTTATTTTTTCTAAATCCGTTCTTCTCAGTTTTCCTGCTGTTATAAGTTTTATATTGGCTCCTGCCCCAAGGGCAGCCTCTTTAGCTGCCCTTACAGTCATGTCGTAGACTAAGCCATGTACAGTCATTTTGAGGCCACCAGCAGCACTGCTACAAGCAAGCATCTCACTATATACAAAATCTCCAATTTTATCTTTTAAATTCTCAATAGCCCCCACAAGACCAATATTCACATCCCCATCTAAGACTGTGGTAGGAGCCATCCCCTGACCTATAAAAACAGGATCACTGCCCAGAACAAAAGCATTTACAGTTGTCGTAGTACTTCCAATCTCGGCTACAAGTATGTCAATTGTTTTCCTCATTTTCCTTTTCCCTTCTTTTTTTAACTAAAAAACTTGCCACTTGATTTCCTTTTGTACCTCTTCCAAATCCTGCATCAAAGCCAACACTTTTAGCAAGGTCGTTTGTAATTTGCGTACCTCCACCTACTAAAATTACTTTATCCCTTATTCCCTTTTCTACACAGAGGTCGTGAATTTTTTTCATATTCTTTATATGGACATCATCATGGGTTATTATAGTGCTAACTAAAATAGCATCAGCATTTTCCTCTATAGCTGCATCAACTAACTTTTCTACAGGACAAGAAGTACCAAGGTAAGTAAATTTTATGCCGTATTTTTCAATTCCACCGTGTTTTATGTCCAAAATCTCTCTTAAGCCCACAGAATGTTCATCATTTCCTACAGTTGCAGCAACCACCTTCATAGGCTTTCTCTTAATATCTTCTTCTATTTCCTCATCTGAAAGTATTTCCTCTTCCGGCGGTATTTCTAATTCATTTTTGTCAATAGAAAATTGAACACGCCCTCTTACTTCCACGTACGTTCCCTCTGCAGGATGCATTGGAAGTTTACCTAAAACGACTACATCAGTAAGCCCCAGCTTTTCTGCGTATTTAATAGCCGCGTATTCAGCAGTCCTTTCATTTACAGGCAAAAATAGGTTCATGCTTATTATGCCGTCTCCTGCCCATTCAACTTCTGGCTTTATTTTATCTCCTTTTCTGTACTCAACAGTTTCTTTCAATCTATTTTCTACATTGTCATTCTCATCTAATTCGTCTATATAATGGATTTTCTCATGCTTGCAAAGAGTACATCCATCTATTAAATCGCAAGGTTTATTAAGCCCTTCTGGCAAATTGTTATATCCAAAGTGAGAGCATACTGGTGCAATATAGTCTTTATCTCTTTTGTAAACAGTACCGGCGCCAATACCGCCATTTATAGTTCTTACAATGCCATCTCCATTTCTCTCTGGATAATAGCCTGAATCCACAAAGAAGCCTTCTTCTACTGCCTTAAAGTATCCTCCAACTTCTAAAATTTCCTCCATAAAGAGAATAGCTCTCATTTTTAATTCTCTGACTTTTTTCCCTAACTCCCCATCAAAATTGAGTTTTACCATCTCTTTTAGACCGTCCATGCCGATAAGGGCTTGTTTAGCAGTGTTTATTGCGTTGATATTGTTGTAATGCCATGGGACATTTCTTCCCTCATCAGGAGTAATAGTACTTTGTATATCTGCTGAGGTCAATCGAGATATTAAAAGGTTAAGCACATGTGTTACAGTTGCTTCTCTCATATCGTGTTCGATATACTTTGTGTTCATTTGCGCTCTCATTTTATAATCTTTAAAAAGCTGCCTCAAAGCTACTGCATACGGCAAATCCAAACGTATGGAAGGAGTTGGTGGAGCATTTGGTGGCACTGTAGATAAGGCTATGTTTTCTGGTTTCATTCCTACTTTTCTCGAATAAAGTGTATTTATAGCGTGCTGAACTAAAAGTTCAGGCATAACTTTCCATCCATATTTTGCTGTTGCATTGGCATTGTGAGCACCATCAATTTGAAGTATATTAGCATCTGCCATTATTTTCTTAGCAACTGCTGCATCTACAAAAGACCTTACCATGTTTATATTTCTATAAAGGACATTGTACTGAGGGTCTTGATGGGCACCATTTACCCCTTCTTCAGCGAACATAACAGCTACTTCAGGACCGGCTATCCCACTTACATAAGAGTGAAAGTTTATAGGCCTACCGACCTCATCTTCAATTAAATCCAATGCTTTTCTCGTCGCTCTTATTTGTTTTCTCGAAATAGGAACTCCTCCTACACCTTCAGGTGTTCCTTCAATGAGTCCATCAAAATGGCTTTGTCCTAACGTTCTAATAACCATTATGTGGTCTGCTCCATGCCATGCTGCCATTCTCATGCGCCTTATATCATCTTCAAACCTTCCTGAAGCTATTTCTGTGGTTATCACACAATCTGGCTGAGGGTCAATGTTTCCAAAGTGTTTTGCAGCAGGTAAAGGAATACTGTTTTTAAGTGGTTTTGAAACCTGATAATACTCAAAATCGCCAATTTTGTGTTTACCTACATCCTCTCTCCAGTGCCATCCTCTTCTCCTAGGCACATATTTGTCCAAATCCTTTAAAATTTCTTCAATATCTATTTTTTTATCCTTTTCAAGCTTCATTTTTACTAGCCTCCCTTGCTATATCATCAAGCACCTCCAAGTACTCTCCATTAGCTATGGATTTTCCGGCAGTGAGGTAATCCTTTTTAACCCTTTCTGCAACTTTCAACACAATATTTCCTGCTCCTTTTGGCAAAAGCCCTCTTTCCTCAATTCTGTTTACAATCTCCTTTGCCTCAATACTAGAAAAACCCATTCGTAAAAGCACAGAACGCTCAATGGATGGAGATGTGTGATAATATGCCAACTCTATCAAAGGATCTACAATTTTTTCTGCCAATTTCCAGAAATATGCGTCTAATTCTTCATCTGTCATGTGCTTTAAGTGTTTGCTTCTTGTTTCAAAATCATCTTCTCGTCTCATACTAACCCTCCATTCTGTAATTCTGAAATTACTTCTTTCACAAATTCTTCACTGGACTTAGTATCTTCTGCTAAAAACTTGATGTCCTCCTCTTTAGGCATTATTCCAAAATGTTGGACACAGTTTTTAATATAGGATTTTTTCAAATTTGAAAGATTGACTTCTCTTGCCTTTATCATAGAAGGATGTTCAGGCAAAATTATATTTTGTCCTGGTATCTCATCATCAGGATTTCCTACTAGAATTTTTATGCCGTTTTGCATAGCAAAAGTAAGCTGAGCCGTTGGATTTTTACCTGCCCCTGTATATTCTGTCTCCTGCACCACTATTATCTGGTCATTTTCCATTTGCTGTGCCAAACTGAAAGCTGCCGCTAAAGAGGTATTTCCCGCTGGTCCTCTTTCTAAACCTTCTAATTGAGCTAAAAGCTCTGTCATGTAAAAGACTTCCCCTTGCTTGACAAGGTAATACCCATCCATGTACCTTAAAGGCCTTGCAGCATTTCGAGGCACATCTGCTCTATCCGGCCAAGTCGCAAAAGGAATTCCAAATCCTGTATGTCCCGTCGTAAAAGACTTTCTATTAAAATCTTTATCTGAGGCCATGTGAAGCCCTGTCAAATCAACACTTGCTCCGTACACCTTTGTATGAGTAGCTCCTGCTTTTATAAGTCCTCTCGCAGTACCTGTCAAATTGCCTCCACCGGCATGGGTGGCCACAACAACATCAGGAAATTTGCCAGTCCTCTCTTTTACTTGCTGAGCTATTTCATATCCCAATGTTTCAATACCAGCAACTCCAAAAGGAGTGTACAAAGAAGCATTAAAATATCCCGTCTCTTCTAATAGCATCAAGTTTACATAAAATAATTCCGGTCCAACAGTTAATTGTATCACTTCTGCACCAAATGTTTCACATTTTCTTCCTTTTTCCAATATTTCTGGCTGACCTATACCTCTACTATCATAAGCTTCTTGCACTACGATGCATTTTAAACCTTTCATGGCAGCTTGTGAAGCCACTGCTGCTCCGTAATTACCACTAGTAGCAGCTATGACTCCCTTATATCCCTTTTGTTTTGCGTGATATATAGAAACACTAGCCCGCCTTTCTTTAAAGCTTCCTGAAGGGTTACATGCTTCATCTTTTATAAAAATTCTGGCAGCTTTTCCAGTTGGTGAAACTTTTCTCGCTAATTCTGTTAAATTTTTAAGCTCTATAAGTGGAGTATCCCCTACATTTGCTTCTCTTTGTATTTTAATAATCTCTTCTAATGTATAGCCTGTTTCCTTCATCATTCTTTCATAGTCAAAAGCAATTCCACCTGATTCAAATCTCTCATAATCTATTCCTAAAGATTTTTTCATTATTTCGTTTTTCCTTGCCATTACTTCCTTATACCTACTCATTCTCTTCACCGCCATACAATATCTCTCTTGCTTTTATACCTGCTTTTATAAGCTCAGGAATTGGATTGCCAAAATCGTGAATATGTCGGGGATTTACTTCTACTAAAACTCCTTCCACTATTCGGCCTGTAAAAGTCTTAATTTTGACTGTGTCGCCAATCTCTCCATCTTGTAAAAGTAAACCTTTAACCCACATTGTCAAGGGAGTCTCTTTTGTATCTTGAGGTATATTTTCAGCTCTTTCCTCTGGTTCTAAAATTACCTGTTTAATTTTTACCCAATCGCCTTTTTGAGCCATTTTATCTCCTCCTGATCATATCTCTTGCATTACCCATAATAGCTCTAGGTACCGGCAAATCTAACATTGTAACAAGACCCGGCTCTGCGTTTATGACATGAGGTATCATATTGACACAAAGAGCAATAGTACCTAGACCTCCAGGTATCTCAGGCTTTATAGACAACTTTATATTTGGAGTTCCTTTAATCTCAATATAGTCTCCAGTCTCTACTCCTTCTTTTTGAGGTAATATCTGTTGCGGATGTTCCAATTCTATTTTTACCTCTCCATCTACCTTTCCATACCCTATTTGGCGACATCCAGCAACGTAACCCGGCTCAACTCTTGCATAAGGGGTCTCTCTATAAGTTTTAGAAACTATAGGCTCTCTTGTCTGCTCAATACCTGAAAGTTTCCACCCTAAAGCATCACAAATCATCGAAATAGACTCAGGAAATCCTATATGCCCTGCAACAGTCCCGTTTTTTACGCCTTTTTCAAATTCCTCAGGAGTGAGTCCCACCCCTTGTTCTTCCATAACAGCTTTTCCAAAAGGAGATAAGTCATTAATTCTTACTGCTTTAATGGAATCAACATCTACGCAAACTCCCGTCAGTGCAATGATTAAATAGTCTAATACAAATCCCGGATTTATTCCTGTACCTAAGACAGATACGCCATTTTCTCTTGCAAGTCTGTCAATTTCTTTGGCTAATTCTAGATGTTGTGCAGAAGGATACGCCATCTCCTCAGCAGTTGTAATGACATTGATGCCATTTTCTACCGCCAATTTAATGAGTGGGAAAACCTTTTCTACATAGGAGGATGTAGCAATAACCGCTATATCAGCACTTCCTTTTTTTATAATATCTTGAGGTTCAGAAGTGATGTAAACAGGTTTAGAATTTGTCCCTAAAATTTCATTCAAATCCTTTCCTCTTTTATTTGGATCTGTATCAATTGCTCCAACTATTTCCATTCCTTTTTTAAAAAGTATCATCTTAGCAATACCACTTCCCATTGCACCAAGTCCCCATACAACCACTTTTATGTTTTCCATTCTATCACCTCTAAGAATTTTCTCTATATCTATATTGTATACATTTACTTAAGCTAAATAAAAGCTTTCCCATTCCTTAAAAACCGAAGAAAACCCAATATTAAATTGGGTTTTCTTCGGTTTGCGAGAGTATGCCTTAGTATGTTTCGATTTTCTTAATTTTTTGGAAAATTAAACAATTCTTTTCATATTTATTCAAGGAATAAAATTAAAAATCCTGCATAATGCAGGATTTTTAATTGTTTAAATGCTTTTCTATAAACTTTACAAAGTCTGCTTTAGGTCTTGCTCCTATTATTTTATCTACCATCTTGCCATTTTTGAAAAGTCCTATTGTAGGTATGCTCATTATTCTAAATTGCATTGCCAGCTCATTTTCTTCGTCTACATTAACTTTTCCTACTTTAATCTTTCCTTTATACTCTTTTGCTAGTTCATCTATTATGGGAGCAACTAATCTACAAGGTGCACACCATTCAGCCCAAAAGTCTATCAATACTGGTACATCAGAGTTTACAACTTCTTCTTCGAAATTATCGTATGTAATTTCTACCTCGTCAGATTCTTCTGATTGTGTAGCACCACCATTGAGATGTTTTTCTATAAACTTTACAAAGTCTGCTTTAGGTCTTGCTCCTATTATCTTATCTACCATTTTACCATTTTTGAAAAGCCCAATTGTTGGTATACTCATTATTCTAAATTTCATCGCCAATTCATTTTCTTCATCAACATTAATTTTACCTACTTTGATTTTTCCTTCATATTCTTTCGCCAATTCGTCAATTATTGGAGCCACCATTCTACAAGGCATACACCACTCAGCCCAAAAGTCTATTAAGACTGGTACATCTGAATTTACAACTTCTTGTTCAAAATTTTCAAGTGTAATAACTAATTCTGCCATAAAACCACTCCTATACTTTTATTTCAATTTTATTTTTATACAAAGCAATTGCTTTATACATTTATTATAAAACAAATTGCTCACAAAACCTAACTTTTAAAATCACTTCATAAATTTTATAAATGTCTCAACTAGTTCATCTATCATGTCATCTTGCTTTTCAGTACACATTGCTCCCTTTACACAGCTAGTAGTATAGCTTTTAAGAAGAATTTTGCCAACGCTGTTTATTGCAGACCTAACAGCAGCCACTTGTACCAGTACATCTACACAATAGGCGTCATTTTCAATCATTTTTTGTATGCCTTTTACTTGTCCTTCAATTTTTCTTAATCTTCTCAACAAATCCTCTTTGCTATCTTGGTACATATTATACCTCCCAACCCCATCGGGGTATCCAATGAATAGTATAAAAGTTTTTCACAGATATGTCAATAGCTTTTTGTTATTTTTTTAATAAATCCTTTACTACCTCTGCCGCTAAAATTAAACCTGCTACAGAGGGAACAAAAGAAATACTGCCGGGTACCGATTTTGAAGAAGTTACAGTTTCCTCACTTTGATAGAAATTTTTTAAAGGCTCTTCTTTAGAGTATACCACTTTTAAAGATTTAATACCTCTTTTTTTAAGTTCTCTTCTAACTATTTTTGCCAGAGGACATACACTTGTCTTGTATATATCCGTTACTTCAAATTTTGTAGGGTCTAATTTATTTCCTGCCCCCATACTGCTTATTATAGGAATATTCAACGAAATGCATTTTTCTATCAAATCTATTTTAGAAGGCACTCTGTCAATTGCATCAATCACATAGTCATACTCTTTAGACAAAAGCCTATCGCTATTTTCGCTAGAGTAAAACTCTTTAAAAATAATAACCTGGGCTTGAGGATTTATTTCCAATATCCTATCTTTCATCACTTCTACCTTTGGCCTGCCTATTGTATGAGTAGTAGCATGTATCTGTCTATTTATATTTGTGACACACACGTTGTCCCCGTCTATCAAAACCAATTTACCAACTCCTGCTCTTACTAAAGCTTCAACAGCAAAAGAGCCTACTCCTCCTATTCCAAAAACAGCAACAGTACTGTTTTTAAGTTTTAAAAGCCCTTCTTTCCCTATTAAAAGCTCTGTTCGTGAAAAAATGTCCACACTCTTCCCTCCATAAAAAAACCCCATAGTGCCGTGCCTCCCGGTAGTTTTTGAACCCGGACTCACAAAGTGGGTGCCCTCTTGGCAGCTTCATATTTCCGTTCGAAGACGGCCTATATTCCACTGCCAAAGCCCAGGCTCCCTTATTATTGGTGTTGGCTCAAACTTTCACCGGACCTCACGTACACCACAGGGCTTTTCAGCTTTATTCATCTTTCTATATAAATAATATCACAAAAGCCTCTATTTTTCAACTGGTAAACGTTTATAGGTCTACCTTTATGTGCAATTCCTTTAACTGCTCTTCTGAAACCTCAGAAGGAGCATCTGTCATCAAGCACACTGCATTTTGAGTCTTTGGAAATGCAATTACATCCCTTATGGTGTCGCTTCCCGTTATAATCATTGCAAGCCTATCCAACCCATAAGCTATACCTCCATGGGGAGGAGCACCGTATTTGAAAGCCTCCATCAAAAATCCAAATCTTTCCCACGCTTTTTCTTCGCTAAATCCCAAAACTTTAAACATTCTTTTTTGAAGCTCAGTATCGTGTATCCTTATACTTCCTCCACCAATCTCTGTACCATTTAAAACTATGTCATAAGCCTTTGCCCTGACTTTTAAAGGTTCCTTTTCCAGTAGCTCTATATCTTCATCTTTAGGAGCAGTAAAAGGATGGTGCTTTGCTACATACCTTTTTTCTCCTTCGTCGTACTCTAAAAGTGGAAAATCTACTATCCAAACAAACTCATATTTATTCTCATCAATTAAATTAAATCTCTTGCCAAGCTCTAGCCTCAAATGAGCTAAAGTATCAAAAACTATTTCATCTTTGTCTGCCACAATTAGTAGCAAATCTCCGGCTTCTGCCTCAAGTCTTTCGAGTATTTTCTTCATTTCTTCTTCACTTAAAAATTTAGTAGCAGGAGATTTCACTTCCTTTTCAAAAACTTGTATCCACAAAAGTCCTTTAGCGCCATAAGTTTTTGCAAACTCTACCAGTTCGTCCAACTGTCTTCTTGGCATAGAAGCAGCACCTTTTACATTTATACCTCTGACAGACCCGTTGTTTTTTAAAGCATTCTTAAACACATTAAATTCTGATTGTGCCACTATATCAGATAAATCCTTAAGTTCCATTCCAAACCTCAAGTCTGGTTTATCTGTCCCAAATCTTTCCATAGATTCTTGATAAGATAATCTTTTAAAAGGAATTGGTACATCAATGCCTAAAGTCTCTTTAAATATCTCTGCAATCATTTTTTCGTTAATTTTCAAAACATCTTCTACTTCTACAAAAGACATTTCTATATCTATTTGTGTAAACTCTGGTTGCCTATCTGCTCTTAAATCCTCATCTCTTAAACATTTGGCTATTTGGTAATACTTATCAAATCCAGAAATCATAAGAAGTTGTTTGAATATTTGAGGAGATTGAGGCAAAGCATAAAATTTTCCTGGATAAATTCTACTCGGTACAAGATAGTCCCTTGCCCCTTCTGGAGTACTTTTAATTAAAAGAGGAGTTTCTATTTCTATAAAACCATTTCTGTTTAAAAAATCGCGGACAACTTTAGTTATTTTAAACCGAGTCATCAAATTTTGTTGCATTGAAGGCCTTCTCAAATCTAAGTATCTGTATTTCAACCTTATAGCTTCTGATACATTGCTCCTATCCTCTATTGGAAAAGGCGGAGTCTCTGATTTGCTTAAAATTTTTAAAGTATTAGCATATATTTCAATTTCTCCTGTAGAAATTTTAGGATTTACATTTTCCGGAGCCCTTTTTACCACTTTTCCCTCTATTGCCAGTACATATTCACTTCTTACGCTTTGCACTTTTTCAAAGGCTTCAGAAGAAACCTCATTGCTAAAAACCACCTGCACAATGCCTGTTCTATCTCTTAAATCTATAAATACTAATCCTCCATGGTCTCTTCTCCTTTGCACCCATCCCATTACTACAACTGACTTATCTACGTCTTCAACTGTCAATTCTCCACACATGTGAGTTCTTTTAAGGCCATTTAATTGTTCTCCCATTTAACTCCCTCCGTTTATATATTTTTTATCCTTTGTTCTATCTCATCAATGGATATTTCTACTTCGCTTCCAACTCTCATATCCTTTAATTTAACTTTGTTTTCCTTCATCTCTTCTTCTCCTATTACAATAGCAAATTTCGCATTAAGCTTATTTGCGTACTTCATTTGTGCTTTTAAACTTCTATCCATGTTATCTCTTTCTACTTTTAATCCATTAAATCGCAGTTTATTAGCAAGGGCAAAAGTAAATAATTTTGCTTCTTCCCCAACATAAGCTATAAACAAGTCTACACCTTCAGGTTTAGGAATCTCAATGCCATTTTGCTCTAATGTAATAAGGAGCCTCTCTAACCCCATTCCAAAACCTACTCCCGGCATAGAAGGCCCTCCGCATTCTTCTATAAGGCCATCATACCTTCCTCCACCGCATACAGTCCCCTGAGCTCCGATGTCTTTTGAAATTATTTCAAAAGCAGTTTTGGTATAATAATCAAGTCCTCTCACAATTCTGGGGTCAATTATATAATCATAGCCCATTATATCTAAATACTTTTGTAGCTCTTCAAAATGACTTTTGCAATCATCACACAAATAATCTGTAATGAGAGGGGCATCTTTGGTTATCCTCTGACAACTTTCTACTTTGCAATCCAACACCCTCAAAGGATTTATCTCATATCTGACTTTACAGTCATCACACAAATACTCCAAATTGTCCTTTAAAAAATCCTTAAGTACTTTATTATAATTTTTTCTACAAACAGGACATCCTATACTGTTTATTCTAAGCTCCAAATTATTAAGCCCTAATTTTTTTAATAAAGTCATAGCAACACTTATAACTTCTGCATCTGCAGAAGCGCTTTTAGCACCAAAAATTTCTACTCCAAATTGGTGATGTTCTCTTAACCTTCCTGATTGAGGCCTTTCATATCTGTAAACAGGAGTTATATAGTACAATTTGGTAGGCTGTGTTTCTGCATACAAATTGTGCTCTATAAAAGCTCTTACAGCTGGAGAAGTACCTTCAGCCTTTAAAGTAATGCTTCTCCCACCTTTATCAGTAAAAGTGTACATCTCTTTTCTCACAATGTCGGTTGATTCCCCTACTCCCCTTAAAAACAACTCAGTATGTTCAAAGCCAGGCGTTCTTATCTCTTTAAAACCGTAAACATCACATATCTCCCTTATGAGTCCTTCTATATATTGCCATTTATATGATTCTGAAGGGAGAATGTCCTTTGTCCCTCTTGGCGCTTTTGTAAGCATTTTACCAACTCCTTTTACATTTTCTAAAAACTTTATACATTTAAAAACCCCTCGTCTGCAACAATTTGCAGGGACGAGAGGTTAAATCCCGTGGTGCCACCCTGATTTGGACTCATTCCCTTAACGCAGGTTCACGGAGCCAGCCTACATTATCGACTGGTCTGCTCACAGGTGTCATTCACAATAGCATAAGTATAAAGATACTCTCAGTCGCGGTATCTTCTCCCTGTATACCTGCTATTGCTACTCTCCTGGTCATCGCATTTATCCCTCATTTTATTTGATATTATACATTATACTATTATTAGCTGTCAATCACAATTATCTTTTTATATTTTTATCGCTAATTGGGCATTGTTCTACAATGTTTTTTTATACTTTTATAATATCTCACCCAGCTATTGACAAAAAAATTTTAGTGAGTTAATATTTTTATATACAAAATATTTTATATTGAAAATTTTTGGGGTGAAACTTTATGAACAAGGATTGCGATAGTAAGCTTTTATATGATTTGTTGCGTACAATTAGACAAAAACTCAACAACCAATTGAGAGCAAACAACCTCTCTGAATTTCAAAAAGACCTCACAATTGGAGAACAACAAGTAATAATGGTTTTAAGTGAGAATAAAAATACTCCAATATACATGAAAGATATTGCCTCAGAACTAGATATTTCTCCCAGTACCCTTACAAGTATAGTAGATAAACTTGTAGAAAAAGGTTTAGTTCAAAGGGACTTTGATTTAGAAGATAGAAGAAAAATACAAATTTCTTTAACAAAAAAAGGAGAAGATATATATAAACATTTAGTAGACTTTAGAATGAAAGTTTTACAGCCAATTTTTGAAAAACTCTCTCCCCAAGAAATAGAAACATTAAAAAGCATATTGCAAAAAATTAAAGAAGAACTATAATTTTGAAGGTGGTGCTTTATGAAAAACAGTGTAAAAACGTTTTTAATAGTCTTAGTCATCTTAGCAATTGTGGCTTCTACCGTTTATGCAATCTCTATAAAAAACAAAAACTCTGCTTCCACTGTAGAGGTAAATGCTGCTAAAGTTGAAAAAGGTGATATAGTTTCTTTATTCTCTACCACAGGAGTAGTAGAATCAAAGTCCAAACAAGAATATTACATATTATCTCCCACTAAAGTTTTAAAAGTCTATGTATCCGTTGGAGATAATGTAAAAAAAGGAGATAAACTTCTAGAATTAGAAACACAAGATTTATCTATACAATATCAAATTGCACAAAAACAACTGGAAATGGCGCAAATGCAACTGGATGCATTAAAAAAATTAAAAGAAAAACAGTCACAACAATCCCAAGTCGCAGCTCAAATTCCAAATACCTCTTTGCCACAACAACTCCCTTCGGGAGAAAGTACAGTACAACAACCCTCCACTTCTCAGATACAAACTTCTTCTCTTAGCCTTGATGACCAAAAAAAACTCCAACAAAAACAAGTAGAAATTGCAGAATTAAATCTCAAAAATATAAAGCAAAATATGTATAAACAGCAAAAATATGTTATTGCTGAATTTGATGGGACAGTAACCATAGTAAATGCCAAAGATAATAGCTATTTTACCTCCTCTCAATTTCCTGCAATTGCAGTAGAAGACTTAAACAACTTGCAAATTGCACTTGATGTAAACCCTTATGATGCGGTAAATTTAAAAGAAGGGCAAAAAGCCTACATACATTTTGCAGATAAAACTTTTGAAGGAGTAGTCAGCAAAGTGAGTCCTACTGCAACAAAAGTAATTACTCAAACAGGAGGAGATAATGTAGTAAAAGTCTATGTGGACCTTTTAAACAATGATGGCACAATAAAGCCCGGTTTTAACGTGGATGTTGATATAAAAATTGGCGAAAAGAAAGATACAATAAAAGTTCCATCAGAAGCAATCGTAAGCGATAAAAATGGCAATGAATTTGTGTATGTAGTAGAAAATGGCATAGCTAAACAAAAGAAAGTAAAAACCGGTCTCGCTTCTGATTTAGAGACAGAAATCATAAGTGGAGTAAATGTTGGTGAAAAAGTCATACTAAACCCCACCAGTTCTATCGAAGATGGCACAAAAGTTAGCGTAAAGGGCGGGAAGGACTGATGATTGAGCTAAGCAATGTAAAAAAGGTGTACAATCTTGGAAAGATACAAGTTGATGCATTAAAAGGCGTATCTTTAAAAATAGATAAAGGTGAATATGTAGCAATTGTCGGTCCTTCTGGCTCTGGCAAATCCACTTTAATGAACATTATAGGCCTTTTAGATAAACCTACATCTGGAAGTTATAAACTCAATGGAACTGAAGTATCAACCCTAAGCGATGACCAGTTAGCTTATTTGAGAAATCGTCAGATAGGATTTGTCTTTCAATCTTTTAACCTTTTGAGCAAATTGAACGCACTGGCAAATGTAGAACTGCCAATGTTGTACGCCAAAATACCATCAAAAGAACGAAGGCAAAGAGCCCTAAGAGCTTTAGAAATAGTGGGATTAAGTGAAAGAATACACCACAAACCTAATGAGCTATCAGGAGGGCAGCAGCAAAGAGTTGCTATTGCCCGTGCTATTGTGATGAATCCTTCTTTTTTGCTAGCAGACGAACCAACAGGAAATCTTGACACAGCTTCTAGCATTGAAATAATGAAAATCTTTTATCAACTCAATGAATCGGGTACTACAATAGTAATGGTTACACATGAGCAAGATATTGCAAATCATGCAAAAAGGATAGTCCGCTTAAGAGATGGAAATATTATAGAAGATACGCTTGTTCCAAACAGAATAACTTATTAGCAGGTGATAAATATGTATATTTGGGAAGCAGTAAAAGTGGCAATTGACAGCATATTGAGTAACAAATTGAGAGCTTTTTTAACGATGTTGGGAATTATAATAGGCATTGCTTCAGTTATAACAATTGTCTCTTTAGGAACAGGTGGCCAAAAGGCTATATTAGGTGAATTTGAAAAAATCGGTGTAAATGTGTTTTCTATTAAAACAAGAAATGACGTAGAAATTAGAGATAGCGATAGATTAGCTATTAGAGATGTAGAAATGATTAGAAAAAGATTGTCTTCTGTAAAATACGCTGCGCCAATTGCAGAAAAAATGGGACTTGCCAAAACAGACAAAGTTACTAAAAGAGCCCTTTTTATAGCTACAGATTTTGATTATGGAAATGTTTCTAACTTAAAAGTAATCTATGGACGATTTTTAAATGAAAAAGATATTCTTTTAGGAAGAAACGTAATACTTATCGATAAAGACTCAGCTAAAGAACTTTTTGGCTATGAAGATTGCGTAGGAAAAAGCATCAAAATAGGCAGCTATTCCTCCTTTGACACAGCAAAGATAATTGGCGTCATTGACAGTGGAAATTTAAAAAGCTTAGGCGGGTCAATAGCTGATCAAATACCTGTAATAGCTGCAATTCCAATAACTTACGCACAAAAAATTTTTCCAGACGTTAATATCTCGCAAATTTACGTAATGACCTATAACCAAAACCAATTAGATGAAACATCCTCCCAAACCGTGCGTTTGATAGAATCATTACATCACAACAAAAACAAATACAAGACAGAAAACCTCATAAGTTTTTTGGAAGAATTTAATAGAATATTAGGAATATTTACAGCTGTCATAGGTGCCATTGCGGGTATTTCTCTTTTAGTCGGTGGAATAGGGATTATGAATATAATGCTTGTATCTGTAACGGAGCGCACAAGAGAAATAGGAATAAGAAAAGCAATAGGAGCAAGACAAAAGGACATATTGACACAGTTTTTGATTGAAGCAGTTACAATTTCTCTTATAGGTGGAGCAATAGGTATTTTCTTAGGGTATATTTTAGCAAATATAGTCGGGCCCTTTATTGATATAACTCCAGTCTTTTCAATAAATACAATATTAATCGCTTTTCTCTTCTCAACAGCAGTAGGGATATTCTTTGGAATCTATCCCGCACAAAAAGCCGCCAAATTAGACCCAATTGTAGCATTACGATATGAATAAAAGCAAGAGGAATAACCTCCTCTTGCTTTTTCACTCCATCAAATCCCTTAAAAACATATTAAGTCTCTTTTCCTTGCCAATAGTTGAAGAGTCCCCATGACCGGGGTATATTGTAACATCATTTCCTAAAACTAAAAGTTTATTTTTTATAGAGTCCATTAAAGTAGAAAAATCTCCTCCTGGAAAATCGTATCTTCCTATAGAGCCTTTAAATAGGATATCGCCGGTAAAACATACATTATTAATTTTAAAACACACTCCTCCTTTTGTGTGCCCTGGGGTGTATATAACTTCTACGCTGTATTTTCCAAAAGTTAAAGTATCACCGTCACTTAATAAAATATCTGCAGGATTGCATAGTATTTTTTTATAGACCATTTCAGATAAGTTTAAACTAGGGTCTAAAAGCATAGGAGCGTCTTCTTTTGAAATGGCAACTCTTGCTTGAGTTAGTTTTTTCAGCTCTTCTACTCCACCTATGTGATCAAAATGCCCATGTGTGAGTAAAATATATTTTACATTTAAATTGTTAGTAATAATATAATCTTGTATTTCAGATGAATATTCCCCTGGGTCTATTACAATTGCTTCCCTCTCTTCTTCGTCAGAAACAATATAGCAATTGGCTCCATAAAGTCCTACCATATACCTTTGTATTTTCATAAACTCACTCCTAAAATATTTTTTTAGAATCAATAAGTATAGTAACAGGCCCGTCATTTTCAATTAATACTTTCATCATGGCCTGAAATTTACCTGTTTTGACACTCACACCTCTTTTTTCAATCTCATTTACTAATAAATTAAAATACTTCAAAGCCTCTTCCGGCTTTTGAGCCATCATGAAATTAGGCCTTCTCCCTTTTCTCACATCCCCCAACAAAGTAAATTGAGAAACGAGGAGTATTTCCCCTCCTACATCCAAAAGAGATAAATTCATTTTTCCCTCTTCATCTTCAAAAACACGCAAATTTACTATTTTATCCGCCATATAGGCTACGTCTTCTTCTGTATCATCAACAGAAATACCTACTAAAACAACAAATCCTTTCCCTATTGAACCTATAACTTGGCCATCTACACTAACTTCTCCCCGAGTCACCCGTTGAACAACTGCTCTCAACAAAATCACCTCTATGCACTTAATCGGTAAACATCCATTACTCCCTCTAAAGCTTTTAATTTATTCATAACTTTTTCTAGTTGCTCTTTTGAAGTAATCTCTAAAGTTAAGTTTATAATTGCAATATTGTCTCTCGTTGTTCTCGCATTGACAGCTTTTACAGCAATTTTTACATCTGCAAGAACACTTGTAACTTCTGTTAAAAGCCCAAATCTATCATTGGCCATAATCTGTATATCAGCTTGATAAGCGATGTTCTTACCTTGATCCCACTCTACTTCTACAATCTTGTTCCTATCAAAAAGGTATTCTTTTATATTGGGACAATCTTTTCTGTGAATAGAAATACCCCTTCCTTTAGTCACATAACCTATTATTTCATCACCCGGAACAGGAGAACAACATTTTGCAAACCTCACCATTACATTGTCTACACCTTTTACAATGACCCCCGTTCCGCCTGTTTTCTCTTTTTTCTTTCCAGCCTTATCAATTGGAACGGACTTTAAACCTATTTCTTTCTGAGATTTTTTTGATTTCTTCTTTAATTCTCGGTATTACCTGATTTAAAGTTAACCCTCCATAACCAATTGTTGCATATAAATCCTCTATTGTGTGAATGTTGAGTTTTTTAAGCACTTCCTCCCATATCTCACTTTTTATCATAGCAGGTTGTATTCCATGACGCCTGAGGTCTCTTTCTAACATTTCCTCGCCGCGAGCGATATTTTCTTCTCTTTTTTCTTTTTTAAACCACTGTCTGATTTTGTTTCTCGCTTGAGAACTTTTGACAATCTGGAGCCAGTCTCTACTTGGACCTCTGTCTTTATTTGGACTTACTAATATCTCAACAATATCACCGTTTTTTAATTGATAATTTATAGGGACTATTTTACCGTTTACTTTAGCACCATTTAATCGATGACCTATTTCAGTGTGTATGCTGTACGCAAAGTCAATAGGAGTAGACCCCGCTGGAAGATTTATGACATCCCCTTTAGGAGTAAAGACAAAAACCTCATCTGTAAAAAGATCAATTTTTAATGTTTCCATAAACTCTTTTGCATCTTTTAACTCTTTCTGCCATTCTAAAAGCTGCCTAAGCCAAGAAAGCTTTTGGTCAAATTCGTCCTCTGTAGTCTTACCCTCTTTATATTTCCAATGGGCTGCAATACCGTATTCTGCCGTTTTGTGCATCTCCCATGTTCTTATTTGTATTTCAAAAGGTTCTCCTTTAGGACCTATTACTGTAGTATGAAGGGATTGATACATATTAGGTTTTGGCATAGCGATATAATCTTTAAATCTTCCAGGAATTGGCTTCCATAAAGTATGCACAATTCCTAATACGCCGTAACAGTCTTTTACGGTGTTAACAATTATCCTCACTGCTAACAAATCGTAAATTTGCTCGAAAGTTTTATTTTGCGTTTTCATCTTTTTGTAGATACTGTAAAAATGTTTAGGTCGCCCATCTACTTCTGCTTGTATTCCCATTTCTTTTAATTTCTCTTTAATTGTAGTTATGATATTTTGTATAAACTCTTCTCTTTCTTTTCTTTTGGCAGCAACCTTTTCTACGAGGTCATAATACTCCTCCGGATGCAAATATCTCAAACACAAGTCTTCTAATTCCCATTTTATCTTAGATATTCCTAAGCGATGAGCAATAGGGGCATAAATCTCTAAAGTCTCTTCCGCTTTTTCTTTTTGTTTGTCAAGAGGTAAATATTTGAGAGTTCTCATGTTGTGAAGCCTGTCAGCCAGTTTTATGAGTATCACTCTAATGTCTTTTGCCATTGCTATAAGCATTTTTCTCATATTTTCTGCCTGTTGCTCTACTTTGCTCTTGTATTCTATTTTACCAAGTTTTGTAACTCCATCAACCAAATCAGCAATTTCTTTTCCAAAATTTTCCATTAATTGGTCATAAGTTACATCTGTGTCTTCTATTACATCATGTAAAAGGCCTGCTGCAATAGTGGTAATATCTAATTCCAGGTCAGCCAAAATATATGCAACTTCTATGGGATGAACAATATATGGCTCTCCTGAGTTTCTCATTTGGCCCTCATGGGCATTTACAGCAAAGTCATAAGCTTTGTATATTAACTCTAAATTTGCATCATCACCCATGTATTTTTTTATCCTATTTATCACTTTGTCCAGCATAGTTATCACACCTTATAATTAAAGTGGCTCAAAGCCACTTTTGATTAAAACTTTATTAATGAAATTATATCATATCCGTCAAGCTTTTTTCTACCATCTAAAAAAGTTAATTCAGTCAAGAAAATAATAGAATCTACAATTCCCCCTAAGCTTTCCACCAATTTTGCAGAAGCGTAAATTGTGCCTCCTGTCGCCAACAAATCGTCGACTATCACTACTCTTTGTCCCTCTAAAACAGCATCTTTGTGTATTTCAAGAGAATCTGTCCCATATTCCAGTTCATATTCATGGCTTAAAGTCTCTGCCGGCAATTTACCCGGTTTTCTTACAGGAACAAATCCTACTCCTAATCTGTAAGCCAGTGGCGCTCCAAACAAAAAGCCTCTTGCTTCCGGAGCAGCAATGAGATCAAATTTTCTCCCTTCCAATGCCTTAGCCAGCATTTCTATAGAATAATTAAAAGCTTTCGCATCTTTTAAAACAGGTGTAATATCTTTAAATTTTATTCCTTTTTTAGGAAAATCAGGTATTTCTCTAATCATCATTTTAATTTCTTCCAGCGTCATTACAAAAACCTCCTTAAATTTTCTGGCTGACAATGAACTTGGCAAATTCAATAAACTCTTTTTTAGCTGAAAATATCTGTTGCATTATTTGAGTTTGTTCAATATTAACCTTTTGTGACACAGAATTTTTACTTAACATAAAAATATTATCACGTTCTTTTACATTTATCAATCCTATTTCTTTCATTGCTTTTATGCAAAATGAAAATTTTATTGGATTTAAATTCAGTTGTGGATGCAAATGATCTTTAAATAAAATGTTGTTTCCTTCTTCTATAAATTTGTAAAGTTTAATAAAGTCCTTTCTTTGAGGAAAAATTTCGTCAAAGGATTTTAAGTTATAATATATATCTGCTTCTTTAAAAACTAAATGAATCCTCTTTCCTTGTGAATGAGAAAGGATGCGGTAAAAGATTTCTTTTTTAAATGGTATATCGTAAATAATTATATCATCATAGTACTTCAATGGTTTTAAAGAATTTGGGAAAAATAGTATACCATTTTCCTTTTCACAATCTCCATTACATAATGAAAAATCCAAAAACTTTTCTTTTCTGAGATATCTAAGTAATGACTTAAGTTCTACAACTGTATTTACTATGACAACCGTTTTGCCTTCTCTTTTAAAAAGTTTCAGCACATATTCCCACTTGTTATTAATTCCTCTTTGGTCAATTATATAATCAACTTTTTTGTCTATCTCTTTTTTCTCGGGCTGATACTCTACCATGATTTTGCTCAAGTTTTTATAATAGGAAAACAAAGGTAACTTAATTCTTAAATCTTTTACATTTATCATTACTGACTCTATACCATTCCAGTTGTTTATTTCAATGCTTCCCACAACATCTATTATATCTCCTATTTTTACATCGTTTCCCTTGTCTGATACATCAAATAACATAAGCTCATACACAAACTTGTCTTTTTGTGCGATGATTTTTTTGTATTTTCCACCATTTAAGTCAAATACTTTTGTAACTGTCAAACCCTCAAATAAAAAATTAGGCCGAGGATTATTGCTGCCAAAAGGTTTAAACCTTTGAACTTGTTTAGCTATTTCTATATCTATCTTTTCATTTTTAACCTTTGCATCTATTCTTAAACTTGGAATTAAATCAAGATCACTAAGCACCGTATCAGCGTATTCATTTATCTTAGTTTTAAAAATCTCCAAATTGTTTTTTTCAATATTTATTCCAGCAGCCATTTCATGACCGCCATATTTTATCAAATAATCTTTACAGTATTCTAATGCTTTATACAAATTAAAGCCTTCTATGCTTCGCCCTGAACCTTTTCCTTCCCCTTCTCCTAAACTTATAAGTATAGAAGGTCTATGAAACCTTTCTGTTATCCGGGATGCCACAATTCCAATAACACCTGGATGCCAATTTTTATCCCACAGTACAATTACTTTTTCCTTATTTAAATCAACCGTCTCTTTTATTTTTTGATTGCTTCCTGAAGTATTTGATTTTCTATTTGTTGCCTATTTAAATTTTCTTGATTTAAATATTCTGCTATCTCTTTTACTTCTTTTTCATCTTGGCTTATCAATAACCTCACAGCCGCTTCTGCACTTCTTAATCGCCCTGCAGCATTGAGGCGAGGAGCTAATATAAATCCCACATGATATTCATCAATTTCAATATTTTGCAATCCAGAAGCTTTTATGAGGGCTTTTAAACCTATATTTCGTGTTTCATTTAGTCTTTTTAGTCCTTCTTTTACAATTATTCTATTTTCTCCTAATAAAGGGACAATATCTGCAATAGTCCCTATTGAAACAATATCCAAAAGTTCATAAGCTTCTTCTCCAATAAGAGCTTGTGACAGTTTAAAAGCAACCCCTACCCCTGCCAGGTCACAAAAAGGATATTCAATATCAGGCAAATGGGGATTTATCACCACATCTGCTTGTGGTATCTCCTTAGGGATACTGTGGTGGTCAGTTATTATCACGTCTATTCCTAAAAATTGGGCTTTTTCCACTTCCTTAACAGAGGTTATACCGCAATCTACACTAATTATAAGTTTTGTTCCTCTCTGTGCAATTTTGTCTATTGCTTCTTCACTTATACCATATCCTTCAACTAATCTTTCCGGTATATAATAATCCACTTTTGCTCCTAATTTTTTAAGGTTAAATATAAAACAGAGGTGGCAGTAATTCCATCTACATCGTAATCACCGTAAATGGTGATTAGGTCCTTCAAGGCGATATGTTGTTGTATCAATTCTTTTGCCTCTTTTATCCCCCTCAGGAGATAAGGAGAATACAAATCTTTTAAATCAGGATTTAAAAAATTCTTAACTTCTTGGGCATTTAATTTTGATGAAAGTATATCAGCAATTATTTTGTGTAACCCGTATTCTCTTTGTATTTCTTGAGTAAGTTGAAGATTTGGATTTTCCTTCAAAATCCACCTGTAAATTTTGGACATCAAATCACCCACAAATTCTCCTATTTTTTTCTCCTCTCAACTATAAAGATTCGGTAGAAGACCCACAAACATAGAAATAAAGCAACTACATAACCAAAAAGCCCCAATGCATTGTAGCCGAAAACTTTATATCCCCCCTTGAAATGTCAAAACCAATGAAGAAGCTACAATCAATGCTGATGCTATGATACTTACAATAACTTTATTTACCATAATATTTAAATCGTAACGCAAGCTTTCATTTTCATCAATGTTTATTCTCACTTTTATATCGTCTTTTATAAGCTTTGTCATTATACTTTGGATTTTAGAAGGAAGTTTTCGCAATACTATTATTGCTTTATGTAAATCTTTGGAGTTTTCTTTTAATATTTTAGTTAAACTAATATTTCTCAAATATACCTGTTTTATAAAATCTTTTGCTACACTAGAAATGCTAAAATCAGGATCTAAGCTTCTGCCCACACCTTCTACTGTAGCTAAAGACTTGAGGAGTAAAGTAAACTCTGGAGGCAAGATCAGTTTGTGCTTATAAACAGTTGACATTATTTTCCTCATTGAATCGTTCACACTGATATTTTTTAGTGGAGTGTTGTAAAAATAATTTATTATATGGCTCAAATCAGACTTAAGAGTTCTAAGGTTAGTATCAGGCCTTATGGCACCCATGTCCGACAAAACTTCTATTACTTCCTCAATATCATTCTCGGCAAAGGCTTTAAAAAGGTCAATTATCATTTCTCTTGAGGATTTATCAAGGTAACCTACAATTCCAAAATCAATATAAGAAATTTTGCCATCATTTGTGATTAATATATTACCAGGATGAGGATCTCCATGGAAAAGGCCAAATTCATAAACTTGTAAAAATATGGCCCATGCTCCCTCTCTTGCAATTTTCTTTAAATCAAAGCCTTTTTTAACAAGTAAATCTCTATTTTTTACACTTATGCCTTCTACGTATTCCATTGTAAGAACGCGCTTTGTGGTGTATTTCCAATATATTTTAGGTATATATATGTAACTTTCCTTCTCAAAATTTTCTCTAAAGCGTTCGGCGTTATTCCCTTCTTGTGTGTAATCCAATTCATTGAGAAGAGATTCGGCTAATTCATCAACAATTTCTACAAAATCCAAAGGAGCATCAACTATACGCTCATTCAAAATTTTAGCAATATTCTTTAGAATTATTATATCAGCATTTATCTTTTGGGATACTTCTGGACGCTGTACTTTAACAACGACATCTTTCCCTTCTTTAATTTTTGCCCTATAAACTTGTCCAATAGAAGCTGAAGCAATAGGAGTTTCATCAAAATAAATGAAAAAATCTGATATTTTGCCTTTTAATTCACTTTCTAAAATATTCTTTATAGCTACAAAGTCTTCTGGTTCTACATCATCTTGAAGTTTAGCAAGTTCCAACAAAATATCATGAGGAATAAGGTCCCCTCTTGTACTTAAAAGTTGCCCTAGTTTTATAAATGTAGGACCTAATTCCTCCAATGTTTTCCTAATCCTCTCTCCAACTTCCATGTAATCATGACTTTTCAGTATATGAAAAGGTATATGTCCACCTTTTAACAAAATATCAGAAATAAAACCAAAGCCATTTTTTGTTAAAACCTTCAATATTTCTCTATACCTTTTGGCAATTTTTTTGTTTCTAAAAATAAAAGGCAAATTCATCGTTTCACCTCAATAAAAATATAGTAGCATTATCTCTCAGAAAAGAGATATTATGCCACTATATTTTTTATATTACTTAAACTTAAGCTTTTGCAGGTTTATTAGAGGTTTTTCTTCTCTTTTCCCTATTTTTAATTAATACCCAAAGAGGAGTAGAGATAAATATCGAAGAATATGCTCCCCAAGTTATACCAATAAGTAAAGGCAATGCGAAATCTTTCAATGCCTTAGGTCCTAAGAAATACATTAAAACTAGCATAATTAATACTGTCAAAACTACGTTTATCGACCGTGTAAGAGTCTGGTTTATGCTCACATTCGCAATTTCTGCATAATCAGATCTTCTCATACTTTTTAAATTATCTCTTATTCTGTCAAAAATTACAATAGTATCGTGAAGAGAATAGCTAAATACTGTCAAAAGAGCCGCTATAAAAGGCGAGTCTACTGTTATTTTGAAAATAGCGTAAATTGAAATTAATATTATCACATTATGCAATAATCCAACAACTGCTGCCAAGCTCATTTCAAAATTAAATCTAAAGCCTAAATAGGTAAGCATCACTGCAGAAGCTACTAAAAGCGCTAGTATCATTCCAAATTTTATCTCAGCTCCTAAAGAAGGCCCAACTTGCTGTGACATTATTAAGTCATTTTCTGTTAAGTTGTACTTTTTTTCGATATCTTTTATTATTGAAAGCCGCGTTTCATTGGAAATAGGACTTGTCTTTATTGAAACATGATCACCTTTTGTCCCTATTTTTTGTATTTGATAGTCTTTAACTTTATACTCGTTTAAAATTTTAATTATATCCTTCGTATCAAAAGATTTGCCAATTTTAAACTCCATTATTGTTCCGCCAGTAAAATCTATTCCCCAATTAAATCCATTTACAAGCATAGCTATTACGCCAATTAAAATCATAATCCCTGATATCGCAAACCAAATTTTCGTTTTGCCAATGACATCTATATGAAATCTATGTTGGTTCACTCAATTCCCCTCCTATGCTCCATAAAGTTTTATATTCTTTGTCAAGTCCATATCAAGAAGCGCATGCAACAAAAATCTCGTTACAGTTATAGCTGTGAATAAGCTGGATGTCACACCTATTAGAAGTGTTAAAGCAAATCCTTTGACATTTCCTGAACCCAAGTAGAAAAGGATAATAGCTCCAATTATAGTGGTTATATTAGCATCAAATACTGCCCTAAAAGCTTTCGCGAAGCCGGCATCTAAAGCAGGTCTTATGCTTTTACCTGCCCACAATTCCTCTTTAAATCTTTCAAAAATTAAAATATTAGTATCGACAGCCATACCTATTGACAATAAGAAACCTGCAATACCTGGCAAATCTAATGTTATATTAAATAACGCATAAACGATGAAGTTTATTAATATATATATTAATAAGGCTAAGTCTGCTACAAAACCAGGTAATCTATAAAAAGCTATCATAAACAACATAACCAGTAAAGTACCGTATATACCAGCTTTTAAGCTAGCATTCAAAGCACTCGGACCTAACGTTGCACCTACAGAACTATAAGCTATGGGTTTTAATGTGACAGGCAAAGAACCAGCTCTTATAAGTGTAGCTAATTCAGATGCTTCTTGGAAGTCCTTCAAACCAGTAATCACCGCATTTCCATTTGTGATAACACTTTGCACTGTCGGAGCTGATATTACCTTATCATCTAAAACTATTGCAATAGGTTGATTTAAAAATTTTTGAGTGGCTTCTGCAAATTTTTTTGTTCCTTCAGCATCAAGTACTAACGTAACTTCTGGTTGCTGGATTCCTGTTTGAGTTTGAGCATATACTGCTTTTGAATCTTTTACATTAGCACCTGTTAAAATAACCTGACCATCTGGACCAACAAACTTCAATTGAGCAGTTTTACCTATTATCTCTATTGCCCTATCAGGGTCATTCATGCCAGGCAACTCTACACGAATTCTATTTGACCCCTGTTGACTTATTACAGGCTGTGTCACGCCAAGAGCATCTACCCTGTTCCTTATGACTGCAATAGCTTTATTTATCGCATCTTGTGTAACATTACCTTGTGCTTCTTCTAATACATAAACGCCTCCTCTTAAGTCTAGCCCCAATCTCATGTGATCCTGTACTGGGCTTATAGAATAATTGCCTGCCTTTATTCCAAAAAAGGCTATATATGCAACTATTGCTGCAACAATGATTACAGAAAAAAATTTGATAAAACCTCTACTTCTCATTCGAATCCTCCTTCGTAGTTTAACTATTTTCTATTATATTACTTTTATTGTAAACGGTCAATTGCCCAAAGTTAGAAAAATGCAATTTTGCTAATTCTACATAATGTTCATAGGAGCGATGAATATTTTCAATTTCCTCTTGAGTAAGTTTCCTTATAACTTTTGCAGGATTCCCAAAAGCAAGACTGCCCTCAGGAATCTTTTTACCTCCTGTCACTAGTGATCCTGCTCCTATTATACAATTATCTCCTATTTCTGCATCATCTAATATAATTGCTCCCATACCTATTAGCACACTATTTCCTATCTTGCAAGCATGGACTATCGCCCCATGTCCTATTGTGCAGTAATTTCCTATATAACAGGGATGTCCCTCTGTAACATGTACAACACAATTATCTTGTATATTAGTTCCTTCTCCAACAACTATTTTATCTATATCTCCTCTTAGCACAGCCCCATACCATATATTTGCATCTTTTTTTATTTCTACATCTCCAATAACCTCTGCTGTTTCCGCTATATACGCCTCATCATCTATTTTGGGTTTCATACCCTTATATTCCTTTATAATCATTTTCCTCACCCTTTAGCATTTGATATGCTTTTATGGCAATCGCATTTTCAAAACGCCTTTTTTGCATTTCACAAGCCAGCTCATAAGGTTTATTAATATCTCCATTTATGTTGTAGTTATTTGCAAAGCAACCTCCACTACAATAGAACCTTGCCCAACATTTTGTACATTCTTCTCTTTTGTAAATATCGCTTTCCATAAATTTTTGCTGTAATTTTTTATTAGTTATACCTTCTTCAAGATTTCCTAATTTAAATTCCTCAATACCCACAAATTGATGGCAAGGATAAATATCCCCATCGGGAGTCACCGCTATATACTCGAAGCCAGCACCACAGCCTTGAAGCCTTTTTTTAACGCAAGGCCCTCCTTCTAAATCTATTTTAAAATGATAAAAAGAAAAAGGCCTTCCTTCTTCGTATCTCTCTATATATTCTTCTGCTAATCTGTCATATTCATTTAAAATTCTCTCTAAATGCTCTTCCTTTAAGGTATATTCTTTATCTTCTTTTTCAACTACCGGCTCTACAGATATTTCATAAACTCCTAAATCAGCAATGTGCAACACATCATTGGCAAAATCTAAATTTTTTGCTGTAAAAGTCCCTCTCACATAGTATTCTTTTTTCCCTCTTGATTCAACGAATTTTTTATTTTTGGAACTATTGTATCATAGGTTCCACTGCCGTTTACGCGAACCCTCATGTCGTCATTTACTTCTTTTCTTCCATCTAAACTAAGTACCACATTAGAAAAGTTTTCATTAAAATATTTTATTTTTCGTCATCCAATAGTACTGCGTTAGTTGTTATAGTAAATTTGATAGTCTTTTTGTTTTCTTTTGCCTTCTGTTTTCCATATTCTACTAATTGCTTGACTACTTCAAAATTTAAAAGGGGTTCACCGCCAAAAAAATCGACTTCAATGTTTTGCCTTTTCCCAGAACTTTTTATTAAAAAATCGATTGCTTTTTTGCCCGTCTCAAAATCCATCAACTTGCGACTACCTTTAAAATCCCCAGTAGAAGCAAAACAATATTTGCACCTTAAATTGCAATCGTGAGCAACATTTAAACACATCGCTTTTATAACAGAATCATTTCTCGACACTGCAATATCTTTATATATATCTTCTGAAAATAATAGCCCTTTTTCTTTTAATTCGTCAATTTCTGCAATAGCTTCCAGTATATCTTCTTTTTTATATTTATGTTGAAGTAAATTTACAATTTCTTCTTTTGAGTGATTTTCGTAAAAGTCCAAAATATCATAAATAATATCGTCTACCACATGGATAGAGCCACTTACCGGATCTACTACAATATTCATTCCCAGTCTTTTAAATTTATGCATTAACTCTGACATTTTTTAACCTCCATTGCAAGTTTAAATGGCAGTAACTATTTTACTGCCATTTTGAGTATTATGTATTAGTATTGACATTCTTGGTTTGCTACAGTGCAAGATGTTTTACAAGCTGATTGACAAGATGCCTGGCATTCGCCACAGCCTGGCTTTTTTAAGCTATTTTTTAACGTTGGCCTGTTAATTGTTATAACATGCTTCATTTTTCTTCCCTCCTCTTCCTGATTTATTATAACACATAAAGAGAAGGAATTGAAGCTATAAATTGATGCCTATCATACCACCTAAAGCTCCTAAAACAGCTCCCCAAGCGTATTTTACTGCCCAAGAAGAAGTAGGCCCTAATTCTTTTACAAAAAATGCTCCTAAAACTAACATAATGGTTACATATAAAATACCAGCAATTCCTCCATTTAGCCAACCCTTGTTGGTGGTATGCCTTGCAGATAAGGCACCTGATAAAACTATACCTATTATGGTTATTAATAAAGTAAGGGTAGGTAAAGTTAATTCAGATACAGCTGTAAAGGTCAAAAGCAAAGCGTAAATTATGAAAAAACTAAGAGTGATAATGTAAGCTATTAAAACTCCTGTAAAAATTCCAGTAATATTTATGCCAGTTCCCTTTTCCATGCCAAACCTTCCCTTCAAAGTCTCACCCCCACAGTTTTCTTACTAATATGTATGCTTTTTATTTTAAACATAGTACATAAAAAAAGACGCGGCAAACCGCATCTTATCACTTTTCTTCTTTTTCGTTTTTGTCACTGGCTGAGCTTATAACTCCTCCAACTGCCCATTTTGCAATCTTTAGTCTCACCTTATCTGCTCCCATTTCTAAAGTTATCACATCGTCTTTGATGTTTAAGATCTTACCATAAAAGCCGCTTTTTGTAATAATCTCATCGCCAGGTTTTAAAGAATCAAGCATTTCTCTCTCTTTCTTTTGGCGCCTTTGTTGGGGCAAAATCAACAAAAAGTAAAAGATTGCAATAAAAATAAGCATTTCAACAATTACATAAGTCGTTTGTGGATCCATCAATACTCCTCCTTATTCCTATAATATTTTTTAAAAAACTCTTTTTTAAATTCAAGCAGCCGGTCTTGCCTTATAGCTTCTCTTATTTTTCCCATCAACTTAATTAGAAAATAAAGATTATGTAAAGTAGCAAGCCTTGCTGCTAAAATTTCATTAGCCTTAAATAAATGTCTTATATAGGCTCTTGAATAATTTCTACAAGTATAACAATCACATTCTTCGTCTAAAGGAGAAAAGTCCTCCGCATAAGGAGCATCTCTTACTATTAATTTGCCCTTGCTGGTAAAAACTGTCCCATTTCTAGCAATTCTCGTCGGAAGCACGCAGTCAAACATATCAACTCCTCGTATTACTCCCTCTATAAGGTCATCAGGACTTCCCACCCCCATAAGATATCTCGGTTTGTCTTCAGGTAAATATTCTGTAGTTAAATCTACAATGTCGTACATTACATTCTTTGGTTCTCCTACGCTTAATCCACCTATAGAGTATCCAGGAAAATCCATATCTACTAATCTTTGAGCGCACTCTTTTCTTAAATCTTCATAGGTCCCTCCTTGGACAATTCCAAAAAGAGCTTGTTTTTCAGTATTTTTGTGGGCTCTTTTTCCCCTTTCAGCCCATTTAATAGTAAGTTCCATAGATTTTTTTACATAATCGTAATCTGCAGGATAAGGTGCACACTCGTCAAAAGACATCATTATATCCGAACCTAAAGCATTTTGTATTTCTATTACTTTTTCGGGAGTAAAAAAATGCCTAGAGCCATCTATATGAGACCTAAATTCTACACCGTCTTCTGTAATTTTTCTTAAAGAATTCAAGCTAAAAACTTGAAATCCTCCACTGTCTGTTAAAATTGCTCTATCCCAATTCATAAATTTATGAAGGCCACCAGCTTTTTCTATAATCTTATGCCCCGGCCTTAGATAAAGATGATAAGTGTTGCTTAAAATAATCGTCGCTCCAATTTCCTTTAATTCTTCAGGAGTCATAGATTTTACAGTTGCTTGTGTTCCTACTGGCATAAACACAGGCGTTTCTATAATTCCATGTGGAGTCTCTAATATCCCTAATCTCGCCTTAGTCTTACTATCTTTTTTTATGAGATGATACTTAATTGCTGCCATTATATCCTCCTATTCTACCTTTTGACTTGTAATCAACTGCTCAAATTATAAGCATTGCATCTCCAAAGCTAAAAAATCTATATCTCTCTTCAATAGCTACTTGATAAGCCCTCATTATGTTTTCTTTACCAGCAAAAGCCGACACCATCATAATTAAAGTGGACTCAGGTAAGTGAAAATTTGTTATCATACCATCAATCGCTTTAAATTTATATCCAGGATATATGAAAATATCAGTCCATCCACTTTTTTCTCTTATATAGCCATTTTCATCAGCTACAGTTTCGAGAGTACGAGTAGAAGTAGTTCCAACAGCTATTACTCTACCACCTTTTTCTCTTGTAGCATTTATTTCTTCAGCTGCTTCTTTTGTAACAATGTAAAACTCTTCATGCATTTTATGATTTTCTATTATTTCTTCCTTTACTGGTCTGAAAGTACCCAACCCTACGTGAAGGGTAATAAAAACAGTTTTTACTCCCATTTGCCTTATTTTTTCTAATAACTCTTCTGTGAAATGAAGCCCTGCAGTAGGAGCAGCTGCAGAACCTTCATATTTTGCATAGACAGTTTGATATCTCTCTTTGTCTTTTAGTTTCTTTTTGATATAAGGTGGCACAGGCATTTCTCCTAATTTATCTAATACTTCTTCAAATAAACCTTCATAATAAAATCTTACTACTCTTCCTCCAACTTCTGTATTGTCCAAAATTTCCGCAACCAATTCTCCATTTCCAAAAACAACTCTTGTCCCTACTTTAGCTCTTCTGCCAGGCTTTACTAACGTTTCCCACTCATTTACTGATAATCTTTTCAAAAGAACAAATTCTATCTTTCCTCCTGAGTCTTGTCTTCGTCCTATAAGGCGCGCAGGAATAACTTTTGTATCATTTAAAACAAGACAATCTCCCGCTTTTAAATATTTTGTTATATTTTTAAAAATATCGTGTTGAACCTCACCAGTTTTTCTATTTAAAACCATTAAACGAGAACTAGACCTATCTTCTAAAGGTTCTTGTGCAATTAATTCTTCTGGTAATTCAAAATAAAACTCGCTGCGTTTCATTTTTTTGCGCCATCCTTTTACAGAGTTTTATTGTTTATAGTATCGTATACCTCAATACCTTTGTAATAGTATTTTAAAATATAAATGTAATTATACCCATGGTCCGCCAGTCCTCTTGCCCCATACTGGCTTAACCCTACCCCATGTCCATAACCACTGCCTTTTATAGTATAAACTTCACTGGGCTTGTCTGTCTTTTTTAATTCTTTAATACCATTTGCTCCTACAACATAAAGGGTATCTTTAGAAACCCTCGTTATACCTTCATTATTTTGAATATTTATCTCATTTAAAGAAACTTTTTGCGAATCACTGTAAGAAGAAGTCACGTACACTTCAAATTCACTGCTGCCATCGCCCTTTATATCAATCATAGTGCTTTTTAGTCCAAAAAAAGATCGTATATCTCCTTTTTTCAATGCGAAAGTCCCTTTTGTACCATAAATAGTGACAGTAATCGCTCTTCCAGTCCAGCTTTTCTCAGTGACCTTTACATCTACTATATCTCCTATATCCTGTCCTTTACTTAACAGCAGGTTTTTTATCTGGTCTTTTGTGTAAGTGACTGTCCAACTGTCATTAGCACTGCTATAGCCAAAAACGTATTTATCTTCCACACCTTTTAAGTAAGGAACATCAGCAGAAAAATAATTATTATTGTCTTCGGTATATCCCCCACTATGGGAATGATAAAGGGCATCTATAAGACTTCCTTGATATATAGCGACTACACCTTTTGTTTCATCTACCGCTTTGTTTGTAGAAGAAGATTCTCCATCATACCCTTTGTAAACTTGTGTTTTATCATCATCTGTCAAATCAAATCCATATTTTCCATATCTCCCTATATTTTTCGCTGCATAAGTTCGCGCTGCAACTGCCTGGGCTTTTAGAGCTTCTATATTCCACCATGCCGGCATCTCAGCCGGCACAACACCATATAAATATTCTTCCAATGGCACAACATTTATAGCAGTCATGTCACTGTCTTGTTGCCTTCTAAATTCAAACATGCCTCTGTAACGTTTTGATTCTATCGCAAGGGGCATGCCATCAGGATTAAGTTTACTTACATATAAATCATCCTTCATATTAAATAAAAACAGGTTTTTTGTCCCATTGCTTATTAAAATATTTTTATCCGGCAACACTTTGGATATATTGGTATAATTTTTGGAAAAAATTTCATAGGCAGATTGCAAATCCGGAAGCGCCAAATAAGGTCCTATGTATACATGATATTTGCCATCAAATCCTATAAAAGCATTCGGAATTTGGTTTGCTATTTTAGCGTAATCAGCATTCACCATGTCCAGATTATCATAGCTTCCCACCATTAAATAGAAATTATCATCTTTTGCAACTTGTATGTTTTGCATGCTGGTGCTAAAAATATTAATCAAATTTCCTGTATTGTCTTGATAAGCAAAATTAAAACCTCCGGGAGAAGAAAGCTGGTAAGAAGATTTCGCAGTTTGTCCATAAAAAAGCCCTACTTTTATAACCTTCGGAATGCTGATATCAGCATTCACGGTAGGATAAGGTGAGAGAGTTAAAATCATGACACTAATTATACTCCCTATTATAAATTTTTTCAACCTCACAAAATACAACCCCTTTTCATATGTTATCTTCTAAAAAGCCAAAAAATTAATGTTAAAAACAGGCTCAATAAAAGGCTTGTCATAATAGGAAAATAAAAAGTGAAATTTCCTTTTTGATAAACTATATCTCCCGGCAAACGTCCTAAACCAATTTTTGAACCTACAGAAAAAAGCACCCCTATTAAAATTAATATAGCTCCCATAAATATCAACATTTTACCAAAATTATCAAACACCTTCTATCCTCCCCTGTTCTATATAAGGATATTTAAGGTAATCATAAGCTAATTTTGTAACAACTCTTCCTCGCGGAGTCCTGTTTAAAAAACCTATTTGTAAAAGATAAGGTTCATAAACATCCTCTATTGTATCCCCATCTTCTCCTATTGATGCAGCAATAGCATCGATTCCTACAGGACCACCGCCAAACTTTTCTATAATAGAAACCAAAATCTTTCTATCAATGTATTCTAATCCCATCTCATCTACACCTAATACGTCCAGCGCTTCTTTGGAAGTTTTAAAATCAATGTATCCATTTCCTCTTACTTGTGCGAAATCTCTCACCCGTTTTAGAAGTCTATTGGCAATTCTCGGAGTCCCCCGTGACCTTTTAGCAATCTCCAAAGCTGCATCTTCATCAATTCCAATGTTTAAAATATTCGCTGACCTTTTAATTATTTCTTTTAATTCCTCCACTGAATAGTAATCCAAGCGGTTTATAACCCCAAATCTGTCTCTCAAAGGAGAAGTCATAAGAGCAGCCCTTGTCGTAGCCCCAATTAAAGTAAAGCGCGGAAGACTAAGCCTTATAGACCTGGCACTTGGGCCTTTTCCTATTACTATATCCAATTCAAAGTCTTCCATTGCAGGATATAGAATCTCTTCTACACTTCTATTAAGCCTGTGAATCTCATCTATAAAAAGTATGTCATTTTCCTGTAAATTAGTTAAGATGGCTGCCAAATCTCCCGACTTTTCTATAGCAGGACCTGAGGTTATTTTTATTCCTACTCCCATTTCATTAGAAATTACTGTGGCTAAAGTCGTTTTTCCAAGGCCAGGAGGACCATATAGTAGGACATGGTCAAGGGGCTCTTTTCTCATCTTAGCGGCTTCTATGTAAATTTTTAATTCCTCTTTTATCTTTTGCTGACCTATATACTCAGAAAGCCACCTAGGACGCAAACTGTATTCAGAGGCATCTTCCTGTGTAAAACTTTGAGTTAGTATTCTCTCCTCCATTCAATTCACCCTATTTCATTAATTTTTTCAAAGCTTGCTTTACAGCTTCTTCTACGCTATCACAGGTGATATCTGCCAAAGCATAAATAGCTTCACTTTTGGTATAACCCAAAGCTAATAAAGCTTCTAAAGCCTCATTTGAAAAATTATTATCACCTTCAAAAACTATTTCTTTTGGAAGCTTATCTTTTAATTCCAAAATAATTCTCTCAGCAGTCTTCTTGCCTATTCCCGGAGCTATCGTAAGAGCTTTATAATCGCCTACGTTAACTGCTTTTACAAAATTATCAATAGAAACCACGGACAAAATAGACAAAGCTCCTTTAGGCCCTACACCACTAACAGACAATAATTTCTCAAATAAATCTAACTCTTCTTTTGTTTTAAAGCCAAAAATTTGGAAACCATCTTCTCTCATATGTAAATATGTATAAAGCTTGGTTATATTTCCTTTAGAAGGTAAAACTTTCAAAGTAGAAAATGGGACAAAAACCTTTATACCTATACCCATAAAGTCAATCACTACATAATCTTGTCCAATATCTTCAATCATCCCTCTAATATACTCAATCATCTTGAATACCCCAGCTTTTCAATCATATTGTTACTGTGACAATGGCATATAGCAACTGCCAATGCATCAGCTACATCGTCAGGTTTAGGAATTTCCTCAAGATTTAATAAAACCTTCACCATTTGTTGGACTTGATATTTATCTGCTCTTCCGTACCCTACCACTGCTTGTTTAACTTGCAAAGGAGTATATTCAAAAACCTTTATTCCCGAATTGACAGCAGCTAAAATAGAAACTCCTCTGGACTCCCCAATAGTTATGACAGTCTTTGCGTTTTTATTATAAAAAAGCTCTTCTATAGCTACTACATCAGGACTGTAAGATTTTATAAGTGATATAATTCCATTATATATATCGTGTAGGCGCAAAGCCTTATCAATACCAGCTTTTGTAGTAACTGCACCGTAGTCTATAACAGTAAACTTATTGGATTTGTAATCTATTATACCATAGCCCATTATGGCAATTCCAGGATCTATCCCTAATACCCTCATTATATCTCCTCTCCTTTTATTTATTTTAACATCAATGGACTTTATAAACAAGAAAAAGTTCTCCTAAACGCATAGGAGAACTTAAGAGCTCAAATTTGCTAATATTTGGTATGCTTCATCTTTGTCTTTTGTAATTATATTTTTCATCACCCTTTCTCTGTCAAAAGGTGTTAAACTGTCCAAAGGTATGTCTGTTTTCTCTACAATTTCTTTATTGCCATTTCCGTCACTTTTTAATAAAACCACATATCCATTCATACTAGTAATTATATAATAATCTGGAGGTAATCCTTCTTTTTCCCTATAGAGAACTATTTCGTCTTCATCAAAACTTTTAACTTCCCAATCACTATATATCCTCGCAATTTCTTCCTTGCTTTTCCCATAAAGAGAAGGGGTTAAATTTTGAACTTCACGCACTATTTCTCCATTTTCAAGATATTTAGTTTCAAATATGAGTTTACTTCGGGAAATTAATTTTTTAGCAAGAGCTTCTTGTTGAGAAGAAATCCTCTGTTCATAAGTTATATTTTTTTCTGTTCTTTGCTTTTCATTGTCTTTAACATTAATTAAATATCCAATCATCACTCCTATAAATATAGCTAACAAATATATGGCAACCATTTTATAGGAAATTAGCTTTTTCATAACATCTCCTCCTGTTTTATGTAATTATAACCAATTTTAAAAAATTTATTCTCTTTGCAGGATTTTGTCAAAAAATATCGAATAATATCTATAAGGGAGGAGATGGTAAAGTGGCAAATCAAATTGTAGTTTTTAAATTAAACAATGAAGACTTTTGCGTAGACATTAATCAGGTAATAGAAATTATACGGCTTCAAACGATTATTAAAGTACCTGATGCCCCCTCTTTTGTAGAAGGCATAACTAACCTAAGAGGAACAGTTATTCCTATTGTAGATTTAAAAAAGCGCTTCAATTTGCCTTTATCAGAAAAAAATGACAATAATCGGATTATCGTAGTAAATGTCACTAACAGACCAGTAGGTTTTATCGTAGACTCAGTAACAGAAGTTTTACATGTAGACGATAGTTCCATACAAGAAGCTCCAGACATAATAAAAGGAATTGGGAAAGAGTACATAACATCTATTATCAATTTAAACGACAGATTAATCATCAACTTAGACTTACATAAAGTTTTAACAGAAAAAGAAAAGAAAGAGATAGAAGAAATTTAGCCTCTTCTATCTCTTTCTTTTATTCCTCATCTTCGTCTTCTATTTCCACATTGTGATAAACGTTTTGTACATCGTCATTTTCTTCTAATTTGTCAATTAACTTTTCAAATTTTTCGTAGTCTTCAGGACTTAGTTGTATAGTATTTTTAGGAAGCATAGTAACTTCTGCTTCAGAAATTTTATAGCCTGCTTTTTCAATCGCTTCTTTTACTTCTTGAAAATTTGAAGGTTCAGTAATTATTTCGAATTCTTCATCTTCTGCAGAAAAGTCTTGCGCACCTGCATCTATTGCAACCATCGCTAATTCGTCTTCATCAATAGAATCATTTTTTTCAACAATTATAATTCCGACTTTGTCAAACATCCATGTAACAGAACCAGCTGCTCCTAAACTACCACCATGCCTATCAAAAATATGCCTTATTTCACCAGCAGTTCTGTTTTTATTGTCAGTCAAAGCTTCAACAATTATGGCAGTACCAGAAGGACCGTATCCTTCATATATTACTTCTTCTAAATTAGCTCCTCCTAATTCACCGGTACCTTTTTTAATAGCCCTTTGTATATTTTCATTTGGCAAATTATTAGCTTTTGCCTTTTCTATAGCATCTCTTAATTTACTGTTAGTGTTAGGGTCTCCACCGCCTTCTTTAGCCGCTTTTATAATATCTTTGGTAAGCTTTGTAAAAATTCTTCCCTTTTTAGCGTCCATTTTCTCTTTTTTGTGTTTTATATTAGCCCATTTTGAATGCCCTGACATAAAAAAACCTCCTTTACTGTGTCTAAAATATTTTAACACAATAATTTATGGCTTGTAAATCTAATCTTCTCTAAAAAGTTGTGTACTTAAATACCTCTCTCCACTGTCAGGAGCTATTGCTAAAACCTTTTTACCTTTGCCTAACTTCTTAGCAACTTCAATTGCTGCCCATAAGGAAGCACCTGTAGAAATTCCTCCAAGTATGCCTTCTTTTTTTGCCAAAAGGCGAGTCACCTCAAAGGCATCTTCATCTTTTACAGCAATTACTTCATCTATGACATTTCTATCTAACACCTTAGGGATGAAGCCTGCGCCAATCCCTTGAATCTTATGAGGTCCAGGCTCTTTACCAGAAAGCACTGCTGCTGAATAAGGTTCTACCGCAATAATCTTTATATTAGAAAATTTATTTTTTAATATTTTTCCTACTCCTGTAATAGTTCCCCCCGTACCTACACCTGAAACAAAAGCATCAAGACCCTCGTTAAAATCTTCAATTATCTCTTTAGCAGTAGTCTCTTCATGGATTAAAGGATTTGCAAAATTTTCAAACTGTTGTGGCATAAAATAGTTTTTATTCTGCCTTACTAATTCTTCTGCTTTTTTTATAGCGCCTTCCATCCCCAATTTGCCAGGGGTAAGAACTACTTCTGCCCCATACGCCGCTAAAAGCATTCTTCTTTCCATGCTCATAGTATCAGGCATAACTATTATTACTTTATACCCTTTTGCTGCCCCTACCATCGCCAACCCTATACCTGTATTTCCGCTGGTAGGTTCAATAATTACACTTCCTTTTTTTAATTTTCCTTCTTTTTCTGCCTTTTCTATCATGGAAAAAGCTACCCTATCTTTAACGCTGCCTCCAGGATTAAAAAATTCTAATTTTAAATAAATTTCCGCCCATTCTTTCTCCACAATTTTATTTAACTTAACTACTGGCGTTTTTCCAATCAGCTCAAAAACATTGTTGGCAATCATAAAATTTACCTCCATTTGTACATTACTATAAAAATTTTAAACTTTCTACGCTAGACATGTCAAATGGAAATTAGAATATCAAAAGATTTTAGAGAAAAAATAATAATATCAAGCTGCAAAAGGTGATAAAAATGACTGATAAACTAAAACTTTTCTCTATAGGCTTTATAACTGGTATCGTAAACGGTCTTTTAGGGGCAGGAGGAGGCACTTTAATAGTCCCAGCATTGGTATTTTTACTTGGTATAGAAGACCATAAGGCTCATGCTACGGCAATTTCAATTATACTTCCTATCACTCTAGTCAGTAGTTTAGTGTATTTGCAAAATAAAATAATCGACATTCCTTTAACTATTAACATAGCTCTAGGAAGTACGATGGGAGGAATTATTGGTGCATATTTTCTTAATAAAATTTCCATTCCTTTATTACGAAAAATTTTTGGCATAATAATGCTTATAGCTTCCGTCAGGATGTGGATATCATGAAACTATTTCTAATAGGACTTTTTTCAGGAATTGTAGGAGGAATGGGAATTGGAGGAGGGACAATTCTCATCCCTGCCTTGACAATCTTTACTGGAACCGAGCAACACATTGCTCAAAGCGTTAATCTTTTTTCTTTTATTCCTACAGCAATTATTGCATTAATATACCATTTTAAAAGTAAAAACATAAAGTATAAAATCATATTGCTTATAATAATAGGTGGAATGATAGGAAGTTTTGTTGGAGCTATTATAGCAGCAATTACAAAAGCCTTTATATTAAAAAAAATATTCGCTGTTTTTTTATTCTGTATGGGAATATACGAATTTTCCTCAAAACCTCGCAAATAGTCAAATAAGAGGAGATGGCTCTCCTCTTATTTTCTCTTATCTGTTTCCAACATTACACAGGTATTATAAATAACTTTTAGCCCAAGGTTTTTAGCTTTTTCCACCAGCTCCTCACTTTCTGCCCCTGGCTGAAACCAAATAAATTCCACACCTAATTTTGCTGCTTCTTCTACGTACTGTTCACCTCTGTTAGGAGGAACTACCATATCTACAACTTCTGGTATTACAGGTAAGCTGGATAAAGAGTCATAGCAAGGATCTCCATCTACTTCTCGAAATTTTGGATTAACAGGATAAGCTGTATACCCGTTCAATTTAAGAGTTCGGTAAATTTGATAGCCATATTTACTCTCTCGAGGGAGTGCTCCTACTACAGCCCACACTTTTCTTTTCATAGCTTCTTCCACATAATCTATGTAGGAATAATCCCACTCCATTCTTTTTTACCTCCTAATTCAATAGGGGCTTAAATTAATGCACCCCTATTTACTTTTCTCTCACCATTTTATAAGAGATAAAATTTATGTTCCATAATATTCATCGCCTTTTTTTAAAAGGTACACATCTTCTTCAATTTTTATATCACACTTTTTACTTGTCAAATCGTTTATAAAAGTTTGAAATTCTAATAGATGGTTTTCTTCAATATGTAATACTATAGAAACTTTATCTGAATATATAGTATCCTTAATGTAATAACCTTTTTTTAAAAGCTCATTTTGAATCTTTCCCAGGAAAGTATAATCAAAAGTGAGTATAACACTTTTCGCAGGTATTTTTTCTATTATTCCAGCAGCATCAATACCAACTTTTGCCCCTTTTGTATAAGCTCTCACTAATCCTCCTGCTCCTAACAATATTCCGCCAAAATACCTTGTAACTACAACAGCAACGTTTTTTAATCCTTCTTTTTTGATTACATTTAATACTGGTATGCCTGCTGTTCCAGAAGGCTCTCCATCATCACTAAAACGCTGAATTTCATCATTTTCTCCAATAACATAAGCATAAACGTTATGGGTTGCCACTCTGTGACTTGCCCTAATTTCCTCTATAAATTTTATCGCCTCTTCCTCTGAAGAAACTGGTTTAGCATGTCCGATAAATCTGGAACGCTTTATTTCGATTTCAGCAACTCCGTAAGAGTATAGTGTTTTATAACTTTTAGCCAAAATAGCACCCCTTTTGTCATTATACCAAATTATAATCAAAAAATAAAGCCGTTGCCGGCTTTATAAGGCTTTATTAAAGCTTTTTCGCTTTACGCCAGAGCCTTCGTCAACGTTTTATATTTAAAATAAGAAACGTTTACAAGTGATTTGTCTTGACTATAGGTAATCATCTCCAAAGCCTTGTCTATAGGATAAAATCCTCCATCAACAAAACCATCTTCTTTGCTAATATTAAATTCCTCATCGGCGGTAATCATGAGATACCAAGTGATTTTATTAAAGACAGGACGTTGACGGGTAACAGAATAGAATTCGTAACTGGTTTCACCAGCAGTAGAAAGGACTTCAACAGATTTAAGACCTGTTTCAGCACAGACTCTCCTTATAGCCACATCAATAGGTAATTCATTATTTCTAATAACCCCTTTGGGTAACACCCACTCCCCTTTATCATTTTTGAGGATAAATACACTGTCTCCTTTGAATACAACTCCTCCAGCGCAATCTCTTATTAACATTTCCAAGCCCCCTAAAATTTTTATTTTTTCTCCTAATATAATATTCTTTAAAAACTCTTAAATTCCTTCTTAAATTTTTAATTTTATTTTTATTTTTTCGCACATCTCCACAATTATACATCAAAATTTAATTTTCCCACCAGAAAATTAATTTACCAGTATAAAAATCTTTAAATTATAAAAAATATCTAATGTACAAAGCAAGGAAGGAGAGTTTTAAATGCATATAATTTATCACTGTTATGGTGGGACCCATACTTCTGTAATAGCAGCTTATATACATACTGGAAAACTGCCAATGGACAGAATTCCTTCTAAAGAAGAAATAGAAAGTATACCTTTATTTGATAAACTAAATGGCCAAAATGACCCGGGACACATCGTTCCTATTGGCACTGATGAATATGGCAACAACGTGTATTCTATGGGAGTAAAAAATGCTAAAAAGTTAATTGAGCCAGCTCTTAAAGATTTATACTATCATATGTTCAATACAAACGAAGGACTGCTTTTGATTGACACGACTGGTGCTACAAACTGGATTATGAAAATTGGAGGATTTACTTCTATTGCTTTAAAATTTCCTGTTATAGGAAGACCTTTAGTCATTTATGGTACGCAAAAAGCTTATAAAAAAATTGTTCAAATAGTTAAAAACGTAAAGGCTCAAGAAAAAGCAGAGTACAACGCTATTAAACGATGATAAAATCTTTAAGTCTTTCCTTTATTTCTTTTTGAACTTCGGCTTTTATCATTATCCCTTTCTCACTATAATTTTCTCCAATTATTTTTGTTTTTCTTTTAAATAATTGTATTCTTTAGTCTTATCATAAGGCAATAGAAAATTAACTACTTCCACATCTTTAAAAATTTCTCTTTCTATTGCTTGCAATAACTTATCAAATCCAATTTTATTTTTTGCAGAAATATAAACTTCTCTTTCATTTCCTTTAGGTACAACTTCCAAAAGGTCAATTTTATTAAAAACATTTATCTTAGGGGTATTAATAGCCCCTAAATCTGAAAGAACCTTTTCTACAACCTTTATCTTTTCCTCCATATCTGGTAAAGTCACATCAATTACATGAAGCAATAAATCTGCATATTTAACCTCTTCTAGCGTAGATTTAAAAGCCTCCACGAGATCGTGAGGCAACTTTCTAATAAAACCTACAGTATCAATCAAAATTACTTCTCTCCCTGAAGACAAAACAAGTCTCCGCGCAGTAGGATCAAGTGTTGCAAATAATTTATCTTCAACGTATACTTCTGCATTAGTTAAAGCATTAAGCAGCGTGGATTTTCCTGCATTTGTATACCCTACTATAGCTATCACAGGAATACGGTTTTTCTTACGCCTTTCCCTTTGTAAGCTTCTGTGCCTTTCTATTTCTTCTAACTTCTTTTCTATCGCTTTTATTCTATTCTTTATATGCCTTCTATCTGTCTCTAATTTTGTCTCACCAGGACCCCTTGTACCTATTCCTCCACCTAATCTTGAAAGTTGTCCACCAAGACCTGCAAGACGTGGCAGCCGATACTTCAATTGGGCTAATTCTACTTGTAACATTCCTTCTTTTGACTTTGCTCTTTTTGCAAATATATCAAGAATAAGATTTGTTCTATCAATAACTTTTACATTTAAAAAGTCTTCCATATTTTTAATTTGTGTACCAGTAAGTTCATCATTGACAATGACAAGGTCAACTTCTTGATTTTCAGCAAAGAATTTTAATTCTTCCAGCTTTCCTTTACCAATATAGTGAGCTTTGTCAATTGTATTGCGCTTTTGTGTCATTACTCCTACTACTTCAGCTCCAGCTGTTAAAGCAAGTTCTTTTAATTCTTCCATGCTTTCTTCATCTTCAGGTGTAGAAATAATTCCTACTAAAATAGCTCGTTCTATTTTCTTATTTCTGTTTAACTCTTCCATAACATCACCAACCTTGAAAAATGTGCTGTAAATATAAATATATCACAAATAAAGGAATTTATAAATAATGAAATAGGTAAATTAATAGCACTTTTTATAAAAAGGGTATTGAAATTTTCATTAACCTGTGATAATATATGAAATGTAGTAACTTGCCGAAGTGGTGGAATTGGCAGACGCGCTGGACTCAAAATCCAGTGGGGCTCACACCCCGTGTGGGTTCGACTCCCACCTTCGGCACCAGAAAAATCAAGAAATGTAGCCGTTAGCACTTTGCTAACGGCTTTTGGTTTTTTATATCACTTTGCAAACATTTTGCAAACATAAAAAATAAAAGCAGATAAAAATAGATAAAATAAACGTACTGGCCTCTGTTATATCGTTACCCCTAATACTACATAAGCTGCTCTATTGATAATATGACCGTCTGTTCTTACTTTGTAATGGATGGCATCCATAAATATGAAAGTGTATATCTTTTCTAATGGCCTTGATTGCCATTTTTTTAACTCTCTTTTTGCATTGGGATGAGCCACATTTCTATCAGGCTCCTTTTTGCAATCTTTTCAATTGTCTTTTCTATAATTTTGCTCTGTTTTTGCTCTTGCCTTGCTCTTTTTTCTTCTGCCCAGCCTTTTGTTTTCTCTGCAAAGTACCCATTATACTTAATGCCTTTTTGTGCAGCAAAATCTCTTACTGATTCATAATCGCCTAAAATAAATTCTTTTTTAAAATATCCCAATTGTACCTTGCCACATCGCCTCACCACCTCAAATATGCATGAAAAAAGAGCCCCTCTGACCTCCAATTTGTAACTATGCTCGTTATAATATCTTTTCATTCTATGCACTTATTTTTTTACTTAACATATAATATTATTGTTCAAAAAAATTTATTATTGGAGGTTGAATTATATGGAATTATCAATCGAGGAAATTAAAAATTATTTTGATTTCAGTAATAAAAAAGATGAAGGTCAAACTCATAACCATGAGTTTTTAGGTAGTACAAAATTAGCTGCAGAAGACAAAAAACGAAAACAAGAAGAAAAAGAAGAACACAATCACCGTTTTGCAGGTGTCACCAGCCAAGTTATACCAGATGGTGATAGTCATGTTCATGCAATATTGGTCAGCACTGACTTCTATGAGGATCATCATCATGAGATAGGCGTAATAACTGGCCCCGCTATTGATGTTGGTGATAATAAGCATGTACACTTTGTCGAAGGAAAAACTACTGTTGATGAGGATCACTACCATGAATTCGTTTTTGCTACCTTAATTCAGGATCCTATTTCTGATTTTAAACACTATTAATTTCTATACCATATCTAAGATGAGTATACTAAAAGCCCGGTTCTCGTGCCGGGCTTAAAATATATTGTAAACTGTCTATTATTCTATTGTGTATTATAGCACATATTTCCCTTAAAAAAGTCACAGACTTTTAAGAAACTTTTTCTATGTCTATGAGCTGTATTTTTGTGCTAATAGTACCATATATAAAAAACTATTTTATTTCTCCACCTGAAATATGTTGCCCTGTCTATATGTAACTTACTTTTGTGTTAGTATATTATTGTAGACATAACTCGAACAGGTTAAAATAAAAATATAAAGAGAGAAAGTGTCTACAAAATGCCAAGAGGTCAAAGAAAATATAGTGAAGAGTTCAAAAACACTATAGTAGAGTTGTATAATTCTGGTAAAAATCTGTCAGAACTTTCGAGTAAATATGGCATATCAAACTCCACAATATCAAGCTGGTTAAAAAAAGCAAAGCCAATTGAGGTTATTTTTATTTTACAGTAAAGCTTCGCAATCTATTTAATGCAGCAGCTACTTCCTGAAGTCTTGGCAATGCCAAATTGCCCGGATGCTTACCATAAAAAGAAGATACCACGTCCAGTCCTTTTTCGTATATATCCTTATATACCTTTTTTAATATTTCCTTTATACTGCTTTTTTCATCTACATATTTACTAGCAATATAGCGTATTATCTCCCCTATTGCATTTGTTTGACTTTTGTCTACTAATTGTTCCACATAATCCAATTCAATCTCTTGGTATCCAAATTTAATAGTATCCTCATCTTTTGACTTTATCTTTTTGCCTTTTACCTCAAGCCCTTTTTTAAGAGGAATTCTTGGTTTTATAACTATAGGCTCATTATTTCCCTCAACTTCCCTATTTGTTTTAAATTCTTTTGCGATTTTCTTTGCCTCTTGTGTGACATCGTAGGGTCTGTAGTTGTGCATTTTAATTACGCAATTTGCAACATCAAAATAATCTCCACTGCCACCCATAACTAAAATCGTAGAAATGCCATTATCTTTATATAGCTGTTTTACTCTATCAATAAAAGGAGTTATAGGTTCTTCTTTTTTTGCAATCAGTTTTTGCATCCTCGCATCCCTTATCATAAAATTAGTAGCTGAAGTATCTTCGTCCAAAAGCAGTAAGCTAGTGCCTATTTCTATCGCCTCAATAATATTTGCTGCTTGAGAAGTACTGCCACTGGCATTTTCGGTAGTAAACCTTGTGGTATCTACGTTATTTGGCAAATTATTTATAAAAGGACTTATGTCTACTTTTTCTATCCTTCTGCCATCTTCTGCTCTTATTTTTACTGCATCAGCTACAGTTATAACAAACTCTCTGCCATCACCTGGTATGTGATTGTATACCCCTTTTTGAATAGCTTGTAACAAGGTAGACTTGCCGTGATAACCGCCGCCCACAATAAGCGTAACTCCTTCGGGTATTCCCATCCCCGTTATCTCTCCTCGATTTGGAAGTTGAAACTTAATCCTCAAGCTATCCGGCGACTCAAAAGGTACTACATTACCGCCTTTTAAAGGTCTATCACTTATGCCGCTTTCTCTAGGAAGAATCGCACCATCAGCCACAAAAGCCACAAGCCCTCTCTCTTTTAGTTGACTTCTAAGGTAATCTTGGTCTTCCACTGTCTCAACCCATAGCCATATATCTTGTATGTTGAGGCTCTTTTTTAAAAGACTTTTTTCTACAATTTGAGGTAAAAATTCAAGAAATATTCTTTGGGCACCACTGCCATTTATTCGTCTACCAAAAGCAGGAAGTCCTATGCTCAATCTTGCTTCTACATAATCTTTGTTAACTACCATTGCACTTCTTTTAATTATTTGTTGACCACCTTTGTCTATGTAAATATCCCCACTATGTCCTGTACCTTTTAAAGAAGGCAACCTTTTTATAACTTCAAAAACTGACCTTGTCAAAAAATCTTCTAAAGCAACTTGCCTTGAGGGATTGTTATACATGGAAAACTCAAAATCAGCTATATTTTGAGGCACTTTAACCCTTATCCTTGAAGGAGGTGCAAAAGGGTCTCCCTGAACATGGTCAATATACAGTATAAATTTTTCAAACTCATATTCTCCTTCAAGGTCTTTGTAAGCTTTATACCCCTTTCCATCTATTTTATCAAGCTTTTTCTTAAGGTCTTCTTTTGTCATCTACAAACACTCCTTTGTTATAATTTCCAATTTTTTATTCTAATTTCCACTTTTATTAAAAATACATTCCTTTTACAAATTCATTTTGAAAATCTTCATGAGTTGATAGTTCTATATAGCTTATTTTACTTTGTAGATGTATAGCTCTTTCCAATTCTTTATCAGAAAGCAATGCCATTATCGCACCAACTCCAGCACTATTGCCTACTTGAAGGATTTTGCCTTGAAGTTCCTTTGGTAAAAGCCCAATTGCTATTGCACTCGCAGGAAGAATATAATTTCCAAATCCTCCTGCCAAAAAAACTTTTTTTATTTCATTTACATCAATGCCCATTTCTTTTATCATGATGTTAATGCCAGCAAGTATGGCACTTTTTGCCAGTTGTATTTGCCTTATATCTTTTTGTGTCACATATATTCCATTTTCTATTAAAAATGCCGGTTCATCTTTGTAAAGAGTTATCCTTTCTGCAATATCAACAGGTACATTTTTAACTTCTTCTTTAGACAAAAATCTGCCAGTAATATCAACAATGCCGTACTTCAAAAGTTCAGAAATAATATCTACAATACCGGAGCCACATATTCCTTTAGCTTTTTTATTTCCTATTGTAGAATAAAAAGGTCTTTTACTAAAATCTACATGGTCTATAGCTCCTTCTGCGCCATTTAGTCCAAAAGTTATTCCTGCTCCTTCAAAAGCAGGGCCTGCTGCTGCCGAAGAAGCAATAAGGTTATCTTTATTCCCCAATACCATTTCGCCGTTGGTTCCTATGTCTACAAGCAAACATAGTTCCTGAGATTGGTCAATTTTGTTTGCCAAAACCGCTGCCACAGTATCTGCTCCTACATAAGAAGATATAAGCGGTAATGTTATTACGTATCCTTCCTTGTTTATGTTTATGCCAATTTCTTTTGCTTTTACTTCTATCTTTGACGTAAAAGTCGGCACATACGGAGATACTGCTATATTCTTGGAAGATACATTTAAAAGAAAATGTATCATTGTAGGATTACCTACTGCCACAATTTCATGTATATCGCTTTTGTCTATAGAATTTTTTACACAAAACTCTTCTACAATCTCATTTATTTTATTTATTAGAGCTGAATGCAACTGATATAATCCTTGAGAATTAGAAATACTATAAGTTATTCTCGTTATAACATCAGCTCCAAAAGTTCTCTGTGGATTTAAACATGAATACACATCTACTTCTTTACCTTCATCTAAGTCATACAAATAAGCAGCAATAGTAGTAGTTCCTATATCTAATGCTATACCATAGTTGTATTGTTTTGAAGCAGCTTTTTTAATAGAAATTATTTCATTTTTTCTAATAGTAATATTTACCTTATAATCATTTTCTTCTAAAACTTCAGGAAGATTACTTAAAAGCCCTAAAGGAATTTCTATTTCTCCACTCACAGCCTCTTTAATTCTTTTAACATAGTCTCCTTGGTCGTTTAAAGTTGGTCTTCTAATATCTACTGTAGAAGTTTTTATGCGAGGGTGTGACTCAATACTTAACAAATTATTTTCTTTCGTCAATATTTTTGCTTTTTGCTCTTCAGAAAGTACTTTGACCTCTAAATCCCTATCTATCTCAACAAAACACGCAAGCCGAACATTGTTTTTTATTTCTTTATCTGTCAAAAAGTATTTTTCATCATCAGAGATATCAAGTTCCTCATTTAATATAACTTTACATTGACCACAAATCCGACTACCACCACAAAAATTGTTAAGTCTTATTCCATTTCTTACAAGAATGTGAAACAAATTTTCTCCTTCACTTGCTTCAATAACTTTTGTATTACTACTAAAACGTACAGTCACTTTATATTTAGATTCACCAGGAACATTTCTATAAATACAATCTTTGGCTTCACAATCGTCACAGACTGATTCTTTTACAGGTCTTTTGACATTTTCCCCTACTCCACATACAAAAGACACTGTTTTTTGGGGTGTTATGATAAAACTGTGATTAATATTTACACCGATTTTTGAACTGTCCACAAGTTTACAAATCACAGCCTGATTTTTTATGTCCCACTTATTTCCTGGGTAAAAAATATCTGTAACTTCTTTGCCATACTTTTGCGCGTTTTCTCTTACCTCTTCCCAAAAATTATTCGTCAATATTTCAAGGAACACGCCTGCAATAACATCTAAAATCATTCCTTTTGTGTAATTACTTTCTGAAAAATAATCATTTACCCTTTTATCTATTCTATCTCCCAGTGTAATGATTGCTAAAATTATATATTCCGCTTCTTTTAAATTTTTTACTATATAATCCCCAAACAAATAATCTCCAGTTTTAAAGATTATTTTATTTTCTCTCTCATCAATATGAAAATTATCACATACTTGGTGAATCATTTTGTAATCTATTAAACTCTGTACTTCGCCAGTTGCTTCCTCAATTAAATATTGATCCACATCAAAATTCATGTTTTTAATTTTTCTAATGACAAGTCTTTTACTTTCTGCACAACATCTTTACTAAACATTTCCACACCTCATTAAATCCCATATTGTCATACCATTTTGTTTATTATTATAAATTTCTATAGTAAAAATCGCAAATAAAAATTTATATAGAAAACCTCTACTTATCACAAAATGCATTTGACATTTCAGGGTTTTTCTCATACTATATAGTATAGTGTAATTAAAAATAGATTAGCAGTTTAAAATTTCTCTAAAAAATTTTTTAAATTAAAGCAAACTTATTATTGAAATTTACAACAATATGTCTTATAATGAATTGAAATTATTTTTAAGGAGCAGCGATGCTCTGCAAAGCCTATACCTTTGAATTACTTATATCAAGGTTTTAGGCTTTTATTCTGAGCCAAAACTTATGAAAGAAGGTGTTAGATGCGTTGAAAAAGTTAGATCAAACCCAAACTCCTTTATTTGATGCCTTAATGGAATATGTAAATAACAATACTATCCCTTTTCACGTGCCAGGCCATAAAAAAGGTGTGGGAATGGCAAAAAAGTTCTTAGACTTTGTGGGCAAAAATGTATTGTCAATGGATGTAACAGTGTTTCAGCAAGTAGACAGCTTGCACAAACCTACTGGACCAATTAAGTATGCCCAAGAATTAGCAGCAGAAGCTTTTGGTGCCGACGCTACCTTTTTCTCTATACACGGAACATCTGGTGCAATTCAAGCAATGATTTTAAGTGTAATGGGAGAAGAAGAAAAAATTATCGTTCCTCGAAATATTCATAAATCTGTAACGTCAGGAATTATATTAAGTGGTGCTATACCTGTTTATATGCAACCAGAAATTGATAAAAATATCGGTGTTGCATTAAATGTCACCCCAGAAACAGTAGAAAGAGCGTTAAGAGAACATCCCGATGCAAAAGCTGTTTTAATAATAAACCCGACTTATTACGGAGTTTCTACGGATATAGTAAAAATTGCTGAAATTGTTCATGATTATGGCGCTATACTCATGGTGGATGAAGCTCACGGACCACACCTTAAATTTAACGAAAAATTGCCTATTTCAGCGATGGAAGCAGGAGCCGATATCTGTGCACAGAGCACCCATAAGATTATTGGCTCAATGACGCAGAGCTCGATGCTTCACGTTAAAGGCGATAGAATTGATATTAATAGAGTAAAACAAGTAATGAGTTTACTCCAGACAACAAGTCCTTCATATATATTGTTGGCTTCCTTAGATGTTGCAAGAATGCAAATGGCTACAGAAGGAAGAGAATTATTAGATAAAACAATAGAATTAGCAGAGTACGCTCGAAAAGAGATAAACAATATAAAAGGACTCTACTGTTTTGGTGAAGAAATTGTTGGCCGAGATGGTGCCTATGACTTTGACCCCACAAAAGTTACAATAACAGCTAAAGGCCTTGGAATAAGCGGCCATCAGTTAGAGAGAATATTGGCAGAAAGATATTATATACAACCTGAACTATCAGATATGTATAATGTTTTATGTGTATTCTCTATTGGTGATACAAAGGAAAAAGTCGATTATCTCTTAAGGGCTTTAAGAGAAATAAGCGATGAATTATACAATGAAAATATTGAAATAGCGAAACCTATAGATATACCAGAAATACCAGAACAAGTAGTATCACCAAGATATGCTTTTGGCTCCTCCACTGTTGCACTACCTCTAAGAGAAAGTGTAGGGCAAATAAGTGCCGAGTTTTTGATGGCTTATCCTCCAGGTATTCCAGTGCTTTGCCCGGGGGAAAGAATAACATTAGAAATTATAGAATATGTAGATAAAATGAAAGAAGCTAACTTAAGCATACAAGGCACCGAAGACCCGGAAGTAAATTATATAAAAGTAGTAAATGACCGGCAAGTTTTAAATGTGATAGCATAATGTTTTACTAAAAAAGGAGTATCTCCAGCAAAAGATACTCCTTTCAGACTGTAGACAAACTTTCGTAAAGGAGATATTTTTAGGGATGTGCAAAATTAATAAAAATAATCACGACAAAAAACCAAAATATGTATGACATACAATATATAGTAATCAACACTGACAATCAAACATAAAGGAAGTGGTAAAGGAAAAAGAAAGACAAAAAGAGGAGCTAAAAAAGGGCATAAATATCCTGTAGAAGTCAAATGTTAAAAAATAGCATGAAATAGATTCAGTAAAAATTAGGCCGATTGCATCAAAGCAACAAGAGATCTAAACTCATCATATTTGCCCAATTTAATAGCTACAATAGCGACAGTAAGCAAAGTAATATGGCCAAAAGTATTAAGGTTGCTCACAGAATTAATATTTCTAACATAAGCCTTTTCAAAATCCAGAGCTTTAAAGCGGGAATTATATCTTTCTGATTCAATTCTCAATCTATAGACAGCCTTAAAATAGAGGGAATCTCTATTAATAGAGGACCTATAATCAGAAGATATAATAGCATACTTA
>NZ_CM001486.1:2419624-2441352 GCF_000262445.1 Thermoanaerobacter siderophilus SR4
TAGAAGAGGAGGCTCCCACCCCAGGGGGGAAAAAAAAATAAAAAAATCCTCCCCCCCCCCAAGGAAAAAAAAAATTGCCCCCAAATTTTTTTTTGGGGGGGAAATTTTTGCCCCTGGGGTTTTTTGAAAAAGAATAGGGGGTCAAAAATAATCACTGGGGGAGAACTTCATTTAATTAAAACGGGGGAAAAAGTCCCAATAAGAAGGAAAGAGGTTTTAGAAATGTTGGAGGCACCAAGGATAGGCAAAGATAAGATTATTTGGGGAGATAATTTAAAAGGTCAGAAATTGTGCCAAATTCTTTCAGCTTTCATGACAATAAAAAGCTCTAAAAAGTGCATGATGAGAGTAACCCTTACGCCCAGGACTAGAGGAAGGGAATTCAGGGTATTGAAGACAGGTCAAGATTTTCAAACATAGAAGAATAGAAATCAATTTTAGACTGAGAGGTAAAGAGTTCAGGTATATTTAAAAGTAATTGAAGCTGATACATGTAGGATTTCCTCCTTCTTAAAAAATTTTTTATAGTGTATATATAATAATTCGACAAATGGGAGGGGAAATCCTACATAAAAGATAAAAAATTCAAGAGTGATAGGAAAAAAGTATGTCTGTAGAATGGCTTAAATGAAGGCTTCTGAATTTTGCACAAGTCTAAGATATTTTGCATAAGGAGTGACTTGTTACAAAGCGGCAGCAAAACTTAGCAAGACCGAGGGTGAAGGCAGGGCCGAAGCCAAGGATGGCGGAGGCGGGCACCTTAAGGCATGGATGCCACCTGACGCAGGTACCCTGCCGGAACCTGAAGGTCGAGCTTTAGTTTTGTCGCTTTGGAACATCGGAGCGACGATGCAAAATATCTCCTTTGAATATTTTTTTACTTTGTCAACAAACTGAAAGGAGTATCTCTAACAAAAGATACTCCTTTTTAATACCTATTTCAAATATTTTAACAATTTTTCAACTAAATGCTCTTTTGGCATAAAGCCAATCACCTTATCTACCATTTTGCCTTCTACAAAAACCCCCATTGTAGGTATGCTCATAATTCTATATTTAGAAGCAATTACAGGATTTTCATCCACATCCAGTTTTGCCACTTTTATCTTATCAGCGTATTCTTCCGCAAACTCCTCTAACACTGGTGCCATCATTAAACAGGGTCTACACCATTTAGCCCAAAAATCTACTAAAACAGGTTTATCAGAATTGTATACTTCCTCTGCAAAAGTCTCATCTGTGACATTTACTGGTTTCATTTGTGTATATCCTCCTTCTACTTGCTTTTGTACATTTTCATTTATTGAGAAATTGATTTATAATACTCTTCAATTTCGTCATATGTCATAGCCCCATTGCTAATTGCCCTTATGACCCCGTTTTTATCTATAAAATAAGACATAGGTATAAATTGAACCTGATAATCGTAAATAGTACTTAAGTCAGTATCCAGTAGCACAGTAAATTCATATCCTTTCCCTTCTAAATACTGCTTTACTTTTGATGGGCTTTCACCCAAGTCTATCGCAAGTAAAACCGTATCATCTTTATGGCCTTTTATAAACTGATTTAAAGCTGGCATTTCAATTTTGCAATAAGGACAAGTTGTTGCCCAAAAGTTTAGTATAACTTTTTTTCCTCTTAAGCTCGACAAGGTCACAGTATTGCCATCTAAATCTTTTAGCGTAAAATCTGGTGCTACATCTCCTACTTGATTCCCTATCTTAGGCTCACTTTGCTCAGTTTTATTTGCATTTGCATTTGAACTTGTATTTTGATCTTCATTATTGCTAGGAGTATTATTTTCTGCCACTTGAGAAGGGGAAGGTTGAGCACTTTTTGTGTAATTATTTAAGACGAAAATAAGTGCCCCTATAACTATCACAGCAATTATAGTAAAAATTAGACTTTTATTTTTCACACTAACCACCTCTTAATAAAAATATCCACTTATCTTGATTAGCATGTTAAAATATAAAAGAACTCCAAATATTATGAGAATAACCCCACTTATTACCTCAATATAAGGCAATATTTTGTTAATCCTTTTATACATACTTTTAAACTTGTCAATCAATAAGGCTGTAACTATAAAAGGTATGCCAAGCCCCATAGAATATGCAAAAAGCAATATCACGCCTACACTTAAAGTACTGACCGACCCAGCATACAACAATATCGAAGCGAGAATCGGACCTACACAAGGTGTCCATCCTGCTGCAAAAGTTATACCCAATACTAATGACCCTATATAACCGGTCTGTACCTTTTCCATATTTATTAATTTGACTTCTTTATTTAAAAATAGTGGTCTAAAAATCCCAGTCATTTGAAGTCCAAAAAGCACAATTATTATCCCACTTACTTTCCTAAAAATGTCTTTATAGGCTAAAAAAAGCTTTCCTAGTTGGCTTGCAGTCGCCCCCATTAAAACAAACACTATGCTAAATCCCAAAACAAAGAGAATCAAATTTATTAAATTATTCTTTTTATTTCCAAAAATATATGACACATAAGCGGGAATTAAAGGCAAAACACAGGGTGATAAAAAAGAAACAATTCCTGCTAAAAATGCAGTGTAAATTGGCACATCTACACCTCCCTCCCCTATAGGGTGTGACTAATACTATATTACCACATTTTCTGATACAGTACAACTATGTTCAAACAAGAAAGAAAAGAGAATTCACTTTAAGAAAAATCAAAAACCCTTGATGGCTATTTTGCCATTGAGGATTTTATTTTTGACATTTTGTGACTAATGAGTCATAATAATCTTGAGGTGATGTTGATGCCAAAGGCTACCTTTTTGAATCTTGCACAGGAAAAAAAGATCTTATCACAGATGCACTTATAAAACATTTTGCAACAAAACCCTATCATCTTGTGGATATATCGGACGTTGCCAAAGAATGCAGAGTTGCAAAGGGAAGCATGTATCAGTATTTTGAGAACAAAAAAGATATGTATTTTTACACAATTGAAGTTGCGTATAAAAGATTTTTGCAGCTTCTTACTAAGATGGACATGGTTCACGTGAACATATTGGACTACTACGAAAACTCCCTTGAGAGTGTATGGAATGCAATGAAAGATTTGAGGTATGAGTATATGTTGCTTGAGATGGCATTTTTTTCTCATGACTCACCTTTTAAGGATGAGATAAATGAAAAATTCCTAAAGCAGTCAAGAGATTTTTTGGTTGAGATAATAAAATACAACCAGAAGCAGGGCTTTATAAGAGACGACATAGACCCACTTTTAATCGGAATATTTTTGGAAGGTGCAAGTTTTTACATGAAAAAGTTTATCATCGAAAAGGCTTTGAATGAAAACAACACAACCACTTTTGAGCTTGACATTGACTATTTTAAAGATGCTATTTCACAGTTTATAAAGCTTTTGAAAGAAGGGATTGCAAAAAAATAAATTTTTAATATGACTTGACAGTCATATGACTAATTAGTCATAATATAATATATCATTAAAGAATGCAGGCTGAAGGAGAGGATATACTGTGTTTGTCAAAGCAGAAAAGCTTTCCAAAATCTACAGGATTGGCAAAAATGAAATCAGAGCGCTAAATGAGGTGAGCTTTGAGCTTGAAAGAGGTAAAATTTACACTGTGATTGGTCCATCTGGTTCTGGCAAAACTACTCTTTTTAACATTCTTGGTGGGCTTGACAGGGCAGAAGAGGGCAGAATCTTTGTTGATGGAAAAGAGATAACTGCAATGGACCAGAAAAAGCTTTCTGACTACAGACGCGACTATGTTGGGTTTGTTTTTCAATTTTACAACCTGATAAACGGTCTTACTGTGTACGAAAATGTGTTATCCAGCGCGGCTTTAAGCAAAAATCCTTTAGATGTTGACATGGTGCTTGAGATGATGGATGTGTATTCAGAAAAGAATAAATTTCCTTTTGAACTATCTGGCGGTCAGCAGCAGAGGGTTGCAATTGCAAGGGCAGTTGTCAAAAATCCTGCAATGATTCTGTGCGATGAGCCAACAGGTGCGCTTGACTATGAAAGCAGCAAGCTTGTTCTAAAGCTTTTGGAGGATGTAAACAAGAGGTTTGGCACAACCGTTTTGATAATAACACACAACCTTGCCATCTCTAAAATGGCAGATGCGACCTTGAGGCTCAGGTCCGGAAGGCTTGTTGAATTTTCAGAGAATCCTCAAAAGATTTCAGCTCAGGAGGTAAGCTGGTAATGTTAATCAAAAAAATCCCTTTGAGGGTTATGAAAAGAGAATTTTTACAGTTCTTTTCTATCATAATGCTTGTTGCAATTGCTTCAATGACATATACCCTTTTTGCTGTGTCAATGGAAGACATAGACGTCAACTATAAGATGTTCATAAAAGACTATGTGCAAGAGGATGGGTATTTTATTACCTCTCAGAATATTGATGAAAAACTCTTGGAAAGAAAAATTTGGTGTTGAGCTTGAGGAGAGGCTTTTTTATGAGGTTCAAGAGAATGGAATCACACTTAGAATATTTTCAATTTCAGATAGAATAAACAAGCCCTATATAGAAGCTGGAAAAAAGCCACAAGACGGTGAAGTTTTGCTTGACCCAAGTTTTTTCAAAGCTCACCAGTATCACACAAACGATAGTATAACAATTTTGAATAAAAAGTTCACAGTAAGTGGAATTGGCTATCTTCCTGATTACATTTACATTATAAAAAACGACCAGGACATTCTTCCAGACCCAAAACACTTTGGCGTTGTGCTGATGACAGAAAATGACATGAAAAAGCTGTTTCCTGCTCTTCCTGTTCACTACTACAGCTATAAAGGAAGACTCAACAATATCGAAGATTTCAAGAGTTTTATAAATTCTAACTGGCATCTTTTAAAATTCGTTGAGAAAAGTGAAAATCCAAGAATAATTTACACAGAGATGAAGCTTGAAAATGCAAAGAGGATGACATTGCCTCTTAGTCTTTTTATAATTCTTGTATCATCGTTTATACTCTTTATCGTCATGCGAAGGATAATAAACACCATGCACGCAGAAATTGGCACACTCTATTCCATGGGTTATACCCAGAAAGATGTGTTTAGAGTTTTCATGAGATTTCCACTTTATATTTGGTTGACAGGTTCAATTTTGGGTATTCTGCTTGGGTATTTTGAAGCGTATCCGCTTTCAGAATTTTACAGGTCATATTTTACCCTGCCAAAGCTGAAAAATGTTTTGCCATGGCAGCACATATTTGTTGCACTGGCGCTGCCAGCAGTATTTATATTCATCTCAGAGTACCTTGCGCTCAAAAACTTTTTCAAGCTCACGATTGTTCAGATGCTTCATGGTGTTGACGAGATAAAGTTTGGCAAACTTCCTGACATAAAGTTTTTCGACAGGTTTGAATTTCAGACAAAGATTATGTTAAAGTACGGCTACAGACATTTTGCAAGAGAGCTTGTTTTAGCAGTTGGTATAATCTTTTCCACAATACTTATGATGTACGGCATGACAGCAAAGGATTCAATTGTTGTTGCCATTGAAAGGACGTATGAAAAAAACTTCAAATATGAATATCTTTACCTCTTAAACTCAGTTTCCACACATCCTGAAATAAAGCTGACAAACCAAGCAGAGCCATACAATGTGATGTCTTTTGATATTGAAGGAGGAAAATTGAGTATTATGATATACGGTATTAAAAAAGATTCACAGATGATAAAGCTCTATGATAATAAAGGCAATGAAATACCAATTTCGAATAAGCTTGTTATATCAAGACCTTTGGCAAACAAGCTTGGTCTTAAAGAGGGAGATAAAATTCACATAAAGAGCAAGTTCACAGATAAAAAGTACACCTTAAAAGTTTACAAGATAGCTGATCTTCCAGTAGGCAACAGTGGATATATGGACCTTGAGAGTTTCAACAAGATATTTGGTTACAGCAGGGAAGAGTATATTGGCATATTTTCAAAAGAAAAACTAAGCCTTAGCAATAACTTGATTTTTGAAAGCTACTCAAAATCTGAGCTTGTAAATACAATAAAAGCTTCGGCTGGTGACCTTTCAAAGACAATTGAAGTTATGGCACTTGTTGCAGCAATCCTTGCCCTCTTGATCGTGTATGTTTTGTTTACCCTCACTGTCAATGAGAACAAGAAAAACATAGGTATATTAAAAATGCTGGGATATAGAGAAGGCAGTATCTTTAAAATGATGCTTGGCTTTAACAACTTTTCATTTTTAGCAGGATTTATAATAGGCGTTCCTCTCTCAAAGATAACAATGGATAGTCTGATGAATGCGGCAACAAAAGACATAGACTTTGCCATGATGCTTGATGTAAGTACAAAAAGCATCTTCTCAACATTTGCTGTGTTGTTTTTTGTCTTTGTAGTCTCAAGATTTCTGGTCAGAAGAAAGATGGCAAAGGTCATGCCGGTTGAGGTTTTAAGAGAACAAGTAGACTAAAAAACAAAAGCTGCTTTCCTTTTTAAAATAGCCACCACTCCTCCATTTTTATTATAGAGCTAAAATTTTAAAAAAGGCAGCAAAGGATTAAAAGCTTTGCTGCCTAACTCTTCTTTACTTTTACTTAAATAATAATTTTTCATTTTTATAATCAAAATCTTACTGGTAATTTCTTTATATTTATCGTTTAATTCTTTCACAAATTTGTCAACTGTACAAAAGTATAAATTTTCAGTAAAGCATTATAGTTTTTTTCACTTTCGTACAAAAATGAGTATCATTTTCTTAAAACTATACCAATCGCGCAATACTTTCATTCTTGTTTTATAGCATTTATGACCATTTTTACCTTTCCAGTTATCTTATCAATCTGAAGCGTGTCTGTAAAATGTACCTCGTATTTTACATTTCTAAGCTTCTTTTTACTCAAAAACTGGTCAAGTTGTCTCTTGATTTCTTCTTCAACATCTTCACCGGCATTAGGTAGTTTGACACAGTTCAATATAAGGCTTTCATCACTTGTCTGGACAAACTGGTATTCTTTTATTCCTTCAACATCAAGGTCATCAATAAAAAGAGGATGAAGAAAGTCCTTATCACCATTTTCATTTTTAAACCACATTATCTCTTCTTCTCTTCCTATCACTCTTTTAATATGAGTATAAGGTAAAGGACCTTTATATTCTCTATCAAATCCTTCTACCACATCATTCAGTCGATAACGGATAAGAGGGAAAATTTTGTTATACAATGGAGTTATGATTAACCTGCCAAACTCATCAACTTCCACATAATTCATATCATCCATGAGATACATACCTTCATACCAGCTAGTTCCCATACCTAAAAATATTGATTCTGTACAACCATAATAATCTATTACGTCAGCATCAAAAACAGAGCTTAAATAATTGGAAATTTCTTTACTTAAAGGCTCTCCTCCTGTAATTATTTTCTTAGGCTTTATATTTATTTCGCCTCTTTGTTGCATATCAGCCAATATTTTTATGCAGGAAGGATAACCAGCCAAATAATTAGGATTGAAATTTTTAATTTTATCTTTCCAAGTATCAATAGGGTCTGCAGCATTTAATACCATACTTTTAGCTCGATATTTTTTAATTCCATTCATAGCAAGTACAGTAGAAGCATAACCGCTGCCTACAGAAGCTACGTACAATACCTTTATAGGGAAATCACTCCATCCAATTTCCTTTTTCCCGCCTATGCTTATCCGAACCATATTGGCTTCTATCATATCCAAAGCATCTATATCATACAGAAAATTACAAGGCTTGCCTGTGCTGCCGGAAGTATGAACAAGGATATATTTTCCTATCCTCACCATTAATTCACTATTTTTCATTGCCATTTCTATCTCTTTGGAAGAGATAGAATCAGTAACTATATCAAAAAAATTATTTCTAATCATTTCTTTATCTATCACAGGCAATTCTTCAATAGGAACAGCGTCCAAATCTTTATATTCTATTCCTGCTCTTTTATAGAGAGTTTTATAAAAATTGCTGGAAGTATAGGCGTGTTTTATCATTTCTCTCATACGCTTACTGCTATATTCCATTATTTTTTCACGAGGCCATTTATTATGGTTATATAATTTAAATCCTTCCATCATCACCTTTATCATAGCTTATCTCTCCTTTAAAGTAGCACCTTTTGTAACCTATTTTTCCCTGACAATTATATTATATCTCAATTGCAAAATCTTGCTAAATCGAGTAGGAGCTGAATAATTATTTTATTCAGCGTCCTCTCACACCACCGTACGTACCGTTCGGTATACGGCGGTTCATTAGGAATTGTGTACAATTAGATATCTTTGGGATAAACTCTTATAACCTATGCTTTCAAAGTATTTATTTGTAAGAGTCTTATTTAGGATTGGGCTATTGGATATTCTCCAGTAGCCTTTCCTTGTATTGGCGTATTCCCAGGCTTTTTGTTCTTCTACTCCTAGTTTTACTAAGTTATCATGCTTCGTTTTTATCTTCTTCCATTGTTTCCATATACATGCCCTTAGTCTTCGCCTTATCCATTCGTCAAGGGTTTTCATTATGCTTTTCGCGTCTGCTAATCCAAAATAGTTGACCCATCCTGTTGTTATTTGATTTAGTCTTTTTATTCTGTTTTCCATGCTTATTCCCTTGTTCCGATTGGTTATTTCTCTTACTTTTTCCTTAAACCTTTTGATGGATTTTTCATGGATTCTTATTCTTACTTCGTTTTCTTTTGTGTAGAATGAAAATCCAAGAAATTTTCTTCTCCATGGTCTATCTACAGCACTTTTTGCTTCGTTGACTTTTAGTTTTAATTTGCTTTCTATGAATTTCTTTATGCTCTTCATTACTCTGTTTCCTGCAGACCTGCTTTTTACATATATGTTGCAGTCATCTGCATATCGGCAGAATTTGTGCCCTCTCCTTTCAAGTTCTTTGTCTAGTTCGTCCAACATTATGTTTGCTAATAGGGGACTTAATGGCCCTCCTTGGGGTGTCCCTTCTTCTGTTGATATTTTGATTCCGTTTATCATTACTCCTGATTCTAGGTATCTTCGTATTAACTTTAGTACTCTTTTGTCCCCTATCCGCTTTTCTAGTTTGGACATTATTATGTCGTGGTTTACTCTGTCAAAGAACTTTTCTAAGTCCATATCTACAACCCATGTGTATCCTTCATTTATGTATGCTTCTGCGGCTTTTATTGCGTCTTTTGCACTGCGTCCTGGTCTGAATCCATAACTGCTATCTGAAAATGTATGGTTGTAGACTTTATTCAGTATTTGGGCTATTGCTTGTTGTATTAGTCTATCTAGTGCTGTAGGTATTCCTAGTAGTCTTACTCCTCCATCTGGTTTGGGAATTTCTACTCTTCGCACTGGTTGTGGTTTGTATTTCCCCTCCAGCAGTTGTTGTTTTATGGTTGGCCAGTTTTCTTTGAGATACGGTAGAAGTTCATCTACTTCCATCCCATCGACTCCATGGCTTCCTTTATTTGCAACAACGCGCTTGTATGCTGCTTCCATGTTCCCTCGTTCTACTATCATTTCAAGCATCTTGCCGGTATATCTTTGTACCTCGTTTCTTCCATCTTCCGACGCCGATGATATACTATGCACTTCCGTTGTCTTTTGAAATTCCATTTCTCTATTCAACGGATAGCCTCTTTGTTGAGTTGTCTGCAGTCTCTGCATATCTTTCGAGTCCATAAGATTTCCAAAACCTCCTAACGTTCGGTCCTTCCTTATCTATTCATGTCTAGATAAGTACTATGACCTCTGCTGACTTCTCAAGGTTCAACCATACATCACTGTATGGGTTGTCACTTCAGATTTTACTTCCATGACTTATCCTTGAGACCTCCCCGGGTAAGAACGATAACTTTCATCTCATATATCTGCCAGATTTACTGTATGGGATTCGGGTAGTGTTGGACTTCGTTTTGTTACGCAAACTCATCCATCCCAATTCAGCCTCTTATCTGGTTCTTGTTCATCAGACCGAGATTTTGCCTTAAGCTTCCTTCAGATTCCACCTCACGATGGACACCCTTGCTCTTGGCTAGTGGTTCCCACTACCAAGCCCACAGCGGACTTTCACCGCCTAGTTATCGCCCATGCCGGGCGCACATAAAAAATAGGCTTTCGCCTATTACAGACTGTAGACAAACTTTCGTAAAGGAGATATTTTGCATAAGGAACGACTTGTGACAAAGCGGCAACAAAACTTAGCGAGACCAAGGGTGGAGGCAGGGCCGTAGCCACGGATGGCGGAGGCGGGCACTAAGACAAGGATGTCGAATGTGCCCGGTACCCTGCCGGAACCCGAAGGTCGAGTTTAGTTTTGTCGCTTTGGAACATCGGAGTGACGATGCAAAATATCTCCTTTGAATATTTTTTAACTTTGTCAACAAACTGAAATAGGCTTTCGCCTATTAAACAATTACTTCTATTTCTTTTAAATCTTCATCGGGTATAAGTGAAGCAGCCTCCTTATCAATTATTATAATTACATCGGGATGTAAAGCTAAAACAGTAGCAGGCACTTTAGTAGTCAATTGTCCTTTTATAGTTTCTTTTATTGCCTCTGCTTTATTTTTTCCAGAAGCCAAAAGGACAATTTTCTTTGCTTTCATGATACTTCCAAGTCCCATAGTAATCGCCTTTCTTGGTACTTCCTCTGCGCTTTTAAAAAATCTCTTATTAGCATTTATTGTATCTTCTGTCAAAGTAACTACATGAGTTTTAGTCTCTATGCTCTCCTCCGGCTCATTAAATCCTATATGTCCATTGACACCAATACCTAATATTTGCAAGTCAATCCCACCTGCTTTTTCAATTTCTTCTTCATATTTTCTACACTCTTCTTCTAAATCCTCGGCTATGCCATTTGGAATATGAACATTTTCTTTTTTAATGTTAATATGATTGAAAAAATTGTGGAACATAAAATAATGATAGCTTTGAGGATGGTCTGGAGATAAACCAATGTATTCGTCTAAATTAAAAGTAATGACATTAGAAAAATCTATTTCCCCTCTTTTATACATCTCAATTAAATGTTTATACATCCCCAGAGGCGTAGAACCTGTAGCAAGCCCTAAAACCGTATTATGTTTTTCTTTGATTTGCTTTTTCACAATTTCTGCTGCCTTTTTACTCATTTCGTCATAATTTACAGTTATAATTACTTTCATCTTATGGCCTCCTTATAGTAAAATTAAATTATTTGTATTTAAAAGCACATCGGCTACCGCCCCAATAGCAGAAGCATCTTCACCAAGTTGAGCTACTTTAATGTCAAAATCAAAAGGCACAATCCTTTTCACTTTCTCCTTTAACTCCTGGCGTATATCAATTTCATAGTTTAGGATGTCTCCTCCAATTATTATTGCTTCTGGGTTTAAAATACTTACAATATTGGCAATACCCATGCTTAAATTTTTAATAAATTGAGATACAGCTTGTACACAAGCAGGATTTTGTTTTTTATATTCTTTTACTACACCCTCCATAGTTTTTACATAAGACAAACTTTTAGAAACTGATTCAACTAAAGAAGACAAAGAAGCCTTTCTTTCAAAATAACCATAATCCTCGTAAGAATAAACTCTTTCAAAAGCATCCTCTCCTATGGCCATGTACCCTACTTCCCCTGCAGCGTAACTATTGCCTCGTAATAAAGTACCATTTACATATATTCCCGAGCCTATACCATTTCCTATGTTTATAAGCACAAAATTCTCTATTTCACGGCAACAACCAATCCATCTCTCTCCTAATGCAGCATAATTTACACTATTGTCTATGTAGATATTATAATTAAAAATTTCACTCAACCTTTTCTTTAAATCAAAATTACTCCATTTCAATCCTGGTGCATCAACAATTCCTTTTTGTATATCTGTGATTCCTGGAAGACCAATACCAATTCCTATTATATTTTTATCTTCCTCAGTAAGTTCTTTTATCCCTTTCACAATTCCATTAAAAGCCTGTTCTTTAATGCCAGTTTCCCATTTTATCTTTTTAAAATTTTCCCCTCTAAATTAGTCAGAATTCCTATCGAATTTGTAGATTCAACGCTTATCCCTATAACAAATCTAGCATCAGGATTAAAAGAAAGCTGTATAGGCTTTCTCCCTACTGTACCTTTTTCTCCGTAACCATTTTCTATTACCAAACCTTCTTCAATCAACTCATCTACAATGGCAGAAATAGTAGATTTGCTCATTTTTAAAACTTTAGAAACCTCTATTCTCGATATGGGTTGCATCTTTTTAATAACATCTAAAACATTGGCTTTATTGATATTTTTAATTAACCCTGAAGTGCCTTTAGTATAGTCTTTCAATATCTCGCCTCCATTAGTTCATTATCTGAACTAATTATCTAAAAAAATTAGTTCGATATCCGAACATTTTCCTGTAATTATTATACCATAATAATTTGAAAAATGTAAATAATAAATTTTGAGACTACAAATATACAAGGAAGGTGTCTTATAATGAATAAAAAAATGAAATGCATTGCAATAATTATTTTAATACTTTTTGTAGCCTTTGCTAGATTAGAATTAAAAACTTATAACTATGAAAGCAAAACTCCTGTTAAAAAACTTTATCCAACTCCTCAAATTTATCAAAGAGTATTAGTCTTTGCACCTCACCCTGACGATGAAACATTGGCTTCAGCTGGCCTTATTCAAGACACTATGAGATATGGTGGTGAGGTAAAAGTCGTAATAATAACTAATGGAGATTCCTTTAAAAGAGCAGTTATTGAAAATTATGACATTCCTTTTCCAACCCCTCATGATTTTTTGCGTCTTGGATACGATAGACAGAAAGAGACTCTTTCTGCTTTAAAATACTTAGGAGTAAAAGGGAAAAACATTATTTTTTTAGGATATCCTGATAAAGGTTTAGCTCCTCTTTGGTGGAAATATTGGAATGTACCTTATAAAAGCTTTGGTACTAAGACAGCAATAAGCCCCTATGATAATTCATACACTCTGAAAGTAGAATACAAAGGAGAAAACATAATAAAAGATTTAACAAAAATTATAAAAGAATATGACCCTACGCTTATTGTATATCCTCATCCAAATGAGCTTCATCCCGACCATTGGGCAACAAATAGTTTTGTAAAATATACCTTATATCTTCTTAAAAAAGAAAATCTCCCTCAATTTCTTTACATAGTTCATCGCACAAACTGGCCACTGCCTTTTGGAAAACACCCTCAATTAAATCTAAATCCTCCTCAAAATCTTTTGAAGACAGGAACAGAGTGGCATCTATACCCTCTTGCAAAAACCGATATTGACAAAAAGGGAGAAGCAATAATGATGTATAAAACTCAGATAAAAGTGATGAAAGACTTTTTATTGGCCTTTGACAGAAAAACAGAGCTGTATGGGTTTTATGAAGACGGTATATTGAAAAAATACAATAAAAACCGTAAATTTGATGATTATAAAGTGATAATAGATCCAGAATATGATAATTTTAGAGATTATGAAAATGGAAGTGTTGATATAACAGGAGTATATGCATACATGCAAAACAATAATTTACACGTAGCTATAAAGTGTAGACAACCTGCAAAGCCACTTTATGAATACAACTTATATGGTATACTATTTAAAGGTCATAAAGAAATTACAAGAATAAATGTAAAAGTTACAAATGGAAAATTAGTCAATAGAAAAGGAGATGTCAATATAAAAAATAGAATAGTTCATATCACTATTCCTATAAATATAGACTTTGATGCAATATATTTATCTGCTACCACTACTTCTAATAAATATCTTATTGACAAAACAGCGTGGAGACTTTTGAAAAAAGAAAAATAATCAATATCCTATTAATTTGTAGCCATTTACTAAAATTTTATTTGCGGAATTCATTTTGTAAATTACATCAATTTTTTCTTTTGAAATTGGTTTCACCAATAAAGCTACATTGCCTTCATTTAAAATATTTCCAGACTCCACCATCATATTGTCATTTATTTTTACATTCTCCAATATAGCGTTTATTCCAATGTAACAATTATCACCAATGTAAGAGTTAAATATTATAGTTTTTATATTGATATTACAGCAATTCCCAATATAGCATTCTCCCTTTATTATTGCTCCATTGGAAATAATAGCATTTTTCCCTATTTCAATTTTTGAAGCCCCTATTGTATTTATATTGACTCCATCATAAATACTTGCACCATCATTAATAACAATTTTACCCACTTTGTAATTTTCATCAACTTCATCTGCTCTAATGACAACATTAGGTCCTATGTAGACATTTTCTCCTACTACAATATTGCCAATTAAAATCGCTGTGTTATCTATGTAAGCTGTATGAGCAATTTGAGGAAAATTCCCAAATATATCTTCCCTAATCATAATTTCCACCTCATATAACTTAACATTTATACCAGGTTATAATACTTGTTTACATTATATCACAAAAAAAGTAAATACACAACGAAAAAATGAAATTAAAAGTTTAGAAAATTTTATAAAATAAAAATGCCCTAAAAGCTTCATTTAAAAGCTTTTAAGGCTTGTTGTAAAAGATACAATCATGTCTTTTCCCCTTATTCCTCTACAAAATACCTTCCTTCACGAATATCAAGGATTATCTTTATAATTTTATCTGTCAATAATTCGAAAATTTTTTCACCTTTTTCTTTTGTTGCAAGAGTAGCGTCTCCAGACATGGCATTTTCATAAAGTACTTTTCCTCTGTCTTTAAAGTAAACCCTATAAAGAGGCTTTTTTAAATTTTTTGTCGCTTTATCCATTTGAACAAGTCTTTCATCGTAATATAAAATGGCAGATGTTTCATCTTCTCCTGCATGGCCTTGACCTTGTGTAATAGTAAGTATTTCCTTTGTAAAGTCCAGCCACCAATTTATTGTTAAAACTACCATTCCAAGCTGGACTATCTTTTCACTGGCAAGATTGAGAGCATTTATATTCCCTCCATGTCCGTTTAAAAATATAAGCTTTTTAAGTCCATTTTCATATAAGCTTTTGCCGACTGCGTATACGTATTCTGCCAGTATTTGTGAGGGCACATGAATTGTGCCAGGGTAGACAGATAAGTCGTAACTTTGCCCATATGGTATTTCAGGTGCAATCCACACATAATCGCCAATTTTTCTTTCAATCATCTCACAAAAAAGTCTAGGCGAAAAAATATCAGTTCCCAAAGGAAGGTGCTGTCCATGAGCCTCAACAGAGCCTACAGGAATTATAACTATATCTGATTTTTGCAAGTTTTTTTGAAAGTCATCAGAAGCATAGTTTATTAAATACATGTAACTTCTCTCCCTATTTTGATTATTACAAATTAAGGATATCATAATTCAAATCAAATTTAAATATACCTACATACTACAATTATTTTTCTTCAAGTCGTTTTTTTCTTTCAAGATATTCCTCTTCGCTTATTTCCCCTCTTGCATATCTTTCTTTTAAAATTTCTATCGCATCCCTCTCTTTGTTTCTATTTTTTGTGCCTCGAAATAATGATATAATAAAGTATATTGCAGCAACTATTAAACCTATCTCTATTGCCATCCAGACAATGCTCCAAATAAATCCACCTATGCCATATCCCCAACCCCAGCCATACATCATTCTCATCATAATATTTTCCCTCCTTTCTTCCTTTCAAATAGACTTGTGCAAAATTCAAAAGCCTTCATTTAAGCCATTCCACAGACATGCTTTTTTTCTATCACTCTTGAATTTTTTATCTTTTATGTAGGATTTCCCCTCCCATTTGTCGAATTATTATATATACACTATAAAAAATTTTTTAAGAAGGAGGAAATCCTACATGTACCAGCTTCAATTACTTTTAAATATACCTGAACTCTTTACCTCTCAGTCTAAAATTGATTTCTATTCTTCTATGTTTGAAAATCTTGACCTGTCTTCAATACCTGAATTCCCTTCCTCTAGTCCTGGCCGTAAGGGTTACTCTCATCATGCACTTTTTAGAGCTTTTATTGTCATGAAAGCTGAAAGATTCGGCACAATTTCTGACCTTTTAGATTATCTCCGCAATAATCTTATCATTGCTCATCTTTGTGGCTTCGACATTTCTAAACCTCTTCCTTCTTATTGGACTTTTCGCCGTTTTATTAATGACTTCTCTCATGATTATTTGACCTCTATTTTCAAAATCAGGTCAATATCCTCAAAAATATGGGTATTATCTCCGGTGAGTTTATTTCCATGGACTCTACCCCTATTAAAGCTAACACTAAGTTAAATAACCCTAAGTCTTTTTCTAAAAATAAATTCTCTAAAGATAATCAGCCTAAGTCTGATAAGGATTGTAAATTAGGCGTTTATTCTGCTTCTAATGATTCTTCTAATAAACGCTATAAGTTTTATTGGGGCTATAAAAATCACGTTATTGTTGATGCTATCTCTGGTTTACCCATCGCTGAAACTACTACCCCCGCTGATGCCCCTGATTTTGAAGTCGCTTTATCTTTGCTTGAGAAGACTAATAAGTGGTTTAACCTTAAGTATGTTAATTTTATTGCTGATAAAGGCTATGATGTTAAGAAACTTTATAATTATGTTAGAAATATTCTCCACGGTCATTGCTTTATTCCTCTTAACAAGCGTAATTCTAAAAATCCCCCTCTGACTGATGATGGTTATATGGTCTGCGAAGCGGGTATTAAAATGCTTAAAGATGGCAAGCAATATTTTGATGGTTTTATTAAGCAAAAATTTGTTTGCAAGTTCTGTAATTCTAAGGATGATTCTGCCTGCCCTATAAAGCATCCTAAATATTTTAATGGCAAAAAGCATAGAGGCTGTACTAAGTATGCTATTATATCTTCTGATTATAGGTCTTCTATTAATAGAGACTCCCTATATTTTAAGGCTGTCTATAGACTAAGAATAGAATCAGAAAGATATAATTCTCGATTTAAAGCTCTGGATTTTGAAAAAGCTTATGTTAGAAATATTAATTCTGTCAGCAACCTTAATACTTTTGGCCATATTACTTTGCTTACTGTTGCTATTGTAGCTATTAAACTGGGTAAATTTGATGAGTTTAAGTCCCTTGTTGGTCTAATGCAATCGGCTTAACTTTTGCTGAATTTGGTTCATGCCACTTTTTAACATTTGACTTCTACAGGATATTTATGCCCTTTTTTAGCTCCTCTTTTTGTCTTTTCTTTTCCTTTACCACTTTCTTTATGTTCGATTGTCAGTCCTAATTACTATATATTGTATGTCATACATATTTTGGCTTTTGTTCGTGATTATTTTTATTAATTTTGCACATCCCTACCTTTCAAAAATAATTATACACCGCCATTATGAAAAACTTATGAACCAGTTTTTATAGGGGAATTTTAACAGTAAACTTACTCCCTTTATTTATCTCGCTTTCAACGTTTATTTTGCCTCCATGGGCTAGTACTATGGCTTTTGCAATCGAAAGCCCTATTCCACTTCCACCTGTTTCACGATTTCTTGATTTTTCTCCTCTGTAAAACCTTTCAAAAATAAAAGGAATATCATCTTTTGATATACCCATTCCATTATCTTCTACAATAAATACTGCATAATCGCCATCTTTATAAAAGTCTATTTTTATTTTGCCACCTACAGGAGTATATTTATTTGAATTTGATATTAGGTTAACGAAGACCTGTGCTATTCTGTCCTTATCACCAAACAACATAATGTTATCTTCTATGTTCTTTACAACTTCTTGTTCTTTTTCAGCAAAAGATGCTTCAAAATTTGTTAAAATGTTCTTTACTAATTCGCTTACGTCAAATTTGATTTTATTAAGCTTTAACATGTCAGATTCAAATTTATTCAATGTTTCAAGGTCTTTTACAATGTTTATAAGTCTTAAGACTTCTTCATTTAAACTTTTCAGTCTTTCATGCGTCGGCTCCCAAACCCCATCAAGCATTGCTTCAATATGACTCTGCAATGTTGTCAATGGTGTTCTAAGCTCATGTGCAATGTCAGAGGTCATTTGTTTTCTTAGTATTTCTTGATTTTTTAAAGATTCTCCAAGGTGGTTTATTGCCGCTGTGAGCTTAAATAGCTCTTCTTCTTTAGGTATATCATATACCTTTGCAGTAAAATCACCTTTTTCAAGCTTTTTAGCAACTTCCGTAATATTAACTAACGGTCTTGTAATATAATTTGACACATAAATACTTATAATCAATGCTATAAAAATAGCTATCACCGTTGCTATAACATTATATCTGCTAATGTCATATAAAAACTTAAAATCCAAGTCACTCATCATCATCGGCCCATAATAAATTATATCCACATATCCCACTGTTTTTTCATCCACAATGATGGGAAGAGTTTTTTCAGAAATATTTTTCTTATTCCATTTTCCCATCATATTCATCATATATGACATTGAAGAAAAATCCCATATAATCTTACCATCTTTATCTCTAAGTCTTAATCCATACCCTTCCATCATAGCTGCATGACCAATTTCACGCCCTGTTGTACTTTTCCAACCTCCCTCAGATTTATACACTGCAGCAAGAGTGTTAGCTATATTGCTAAATTCTTTATCTGTTGACTTTGTAACATAATTTCCAAAGCTATTTATTATTAAGATGTTTGTTGTAATACTTACAATAACAATCGATATAAGAGCTATTGAAATAAATACAATAGCCGTCCTTGTTCTTAAATTATTTCTAAACATTTCCATCACCAAATTTATATCCAACACCATACACCGTTTTAATATACACTGGATTTTTCGTATCGTCTTCAATTTTTTGTCTTAAATTTTTAATATGTGCATCAATCGTCCTGTCATAGCCTTCATAGTCAAATCCCATAACTTTTTCAATTAATTCTTCTCTTGTAAAGACTCTGTTAGGATTGCGAATTAAAAACTTTAAAATTTTAAATTCGTTTGGAGTGAGATTTACAACTACTCCTTCTTTCTTCACCGTGTGTGCTTTAAAATCGACCACAAGGTCATCATTATTAAAAGACATTACTTCAGCAAGAGGTACATCATCACTTGTCCTCCTTAATATTGCCTTTACTCTCATAACCAATTCACGTGGGCTGAATGGTTTTGTAAGATAGTCATCAGCGCCTATGGAAAATCCATTAATTTTATCACTTTCTTGAACTTTTGCTGTAAGCATCAATATCGGAACATTGGAAAACTGCCGTATCCTCTTGCACAGTTCCTCTCCTGAAATACCTGGCAACATAAGATCAAGTATAACAAGATCCGGTTTTTCTTTTTTAATGTATTTAAAACGTTATTGCCATTGGTTTCGGTAATAACGCTAAATCCCTCATGCTCAAGATATGACTTTACAACTTCCAGTATTTTCATTTCGTCATCAACCACAAATATCTTTTTACCCATTTTTCAACCACCCTTTATCATTTTATTGTAAAATTATGAATAATGTATGAAAATAGCTTGATAAATTTCTTTCTTCATATATTATACATCACGGCTTATGAAAATCTAACCATCTATTTTTAGAAATCATTCTAATTAAGCTGTATTTACCAACAGTTTATATCTTTTTTCTCTTCATATTTTCTTCAAAAGTAAGTTTTAAAATAAAGGTGAAAGCAAGTTAACAATTTTTCGATAAATAGAAAGGAGTTGAAAAGTATGGGTCTTATATTAATCTTGGCAATTGGCTTTTATTTGTACAAAACAGGTGACCTGCAAAGAATGATTAATAATTTACATGAAACCAAAAATTACCAAACAAACGAAGCAAAAAGAATACTCGATATACGCTTGGCTAAAGGTGAAATTACAGAAGAAGAGTATAACAAATTAAAAAGTATTTTGTAAAATTTAAATATTTAGAGAGGAGGAGAAAATAATGTTTGGAGGATATATGATGGGTGGTTTAGGTCGTTGGTTTGGAGGATATTATCCTTGTGGTTATGGAACTTGGTTCGGCGGTGGACTTACCAATATATTGTTCTTAATTTTAATAGGTGTAGTAATTTACTTGCTAGTAAAACAGATTAGAAATGTTAACTTTTTTAAAAAACACGATACAGATCCTAATAATGAAGCATTAGAAATTGCCAAGTTAAGATACGTTCGAGGTGAAATTACTTCAGACGAATATACAGAAATAGTAAAAATGTTAAAAAAATAAGCTAAATAATTTGACATTATTGTTGTTTACATTGCTCCTATTGACATTTTATGATAAATTTTTTACAATATATTGAGTAAAGGGGAGTAGTTCGCATAGCTTATATGTGGTAAAGTCAACATATCGGGAAACCCTGGCTTTACCTTAAAGAACGAGACCTTTACATAATATGTTTTACATATTATGTAAAGGTCCTAATTTATTTATAGAGCAAATATAATAGTTGGGGAGGCAATAAAATGGAGGCACTTGTCACATCATTTGTCCTTATCTTTACTTCTGAGATGGGAGATAAGTCACAGCTCATGTCAATGGCCTTTGCTACTCTTTTTAAAGTAAGGACTGTTCTTATAAGTATATTTATCGCAGCCTTAATAAACAATGGTATTGCTGTGATATTTGGTTCGTATATCACCGAATACATTCCCATTTTTTATATAAAATTTTCAGCTGCTTTATTATTTTTGTTTTTTGGAATTTCAACTTTAATAGAGGAAGAAACAAAACAGGAAAAATAAAAAATTCAAAATACGGTCCTGTTGCAACTATTATAAGTACATATGTACTATCAGAATTTGGAGACAAAACGCAATTGGCTGCTATAGCTTTGACTGCATCATACAACAGTCCTCTGTACATATTAATAGGCACTACTCTTGGAATATTTTTAGCAGATGTATTAGGGATAATTGTAGGCATTTATTTTAATAAAAGAATCCCTTCAAAATATTTAAAATATCTATCTTCTTTCATATTCATCGCCTTTGGTCTTTCTACTTTGTATAAATTGTTTTTCTAAATCGAGTAGGAGCTGAATAATTATTTTATTCAGCGTCCTCTCACACCACCGTACGTACCGTTCGGTATACGGCGGTTCATTAGGAATTGTGTACAATTAGATATCTTTGGGATAAACTCTTATAACCTATGCTTTCAAAGTATTTATTTGTAAGAGTCTTATTTAGGATTGGGCTATTGGATATTCTCCAGTAGCCTTTCCTTGTATTGGCGTATTCCCAGGCTTTTTGTTCTTCTACTCCTAGTTTTACTAAGTTATCATGCTTCGTTTTTATCTTCTTCCATTGTTTCCATATACATGCCCTTAGTCTTCGCCTTATCCATTCGTCAAGGGTTTTCATTATGCTTTTCGCGTCTGCTAATCCAAAATAGTTGACCCATCCTGTTGTTATTTGATTTAGTCTTTTTATTCTGTTTTCCATGCTTATTCCCTTGTTCCGATTGGTTATTTCTCTTACTTTTTCCTTAAACCTTTTGATGGATTTTTCATGGATTCTTATTCTTACTTCGTTTTCTTTTGTGTAGAATGAAAATCCAAGAAATTTTCTTCTCCATGGTCTATCTACAGCACTTTTTGCTTCGTTGACTTTTAGTTTTAATTTGCTTTCTATGAATTTCTTTATGCTCTTCATTACTCTGTTTCCTGCAGACCTGCTTTTTACATATATGTTGCAGTCATCTGCATATCGGCAGAATTTGTGCCCTCTCCTTTCAAGTTCTTTGTCTAGTTCGTCCAACATTATGTTTGCTAATAGCGGACTTAATGGC
>NZ_CM001486.1:2441452-2540159 GCF_000262445.1 Thermoanaerobacter siderophilus SR4
TGCCATTCTCGCGAGCGCACACTTGAATAATTATAGTTATCGCAGTCTATATATATCATAAAAGGGGCCGGCTGTAAAGGGGTTAATATGTTCAGCGGGGGAGTGGGTCTTTTACTCCTCCCCCACCCAATTCAGGTTATTTTGGGGGAAATTTTATATCTTTCTTATACGACCCGGGGTTATTGTGTGTTTTGTTTTTTTCCCCCTCCACGAGGACAGTTGTTTTATTTTACTGAGAGGGGCCTAATTTTTTTATTGTAAAATTTCGTGGGAAAAGTTTTAATTTACCTTCCCATTCCCCATAAGAATTTCCTTAGGCTTCCCTTTTATTTTGAAACAAAGTAGCTTGTATGGAGGTTTTCCATGTTTCCCTGGTTTTAACTAATCTTTTCAAGCATCTTGCCGGTATATCTTTGTACCTCGTTTCTTCCATCTTCCGACGCCGATGATATACTATGCACTTCCGTTGTCTTTTGAAATTCCATTTCTCTATTCAACGGATAGCCTCTTTGTTGAGTTGTCTGCAGTCTCTGCATATCTTTCGAGTCCATAAGATTTCCAAAACCTCCTAACGTTCGGTCCTTCCTTATCTATTCATGTCTAGATAAGTACTATGACCTCTGCTGACTTCTCAAGGTTCAACCATACATCACTGTATGGGTTGTCACTTCAGATTTTACTTCCATGACTTATCCTTGAGACCTCCCCGGGTAAGAACGATAACTTTCATCTCATATATCTGCCAGATTTACTGTATGGGATTCGGGTAGTGTTGGACTTCGTTTTGTTACGCAAACTCATCCATCCCAATTCAGCCTCTTATCTGGTTCTTGTTCATCAGACCGAGATTTTGCCTTAAGCTTCCTTCAGATTCCACCTCACGATGGACACCCTTGCTCTTGGCTAGTGGTTCCCACTACCAAGCCCACAGCGGACTTTCACCGCCTAGTTATCGCCCATGCCGGGCGCACGTCAAAAACGGGTACTTAAATTGTACCCGTTTTTGACCCTCTCATCGGAAGTTTTACCTGCCGTAACAGAAAACCATATTACCTATTCTTGCCGCTATAGGAAGTGACCACAACCACGCATTAGTAGAACTTTGGTCAAAATAATACAAGGCTCCGTTTGTTGGGTCAACACCACTTAACGCATCTCTTGCTGCACTTATAGCGTCAGCTGAGGCAGGTCTATTTATCCACCCATTTAACACAGGAGTAAATTGGTAATTTCCGTATGCATCGACTTGATATATCACGTCTTTTATAGTATTAGGGAAAATACCACTTTTAACTCTGTTTATTACTACGGCCGCAACTGCTACTTTAGCCTGGTATGGTTCTCCATCTGCTTCCGCGGTAACAAGTCGCGCAAGGAGGTCAAATTCCTCTTTTGTGTAGGGTATTACACCCCTTTCAATAGAACCTCTGCTGACATCCTGATATGTCCTATTAGAAGAAGTATCACGGGGTATAATAAAGACTTGTCCAGGATATATTATGTCGCTTTTGTATCCGTTTGCAGATTTGAGCATATCAACAGTAATACCGTATTTTAAAGCAATTAAGTACAAGCTGTCACCTTTTTGGACAACATATGTGTTATCACTGCCCGGCACTTGTAAAACTTGCCCTGGATATATTATTGTATTTTGAAGGCCGTTTAAAGACATCAGCTTAGTATAGGTAGTCCCGTATTTTTGACTTATACCCCATAAGGTATCGCCGGGTTTAACTGTGTAAGTTGCGGCAAATACTGATTGGGAAATAAACAATCCGGCTATAACTGATGCGATGAGAGGTTTGACCTTGATGCGAATATTAAACATGTTGTTCCCCCTTTTGCCTCCGAGGTTAGTTGACGGGTTCGGGTTAGGGACACCCTACCACAAAAGTGGATTCACCCCAATTTAGTTCCCCCGTACCCCTTATCGGGGATTCGGCATATTTTTAACTAAATTATAGCCGGATATTTAACTTGTGTCCATATTAAACTGGTGGAAAGATAGGTACTTACTGGCACTCACTGTAACCACAGAAAGGACAGAAAACACAACCTCCCTCATGAACCAATTTAGCACCGCAATCCGGACATGTAAACACATTTACATTATTTTGATCAGCTTTATTTTCTTTTAGCTGTTTTTTATCCTCTGCCACTTGGTTTTTCATTTTAATCACCTCTATATATTGTTGTATTATTATAATACCACACAATATATAGAATTTCAAGAGCAAAGTTCGATAAAAAAATAACATCACCTTAAAGGCAATGTTATGGTAAATTCACTACCTTTCCCTACTTCACTTTTTACAGTGACACTTCCTTTGTGTTCCTCAATAATCCACTTAGCAATAGCTAATCCCAATCCTGCCCCACCTGTCTCCTTGGCTCTCGCTTTGTCTACTCTGTAAAACCTATCAAAAATATGTGGAATATCTTCTTGTGGTATACCTATGCCATCATCTTTAATTTTTATATAGGCTTTTGAATTATCTTTCCCCACATCAATTTCTATATTGCCATCTGAAGAAGTGTATTTTGCTGCATTGTCTAAAAATATCCTTATAAGCTCTTTAATGAGTTTTTTGTCAGCCGTTATATTTATGTCATTTTGCCCTTTTACAACTATATTTTTGCTTTCATTTAACATTTTTATTTCCTCTGCAACTTCTTTTATTACATCCTTTAAATTAAATTGTTCCTTATTTAACTTTATTGACTTATTATCTCCTTTTGCCAACAAAAGGAGTCTTTCAATGAGATGCTCCATGTCTAACGTTTCTCTTTTAATCGCCTCTATAGCCTCTTGCAATACGGCTTTGTCCTCTTTTCCCCATCTATCCAACATGTCAATATACCCTTTTATTACAGAAATTGGGGTTCTAAGTTCGTGAGAAGCATCAGAGACAAACATGTTCTGCCTTTTAAAAGAATCTTCCAACCTATCCAGCATGTCATTAAAGGTTTTTGCCAATCTTGTAAGTTCATCGTCTTCTCCATATATTTTAAGTCTTTTATTTAACCCATGGGCATCTATCTCTCTTACTTCTTTTGTCATATAATCCACAGGTCTTAAAGCCCTCTTTGTAACGAAATATCCTGCAATAAAGGACACAAAAATTCCTGCCGCATCCGCAAAAAACATCAAAATAAAAAGTAGCTTCAAAAACAAATATTCATTTTCCATGTCTTTTATCACTTGAATATAGAACACTTTATCATCGCTTTTAAAAATGGTATTGAGGTAAGTCAAATCCTTATCATATTTGTCAATTTTAACAGGAATATCTATGTTTACATCATGAGGAATATTAATTCTTTCTAATCTTTTAGAAGAATAGATGACATTCCCTTTTTCATCAAATATTTTTGTATAAATATTTTCATTTGGTATGCTTGAAAAAATCAAATCTTTTTCAGATAAATTGACGTCCCCTTTTATTTCCCCCAGTTTACTTTTTATAGCCTCTGCCTGGCTTGTTACTTGGTCCATTGCTTGGTATATTAAATAATATTTTAAGCCGTAAAGCACAGAAGCATTAAGCGCAACCAATATTACTGAAAAAACTACAGAATAAAGAAGAGCTATCCTTAAAGTTATGCGGCGGGGCCACAGTTTAATCTTCATCCTTATCCTCCTTCAAAGTGTACCCCACTCCTCTTATGGTGTGGATTAACTTCCGGTCAAAGGGGTCGTCAATCTTGCTCCTTAAATACCTTATATATACATCCACTATGTTAGTATCTCCATAATAATCATAACCCCACACACACTCAAGGATTTTTTCCCTTGTCAAAGCTATATTCGCATTTTTAATTAAAAACTCTAAAAGGTCAAATTCTTTTTTTGTAAGTTCAATTTTTATACCCGCTCTTCTTACTTCATGAGTTGTCAAATCCATAGTGATGTCGCTATATCTTAACACATCTTTTTTAAGATGCGGCTTTTTCTTTCTCAAAGCAGCCCTCACTCTTGCAAAAAGCTCTTCTATAGAAAAGGGTTTTGTCACATAGTCATCAGCTCCAATGTCAAGTCCTTCCACTTTGTCTTTTACTTCGTACTTGGCAGTAAGCATTATAACAGGTATGTCAGAATGTTCTCTTATTTTTTTAAAACTTCAAATCCATCAATTCCCGGAAGCATTATGTCCAAAAGCACAAGGTCATAATCTCCTTCTAATGCCTCCTTTAAGCCAGAAGGTCCATCGTAAGTCACAGTGACAGTATATCCTTCATGTTCAAACTCCAATTGTAAAAAACGGGCTATGTGCTTTTCATCCTCTATGATAAGTATCTTTTCTTTCATCATTCATCACCAATGATATTATAGCATATCAAAGGTTTTATAAAAATCTGGATATGAAATATTTACACATTCAGCATTTTTTATCTTAGTTTCTCCTTCTGCTATAAGTCCAGCAACCCATAAAGACATGGCAATCCTGTGGTCGTTGTAACTTTCCACTGTATTTCCTCTTAAAAAACCCGTCCCTTCTATAATCATCCCATCTTCTGTTTCAAAAATTTTTGCTCCCATTTTCTTTAATTCTGAAGTGATTGTATTTATTCTATTGCTTTCTTTTACTTTTAACTCCTCGGCATCTTTTATCACTGTTTTCCCTTCTGCGAAGACTGCTGCAACTGCTATTACTGGAATTTCATCAATAAGCCTTGGAATAAGACTTCCTCCAATTTCAATTCCTTTTAGCCTTGAAGTCTTAACTGTTATATCCGCTACTTTTTCATTGTTTATAGTTCTTTCATTTGTTAAGACAATGTCTCCTCCCATCTCTTTTATCACATCGATAATACCAGTCCTTGTAAGATTTACATTTACATTTTTTATAGTAACCTCCGAATTTGGAACGAGAGTTGCAGCAACAATAAAATATGCTGCTGACGATATATCCCCTGGTACAATAACTCTCTGCCCTTGTAATTTGTAGCCAGGGTAACAAGTTATTTTTGTGCCATTTACATCCACTTTAGCACCAAAAGAACTAAACATGAGTTCCGTGTGATTTCTTGAAGGGTAAGGCTCTTCAATAGTCGTTTTATCATCAGCGTAAAGGCTTGCCAACATTATGCTGGACTTAACCTGTGCACTGGCAATTGGCATTTTGTAATATATGCCTTTAAGTTTGTTTCCAAAAACCGTAAGAGGTGCAAAATTTCCTTCTCTTGCTTCTATTTTCGCTCCCATCATACTAAGAGGAGTTATCACTCTTCCCATAGGGCGTCTCTTTATAGAATCATCACCTGTAAGCGTTGTCTCAAACTTTTGACCAGCGAGAATACCCATCAAAAGCCTAATGGTAGTACCCGAATTTCCTACATCAAGGATTTTTTCGCTTTTATTTAAATAAAGCCCTTTTCCATGAACTTTAGCATTTGTTCCTTTTAATTCAATATCAACTCCTAAATCCTTCATACAATTAATAGTAGATATACAATCTTCTCCCAAAAGAAAATTTTCAATTTCTGTAATCCCTTCTGCAATTGACCCAATCATTACAGCTCTATGGGATATTGACTTGTCTCCAGGGACTGAGATAATACCTTTTAAAAATCTTTTCTTTTTAACTTCAATATCCATAACAACACCTCAAGTTATAGTGTTTCGATATTTTCTTGCATCTTCAAGAAACTTTTGTATGCTGTCAATATCGTCATTTTCTAAATAACAAATAAAGTCACTTAGGACTTTCCTGTAATTTTTTAGTAACTCCAAAATAACTTCTTTGTTTGTACAAATTATGTCTTTCCATATTTCAGTCTGAGACGAGGCAATTCGCGTAGTATCTTTAAACCCACCAGCTGCGTATTTAAATGCTTCACTGCTTTTGTTATAAGCAAAATTCGTAAGGGTAGCAGAAAGAATATGAGGTACATGACTTATTATTCCGACAATGGCATCGTGTTTATTATAATCCATTATTACCGGTTTTGCACCTATTTTTATTATTACTTCATTTATAAATAATTCTAAAACATCTTCCTTTACATTATCAAAAGGCATCAACAAATAATTAGAGTTGACAAATAAATCTGCATCAGCGTTGTCATAACCTGCTTTCTCTGTGCCAGCCATAGGATGGCCCCCGATGAAAAAAATTTCATCGGGCAAAAATTTTTGCACTTCTTCCATTATAACTTTTTTTGTACTTCCAACGTCAGTTACAATGCAACCTTTTTTTAAATAAGGAAGTATATTTTTAGTCTTTTCAACAATTTTTCCAACAGGCGTGCATATAAAAACTACATCAGCATCTACTTGAAAATCAAGGTGTGTCACGCCATAAGAAATTACTCCCTCTTCAAACGCTTTGTGTAAACTATTTTCATTTATATCAACAGCCATAACTTTTATATCAGTATATTTACTTAACGCTTTTGCCAGTGACCCTCCTATAAGACCCAATCCTACAATAACCGCATTTTTTATCATACAAAATCACGCCCTACTGCTTTAGCGATAACCTTTATGTCCTCACACAAAGTCTCAAAATTTTCAGGAGTAAGGGATTGAGCCCCATCGGATAATGCATTTTTAGGGTCTGGATGTACCTCAATAATGAGGCCATCGGCTCCTGCTGCTATAGCGGCTTTAGCCATAGGAGCTACAAGGTGCCATTTCCCAGTCCCGTGACTGGGATCAACAACTATAGGCAAATGGCTCAACTTTTTTATGGCTGGGACTGCACTTAAATCCAAAGTATTTCGCGTATAAGTTTCAAACGTCCTTATTCCTCTTTCACAAAGGATGACGTCTTTATTACCCTCGCTTAGGATATACTCCGCAGCACTTAACCACTCTTCTAATGTTGCCGCAAGTCCTCTCTTTAATAAAACAGGCTTGTTGATTCTACCTACTGCTTTAAGTAATGGAAAATTTTGCATATTTCTTGTACCTATTTGTATAACATCAGCGTATTCCGCCACTAGTTCAACTGAATGGACATCCATAACTTCTGTAACAATCTTAAGTCCAGTAAGTTCTTTAGCTTCTTTTAGCATCTTTAAGCCCTCTTCTTCAAGGCCTTGGAAGGAGTAAGGTGATGTTCTCGGTTTAAATGCTCCTCCTCTTAAAAATTGAGCTCCCGCTTTTTTAACAGCCATAGCACTTTCAAAGAGTTGTTCTCTGCTTTCTACCGCACAAGGGCCCGCCATTATAACTATGTTGCTTCCACCAATTTCGATGTCTTCTACTTTTACCACAGTTGGCTCTGGTTTAAATATCTTACTAGCAAGTTTGTAAGGCTCCACAATAGGAATGACTTTTTCTACTCCCTCCATCATTTCTACAGCCTTACCTTCTAATTTTTTCTTATCACCTATAACACCTATGACTATTTTTTCTTCACCTTTTGAAATGTGGTAACCTAAACCAAGAGATGTTAAAAGATTTGTAATATCAGAGATTTGCTTATCAGTGGCATCAATATTCATAACAATTACCATTTTCAATTCCTCCATTCTACCGTTCTACTTAAATTTAGGATATGAACCTAATACTTTTAAAAAATCCGTTCTACCTTTTAACTCCTCTAAGACACTCTTTACTATTTCATCTTCTCTATGCCCCTCAATGTCCACCCAAAAAACATATTCCCCAAGTTTTTTCCTTGAAGGTCGAGATTCTATTTTTGTCATATTGATTTTTTTGTTGGCCAAAACCCCTAAAGCGTTATATAAACTGCCTGGAACATTTGGGACAGAAAAGACTATTGATGTCTTGTCTTTCCCTGTGACAACCCCGTCCTTTTGAGAAAGGACCAAAAACCTTGTATAATTTTCTTTTACATCTTGTATGTCCCTATCAATTATTCTCATACCGTAAATAACAGCTGCTCTTTCAGGACCTATCGCCACTACTCCAGGTTTAGATTTGACACCTAAGACTGCTTGGGCAGTACTGTCTGTAGCTTTTATTTCCGCATTGGGAAATTTTTTAGATATATATTCCCTGCACTGAGCAATTGCCTGCTGATGAGAAAGTATACAATGTACATCTTTAAATTCAACTGGAGCATCCGAAATCAAGCAATGGGAAATAGGTATTATCACCTCTCCTTTTATCATTATCCCATTTGCGTCGTTTATCAGCATATCTACGGCAATATTTACAGAACCTTCGATAGAGTTTTCAATAGGAATTACTGCCTCTTCGCATAAGCTATTGCTTATACAATTTATGACTTCCGGAATGGTGTTAAACTCTACAACTTCACAGTTTTCAACACCTTGTGTGTATTTTATAACAGCTTCTTCAGAAAATGTTCCTTTAGGCCCTAAATAACCAATTTTCATCCAACACCCCCTTGCAATTTATAATATTGGTGATATTTTAATACTTTGCATAAGTAAAGTCAAGTAAATTTTTCATAAAGTCTAAAAAAGATAAAGAAAAAAGCGGTTACCCGCTTATTTTAAAACTTTTAAGATTTCTTCCTCTTTAACAGTCGTAACTTCAGCTTTTCCTAAACCACGAAGAAGAACAAAATTTATTTTGGCTTCTCTACTCTTTTTATCAAGTTTTATAGCCTCTACGATGTCTTCTTTGTGCAAATCCTCATAATCTGTAGGTAATCCTGTCCTTTGTATTAAAGAAAAAATTCTTTCAAAATATTTTTCATCAATATACCCTAAATTTAATGCAAGTTTACAAGCGTATACCATACCTATAGCAACAGCTTCACCGTGAATATACCTCTCATAACCTGTTAAAGCTTCAATGGCATGTCCTATTGTATGGCCAAAATTTAATATTGAACGCAGGTTTTCTTCTTTTTCATCAAGAGATACGATTTTCCCTTTTATTTCGCAAGATTTTTTGATTATATGCCTTAATTTATCTTCTTTTAAATCTAAAATTTCATAAATGTTGCTTTCAATATACTCAAATAAACTAAAATCCCATATAATACCATATTTGATTATTTCAGCTAATCCACCAAGTATTTCTCTTTTATCTAACGTGTTTAAAACGGCGGTGTCTATATATACCATTTTAGGTTGATGAAAAGCTCCTATTATGTTTTTGCCTTTTTTTAGATTGACTGCTACTTTGCCCCCTACACTGCTATCAACCTGCGCCAACAAAGTCGTAGGAATTTGCACAAAGTCTATTCCCCTCATGTAAGTTGCTGCGACAAATCCAGCTATGTCTCCTACAACGCCTCCTCCAAGAGCTATAACTGAACTGTCTCTTAAAAGTCCATAGTCATAAGCTTTTTCAAGAAGCCTTTGTGCCATTTCCATTGTTTTACTTGTTTCCCCTGCAGGAATAACTTCATATGACACATCAAAACGACTTTTTTTAAGACTTTCATTGAGTTTTTCAAAATACAAAGGATAAACATTAGAATCAGTTATTACAAATGTTTTACTGCTTCTCACATGTTTCTTTATCACTTCTCCTACTTTATCCAAATAATCATAGGCAAAATAAATAGGATAAGACCTTTCTTTTAAATCAACTGTTATAAAATCCAAAGTTCACACCTCACACTTTTTTATTTTAATATTATACATCATTAAAAAGAAAAAGTTAAGCAAAATGAGTAAAACAATATTTCAGCTTAAACTTCTTCTGGCTCTTTATCAAAATAATAGAGGTACATGTCTTCAAATTCTGGTTCTACTGATTATTAAAAAACAAAAAGGACAGTCTCTTTTACTGCCCTCTTGATTCATTATAGCATTTTTTCAAACTCATCAAGCAATTTTTCAAAAACATCCAAAGCTTCATTTACTGGTTTTGGAGTAGTTAAATCCACTCCTGCCTTCTTTAAAAGGTTTAAGGGATAATCAGAGCTCCCGCTCTTTAAAAACTCCTTATACCTTTCTACAGCTTTTTCCCCCTCATTTAATATCATCTGAGAAATAGCTATTGCCGCAGAAAATCCAGTAGCATATTTATAAACATAGAAATTTCTATAAAAATGTGGGATTCTCGCCCACTCATAGCTTATTCCTTCATCTACCACTATGTCATCTCCATAGTAGAGCTTATTTAATTCATAATATTTTTTGTTTAACACTTCCGCTGTAAGAGGTTCTCCTCTCTCTGCCATTTCGTGTATGAGTTTTTCAAACTCAGCAAACATAACTTGCCGATAGACTGTCCCTCTAAATTCCTCAAAGAAGTGGTTCAAAAGATAAAGTTTTTCTTTTTCATCTTTAGAATTTTTTAAAAGATAATTCATAAGTATAGCTTCATTGCAAGTAGAAGCTACTTCTGCCACAAAAATCTTATAACCTGCATACACATAGGGCTGGGTCGCATTTGAGTAATAGGTATGCAAAGAATGTCCCATTTCATGGGCAATTGTAAATACATCATTTAATTTGCCCTGATAGTTTAAAAGTACATAAGGGTGAGTGCCATAAGTTCCCCATGAATAAGCTCCAGAAGTTTTTCCTCGATTTTCATATACGTCCACCCAACGAGAATTAAATCCTTTCCTTAGTAAATTTATGTATTCATCTCCTAACGGTTGTAGTCCTTCTAGCACGAGGTTAATTGCTTCTTCATATGTAAATTTCTTATCATATTCCTGTATCAAGGGCACATACAAGTCATACATGTGAAGCTCATCTAAACCTAAAAGCTTCTTTTTAAGCCTCACATATCTATGTAATACATCAAGTCTACTATGTACTGTCTCTATAAGATTGTTGTAAACTTCTACACTAACATTGTCTTCAAAAAGTGAAGCTTCCAAAGAAGAATTGTATTTCCGTGTTTTAGCGTAGAAAATATCTTTCTTTACATTCCCCGCCATTGTAGAAGCAAAAGTATTTATAAATTTTTTGTATGTGTCATACATGGCGTTAAATGCGGCTTTTCTGACGTTTCTGTCTTTACTCTGCATGAAGCGTACAAAATTGCCATGAGTCACTTCTACTTCTTTGCCTTCTTCATCTTTAATAGTGGGGAATCTCATGTCAGCATTATTCAACATAGTATATACATTTGAAACAGATTCTGCCAATGTTTCTGCTTCTGCTAATATTTTTTCTTCTTCCGATGAAAGTACATGAGGTTTAAACCTGATTAAATCTTCAAGATATTGCTTATAAATCTTTAATTCTTCTAATTCTTCTATCATTTCCATTAATTTTTGTGTATCAATGGATAAAATCTCTGGAGCTATAAAAGAAGTAGCACTCATAACTTCAACATTGAGTCTCATGGCCTTGTCAGTCAAAGCTTGATATTTGGGATTAGTATTATCTTCGTCTCTTCTCATACGGGCATAGGCAAAAATTTTGCTGGCTGTCATCCCAATTTGGTCATTAAGTTTTAGTACCTCTAATAAATTTCTTGAAGTGTTAATTTTGCCTTTAAACTTTACAATCTCTTTTAAAAGCTCTTTAGTCTTGTTATAGTCTTCTTCCCACAAATTCTCATTTTCATATATATCTTCAAGTCGCCATTTATACTTATCTTCAATTTCGCTTCTATCTTTTAAAACCTCCACTTTAATCCCCCCGTTCAACTTTTTCAAATATCTCTTTCTTAAGCCTTATCCCTGTAGGAGTCTTTGCAAGTCCCCCTTCTGCAGTTTCCCTTAAAGCGTAAGGTATAGCTTTCCCTACTTTATACATAGCTTCTACCACTTCGTCAAAGGGTATGACACTGTCCATTCCTGCTATTGCAAAATCAGCGCATATCATAGCATTAAGCGCCCCAAGGGCATTTCTCTTTTCACAAGGGATTTCTACCAACCCTGCAACTGGGTCGCATACAAGCCCTAGCAAATTCATTATAGCAAAAGAAGCTGCCGTCAAACACTGTTCTGGTGTTCCCCCCATAAGTTCTACTAAAGCTGCTGCAGCCATCGCTGAAGCAGAACCTACTTCTGCTTGACATCCCCCCTCAGCTCCAGATAAAGTAGCATTTTTAGCTATTATAATACCTATGCCGGTAGCAGTGAAAAGAGCTCTTGTCATATCATCATCACTTTTGCCAAATTTTCTCGCCACTGTAATAAGAGCTCCCGGAATAACTCCACTGGAACCTGCAGTAGGAGCAGCAACAATTTTACCCATAGAAGCATTTACTTCTGTCACTGCAAGAGCAGAAGCAGCAGCTTTTGCCATTGTTTCACAAGAAAGAGTATTGCCAATGATTATTCTTTCATATAGTTTTTTTGCATCTCCACCTGATAAACCACTTACTGATTTTAAATCTTCATTTAAACCTTTATTAATAGCTTCTTTCATTACTTTGAGGTTATTTCTCATCTTTTGAAAAATTGTATCAAGGCCTTCTCCTGTCTTTTCTTGCTCCGCTAGCACCACAATTTGCGATATTGGTAAGTTAAATTTTTTTGTAAGTTCTAATAGTTCATAACCATGATTAAATTGATACATTTTATACCTCCATTACATAGGATTTATTATTATGGCATTTAAAATTCCATCAATGTTTTTTATGGTTTCTTTTGCAGCATCAGGTATTTTTTGGTCTGATTCTATGACCATAATAGCTTTGTCACCTTTTGAATGCCTGTACACTCTCATAAAAGCTATATTTATTTTGTAATCTGCAAAAATTTTAGTGACATTTGCCACTATCCCTGGTCTATCTATGTGATTTGTAATCAACGTTTCATATTCACCAGTAAACTCTACCTCTATGCCATTTATCTCTTTTAAAAGCACATTTCCTCCACCAATAGAACATCCTAAAATGCTGTTTTTCTGTCCACTTTTACCTGTTATTATCATTTTTACAGTATTGGGATGTGGTGATTCTTCGTCACTTTCAGTAAATTTAAACTTTATCCCTTGCTGTCTTGCTATTTCAAAAGAATGAGGCAGTTTCTCATCATCTGGGTCAAAACCTAATATCCCTGCCACAAGAGCCTTATCCGTACCATGTCCCCTATATGTACGGGCAAAAGATTCATACAATACAAATTCCACTTCTGATATATCCTCTTCCACAATTTCTCGAGCAATTTTCGCAAGCCTTGCGGCCCCTGCTGTATGAGAACTGCTGGGTCCAATCATCACAGGCCCCATAATATCAAATACACTGTATTCTCTCATACAAAATCCCCTTACGTAAAAGTTTTCTTAACTATATTGTACCTTTAGCCCTATAAAAATGCAATAGAACAACAAGCCAGTAAATCTGACTTATTGCTTTTTTATTTTCAATTTTTTTATATTTAAGGGTTTTAGCTTATTATGCTTGATTAGCACCTCTTTAAAAGCTACGTCAATAGTCGTACCTTTTTGATACTCTAAATATACTTCTTCAAAAAATTCTTTGCCGAATTTTTCAAATAAAAGTTCTATATATTCATCTGTATTTTCTTCATCATATGAGATTTTTCCAAAAACAAAATTTTTGCCCTTAGACCATTTTAACTTCATGATTTTTTACTCTTCCTTTATCAAAACAGCTCTTGTAGGGGAGGCTTCGGCACCTCTAATTTTTAAAGGCGCAGCATATAAGAAATATTCTCCTTCTTCTACATCTTTTAACCGTAGTCCCTCAAGAATAACTATACCTGCTCCTAAAAGAATCTTGTGAGTTTCATGCTCCGGCTGATTTCTCTCAATTCCTAACGCATCAATACCTACACCAATTACACCTTTTTCTTTTAAAAACTGGGCACCGCTTTTATCTAAATAGACAAATTCAAAATCGAAATCCTCTCTAAAAGAATTTCTTGTTTTAAATATTATAAAATCTCCTTTTTGAATGTCTTTACTTGCAAGGTCTTCCGATGTTATTTTATCAGATATATTTGTAAAGTCAAATACTTTACATTTAGTTATAACCTTATTGAGGTCTATATTTTCTACTGTATCTCCTCCCCTAATCATGTGTAGAGGAGCATCAATATGCGCTCCTGTATGCATGTCCATGCTAATACAGGACTCTCTCACATCGCCACTATCAACAGTAATAGTATGTTTAGGCCTTTTCTCTTCTTTATTTTTGTAAACAGTCATATTTTCGTGAATTTCCATTGAAATATCGTATATTTTCATTTAATTTACCCCCTTCTTTTATACATTCCACCACATTCTATTGTCCCTTAGTAACAGCTCATTTGCTTCTTTAGGTCCCCAGGTCCCTGGCTGATAATTAGGAAAGTCAGGCGTTTTGTCTTTCCATGCTTCAGCAATAGCATCTACAAACTTCCAAGAATATTCTACCTCATCCCATCGCGTAAATAAAGTAGAATCTCCTCTCATGACATCGTAAAGAAGTCTTTCATAAGCTTCTGGAGAATTATTTGAAATCTGGCAATTTTGACAAAAATCCATATTTACAGGTTGTATGGTGATATCTCCTGCCCCAGGGACTTTTGCATTAAATTGAAGCTTTACACCTTCCTCAGGTTGAATTTTTATAACTAACAAATTTGGCAATAAATTTTTATATTCTTTAAAATACAAGATTCCTGGCAACGGTTTGAACTGTATTACAATTTGTGTAGACTTTTCCGGCATTCTTTTGCCTGTGCGAATGTAGAAAGGTACTCCTGCCCAGCGAAAATTTTCTACATGCACTTTCAAAGCTACAAATGTCTCTGTACTAGAAGTAGGGGAAACTTTGTCTTCTTGTCTATATCCTGCATACTGCCCTCTCACAACATTTTTCTCAACAGCCTCTGGAGTAAATATCTCCAAAGACTTCAGAACTTTTACCTTCTCGTCTCTTATAGATTCTGTATCGAGGTTTACAGGCGGTTCCATTGCCGTTAAAGTTAGAAGTTGAAGCATGTGATTTTGTACCATATCTCGTAACGCCCCGGCTTTTTCATAATACCCACCGCGATTTTCTATTCCGACTATTTCATTTGAAGAAATCTGAACATTATCAATATACCTTCTGTTCCACACAGGTTCAAAAAATACATTAGCAAATCTAATTATCATTATGTTCTGAAGCATCTCTTTTCCCAGATAATGGTCTATCCTGTAGGTATTCCTTTCCGTGAAAACATCAGTTATTATTTTATTTAATTTCCGTGCCGATTCCAAATCTTCTCCAAAAGGTTTTTCTATGACCACCCTTTGCCAGGAAGTCTCATTATTTACCATACCATGCCTATAGAGTTTTTCAACAATTATACCGAAATATTCTGGAGCTACTGCAAGATAGTATACCCTATTGCCCTTTGTATTGTATTTTTCATCAAGTTCTTTTAAAAAAGAACTTAATTCCATATAGCCATTATCATATACAAAGTCAAATCTCTTATAATATATCCTTTCACTTAAATCTTGCCAAACTTTTTCATCAATGTCAAATCTCGAATAATTTTTAACGGACTCTAATACTTCCTTCCTATATTGTTCCTCTGTTTTGTCTCTTCTTCCTATGGATACAACAGCAAAATTTTCAGGAAGAATTTTTTGGTATTTCAAATTGTACAAAGCAGGCATAAGTTTTCTGTGAGTCAAATCCCCTGTCCCGCCAAATATAACCATTATATTAGATATATTATTTTTAACCATAAAACCACCTCTATTAATTCTTTTCCACCGCATGTCCTCCAAACTCATTTCTCAAAGCAGCTACAACCTTTCCTGCAAATGTATCTTCTTGCTCTGAACGATATCTCATAAATAAAGACTGTGCAATTACAGGCACTGGCACTTTGAGGTTTAAAGCTTCTTCTACCGTCCAGAGTCCTTCTCCAGAAGAGTGCATTACTCCTTTTATCCCAGACAATTTAGGGTCTTTTTCAAAAGCTTTTTCCATAAGCTCCATAAGCCATCCGCGAATCACTGACCCATGACTCCAAACTCTGGCCACTTCTTTTAAATCAAAATCAAACTGACTTTTCTCTAAAACCTCAAACCCTTCTCCTATAGCTTGCATCATTCCGTATTCTATGCCGTTGTGAACCATTTTTGCAAAATGTCCTGAGCCGTTTTTGCCTGTATGTAAATAACCGTTTTCCGCACTTATATCCCTAATTAGAGGTTCAATATATTTAAAGACCTCATCTTCTGCTCCTATCATGGTGCAAGCCCCATGTCTTGCTCCTTCAATTCCTCCACTTGTGCCTACATCTACAAAATCAATTTCTTTTTCTTTAAGCATCTCATACCTTCTTAAAGTATCTTTATAGTAGGAATTGCCGCCGTCTATTATGATGTCATGTTCTTCAAGCAAGGGAACTAATTTTTCTATCATTTCGTCAACAGGGTCTCCTGCAGGTACCATAAGCCATATTATTCTTCTCCTTTCAAGTTTTTTTACTAAATCTTCAATTGTATAAGCTCCTTTTATTCCTTCCTTTTCAGCCTCCTTTATTTTCTCAGGTGACCTGTTATATGCCACTACCTCATGCCCATGGTCTCTCATATTTAAAGCAAGATTAAATCCCATTCGTCCTAATCCAATTAAACCTACCTTCATATAAATCCTCCTTAATAATAATTATTGTTGTATAATATTTTTTACTTGAGTGTGTTATATAATTATATCACACATTTTAAAAATTTAAATGACGAAAATCACATGCTTTCATTTAAAAAGCAAGGAAAAACCCTGCTTAATACCTTTACACTATTATTTTCCCTTGTTTTTATCTGCAATATAACAAATTTTAAAAAGGGACCTATTTTAGTCCCTTTTACCTTATTCTTAAATACACTTTTAAATAATTTATCATATTTTTAGCATTTTCTTCATAGGTGTCTATATAAATATTTTTTCCATCAATTGTATAACTAAAATCCGTAAAACCTTGATTCATAAGGTACTCTTTTACAGAGTTTTCCCCTAAATCTCCTTGTGCAATAAGGATTTTTTCTCCCACATATTTCCCATTTACATATATACTAAATGTATCTGTAGGTACTTTTAAATTTGCATTTCCATTGTCTGGTGTAACAATTATACCAGGCGCTATGGAATTTTGCCCGTATGGATAATTCAACATTAAACATCACCTCTACTTTATTTTACTCAAAAGAATTTAACATATTCTTAACAAAAAGCGGATTGTTTTATAATCTACAATCATTTATAATAATTTGTGAATAAACAAAAAGGGGGATGTTACGTGTCAAAAAATAAAAAATTTTGTATTTTATATGCACTGGCAATTCCTGTAGAAGTCAAATGGCAGAAGGTTTTGGCAAATATTATGGAAAAGATGATTTTGAAGTATATAGTGGTGGTGTAGAAGCTCACGGTTTAAACCCAAAAGCTGTACAAGTTATGAAGGAAATAGGAATTGACATAAGCAATCAAACTTCCGATTTATTGGATGAAAATATCCTTTTTAAAGCAGATTATGTGATAACTTTATGTGGTGATGCAAGAGATAAATGTCCTGCTTTGCCTCCTTCAATAAAAAGCCTCCATTGGGACTTAGAAGACCCTGCAAGAGCAACAGGCACAGAAGAAGAAGTTTTAAATAAATTTCGTGAAATAAGAGATATAATCAAAGAAAATGTAAAAAATTTGATAGAAGACATAAAAAAGCACTCGCACTAATCACGAGTGCTTTTAAATTATAAAATTCCAGCCTCTTCATGTTTTTTCACTATTTCTTCAGCTAACTTATCAAGAGCCTTAAAGTCTTCTTCTTTTGGGAATCCTTTTATGAAAACTGGTGAAATAACCTCTACTTTTAAATTGGTAATCATTTGAGAAAGCTGATCTTGTGCCCTGCTACCCCAATTATAAGAGCCTATAATTGAAACAAACTTTGTCTTCGGCTTTAAAGCATTGGCCAAATAAGTAGCATAAACCACCATTGGATGAGCACCTGTAAGTACTGTTGGAGTACCTATAACTATTGTAGCAGCATCCACTAATGCCATAGCCAATTCACCTATATCTGTAACAGACAAATCAAAAGGCTTTACAATGACGCCCTTTGCCACAAGAGCAGTCTGTAGGTATTCCACCATTTTTTTCACACTGCCGTGCATGGTAGCATAAGGTATTACGACTATATTTTTAGGTTTTGCATAAACCCATTCATTGTAAGCATCTAAGATAAATTTAGGGTTATTGTACACAGGACCATGACTGGGAGCAATTATATCTATATCTAAATCTTTTATTTTTTCTAAGTCCTTTTCTATAAAGTTTCTAAAAGGCATCATTATTTCTGCATAGTATCTTTTTGCTGCCTCATACACTTTGCACTCATCTGTTGCATAAAGTTCAGAAGTTGCAAGGTGGGAACCTAAAAAGTCACACGTAAAAAGGATTTTATCTTCTACAAGGTAAGTAAACATTGTTTCTGGCCAATGTACCCACGGGGCATGTATGAATTTTAACGTCTTTCCTCCTAAATCTAAAGTTTCACCGTCTTCTACAGTAATAAATTTGTCTTCAGGTATTAAAAGTAAATCCATTAAAAAAGTTTTTGCTTTAGGAGTACATATCACCTTAGCCTCTTTATATTTCTCAAGGACTAAAGGAATACATCCCGAATGGTCTTGCTCTGCATGATGTGCTATTATATAATCAATTTTTTCTACATCCTTTAACTGTTCTATCAAAACATCCGAAGTCATCGGATCTACAGTATCTAAAAGGGCTATTTTATCCTTTCCTTCTACCAAATAAGCATTATAACTCGTACCATCTGGCAGGGGTATTAAAGAGTCGAATAATCTTCTCTCCCAATGTACTGCGCCAATTTTACTTACTCCTGGTTTTATAGTCATTGCTTTCATCGATGTCCCCTCCTATTTGTTAATTTCTCAACTATATTATAGCAAATAATCTTTTATAAAAAAAATAGTTTTTCTTGCAAGTTTTTATTATATGCATTGTTTTACCAAACTTTTATGTAAAAAAACAATAAAATTTGGCAAAAAATAATCAAGGGTATTCCTATCGTAAATAATTTATGTCTTGTCTTATGTCTAAAAAAATACATACCGAGCCATACGCCTATTGAACCGCCAAATAGTGCTAAAAAGAAAAAGGTCTTTTCACTTATTCTCCAAAGTTTATGTAACGCTTTATATTTATCAATACCCATTAAAACAAAAGAAAATACATTTAAAGTTAATAAAGCAATCATTGCAATCTTGTTCATTATAACACCTCATAACAATTATACCACTTTATAAAAGGTATAAAAACTCAAAATATAGCTATCATAAAACTATGAAAAATATTGAGAGGTGTTGAAATGGTTACCTTGACTGCATCCCACATAGCATATCTAATAATGATTTTAATTATATTGATTTTACTTTTAATGAGAAAAGATATAATTTTACCCATAATATTAGCAATATTTTTAATTGGATTTCTATCAACTGGAAATATCTTAAAAGCAGTTCAAATACTTTACACTGCAATTTTTGTGTCAGGAAAAAGGTTGTGGCAAATCGTAGTAATAATATCTCTTATAATATCTATGTCAAAAGCTTTAGATGACATAGGCGCAGATATAATCATAACAAAACCTTTTATAAAATATTTAAAAACTCCTACTTTTTCTTTTTGGATAATAGGTTTTTTAACGATGTTTTTATCATTTTTTATATGGCCTGCCCCTGCAGTCGGCTTAATCGGTGCGGTTCTCATCAATCCCGCTTTAAAATCGGGTATTGACAAAGTAAGCCTTGCCTCTATTGTTTCAATTTTTGGCTTTGGATCAGCATTATCAGGAGACTTTTTCATACAAGGAGCTCCCTCTATAACAGCTAGGGCAACAGGTATACCAATTCACACATTAATATTGGCAAGTTTACCTATTTGGGCTACAGCTTCAGCTGTAAGCATTCTTATACTTTATTTTATTACATTGCAGCAAAGTAAAAAACAACAGCGAAACAATCATTTAGACATTAATAATGCTGACAAGCCTTCTCCTCCTTTTAGTAGTGTGGTGGTTTCAATAATCGCAGTAGGACTTTTTATTTTAGACATAATTTTGATGCTGTTATTTAGAATTCACTCTAACGCGGCCACTGCTTTGATAGGAGGAACATCTATAATAGTTTTAATTGCCTCTACTTTAGTACAAAAAAATTTTCTAGATAAAACCCGCGAATATTTAAGAGAAGGTTTCATAACTGGAATGAGAACTTTTGCCCCAATTATAGTCATCAGCGCCTTTTTTCTCCTTGGAGAAACAAGCATGGCAAAGGAAGTTATAAGTCCTCATGCAAAAGGATATCTTGTAGATTTAGGAATGTATTTATCTCAGCACATTCCATTAAATAAGTACACTGTTTCTTTATTAGAATTTTCATTAGGAGTTCTGACTGGTTTATCCGGCTCTGGATTTTCTGGACTTCCTTTAATAGGTGCTATTGCTAAAACTTTTTCTTCAACTTTAAATCTAAACCCAGCAATTTTAGCTTCTATAGGGCAGATAGTCGCAATATGGACAGGAGGTGGTACAATAATACCTTGGAGTACCGTAGCTGTTTCTACAGTAATAGACGTAGAAGCCGAAAAAATCGCTAAAAAAACATGGTACCTGCAATAGCAGGTCTTATAGCAGCATATCTTGTTACAATATTTTTATTATAATTACAAAGCCGAGGACTAAACCTCGGCTTTTAAGATATTCCCCTCATTATCAAATTCATCATACTGTCTTTTTCTTCATCAGTCATTTTTTCCCATATCGCCTCAAAAATCACCCCCAATCCTGGTATTGCATTTTCCTCTTTTCTGTCAACAACCTCCTGTATAAACCCTTTGATTTCCTCTTTTGTTCTTCCTTTTAAGTTGTCGAGCACAGCTTTTTTTATGTCCATAACATACCTCCAATTGTAAGATTCACTAATATAATTCCCAAAACAAAAAATAATAAACAAAAAAGTTCCTAAAAAGGAACCTATATGACATGGAATAAATATTTAAGAATCAGCAAAATTGCTATACCTGCTATTCCAAAAACTCCTGTAATAAATGAAGTAATTATATTGACAGGCAAGTAAATCCCAAATAGAACACCAAAAAAATTAAAAACAAAAGCATCACAAAACCCACTAAGGCATTTAATACAAACTTTACCATCAACCTTAGAGATTTACCTAAAAGCCATAAAATAAAAACTAATATTAAAATAGCAACAATAAACGAAAAAGTCCCTTCCATCACCCTGTAATCACCTCTCATATCTTGATTACATTATATCATATTTTGCAAATTAAAAATAAATTAAATTTACATTTTTTTGATTGATTAGTCCTTATTAATCATATAAAATAATAGAGGTTACAAAATTTAAGACAAAGGGGTATGGTAATGGAACTATTAATCAAAGCTTTTATAATGGGAATCGTGGAAGGGTTAACTGAATTTCTCCCCATCTCCTCTACAGGACATTTAATCATTGTAGGAAGCTTTATTAATTTTACCGGAAAATTTGCTACAATGTTTGAAATCGTCATTCAGTTGGGAGCTATTTTAGCAGTTGTATATTATTACAAGGGAAAAATATTTGCTTCTCTTAAAAATTTAAAACCTGGAGATTGGGGATTTAATTTGTGGTTCAAAATCTTTATAGCTTTTATACCAGCAGCAGTTATAGGATTATTTACTCACAAATACATTGAAGAGCATTTATTTTCGCCCTTCACTGTAGCAATTGCCCTCATTGTAGGTGCAATAATGATGATAGTCATAGAAGATACTTTCGGAAAAAGATATAAAATTGACAACATGGACAAAGTAGACACAAAAAAATCTTTCTGGATAGGTATAGCACAAGTTATGTCTCTTTTCCCTGGAATGTCACGGTCTGCTTCTACTATAATGGGAGGTATGCTTGTAGGTTTATCAGTTAAAGCAGCTGCAGAATTTTCTTTCTTTTTAGCTATACCTACAATGTTGGCAGCAACAGGCTTTGAACTTATCAAAAGTTTTACTGCCATGTCCTTATTGGAATGGGAAGCTCTTACAGTAGGATTCATAATGTCCTTCATAACCGCTTTATTTGTAGTAGATAAATTTTTGTCCTATCTCGCAAAACATCCTTTAAAACCATTTGCTTATTATAGGCTAATTGTAGGACTACTTATGTTACTTCTAATATCTGAAAAGATAGTTAAATAATAAAAACAAAAAAGGGTAGACCCATTTATGGCCTATCCTTTTTATTTATTTTATTTATTCCAATTCCTCATAAGCTTTTGAATATACTTCATAATCTTTATCACTGAAAAGTATAAATCTCACTTCTTTTATATTGCTACCTTCAAGATAATCAGATACTACTCTTAAAGCTATTTTTGCAGCTCTTTCCACAGGGAAACCATATGCTCCTGTGCTTATAGAGGGAAAAGCTATAGTTTTTACATTGTATTCATCCGCCAATTTAAGGCTTTCTATGTAAGCACTTGCTAATAAATTATCTTCATTATGATTGCCGCCTCTCCATATAGGCCCAACAGCGTGAATAACATATTTAGCCTTTAAATTACCTGCTCCAGTTATAACCGCATGACCTGTAGGGCATCCTCCTTGTTTTTCTCTTATAATTCTGCACTCCTCAGCGATAGAAGGGCCACCCGCTCTATGAATAGCTCCGTCTACCCCACCACCTCCAGATAAAGAAGAATTTGCAGCATTTACAATAGCATCTACTTCTTGATCCACAATATTCCCCTTTATTAATTTTATTCTCTCTTTCATTTCATCACCCTAATTTTAATTTTTATTTACGCTTAAAATTATATCACAAAAAACTGATATTTTCACGACATTGTGTTTTCATATTTTTCACCAATTATCCATAGAAAAGCAAAAGATATAAATAAACATATAGATGCTGCTAAAAATAACTTGTTAAATCCTATAAAATCCATAATAGCTCCAAAAGAGGAAGGAGTAACTATTGCGGCCAGGGATGAAAAGAAATAATAAAGTCCTGTATATGTCCCTATTTTTTCAGCTGAAGTATAGCTCACTACAAGAGGATAAGAATTTATTGTAAATAAAGCATTAAACATTCCAGCAAAAGGCATCAAAATTTGGATTGTCCTAAAATCACGTACTATCATAAATATTAAAAATAAAATTCCTTGTCCAAAAGCTCCAATCATCATGGTTTTTCTTTTCCCTATTTTTGTAGCTATAAATCCAGCAGGTAAAGCAAAAACTAAAAATGCCAAAGCGTAAAAACCCATTGTAAAAGAAGAAACACTTTCGTCTATCCCTAAAGCTATTTTGCAATACCTTGTGAAAAAAGTTTCAACTGCAGCAAAACCCGCAATTGTCATAAAAATTGACAGGAGAGTATAAAAGGGTGCTTTATTTTGATCTTTTACCACAGTTGCAAGGGCCTTTAAAATACTCTGTTTTTCTTTTTTTCCTCATTAACAACTATTTTAGGTTCTTTAATTGTTAAAAATAAAACTATAGGTATAATTAATGATAAAATCCCTGACAAAAAGAAGGGATATGCTTTGTTTATTTTATAAAGCTGAGATCCAATAAAAAATATTATTAATGAACCTAATCCTCCCATAAAATTTATGACTCCATTAGCTTTGCTTCTGTGCTCTTCTTCTACAATATCTGGCATTAAAGCTACCATAGGAGTCCTATACGTAGCTACAACAATGTTAAACAGCAAATCTATAACAAGAAGCGATAAAAGTTTTGTCTGAAGTGGAAGCAAAGCATATAAAACGCCAGCAAGAGGCATGCTTACAAGTATATATGGCATTCGCCTGCCTATTCTTGTTCGCGTATTATCGCTTAAAGCCCCAAAAAATGGAAGTATAAAAAGGTTAGCAATGTTGTCCCAACTCATTACAAACCCAATTAAAGTATTGCTTTTTGTAAAATTACCAAGAAAAATGGGCATATAGGCATTATATGCTGCCCAAATCATGGAAATTACCATAAAACCAAGGCCTAAATTAAATATCTTCAAATAATTCAATCGCGAGGACATATTATTCTCCCTTCTCTAAAAGATTTATCAAAGTTTGTGGGTCGTCAGTGATAATTGCATCCACACCTGCTTTTATCATCATTTCCATGTCTTCTTTCCTATCAACAGTCCAAGGAAATAATTTTATATTATTCTTTTTACATCCCTCTACTAATTCAGGTATTATATTAAAATAAAAAGGATGCAGAGAATACGCTTTCATTCGTATTGCCATGTGCCATGGTTCTACAAGCCCACATTGATAAAGAAGCCCAATTTTAAACTCCGGTGCCATTCTCTTTACATCCCTTAAGCTATAATGGTTAAAAGAAGAAATAACTACTCTATCCTCAAAGTCATAATCCTCTATCGCTTTGATAAGCTTTTCTTCAATTCCTGGATAAAGTACAACTCCACTTTTTATCTCTATATTTATAATAAAATTTTTATGTCCAATGAGTTCAAAAACCTCATAAAGAGTTGGTATTCTCTCCCCTGCAAACTTCTTGTCAAATTTTATGCCAGCATCTAGCCTCTTAAGCTCTTTTAAAGTAAAATCTTTAACAAAGCCAATTCCGTCTGTAGTCCTGTCTACCCTTTCATCGTGAATCACTACTAGTTGTCCATCTTTAGTAAGCTGCACGTCCAATTCAATACCGTCAGCTCCCATTTCTAAAGCCCTTTTAAAAGATGCTAATGTGTTTTCTGGAGCATTTCTTGAATCTCCTCTATGGGCGATTACTAAAGGTTTCATAAATATGCCTCCTCATTTTTCAATTACTATACAAATTTTATCACACTTACCTTTAAAAACAAATTCACAAAATTAATTTTGTATAATAAGTTTGTTCTTCTTCATGAAGGAAAATTATTATTAAATTTTCTTTTTTAAAATCTGCTGTCACATCGTGTTTAAAAAATTCATAAGTCACTCTCTTTGACAATTCAAGACTGGAAAGTCCAACAGCTTGTGGAAGATTTTTTTTCAACCAATTTTCATCTTTAAGATACTTTTTAAAAATCTCTTGACCTTTCTCATATTTTTCTTTTACACAATCAGGTAAATCTTTGGCAGCATTAAAATACAAAAAATCAAATTTTATAATGTCTTTTATTAAATCCTCATCGACATCGAGTGTTTCAATAGAAAATTTATATAAAATATCGTATAAGGCTTTTAATGAATGATTTTTATATAATAGCTCGTTTTCCTTCCAGTACTTATAAAATTCAAGATAAAAGTCAAATGGCCTTTCAAATTTATTCTCCAAATATTCAAGAGTTTTTTTAAATTTTCCAGAATTATAATATTTGTTCAAAAGGAATGCTATACCTTTTAAAATGACTAACTCTTGATAACTAATATCCTTTGTATACAAGACCTCATAGGGGGGCTTACTATCATAAACTATTTTAAACTCCCCCACTTTTCTCATTAAAGGAGTACCTTTTAATACTTTTAAAAATCCCAACTGTATTTCATCAGGTTTTAAATTATACACATCATCAAAAGCTTTACTAAAAGTCCCAAAGCTATCTTCAGGAAGTCCCGCTATCAAATCTACATGCAGTTTTATTCCCGCTTCTCTAAGCAGTTTTATTCCTCTCAAGGCTTTTTCAACTGCAGTAATACGAGATATTTTTTTTAGGCTATTCTTATTTGTAGTCTGAACTCCTACTTCAAACTGTATTCTTTTTTCCAACCCTTTTAATTCTTCTATAAACTCTTTATCCACAAGCTCAGGGTTAACTTCGCAGTGAAATACAGTATCTCCACCTATTTTTTTCATAATATTTAAAATCTCTCTTGCTCTCTTTCTATTTGAATTAAAAGACCTATCAATAAGTTTTAATATTTTCACATTTTTATCTACAAACCACTTTAAATCCCTTTCGACTTTTTCAAGGCTTTCATATCTCAATTTATTGTCAATAGAAGAAAGACAATAAGCACATTTAAAAGGACAACCTCTTGAAGTCTCATAATACACAAGCTTATTGCTCAAATCTTCCTTTTCCTCATAAGATATGGGAACTTCATTTAAGTTGACATAATCTTTTTGTGGTTGAATTACTATTTGCCCATCAACCTTATAGCTAATTCCTGCAACTTCTTTTATATCCCTTTTTCCTTCTAACGCTTCCAATAATTCTTTAAAAGCAATTTCCCCTTCCCCTAAAACTATGTAATCTACAAAGCCTTTTGACAAAAGATTATCTACATCATAAGAAGCCTCAGGTCCCCCCAAAATCAATATTACTTTCGGAAGTATCTTTTTTATATTTTCAGCCAAATTTAATGCTATTTCTATATTCCATATGTAACAAGATATACCTACTACGTCTGGTTCCTTTTCTACAACACTTTCTAGCATAAAATCTGTACTGTCATTTATAGTAGTTTCAAAAATCTCTATATCATAAGGATGACAAAACTTTCTTATATTTCTTATAGCAAGATTTGTGTGATAATATTTTGCATTGATTCCTACAAGAAGTGTTTTCATATATATCCCTCGCATTTTACTACATTTTACAAATATATAATATAAGTATTTATACAAAAAAGCAAATAATTTTATTTGCACAACTATTTTTTCCTCCAATGAGATATAATATTGTTAGGTAAAACTTTGTGAAAGGATTGAAGATTATGGCTTTTATAAAATTCAATAAATTGTGGCTGATACTTATATTAATTGCCACAATATTTTCTGTTTTATACCTTTATTATACATTATTTCCAGGAAATATACCTCATGAAGTCTACAAATATTTTTCCCCTGCAGAAATATCAAAAGCGCAAAAGTATCACAAAATAAATCGATTGATTTACATAACTTCTTTTTTGACAAAAGCAGCTTTTTTGTTATGGCTTGTATTTGGGAATAATGCTATCAAGCTTTCATACTATACCGAAAAATTAGCTTCAGGTAAATACTATGTGAATGTCTTTTTATATTTCATTGCCTTATGGGTAATTTTAAGGTTAATATCTCTACCCTTTAGCCTTTTAAGCCATTCTGTTCAAGTTGAATGGGGTTTCTCTGTACAGACAATGGTTTCTTGGTGGAGTGATTATTTTAAAAGTGCGGCTTTAGACTTTGTTTTTTCGTCAATGGGAGTATTGCTCTTATTTGTGGCTCTAAATAAATGGCCTAATAACTGGTGGGTAAGTGCTGCAGTCTTTTTGACGATAATTATGTTTGTGCAAATTTACGTCTATCCTACTTTTATAGCACCTTTATTTAATAAATTCACCCCAATCAAAGACCAAAAAATAATAAACATGGTAAAGGAAATATCAAAAAAATGCGGGAATAAAAATAGATAAGATTCAAGAAATGGATGCAAGTAAAAGGACTACTCTTGCCAATGCCTACTTTTATGGATTTGGAAAGACAAGTAGGATTGTATTGTATGATACATTATTAAAAAATTATCCAGAGGATGAAATAAAGGCAGTTATAGCTCATGAAGCAGGTCATTGGAAAGAAAATCACGTATTAAAAAGTATGTTAATAGGCATAGTAGGACTTGTAATAGGCCTTTATTTTCTTAATATTTTAATTCACTCAAGCCTATTTCTCCCTTATGGTAAAAGAATGACTCCTGCAGTTTTAGCGATGATATATTTGTTTATACTACTTATAAATTTTGACACAACTCCAATACAAAATTACATATCAAGGCAGATGGAAAAACAAGCAGATTTACTATCTGTAGAGTACCTTCACGACAAAAAACCTGTAATAAAACTTCAGATTGACCTTGCTAAAAAAAGTTTATTGGATGTAGCTCCGCCGCCTTTTATAGAATGGTTTTCTTATTCTCATCCTTCTACAATGCATAGGATTAAATTAGTAGAAAAGGCAAATGTAAAATAAGGCACTTGTTTGTGCCTTATCTCAGTTTGTTGACAAAGTTCTATTTTTGTTGGCATTTGCATCGTTTGCTCCGGTGATATCGCAGACTAAACTAGCGCTCGTCCTCGGGCTCAAGCGGGGTTCCGGGCACATTCGTCATCCTTGACTTAGTGCCCGCCTCCGCCATCCTTGGCTTCGGCCCCGCTTTCGCCTCTCAGCCTCGCTAAGTTTAGTTACTGCTCTATCAAGTCGCTACACTTATGCAAAATGCCAACATATCATAAAGAGTTTGTCTACAGTCTGAAATAAGGCACTTAAGTGTGCCTTATTTTTATGAAGCTTTTTCTCTATCTATAAGTTCAATTGCTCCATGAGGACAATATCTCGTACAAACACCACACCCTGTGCACTTTTCTTCATCGATGCTTATGTTTATCCTAAATGACCCTCCAAACGTAACTTTAAAAGCCTTAAATCTACAACTCATTGCTGCTGGACAAAAAGGTGACCTGTCGCATATATTTTCATCGATTCTTGCTACTCTCATGATTCTACCTCCATTAAAAATACTCCCCCTCTGTTTAGGGGTATCATGTATACATTATACACGAAATTTTGTATTTGTCAACATAAAAAAAAGGCCATCCTAAAGACAGCCCCTTTAATTTATGCACTTATAAAATTTATCAACACCTCAGAGAATTTTTTTGGCATCATCAAAATAGCAGGTGTGTCCTAAATTTTCAAACACAAACAAGGCACTGTTTTTAATATTATTTTTTAATATTTCTGCAAATTCATAGGGTGCAATTTCATCCTTCTTCCCCCATACAATCAATGTTTTTACATATATTTCATTTAATTTTTCTTTGTATTTATCTATATTTATACTATCCACAATTGTCAAACTTTTAAGCATATTGCCATATTTGAGTGCAAATTTTATAGATATCTCCCCGCTAAAAGAGGGAGCTACAAGGTGAAGAGAAGGGATATTTAAGTTTTTTACAAATTCTAGTAAAGCCTCTTCCTTCTCTAAATCGCACTCTTGGGAAGAACCATATCCGGGAAGCTCAAAGCATATCACCTTAAATCCTTCATTAGACAAATTTTCAGCTATCCCTGAATTTATCCAATCATAGGCATTGTACCTTTTTCCATGTAATAACATAACTATATCGTTATTGTTTCCTTCACCCACTTCTAAATAATGGATTTTGTTTCCTTTTATATCTACATACTCATTTTTTATAACCATTTGAATCACCTCTTATATAATGAGTGAAAGCTCTGCTCCATCCCTTATCGCTTCTACTGCAGAAGCAACAGTTTTGCAGTCGCCAATGAAATAATATCTGTCCTCATTTTTTAGTTCCTCAAATTCAGTATCAGGTAAATTTCCAACTGCTAAAACTACATCCTCCACTTTGACTACTTTATATGTGTCCTTGGAAGTATACATGAGTTTCCCCCCAGATATTTCTTTTATTAAAGCATTTGTGATTATATCAACTTTAAGTTCTTTTAATCTATTTAAAAGCAGTTTTTTAACCATTGGGTATATCCCTTCGCCAACTTCTCCTTTCATTTCTAAAACTGTAACATTTTTCCCTTTTTCAGCAAGGTATTCGGCTGTTTCAAGTCCAGTAAGGCCTCCACCAATTATTGCAATATCTTTTCCTTTTGGAATATTTCCTTCCAATACTTCAATAGCCGTGTAAGGCTTTATATCTGCATCTAAATTGATTTTAGCTGGCTTTGAGCCTGTAGCAATGACAATTTTGTCATAAGGCATTTCTTTTATTTCATTTAAACTTATTTTTTTATTTAAATATACTTTGACATTGTATTTCTTTAAATCATTTTCCAGATATTCGATAACTTTTCCTATCTCTTGTTTATGGGGAGGAACTTTTGCTACATTTAGTTGTCCACCAAGTTTATTTTCTTTTTCAAACAAAGTAACATTATGGCCTTTTTTAGCGAGATATTTAGCTGCGGACATACCAGCAGGTCCACCGCCAATTACAGCTATATTTAAAGGTTTATCGGTCTTTACTTCAAATTCTTTTTCTCTACCTACCTCTGGATTAATCATGCAAGAAACAGAAAGTCCTTTTTGAATGTATGCAATACACGCCTGATTGCAGTGAATGCAATACCTTATATCTTCTTGTCCTTTTATCAACTTTTTTACTAAGTCCGGATCTCCTATAAGTCCTCGGGCTATGCCTATAAAATCAGCTATACCCTCTTCTAAAATTTTTTCCCAATCATAAACACTGCCCAGCTTATCAACCGCTATAACAGGTATAGTTACATTTTCCTTTATCCTCTTTGCAATTCCAATTAAAGGCTTATCTTCAATCCCCATAGGAGAGATATGGTATTCTGATGTGGAAGATACACCTCCCGATATATCTAAAGCATCAGCACCATGGTATTCTAACAGTTTTGCGAATCTTACACTCTCTTCGATTGAAAAGCCTCCATCTGTAAAATCACTGCCATTAATCCTGCAAATTACTGTCATATCCGGAAGAGCTTTTTTAACTCCTCGCAATATATCAAGTGCAAACTTTGTCCTTCCTTCAAAATTTCCTCCGTATTCGTCAGTCCTTTTGTTTGTATCAGGCGATAAAAATTGATTTACAAACCAACCATGGGCAAAGTGCAACTCCACAGCATCAAAACCAGCCTTTTTCGCCCTTATTGCTCCACTTACAAAATCTTGTACAAAGCCCTGTATCTGTTGTTTTGTAAAATCTGATGGCTTGTATTTTGGATTGTGCATTGCAAGCTGAATAGCAGCTTGTGCCCCATTTTGGTGAATTACCTCCGATAATTTTCTAAGTCCCTGTATTTTGTCGTCATCATCTATTCCTATTTGATTTACAAAGAATTTCCCCAGCTTATTTACATAGCTTGCACCCACAATGACCAATGAGACACCTTTTGATCTTCTTTTATAATATTCTACTTCTCTTTCGCTTACAAAACCCTCATTTGATAAATTTGTAACAGTAGGCAACATAATTATCCTATTTTTTAACTTAATATTCCCTATTTTCCCTTCTTTTAATAACACATTGACCACCTCTTTCATAGTTATATTTTAAAACTTGCATTGACATAAGTAAAATAATATAATTTTATACAACATATAAGTGAAAACTTATGAGGTGGTTAATATGAATTTAAGGCAACTGAAAATTTTTTTGACAGTTTGCGAAAGTGGCAGCATGTCAAAAGCAGCAAAAAAGCTTTATATGACACAGCCTTCAATAAGCCAAACAATCTCTGAATTAGAACAGGAACTAAATGTAAAATTATTTGAAAGAATGAGCAAAAAACTTTTGTTGACATATGCAGGAGAAGTTTTAAAAGAATACGCTAAAAGAATATCTTCTTTAGTTGAGGAAGCCCAAAGTACTCTTTTAGATATTTCAAACTTAAAAGCCGGAAAGCTTCGCATTGGGGCAAGTACAACAGTGGGAAACAAAGACAAATACCCCTCCCCTTTATTTAATGAATTCCTGTCTTACCTTAAAGAATTCCCTTCACAATTTTAATTTCTTGACATAAGTTGCCATAAATGTTACAATAATATTAACCATAAAAATCCTAAGAGGTGAATTCTTATGAAAAAAATTGCTATATTAATTGAGAATATGTATGAAGAACCAGAACTACTATATCCATACTATAGACTTAAAGAAGAAGGATATGAAGTACATTTAATAGGTCCAGAAAAAGACAAAGTATATACAGGAAAACATGGATATCCAATGAAAAGCACCCATGCTTCAAAAGATGTAAAAGCCAAAGATTATGATGCAGTAATAGTCCCTGGAGGTTATTCACCTGATTACATGAGGAGATGTAATGACACTATTAATTTTGTCAAAGAAATGGACAAACTGCAAAAGCCCATAGCGGCTATTTGCCACGGCCCCTGGATTATGGCTTCCGCTTGCAATTTAAAAGGAAAAAGAGTGACAAGCTTTTTCTCAATAAAAGATGACTTAATAAATGCAGGAGCCCAGTATGTAGATGAAGAAGTAGTTGTAGATGGAAATTTAATAACCTCCAGAACTCCAAATGATTTGGTAGCTTTTGTAAAAGCCATAATTGAAAAGGTTAAGTGAACTATATGTTTCACAAATTACTAACCCCGCCACTTAAGGCGGGGTTGCAGTTTGTTGACAAAGTTAAAAAATATTCAAAGGAGATATTTTGCATCGTCACTCCGATGTTCCAAAGCGACAAAACTAAACTCGACCTTCGGGTTCCGGCAGGGTACCGGGCACATTCGACATCCTTGTCTTAGTGCCCGCCTCCGCCATCCGTGGCTACGGCCCTGCCTCCACCCTTGGTCTCGCTAAGTTTTGTTGCCGCTTTGTCACAAGTCGTTCCTTATGCAAAATATCTCCTTTACGAAAGTTTGTCTACAGTCTGTAACCCCGCCACTTAAGGCGGGGTTGTTATTTATTATATCATGCTTAAATGTTATGAATCCGCATAATTTTCAAGGTAGCGAAGGTCTTTTATTATAATCTTTTTTCCATCTATCTCAATTAAACCTTCTTTTTTTAACTTATTTAGTCCTTTTGTAACCGTTACTCTATCACATCCTATTAAATTGGCAATATTCTCATGGGTTAAAGGAATATCTATTATATAACCTTTTTTTATCTTCTTGCCTTGTTGATAGAATAATCTAATTAGAAAATCGCACAGTCTTCCCATTGAATCTTTGAAAATCAAATCGCTCATCTGCATAGTAACAATTCTAAATTTTCTGCTCATGCTATGAGCAATATATTTATACATATCAGGATTTGTTTCCAGAATAGAACTTAATTTATCTTCAAAAATAATAGATATTTCACTATCTTTTATAGCTTGACCTTCAATTAAATCAAATCCTCCTCCTAAATAGGAAAATTCTCCAAATATTTCCCCTGGTTGCAGCAAATAAAGAACTTTTATCTTTCCATTTTTATTTGAAATAAATTGCTTTATCAACCCTTTTGTTATTATGGCAATATATGGTTTGTTATAATTAATTGTTATAGTTTCATTTTTCAAAAAACTCTTTTTATATCCCTGTATAGCTATATTAAGGAAAAATTTTCTCATATCTTTCTGTCGATTTATATCAAACATTTCATTATATACCGAACTTATAGTCATCCCCTTTCAGCTCCCCACTTCTCTCCTGTTTGAAACAATAAAAATTGCACCAACAATTTTACTATTTTTACAATATGTTTAATTAAAAAAGTCAACCTTAAAATTTATTATACTATTTTCAAAATTATATTTCTATATTTTGATCTTTTATATCAAAAAAGCATGGAGCATAAAATCCCCATGCCTAAAATAGTTTCATCTATTTAGTAAAAATACCCTCCAATCACCCGTTGCAATATAAATATGAGGCTCGTTTTTTATGTCCTTTTTATATACATAAATATCTACATCTTCTTTCTTGCCATCCTCATAAAACACTTCTCTTTTTTCTCTCAGATACATAATTTCATGATTATCTCCAAAATACGACTCTAATTCATCAATACTTGGCAAAACGCTGCCATCATCATAGAAAGTAATAATCTCTCCCCATATACAAATAATTTTTTTGTTTCTCCTAAATAACTGCTATCTACTTTTTTTTGCAATTACTTTTATAGCAGTTTCTATAGCTTTAACCATATCCCCTAAAGACATGGAAGGAGTATAAGGCTTATTCAAAACTTGCACTGGCAAATAAGGTATGTGAATAAAGCCTGCTTTAATATTTAATCTGTTATTGTGAACATAATTGAGAATTCCATACATTAAATGATTGCACACAAACGTACCTGCTGTATTAGAAATTGATGCCGGTATATTTTCTTTTTTTATCTCTTCTACTATCTCTTTTATGGGAATAGTAGCAAAATAAGCTGGAGCACCTTCAGGGTCAATCGGGGTATCAATTGGTTGTTGCCCTATATTATCTGGAATTCTAGCATCATCAATATTAATCGCTATTCTTTCAACAGTTATATCATATCGTCCGCCAGCCTGTCCAATACTTAGAACTGCATCCGGCTTAACTTCCTTTATTTTTTCTATTGCTTTCTCAACAGAAAGATAAAAAACAGTAGGAACTTGAATCTTAATTATCTCCGCACCTTCTATATTATCTTTCAAGTTTTTTAATACTTCATAAGAAGGATTAATATTTTCCCCCCCAAAAGGATCAAAAGCTGTTACGAGTATTTTCATTATCATATCACCCTTTCATAAAAATATTAAAACGCCCAAAAATACATTAGTACTATGTGAATAATGAGCATGGCAATAGCTACAGGAACTTGATATTTTATAACTCCATATTTCTTATCTTCCATTTCCAATATTGCAGTCGGAACTATGTTAAAATTTGCTGCCATTGGTGTCATTAAAGTTCCACAATATCCTGCTGTCATACCTAAAGCCGCTACTATCACCGGATTCCCTCCTTGAGCTATTACAAAAGGAATTCCAATTCCTGCTGTAATAACCGCAAATGCTGCAAAAGCATTGCCCATTATCATTGTAAATAGAGCCATTCCTACACAATAAGCAATTACCCCTAAAAGTATATTACCCTGAGGAATAATTGTCTTTATCCCACTTGCTATTACTTCACCTACACCTGCAACTGTGAAAACGGCTCCTAAAGCAGCAAGAAGTTGCGGTAAAATGCTTATAGGTCCTACTACTTCAAGTAATCTTCTACCATCATCAGCCATTTCTTTAACTTTCCCTTTTGTAATCACCAATGCTAAAATTGCAGCTACTACAGTTGATATCCAAAATGCAACAAGAGAGCCAAGTTGTTTTGTCCATATTTGAGCAACAATAAATGTAACTATGCCAAGAGCCAAAGCTGGAACAAAAATTAGATTGCCAATTTTTTGTGACATTTGTTCTTTAAATTCTGAGGTTGATTCGTCAAATTTTCCAATTTTGACTAATCGAAATGCAGATAATAGAGTCAATACAATAACCATGTATCCTGTATATATATCAGGTATATAAATGTTTTTATTACCCCACAATAAGCCTATTCGACTAAATGTAAAAATTATTCCTAATAACCCCCAAAATAAAGCAGTAGGGATTTTTGAAGGATGATTTTTTTCTTTTAGTGTAGCATACGCTGAGTAAAAAGAAACTATGCCCATCATAATGTATAGGATTTCAGTTAAAGATTCCTTAAGCATTCAATACTCCTCCTTCCTAAACATTTTACCTATTTTCTTTTTTGGCCCTCGCTCTTATCCCATACTTTTGATCAAATTTTCTGTCATAATAGAAAAACTGCAAAGTGCCAACTACCATTATTATTAACGCGATAGGTATTGACGCTTTTGCGATATCTAAAGCTTCTACAGTATAGTTTAATTCTTTTAATACACCAACAATTAGCAAAACACCTCCTGCTGCAACAAAAGCATTCTGCCCAAAGAAATTACCATAGTTTTCTACTGCAGCTTCTAAGCCCTTAATCCTTTCATGGTCTTCGCTTTTTATTTCGCCATATCTATTCATTGCTGCCCCTTCTGCCATAGGTAATATCAAAGGTCGTATAAATTGTACATGTCCCCCAAGCCTTAAGCCGAACATCGCTGCCAATGTCCTAAGTACTAAATATAAAGCAGTTACTTTTCCCACTGTAGCTGCTTTTGTTTTTCCTATTACATATGCAGCCCTTTCACGGAGACCATACCTTTCAAGTATTCCAATTACAGGCAATGAGATAATAAATATAGACATGTATCTGTTGTCTACAAAAGCTTTTCCTAAAATTTCTACAATTTTAGGAAAAGGTACCCCTGCCACCAGGCCAGTCACAATACCAGCAATTAAAACCACTGCTAAAGTATCGAGCTTCAAGATAAATCCCACAATAATGATTAAAATACCAATTAACTTAATCATAAACTATCCCCCTTTAAAATGGATTTATTTTTTTGTAATTATATCACAATACATAAATAAAACTGTGGCCACGGCTACAATTTTATAAATTTTTAGTCATAATTATTTATAAATCCTGTAAATCCTATTTTTACCATGACACTTATGTATAAACTTTTATATCTTTTTAGGCCATTACAACAATTTTGTAGTAAAAAAGAAAAGCACTTAGGCAAATGAACCCTAAGTGCATCTATTTTTCAGTATTTTCTGGTGGAGCTGATGGGACTTGAACCCACGACTTCCACAATGCCATTGTGGCGCTCTCCCAACTGAGCTACAGCCCCATATTTATTTTTGGTGGAGGTGCGGGGAGTCGAACCCCGGTCCGAAGGCGTCACAGTAAAAGCTTCTCCGAGCGCAGTCGCTGTTTTAACTTTCCCTCAGCGGTTCTCCCAGCGACAGGATAACCGCCTCGGTAGCTTCATAAGTTCCGGTTTTGCCCCGAAGCCTGAGCAAAACCAGTTCCCCACTTTTTTGACGCCCAATCCTGAAACGTGGGCATTTCAGGTTGGACGGCTACCTTAAATTAGGCAGCGTAAGCTAATTCTCTGTCTGCGTTTATTTTTACTCCACCATTTTTACGAGCTGGCGGACAACTCGGCTCGCTACTTTTACCTCGACTGCCCCCGTCGAAACCAGTACACCCCCATGTTATATGCCTAATTGTTTTTCTTTAAAGTGCTTTTCTAATTCTCTTTTTGCATCTCTTCTCGCAATATCTTCTCTCTTATCGTAGAGTTTTTTACCTCTCGCTACAGCTAATTCGACTTTGACAAGGCCTCGCTTTAAATAAAGCTTTGTAGGAATTAAAGTGTAACCCTTCCTTGTCACATAACCAACTAGTTTATTAATCTCATGTCTATTGAGAAGTAATTTTCTAGTCCTTAAGGGGTCTTTATTAAATATATTACCTTTTTCATAAGGACTTATATGCATATTATAAAGATAAACTTCGTTGTTTTCAACTCTTGCAAAGCTATCTTTTAAATTGACTTTCCCCATCCTAATAGATTTAACTTCAGTTCCACTAAGCACTATTCCTGCTTCATAAGTTTCTTCAATGAAGTAATCATGGTAAGCTTTTTTGTTTTGAGCGATTATTTTAATTTCTTCCTTCGCCAAATTTTAAACACCCTCTTTAGGAGAAAATTGCCCTACTTGTGTGTCACAAATAGGGCACCTTCATCGCTATTATATTATAACACATTTTTAAATAGTGTCAATATATGTTTCAGCTTTTATGCTCGGTTAAGCCAATCTCTAAATTATCTTTTTCTTCTTCTGCTAAAACAAAGTCTATTTCTCTCCTATCCACATCTACATGAACAACTTTTACATAAACCTCTTTACCTATAGAGTAAACTTTTTTGCTCTTTTCACCAATTAAAACATATCTTTCTGGATCAAAATGGTAATAGTCATCCTCCAATGAAGCAACATCTACTAACCCTTCCACAGTGTTGTCAAGTTCTACAAAAAATCCGTAATTTGTCACGTTGGAAATTATCCCTTTATAAACATTCCCTATTCTATCTGCCATGTACTCTACTTTCTTTAATTCTTCTATTTCTCTTTCTGCAGCTTCTGCTGCTCTTTCTCTCTCAGAAGATTTTAAAGCAATGTCATTTAAAATTCTGTTGTAATGGCGTTGCCTTTTTTCTGTTAATTTTCCATTTATGTATTCTTTGATTATCCTATGAATTATAAGGTCAGGATATCGCCTTATGGGGGAAGTAAAGTGAGTATAATATTGGGTCGCCAAAGCATAATGGCCAATGTCTTCTGGACTGTATCTTGCTCTTTTTAAAGACCTTAAAAGCAAAGTTTCTACAACTCTTTGCTCACTCTTTCCTCTCACTTGTCTTATTAACTCTTGCAAAGACTTTGGATGTATTTGTCCTCCTTCAATTCCTTTTATATGATACCCCAAATTGTGAATAAACTTATTAAAAGCAATCAGCTTTTCTATATCCGGATGTTCATGAATTCTATAAACAAAAGGTACATTTAACCAATGCATGTGCTCCGCTACCGTTTCATTAGCTGCTAACATAAATTCTTCAATTATCCTGTGAGCTATATTTCTTTCAACTTTTACAATATCTATTGGCTTACCTTTCTCGTCTACTATTACTTTAGCTTCAGGAAAATCAAAATCTACACTGCCTCTTCTTTTCCTTTTCTCTAGCAAAACAAGAGCTAGCTCTTTCATTAGTTTAAAATCTTCCAATAGGTACTGATACCTCTTTTTTAATTCTTCATCATTTTCTTCTAAAAGTTTGTAAACATTTGTATATGTCATTCTCTCTTTGCTTTTTATAATGCTTTCAAAAATTTCATGGTCTACAACTTCTCCTTGAGAGTTTATTTTCATTTTAACAGTGAGAGTCAGTCTTTCTTCCTGCGGATTTAAACTGCAAATACCATTAGATAACTTAGGTGGCAACATTGGTATTACTCTATCAATGAAATATACACTACATCCTCTCTTTAATGCTTCTTTATCTAAATGAGAACCTTCTTTTACGTAGTGGCTCACATCTGCAATACTCACATATAAAAGATAATTTTCCTCTGAAAGTTTTTTGAACACATACTGCGTCGTCTAAATCTTTTGCATCTTCTCCATCAATTGTGACAAAGTTTAAGTTAGTCAAATCAATTCTTCTCTTTTTTTCTTCTTCAGGAATTTCTGTCGATATCTCTTCTGTTTCCTTTAAAACCTCTTTAGGAAAAATTTCAGGAATATCATATTCCCTTATAATGGACATTACATCTATACCAGGGTCTCCTTTATACCCTAATATTTCTATAATCTCCCCTTCAGGACTTCGCCTTCCTTCAGGCCATTTAGTAATTCTGGCTACAACTTTCATGCCTGTTTTGGCGCCTTTATCTTCTCCTTTAGGAATAAATATATCTTGATGGATCTTTTTGTTGTCTGGTACTACAAAGCCAAAATTTTTACTTTTTTCGTAAGTTCCAACAATAGTTGTATTTGCCCTTTTGAGAATTTTTACAACTTCTCCCTCTTCACTCTTTCCATCCACCCTTTTTGTAACTCTTACCAAAACAGTGTCATCATGCATTGCACCGTTCATGCCGCTTACAGGTATGAATATGTCCTTTATATTGCTATCTTCGGGAATTAAAAAGCCATAGCCTCTTGAATGAAATTCAATCTTACCTTTGACCAAATCTAATCTTTCAGGAAGAGCATATTTACCTCGTTTTGTTTTAAAAACAAGTCCTTCTTTTTCCATCTCTTTTAATATTTTTTCTAAAATGCTTTTTTGACTATAGTCTATCCCTAATATTTTCATTATTTCCTCTATTTTAGAAGGCTTATAATCTTCTTCATTCATTAATTCTAAAAGTTTTTCCTTCACATTCATTCCCATTCCTCACAATCCTATCTGTGGTGCGATTTTTTTCATTTCATTAAGGGCAATCTCTAAAAATTCGTCTAAAGAAATTCCAAATTCTTCACAAGTTTTGATTTGGTCGCGATTTGCTCCTTTAGCAAAAGTCTTATCTTTAAACTTTTTCTTTAATGATTTTACTTGCACCTCCTCCAATTTTTTAGAAGGCATCACATAAGCTGTTGCAGTAATTAAACCTGATAAAGGGTCAACGGCAAAAAGAGCTTTGTCAAGAAGAGTTATCCTCTCAATGCCATGAATTTCATTATGTGCCATAACTGCATGTACTATTTCCTCATCAAGACCATGCTCTCTTAAAATTTCTCCCCCCCTTATACTGTGCAGCTCTGGATTGTCCTTAGTTTCTTGGTAGTCTATGTCATGTAATATCCCTGTAACTACCCATCTTTCAACATCTTGTCCTAATCTTTCAGCTAAACCTCCCATTATAGCACCTGTAGCTATCATGTGATTTATTAAAGTCTCATCTGACACATATTCTTTGACAAGCGCTAAGGCCGTGTTTCTATCCATTTAACTCTCCTCCTACTATTAAAGTTACCAATTTTACTTAATATTATAACATGAATGGTCAAAAAACAATAACCTTAAACAATGCTCAAAGGCAGCAAATTTTGATTTGCTGCCTTTGAAATTAATTATTTATTATCGTATTTTATTGCCGCCTGAGCAGCAGCCAGTCTTGCAATAGGTACTCTGTAAGGTGAAGCAGAGACATAATCAAGACCTACTTTGTGGCAGAATTCAATAGAAGATGGGTCTCCACCGTGTTCACCACATATACCTACTTCAAGGTCAGGTCTTGTCTGCCTTCCAAGTTTAGTACCCATTTCTACTAACTTGCCAACACCCTCTTGGTCAAGCTTAGCAAATGGATCAAATTCATATATCTTCTTTTCATAATAAGTTTCAAGGAATTTGCCAGCATCATCCCTCGAGAAACCGAAAGTCATCTGAGTCAAGTCATTAGTACCAAAGGAGAAGAATTCTGCTTCCTTAGCAATTTGGTCAGCTGTAAGAGCTGCTCTTGGTACCTCTATCATTGTTCCTACAAGATATTTTATTTCAACATTGTTTTGTTTTATAACTTCGTCAGCTACTTTTACTATTATGTCTTTGAGGTATTTAAGCTCTTTAAGTTCACCTACAAGTGGTATCATAATCTGCGGTTTTACGTCTTTGCCTGTTTTCTTCTTTACGTTTATAGCAGCTTCTATAATAGCTCTTGTCTGCATTTCAGCAATTTCTGGATAGGTTATAGCTAATCTACAGCCTCTATGACCTAACATTGGGTTAAACTCTTTTAAGCTTTCTACTGTTGCTTTTAGCTCTTCAAAAGTTATACCCATGTTTTCTGCAAGTTCTTTAATTTCTTCATCTGTATGAGGTAAGAATTCATGCAATGGTGGATCTAAAAGGCGTATAGTAACAGGGAATTCACCCATAACTTCAAACAAACCTTCAAAGTCTGACCTTTGCATAGGCAATAGTTTTTCTAAAGCTTTTCTTCTTTGTTCTTCTGTCTTTGAGACAATCATTTCTCTCATAGCAGGAATTCTATCTTCATCAAAGAACATATGCTCTGTCCTGCAAAGGCCTATTCCTTCAGCACCAAACTGAACTGCAACTTTTGCATCTCTTGGTATATCTGCATTAGTTTTTACTTTTAATTTTCTATATTTGTCTGCCCAGCTCATGAGAGTTGCAAAATCTCCAGTTAGCTCAGGTGTAACAGTCTTTATTTCACCAATGTAAACATTGCCTGTGCTACCATCTATAGATATGTAGTCTCCCTCATGAACTTCTATATCGCCAATTCTCATTACTTTTGCTTGCTCGTCTATCTTTGCATCGCCACAACCTACTACGCAAGCTGTACCCATACCTCTTGCAACAACAGCTGCGTGAGATGTCATACCACCACGAGTTGTAAGTATTCCTTGTGCTACAGACATACCTTCAATGTCATCTGGAGATGTCTCTGTTCTTACAAGAATTACTCTCTCTCCTCTTGATTTCGCAGCTTCTATTGCTTCATCAGCAGTAAAATATACTTTTCCTGATGCAGCACCAGGAGAAGCAGGTAAACCTTTTGCAACAGGCTTAGCAGCTTTCAACGCATTTGGTTCAAAGGTTGGATGCAATAACTGATCTAATTGCTTTGGATCTACTCTTAAGACTGCTGTTTTTTCATCTATTAAACCTTCAGCCACTAAGTCTACAGCTACTTTCAAAGCTGCTTGAGCAGTTCTCTTTCCGTTTCTTGTCTGTAGCATGTAGAGTTTACCTTTTTCAATAGTAAACTCTATGTCCTGCATGTCTTTGTAGTGTTTCTCCAATTTCTCAGCAATTTCTGCAAATTGGTTATAAACTTCTGGCATAGTCTCTTTCAAAGTTGAAATTGGTTGAGGCGTTCTAATACCTGCAACAACGTCTTCACCTTGAGCATTCATCAAGAATTCGCCAAATAAAGCCTTTTCACCAGTCGCGGGATTCCTTGTGAAAGCAACACCTGTACCTGAATCATTACCCATGTTGCCAAATACCATTGATTGAACATTTACTGCTGTACCCCAATCACTTGGTATGTCGTTAAGTCTTCTGTACACTATAGCCCTTGGATTATCCCAAGACCTAAATACTGCTTTTACAGCTTCCAGAAGTTGTTCTTTTGGATCTTGTGGGAAGTCTACTCCCATTTCTTTTTTATAAAGTTCTTTAAATCTTTTTACTACCTCTTTGAGGTTTTCAGCTGTTAAATCTGTATCAAATTTTGCACCATTTTCCTCTTTTACTTCATCTAAAATAGCTTCAAATTTATTCTTGTCAATTCCCATTACAACATCTGAGAACATTTGAATAAATCTTCTATAGCTGTCATAGGCAAATCTTTCATTGTTTGTAGCTTTAGCAAGGCCTTCTACTGTCTCGTCATTTAAACCAAGGTTTAAAATAGTATCCATCATACCTGGCATTGAAACTCTCGCGCCAGACCTTACAGATACTAATAAAGGATTTGTTGGGTCTCCAAATTTTTTACCTGTAATTTCTTCTAATTTAGCCATATATTCATAGATTTGTTCAACAATTTCTGGAGCTATAGTCTTACCATCTTGATAGTACCTTGTACAAGCCTCAGTGGTGACTGTAAATCCTTGTGGAACAGGTAAACCCAACTTCGTCATTTCAGCAAGATTTGCGCCTTTTCCTCCTAAGAGGTCTCTCATTGAAGCATCGCCTTCACTAAATAAATACACATACTTTTTACTCATGAAATCTCTCCTCCTTTTAATACGTTTAATATAACATTAGCTGTTTCTTCTACAGCTTTATTTGTAACATCGATTACAGTACACCCTAATCTCTTCATCACCTCCTCAGCATATTTTATCTCTTTTTTAACTCTTTCTTCAGTAGCGTATATGGCATTAGCATCAAGGCCAAGAGATTTTAATCTCTCTTTCCTTATTTTTACCAAAACTTCAGGGTCTATAGTTAACCCAAATATTTTTTTAGGGTTGATTTCAAATAATTCTTGAGGTGGTTCAATTTCTGGCACTAAGGGTAAATTAGCAGCTTTTATGTATTTATGAGCAAGATACATGCATAAAGGAGTTTTGGATGTTCTAGAAACCCCTATAACAACTACATCGGCCAATAGTATACCCATTGCATCTTTACCATCATCATATTTTACGGCAAATTCTATTACTTCGATTTTTTTCAAATAATCTTCTTTATTATTTTTTGCTAAATTGGTATGGGGGGATATACCAGTACTATCTTCAATAGCATTTATCACTGGTCCCATTACATCTACTATTTTTATGCCAAATTTCTGTGCTTTTTTAAGAAGATAATCTTTTAATTCCGGGACCACCATAGTATGGATTATTATGCTATTTGCATCATTAGCTGCCTCCATGATAATCTCTTCTATTTGATTTTTATCTCCAACATAAGAATATTTTTTATTTTTCTATAAAAGTATCAAAGTGGGCAGCAGCAATACTCGCAATGTTTTCTGCTGTGTCTACATTAGAATCTGAAACCAAGTAAATTGATACTCCTTCTTCCATTAAAAATCCCCCTAACCTTCCCCAAGCTTTACAAACAATTTAGTAATGTTGGTCTTTGAAATCCTTCCTGTCACTTTGTATCCTTGTTTTCCATCACTTCCCACTACAGGCTCAACTACAGGAAGACTGTCTACTTCGTGCTCTATAATTTTAACAGCAGCATTATACACAGGCTCATCATCATAAGTTGTAACTATGTTAGGCATACGGGTCATAATTATTCCCACCGGGACCTTATAAATATCAGTGTTGCCTATTGCGATTTTTAAAAAGTCTTTTCTTGAAACAGCGCCGGTTAAAAATCCTCCATCCTGTACAAAAATTGTCCCGACATCTTTTAAAAAAAGTGTTACAATGGCATCATACACTGATGTACTTTCCTCTACCACTACAGGTAAAGACTTGATATCTTTTACTTTTATGCTCTTTATATAATCTTCTACTAAACTGAGGGGTGATTTTCCTGTATAAAAATATCCCACTTTTGGCCTCGCCTCTAAGATCCCAGACATAGTTAATATTGCCAAATCCGGTCTTAAAGTCGCTCTTGTGACATTTAATTTCTCAGCTATTTGTTCCCCTGTAATGGGTTGATGTTTCTTGACAATGTCAATAATTATATGCTGGCGGTTTGTCAGTTGAATCTTTATCACCCCTTTAAAGTTTTTGACAATTTATACTTTCCTCTGTCGTTTCATAAACGTTTTCTATCGGTTTATCACTTTAGTATAATTATATCACAAGTTTATAAGATAACCAACTTTCTTTTTCGTTTCCTTCCTATTATATCACAAATTATTGCAACATAAAAAATCAAGGAAATCAGTTAAAAAGCCTGATTCCCTTAAAAATTTAACCTTTCTTCAAGATATTTCTCTACTTCTTCAATTTTTATTCTCACTTGTTGCATAGTATCTCTATCTCTTATGGTTACACAATGGTCATTTTCCGAATCAAAGTCATAAGTAATACAGAAAGGCGTGCCTATCTCATCCTGTCTTCTATACCTTTTACCTATGCTTCCTGTCTCATCGTAATCTACTACGAATTTATTTCTCAACTGGTCATAAAGCTTATAGGCATTTTCTGATAATTTCTTGGATAATGGAAGCACTGCTGCCTTAATGGGAGCAAGAGCAGGATGAAGCCTTAAAACCACTCTAGTTTCTCCATCTTCTAACTCTTCTTCTTCATAGGCATCTATTAAAAATGCCAACATTAACCTATCTACCCCAACAGAAGGCTCAATGCAATATGGTATGTACTTTTCTCCTGTTACAGGGTCCATATAAGATAGGTCAACTCCAGAATGTTCCATGTGTTGCCTTAAATCAAAATCTGTTCTATTAGCTATTCCCCACAATTCTCCCCATCCAAAGGGAAAATTATATTCTATGTCTGTGGTAGCAGTACTATAATGAGACAATTCTTCTTTTTTATGGTCTCTAAATCTTAAGTTTTCTTCTTTTAAGCCGAATTCTAAAAGCCAATCCATGCAATATTTTCTCCAGTAACTAAACCATTCCATATCTTCTCCCGGTTTACAGAAAAATTCTAATTCCATCTGTTCAAATTCTCTCGTTCTGAATATGAAATTACCAGGAGTAATTTCATTTCTAAAAGATTTACCAATTTGTCCTATTCCAAAAGGCATTTTCTTACGAGTTGTCCTTTGAACATTTTTAAAGTTCACAAAAATTCCTTGTGCGGTTTCAGGCCGCAAATACACTTCTGATTTAGAATCTTCTGTAACACCTTGATAGGTTTTAAACATGAGATTAAACTTCCTAATATCAGTAAAATTATGGGCACCACATTTTGGACAGGGCACTTTATGCTCTTTTATAAATTCCATCAATTGTTCATTTGTCCAACCTTCAATAGAAATATTTAATTCCTTTTCTTTAATGTAGTCTTCAATCAATTGGTCAGCTCTAAATCTTGATTTGCACTCTTTACAGTCCATTAAAGGATCGCTAAAACTGCTAACATGACCTGATGCAACCCACACTTCTGGATTCATCAAAATTGCAGTATCAATTCCTACGTTATAAGGACTTTGTTGAATAAATCTTTTCCACCACATCCTCTTAATATTGTTTTTAAGTTCTACTCCCAGAGGTCCATAATCCCAAGTATTAGCAAGTCCTCCATATATTTCAGACCCCGGAAAAACAAACCCTCTGTTTTTTGCAAGGGCAACTATTTTATCCATTGTGACTGCTTGTGACATTTAATAACACTCCTTTTTCTCTCGCAATTATACAAAAACCCTTCATCCCTTTTGGGAAGAAAGGTTTTTGACGTTACTTATTTAAGAATACCAAAGAGACAAGTTTCTGTCAATCTTTTTCTTTTCTTCTTTTAATACGGTTACGCTTTTATCATGTTTTTCAACTTCAATTGTGCAATTAGCTAAAAGCGCTACTGCCGCTCCCACTAACGTCAGCTGAGGAATGATAACTGCAGAAATAGCACCTGCAGTTACAGGAATCTCCAAGAGAACTTTATCGTCTTTTTTATTCTTATTTTTGTAACATTACCTTTTTAATTAATTCTTTTATTTTTTCCATAACTTCTGAACCTGCGACTGTAAAGGTCTCAGTCCAACTTTTTCTATTCTCTTCTATATATATCAATGCGTCTACAACACTGCCACCTGACTTTTCTAATGCTTCTTTTGCTTCTTTATAACTTACTCCCATTCTCTCTACTATCATATCTATTTTTTCTAATTCTTCATCTAACACGTTAAACCCTCCTTTCACATATTTTGTAACTTGTCAATAAAATCTTTTGATTTAAACTCTATTTCAAGATGTTCTTTCATATAGGCTGTTATTATTTTATCCACTTCTTCTTTTATAACTCCTGAAACTTTAATATTTTGAAGCTTGTCATAATCTCCTTTAAGAAAATACTTTATAGCTTTTAATGTTACTTCATGTAATGGCTTGGCGTCAAAACATTTATTTTTGCAGTTTATACACACTGCACCCCCGCAGGAATTAGAAAAATATTTTAAATTCTCTCTTTTTCCACACACAACACAATTATCAAGTTGAGGCATATATCCCAATAAAGAAACTAATTTTAAGTTATAAGAAGAAATAAAAATTAAAGGGTCTATTTGTAGCTCGTCAACTGCTTTTAAAGAATGTTTTAAAAACAGATACAGCCTCTCGCTTTTTTGATTTTCCTCTAAAATTTTGTTTATAGTTTCGGCAATATACGAAGCTACAGAAAATTTAGCTAAGTCTTTTTCTATATTTTTATGAGCTTCGATTAACTCCCATTGGTCAATATAGTAATAATTTTGCCCCTCAAAAATAACATAATTGGCAACAACAAAAGGCCTTATTGCATTCACAAATCGGCTCTTTGATCGCCTTGCCCCTTTTGCCACTGCCTGGAGTTTGCCATAGCTTTTAGTAAAAAGGGTGGCTATTTTGTCTGTTTCACCTATTAAATTGTTTTTTAATACTATTGCTTCTGTTTTTAACAAGCGCATTTTTTATCAACTCATTTTTAGTTTATTCCATTCCTCCACAATCTTAACGCCTGCACTTGCCCCAATGCGATTAGCTCCTGCTTCAATCATCGCCTTAGCATCTTCAGCAGTTCTTACACCGCCAGAAGCTTTAACACCAAAGTTTTCACCAACTGCCTGTCTCATTAATTTTACATCCTCTACCGTCGCTCCACCTGGCCCAAAACCAGTAGAAGTCTTAACAAAATCAGCACCTGCTTCTTTTGTGATCTGACATGCTTTTACCTTTTCTTCATCAGTGAGATAGCAGGTTTCTAAAATTACTTTTACAACTATATCTCCATAGGATTTTACCGCTTTCACAACTTCTTCAATTTCTTTTTTTACATAGTCGTAATCTCCACTCTTCAACATGCTTATATTTAATACCATGTCAACTTCTGTCGCACCTTTTTTAACCGCTTCAACTGCTTCAAATACTTTGGTTTCGATAGTATTTGCACCTAATGGAAAACCTATCACTGTGCAAACTTTAACATCTGTATCTTTTAACATACTATAGGCAAGGTCTACAAAGCAAGGGTTTATGCAGACAGAAGCAAACCCATACTCTTTTGCCTCATTACAAAGCTTTTCTATCTCGCTTTTTGTCGCATTTGGTTTTAATAAAGTGTGGTCAATCATTTTTGCTATGTTCATAATATAACCTCCTTTTGTTTTCACTAAATACTTTACTATTCGTAAGTTTTCTTGTCAATGGCATATCCTAATTTTTTAAGTAACGTTGTATTGTCTCTCCACCCCTTCCTCGTCTTTACCCATAGGTCAAGAAAAACCTGTTTTCCATAAAATTCTTCTAAATCAAGTCGCGCACTTTGACCTATCTTTTTTAGCATTTGCCCATTTTTGCCTATAATAATTCCTTTGTGGGACTCTTTCTCACAGTAAATATATGCTTCAATGTCTATTATATCTTTATCTTCCCTCTCTTTAATAGATTCTACTTCCACATAAATACCGTGAGGTACTTCTTCCTCTAAAAAGTGTAACATCTTCTCTCGAATTATTTCTGCCACTATTAATTTTTCGGGCTGATCTGTTATATAATCATCCAAATAATATTTGGGGCCTTCTGGCAAAAGTGATACAATTTTTTCTTTTAACAAATCTATATTTTTATTTTCAATAGCAGAAATAGCTACTACATCTTTAAACTCATATTGCTCTTTAAAAATTTTTATAGTCTCTTCTACTCTTTCCTCAGGCACCAAATCTATTTTGTTGACTACAAGTATGACAGGTGTATCTACTTCTTTTAAATGTTCGATTATGTATCTATCTCCAGGTCCTACTTCCGTATCTGGTTCTATCATATACAAAATAAGGTCAACTTCTTTCAATGTTCTTTTAGCTACCTCAATCATAAATTCGCTTAATTTAGATTTAGGTTTATGAATGCCAGGAGTGTCAACAAAAATAACCTGGTATTCATCTGTTGTCAAAATCCCACGAATGGTATTTCGAGTAGTTTGGGGTTTGGGAGAAGTAATAGCAATCTTCTCTTGTAAAATTGCATTTAAAAGAGTAGATTTACCTACATTAGTTCTACCAACTAATGCTACAAAACCAGCTTTATGGCCCATATCATCACTCCTTATTTGATTATTTGAAAAATCAACACTGTAATCAATATCCCAAATAAACCTCCAAAAAATACCTGAGAAAAAGAGTGGATTTTACCTTCTACTCTGCTTTCAGCCACCATAAGAGCAAGTAAAAAACCTAAAGTGGCAATAAAAGCATTTGCTGTCATAAAAGTTATAGCTGTCGCAGTAGCAAAAGCAATAGCACTATGAGCGCTGGGCATTCCTCCCCTCATAGGAGTTCCTTCTTTAAAATGCACCTTTAAAATTACAGTCAAAAACACTACAACTAAAAGACTTATAACTGTGATATGAATGGGTGACTCTCTAAGCTTTAATAAAATTATTTTTGTCCAAGGATTTACTCTATCAAAAAATATTAAATAAGCTACAAGAATGGCATTTATCGCGGATATAAGAACTGCTCCTGCAGCTACATTTTTCGCAACCTTAGCCAAAGGATTATAATTTTTAACCATCATGTCAATTGTGGTTTCAATAGCCGTATTTATCATTTCAGAAATTAAAACTAAAGAAATTGTAAATAAAATTACCACAAATTCTACCCTGGAAAGGTCCAAAAAAAGGCAAAAGAATAATACCAATATTGCTATGGCAAAGTGAATCTTCATGTTTCTTTGGGTTTTAAAAGCATGTAAAATGCCATCTATCGCATAATTAAAGCTGTCAATTAAATTTCTCGATTTCACAAAATCACCGCCCAATATTAAGCCTTGCCATAACTTCCTCTTCTTTTTCCCTCATAATTTTTCTTTCTTCTTCAGTTTCATGGTCATAACCCAAAAGATGCAACATGCTGTGAGCTGTTAAATAAGCTACTTCTCTTTCAAAGGAATGCCCATATTCCATTGACTGCTCTAATGCTTTTTCTAAAGAAATAACTATATCTCCTATTGGCTGCACCTCTTCTGAATCTTCCTCTATTTCTTCAACCTCTGCATAAGTATCTTCAAACTCTGCTAAAGGAAATGACAAAACATCCGTCGGCTTATCTATACCTCTATAATATTTATTTAATTTTCTAATTTCCTCATTATCCACAAAAGACACACTTACTTCAACATTATCAATAACCTCTTCTACCTCTAATACTGTTTTTATAACTTTTTCCACCAATTCTTCCAAATTTATTGCATCAACTTTATCTTGTCTGTTGTCTATCAAAATGTTCATTCTAACACCTCTTTATTTTGATTTGGTTCAATATCAGGATACTCAATTCTTTTATGAAACATACCAGTTAAAGCAGTCAAAAAAGAATTTTTTATAGTTTTAATATCTTTTAAAGTTAAATCGCTATCTTCCAACTGACCATCATTTAATCTATCTGCGACGATTTTATCAATCATATTTTTTATATTTTCCTCAGTAGGTTCCGGGATAGATCTCACAGCTGCTTCTACAGAATCTGCCAACATCAAAATGGCAGACTCTTTGGTAGAAGGCTTTGGACCTGGATATCTGAAAGATTCTTCTTCGCAAGATTCCTCTTCATTCTGTAAAGCCTTAGTATAAAAGTATTTCACTAAGGAAGTACCATGGTGTTCTTTTATCAAATCGATGACTTGTTGAGGAAGTTTATACTTTTTAGCTAATTCTATACCATCTTTTACATGGGAAATTATTACTAATGTACTTAAATCAGGAGAAATTTTGTCATGCAAATTTTCTCCTGAAAGCTGGTTCTCTTTGAAAAAATAAGGTCTTTTAATTTTACCTATATCATGGTAATAAGCCCCCACTCTAACTAACAAACTGTTTGCTCCAATAGCATCAGAAGCAGCTTCTGCGAGATTTGCTACTACTATGCTGTGGTGATAAGTACCAGGAGCATCCATCATAAGTTTTTTAAGAAGCGGATTATTGGGATTTGATAGCTCTAAAAGTTTTAAAGGAGTTAAGATATCAAAAGCTGCTTCCCAAAAAGGCAAAGTACCAATAACCAAAATTATACTAAAAGTTCCACTGACAATTCCCCATAAACTACTTTTTAATACAGAAATTATATCATTGCTATTTAAAAGCCCTATTCCTACAATACTTACAAGATTTACCCCACTGACGTAAAGACCCGCTTTTACAAAATCTAAACGTTGCTTAGAATGAGAAAGTTTTACTGCACCAATCAATCCCCCTAGCAATGACATAAAAATAAATTCTTGGTTAAAACCCACCATTAAGCCTACTAAAAGAGAATAAATTATGTCAATCATAATAGCAATATAAGGATCTATTAAAACAGAAATTAGCATAGGCAAAGTAGCAGCAGGAATTAAAAGCGGTTCAATCTCTTTAAAGGCAACAGCTAATAAAAGATAAAAAATACCTGTTAAGCACAACAATTCAATGTACATTTTTTTGTAGTAATCTTTTTGTCCAATTTTATAATATAATACACTGATAAAAAAAGTGACAAGCCTAAAATCAAAAATAAGCCTATTATCATTCCATAGTCAATCTTACTGCTACCTTTTAAGAGACCTAAAGATTTCAAAACCTCAATTTGTTGTTGTGTCACCACTTCTCCACTGACTACGATATTTTGTCCTTTTTTATACATAACCGGCTGTACTCTTTCCTCTGCTTCTTTTTTAGCAAGGTTTGTCTCATAGGCATTATATATCATATTAGGAACAATAACAGAAGATAAAATCTTAACAGCTACTGGTTTTACTTCTTCAGAAATATCAGAACTTTCTACAACACTCTTGGCATCGTTTAAAACAGTAGGCAAAGCATCTTCTGTAATCTGCCTTGCCATAATTGCTTTTTCTGTCGATAATACCACCGATTCCATGTTTATAAGGGTATTATCATCTATTTTTAAAAGCAAAGCCACGTCATTATCTTCTAAACCTATGGGACTTACAGCTTTAAAGTCCTGCAATTTCTTTTCTTCTGTTTCTGAAGATTTGCGTACATCTCTCAATTTATTAAAAAAATCAACCAGCTTAAGATAAGATTCTTTGGCAATATTTTCATTATAATCATATTTGGGATTTACCGCATTTACTGCTTCCTCTATTTTCTTTTGAGTAGCAACTACATCTACTACATCTTTAGGAGCTTTTATGTCTTGAGTAGCTACGTCCCCAGCTTTTAAGTCAAATTTTGGAGGCGTTACACTAGTATAAACTAAGGCATAGGAAGAAACAAAATAAAAAATAACAAAAAAAATGATTATCAATTGCTCATTTTTAATTATATTTTTTATATGTTTGTCCAGTTTTTTCATGGATTATTCCCCTCGCTCTGGGATTTCTGATTTGTTTTCCTCCATGTTCTTCTCATAAATTTCATAAGCTTTTATGATTTTAGCTACAAGAGGATGCCTTATCACATCTTCTTCAGAAAGCATTACAAACTCTATACCTTCTATTCCTTTTAATATCTCCATAACCTCTTTTAGTCCGGATTTTTTACCTCTTGGCAAATCTATTTGAGTAACGTCACCAGTTATAACTGCTTTAGAACCAAAACCTATACGGGTTAAAAACATTTTCATCTGCTCAGGAGTGGTGTTTTGAGCTTCATCAAGTATTATAAAAGAATCGTCCAAAGTTCTACCTCTCATATAAGCTAGGGGTGCTACCTCAATTAAGCCTTTCTCCATGTATTTTTGGAAAACTTCTGCTCCTAAAATGTCGTAAAGCGCATCATATAAAGGTCTTAAATAAGGATCAACTTTTTCTTGCAAATCTCCTGGCAAAAAACCCAACTTTTCTCCTGCTTCAACAGCCGGCCTTGTTAAAATTATACGACCTACTTCTTTATTTTTCATTGCGGTAATAGCCATTGCCATAGCCAAATAGGTCTTGCCCGTACCGGCAGGTCCTATTCCAAATACAATCTGATTTTTTCTTATAGCTTCTACATACCTCATTTGCCCATAAGTTTTGCACCTTATCTGTTTGCCTCTAGCTGTTATACAAACAATATCAGACATTAAAGACTTTAGTTTTTCTTCTTCTCCTGCCTCAATCATATTCATAGTATACAAAACATTTTGGGTAGTAATCACATCTCCCTTTTCAATCATTCCCATCAATTTGTTAAAAAGTTTATTAGCAGATTCCACGTTTTTTTCTTCCCCCGTTATCTTAATAATTCCTCCTCTTAACACTATCTTGACATCTAATCCCTCTTCTATTAACTTAATATTTTCATCAAAGTTGCCAAACAAATTGGCAGCTTGCTCCATATCCTCAATATTAATAGCTAACTCCTTAATCAATGTTCCCCTCCTATATAAGAAATTTTTCTTTCATTCCTATTTCCTCTAAAACCTCAGCAGTAATATTGGCTCTTAATATTTTATCTTGTATAATCACATAACTTTCTTTTTATTTACTATCTTACTTTGAGGGCCTAAAACCTTCTCCAACTCCTTTAGTGCTTTTTCAAAAGCAATATTTTTTGCTTCCTCTTTAGATAAAACAATAGTTTTAGGTTTGGTTTCATAGTATACTTCTTTTATTATTCTAACTGGAAAATTTTTTGATATTATCTCTTTTTCCTCTTTTTCAAAATTCTTAAAGTCTACTTTTTTAGGCGATATAGTTATAGTATTATTGCCAAATATTATTTTTGTAACAGTTATTTTGTTGTTTGTCCTCTCAAAGACTTCTTTTTTGAGTTCGGCGTCAGCATAAACTTCATACCATGTCCTCCCAATAATTTGGCCATCAGCATGTACAAATCTTGTCTCTAGTCCTGGCTTTTCAATTATCCCTGTAACAATTATATCTCCCGCTTTTACTGTATCTCCAACTTTTTTTACCGCTTCCCCTTCTAAAACCGTCATCTTATAAATTATACCATCTTTTTTAGCTATTATATTGCATGGTTCATCTTTTGACAATACCTCTTGAGGTTTTGTTTTACCTACAACTTTTACAAAAGCATTAGTACCCTTTATATTTATTCCTATCCACGATATATCATTATTTTGTAATAAAAATTCTGTCTCTATTTTATTAACATCTATAGTAAATTTAGAAACTCCTGGCTTTAATCCTAAGTGTGAAAGCTTTTCTAAAACTACTTTTTCATTTACATTGTTGACGGTCTCTATATTAATTTCCCATATAAAAGTAGAAAATGCATAAATCAGTATAAGAGAAATTGCTGCCCCTAAAACCAATGATTTTCTTCTTTTTAATCGAGAAATTACAAAAGGCAACCCTCTTTTAGAAATCACTGAAACACGACAATTAGTTTTTTTCGCAAAAGACACTATTTCTTTAAAACCCTTTAAACTTACTTTTGCGACTATAGTAGTATAATTCTTACGCTCAATATCCCAAATATAGACATCATTTACCATTATGAGATTTAAAAATTTTTCAATTGACAAACCTTCAATCTTAATAATAACATATCCTTTTAAAAAATTCCATAATTTTATTGCAACCAAAAATACTCCTCCTATACCATTATTTCTATATTCATTATTTCGCCACTAATCGTTATAATCTCTGTCATTATAGAATTTACAATCATGTTTTTACCTAATATTCTAACAACTCCAATTGTCGTATTTACCCTAATCCTTTCAGGAATATACTCAATAATTCCCTTGTGGTTTTCAATAGTAACATGGGTTTTCCCTATCAAAGTTATTTTAGGGAGATTAAGCAGTACCTCTTTTGGAAAGTCTATTGCATTTACAAGTTCGTTTTTTATCCCATCTTTCATACTGTAACCTCCCTTCTCTTAAAATTTTATGAGGAAGAAATTAAAAAAATTCTCTTGCTTTTTTATAGGCAATTAGACCTTTTGAGTAATTAGAAAATATGTATTATAATGAAGGTAACAAAATGAATATTCCTGTTGCTGTAAATTATTTTTTGGGGGGATTTGCCTTGGAGAAAATAGTAATAATTTTTACTGGTGGAACTATATCCATGAAAAATGACCCGAATTTAAATGCTGCTATACCCTCTTTATCAGGAAATGACATACTAAAAATGGTTCCCAACATAAAAGAAATTGCCCAAATTGAAATAATCCAATTTGGTAATTTTCCAAGTCCTTACTTTACTCCCGAGCTATTAATAAATTTGAGACGAGAAGTTGAAAACGTAATCATGAAACAACAAGTAAAAGGAGTCGTCATTACTCACGGTACAGACACCATAGAAGAAACAGCATACTTTTTAGACTTAACTATAAATTCCGAAAAACCAATAGTCTTGACTGGAGCCATCAAAAATTCTTCTGAAGTTGGGTACGACGGTCCCAGCAACTTAATTGCTTCTGTAATTACTGCTTCCTCAGAAAAAGCCAAAAACAAAGGAGTGTTAGTAGTTTTCAATAACGAAATACATGCTGCACGAGATGTCACAAAAACTCATACTTCAAGTATTGACACCTTTAAAAGCCTTGAAACAGGTCCAATAGGTGTTGTAGATAATAACAGAGCGTATTTTTATAGGAACATTGAGGCAAGAGATTATATACCAGTAGACCATTTAGAGCCAAGAGTCAGTCTTTTAAAAGTTGCCTTTGGTATGGACGATAAAATTATCAGATTCCTTGTTGACAGTGGAGAAAAAGGAATAGTAATAGAAGGAACAGGAAGGGGAAATGTACCTCCAAAATTGGCTGAGGGTATAGAATATGCTATATCAAAGGGAGTAATTGTAGTGTTAGTTTCAAGATGTCCTATGGGAAGAGTTGATGCCTCTTACGGTTATAAAGGTGGCGGAAAGCATCTTGAATCCTTAGGGGTAATCTTTGGAGGTAATCTCTCAGGGCAAAAAGCTCGTATAAAACTCATGGCAGCTCTTGCTTATTCTAATAATTACAATGAAATCAAAAAATTGTTTAAAGAAGAAAGGACTTGATACCTAATAGCATCAAGTCCTTTGTTTACTGTAGATACTTGTTTACCATGTCTTTAACAAGGTTGCCATCTGCTCTCCCTTTTACGATTGGCATTACCTTTCCCATCACTTTTCCTATATCGCTTTTAGTTTTAGCACCAGTTTCTTCGATAGCTTTTTTTACTATTTCCTCTATTTCCTCTTCGGATAGCTGCTTCGGTAAATAAGAAAGCATAATCTCAATTTCTTTTCTGGCTTTATCCACTAAGTCTTGCCTTCCGCTTTTCTCGTAATCCGGCAACACTTCTTTTCTTTGCTTTATCTCCTTAGAAATTACATTGATGACCCCTTCATCGTCTAATTCTTTTTGAGTATCTTTTTCAACTTGGAGAATAGCTGCTCTCACCATACTTAAAATATTCTTTTTAAAATTATCTTTGTTTTTCATAGCTTCTACCATATCTTTGTATATTCGCTCTTTTAGGGTCATGGCAAGCACTTCCTTTATTTATTATATTTATATTTTCTTTTTCTTGCTGCTTCGGATTTTTTCTTACGTTTTACACTGGGACTTTCGTAATGTTCTCTTTTGCGAAGCTCTGATAAAACGCCTGCTTTGGAACATTGGCGCCTAAATCTTCTCAGAGCGTTGTCCAATGATTCATTTTCGCCGACTCTTACTTCAGACACTACTCTCCCTCCCTCCAGATAAACTGCTCAAACTAAGCTGCGTATTTTGCTGCGATGTCCTGCTGGAAACTCTCATTTTATTATACTCCTAAAACCATAATGTGTCAATGATTAACCTGGTGGCCAAGTCATAAATCTACCGCCTAAAAGATGAAAATGTATGTGATATACCGTTTGTCCCCCGTCATTTCCACAGTTTGATATAATTCTATAACCTTTTTCGTCAATGCCCTCTTTTTTTGCCAATTCTTTTGCCACCATATAAGCATGAGATACTAAATGTTTGTTATCCTCATTTAAATCTAACAATGTCGGTATATGTTCTTTGGGTACAATGAGGATATGTACAGGTGCCTGCGGGTTAATATCCCGAAATGCTACTACTAAATCATCTTCATAGACTATATTGGAAGGTATCTCTTTATTTATAATTTTACAAAAAATGCAATCTGCCATCTTTTCACCTCCTCTTTTTATATTCTATAGACTTGTGCAAAATTCAAAAGCCTTCATTTAAGCCATTCCACAGACATGCTTTTTTTCTATCACTCTTGAATTTTTTATCTTTTATGTAGGATTTCCCCTCCCATTTGTCGAATTATTATATATACACTATAAAAAATTTTTTAAGAAGGAGGAAATCCTACATGTACCAGCTTCAATTACTTTTAAATATACCTGAACTCTTTACCTCTCAGTCTAAAATTGATTTCTATTCTTCTATGTTTGAAAATCTTGACCTGTCTTCAATACCTGAATTCCCTTCCTCTAGTCCTGGCCGTAAGGGTTACTCTCATCATGCACTTTTTAGAGCTTTTATTGTCATGAAAGCTGAAAGATTCGGCACAATTTCTGACCTTTTAGATTATCTCCGCAATAATCTTATCATTGCTCATCTTTGTGGCTTCGACATTTCTAAACCTCTTCCTTCTTATTGGACTTTTCGCCGTTTTATTAATGACTTCTCTCATGATTATTTGACCTCTATTTTTCAAAATCAGGTCAATATCCTCAAAAATATGGGTATTATCTCCGGTGAGTTTATTTCCATGGATTCTACCCCTATTAAAGCTAACACTAAGTTAAATAACCCTAAGTCTTTTTCTAAAAATAAATTCTCTAAAGATAATCAGCCTAAGTCTGATAAGGATTGTAAATTAGGAGTTTATTCTGCTTCTAATGATTCTTCTAATAAACGCTATAAGTTTTATTGGGGCTATAAAAATCACATTATTGTTGATGCTATCTCTGGTTTACTCATCGCTGAAACTACTACTCCCGCTGATGCCCCTGATTTTGAAGTTGCTTTGTCTTTACTTGAGAAGACTAATAAGTGGTTTAACCTTAAGTATGTTAATTTTATTGCTGATAAAGGCTATGATGTTAAGAAACTTTATAATTATGTTAGAAATATTCTCCACGGTCATTGCTTTATTCCTCTTAACAAGCGCAATTCTAAAAATCCCCCTCTGACTGATGATGGTTATATGGTCTGCGAAGCGGGTATTAAAATGCTTAAAGATGGCAAGCAGTATTTTGATGGTTTTATTAAGCAAAAATTTGTTTGCAAGTTCTGTAATTCTAAAGATGATTCTGCCTGCCCTATAAATCATCCTAAATATCTTAATGGCAAAAAGCATAGAGGCTGTACTAAGTATGCTATTATATCTTCTGATTATAGGTCCTCTATTAATAGAGATTCCCTCTATTTTAAGGCTGTCTATAGATTGAGAATTGAATCAGAAAGATATAATTCCCGCTTTAAAGCTCTGGATTTTGAAAAGGCTTATGTTAGAAATATTAATTCTGTGAGCAACCTTAATACTTTTGGCCATATTACTTTGCTTACTGTCGCTATTGTAGCTATTAAATTGGGCAAATATGATGAGTTTAGATCTCTTGTTGCTTTGATGCAATCGGCCTAATTTTTACTGAATCTATTTCATGCTATTTTTTAACATTTGACTTCTACAGGATATTTATGCCCTTTTTTAGCTCCTCTTTTTGTCTTTCTTTTTCCTTTACCACTTCCTTTATGTTTGATTGTCAGTGTTGATTACTATATATTGTATGTCATACATATTTTGGTTTTTTGTCGTGATTATTTTTATTAATTTTGCACATCCCTATATATTCTACAAATCTCTTTAAATTCCTTCAATTTCTCCAATTAATAAATTATCTTTTATTTCTTTTATTTTCACTGGGAAAATCTCATTTCTAAGTAACTTTCTATCTCCTTTAACAGCTACACTTAAATAATTATCAGTCAAGCCTTCCACATAACCCTCCATATTCTTTACCGGTTGTTCAAAGAGGACTTCCAAAGTTTTCCCTATAAAACTCTCCATAAATTTATATTCACACCTATTAGACAATTCTATGAGCTTTTTACTCCTATCTTCTTTTATATGATTTGCAACTTGATTTGGAAAGTTGTATGCTCTTGTACCTTTTCTCCTTGAATATTTAAAAACATGCATTTTGCTAAAACAAATCTCTTCCACAAATTTGTAAGTCTTGAGAAACTCCTCTTCCGTTTCACCAGGAAATCCCACCATAACATCTGTAGTTATCGCCACATCCTTGATGTATTCTCTTAACCTATCAATTACACTTTTGTACTCCTTTGTAGTATATCTTCTTCCCATTCTTTTTAAGGTTTCATCACATCCACTTTGAAGGGATACATGATAATGCCTGCACATCTTAGGCAAGTTAGCTATTTCTTTCACAAACTCTTCAGTTAAAAAAGTAGGCTCAATAGAACTAAGTCTTATCCTTTTTATGCCATCTATTTCATGAATCATCTTTATAATGTCCAAAAGCCCAATATTTTTTAAATCTTTGCCATAGGAAGCTATGTGTATACCTGTGAGAACAATTTCTTTATACCCTGAATCAGCAAACCTTTTTACTTCATCTAGTACTTTTTTGGGGTCTCTACTTCTCACAGGTCCCCTGGCGTAAGGGATTATGCAGTAAGTACAGTATTGATTGCAGCCGTCTTGAATCTTTATATATGCCCTTGTCCTTTCTGTATAAGCTGTTACTCCAAATTCCTCATATTCCTTTTGAGTCATTATATTATTTACCACACTCAACTTTTGATTTTTTTGTGTAAATTCCTCTACTAATTCCACTATTTTGTCCTTATTTTTCGTACCAATCGCTATGTCCACTTCCGGAAGAGAAAAAGCTTCCTCTGGACTTACTTGCACATAGCAACCAGCAGCTACTACCAGCGCATCAGGATTTTTCTTTCTAGCTTTTCGTATCTCCTGCCTTGACTTCATATCACTTCTATTTGTTACAGTACAGGTATTTATTACGTAAACATCCGCTTTTTCATTAAAATCAACTACTTCATAACCAGCTTTTTTAAAAAGCTCAGCCATGACTTCTGTCTCATATTGATTTACCTTACACCCCAAAGTATAAAAAGCAACAGTTTTTTTATGACCATATCTTTCATAAAATTCCTCATTACTAAGAGTTAAATCTACTTTTGCCACTTTAAAAATGCTCCTCCTATTAAATCTCTTTTTTTCATATTATATCACATATTATAACATGCTATTGCATACAAAAAATAGGCCCCGAAGGCATTCAGTTTGTTGACAAAGTTAAAAAAATATTCAAAGGAGATATTTTGCATCGTCGCTCCGATGTTCCAAAGCGACAAAACATAAGCTTCCCCTTCAGGTTCCGGCAGGGTACCTACGTCAGGTGGCATCCATGCCTTAAGGTGCCCGCCTCCGCCCTCCTTGGCTTCGGCCCTGCCTCCACCCTCGGTCTTGCTAAGTTTCCCGGCACTCAAGTAAGTATAGTTGTTTTTTTATTTTTGCTTTATCAAACTCTCCTACTTGAGTGCCGGGTCGCTTTGTAACAAGTTGCTCCTTATGCAAAATATCTCCTTTACGAAAGTTTATCTACAATTTGACATGCCCTAAAGGGCATTAGAAAATATCTTTTTGTTCTTTGTTTATTAATAATTTAACCCATATCTCCTAATTCATACATTACTATTGAACAAACTGCGATGGCTGCTGTCTCAGTTCGCAAAATCCTGGGGCCTAAGCTTACAGGCTTAATACTTTTGTTTAAGGCTAATTCAATTTCCTCTTGAGAAAAACCTCCTTCAGGGCCTATAAAAATTCCAATTTTTTTACGCCTTTTGCCTTTTCCAACACCTCTTTTAATTTTGAAGTTTGTTCCTTTTCATATGGAATTATGCATAGATCAAACTTATCAACCTGATTTATAGCCTCTTCAAAGGAAATAGGCATACAAATTTCGGGCACCCCAGTTCTGCCCGATTGTTTACAAGCTTCTTCACTAATTTTTCTCCACCTAGCAATTTTTTATTTATATTGCTTTTAGTTATGTCTACAACCGTATAACGAGTCACAACTGGGATAAATTTTTAACTCCAATTTCTGCACATTTTTGAATAATCAATTCCATTTTATCTGACTTAGGCAAGCCTTGAAATAATGAAATTTCTAAGGCACTCTCTGTATTTGATTCTAATTCTCTTTCTAAAAATAAAATAAGCTTGTCTTTTTTTATCTCTTCAATGCGAGCAGCATATTCTTTTAATCCATCCGATGCAACAATTTCATTTCCTCTTTTAAGCCTTAAGACATTTACCAGATGATGAAAGTCTTCTCCTTCTATATAGACAAATTCTCCTTTAATATTTTGCCTATCAATAAAAATTTTTCTCATAAGCTCTCACTTTTTCCTTGATAATATTGCACACCATTCTCCTTCTTCTCTAATTTGCAACACTTCAAAAAATTCTTCAACTTTTTGCAAAACTTCTTCTTTTCTACTTTTTATTATACCACTAGCTAAAAATAAGCCCTCTTCTTTTAAGTATTTAGGAGCCTCTGCCGACAACTTAATTATCACATCAGCAATTATATTTGCCACTATAATATCCGCTTTTCCTCTAAATTCGCCTAATAAATCACTTTTAAATACTTTTACATTTTGTAAGTTATTTAATTCTACATTTTGTCGGGCTACTTCCACGGAAACTTCGTCTATATCTGCCGCATAAACTTCCTTTGCTCCTAATTTGCTACTAGCAATACTAAGTATGCCTGAACCACAACCTACATCAAAAACTATCCTTTCTGGTATCACAATCTCCTCTAAAAATTCCAGACACATCTTTGTAGTCTCATGGGTGCCTGTGCCAAAAGCCATTCCGGGGTCTAATTCGATAATTATCTCTTCTCCTTGAGATACATATTCTTCCCAAGAAGGCTTAATCACTATTTTCTTCCCTATTTTTAAAGGCTTATAGTACTGTTTCCAATTGCTTGCCCAGTCCGCTTCATCTACTTCTGAGACTTTTAAGTCAAAATTGCCTATATCAATTCCAAAAGATTTAAGTTCTACAATTCTATCTTTTAAAATATTTATTCTATCTATAGTATCTGAAGCAATAGGAAAATAGGCAAAAACCTTAATATTTCCCTCTTCTTCAAAAAGAGAAGGGTCAAAGTAATCCCAATTATCACTTTGCGCCAACAGTTTTACATCATTAGGGTTTTTTATAACTACACCGCCAGCCCCTAATTCGTGCATGATATTTGACACAGCCTCTTCTGCCTCTTGTGAAGTTGTCACTTGTACTTCAATCCATTTCATTCTTTTCCACACCTTTACTCAAATTTATTATCCGCCAAAAGCGTCCTTCATCCTTTGAAAAAATGATTTTGATTCTGTCGTAGTATTTCCTTCTAATTTTTTAATTCTCTTAGCAATTCTTTTTGCTTTTCTGTCAATTTTTTAGGCACATCAATATAAACCTCTACAATTTGGTCTCCGCGTCCTCTTCCATTTATGTGAGGAATCCCTTTTCCCCTTAACCTAAACTTAGTCCCTGTCTGGGTCCCTTCTGGTATTGTAAAGCTAACTGTTCCATCCAGCGTAGGAATTTTTATTTCTCCACCTAAAGCTGCATCAGCAAAACTTATGGGCATTTTCAAATGTACATTGTATCCTTCTCTTGTAAATAACTCGTGGGGTTTTACGTGAATTACAATATACAGGTCTCCCCTTGGACCTCCTCTTAAGCCTGGCTCTCCTTCTCCTCTTAAGGTAAGCATTTGTCCTTCGTCTATTCCCGCTGGTATAGTAACTTTAATTTTTCTCCTCCTCCTAATTTTACCTGTGCCACCGCATTTGTTGCAAGGGTCAGTAATAATTTTTCCTTCACCATGGCACTTAGGGCATGTTCTTATATTTACAATTCTTCCAAAAGGAGTATTCTGTGCAGTTCTCACTTCACCAGTTCCATGACATACAGGACAAGTCTCTGGTTTACTACCCGGCTTGGCCCCTGTTCCTTTACACGTATCACACTCTTCAAATCGTTCAACCTCTATTTCTTTTTCTGCCCCAAAAGCAGCTTCTTCAAAAGTTAAAGTAAGGTCATACCTTATATCGTTCCCTTTTTGAGGGCCTGTTTCTGCTCTTCTCCTGCCAGTACCAAAGAAATCATTAAAAATATCGCCAAATATATCGCCAAATCCTCCAAAGCCTCCAAAATCAAAACCGCCCTCTCCAAAAACCTCCTTGACCAAATCCACCTTGGCCAAAACCGCCTTGCTCAAAGGCTGCGTCTCCAAATTGGTCATATTGGGCTCTTTTTTGAGGGTCGGAGAGAATTTCGTAAGCTTCGTTTATTTCTTTAAATTTTTGCTCTGCTTCTTTATCTCCTGGGTTCAAGTCAGGATGATATTTCTTAGCAAGCCGTCTATAAGCCTTTTTTATTTCCTCTTCTGTGGCATTTCTATCTACTCCTAATATTTCATATAAATCTTTTTTAGCCACTTTCTCACCTGCCTTTCATTACGTAAATTAGAACCAGGTAAAACCTGGTTCTATATTATTTATTATCATCCTCCACTTTGTAATTGGCTTCATAAACATTGTCCTGTGTTGTACCTTGTCCAGCACTACCAGTATTTGTAGCTCCTCCCGTTTGTCCTCCCGCTTGTTGGTATATTCTTGTAGAAACTTTGTAGAAGGCTTGTGAAAGTTTCTCAGAAGCATTTTTAATCGCTTCTATATCGCTTCCTTCAAGAGCTTTTCTCACATTTTCTATTTCTCTATTTATTTCATCTTTTTCAGCTTGCGTCATCTTATCTCCAAGGTCTTTCATTGTTTTTTCAGCTTGATAAATGAGAGAATCTGCTTTATTCCTTATTTCGATTTCTTCTTTCTTCTTCCTATCTTGTTCTTCATACTGCTTAGCCTCATTAATCATTCTTTGTATCTCTTCTTCTGACAAATTAGTTGTAGAAGTAATAGTTATATCCTGAGATTTGCCAGTACCTAAGTCTTTTGCAGAAACATGTACAATTCCATTGGCATCTATGTCAAAAGTAACTTCAATTTGAGGTACTCCTCTTGGAGCTGGTGGAATCCCTGACAAAATAAACCTTCCAAGAGTTTTGTTGTCTTTTGCCATAGGCCTTTCGCCTTGTAACACGTGTATTTCAACAGAAGTCTGATTATCCGCCGCAGTAGTAAATATCTGGCTCTTTCTTGTAGGTATTGTAGTATTTCTCTCTATAATCTTAGTAAATACTCCACCTAATGTCTCTATACCCAAGGACAAAGGTGTTACGTCCAGTAAGAGAATATCTTTCACTTCTCCGGCCAATACTGCCGCCTGTATAGCTGCACCTATAGCCACTGCCTCATCTGGGTTAATTCCTTTGTGAGGTTCTTTACCCATTATTCTCTTTACTGTCTCCTGTACCAAAGGCACTCTTGTAGAACCACCAATGAGAATGACTTTATCAATATCAGAAGGTTTTAAACCTGCGTCGCTTAATGCTTGGTTAACAGGACCTACAGTTGATTCTACAAGGTCGGAGATTAGCTCTTCGAATTTTGCCCTTGTAAGATTTACATCTATATGTTTTGGACCTGTAGCATCAGCAGTAATAAATGGCAAGTTTATATTAGTAACCGTTGCAGAAGAAAGCTCTATTTTTGCTTTTTCTGCAGCATCTTTTAGTCTCTGCAATGCCATCCTGTCACTTCTTAAGTCAATTCCATATTCTTTTTTGAAGTTGTCAGCAAGCCAATCTATTATCCTTTGGTCGAAGTCATCCCCACCCAAATGGTTATTGCCACTTGTAGCCAAAACTTCAAATACTCCATCTCCTATTTCCAAAATAGAAACATCAAAAGTACCGCCACCTAAGTCATAAACCATTATCTTTTGATTTCCTTCTTTGTCAAGTCCATATGCCAAAGCAGCAGCTGTCGGCTCATTTATTATTCTCAAAACCTCAAGACCTGCAATCCTACCTGCGTCTTTTGTAGCCTGCCTTTGGCTGTCATTGAAATAAGCAGGAACAGTAATTACCGCCTGTGTAACTTTTTCGCCCAAGTAAGCTTCTGCATCAGCCTTAAGCTTTTGCAAAATCATTGCAGAAATCTCTTGAGGTGTATACTCTTTATCGTCAATTTTTACTTTGTAATCAGTTCCCATGTGTCTTTTTATAGACATTATAGTCCTGTCAGGATTTACAATTGCCTGCCTTTTTGCAACTTGCCCTACTAACCTTTCTCCTTCTTTAGTAAAAGCGACGACTGAAGGCGTAGTACGAGCTCCTTCTGCGTTAGGTATTACTACAGGTTGGCCTCCTTCCATAACAGCAACACAAGAAAATGTAGTTCCTAAGTCAATTCCTATAACTTTCCCCATATTTTTCAACCTCCTTTTTATTTTGCTACTTTAACCAAACTTGGTCTTATTACTTTATCTTTTAGATAATACCCTTTTTGGAAAACTTCAATAATTTCATTTGGTTGCTTTCCTTCTACCTCTTCCTGCATTACAGCATGGTGTTTATAGGGGTCAAAAATCTGCCCCTCTGCTTCAATTTCTTTCACACCAAATTTATCCAATATTTTTTAAACTGCCTGTAAATTAATTCTATCCCTTCTTTTAGAGAATTATAATCTCCACTGCTTGCCAAAGCTCTTTCAAAATTATCCATAATAGTCAAAAGTTCTAAAATCACTGTTTCTTGCCCGTAATCGATCATCTCAGCTTTTTCTTTTTCTATTCTTTTTCTGTAATTTTCAAATTCTGCTTTCAATCTTTGTGCAATATCTAAATATTCTTGAGCTTCAGCCTCTTTTTGCTGAAGTTTTTGCTTTAATTCCTCTATTTCATCAACCGTTTGTTGCTTATGCTCCTGCTGTGTTTGTTCTTCCTCTTCAGGAGGCCCTTCCATTTGTTCATTTGATTCTAAATTATTTACATCCTTTTCCTCCTCTTTGTTAATTTCTTTTTCCATCTCTTCCACTTATATCACCTCGTTATATTTCATCATTGTATATACTCGACAAAAGATTTGAAAGCTCTTTTGTCATCATATTGATTTCGTTAATCAACCTTCTATAATCCATTCTTGTAGGTCCTATAATTCCTATTGTACCCACCACACGACCGTTAATCTTATAAGTGGTTTTTATTACGCTTAAGTCTTTCATCTCTTCAAACTTGTTTTCACTTCCTATTCTCACATCTATAAAATCTACTTCAGGCTCTAAAACTTCGTTCAATAACGACTTGTTGTCCAAAAGATTGAAAAAATTTTTTGCTTTGCCTAAATCCTTGTATTCAGGAAAATCTAAAATATGGAAAGTTCCATCCGCATAAATGTCCGTTTCTTGTAACTGCTTCAAGCTCAAAAGTATAGTGTTTATCAATTCGTCGGCTATAAAAGCTACCTCTCCCAACATCTGCCTTAAATCTTTTTGTAAAAACTCAAAAATATCTTTTTCGCTTTTGCCAGCAATTTTGTCATTTAACAAATTGTTTAAAAACTCAAAGATAGTTCTATCTACATTTTGGCATAAATTTAGCAAGTAATTTTTTACAATTCCTGTGTCTGTCACTACTAAAAAGATCATTTTATTAGAAGCAACAGGTATAAGTTGGATTTTCCTTATTCTATCAGGGTTCAACTTTGGCATTTTAGCAACTGTAGTATGGTGAGTTATGTTAGCCAAAATTCTTGCATATTTCTTTACAATTTCATCAAATTCTGCTATTATTTCCTCGCGAGTATTATAGCTAATTGGAGGGTCATTGTTTATATAATTTCGAAGAATGCTGTCTACATAAAATCTATATCCTTTATCTGAAGGTATTCTTCCTGCGGAAGTATGAGGTTGCTCCAAATATCCCATTTCTTCTAAATCCGCCATTTCGTTTCTTATAGTAGCAGAACTTAGTCCTATATTGTACTTCTTAGCTATTGTTCTCGACCCTATTGGCTCTGCCGTCATAATATAATCAGTAATAACCGCATATAGTATTTTTTTCTTCCTATCATCTAACGGCATTTTCACCACCCCATGTATTATTAGCACTCTACTCGATTGAGTGCTAATTCATGTTTTTAAAATACCACTCTTATAATTTTTTGTCAATACTCATTTAGGGCAGAAATTCTTCAAAAATGACGTTAGAGACATCAATACCCCTCTCGGTAAGTTTTGCACACTCATTATCAATCTCAATTAGACCTTCATTTAAGTATTTTTGTATTACTTTTTTGTAAAATTCAAACAAACTGATACCAAATCTTTTCTTAAAATCCTTGTCACACACTCCTTTTGTCATTCTCATTCCTAAAAACATAAACTCAGCCATTCTATCTTCTTTTGCCAACTTTATTTTTTCCTTAACTGCACTTTTTCTTTCTAAAATGCTCTTAATATAGTCTTTTATATTTTCAATATTACTATATCTCACACCCTCCATATAAGAATGGGCTCCTGCACCAAATCCCAAATAATTTTTGCATTCCCAGTATAAAATATTGTGGCGACATTCAAATGTGGGCAATGCAAAATTAGATATTTCGTAATGGTGATAACCTTTTTCTTTTAAAAACTCTATACCCCAATGATACATTTTAAGCTCTTCTTCCTCATCAACTATAGGCAACTGACCCTTTTCATAAAGTCTGTAAAAGGAGGTGTTAGGTTCTAAAATCAAGCTATAAGTAGAAACATGCGTCGGCTGTAATTTTACTACTTCTTTTAAAGTTTCTTGCCACTCTTTAAAGGTTTGAGTAGGAAGAGCATACATCAGGTCAATATTTATATTGCCAAAGAACTTTTTCACTAACTCATAATTTTCAAAAAAATCTTCTATTGTATGAATTCTACCTATATATTTTAAAAGCCTATTTTGAAAAGCTTGAAGTCCAATACTTACTCGGTTTATCCCGTTGTCTTTATAAATTTTTAGTTTTTCTTCAGTTATAAGGCCGGGATTCATTTCAATAGTAATTTCGCAACCATCAAGTATTTTATAATTTTTAAATACAGACTTCAATATCCTCTCTATATAAGAAGGAGGCAAAAGGTTAGGGGTCCCTCCTCCTATATAAACCGAAACCACATTATAATCTTTTGTAGAATTTGATTCTATTTCCATAAGTAGTGCCCGAATATAGTCGTCAAAAAGATAATCATAGCCTGCATAAGAATTAAAATCACAATAATAGCATTTTCTTTTACAAAAAGGAATGTGAATGTATAGTCCTATCTCCCTCATTTTTCATCATCTAGCTTCAATATTGACATAAAAGCCTCTTGAGGTATTTCAACACTTCCCACCTGTCTCATGCGCTTTTTACCTTCTTTTTGCTTCTCCAAAAGTTTTTTCTTACGAGTTACGTCTCCTCCATAACACTTGGCAAGAACGTTTTTTCTCAAAGCTTTTACAGTCTCTCTTGCAATAATCTTAGAGCCTATTGCAGCCTGGATTGGAATCTCAAAAAGATGCCTTGGAATATTTTCTTTTAACTTTTCTACAATTTTTCTCGCTTTTTCATAGGCTTTATCTTTATGAACTATCATGGATAAAGCATCTACCAATTCGCCATTTATTAAAATATCAAGCTTTACCAAATTAGATTCTTTATACCCTTTAAGCTCATAGTCGAAAGAGGCGTAACCCCTTGTTCGTGATTTTAAAGCATCAAAAAAGTCATATATTATCTCATTTAAAGGCATTTCATATTTTAAAAGTATGCGAGTTTGTTCTAAATATTCCATTCCTAAATATGCTCCCCGTCTATCCTGGCAAAGCTCCATAACTGCCCCTACATATTCAGTAGGCACCATAATAGTAGCTTCCACAATTGGCTCTTCAATATGATCTATTTGCGTAGGAGGCGGCATTTTTGTAGGATTGTCCAAATCCAATACCTCTCCATTAGTTTTGTAAACTTTGTAAATTACACTTGGTGCAGTAGTGACAAGATTTAAGTTGTACTCTCTTTCCAACCTTTCTTGAACTATTTCCATGTGCAAAAGTCCCAAAAAGCCACACCTAAATCCAAAACCTAAGGCAGCAGAGGTGTCAGGTTCAAATACAAGTGACGCATCATTTAGCTGAAGTTTTTCTAAAGCTTCTTTTAAATTTTCATAATCTTGTCCATCCGCAGGATAAATTCCACAAAAGACCATTGGCACTACTTCTTTATAGCCAGGAAGTGGAGAATCGGCTGGATTATCTGCATCTGTTATTGTATCTCCTACGCGAGTGTCTTTTACATTTTTTATGCTGGCAGCAATATATCCAACTTCACCTGCTTTAAGCTCTTCTACTGGATAAAGGTTAGGTCTAAACATACCCACTTCTGTAACTTCAAAAACTTTGCCAGTAGAAAACATTTTTATTCTCATTCCTGGTTTAACAATTCCATCTACTACCCTTACAAAGCTTATTGCACCTTTGTAGTTATCATAAAAAGAGTCAAAAATTAGCGCTTTTAAAGGCTTATTTTCATCTCCTTTTGGAGGGGAAATTCTATTTACAATGGCTTCTAAAACTTCTTCTATACCTATGCCTTCTTTAGCAGAGGTAAGCAAAGCATCTTCTGCGTCAATCCCAATCACGTCTTCAATTTCTTTTTTACAAGTTCAGGATTTGCTGAAGGAAGGTCTATTTTATTTATCACAGGTACTATCTCTAAATCATGTTCTAAAGCCATATACACATTAGCAAGGGTTTGCGCCTCAATCCCTTGTGTAGCATCTACTACAAGGAGGGCCCCTTCACAAGCTGCAATACTTCGGGATACCTCGTAAGTAAAATCCACATGTCCAGGGGTATCAATGAGATTAAGCTCATATTCATTTCCATCTTTAGCTTTATAAATCATTCTTACAGGCTTTAACTTTATAGTAATTCCTCTCTCCCTTTCTAATTCTAAATTATCTAAAATTTGCTTATCTGTTTCCCTTTCAGAAAGAAAACCTGTTTTCTCAATAAGTCTATCTGCAAGAGTAGATTTACCATGGTCTATGTGAGCAATAATGCAAAAATTTCTAATATACTGCATCCTCTCTGACATTTTGTACCTCCTCAAAAATTAAAGACTTAGACCTCATTTCCAAAATCGCCCTTTAAAGTATTGGCTTAACCCTCCTATGTCAATAACTGACTCCTTACCAAAAATTTTAACGATCACCTTTTCGCTATTTGAATATACACCAAATATATTTACTTTCCTCACTCCAGTAGTAATTTCATTAAAGGAAGAATCAGCTATTACAAGTCCTACTACCATAATAACAATGTACAATAAAAGAGCAAAGATTACAAGTCTCTTTCTTTGAATCTGTTTCTTTCTCTCTCTTGTCCTTGTAAGCCTCATCTTTTATCTTCCCTTCAAGGTATCGTAAATCTTGTATATTTCTTCAATCATTTTATTGCAACTATATTTTCCCACACTTTCTTTTCCTCTTAAGCTTATATTTTTTCTCAATTCCTCATCTTTCAAAAATTTCTCTATAGCTTTTGCCAACTCTTCAGGACTTTCTTTTTCTACCAAAATTCCTTCAACGCCATCTTGTATAATTTCTGGAATACCTCCTACTTTTGTAGCTACGACAGGGACTCCTTCACTTAAAGCTTCAATTACAGAAATTCCAAATCCTTCTTCATGTGAGGGAAGCACAAATACATTGAGATTTCTCAAGAAAGAAGGGATGTCATTTCTATACCCCAATAAAAAGAATCTGTCCTTTAAATTTAAACTATCAATCATTTTTTGTAATTCTTCTCTAAAAGGGCCATCTCCTGCTACAAAAAAGTAGGCATTTACATTTTTTAAAATTGAAGCCGCTTTTATTAAATCTTGAACACCTTTAGCAGGTATAAGCCTTGCTACACTTCCTACAATAAAAGAATCTTGTGGCAAATTGAATTCTTCTTTTAAATTAAGAGTTGTTTCCTCGTAGAAAGAGGTATCAATACAATTGTACACCACTTTTATTTTATTTTCTTTTACATTTTGATTTAGAACTAAATCATCTTTTAATGCTTGAGAGACAGCAATAAACTGATGGGTTTTTTTGTCTAGAATTTTTGTTAAACTCAATAAAAGTTTCTTTTTGTAAAAACTCATATTATTGTAATTTGCAAAGTTGTGGACTGTCACTACTGTTTTTACAGGCATAGCAAAACATGCGACTCTTCCTACCAATGAAGCTTTTGCCCCATGCATGTGAACAATGTCTGGCTTAAACTCATTTACTACCTTTCGTATAAAATTAATTGTCCTGTAATCTTTTTTTAAACTAATTCCGTCCCCAATGTCAATGTCATATACTGCAATCCCTAATTTTTTGAGATATTCTTGAGTTTTTTTGTCAAAAGAGCACAAAACAGCAATTTCATATTTATCTTTGTCTAACAATCTAACCAGTGATAATAAATGCTTTTTCATTCCTCCTTCTGATTTTCTTACAATTTGCAATACCTTCATTTTTCCCATAAAACCACCTTTTAAGACATTTCATCAATAACAAAATGTATTAACATAGGTCCTACAAACACCATCATTGTAGCTGCCGCTACAATTCCTGAATCGTTAAAAATTAGAGCAAGAATGCTTCCTATAATCGTCGCAACAAAGCATATTCGAATGTAGGTGTGTTTTTTGAAAATTTCACTCAACACTCCAACAGGTTTGAAGAAAAGAATTAGTAAAACAACTATAAGTGTCAACAATACTCTCGACCATATAGAATATTTTATGAGCTTATAATTCATTAAAAGCTTTCTTTCAAAAATTTGTAATAAAGATTTTATACCGTGACTTTTTACTAAAGCAAAAGTTTGTCCTATGTGAGTTTGTTGTGAAACTGGCCTTAAAGAATCCAAGTAAAACAAGCCCAAAAGCATTAAAACTATCCCGGCACCAATATATATTAAATTTTTTATGTTAATTTTTTTCCAGACAAAAGCAGCAGCGAAACAGCAAAAGCTCCAAAGGCTGTTATCGATCCTCCAACATTTGTACCTATACTTGGAGCTGCAATAAAGTAGAATACCAGTGCGTATATTATTGTAGTTATAGCTAAAAGCAGCTTTTTATTCGAAAAAATTTCAAAAGCCATTGTAGTAAAACATAAGACGGCTCCAATCAATACCCCCATATACTCGTTTCCTATGCCATAAAAACGGGCACCTCCGATGACGTCATAGCTTAAAAAAGAATTTTTTAGCAAATATTGCCCTGTCACAAGGTCAATTAGCAAAACAAGGGAAGTAATTAAACCTATTATAGCATAGAAATAATAACCATAAGGGTTAATTTCATGAATCGCTATAATCGCCACTGCTGTCAAAAATAATATTCCCACGATGCTATTTGATAGGCTAGTATAATTAAACAAAGGTAATAGCAAAAAAGTCAAAGGAATAGTAGAAACAAAAAACAATAGAGGTTTTAAATAGACCGCATACTTTTTCAAAAGCAGCAAAACTAATAGGGCAAAAATTAAAATTATTATCTCTAAAACCACATAAGTTTTTAAGAAAATAGGCCTATAAGTGTAATTAAAAACTAGTTTATGACTCTCAGCTAATAATTTGTCTACATTTCCTTTGTAACCAGAATTATAAAGGGGATGTCCCGTCAAAAAAAGTTGGTATAGGAATATCAAAATACTGTAAAATTGTTGGCATTAAATCTGTATTTGTGACAATCCCCTCTCTTTTTGTTGTGTCTGAAGTAACATAGCCTTTAGTAAAGCCTGGTCCAAAAAGTATTATGGGGGTTAAATAACTCTTTTGCCCCATATCTTTAGATGGAGGAAGTGGAGTTAAGACAATGTATAAGGTGTTGGGACTGCCTTCTCTTATGACTTTGCCAATAAATTCATCTGCTTCGTATAAAGCCCTTTTTTATTTCTCTCATTAATTTTATCCATCGCATATTTATGGTAATCATTCGCTCTTATCGTATCTCCCAATTGAAAAATAGTTAAGTCAGGTTTTTCTTTCATCTCTGTATATTTTTGATAAAGCAAATTATAATCTGTCATAATGCCAAAAGGGCTTAAAGGGTCTCTTTTTAAAATATTATCACTCACATCGCCAAAATCTACGATTCCTTTTTCATCCATTACTATAAGAGGCGCATATCTTCTTTGTTCTACATCAGTATCTTCATTGCCAAACACAGCAACAGTTTTTCCATTTTGTTTTAAAAGAGCACCTAATAAGCCAGGTACTACAATGTGATTTCGAGTTAGGTTATTTCTCTCTATTTGCGCAAAATCTAAATTTACTATATTAAATACTTGTGGCTTAATACCTGTATTTCTTTTGAAAATTATAGAGGCTTGTTCTCCATTTACTATTTCAGAAGCGTTAAAATTAAGGGAAGCTTTTTCAGAACCTACAGCTCTTGTCCCACAACCAATTGTCATATACACGTTTTCAGGGGTCCTGCCTCCATCAGAATTTACCGTCATAAGTCCATATGTACCATTTTCCATGAGGTATTTTATATTAGGAAGGTCATTTGCAACATAGTCATTTAAATTAACCCTGTCTACAATAAAAATAACTATTTTTCTATCTTTTATATTATTTACTTGTCCATAAGAAACAGTGCTAAAGAGGATTAAAAACGCCAAGGCCAATCCCATTATCCTTGCTGCAAATTTCATAAAAAACCTCCTAAATCTTTGATAATTACAGTAATTTATTTTAACCTTTTTTAAATTAATATCAACATTTATCGCTATAAAATAAAAAGCAGTCTTCACTGCCCAAAATCTTGTTGCTGCTTTATCACTTCACTAATGGCTTTAGCCAGATACTTTGTAGTTGCAATTGCCTCCTCTAAAGTATTATAGTTACTTCCTAATTCTATCAGTATCGACTTTTCAAGAAGATGCTGATTATATTCACTGTAGGGCTTTACCTGTACTCCTAAAGATAGGCCGGGATAAAGTTCATTTAATTTATCACTTATTCTTTTGGCAAATTCGTAATTTCTTCTCCAATCTTCTTTCATTTCCGGTGTCCTTCTTGAACCTATTATGAAAGAAACTTTTGCTACTTTTTCCCCGTTTATTTCCATCACATATTTTTTTCTAAAATCTTGGTTTGGCAAATTGCTCAAAACAGGAATAGTTTCTACCCCTGGTTTCATAACAGCACCATAGCCATCTCTATGCAAGTCAATTGCAGCCTTAATAGAAGGATACTCTTTTAAAATTTTACTGACCGTTGCAAAAGAGTTTACATAGGATTTGTCATAGTTGTAATCATTGATAGTTTTATCGTGCAATACAGGAATTCCTTCTTTTCTAAGATATTCCGTAAGATAATCTGCTACTTTTGCAACAGTATAATTTAAATCATCTGTCCTATCATAGCCGTACCTTGCTATGTATTTGTTCTTTTCTGTAGCAGCATAAGCTTCCATAGTATGAGTGTGATATATCAAAAGATAGGGTTTACTATTATCTATATTTTTCGAAACCGGTTTTTCTTCCTCTCCTTGTGTCTGCGGTGTGTTTTTGTCACTTTGTGCATTAGTATCAGACAAATTCACATTGTTATTAGAAGGAGGATTTGTTTGTGCATCATTATTCTGTATATTATTAGCACTTACTTTTTCCAAATCTATCTGTGCTAAAATTGGAAGTTGAAATTTCAATATATTAATAGGGTCTTTAACTTTAGCATTTAACAAAGAGGAAAAGGTTAAATCCTTTCCTGTATACCCTTGAGAAGTAAATGCTACTTCTATTATCGGCAGGGTATAATTTATTGAAGTTACAAATAAACTGTTTAATTTATCATACTCCTCTGAAAAAGAATCACCAATTATTTGTCTATATTCACCCTTATAAGGTTGTGTCATCCAATTATAAAGAAAAACGTTTATCAATAACAAAATTAGAAACATTATTCTGCTTATCTTTGAAAAACTATAATACCTGTACAAAAAGAAGCACCTCTCTTTGGTTTTTATATTTTATAAATATTCCATCAAGAGGTGCTTTAGTACTTTATGTTTAATGAAGCAATTGATTCATTTCCTTTTCCGTAAGCCCAGGTTGTAGTGCAAGATTTATCCCTCTGGAAATAATTGAAGATATATTTTTTACCAATAAATCTACTTCTTTAGGAGTAACTACAAGATTATGTACATAAGGTGTTAAAACTTCTTGAATGAGACTGTATTTCTCTTGTTGACTCATATTCTTAAGTACTTCATAAAAAGGGCTTTCTTCTTTGGTCTGTTTTAGTAACTCTTCTGTTAAATATTCGATGGTGTCGTTAGCAATTGTGACCGCATCTACTACTGTAGGAACTCCTATGGCTATTACAGGTATCCCTAAGCTTTGCTCAGTAATGGAAAGCCTTCTATTACCTATTCCAGACCCTGGACTTATACCTGTATTTGAAATTTGAATAGTAGTAGACAACCTCGCTAATCTTCTCGAAGCCAAAGCGTCAATTGTAATTATTAAGTCAGGTTTTATTCTGTCAACTACACCTTTTAAAATTTCAGCTGTTTCTATCCCGGTTATGCCTAAAACTCCGGGAGAAATTGCGCTGACAGACCGAATTTCATCGCCAAACTGTTGAGGTGCATATTCCTTTAAATGCCTTGTCACCACAATGTTAGACACCACCCGTGGCCCTAAAGCATCAGGGGTGACATTCCAATTGCCTAACCCTACTACTAAAACTTGTGTATTTTCCGTCAAATTAGCTATTTCTTTAATTATATCTGCTAAAACTTTCGCAACTTCTTCCTCTAAATCCAAGTCCCTTTCAATGAGGCCGGGGGCTTCAATAGTTATATAGTCCCCCACTGGCTTCCCCATTGCTTTTTCTCCTTCTTCATTTAAAATTTTGACCTTTGTCACTTTTATACCCTCTAAGTGTTTTTCCTCCACACTCACCCCTGGAATCTCTCTTCCTTTGTATAATTCTCTCGCTTCTACTGCAAGGTCTGTCCTTATACTGTACATCTACATCACCTCAACTCTGTCGGTACAAAGGCGTCAACCAATCCTATCACAAAAGCAGCAATCAACGAACCAACTATTGTTGCGTGAATGGTAGGAACAATAAACTGAGAAACGTATATCACTACCGCCGCAACAATAAATCCTACAAAGCCACGGCTTCTTGGTGAAATATCTTTCCCTAATATTAATTCTACAATATAGCCTAACAAAGCTATTACCACCGCTGAAATAAGAGCTCCCCAAAATCCTGCGACGCTAAACCCTGGAACAAGATATCCTACCACTAACAGCACAATAGCTGACACAATAAAGCGAATAACTGTTTGTAACATTAAATCACCTCCTTTAATTATGATGAACAAATTGACAAATTTTATACCTCTGTGGTAAAGTAAAAAGTGTATTAATCCTTGAAAAACTATTTCTTTCGTGGTAAAATTAAATTCGATTGAGGAGGTGAAGCTTTTGGCAAACACAAAATCTGCAAAGAAGAGGATTTCTGTTATCGCAAAAAGGACTTTACGCAATAAAATGATAAAATCAAGAGTTAAAACATTTATTAAAAAGTTTAACGAAAGTTTAGCTACAGGAGATATAGAAACAATAAAAGAAAAATTAAGACTTGCTGTCAAAGAATTGGACAAAGCTGCCACAAAAGGAGTTCTCCACAAAAACACAGTGGCAAGAAAAAAGTCCAGACTTTATGCAAAATTTAACAATCTTTTAAAATCAGCAGCAAGTAATGAATAAAGCGTACCTTAAAAGTACGCTTTTTATCATTTGCACAATTTTTTTACAAGCCCCTCCAATGCCAAACTACTATCTGCTCCTGATTTCAATGCAATATCACATTTCAAACACTCTTTATAAGCTCTTTCCAACTCTTCTTTTTTAAAAAGTCTACTCTGTCTCATTAACTCTTCTACTGCAAAGTATGGTACTCCTAAAGAAGATGCAATAGTCTTTTTATCGCCAAATTTACCTTCAAAGCTTTTTATCTTAGTAATCAACCTCATTTGTCTTACAATCATCGACAATATAATAAGGGGTACTTCTCCTTTTTCTAAAAGGGTGTGTAAAACTTTATAAGCCTCTTTTTCTTTTTTCATTCCTATAGCATTGACAAGATTAAAAAATGTTTTGTTGCAGGTTTATAGTAAGAACCTCTTTCATCTTTTCCATTTCTATTTCTTCACTGTCAGAATAGGAAACTAATTTATGTATTTCATTTACAATTGCGTATAAATCCGTTCCAACGCTCTTCACAATATATTCCACATCAGATTTTTTTACTTTTTTGCCACTCTTTTTTAAAAAATAGCCGGCGTAATTTACTGCCTCTTCAAAAGAAAGTCTTTGAAAATAAACTATTTTACCTATTTTTTCAATAAACTTATAAAGCTTTTTCCTTAAATCTATTTTTTCTCCTCCTATAATTACTAGTACAATGCTGCTTTGAGGAGAAGTAACTTTTTCTTCTAGATAGTTCGTAAGTCTTTTTAACTCTTTATCCCCTAGCTTAGAAAGCTGTTCCTCTTCATTTTTTACTACTACTAATTTGTAATCAGAAAATAAAGGTAATGTCTCACAATTTTCGATAATAGCTTCCATACATTCTTCTGGACTATCTTTTTCAATAACCACATAGTTCATATCCATAGTCTCAGGCATTAATATTTTTGCTTTTATCCTTTTTAAAGCATCTAACAATAAAAACCTCTCTTCTCCATAAAAAAGATATACATTGTCAATCTTATCTTTTTTAAACTCTCCACTAACTCTTTATAATTCATTATTTCACTCCTTGAGAAAAGTAGTTATATAAGCCCTTTCTCCATTTGTTTTTACGATAATTGCTCCATTTTTATCCGTCCTATATACCTTCGCCTTCTCTTGAAGATATTTTAGCACTCTCTCATCAGGTAGTCCATAACTGTTTTTACCTACTTGGACAATACATACTTTCGGATTGGCTTTTTCAATGAATTCTTGTGTAGAAGAAGTATTTGACCCGTGGTGAGCCACCTTTAAAATATCAGTCTTTATGTCTAAATTTTTCAAAACCTCTTCTGCAGGCTTTTCTATATCACCTGTAAATAAAAATTCCATCTTCTTGTACTTCATCTTAAAAACAAGTGCATTGTTATTTATAGGATTTTCCTCTATTAAATTTTGAGGGTCAGGGTGTAAAACGTATATTTCAATATTATCTATTTCAACCTTATCTCCTTTTTTCAGAAAAATAACAGGGATGTTTTTCTCTTTTGCAACCTTAATCATCTTTTTAAAATTCTCATCAGTAACTTTTTGGACTCCAATAAAAACTTTATCTACCTTTATCTGCTGCAAAACAGTAATTATTCCACCGATATGGTCAATATCTGTATGAGATATAAATACTCCATCAAGCTTCATAACACCTTTGTAATACAAAAATGGAAGTACTAGATCTTCTCCAACATCAAAAGAAGAAGTCGCAAATAAAGGTTTGCCTCCTCCATCTATTAAAAAAGTTTTGCCGTGGGGTGTCCTGACAAACGTGCTGTCCCCTTGTCCTACATCCAGGAAAGTCACTTCTAAATCTTTAGGCAATAGATAATTATAAAAGAAAATTGCTATAACAAAAGTCAAGGCGATTGCAATAGAAATCTTTTTAGTTTTTTTATCAAAACTGCTAAGTAGGACTGTTAAAATTCCATAATACAAAACAATCACATACAAAGGCGGAACAATAGTATTTATACTGGCATAAGGAAAGCTATTGAACAATTTCGTTATGTACAAAATAGCTTCTACTACAGGTATATTTATATAATTTATAAAATAGGACAAGGGAGGAAAAATCAGCCCTATCATAGCCGATAAAAATCCCAAAACAACTGCTATATTCGCCAATGGCACTATTACAATGTTGGACAAAAGCGAAATTATGGATATATAATGATAATAATACATGGTAAAGGGGATTGTGCCAATTTGAGCAGAAAGAGTTAAAGCGACTAAATCTCGTATTTTGGGATTTAGCATTGATAATTTTTCTCGTATCGGCTTATAGAAATACAAAATGGCTAAAGTGGCAACAAATGAAAGTTGAAAACCTACATCCCACAGCATCAAAGGGTTAAATATTAATATCACAAAAGCCGCAAAAGACAAAGAATTTATAGAATTATGTTTTTTGCCATAAGTAGTGCCAATTAAAGCGATAGAAGCCATAAGAGCTGCCCTTATAACTGGCGGATTTGCTCCTGTTAAAATTGCATAGAAGGTCAATACAATTATAATGATAGGAACTTTGTACCTTCTAATGTTAAAAAGACTTAACATATAAAGTATAAAACCTGTTATAATTGCTACGTGCATTCCTGATACGGAAATAATATGTGAAATACCTGCTGTCCTAAATTGTCCCAAAGTCTCATCGTCAACAAGTTTATCTCCTAAAAAAATCGATATAACAAACTTAGCATCTCTTTCGGGCATTGAATTTATATAATTAACTTCTGTTTTTTGCTTTGCAGCATATATAACCTTCTCAATAAAATTTAAATTGCCTTTGCCCACAATGTCAACGGCATACCCCTGCACTCTCATAACTGCATAAATTCCTTTTTTCTTTAAAAAGAGCTTGTAGTCAAAGCCTCCTGGATTTGTAGCTTTTTGGGGAATTGAAATTATCCCTCTTATACTTACAATATCTCCCTCTGAAGGATATTTGCCCCCATATTGAGTAACCAATACTTTAGGTAATTTAGGCGGTTTAACTATGTATTTAGCATATCCCTCATATTCTTTTACCTCGTACACCTTGCCATTTATAGTTATAAATTTATCTTCAAACTTTAGATAAGGATTGGGAGAATTAAAAGCATTGCCACTTAAAATTGCACCTACAAAAATAAAAGAAATTAAAAGAAGTAAACTGACATTTTTATTTTTCAAATACCGCCACAAAGAAATAGCCACTGAAATTGCTAATAAAAGCAAAAAAGCAAAAGGATGAAAAACATATCTTCCAATTATTATTCCTAAAGAAAAAGCTACAGTAAGATATAAAAATGGAAATTCCATTTTATATCACATAAACTTCAAAATCTCTTGCAATTTCTGTATTTCCAAAGACTTTAATTGCTTCATCATAATAATCCTTGATAGAAATAAGCGGTGACAAATGAGTCAAAACTAATCTTTTGCACTCGGCTTTCTTAGCAATTTCAGCAGCTTCCGCAGCAGTTAAGTGTGGTCCTTGCATTCCTGTCAAGAAATTTCCATCACATAGGAATAAATCAGCTTTATTTGCAAAAGATATTAAATCTTCATTATAGGTGGTATCACCACTATATACAAAGATTTTTTCTCCCTTTTTCATCTTCACAGCATAAGTCTCTACAGGATGCGTCATCTTTTTAAAAGAAATCTCTATTCCCTCTAAATTTAAAGTAGCCTCTTCATTTATAATGTGTAAATTAAAAACATCTTTAAACTTAAAATCTTCAAAAACATTTTCTGGTGTTTGTGGACAATATACATTCACAGGTTCAGTTATCATGCCTCTTGACTCCATAATATCAAGAGCATATCTTAAAACCATCATGTCTGCCACATGATCAGAGTGCAAATGAGACAAAATTATGTATTTTAATTTATTTAACTCGTAATACCTTTGGTATCTGCTTATTACTCCACTGCCACAGTCCAGTAAAATATGAGTATTTTCCTCTTCTACTAAATATCCGGAAGTAGCCCCATAAGGCCCAGGGAAAGGTCCATGACACCCTAACACTGTGACTTTCATAAATTTTTGCCTCCCTCCTTAAAGCTACAGACAAATTCATATAAATCTTTGTAACTACCCTTTTGTGTCGCTACTATATCTTTTGAATTTCTATTTATCATATAGTCCTCAATCAAAAAAGTCTTCATACCCAACTTAAAAGCTATCAAGTCCTCTTCCACATCATTTCCCACCATATAACAATTTTCCGGCTTTTTATTTATAACTTTTAATATCTCTTCATAGTATTGTATATGGGGCTTACAAAAATGCATATTTTCATAAGTAGTTATAAAATCAAAATAGCTTTCATTAAGGCCTGCCCATCTAAGCCTCTCTAAGATTGCAATTCTTGGAAATACAGGATTGGTTGCTAAAACAAGTGTATAGCCTTTTTCTTTCAAAATTTCTAAGGATTTCTTGACGTATTCATTGGCCTTAATATTTTTTCCTAACTCTTTGTAATCATTTAAATAAAAGTCTTCAAAAAGTACATCCAATTCCTCTTTTGGATAGTTGACTTTTTTTAAAAAAGAATCAAAAAATGCTTCTTCATTAGTTTTGTTTGGATCTAAATTATTTATCATGTCCATACTGGCACTATAAAGACTTTTAAATAAAAAATGGGGGTCAAATAGAGAAGAAAGCTTTTTTGTGAGACTTAAAAAATACTCATCCAACATCTTGTCCGTATCAACAGGAAGTAAGGTACCGTCCAAGTCAAATAGAAATGTATCAATCATTCTCATCACCTCAATTTCTCTTTCCTATATAATGATATATTTTTACATAAAAAAAGCAAGGTTTAAAAAACCCTGCTACACTTTGTTAAATAGTTCCAATCGAGATATCAAACGTATCAAAATATACCCTATTATTATACTTGCAAAACCTTGCACTAAATTACTTGGCACATCAACTAAGGAAGCCTTAAAACCGTACATGATTCCTCCTGCTATATAGTATCCTAACACCATCCATAAAGCTCCTATTATAAGAGATACAACTTTTAAATATTCCTTAGTATATTTTTTATACATAAGTCCAACAATCAACCCTTCTATCCCTTTAATTATAAAGGTCCATGGAGACCAATATGCATAACCTGATAATAAGTCCGCAAGAGCAGAACCAATGCCTCCAGTTACAAATCCCATTGCAGGGCCAAATAAAGCAGAACTTAAGAATATAAAAGAATCGCCTACGTTTATATAGCCTTTTGTAGCCGGAGTGGGTATCTGAATTACCATAGTACCAATAGTAACCAATGCCATCATAAAAGCCCCATATACTATTTTTTTAACATTGTTTTGTTCCATATTTCCACCTCCAATAAATGTATGTAGGATAGTTATATTATAACATACAATTGTAATGGTGCAATCATAACAATATAATAACAAAAAAAGAAAAGCCCTTGTTTCTTAAAAGGCTTTAGATATAGTTTCCAACTGTGGAATACCTATCTTTTTTGGTAATTATATATGAAACAATCAAATCATCCAGTTTACGACTTATATCAAGCACTTTTTCATAGTCAATCTCTTCCTTAGTAACGAGGTTATCCAGTTCTTTCCTCAAAACACTTATCTGTCTTTCTAATGCTTCATTACTTTTCATTTTGTTTACCCCTTTTTTGAGAGTTCGTATATACAATTTTACCATCATAATACAAAAATTACAATAGGCTTTATTAAGAAACAACCCTTAATTTATCTACTATATTAACCAATTTCTTATAAATTTCTACAATTTCTCGTCCACACTCTACTTTCCAATCATTTTCTCCCTCATTTACCTGTCCAGCTTCATTAGTTAGTATCCTATTCAAGATATCGTCACTTTTTATTTTTCCTTAATACTCTCCATGCTTCGTTTTAATTCTTCATCTACTTTTTTTACTACACCCATCTCCCTACTCTCCCCATTTTAAATATTTATTATAATATATTCTATATATGTTATAAATTTCCTGCTAAAATTTTAAAAATTTTTATCTCTTATTTATTTCGTCTATAACAATACTCAACGCCTTGTCCATTGCTAATTCTAATCTGTCTGGGGAGACTCCGCCTTGACACATATAAGCGTTTCCTCCACCTTTTCCGTCAAAAACCCTCAATACCTCTTTAAAAAATCCATTCACCACAATGTCTACATCGCCAGACCTTGAAACCACTAAATCTCCTGTTTCTCCTCTTTTATTCCCAAGTATAGCTATACATTTGTCATTAGAAACTATGTATTTAGCTAATATTTTTATCTCTTCTGTCGTTCTATTTTCATAAAGCTTGTATACTATGTGTATACCTCCATGCAACTCTGAACTTTTTATCAGGTTTCTAGACTCTTCTAACAATATGTTTTCTTTCAAAATATTAACTTCTTTTTTAACCTCTTTATTCTCTTCAAGTAACTTTAACACATGTTCTAAAATATTCTCTTCTTGTTCGGAAAGAAGATGACAAAGAGCATTCACATAATTATTTTTTATGTGATAATCATAAAGTGCTCTAAATCCAGCTACAAATTCCAACCTTATGCCTTTATTCGTTTTCTCCCACTTCTTTATTTTTACAAATTCCTATTTCTCCTGTAGTCTTAACATGAGTGCCCCCACAAGGAGAATAATCTATCCCTTCTATTTCTACTATTCTTATATTTTCACTGACTTGTGGTTGCTTTCTAAGGGGCAGCTTTTTTAACATTTCTTCATCTGCAAAATAAGTTTTAACAGGTATATTTTTATAAACAAAGCTATTAACTTCTTTCTCCACTTCAAAAGCCTCTTCTTCGTTAAAAGTATCTTTTGTTATAGTTATGTGGGAAGATTTATCCCCAATAGAAAAACTTTGCGTATGAGCTCCATATTTTTTCTCCAAAACGGCTGATAAAAGATGTTGTCCGGTGTGCTGTTGCATATGGTCAAATCTTCTCTCCCAATCAACTTGGCAATGAACTTTTATACCCTCAGGGCATTTATCTGCAAGGTGGTATACTGTATCATTTTCCTCGTATATTTTGTAAACTTTAATACCATCAATTAGGCCCGTATCACTTGGTTGACCTCCACCTTCAGGATAAAAATAAGTTTTATCTAATACTAGTTCCCATTTGTTATTTATTTTTCTTTTATCTATGATATTAGCATCAAATTCAGTAATATAACTATCCTCATAAAAAAGCTTTTCAGTCATAAAAATCATCCCTTCTTTATAAGAATTGCATGGAAGTCATCCATGCAATTCTTATTCATAAACTTTTGTTCCTAAAACAGGAGTAAGTTTTCTAAACTCTTCTATTATCTTTTTCGTTATGGGACCAGGTTTTCCATCTCCTATTACCCTATGATCTACTTCTACCACTGGTATTGCTTCAGCAGCTGTACCTGTCAAGAAACATTCATCTGCAGTATACACGTTAAACAAGGAAAAATACCTTTCTTCAAAAGGGATTCCTAATTGCTTTGCTATATCAATTACAGTAGCCCTTGTAATTCCTCCTAATGCTCCTACTGTCGAAGGAGGAGAATACAAGGTGCCATTTGAAACTATAAAAATATTGTCACCAGTACATTCAGCTACATATCCTTCTTGGTTTAGTATAAGAGCTTCAGGATACCCTGCTTTTACTGCTTCAATTTTTGCAAGAATATTGTTTAAATAATTTAATGACTTTATCTGGGGATCTAAAGCCTGAATAGAATTTCTTCTATAAGTAGAAGTAATAATTTTTAAACCGTTTTGATACATAGATTCAGGATACAAAGTAATCTTATCAGCAATTATAACAACAGTAGGTTTAGGACATTTATATGGGTCAAGGCCTAAATCACCTTTTCCTCTTGATACTACAAGCCTTATATAGGCATCCCTTAAATTATTAACTCTTACCGTTTCAACAACTTTTTCTTTCATCTCCTCCATCGTCATAGGAATGTCGAGAAGAAGAGCTTTTGCCATACTATAAAGCCTTTTTAAGTGCTCATCAAGTTTGAATATAACTCCATCATAAGCCCTTATGCCCTCAAAAATACCATCCCCATAAAGATAGCCATGGTCAAAAACCGAGACTGAAGCTTTTTCACTGTCTACAAATTCTCCATTCACATATACTAACCCCATAACTTATGACTCCTCCTTTATCGCAAAATTAATTTAGTAAGATTTTATCACTTTAAATAGCTTTAGTCAATTGAAATGTAAAAAGCCCCACAAAGTGAGGCTTTCTTCAAATTTATTCAGCTTTTATAGCACCAGTTGGACACACAGTTTCACAAGCACCACAGTCAATGCAAGTATCAGGGTCAATCTCGTATTTTCCATCCCCTTCATGGATAGCATCTACCGGGCATTCTGCCGCACAAGCTCCGCAGCTTATACATTCATCAGTGATATAATGTGCCATCAATTTTCCCTCCCTGTATACAGTATGTAGCTCCACAAAAATTATAAATCATTTACACAGAATTGTAAATAATCAAATTAAATTTTAAGAATTAAACAAAATTTAAAAAAATGTGAGGGGTATTGTCAAATTATAAAACCTATGTTATAATTACTTTCGTCGAGGCGCTGCCGAATGGTGTAATGGTAGCACAGGTGACTCTGGATCATCTAGTCTAGGTTCGAGTCCTAGTTCGGCAGCCATTTTGGCCCCATCGTCTAGCGGCCTAGGACATCGCCCTCTCACGGCGAAGACAGGGGTTCGAGTCCCCTTGGGGCTACCAATATCAAATTGAGAAAAAGGCATCTGTGGATGCCTTTTATATTTTTAATATAGCTTTTATCAGTAAACCTCCAAAAATAGCTATAAGCATGCTACTCATTGTCCCTATTAAATAGTATTCTGCAAAATTTTTATCATCTAACTCTTTATATCTTGCGATGGAATTTAATCCCCTTTGCCAACAGTTTTCTTGAACCAATTATGTCGCCTGTTATCACTGTATACACGTGGTATCACCCTTTCATGGGTTAAAATAATAGTATCACCCTTATAAGGGTAATACTATTGTCTATAGTAGTAAAAATTATACACTATGGCAATATTTTTGTTATTTCCTCATCTTTTCAATAAAATCTATGGCTTTTTCAATTCTCTCTATAGTTCTTTCTTTTCCCAAAAGTTCCATTATGTCAAATAGTCCTGGTCCAAAAGTTCTACCCGAAATAGCTAATCTCGTAGGATGGAAAAGTTCACCACTGGATATTTGCAATTCCTCCACAAGTTTGCGATAGGCTTCCTCAGTTGTAAATTTATTAAAAGGCTCGATTTCTTTTAAAGTCACTACTGCTTTTTTTAGGATATCCACAACTTTTTCTTTAGTAAAATACTTTTTAACTCCTTTTTCCTCATATTCGTTAACTTCTGTAAAATAATAGCTCATGGCATCAGCTATATCCACAAGAGTTTTTTCCCTTTCTCTTACTGCACTTACTATTTTTTTGATATAATCATAATCGAAATCCTCCCTAATTAAGTTTTTAGCTTTCAGAAATGGGATAACTGCTTCAGTTAATTTATCTAGATCATAATTCCTTATGTAATGGCCGTTTATCCAAGTCAGCTTTTGTACATCGTAAACAGCTGGATTTTTTGATACCCTTTCTAAAGTAAATTCTTTTATGCTTTTTGACACATCAAAAATTTCTTCCCCATCTTTTGGCATCCATCCCAGCAAGGTTATATAATTTACAATTGCTTCAGGAAGATACCCCTGGTCTCTAAACTCCTGCACAGAAGTCGCTCCATGTCTTTTACTAAGTTTACTCCTATCAGGAGCTAAAACCATAGACACATGGGCAAATTGAGGAATTTCTACGCCTAAAGCCTCATAAATTAATATTTGCTTTGGAGTATTTGACAAATGTTCCTCTGCCCGTATAACATGAGTTATTCCCATTTGGTAATCATCCACCACAGTAGCAAAATTATAAGTAGGCATATTGTCTGATTTCATAATTATAAAGTCATCAAAGGTGGAATTATCAAACTCTACATCCCCTCTTATTACGTCGTGAACTACTGTCTTCCCTTGTTGAGGCACTTTTAACCTTATTACAGGTTTTCTCCCTTGCCTTAAATGCTCCTCTATTTGCTCTTTGGTCAAATTTCTACATTTTCCCGTATACATTGGAGGCCTACCTTCTTTTTCTGCCTGTTTTCTCATTTCCTCTAACTCTTCTTTTGTGCAAAAACAGTAGTAAGCCTTTCCTTCCTCTAATAATTTATTTGCAAATTTTCTATATTCTTCTATCCTTTGCGATTGGTAAATAGGTCCTTCATCCCAATCAATACCTAACCATCTAAGTCCTTCAAGTATTCCTTTCATAGATTCTTCTGTAGACCTTTGTAGGTCAGTATCGTCCACCCTTAAAATAAATTTTCCTCCATTGTGCCTTGCAAAAAGCCAATTAAAGAGAGCAGTTCTGGCACCGCCTATATGTAAACTCCCTGTAGGACTTGGAGCAAATCTTACTCTCACTTCACTCATCTTATCACCTCTTCATAAGTTTAAACTATTTTGATTATACTTTAATTGAAGTGTTTTTTCAACAAAGAAGTATTTCATCAAAAATTTGTGATATAATCATACTATAAACTTAAAAAAGGAGCTGTTAAAATGAAAGATATTGCTATAAACCTTTTAGAAGAAAGAGGAGTTACTTTAGAAGATATGGCAGTATTAGTATTAGACTTACAAAAAAAGTATTATGATGATTTAACAATAGAGGAATGTATAGAAAATTTACATCATGTACTTGAGAAAAGGGAAGTTCAAAATGCAATCTTGACAGGAATCGCTTTAGACAAATTAGCAGAAAAAGACATGTTAGAAGAACCTCTTTTGTCCATTTTAAAAAAAGATGAACCCTTATACGGCATTGACGAAATTTTAGCCTTAAGCATTACAAATGTTTATGGTTCTATAGGTCTTACTAATTTTGGATATCTTGATAAAGTAAAACCCGGCATAATAGGAAAACTTAATGAAGATAAAGAAAAAAAGTGTAATACTTTTATTGATGACTTAGTAGCTGCAATAATCGCCGCGGCTTGTGCCAGAATTGCCCATTCTAAAAAAGAAGTTTTATAAAAAACTATTTTTCTAAAGTAAACTTTACATAGCCTTTTTCTGCCTCCACCTTTTTTAATTTAAATCCTTCAACAGGAATTTTAATGTTTATAGTCGTGTCATAGCCATAAAGAATTTTTTGAAGCAACTGGCCGCCAATTTTTATATCTCCTATATTTAGAGAATTTATTAACAATTTAATTTTGTTATCTTCTATCGCAAAATTGCCTTTTAAAGTGTATGAATCATCATCTTTTATTTCAAAACTTTCTCTACTAAAAGATACTGTTACATCTTTTAACTTGTCACTGTAAGAGCGTATCATCTTTGTTACATCAACATCAGTAAAAGAAGCTGATACGCTAAAAAAGGAAAAACTCAAATCCTTATACTCCAAAGTATCCCATGGAAATTGAGAAAGGTGGCTTAATAAATAATCTAAAGAAGGAAACATTTTGTCCAAATTATCAGCCATTGCAAATATTTTTTGATAATTGGCAATTTTCTTTTTTATCTCTTCTAACATTTGGCTTTTAGCTAACTTTAATTCGTCTATTTTTTTTAGCAATTCTATTTGTTCTTTTTGTTTTTCTATAAGCTGCAATCTTTGAGAGGTTAATCTATTTTCCTCTTCTCTTTTATAGTTTACAAGCTTATTTAAATTTTCTAGTTTATTGTAAAAATAATTGGTTACAATGTCTATGTAAATAAGCCTATGCAATAATTCGCTGGAATTTTGTGACATAAGCAGAAGTGATAATATAGCATTTGTTCCATCCATATACAAAAACCTAAACCAAGTCTTTATTATTTCTTTTTCCTTTTCTATGTCTTTATCTACCATTTGTATTTCTTTAGATTTTTCCTGAATAGCTACAGTTAAATTTTCAATCTCTATTGCTAAATCTTCTAAAGACTTTTGGGTTTTAAGCCTTTCTACCTCAAGATTTAATAGCTCTAATACAAGTTTTTGTTCCTCCTCCTTCGCCTTATCAAAATCCGAAGAAGTATCACTTTGCGCTGGTACTAGTATAAAATTAAATAAAAATATACTCCCAATTATAATAGCTATCAACTTTTTCATAAAACCCCTCATTTAATATAGCATTTTTTGTTCTACATGGAACTATTTAACATTAACTAGTCCACAGTAATCTTGTCTTTTATCTGTTCAAACATTTTAGGACCTATTCTCGGAACATTCATTATGTCTTCAATTTTTTTAAAAGAACCTTTATTTTCTCTAAATTCGATTATCCTTTCAGCCGTCACAGGTCCTATTCCTGGCAAAGTTTGCAATTCTTCTTTAGTCGCAGTATTTATATTTATTTTTTCATTTTTCTGTATTGTACTAGTAGGAGAAATATTATTTGTTTCACCCTTTTTTGGAACTATTATCATTTGTTCATCCTTAACTTTTTGCGCGAGATTTATATTTGTGAGGTCTGCTTCTTCCAAAGGTCCTCCTGCTTTATTTATAGCATCTATAATCCTTTCTCCTTCTTTCATAGTGTAGACTCCTGGATTTTTTACTAATCCTGTTACATATACTTTTATTTCCAAAGGCTTTTCTTTGTTCTCTTCACTCTCTACAATTCTTTCCACTGGCACACTCTCATTGCTTGCATTGACGACAAATTCATTTTTTAATTTATAATTTTTGTAAATTACATATCCTGAAAATGCCAATATAAAGCATAATATAGCAACTATAGCATATTGCTGCTTTTTTGAAAAATAAGGCATACTAACACCTCTTTTTACAGCTTCCTTTATTTATTTCTACATGAATTAAAAAATTCCTTTTTATTTTTCACATTTTTTTGGTATACTTTAGGTATGAGCATAAATTGGAGGCATGGCAATGAAAAAGATAATAGCTTGTTTACTTACACTCTTTATTTTAGTAGCTCAAATAACTCCTATATACGCTAACGTACCGCCACCGCCCGAAATCGTAGGCCCAACTGCAGTTTTAATGGATTTTACAACAGGTCAAGTATTGTATGACAAAAATATGCACAAAAGAATGTACCCCGCAAGCACAACTAAAATTCTTACTGCAATTATTGCTATAGAAAAGGGAAACTTAAACGATATTGTAACTGCAAGCGATAATGTTACAAAAATAGATGGAAATTCCATATTTCTTTCTCCTGGTGAACAACTTACGTTAGAGCAATTACTTTATGCGCTTTTGTTAGAATCTGCCAATGATGCAGCAATAGCAATTGCTGAACACATTGGTGGGAGCATAGAAAACTTTGCTAAAATGATGAATGAAAAAGCTAAAGAAATTGGAGCTTATGATAGCCATTTTGTAAATCCAAATGGTCTTCCTGATGAAAATCATTATTCGACCCCTTATGATATGGCATTAATAGCAAGGTATGCAATGCAAAATCCTGAATTTAGAAAAATAGTAACTACAATACATTATCAAATTCCCCCTACTAATAAGTTTGATAAAGTAAGAGATCTATGGTTAAGCAACCGCTTAATTAAACCTTCAAGTTTTCACTATGAAGGCGCCGATGGAGTAAAAACAGGATACACGGTTGCAGCAGGTCAAGTTTTAGTAGCTTCTGCAACAAGAGACGGCCACAGACTTATATCCGTCATAATGGGAGACCAAGGAACAAATATCTGGACAGATACTATAAAGCTTTTAGACTACGGATTTCAAAACTTTACTTTAGTGAAAAAAACAGAAAAAGGTGAGGTAGTAACTTATATCGACTTGGGAAAATCTCACTTTAAACTTCCTCTTATTGCAAAAGAAGACTTTTACTATGAAGTCCCTAAAGGGCAAGAAAATTCTATAGAAACTCAAATAATACTAAATAAAAACATAAAAGCGCCAATAAATAAAGGAGATACATTAGGATACATTAAATACACTTTAAATGAAAAGGAAATAGGCACAAATCCTCTTATTGCAACCGAATCTGTTTATAAAAACTTTTGGGGAAATTATTATATGGATGTACAATCTTCTGGGGTAAAAAATACAATGTATACTAACCCTGTAAGATTCATTACTGGAACAACAATTTTAGGAATAGCTTTTATCCTTTGGAGAAGACGGAAAATTAGAAATAGAAAGAAATATATTTTCTCAAAATATTGATTTAAAAAAAGGGCAGAATGCCCTCTTTTTATGCATATATTTGGTTGTCATTGAGACTTCTACTTCTTCCCATGTCCTTTATAAAAGAATCAACATTAAAAAATCTTTTTAAAATTTTAAAATAATACAACTCTTCTTTAGACTTTATTTCAAAACCGTTAGGTAGGAATCTATTTTTTATATACTCTGCATCACTAATTTCTGATTCGGCTATTTTATTTAATATTTCAGATGTACCAGTTCCTATTGCAAATTTTTCTTTTCTTCTCCATACAATTGATTCTGGTAAATAATTTTCTGCAAGCTTTCTAAGTATCCACTTTTCGGTTTTTTCTCGGCCGTTAATTTTAAATGACGGTGTTATTTTAAATGCGTACCGTAACACTTCTATATCTAAAAACGGTACACGTCCCTCAATGGAATGTGCCATTGTCATTCTGTCAACTCTTTGAAGATTTGTATTATGCAAATTTCGAGTTATATATTTTAATTCGGATTGTAATTTCCAAGGATTTGTATAATTTTTGAGGTAATGGTATCCGCTAAACAACTCATCAGCACCTTCTCCCGAAAGAATAACTTTTACGTAATTGCTTGCAAGTTTTGATACAAAATATGTTGCAACAGCACTTCTGACTAAGGCTGGATCACAGGATTCAAGATGATATATAACTTTGGGTAAAACTTTTTTTATGTCCTCCTCTGTATAAATAAATTCATGGTGAATCGTACCTACATAATCAGCAACAACTCTTGCATTCTTTAAGTCATTACTTCCTTCGACACCTACTGCAAATGAGTGAAGGGGATTTTTGTATTTTGCTGCTATTGCTGCTATAAGGCTGCTATCCAATCCGCCACTTAAAAATACTCCAACAGGCACATCAGCAATCAACCTTTTTCTTACTGAATCCTCTAATCTAAGCCTTAATCCATTAATAATATTATCAACATCTGCAAAATACATCGGATCCTGTGGAATTGAATAATATCTCTCAAATCCATTTTCAGTTGTATAAATATATCCATTAGGAAATTCATTTATATCATCAGTTACTTCCTGAAGTGCTTTAATCTCCGAAGCAAAGGCAAAATAACCTTCTTTTGTTTTACCATAATACAATGGCTTTATTCCTAACGGATCGCGAGCAATAAATATGGTCTTTTTTTTAGAGTCATAAATAACTAAAGCAAACATTCCATCAATATAGTTAACACAATTTTTACCTAGTTCTTCAGACAAATGAATTATTACTTCGCTATCAGTATCTGTGGAAAAAATATGGTTTTTTAACTCTTTACGCAATAATTGGTAATTGTAAATTTCTCCATTATAAATAAGCCAATACCTGCCATCTTCGTTTTTTATAGGTTGGCGTCCATGATAAAGGTCAATTATCGTCAACCTATTATGGCCTAATGTAATATTTTCATCTGCAAAAATACCTGACTCATCCGGGCCACGATGTCGTATTTTATCAAGCATCCTTTGTACTTTGCTCTTATCACCAGTTCCTATAATTCCTGCCAATCCACACATTTGATTATCATTCCTCCCCTTCATATATATTTAAAGAAAATTGAATAAGGAACGTAAGAATAGATCTTACGTTCCTAAATTTTATACTGTTATAACTAATCTTTCATATTCACGTAAAATCTTTTCTACCCTTTCTTGTTCAGGTATTATTCTATGCTTCTCATAGTCATAAGCATAACATGCACCATCTATTACTTTGGTCTGCAATTCTCCTTTTGCATACTTGTTACCCTTGAGATGTGGTGCATCTAATAGACCAATCTTTATCGCCAATGCTAATACGTCTGGATCAGAAAGTGGATCAGGACTGTGAGGCGCTAAACTCTTTATCGCTTCCAATAAAATCCTTGTCTCTTTCTTTAACTGTTCTTTTCTTTGAATTACTTCTTTATCCTGAGTCAAATCAGGCATTCCAAACATAGAGTTTTTTATCACGGCTTTTACTATTTTAACGCTTTCAATTATATCTTCTGGCGTTGCAGCATGATGAGCTTCACAGTAGCCTACCACATGATAGATATGAGGCTTTATAGCCATGGAGAGATAGGCACTGGAAGCCAATTGTCCTTTAGCTTCTAAAAGGTCGGAAGGGAAACTTGCAAGCCCAGCCCTTGCCTGCCTTATAACTCTGAAATTTTCATCTTGTAATTCTTCTATCAATTCTATCTTAGCTAACATCTTTGCCAAATCCATTTTTGGTGAAATAGAAGCAGGTACATTAAACATAAACTGAGCTACATAGTCTCTTACTCCCATCTTTTTGGCATTATATGCTGCAAGATAAGCCATTGTTACTCCAATTACGTCGTGAGCATCTCTCAAGCTCCAATGATGTGCTTCGTTTACTTCTACAGGTACTCCTTTTTCAGCGTGCCATTTCATAAGCTGCTGATTTTCTCTTATGGAAGTATTTACATCCCTTGGTCCTCTGCCGTCCAATACATTATACCAGCAAAGGGGAATCGCTGCCCAAGCGTTATGGATAGTCTCTAGAAGCATCTCTGCCATCTTGAAAACATCATTTGTACCACTGTAACATCTGAGAAGAGGATAGTTACCTCTTCTTGAAGCCTCATATATTCTTATTAAGTCTTCTTTCTTTCTTATAGGAACACCGCCTGCTCCGTCCAAAGATTTGTCATATTTCTTATCAAAGAAGTGCTCTTGAGCATTTTGGTCTGGTGCTATAGAAATTACATCTAAAACTTCTGCTTCTGCTATCTTCTTAACTCCTTCTATAGTGTCCTCCAATGAAGGAAGCCCAAAGTGATGCCTTATTATAGGATAAGGATATTTATCTTCTATTCTTCCAATTAATGTATCAGCAAAAACTCTTTGTCTATGGTTTGAACTTCCTCCTCTTAAGAAATTAATTGTAGCTTCATCGCCATTTTTACCATCAAAAACTGCTGCAAATATTCCTGATTTACGAGCTACTTCTGCAGTAGGCTCTGTCCCTCCAAATACCCATTTTATATGTTGCAAATTATTTACTTCTATTTCCCTCTTGAGTTCTTCTAAAAGTTTTTCAAGAGCTGAAGGAGTTAGTCTAAAGCTTACTCCTACAATCTCCGGCTTATGTTCTTTAACAGCTTCAATCAATTTTTTAATAGGAACTGCAGGACCTAAAAATACAGTCTCATAACCTTGCTGTTCTGCAAATCTCAAAAAGTTATACACACCTGCTACATGGACGCAATTACCTATCGCTGCCGCTACAATTAACTTTTTCATGCTATCGTTACCTCCTTTCTTTTCCCTTCAACCAATTCTATAATTTCTTCAACTGTCATACCTTGTATGCCAAGCTTTTCAGCCGTTCTTCCAACTTTCCAATAATCTTTTCCGTGCATAACTGAAGCAAGATGTATAACAGCATCAATAGTGGGGGTCTTAATGCCTATTTCTTTCCCTATAGAAGACATAGGCACTAAACTCATAGGAACATCTTCAAATATATAACGACAATCTAATGTTTGAGGAGCTAATAAACCAACATAAGCTTTTGTATTTTGAATTGCCTCATATAGATTTTCTCCTTCCGCATTATAACTTTCTTTTAGCCATCTTTTAGCGGAAATAGTATTTACGCCCAGAGCTTTTGCCACCATCATTCTCTCATTATCTATTTTTTCCAATATCTTTGCAACAGAAGGAGAAATGCCTTCCCGATAATATTCAAAATTCCCTTTAGTAGTTTCTATTCTCGCTGCATTCAAAAGAGTAGGGGTGGGATGAAAAACAGCTCCAAAATTGTTAAGACTCGTTTCAAGAACATTTTGCGCCGGAATAAACTGAGAAAATGCAGTATTAAGTGTTTCCACCACTATTTCTGTTTTTTCTTTAGGTATTGCAGCAACAGACACTACTTCTTTTATTTTGTATATTTTAGCTCTTCCCATGGAAGACCTGCAGGCGTATATAAAAGTATCTGTTTCTGCAATAACTACATCTAAATCTTCTCTTTTTCTTGTAACATTATGAAACTCTAAAGCACCACCAGTTCTCCCAGGGTTTAATACAATTATTTGACCATCCCTAAGATATGGCAGCATGTCTTCGGCAATTTTATAATGGGCAGAAGCAGGAACTACAACTAAAACTATATCAACATCTTTAATAGCTTTCTCCATGTCATCAGTTATCACATTTAACTTGCCAAACCCTTCTACTTCTCCTTCTAATTCAATTCCACCTTTTTCTATAATAGGAAGTAATTTTTGATAGGTTCTATTGTACAAATTAACTTTATAGCCTTTTAAAGCGAGATGCCCCGCTATCGCTTGACCCCCATTCCCAGCTCCAATTACTGCAAAAGAGAGTTGTTTCATTTTTACTACCCCCTTTTAAAGAAATGAAAAAGCTATAGAGGGAAATCTATAGCTTTAACCTTCGGTGTCTGTAAAAACCCAAAAAGACACCAATGCTATCATCCTCCTCTTTCAACGCTTACGAGGTTAGCTGACGGGTTCGGGTCGAAAGATAACCCTACCATCTTTTAAAAGATGGATTCACCCCAGAAAGTGGTTCCCCCGCTTCTTTACGAATTCAGCGTTTAGCATTTTATTTAATTTTCAATTTATTTTTATTATATCATAAAATCAAATATTTGTAAAGGAAAACAGACTAATATTTACCAAAATCCTCTCCTACCCTTATTTCATCCAAATAATTATATATAGTATATCTGGAAACACAGAGTATTTTTGCTACGTAATCCACAGCGCCCCTTATTAAGAAAGTCCCTTTTGCATCTAACATTTTCACTATCTGAACCTTTTCTTCTTTTGTCATAAAATTTACAGGTTTACCATAATTCTCTAATGTAGTATTCACAATGCTTTCCAAAACATCACTTACACTGCCCGTATAACTTTCTCTATTTTCTTCTGTAGTATCAGCTACTTCACAGAATTCTGATAAGGTATTTTTCACCATAATAAATTCTGAAATATCGATATTAATTGTAAGGCACCCAATGGGCTTGCCATTTTCATCTTTTATAAAAATCGCGGACGACTTCAAAATTTTTCCATCATTGCTCTTGTTTTTATAATTTATTAAATTCTCAATATTATCTGATTTCAATACTTTTAATATAGCCTCAGGCAATGGAGCCCCCACTTCTCTTCCCGTAACATGGGGATTTATGATCGCAATGATAGGATTTTGTGGGGAAGAAAAGTCATGTAATGCCACTTCGCAATTTTTGCCAAATGTATTAGCTATACCTTCCAGTACTGGGATCATGCTTTTTAAGATAGGATGTGTTCCCATTGGCTTTGAATCCCCCTAATCATACAATATTAAATATATGCGGTAGAGAGTAAAAAATGACACAAGAGATAACAGCATTAAAAATTTATTAACGTTATTATACATACCTTAAATGCGGTTGTCAAGCACTATTTCCTTTGCATCTGCCCACAATCTTTCTAAATTATAAAATTCCCTTTCGGGTTGTTGAAATATGTGAACTATTACATCTCCATAATCCATCAAAATCCACTTGCCCCAATTGTAACCCTCAATATGATCAACAAAAACGCCGTCTTCCATAAGTTTTTTTCAATTTCGTCTGTCAATGCTTTGACGTGAGTATCCGAACTGCCAGTGGCAATAACAAAATAATCTGCGACAATCGTTAAATCTCCTATATACAAGATCTTTATATCATAAGCTTTTTTGTCTTCTAAAACTTTATAAATTTTAGACACCTTATCTTTTCCGTCTATCACTAAATCACCCTCCATTTTATATGTTTTTCCCTAAAATTATAGTTATATCAACATTACTGTCTCCATTCGTATCTTCCACTACAATAGCGTTTTTTAAAATTTTCTTCAGATCTTCTACTATTTTTTTATCATCAGTCCTATTGATTATCTGAGTAGTGTTGTAAGTGGTACCTATTACATTTCCTATCTTCACTACATCATACCCTTGTTGTTTTAACAAATCAGCAGTCTTTGTAGCAGCTCCTGGTATACCACCGCCATTTAAAACTTCTATTTTTATGTCTTTTTTATTAGCTGCGATAGCAGTATCATCTCTTTCATCATTTAAATTATCCATAAATTGTAATACTTCTTGTGGATCTGTGATATAATAAGCAACCCCATCAATGTACTGAGGAGTACCAGGCACAGTAGCTGCTTTTATATTGTCTTTGTCAAGTTTTAAAAGATAATCTGCATACTTTAACATAGTAGTAGGTGGTATGTTTGTTTCTACGTATTGATTTATGGTTTTTAATATACGATGAATTTTTAACAAAGTACTAGGGTCTTTAGCTTTTTGAAACATCGCTAATAAAAATTCCCTTTGGACTTTGACCCTTTCTAAATCCTGTTCTGCATACCCATGTCTAAATCTCACCAACTGTAAAGCCTTCTCTCCATCCAAAAGTTGAACACCTTTTTTTAAATGAATATGAAGATTCCCTGCATTGTCATCATAATTCATGTCCATCGGTACGTTCATCTCTACTCCGCCTAAATCGTCTACTAATTGTTTAAAACCTTCATATCCAATCTTTACATAATAATCAACGGGCTCTCCAATAAGCTGTGACACCATATCCATCGCCAGTTGAGGTCCACCTATGGGATAGGCAGCATTTATCTTTTGTGTCCCATATTTGTCAAGTTTAATCATTGTATCTCTGGGAATAGATAAAATATAAGCTTTGTTAGTTTTAGGATTATAAGATAATAATATCATAGTATCAGAACGCCTTGGATCTGTTGGCGATGTTTCATCAACTCCCAAAACCAATATATTTATTTTCTGAATTGCCTCTGAATTTTTGTTTTCACTATTTTTATTCATCAAAGAAACATCTAAGGGGTTCAAAGACTTTAAATAGATATATCCTCCTACTCCTACAGATAATAAACTCAGCAACAATAACATTGATACAATCTTTATAAATTTTTTCATTTACCTCCACTCCCAAGTTTCAAAAGAATATGATTTCGAGCTTTTATTGTTTTCTCATAAAGAAGTAGTCCCCTCTCTAAAACATAACAAATTGTACTATCAAAAGACTTTAACAAAGCAAGGTCTAAATTTTCCTCAGCTAATCGCCTTAATTCCTCTACTCCTTTAAAATCTCTATTAGGCTCTATATAATCCGCAAGAAATACTACTTCATCCAAAAGGCTCATATTGACATCACCAGTAGTATGAAGAGCAATTGCCCTTTTTATTTCTTGATCTTTTATTCCAAAAATTTCTTCTACCAAATGTGCACCTATAGGACCGTGTAAAAGAAAAGGCGCATGAATTAAAATCTCATCTAGCTCAATTCTATATTTTTTAGCAAGTTTTAAAAGGTCATCATCAGAATAGCTTTTAGCGCAATCATGCAATAATCCTGCTACTTGTGCCTTTTCGACATCAGCTCCATATTTTATTGCAAGATGCATTGCGGTTTCCATTACTCCAATAGAGTGTTTAAATCTTTTTTCATCTAATAACTCTTTTAATCTCTTTTTAAAAAATTCTATGTCATACCCCATTTTCGTCATCCTCTTTGTATAAACCGTATTTTTGAATATATCTTTCAACAGACTCCGGCAACAAATACTTTATAGGTCGTCCCCCTGCTACTCTTTCCCTTATATCAGTTGAGGAGATAGCCAAAGAGGGAACAGTCACTTTGTAAATGACATTTCCATAAAGTTTTCTAATTTTTTTTAATTCTTCATCTATTTTACTACCTTCAACTCCTGGCCTAGTTGCAGCAACAAAATTACACATTTTCAGAAGCTCATCCGCGCTTTTCCAAGTCAAAATTTCTAAAACAGCATCTGCTCCTGTTATAAAATAAAGTTGCGTACTTTCCCCATAAATTTTTTTAAACTCTTTGATAGTATCAATAGTATAAGTATACCCTTCTCTGTCAATTTCAATCGTCGATACCTCAAAAAAAGGATTAGTTATTGTAGCAAGTATAGTCATTAAATAACGATGTTTTTTATCTGTCACCTTTCGCTTTACTTTATGAGGCGGGTTACCTGCTGGAACAAAAATCACTTTGTCCAATTTAAATTCAGACCTTACCGCTTCAGCAGTAACTAAATGGCCATAATGAATAGGGTCAAAAGTGCCTCCCATTATCCCAAGTCTAAGCTCCCTTTCCAAGTTACTATCCCCCAATTTATATTTCTTTTATATTATACATTATACATCAAAAGAGGTAAATTGCACAAGCTTACCATGAGCCCTCATTAAAATCGAGTAGGAGCTGAATAATTATTTTATTCAGCGTCCTCTCACACCACCGTACGTACCGTTCGGTATACGGCGGTTCATTAGGAATTGTGTACAATTAGATATCTTTGGGATAAACTCTTATAACCTATGCTTTCAAAGTATTT